>JBHIYN010000024.1:0-54552 GCA_041984235.1 Gammaproteobacteria bacterium
ACAGCATCAATGCAATGCGATCGCCGACGAGATTAACAACCGGCCCCGAAAGCGATACCGTTGGAAAACACCGACCGAGCTATTCCTGCGTCCCTAACAACGTTGCACTTCAAATCTGAAACTAAGTGGCATTGTCACGGCCTTTGCTAGTTCAGATTCCTGTGCGCTAACTCTGCTTCGGAAAAATACCTGGAGCAGCTCGCATACTCCGACGAATCTTTTAGTTCAGTACCCAACTCTTCTTTTAGCGCCGCGATTAACGCTGCGTCGCCTTCGGCTCGTTCCATCAAATCCAAGATCTTCGATATTGATCTTAGGTTCTCGTGTCGACGAAAGAGAAGGTCCGCACGATTCAATTTCAAGCGCGAGATAGTTAACTTGGCTCTGTAAGATCTTTCGAGTGCCATGGGGCCATAAAAACACACCTCATCCTCAACGTTGTCCACATATGGATTGAGTAATGGCGCCTCCGGATCAAAATAGTCGCCCTTCTGGGTGTTACACACTGGGCACGCTAATGTTAGGTTGGTCCATCTACATACGTCCGCTGGCACACGCGATTTAGGCTGGATGTGTTCTATGTGCGAGTACGCCACGTGTTCGATATGACTCTCGCAATATGCGCATTTGCCTGAGAGATCTTCCCGAAGTTGGTCCCGGATATCAGCGTGCCTATAACGAGCAGGCAATGGATTCTGCGCATTCGCTACTGCAATTTCGAATTCCCGCCCCCACGCGTCCTCATTGCCATGCAGCACGTCGGGTATAGCTCCTCGTTGCAATCGAATCAACGAGCTTACTCGTTCCCGGGAATAAGACGATCGATAACTTCGGGGAACATATCTCCGAGGCCAAGATCTGCAAGTTGCCGTTTTGTTTGAGCAAGAGTTTCCGCCGTCAATTCGACACCTTCTAGCGCCCGAACAATGTTTTCGACACGGTCTTCGACCCAAAGCGGCATAGGAAAAGGAACACCGAGAACGTCCGCTAAGACTTGGTTTGCGGAAGCTGCCCGGTCAAACGCTGAGAGGTTCTCCGAACGCACTTTCCCCTCTTCGAAATCTAGAACCACCACAGAAGAGTCCGGTACTGAAGTGACCACAAACGGGTTGTGTGTCGCCGCGACAAACTGCGCGTGCGGAAAGGCCTTTACCAGATTAGGAAGCACAGTGCGCTGTATTCTCGGGTGCAAATGATTCTCAGGTTCATCAAGCACCACCACAAAGCTCTCGGATGTAAGAGCTTTCATATGGATTTGCCACGCCAGATCTATTAGCGCCGACACGCCACCGGAAGCGGCGTCTAGTGAGAACTCGTTGTTACGACAATACAAAAGAACGTCTGGTAGTCGAATCCGTATTTCTTCAAACTCTAGATCTTCCGGGAGGATGTTCCGAAGCACTTCTTGAAATGATTCAAATGTCGCTCTCGCTTCTTCGTTGGGCTCGACCGCATGGTTCCCGTACCCGAATGTAGCTAACGAAATTAACGCGCTCTTTATTCTGAAGCTGGGCGATTGGATCCTTGCATTAGGATTGTAGTACTGGCGTAAGTTCGAGACATAATCTTCGAATAGTTGGTTAGTCGCAGATATTTTTGTTGGGATCTGGTCAACCCTTTGATAGGAATAGACCGGTCGATGTGAAGTTATATAGATCCCATCTATGGGTTGTTGGTTTTGAATGTTGACTTGAAAGTGTTCGCCTACCTGCGCCGGAACACTCAGCGTAGCTTCCGTGCCATCTTCATAAATTAGGGAGCCGATTCTCTGTTCAGCATTTTCGTCGCGGTTAAAATAGTCGCGCCCCGAGCCAGAGTAATATTTCCAAGCGCCACGTTTTGTAATCGACAACGTACCGATTAGGTTTATGGACCAGCCAAAATGGCGGGACAGCAAGTTCAAAATCGTGGTTTTCCCGGCACCATTAGCTCCCGTAAGAATTGTCATCTGACGGCCGAAATCGATCTCGATATTCGCGTACTGTCTCCATTCGGAGATTTGGAGACGCTGAAACTTTGTTGCCATGACTAAGATCCAATGGACATTTTGTTGGAATGCCACCGCGTCAGTGAATGAGGAGCTTCATGCCACATAACGACAGGATAACCGGCGCGTTACTGCGGCCTTGTTGGAAGCGAGAATGGCGAAGCCGCTGCAAGCAAGGCTGCAGTAACGTGGCCGTTTGATCCCCTCGTTAGATTGCCCTAGGCCCATTATTATCATTCGTCCCAAGCATCGATCTTTGAATTTATCTCTTCGAGATACTTTCTGATTGTTTTCGGCGCGGGTTGAGCAATCTGCTCTGCTAGAGTCGCATTCGGAAGCGATTCCCGCTTTCTATTTAGAGGCGGATCTGCAATAAGAATAGCCAAGGCCTCCAAGGTGTTAGTAACCGTATCTGGATTCAACGGCCGCGTACCTGGCTGGCGGAGATTCTGATATGTCGTATTGATCGTGGATTGTGAGAACCACGAAAACATGTTCCATCGTCCCGCGAACCGGTCTGTTAGGTGATCCCGTAACCTGGGCCCTAGGCGCCGGTCTTTGGCCTTTCCGACATAGACTGGGCGAAATTCGTCTACTAGGACGTAGATGCCAACTGCATCCCAGAAATCGATAGCATACGTTCGCCCGTTGATGCGCACCTTGCCTTCAAGCGATCCCTTATTTCCCTTCCCGCGGCTTCCCCAGTCCACGACATCGGGATTCCAAAACTCACCGTAGGCTTGAATGAGCATAGACAGTCTCGGGCTCTGCGCGATTCGCCTGCCGGCAATCTAACGCTGCAATGAGCGGCGCTTGACAGTCGCTGACTGGAGCGGCAGCGAAGGGAATGTCGCTGTCAATGCGTCTGCTCCATTGCTTTGTTAGCGACCATTTCTCACAGTAAAGCTAACGGACGCAGCTTCGGCACCATTTGAATCGGTGGTTACCATACGAGCGTCATAAGTTCCTTCTTGCGGCGGCGCGACTAGTTCTACTACACCGCGTAGCCTGCCTTGGAGCATTTTGTAGCCTCGATTGTGAGCATCGATATCTTTCTCAAGCCCGTGCGGAATGTCTGACGGTACTATTGCGATATAGGCACTCTTCGCGAACGTACCTAGCGAGACATAACGGATGCGCATCGTTTCTCCCCCAAAGAACACTCGTTTTTCCAGTCGCAACGATGGTGCATCTTCTTCATTAGCATTCGATTTGCCGGTAGCTGAAAGTTCTCCATTGCGGTTTGCGTTCTGGGCTTTTAGGAAATCGGGATGTGAGATTACTGCTGCTACCAGTTCGCTGATATCCGGGGACTCCCCAGGGGCTCCAGGGTCGCCTTTAGGCCCTGGTGGGCCAGCCTGTCCTCGCGCGCCTTCTTTTGTGCCCTGCACGGTTACGCGTTCTTGAAGGTTCTCGAAACTAGTCTCTAGTTCTGCGAATCGGCCTTGGAAATGAAACGCGGCGCCGAATCCCGCGACAATTGCTGCGACTACTACTCCTTCAAGAATAAATTTCCAGTTCATTTGCTTTTCCGCTACTTAGGATCAACGTCGCGGCGCGCGCTGGTAGCCAACAGTGTGATAGACAGTTTCCATACATATGGAAACGTCTCCTAAATTGGGTATCCCTGTTCGCATATAAGCAAGCCGGTTTCTATACATAGTAGCTATCCTTCCCTCGAGTTCCCGCGGATAACGCGCTTGCTCAGCCCGAGCGCGTCGATGAAGCTGCGCGGCACGAGCCATGCGCGCTGCACCCGGTCCCAGCGGCCGCTGTGTTCGCGGGCGACCTCGCGCAGGT
The DNA here is from genome assembly GCA_041984235.1 of Gammaproteobacteria bacterium. Lineage (GTDB taxonomy): Bacteria > Pseudomonadota > Gammaproteobacteria > JBHIYN01. The sequence goes on from JBHIYN010000024.1 coordinate 3,788, forward strand.
CGCGTTCTTGGTAGGCGACGCGTACGGGAGCGCAGTCCTGGAGCCGGACCGGGGGTGGTTCCCAGCGATGCTCGGCGCTGATCAGCTCGACGGTCTTGAGGCGCCGCCGGCGTACGCGGTCGTAACGGTAGCGTACGCAGACCAACCGGTCGCCGAATTTGCGCGTCAGCCTCGCGGTGCCGCGGCGGCCGGGTTTGAGCGTGGTGCCAACTTCCATGTGGGATCTCCCGTGTCCGTGGGGTAGCGCGACAATAGATCAGTTCCCGCCGAGCACGTCATCCAGCGTTTCGGTTAGAAAATCCGCTTCGGGCTCCGCAAAAGGCAGGGGCGGGCGCATCTTCAGCACGTTGTCGAACTCGCCGATACGGTTCATGAGGATGCCGCGGTCCTTCATGCGGTTGACGATGCGGGTGGCCTCGTCGGTGGCGGGCTCCTTCGTGTTGCGGTCGCGCACCAGCTCGACGCCGATCCATAAGCCCTCGCCGCGGATGTCGCCGATGAGTTCGTGGCGGTCGGCGAGGCCGGCGAGCCGGGTGCGCACGTAGCGGCCCATGTGCGCGGCGTGCTCGATCAGGTTCTCGCGTTCCATCACGTCGAGCACGGCGTTGCCGGCGGCGCAGGCGACCGGGTTGCCGCCGAAGGTGTTGAAGTACATCACCTCGCCGCGGAAGCGCTCGACGAGATCCTCGCGCGCGGCGACGGCGGCGAGGGGGTAGCCGTTGCCCATGGGCTTGCCCATGGTGACGATGTCGGGCACGACGCCGGCGAGCTCGTGGCCCCACATGCGGCCGCAGCGGCCGAAGCCGGACTGCACCTCGTCGGCGATGAAAACCCCGCCGGCCTCGTGCACGAGGTCGACGGCCTGCTGCATGAAGCCGGGCGGCACCCTGGGCAGGCCTTCGTTGGCGAAGATGGCGCAGACGATCATGCCGGCGAAGCCGGCGCCGCTCGTTTTCAGATCCGCGATGGCCTCGCGCACCTTGTTCGCGTAGGCGGCGGCCAGGGCCTCGCCTTGGAGGCCGTCCAGCGGGCGGTAGCTGCACGGGAACGGCACGGTGCGCACGTTGGGCGAGTCGCTGCGGCCGCCGTGGAACAGCGGCGAGATCTCGTCCACCGCGGTGGTGTTGCCGTGGTAGGTGAGGTTGGTGCAGACGATGCCCTTGCCGCCGCTCGCCATGCGCGCGATGCGCAGGGCCTGGTCGTTGGCCTCGCTGCCGGTGCACACGAAGATCACCTGGCCGAGGCTGTCGTCGAGCGTCGCCAGCAGGCGCTCGGCGTAGTCGAGGATGTTCTCGTGCAGGTAGCGGGTGTGCACGTTGAGCGTCGCGGTCTGCTTCGCGATCGCCTCGACCACGTGCGGATGGCAATGGCCGACGTGCGGCACGTTGTTGTAGCAGTCGAGGTAGCGCCGGCCGATGTCGTCGTACAGCCACACGCCTTCGCCGCGCACGATGTGCAGCGGCTCGTCGTAGAACAGCGGCGCGCCCGCGCCGAGCAGGCGGCGGCGGCGCGCGAGTAGCTCGGGGTGCGCGCTGGCGCCGTCGCCTTCGCGCATGAAGGCGCTCATGTCTGCAGCGCTTCGAGCGACTCCGGCTGCGTCTGTCCGCCGTCGACGACGATGGTCTGGCCGGTGATGTAGGCCGCTTCCTTCGAGGCCAGGAACAGCGCGGCGTTGCCGATGTCCTCGACGTCGCCCAGCCGACCGAGAGGAATCGAGGCGGTCATGGTATCGATGTAGTCCTGGCCGGTGTCGATCAGGCCCTCGGTGACGATGTTGCCGGGCAGCACCGCGTTGACGGTGATGCCGTGCTTCGCGAGCTCGATGCAGGCGGTGCGCATGAAGCCGAGCTGGCCGGCCTTGCTCGCGCCGTAATGGCTCCAGCCGGGGAAGCCGGTGACGGGGCCGGTGATGGAGGAGGTCAGGATCACGCGCCCCTGGTCGGAGCGTTTGAGCGCCGGCAGGCAGGCCTTCACGCCGAGGAAGGCGCTCTTGAGGTTGGTCGCCATGACGGCGTCCCATTCCTCCGGGTCCATGGCCTCGATCGAGGTCTGCGGGAAGACGCCGGCGTTGGCGCACAGGAAGTCGATGCCGCCGAAGTGCTGTTCGGCAGCCTCGGCCATGCCTTGTGCGCCGTCCCAGGTGCCGACGTCGGCGGCGTAGCCGACCGCTTCGCCACCGAGCTCGGTGGCGCAGGCGGTGGCCTGCTCGATGTCGCGCGAGACCACCATCACCTTCGCGCCGTGGCGTGCGAAGACCCGCGCAATGCCCTTGCCGATGCCGCGGCTGGCGCCGGTGACGATGGCAACGCGCCCCGCGATCGAAGTCAGCATGACTGTCCTCCTGCCTGGTCGAGCGGTCAGCATACCGGTGATCCGCCAGCGCCGGAATGCTTTAATGCGGAGCGAGTACGGCGTGCGCGGGAGAAGCGGCGATGACCTTCGAGGAGCTCGACGAGACCGCGCGCAGGGCGCACCTCGAAAGCGTCGCGGCGCGCGCGCTGCCGCGCTGGAACCTGCCCGAGTCGACCCCGCTGACCCTGCTCAACATCTCCGAGAACGCGACCTACCGCGTCGATCCGCCGGGCGCGGCGCAGCCGCTGGTGCTGCGCGTGCACCGCACCGGCTACCACACCCGGAACGGCGTGCTGAGCGAGCTCGCCTGGATGCGCGCGCTGGAAGCGGAGGCCGGGGTGACCACGCCGCAGGCGATCCCGGCGGCGGACGGCGAGGCGGTGCAGACCGTCGCCACCCCGGCGCTGGACGAGGAACGCATGACGGTGATGTTCGGCTTCATCGAGGGCGCCGAGCCGGACGAATCGGCCCTCGCCGCGCCCTTCGCGCGTCTCGGCGCGATCGCGGCGCGCATGCACGCCCACGCCCGCGCCTGGCAGCGGCCGCCGTGGTTCGAGCGCCTGACCTGGGACTACGAGCACTGCTTCGGCGGGAGCCCCAACTGGGGCCGCTGGCAGGACGGCCTCGGCCTCGACGACGAGGCCCGCCGCGTGCTCGGCGCGCTCGACGAGACGTTGCACCAGCGTCTCGAACGCTTCGGCAAGGGCCCCGAGCGCTACGGCCTGATCCATGCCGACCTGCGCCTCGCCAACCTGCTCGAGACCGGCGACGACACGCGCGTGATCGATTTCGACGATGCCGGCATGGGCTGGTTCCTCTACGACCTCGCCACCGCGCTCAGCTTCATGGAGGACCGCGAGGACGTCGACGCACTGGTCGCGGCCTGGGTCGGCGGTTACGAGACGGTGGCGCCGCTGGCCGAGGAGGAGCGCGCCGAGATCCCGACCTTCCTCATGCTGCGCCGTCTGCTGATCCTGGCCTGGATCGGCTCGCACGCCGAGACCGATCTCGCGCGCGAGCTCGGCGTGCCCTACACCCGCGCCAGCCTGCCGCTCGCGCGCGCCTACGTCGACCGCTTCCGCCACGGGCCGTGAAGGCGCGCGTGGCACCGTTCGCATCATTCAAAGGAGAGGCCCCATGACCCTGTGCCGGCAAACCATGACCGACGAGCAGCGCAAGTCCGTTGCGCTCGAGTACTTCAAGGCGCTGGACGGCGGCGGCACCACGTCCGACGGCGGCTCGCTGTTCGATCTCTTCGCCGACGACTGCCAGGTCTACTTTCCCAAGTGGGGCGTGGCTGACGGCAAGGCCGAGGTGATCGAGATGTTCGGCGCGGTCGGCGGCATCCTGAAGTCGATCAAGCACCACTACGCGACCTTCAACTGGGTCTTCTCCGGAGCCGACACCGTGGTCTGCGAAGGTACCAGCCACGGCGAGCACAACGACGGCCCGTGGCGGGTGGACGACCCCAAATGGGGCGCGGGGCGCTTCTGCGACGTGTTCGAGATCCGCGACTGGCGCATCGAGCGGCTGTTCATCTACCTCGACCCGGACTACGCCAACGCGGACACGGCTCGTTACCCGTGGCTGGCGCTGAAGCGCTGACCCCGCCGCACTGCATTACCCCACGAGAGACAACCCGCATGAGTTTCACCGTCGAAGAAGCGACCATCGCCGGCATCCACGCCGCCTTCGAGGCCGGCGAGCTGAGCGCCGCGGCGCTGGTCGCCGCCTACCTCGCACGCATCGCCGCCTACGATCGCGCCGGCCCGACGCTGAACGCGGTGGTCACGCTCAACCCGCGCGCGGAGGCCGAGGCCGCGGCGCTGGACGCCGCCTTCGCCGACGGCGGCCGTTTCAGCGGCCCGCTGCACGGCGTCCCGGTGCTGGTCAAGGACCAGGCCGAGACCGCCGGCATCGAGACCAGCTTCGGCTCGGCGGCGATGGCGGGCTACGTGCCGCAAACCGACGCCACCGTCATCGCGCGCCTGCGCGCGGCCGGCGCGGTGATCCTCGGCAAGACCAGCATGCCGGACTTCGCCACCGCCTGGTTCGCCTATTCCTCGCGCAGCGGCACGACGAAGAACCCCTACGATCTCGATCGCGACCCGGGCGGCTCCAGCAGCGGCACCGGTGCGGCCATCGCCGCCAACCTCGCCGCGGTCGGCCTCGGCGAGGATACCGGCGGCTCGATCCGGTTGCCGTCGTCGTTCGACAACCTGGTCGGGCTCAAGGTCACGCCGGGCCTGATCAGCCGCAGCGGGCTGTCGCCGCTGGTGGTGTTCCAGGACTCGGCCGGGCCGATGTGCCGCACCGTCACCGACTGCGCGCACGTGCTGAACGCCATTGCCGGCTTCGACCCGGCCGATCCCTTCACCGCCACCGCGGCCATCGCCGGCCGGGTCGACTACACCGCGCGGCTCTCACCGGGCGCGCTCGCCGGGCGCACCGTCGGCGTGCTGCGCGAGGCCTTCGGCGCCGACAGCGACAGCGAGGCCGCGCCGGTCAACGCGGTCATGGCCGGCGCGCTCACCGCGCTGGAGGCGGCCGGTGCGCGGGTGGTCGACGTGCACGTACCCGACCTCGCGCACTACGTCGAGTACACCTCGCTCTACGTCAACCACTCGCGCCACGACATCGACGCCTTTCTTGCCGCGCGGCCGGCGGCGCCGGCGAAGTCGGTGCGCGACATTCGCGCGGCCGGGCAGTACCACCCGGCGCTGGACCTCTTCGAGGCGGTCTGCGAGGGGCCGGACGACCCGCTCTCCGATCCCGAGTACTACCCGCGCTACGTCGCGCGCGAGACCTTCCAGCGCAGCATCGTCAACGCCATGGCCGCGGCCGGGGCCAGCGCGCTGGTGTTCCCGACCACGCAGATCCCGGCGCCGACCCGCGCCGACCTCGACGCCCGCCGCTGGACCACCTTCACCTTCCCGACCAACACCCTGATCGCGGCGCAGAGCTGGTTGCCGGCGGTCAGCGTGCCGGCCGGCTTCACCGCGGCCGGCCTGCCGGTCGGCATGGAGATGGTCGGCCTGCCGTACCGCGAGGCGGAGCTGCTGGCGCTGGCCTATGCCTTCGAGCAGGCCAGTCCGCAACGCCGTGCGCCGGCCTGCGCGCCCGAGCTGGAGGCCTGAGGCGGCCGCAAAGGATCCGGGGGCAGCGCGCGGCGCGGCGACGGGTGTGACAGCACGTGGCCGCCGGCGCCGTCCGTGGCCGCCGGATTCCGGCCGCGAACCACGCCGGTGGACGGCGCACGCCGCCGTGCCGGGCGTCGCCCCCGAAAGGGCTCAGGCCCCGGGACGCCGTCCCTGGGCCTCGAACAGGCCGACCAGGTCGGCGAAGCTCAGCGTGCCGACGGTGTTGGCCTGGTCGTCGAGCACGTCGAAGACCACGCCGTCGGTGCTGCCGCGGGTGCTGTAGACGACGATCGCGCCCTCGCTGCCGCCGCCCTCGCTGTGCGGCTCGGGCGCAGCCGGGCTCGCGGTATAGCTGCCGATCTCGCGCACTTCGCGCAGGCTGCCGTCCGGCTCGTAGATGCGGTGCTCGCCCTGCGCGACGAAGGTGTTGGTGTGCGCGCGGTGGCGGTGCAGGAAGATGCGCTCGTTGGGCACGAAGCGCAGGGCGAAGTCGGCGATCTGGTTGGCCTCGTCGATGTCGAAGATGGTGTAGACGAAGTGCTCGAAGTCGCCGAGCTGGCGCCAGTTGATGTTGCGGTCGTCGAAGCCCACGGGGCTGAGCTTGGCTGCGGTGGCGGACATGGTGGGATCTCCCGGTGTGATGCAGGGTTGCGCCTTGTGGCGTAAGCGATGCTCGGCCAGGCGCGCCGCGAGCGCTACGGCAGCGTGCCCGCGCGGCGCCGGGCAATTTGCCCGCGCGCGGCGGCGTTGCCGGGCCGGCCGCGGGAGCCGGCGTGCGCACACAGTACACTGGCCGCGTCCGACGCGGAGATAAACCGGTGCGCCTCAGCTCTCATCTTCTGGTCACCGTGCTCGCCAGCGGCTGCGCCGTGCTCGCCCTCGCCGTGGGCTGGCTGCTGTTCAGCGAGCACCGCACCACGCAGCAGTCGCTGGAGAAGGCGGCGAGCGCGATGCAGCGCATCCTCGAGCTGCAGCACATCGGCCCGGCCCAGGGCATCAGCCTCGGCCCGCGCTTCCCCGACTGGTACCCGGTGACGCGGGTCAGCCGTCCGCCCGGCGCCTGCGTGCGCCTGCTGACCGCCGACGGCACCCTGCTGCGCAGCGAATGTCACGGCCGCATCGATCCCTGGCCGCGCGCGCCGCGCTGGTTTGCCGAGGTCTACCGGGCCGCGTTCGGTCCCGGGCAGACGCTCACGCGCAGCATCGCCAGCGGCGCGCAGACCACGCGCCTCGAGCTGGTGCCCGATCCGGACGCCGAGATCGCCGCCGCCTGGCAGCGCGCCACCGCCCTGGTCGGGCCGATGGTGCTGGTGATCGGCGTGCTGTGCCTGACCGTGTGGCTGGCGCTGCGCCGCGCGGTGCGTCCGGCGCACGTGATCATGGAAGGCCTGCAGGCGATCGAGAGCGGCGCCCTGGACACCCGCCTGGGGCCCTTCGCCTGCACCGAGTTCGATCGCATCGCGCGGGCCTGCAACGCGCTCGCGGCGAGCCTGGACGCCAGCCAGCGCGCGCGCTCGGCGCTGACCCGCCGCCTGCTCAGCGTGCAGGAGGACGAGCGCCTCGCGCTGGCCCACGAGCTGCACGACGAGTTCGGCCAGCACCTGAGTGCGATCGGCGCCAACAGCGCGGTGCTGCGCGGTGACGGCGGCGCGGTGGCCGAGGCCGCGCGCCGCATCGACAGCAGCGCGCGCCACCTGCTCGACGTCGTGCGCGCCCGCCTCACCCTGCTGCGGCCGTGGCGCCACGGCGAGGCCGGCCTGCGCGAGAGTCTCGCCGCGCTCGCCGCCGAGCGCGTCGACGGCGGCGGCAGCCGGCCGCGCATCGCGCTCGATCTGGGGGGCGATCTCGACGCCCTGCCGGCCGATGTCGCCGGCGCCGTCTACCGCATCGTGCAGGAGGCGCTGACCAACGCCCTGCGCCATGCCAGCGCGAGCGCGGTCGCGGTGCGCGTCGCGCGCGAGGCGGACGCGGTCGCCATCGCGATCAGCGACGACGGCAGCGGCTGCGACCCGGCGCGCCTCGCGGCCGGCTTCGGGGTCGCCGGCATGCGCGAGCGGGCGGCGGCCTTCGGTGGCCGTGCCCGCGTGGCCGCGGGGGCTTGCGGCGGGATCACGGTGCACGCGCGCATCCCGCTCGAGGAGAGTGCCGCGGCATGATGCGCATCGCGCTGGTCGACGATCACGCGGTGGTGCGCGAAGGCTACCGCGCGCTGCTCGCGCGCCAGCCAGACATGAGCGTGGTGGCCGAGTTCGGTGACGCGCAGAGCGCCTACGAAGGCGTGCGCGACGGCGATGCCGACGTCGTCGTGATCGATCTCAGCATGCCCGGCGCGGCGCCGCTGGAGGTGCTGGCGCGGCTGCACCGGCGCTGCCCGCGGCTGATCTCGCTGGTCTTCACCATGCATGCCCTGGCGAGCTTCGCGCGCCAGGCCTTCGCCGCCGGCGCGCGCGGCTACGTGACCAAGTCGAGCGAGCCCGAGATCCTGCTGCACGCGCTGCGCGAGGTCGGCGCCGGGCGCCGCTATCTCAGTGCCGATGTCGCGCAGCTCTTGGCCTGGGAGCGGTTCGGCCACGAGCACGGCGCGCTGGATAGCCTCAGCGTGCGCGAGTTCGAGGTGCTGCGCATGCTGCTCGACGGCCGCGGCGTGGACGACATCGCCGCCGCGCTGGCGCTCAGTCCCAAGACCGTGCGCAACCTGCACTACGCGGTCAAGCGCAAGCTCGGCGCGCGCGACGACATCGAGCTGGTGCGCCTGGCGGTGCGCCTCGACGTGGTCGACCTGCTCGGGCTCGCCGGCCAGCCCGGCGCGTGACGCCGCTGCGCGTCAGTCCTCGCCGGCGCGGTAGAGGTGCACGTCGCGCTGCGGGAAGGGGATCGAGATCCCTTCGGCGTCGAAGCGTTCCTTGACCGCGCGGGTGACGTCCCAGTACACGGTCCAGTAGTCCGCGCTCAGCACCCACGGCCGCACCAGGAAGTCGACCGAGGACTCGCCCAGCGTGTGCAGCCGCACCACCGGCGCGGGATCGTCCAGCACCAGCTCGTGCTCGCCGACGATCGCCTCCAGCACCGCGGTGGCGCGCGCGATGTCGTCGCCGTAGCCGATGCCGAAGCTCATGTCGACGCGGCGGCGCGGCTCGGCGTTGACGTTGCGGATGACGTCGCCCCAGATCTTGTTGTTGGGCACCACCAGCTTCTGGTTGTCGAAGGTGTTGATGGTGGTCGAGACCAGGCTCATGTGGCGCACCACGCCGGACACGCCGCCGGCCTCGACCACGTCGCCGACGTCGAACGGCCGGTAGATCAGGATCATGAGCCCGGAAGCGAAGTTCGACAGGGTCTCCTGCAGCGCGAAGCCGATGATGAAGCCGGCCACGCCGAGGCCGGCGAGCAGCGGCCCGAGTTCGAAGCCGATCTGCGACAGCGCCACCAGCAGGCCGAGTCCCAGCACCAGGTTGGCCGCGACCTTGACGAAGAATTCCTGCAGCAGGGTCGAGAAGGCGAGGTGCGGCGCCCCCACCGCGCGCTGCACGACGCGTGCGGTGAGCCGTGACAGGGCGCGGGCGCCGAGCACGATGGCGATGAACACCAGCAGCTTGAACAGCCAGCCCGGCCCGTTCTCGGCCAGTGTCGCGCGCAGGTCGTCCATCCAGGCACCGAGCAGGCCGGCCAGCACGCGGCGGTCGAAGAGATCCCCCGAGATCTCGCCGGTGGCGCGGAACATGAGCTGGCTGAGCTCGGTGGTGTCGAGGCCGCGCCGGTTCATCAGGTCGATGGTCTCGGACAGGCTGTGGCGCAGGCGCTCGCGCCGCTCCGTCAGCGCCGTCAGCTCGATGTCCAGCGCGGCGTGCTGGTCTTCGGGTGCGTTGCGCCGCCGCTGCTCGGCATCGGCGATCGATTCGATGGCGAGCTCGAGGCGTCCGGCGAGGCGGGCCGCGCGCTCGCCGAGCAGGCTGTCGAGGCGGTTGAAGTCGGCGTCGCCGGGACGACCGACGCGGGCACCGCGCTCGGCGTTGTCGACCAGGTCGGCGAGCAGGGCGGAGAGCATGTCGTGCAGGTCGCGCAGGCGATACTCGAAGCCGAGCAGCGCGTCGTCCGCGGCCTGCTCGCGCGCCTCGCGCAGCGCGTCGATGCGCTCGCGCAGGCCCGCGACCTCGCGCTGCATGGTGCGTGCCTGGCCGGCGATGCGCTCGCGCACCGCGGCATCGTCGGCATCCGCGCCGAGATCGGCGATCAGCTCGCCCAGCGCATCGCGCAGCTCGCGCTCCAGGCGCAGGCGGCGGGTGAGGGCGACCAGTGCGTCCTCGCCGTCGGCCGCGGTGTCGGCGGCCGGCAGCGCCGCGATCTCGGACTCCAGGGTCTGGATGCGCGACCACGCCGGGTGCGCGCTGACCGCGGCGGACTGCGCGAATGCGGACGCGGCCGGCAGCAGCGCGGCGAGCAGGACGGCGAGCGTGAGGTGACGGATGCGGGCGAGGCGGGTCATGCGTTCTCCTGGTGGTGCTTACACGGCGTGCTTACATGAAGTCGACGACGATGTCGGCGCCGTAGGTGGTGTCCAGCGATTGGGTGCCCGGCGGCGGCAGGCTGTCGTAGTCGTTGCGCAGGCCGAGGCGCAGCGCCCACTGGTCGGAATGGCCGAGCGGGATCTCGACGCCGATGTCGCTCTCCAGGCGGTAGTTCTTCGCCGGGTCCTCGAACGAGGGGAAATAGGTCACGCTGTGCGTGAAGCGCATCCAGTCGGACACGTCGACGCTGTAGTCGTAGCCCAGCGAGACGATGCCCTGGCGGTTGTCGATGCCGTTCTCGAAGGACTCGAACTGGTAGCCGAGACCGCCGCGCAGCTTCCACTCGTGGTCGTCCTCGCGAATGACGAAGTAGCCGAGGCCGGCCACCGTGTCCGAGCGCAGCTCGAGGTTCTCGAACGCGTCCTTCTCCAGGTCCTGGCGCGCGAACCAGAACCAGCGGCGGCTGAAATCGCGTTCGAGGTGAGCGCCCATGCGGATCTCCTTCTCGGTGAGGACCTTCTGCTGCTCCTGCATCTCGCCCGCGGCGTAGAGCTTGAGGCGCTCGTTCTCGGTCTTGCGGTTGGCCTCGGCGCGGCCCTTGATCTGCACGCGATCGGTGTTGCCCGAGGCGCCGTTCAGACCGAGCGAGACACGCGCGCTCCACGGCTTCTCGAAGCCGCGCAGGCGGTCCTCGATGCGCGCCACGGTCTCGGCGTTGTCCGCCTTGATCCGTGCCAGCTCGGCGCGATGGGCCTGCTCGGCATGGCGCACCGCCGGCGCCGACTGCCCCGGCGGCCACAGCGCGGTGAGCCGGCCCGGCGCCAGCGTGACGTCACCGAAGGCGGTGCCGGTGAGGCGCTGCTCGGCGCTGTCCGGGTCGTATTCGAGGCGGCCGCGCACGCGGTCCTCGCCGCCGGCCGAGACCATGACCGGGGCGTCGGTGGCAATGCCGACCACCTTGGCCGCGGGCACGGTGAGCTCGCCGGCGAAGCCGGTGGCGATGACGTAGCCGTCCAGCGTGCTCGCGCCGAGCCGGCCGCTGATGCGGCTGCCGTCGTCGAGGTAGAGCAGGTCGGCGCGGGCGCCGGGAAGGATGGAAGCGGTACAGAGCAGTGCGAACGCAATCAGCGTGGTGCGACCGCCGCGGTTTGCGGGCGGTTGGGGCACGGGGGATCTCCTGGTTGTGGGTGTAGCGGGGCGGTCGCGCGACGGTTCTGATGCCGTGGGCTACGGTCCGCGGGTCCGAGGGCGCCGCATTTTTAAGGACCGCGCCACGCAGCGCAAATCGGCCCCCGTAAAGGGAGTAACACGTGCGCGCGCACGCCCGGGCGAGCGCGGGCGCGCGCGTGATACGTGGCCGGGCAGCGGGTGGATCAGGCCCCGCCATTGCACTGCGCCGCGGTCCGTATGACGATAAGCGGCCGATTCCCAGTGGATTGCCGACATGGCTGCCTCGATCGATCCCAACGCCTGGCGGGCCGAGACCCCGGGCAGCGATGCCTGGCCGCGCTCACCGCGCGCCGGCAGCCCGCGCAAGTACTTCATCGTCTCCGCCGACTGCCACGCGCAGGAGCCGAACGACTTTCTCACCGCGCGCGTCGACGCGAAGTACCAGGAGCGCCTGCCCGGCATCGTGCTCGGCGGCGACGGCGCCAAGCTGCAGAAGAGCGAGGGCTTCCGTCCCATGCGGCTCAGCAACGTCCCCCTGGAAGGCGAGGACCGCGAGCGCGCGGAGTCCGGGCTGACGCCGGCGGATCGCCTCGCCGCGCTCGAGCGTGACGGGGTCGACTGCGAGATCATCTTCCCCAACAAGGGCCTGACCGTGTGGGCGACGCCGGACGCCGCCTTCAGCCAGGCCATGTGCCGGGCGTGGAACGACTGGGCGTGGGAGACCTTCGCCGACTACAACGATCGGCTCTCGCCGATGGCCTGCATCGCGCCCGGCGACCTCGACGGTGCGCTGGCCGAGATCGCGCGCGCGGCGAAGCGTGGCTTCCGCGGCCTCGCGCTGCCGTGCAAGCCGGTGTGGGGGCCGCCGGATCACGAGCAGCCGAACTACAACCTGCCGCAGTTCGACCCGCTGTGGGCGGCGATCACCGATGCCGACCTGCCGGTCACCTTCCACGTCTCGACCGGGCGCGACCCGCGCACCGCGCGCGGCAACGGCGGCGCGGTGATCAACTACGCCGTGCACTCACTGGCCCCGACCATGGAGCCGCTGGTCAACCTGTGCGCCTCGGGCGTGGCAGAGCGTTTCCCGGGGCTGCGCTTCGGCTCCATCGAGGCCGGCATCGGCTGGGTGCCGTGGATGCTGACGGCCATGGACGAGGCCTACCACAAGCACCACATGTGGGTGCGGCCCAAGCTGAAGGCGCTGCCGAGCGAGTACTTCCGCGCGCAGGGCTTTGCCAGCTTCGGCGAAGACCGCCCGGGACTCGACCTCATGCGCGAGCACGGCCTCACCGACAACTTCCTGTGGGCCAACGACTTCCCTCACCACGAGGGCACCTGGCCGCATTCCGCCGCGGCCATAGAGCGCACCATGGGCGGCCTCACCGACGACGAGCGCGCGCGCGTGCTGGGGCTGAACGCGGCGCGCATCTTCGGCTTCGAGATCGCGGCGCGCTACCGCGAGCGCGCCGCTGGCGTGTCCGGGACCGCGTAAGCGCCGCCCGATCCCGGTTAAGATCCCGTGATGCATCAACGCAGCCTGCGCGGCCGCGCCGCGGTCGTCGGCGTCGGCGAAACCACTTACTACAAGCGCGGGCGCTCGCCGCACGCCGAGTTCAAGCTCGCGCTGGAGGCGATCCTCGCCGCCTGCGAGGACGCCGGCATCCACCCGCGCGACATCGACGGCTTCGCCTCGTTCAGCAACGATCGCAGCGATCCCTCGCAGCTCGCCGCCGCGCTCGGCTGCCGCGAGCTGCGCTTCGCCAACATGCAGTGGGGCGGTGGTGGCGGCGGCGGCTCGGCCGCGGTCGGCAACGCGGCCGCCGCGATCATGAGCGGTATGGCCGAGTGCGTGGTGGTGTTTCGTGCCCTCGCGCAGGGCCAGTACGGGCGCTTCGGGCAGGGTGCGCAGGCCGCGACCGTATCCGGCAACCTAGCGCACACCGTGCCCTACGGGCTGCTCTCGCCGGCGCACATGTTCGTCATGAAGTACCGGCGCTTCATGCACGAGCACGGCGTGCAGCAGGAGGCGCTGCGCGCCATCGCGCTGGCCTGCTACGAGCACGCGCAGTCGAACCCGCGCGCGGTCATGCACGGCCGCCCGCTGGACGCCGCCACCTACGACGCGTCGCGCTGGATCGTCGAGCCCTGGCATCTCTACGACTGTTGCCTGGAGAACGACGGCGCGGCCGCCATGATCTTGGTCAACGGTGAGCGTGCACGCGACTTCCCGCACCTGCCGTGCTACCTGCTCGCAGCGGTCGCCGGCAGCCAGTACCGCGCCGGCGCGCCGGTGCACAACACGCCGGACTACGCGACCTCCAGTTTCAAGACGCTCGCGCCGCGGCTCTACGAGATGGCGCGCATGGGGCCGGCCGACGTCGACGTGCTGCAGAGCTACGAGAACTTCACCGGCGGCGTGTTGATGAGCATCGTCGAGCACGGCTTCTGCAAGCCGGACGAGGCCAACGACTTCTTCGTCACCGACAACCTCACCGCGCCGGACGGGCAGTTGCCGCTCAATACCAGCGGCGGCAACCTCGCCGAGTGCTACATGCACGGGCTCGGGCTGAACATCGAGGCGGTACGCCAGATCCGGCGCACCTCGACCGCGCAGGTGCCGCACGCCGAGGTCTCCATGGTGATCTCGGGGCCGATGGTGACTCCGGTGTCGAGCTGCATCTTCGGCAGCGAGGCGACGCTGTGAGCGCGCCCTATCTCAGGCCCGGCCTGCCGGCCCCGGCGCCCAGCGATCTCGACCGCCCGTTCTGGGCGGGCCTCGCCCAGGAGAAGCTCAGGATACAGCGCTGCCGGCGCTGCGCGCGTTACCAGTGGGGGCCGGAATGGATCTGTCACCGCTGCCTGAATTTCGATCTCGAGTACGCCGAGGTCGCGGCGACCGGGCGCATCTACTCCCACCAGCGCGTGTGGCACCCGGTGCACCCGGCGCTGCAGGAGCAGGGGCCCTACGTGATCGTGCTGGTCGAGCTGCCGCACGCCGACAACGTGCGCCTGGTCGGTAACCTGCTCGGCGATCCCGGGCAGGATCTCGTGATCGGCGCCGAGGTCGAGGGCGTGTTCGAGCATCACCGCGAGGCCGAACCGCCGTTCACCCTGCTGCAGTGGCGCCGCACGACGCCCTGAGCGGCCACGCCGCGCGGCACGGCGCGGGCAGCCAACTGATTCTCACCCCGGGGGAGGGCTCCAGATGGAACGTTACCAGCGCATCATGATCGGCAACGGTCTGCTCGTCATCATGGTGGCGATGCTGGCCGGCTTCATGCTCATGTTCAATCTCATCGGCGGCGTCGAGGTGTGGCCCGGCACCATCATCGACGTGCCCATGTACGGCACCAGCGAAGGCTGGGTGCGCGCGCATTCCGGCGGCACCATGAACGGCCTGCTGGTGGTGGTGGTCGCGCTGGCGCTGCCGAAGCTCGCGCTGAGTGCCCGCCAGCAGGCGTGGATGGCGTGGGGCCTGGTCTACGTCGCGTGGTCGTTTACCGTCTTCTACTGGCTCGGCAACGCGTCGGCCAACCGTGCGCTGACGCTGGGCCCCAGCCAGCTCGGCGAGCCGGACCTGGTCGGGGCGATCGGCTTCCTGCCGGGGGTGCCCAGCGTGGTGCTGGTGCCGGTGCTGATGGCGATCGCGGCGCGCGCGGTGTTCGCCGCCGGGCGAGGTGCCGCGCCCGAAGCCGCGCCGGCAGCGGTGCGCGCGGAGTCCTGACCCGCGGTCGGCCTTACCAGGCCGCTTCCAGCAGCGGCAGGATGTCGCCGGGGCCCGCGATCGGGCGCGGGTTGGTCTTGATCCACAGGTCGAGCATGGATTCCTCGGCGATGGTCGGCAGCAGCTCGCGCGGCACCTCGGCATCACGCAGGCGGCCGGGCAGGTCGAGGCTCGCCACCAGCCGTTCGACCTGGTCGGCGAGCGGCGTGTCGACGTCGCCCATGGCCTCGGCGAGCGCGGCCTGGGCGTCGGCGTTGACGGCATGGTTGTAGCGCAGCACGTGCGGCAGCATCACGCACGAGGTCTCGCCGTGCGGCATGCCGGCGGTACCGCCGAGCACGTGGCCGATGCCGTGGCTGGCGCCGAGGTCGACACCGGCGGAGACGCCCTGCACCGACAGCCACGCGCCGACCTGGCAGGCGAGGCGGTTGTCGAGATCGTCCGGGTTCGACTTCGCGCGGGCCAGCGCGCCGGGCAGGATGCGCAGCGCGTGCAGCGCGGTGGCGGCGACGATCGGGTTGGCGTTGACCGAGCACCAGGTCTCGACGCCGTGGTCGACGGCGCGGATGCCGGTGCCGAAGAACAGCCGCGGCGGCGTCGCCACCGTCATCGCCGCGTCCAGCACCACGAGATCCGGTGCCATGCTGGCGTGGTAGAGCACTTCCTTGCGCGGCACGCGCTCGTCGGTGACGCCGGCGTAGGCGGTGTACTCGCCGGCCGAGAGCGTGGTCGGAATCGAGACGTAGGGCATCGTCGCCGGTTTCAGCACCGCGCCGGCGCGCAGGCCGTCGATGGCGTCGGCCTCGAACACGCCGTTGGCGAGCGCGAGGCAGGCGGCCTTGGTCGCGTCGCACACCGAGCCGCCGCCGAGCGCGACCACGATGTCGGCGTCGGTGTCGCGCAGCGCGGCGGCGATGCGCACCACGTCGGCGCGCGGTGAGTGCGCGCCGACGCCGCTGATCTCCTGTGCGAGACGCGCGCCCAGCGCGTCGCGCAGCGCGGCGGCGAGGCCGTCCGGGCCGGCCAGCGAGGTGTTGGTGACGAACACCACGCGCGCCGCGGCGCGGCGCTCGCATTCGCCGGCGAGGACTTCGCCGACCGGTTTGCCGTAAATCACTTCCTGCGCCGGCGGCGGCGTGTAGTGTCCGGGTTCGATCACGATGCGTTCCCCCCTGCGGATGCGGCTGCGCCGATGACGCCCATCTCGCGCAGCAGCGGCATGACCTCGCGCTCGAAGCGCAGGGTATCGCGATAGTAGGCCTGGAACACCATCAGCACGGCGTCGAGGCCGGCGTCGTGCAGCGCTTTCAGCTTCTCCGCCACCTGCGCCGCGGTGCCGACCACGTGCACCGCGCCGGCGCCGACGGTGAGCATGTCGAGGGTGAAGGCGTCGAACGAGCCGCTGCCGATGTTGAGGCCGTCCATCCAGTTCTGCGCGGCGACGGGATCCTTGTGTGCGACGATTTTCGCGATCTCGGCCTGCGCTTCGTCCTCGGAGTCGCGCCACAGCACGAACGGGAAGCCGGCGGTGCGCACGCTGCGGCCGTGGGTCGCGGCGCGCGCGGCGATGTCGGCGACGATGGCGCCGGTGGCCTCGATCGACGGCGTCGACAGGAACGACCAGTCGCACAGCCGCGCCGTCATGTTGCGGCCGTCCTCGGACACGCCGGCGTTGGCGATCGGCGGCGGTGCCGGCGGCTGCGGCAGCGAGTAGCCGCCGCGGATGCGGTAGAAGGGCGATGCGTGCTCGAAGCTGCCGGGCGGCTCGCACCACAGGCCTTTCAGGATCTCGATGAAGGCGGCGGTGCGCTCGTAGCGCGCCTCGTGCGCGTCGAGCTCCACGCCCATCATCGCGAACTCCTCGCGGCTCCAGCCGCTGACCAGGTTGAGGCCCCAGCGTCCGCCCGAGATGTGGTCCAGCGTGGCGCCCATCTTGGCCACCGCCACCGGGTGGAAGACCGGCACGTGCACGGTGGAGAAGATGCGGATGCGGCGGGTCTCGGCGAGCAGCGCGGAGGCCCAGGTCATGGTCTCCAGCGAGGTGCCGAGGTAGTCGGTCTCGCCGCCGAAGCCGCGCCAGCGGCTGACCGGGAAGAGCAGCTCGAAGCCGGCGCGCTCGGCGGCCTGCGCGATGTCGCGATTGCTCGCGTAGGGCCATTCGTCCTCGACGATGCGGTAAGTCGAGATCGAGGACATGTTCGAGCAGTTCGGCATGAACAGCCCGAGCCCGAGGGCGCCACGGTCGGCTTGCACTACAATTTCTCCCCTTGTGAACCGGAATCGCGCGCACCACGGCGGCGAGATGATTATCCCTGAATTGCACCGCGGCGGCCGCGCCGCGCTGGCGCTGCTGGCCGCCGGCGCGAGCGTGCCCGCCGCCGCGCTCGACGTTTCGCAGCTGCTCAGTGCGTGCGAGACCGCGCTCGCCGCCGGCTACCGCGGCAGCGAGGCCGCGGCCTGCGACTGGTACCTGGAGCCGTGCACGGTGTGCACGCCCGATGCGCCGCCGCCGGCGTGGTGCGTGCCGGACACGCTCACCGGTGCGGCGCGCGCGACGCTGCTGCTGCCGGCACTGCGCGGCGCGGCCGCGAGTACGCCGCAACGCGCGGCCGAGGCGGTCGTCGTCGAGCAGCTCGCTGCACGCTTCCCCTGCAGCGGTACGGAGTGAGCGGCATGGCGGCGATGGAAGCATTCTGGGCCGACACCGTGAGCCTGCTGTGGGGCCTGCCGCTGGTGGTACTGCTGGGCGGCGCCGGTGCGTTCTTCGCCATCATCAGCCGCTTCGCACCACTCGCCCACCTCGGCCACGCGGTGGCGCTGCTCGGCGGACGCTACGAGCGCGGCGACGCGCCGGGCGAGATCAGCCACTTCCGCGCGCTCTCCGCGGCGCTGTCCGGCACCATCGGCATGGGCAACATCGCCGGCGTCGCGATCGCGATCAGCGTCGGCGGCTCGGGCGCGGTGTTCTGGATGTGGGTCGCGGGCCTGTTCGGCATGGCGACCAAGTTCTTCACCTGCACCCTGGCCTGCCTCTACCGCAAACCGGACAGCCACGGGGTCATGCAGGGCGGGCCGATGTACTTCATCGAGGTCGGGCTCGGTCCGCGCTTCCGCCCGCTGGCGATGCTGTTCGCCGCGTGCGGCATGATCGGCACGCTGAGCATCTTCCAGTCCAACCAGCTCGCCAGCCTGATGGCGGCGCAGTGGTCGGTGGCGCCGCTCGCGACCGGCGTGGTGGCGATGCTCGCGGTCGGCTACGTGGTGCTCGGCGGCACCGTTCGCCTGGGGCGGGTGGCCGGCTGGGTGGTGCCGCTGATGGTGGTCGGCTACGTCATCGGCGCGCTGGTCGTGATCGCGGCGCACGCGGATCGCATCACCGAAGTGCTCGACGCCATCGTGCGCGGCGCGTTCAGCCCGGCGGCCGGGATCGGCGGCGCGGCCGGCATCACCTTCCGCGAGATCCTGGTCACCGGCGTGCAGCGCGCGGTGTTCTCCAACGAGGCGGGGGTCGGCACCGAGGCGCTGGCGCACGGCGCGGCGCGCACCGACGAGCCGGTGCGCGAAGGCCTGGTGGCGATGCTCGGCCCGGTGGTCGACACCCACATCGTGTGCACCCTCACCGCGCTCGCCATCCTCACCAGCGGGGTGGCGCCGGCCAGCGCCGGCGTGGTCATGACCGCGAACGCGTTCGAGACCGGCATACCCGGAATGGGGGCGGCGCTGCTGAGCGCGATCTTCGGCCTGTTCGCGCTCACCACCATGACCACTTATGCCTATTACAGCGTCAAGTGTGCGCGTTACCTGGTGGGCGAACGCTGGGGCGGGCGCTTCGTCTACGTCTACCTGCTGGTGATCCCGATCGCCGCGGTGTGGAGCCCGGCGATGTCGGTCAATATCATCGACAGCGTGTACGCGGTGATGGTGGTGCCGACCCTGACCGCGACGGTGCTGCTCGCGCCCCGGGTGTTGCGCGAGATGCGGCGCTACTTTGCGCAGCTCTGATCGGCTCACGCGCCGCGGCGAAGTGCTAGAGTCGCAGCGCGGCGCTGGGCCGCGCGGCGCGGGGAGGACGCTGCCATGCTGATACTCGAGGGCATCCGGGTGCTGGATTTCACCCAGTACCTGGCCGGTCCGACCGTTGGCCGCCTGATGGCGGAGATGGGGGCCGAGGTGATCAAGGTCGAGATCGCGCCCGGCGGCGATCCCTCGCGTACCCTGCCGATCGCGGACAACGGGCGCAGCGGCTATTTCATCCAGCAGAACCGCGGCAAGAAGAGCCTGGGACTGGACCTCAGGCAGCCGGCGGCCGACGCCATCGTGCGCGAGCTGATCGGCGAGGTCGACGTGGTGGTGGAGAACTTCGGCCCCGGCGTGATGGAGAAGAAGAAGCTCGCCTGGGACGACGTCAAAGCGATCAACCCGCGCGTGGTGATGGCCTCGATCTCGGCCTACGGGCGCGAGAGCCCGCTGTCACACAAGACCGGCTACGACTGGGCCGCGCAGGCCTTCTCCGGCCTCATGCACATGAACGGCGAGCGCGACGGGCCGCCGCTGCCGGTCGGGATCGGCATCGCCGACGTCAGCAGCGGGGTGCACGCCTTCTCCGCCATCGGCTACGCGCTGTTCCATCGCTCGCGCACCAACCTCGGCCAGTGGCTGGACATCAGCATGGTCGACTGCATGTTCCACATGCACGACATCTCGCTGCAGGGCCACACCCTGACCCGTGGCAGCTTCCACCCGCACCGCCAGGGCGCGCACCACGAGCTGATCGCGCCGTTCGGGGTGTTCCGCGGGCCGAGCGGCTTCATCGTCATTCTCGCGCTGCAGCCGCAGTGGAAGAACGTGTGCCAGGCGCTGGGCCGGCCCGAGCTCGAGCACGACGAGCGCTACGCCGATCCGCCGTCGCGCGGCGCCCGCCAGGCCGAGCTGATCGCGTTGATCGAGACCTGGATGGCGGAGTTTCCGGACAACGACGCCGTCATCGCCCACCTCGAACGACATCGCGTGCCGTGCACGGTGGTGATGGACCCGGCCGACGCCATCGGTCACCCGTACTTCACCGCGCGCGGCATGGTCAATGAGATCGTCGACCCGGTCATGGGGCCGCTCGCCATCCCGGGTTTTCCGTTGCGCTTCTCGGCCCAGCCCGAGCGCCTCGACCTGGTCGCGCCGACGCTCGGCCAGCACAACGGCGAGGTGCTCACGGAGGTGCTCGGCTACGACGCGGCACGCGTCGCCGCGCTGGCCGAGGCGGGCGTGCTGGTCGCCGGCGAGCGCTGAGCGGGCGCCGCGTTCAGGCGCGGCGTGCGTGCATGATGCTGTAGCCGCCGGACAGCGGCGTGCGCGTGACGTCGGCGAGGCCGGCCTGCGCGAACCAGGCGCGGTACTCGGACTCGGTGTACGCCTGACCGTCGTCGTAGACGTTGAGGAACATGACGTTGACCGCGACCGCGTCGAGCGGGGCGAGGCGCGAGTCGTCGAGCATGCGCCCGACCACGAAGCATTCGCCGCCGGGCGCCAGCGTGGCGGCGGCATGGGTCAGCGCGCGTGCCGCATCCTGCGCCGACAGCACCTGCAGCACCGAGCGCAGAACCACGGCCTCGTACTCGCCGGCCGGCGCGGCGGCGAGGAGATCGGCGTCGATCACGGCGACGCGGTCGGCGACCTCGGACTCGGCCACGCACTCGCGCGTGATCGGGGAGACGTTGGGCAGCTCGGCGACGGTCGCCCGCAGCCCCGGGCACAGCGCGGCCAGCGCCAGCGCCAGCCCGCCGGAGCCGCCGCCGGCGTCGAGCAGGGTGGTGAAGCGGGCCATGTCGAATTCCTTGTGCAGGCGTCGTGCGGTGGCGCCCGCACCGGCGTCCAGCCCGCGCACGAAGGCGCGCAGCTCGTCGGCCGACATGGCCGAGAAATCGTGCTTCGCCTGTGGCCTGCCGCTGCGAATGGAGGCGGCGGTGTGCATCGTGGAGGACCACAGGTCCGAGTAGGCGCTGTGCGCGCCGCCGAGGTAGCGCGGCCTGCCCCTGACCAGGAACTCGGCGGCCTCGGCGCCGTTGCGGAAGCGCTCGCCGTCGAGCTCGAGCAGGCCGGCGGTGACCAGCGCGTAGAGCAGCGGGCGCAGCTTGAGCGGCTGCACGTCGAGCCGGGCGGCAGCCTCGTCGACCGTCAGCGCGTCCTCGCCGAGGGCGCTGAAGACCTCGAGCTGCATGCCGGCGAGCATCGCCAGCGCCGGGTAGACGGCGTTGATGTGGGCGTTGATGGTGTCCGGTTTCATGGGCGGGGTGCTCAGTAGGTGCGGCGGCGCGGGCGATCGTAGCCGTCGTAGTCGCCGGAGAACTCCGGCACGCGCCCGACCAGCGACTCGATCAGGGTCAGCTCGGCGTCGGTGTGGTTCTTGAACGGCGCTTCGCGGATGAGGCTGCCGCCGGCGCCCGTGCCGAGCACGTAGCGCGCGGCGTGGTGCCCGGCATGCACGGTCTCGGTGCTGGCGTCGTCGTTGCTGGCGCCGATCTCGGTGATGCCGTAGCAGGTGCAGACGTAATCGCGGTCCGGCTCGACCTCGACGTAGACGCCGGTGCCGCGGATCCCGACCGTGGCGAAGCGGGTCTGGATGCGGTGGCGGCGCGAGCCGAACACCGACAACAGCGCACCGGTGACCACGCGCAGGCCCTCGACCAGGGTACTGTCGCCGGCCGGCGGTGAGAGCTGCAGGCGCGAGTCGCGGCGCAGGATGAAGGCGTCGCGGTCGACGGTGAAGATGACCAGCCCGTCGGGCCCGGTCTCGACCAGGTCGCCGCCGCGGATCTCGCTGGCGGCGGTGGCCGGCTCGCCGTTGACCGCGACCGCCCCGCGCAGGCTGTGGATGGAGCGGCTGGCGGCCTGGCCCGGCGTGGCCGGCAGCGCGAACAAGCCGGCCGCCAGTGCGCTGACCACGAACGCGCGGCGCGCGGGATCGATATCGGTGTCGTTCTCAGAAGATGACATGCGGCGTGCTCCCTGGTGCTGGCCAAACCCGGAGATTCATCTAGAATATCTTATAATTTACACTAGATAATCTTTTTAACTATCTGAATTTAATTGAATGAAGCTTCGCACTTCATCCGGTTTCAAGGCGTGCTTGCGGCTTGCCACGAGCGCTGTCGGGGTGCTGCTTGCGACCCTCGCCGCCGCCGCCGGCTTCGATGCCGAGCTCGGCCTGCGCCACGAGGACAACGTCACCCGTGCGCAGGCAGACGCCGACCGTGAACACGATACCGCGCTGGTGCTCGGCGTGCATGGCTTCGAGTCGTGGCGCCTGGACCCGCTGACCACGTTCTCGGTCGAGGCCGGACTGGGCGGGCGCTGGTGGACGCGCTTCGAGGACGTGAGCCGCTTCAGTGCCGAGCTGGGGGTACGCGCGCGGCGGCGGCTGGGCATCGACTTCGGCGCGCCGTGGGCCGAGCTCGCGCTCGGCGTGACCGGCCTCAAGCACGTCGACAGCGCGGTGCGCGACGGCGGCATCGCGCGCGCCGGGCTCACCGTCGGCAAGCGCTTCGGCCACCGCTGGCACGCGCGCGCGGGCTACGGCTACGCGGTGCGACGTGCGGTCGAGGACGTGGTCTTCGATACCGAGCAGCACGAGGTCTTCGGCCAGCTCGACCTGAGCCTCGGCTCGCGCTGGCTGGTCTACGCCGAGATCGGGGCCATCGAGGGCGAGCTGACCTCGGTGGCGTCGCTGCCCAACCCGAAGATCCGGCGTGCTGCCAACGCCGTCATGCGCGACTTCGACGCCGCCTACGGCGAAGGCCGCTCGCCGCTGGTCGCAGGCCCGCGGCCGCGCTGGACCTACCAGCTCGACGGCGTGGTGGTCAGTGGCGAGCTCGGGGTCAACTACCCGCTCGGCCACGGCGTGGCGCTGGACGTCGCGGCGCGCTGGGTGGAGGCGCGCGCCGCCGGCGACAACGACTACGACGGCTACATCGTCAACGCCGGCCTGCTGTGGCGTTTTGACTGAGAGCGGCCGGCGCGGGTCCGGCGCTGAGTTGATCGAAGTCAGCGCCGCGCTGCGCCGCCCTGCGATGATGGTGACCATCAAGCGCAGGAGAAATCACGCATGCTGGTACGGGATATCTGTCAGAACAACGTCGTAGTCGTCACCGGCGCAGACAGCGTGCTGACCGCCGCGCGGCTGATGCGCGACCAGCACATCGGCTGTGTCATCGTCACCGCGGACAGCGGCGACGGCGTACGCCCGGTCGGCGTGCTCACCGACCGCGACATCGTGGTCGCGGTGCTGGCGCTCAACCTGGACGCCGAGGAGATCGCGGTCGCCGACGTCATGAGCGCCGACGTGCGCGTGATCGCCGCCGACGCCGGCATTCCCGAGGCGCTTGCCACCATGCGCGCGGCCGGGGTGCGACGCCTGCCGGTGGTCGGTGCCGGCGGCGTGCTCGAAGGGCTGGTCAGCAGCGACGACATCCTCAAGGCGCTCGCCGACGAGCTCGGTAACGTCGCCCGCATCGTCGTCTCCGAGCAGGACCAGGAGCGCGCCAAGCGCCGCGTCAAGGTCTGACCGGGGCGCACGACCCGGCGCCGCGGCGCCGGGCCGTCGTTGCGCGGATGCCTCAGCCGACGCTGATGCGGCGGGCTGCCCGGGCCGTCTTCTCCTTGCCCTTGGGCACTTCCAGGCGCAGCACGCCGTCGGTGAAGCTGGCCTTGATGTCGCCTTCCTCGACGCCTTCGCCGACGCGGAACGAGCGCATGTAGCGGCCGTAGCGGCGTTCCTGGCGAATGATCCGGCCTTCCTTCTCCTCCTTGTCTTCCTGCTCGGTCTCGGCGGAGATGGTGAGCACGCCGTTCTCCAGGGTGACCTCGAGGTCCTTCTTGTCGACGCCCGGCAGCTCGGCGGTGATGGCGTAGTGGTCGCCGTTCTCCTTGATGTCCGAGCGCGGCGCAAAGGCGCCGGCCTCGCTGCCGCCGGCGCGCAGCGGCGCCCAGAAGTCGAACATGTCATCGAGATCGAACATCGATCGACGCGGGGTCAGGTTCATGACGGGCCTCCTGCTTGCTGTTGTCGTGGACGGCGCGAGTATGGAACCGGCGGCGGCGCCATTTGCTGACCGAGGTCAGCATTTTCACGCGCCTGCCCGGCGCCGCGGTTGATGGTCTAATGACGGCCCCGTTCATCCCTTCGGAGGCAGCGCGTCCAGCATGGCCAGCTCACTGTTCGACCTCACCGGCAAGGTCGCCCTCATCACCGGTTCCAGCAAGGGCATCGGCCGCGCCATGGCCGAGGAGCTCGCCCGCCATGGCGCGCAGGTCGTGATCTCCAGCCGCAAGGCCGAGGTCTGCGACGAGGTCGCCGCGGCGATCAACGCCGAGTGCGAGGGCGCGCCCGGCGGCGCCGTGCCGATCGCGGCCAACATCAGCCACAAGGCCGAGCTCGAGCGGCTGGTGGCGGAGACGCGCGCCGCGCTGGGGCGTATCGACGTGCTTATCCTCAACGCCGCGGTCAACCCGGCCTACGGCCCCATGAGCGAGCTGCCGGACTCGGCCTTCGAGAAGATCCTCGGGGTCAACATCATGTCCAACCACTGGCTCGCGCAGATGGTGCTGCCGGAGATGGTCGGGCGCCGCGACGGCGTGGTCATCATCGTCAGCTCCATCGGCGGCCTGCGCGGCCACGACCGCCTCGGTGCCTACTGCATCTCCAAGGCGGCCGACGTGCAGCTGGTGCGCAACCTGGCGGTCGAGTACGGGCCGCACAACGTGCGCGTCAACGCGATCTCGCCCGGTCTCATCCGCACCGATTTCGCGCGCGCCCTGTGGGAGAACCCCGAGATCCTGGAGAAACGCACCCAGTACGATCCGCTGCGCCGCATCGGCGAGCCGCACGAGGTCGCCGGCATCGCGGTCTACCTGTCCTCGGCCGCCGGCAGCTTCACCACCGGCCAGAACTTCGTCATCGACGGCGGCGCCACCATCGGCTGAAGTCAGCCCGCCGCGCCGCGCAGCGGCACGCCGGGCCACATGGCTCAGGACGCGCGCGCGGTGTCGGGCTGCAGGATCTCGGCCGCCGCGTGCAACACGGCTTCCATTTCCGCGTTCGGCAGCGGCCGGCTGAACAGGAACCCCTGCGCCTGGCGGCAGCCGCGCGCGCGCAGGAAGTCGCGCTGCGCCGGGGTCTCGACCCCTTCGGCGACGACGTTGATGCCGCGCGCGGTGGCGAGCGCGATGATCGAGTCGACGATGGAGACGTCGCCGCGGTCGCCGGGCAGGTCGCTGACGAAGGAGCGGTCGATCTTGAGGGTGTCGACCGCGAAGCGCTTGAGGTAGGCGAGCGAGGAGTAACCGGTGCCGAAATCGTCGATCGCGATGCGCACGCCCATCGCGCGCAGGCGTTCGAGCAGGTCGGCGGTCTCGTCCGGGCGCTCCATCAGCACGCTCTCGGTGATCTCAAGCTCGAGCAGGCCGGGGTCGAGATGGGTGGCGTAGAGGGTGTCGTGCACCTGGCGTAGCAGGTCGGTCTGCTGGAACTGGCGCGACGACAGGTTCACTGCCAGCGGGTGCATACCGAGCCCGGCCCGCTCCCAGTGCTTGACCTGGCGGCAGGCGGTCGCGAGGACCCAGCGGCCGAGCGGCACGATGAGGTTGCGCTCCTCGGCCAACGGGACGAATTCACCCGGCGCGAGCAGGCCGCGCTCGGGGTGCTGCCAGCGCACCAGCGCCTCGACGCCGACCAGGCGCGCGCTGGCGAGGTCGTACTTGGGCTGGTAGTAGAGCACGAACTCCTCGCGCTCCAGCGCGCGGCGCAGGTCGCGCTCCAGCGTCACCCGCCGCAGCATGCGCTCGTTCATCTCGGCCTGGAAGAACTGGAAGTTGCCGCGCCCGCAGTCCTTGGCATGGTACATGGCGGTATCGGCGTTCTTGACCAGGGCGTCGCCGTCGGCGCCGTCGTCGGGAAACACGCTGATGCCGATGCTGGCGCCGACCACCACCTCGTTGCCGAACAGGGTGAACGGTTCGTGCAGGCGTTCGATGATGTGCTGGGCGACCTGGCCGGCGGACTCGGCGTTGTCGACCTCGGTCAGGATGATGGTGAACTCGTCACCGCCGAGGCGGGCGACGGTGTCGGTGTCGCGCAGCGAGGCGCGGATGCGATCGGCGGCCTGGATGATGAGCTCGTCGCCGGCTTCGTGGCCGAGGGTGTCGTTGACGTCCTTGAAACGATCCATGTCGATGAACAGCAGCGCGACGCGATCGCCATGACGGCGGCTGGCGATCACGGCCTCGTTGAGCCGCTCGCGGAAGAAGGTGCGGTTGGCGAGCCCGGTCAGGGGGTCGAAGAAGGCGAGGTCGCGGAGCTGCTTCTCGGTATCTTTCTCGGCGGTGATGTCCTTGAACATGCCGACGCAGTGGCTCACCGCGCCATCGCCGTCGCGGATCGCGTTGAGGCTGATCCAGGCCGGGAAGGGCTCGCCGCTGCGGCGGCGGTCCCAGACCTCGCCGGCCCAGCGTCCGGAGGCACCGAGCAGGCTCGGCAGCCGCGCGTACAGCGCCGAGCCGGTCGGCGCGTCGCAGGTGGTGCCGGGCACGGAGCCGATGACCTCGTCACGCAGGTAACCGGTGATGCGGGTATACGCGGCGTTGACGTCGAGCACGCGCCCGGTGGGATCGGTGACGATGACCGCCTCGCTGGCGTTGTCGATGATCTTCTGCGCCAGCCGCAGGCGCTGCTCGGCCGCCTTGCGGTCGCTGATGTCGGTCTGGATGCAGCCCACGCCGTAGACGTGGCCGTCTTCACCGACGAGCGGGAAGCGCGCGGTGATGAAGGTGTGCGCGCCGTCCGCGAGGTTAACGGTCTGCTCGCGCTGGGTCGGCTGCGCGAGCGAGACGACGATGGCATCGGCGCCGTCGTCCGCGATCTCGGAGCTGGCCGGGAAGGCCTCCGCCGCGGTCTTGCCGAGCACTGCCGTGGCCGGCGCGTCGAAGACCTGCTCGAAGCGCCGGTTGACCATCACGTAGCGGCCGTCGGTGTCCTTCAGGGTGATCACCGAGGGCGAGTTCTCGATGATGTCGCCGAGCCGGTTGCGCGTGCGCCGCAGCTCCTCGGAACGTGCGTTCAGCGCGGCCTCGTTGTCGCGCATGCGACCGACGTTGGCCACGTAGAGGCCGAGGAAGTGCTGCAGGATGACGAGGTAGGCGGTCAGGCGCAGGCCGTGCCACAGCCACCAGGTCACGTCCCACAGCACGGAGAAATGGAACAGCATCGCCGCCATGCCGAACAGCAGGCAGTGGTTGGCGAGCAGCAGGCGCTCGCGTCGCTCGCCGCTGCGGTCGCGCCAGGCGAAATGAAACCAGGCGACCAGGAAGCCGGCGCCGCCGAGCAGGTTGAGGGCTTCGGCCAGCGGCGTGAACATGCCTTCAGCGGCGACGGCGGGGACGGCCTCGGCGTAGAGCAGCACGACGATCGCGAGCAGCGTCGCGATCACGGCCCCGAACAACGGGGCGCGCTGCAGCCGCGGGCGGGCGCTGACCGCCGCCGGCAGCACGACCAGCGCGAAAGCGAGGCCGCCGGCCAGCGTCGCCAGGCAGTGCAGCCAGACGAAGGCGGCGCCGGCATGCAGTCCCGCGTGGATGCCGTCGAGCAGCCCCATGGTGGTGAGGCTGGTCGCGACCCACAGGTAGAGCGGCCGGACCTGGCCGTTGCTGCGCATCACGACGATGACCCCGGCCAGCAGGAGGGCGGCGAAGGCGCCGATGCCCTCGGCGAGGGCGTGCATGGGGTGATGGTCCCAGCGCAGGCCACCCCACAGCTGGTGCACCGGGAGCGCGATCAGCAGCGGCAGCACCGCACTCGGCAGCAGGCTCAGGAGCAGGGCGTCGCGGCGGCTCAGGTCGGCCGCGGGCGGGGACGCTTCTCGCTCGGTCGTCATGCTGGCGGGTGCTCCGGGGAACTCGTGGTGAGCGGTGATTCTCGGCACCGCCACGGGCGCCGCGCGGATACGCTGTACCCGTGCCTGTAACAGCGGCCGCGCCGGCCGGATCTGAAGGCCCCACCCTTGCCGCGCGGCGGGCGAGCGGCCATGCTCGGCACCCCGGCATTCGAGCGAGTAGGGTACCCGCATGAAACCGAGCCCATCCTGCGCCGTGCTGGCGGCGATCGCGCTGCTTGCCGCCGGCTGTGGCGAGCAGCAGCCGGCAGTGCCGCTCACCCCCGGTCCGGTCGCCGACTGGCCGGCCTGGGGCGGCGCTCCCGGTGGCGGCCATTACTCGCCGCTGGCGCAGATTACGCCGGCCAACGTGCACGCCCTGGAAGTGGCCTGGGAGCACCGCTCGGGCGATTTCCGCTCCGGCCCGGACCTCGCCGGCGAGGTCGACATGCAGACCATGATCCCGGCCAGCGCCTTCCAGGCGACGCCGATCGTGACCGAAGGACGCCTCTACTACTGCACGCCGTTCAACCGCGTGTTCGCGCTCGACCCGGAGACCGGCGCCGAGATCTGGATGCACGATCCGCAGGTCGACGTCAGCCACACCGTGGTCACCAACTGCCGCGGCGTGTCGAGCTGGGTGGATGCCGACGCCGCCCCCGGTGCGCGCTGCCGCCACCGCATCTTCGCGCCGACGCTGGACGCGCGCATCATCGCGCTCGACGGCGCGACCGGCGAGCGCTGCGCGGACTTCGCCGACGGTGGCGAAATCGATCTCTCCGCGGGCATGGGTGCGTTCGCGCCGCGCGACTACGGCATCACCAGTCCGCCGGCCATCATCGGTGACCTGCTGGTGAGCGGCGCCTTCGTCATCGACGCCTGGGACACCGGCGTGCCGGCCGGCGTGGTACGTGCCTACGACGTGCGCAGCGGGGCGCTGCGCTGGGCCTGGAACCCGGTCGCGCCGGGGCACGCGGCGCGCGAGGCCGACGGCACTTTCGTGCGCGGCACCACCAACGTGTGGTCGGTGATCGCGGTGGACGAGGCGCTCGGCCACGTCTACGTGCCGACCGGCAACAGCTCGCCGGACTACTACGGCGGTCACCGCGAGGGGCATCTCGATCATTACTCGAGCTCGGTGGTGGCGCTCGACGCCGCCAGCGGCGAGGTGGTGTGGCACGTGCCCACCGTGCATCACGACATCTGGGACTTCGACGTGCCGGCGCAGCCGACCCTGGTCGACCTGACCGTCGCCGGCGAGCGCGTGCCGGCGCTGGTGCAGGTGACCAAGATGGGCCTGACCTGGGTCCTCGACCGGCGCGACGGCCGCGCGTTGTTCGGCGTGGAGGAGCGGCCGGCGCCGCAGGCCGGTGCGGTACCGGGCGAGTACCTGGCGCCGACGCAGCCGTTCCCGCGCAAGCCGGCGCCGCTGCATCCGCTCACCATCGGCCCCGACGACGCCTGGGGCCTGACGCCGTGGGATCGCGGCGCCTGCCGCGACGCCATCGCGGCGCTCGACCACGGTCCGATCTACACGCCCATCTCGAGCCGCGGCACGGTGCTGTTCCCGGCGCCGATCGGCGGCAACAACTGGGGCTCGCCGGCGGTCGATGCGGAGCGCGGCATCATGATCGCGAGCGACAGCCGGCTGCCGTTCCAGGCGCGCCTCGTGCCGCGCGCCGAGTGCAGCGGGCAGGGCAAGGAGATGCCGCAGCGCGGCACGCCTTACTGCATCCGCATGCAGCCGCTGACCTCGCCGCTGGGCGCGCCGTGCACGGCGCCGCCGTGGGGCACCCTGGCGGCGGTCGACCTCAACAGCGGCGAGCGCCTGTGGCAGGTACCGCTGGGTACGCTGGAGGGCCTGGTGCCGCTGGTCGGTCGTTTTATCGCCGGCTCGCCCGGCTTCGGCGGACCGTTGCTGACTGCCTCCGGGCTGGTCTTCGTCGCTGCCGCCGCCGATCACCACCTGCGCGTGTTCGAGGCCGCGAGCGGCACCGAGCTGGCGAAGCTCGCGCTGCCGACGCAATCGGCCGCGGTACCCATGAGCTACCGTGTGCGCGAGGACGGCCGCCAGTACGTGGTGCTCGCGGTGGGCGGGCACTGGACCGGCGCCTCGCCGGCTGCCGACCATCTGATCGCCTTCGCGCTCCCGGCCGCGCCGCGCTGAGCGGCGCGGCCGCGCGGGCTTCCAATGCGGCGGCATTTGGTCTGCAATGGGCAGCAGGCAGTAACCGGGGAGGTCACGCCATGACACGTATCAGCAAGATCCCGTTCGACGCGCTCGACCAGGATCTGCAAGAGACCATGAAGATGAGCGACGACGCGCTCGGCGGCTCGGAGTGGATCCAGGTCTTCGCGCAGACGCCGGAGATGTACAAGGATTTTGTCGCGTTTTACTACAAGCACATCATGAACGACGGTGACGGCATCAGCGTCAAGCTGACCGAGCTCATTCGTCACAAGGTCGCGCTGGTCAACGAGTGCAGCCTTTGAATGAAAGCCGTGTATGCCTCGGCGAGGGATCAGGGCTTGAGCGACGAGATGCTGTTGGCGCTGCCGCAGTTCGAGCACAGCGACTTGTTCACGCCGCGCGAGAAGGCCGCGCTGCGTTTTGCCGACACGCTGGCGCGCGATCACCACGAGATCGGTGACGCGCTGTTCGCCGAGTTGCGCGAGCACTACAGCGAGCCGGAGATCATGGCCATAGGCTGGCGCGCGGCCATCTTCACCGGCTACGGCCGGCTGGTGTACGCGGTGGGGCTGGAGAGCGTCGGCGGGCTGTGCCCGCTCTCGGCCTCCTCGGCAGGCTAGGCCGAACCGCCGTCTCGGCCGGTTGCGCGTGCCGCGGCGTCGCGGCACGCGCGCCGTTGCGTGAGCGCTGCGCTCAGAACTCGACGTCGAGCTCGGCGATCTCCTCGGGCTCGGCGAGCGCCGCCGCGGTCCACTCCTGCATCAGCGGCCATTCGAAGATGCGCTCGCAGTAGGCGGCCAGCGGCGCCTCCAGCTCGATGGCATAGGTGCGGAAGCGGGTGCACACCGGCGCGTACATGGCGTCGGCCATGGTGAGCCGGTCGCCGATCAGGTACGGGCCGCCGCAGGTGTTCAGGCACTCGGTCCAGATCGCCTTCACGCGCTCGACGTCGGGGCGCGCGCCGGAGAAGATCTTGAACGACGCGTGGCGCGCCTTGAGGTTCATCGGCAGCGCCGAGCGCAGGTTGTAGAAGCCCGAATGGATCTCGCCGGAGACCGAGCGGCACAGCGCGCGCGCGGCGCGGTCGGTCGGCAGCAGGCCGGCTTCGGGTACGAGCTCGGCGAGGTACTCGGCGATCGCGAGGGTGTCCCACACGGCCACGCCGTCGTGTAACAGGCGCGGCACCAGCACCGAGGGCGACAGCAGCAGCAGCTCCTGGCGCGTGTCGGCATGGTCGAGGTCGACCGGAACCTCGTCGAACTCGAGGCCGGCCATGCGGCACAGCAGCCAGCCGCGCAGCGACCACGACGAGTAGTTCTTCGAGGAGAGAGTGAGTTGCGCGCGGGCCATGCGTATCGTCCTTGCGATCGTGCTGCTTGCCGCCATCATCTCGCAGCGCAACAATGGGTGCCAGCATTTCATTCTGCGGCGCAACAAGCGGCGCTCTAATTGGCGGGTAACCCTATGATTTACGACGCTTATCAGATGCAGGACGACTTCCTGGCGCCGATCCGCTCGCTGGCCCGCAGCCTGCACGCGGCAAGCGCCGGGGTGCGCTGGGGCGGCGCGACCTACTTCGGCCGCACCTTCGCCGCCGCGCTGGAGATGCTCGGGCGCTACGAGCTCAGCCACACGCGCCCCGATTTCGGCATCACCGCGGTCGAAAGCGGCGGTCGCGAGGTCGCGGTGCGCGAAGAGGTCGCGCTCGACCTGCCGTTCGGCCGCCTGCTGCATTTCGCCAAGGACGACGTGGCCGGACAGCCGCGCGTGCTGGTCGTCGCGCCCCTGTCGGGGCATTTCGCGACGCTGCTGCGCGGCACCGTGGAGACGCTGCTGGCCGATCACGACGTCTACATCACCGACTGGGCCAACGGTCGCGACGTGCCGCTGGAGGCGGGCCGTTTCGGGGTCGACGAGTACATCGCCTACCTCATCCGCTTCCTCGAGGAGATCGGACCTGGCGGGCATATCCTCGCGGTCTGTCAGCCCTGCGTGCAGGCGCTGGTCGCGGTCGCGGTGATGTCGGAGGAGCGCAACCCCGCGACGCCGCGCTCGATGACGCTGATGGCCGGGCCCATCGACCCGCGCGAGAGTCCGACCGAGGTCAACGAGCTGGCGGTGAAGAAGTCGCTGTCGTGGTTCGAGGGCTCGCTGATCTCGCGCGTGCCGGCGCGGCATCCGGGCGGCGGCCGGCGCGTGTATCCGGGCTTCGTGCAGCTGGTCGCCTTCATGAGCATGAACATGGATCGCCACCGCGCCACCCACCTGCGGCTGTACGGCCACCTCGCCGCCGGCGAGACCGAGCAGGCGGAGGCCATCAAGACCTTCTACGACGAGTACTTCGCGGTCCTCGACCTGACCGAGGAGTTCTACATCGAGACCGTCGACCGGGTCTTCCAGCGCGCCGACCTGGCGCGCGGTGAGTTCACCTTCCGCGGCCGCCCGGTCGATCCCGGCGCGATCCGCCATACCGCGCTGCTGACGGTCGAGGGCGGGCGCGACGACATCTGCGGGCTCGGCCAGACCGCGGCCGCGCATGACCTGTGCAGCTCGCTCAGGCCGCACCTGAAGCGCCACCACCTGCAGGCCAATGCCGGGCACTACGGCGTGTTCAACGGCAAGCGCTGGCAACGCGAGATCTACCCGGTGGTGCGCAGCCTGATCCTGGCGATGGAGTAGTCGCCTCCCGTACGCCGCGGACGAGCGCGGCAGCGGCGCCATCGGTACACCGGCCGACGCGGCCGTGAGGCCACCGGCCGCACCACGATCGCGCAGGCGCGCCGTGTTGCGGGGCACGGCGTGCGCGGTGCTGGTGCTTCACCGGATCGATGCAGGCCGCGCGCTGCGCGCCCGGTGCACGGTAGCCGCGCTGGCACGAAACTTGTAGCTGAGTCCGACATCGCCCTCGTAAAGCTTGCCGGTGCCGGACTCGATGGCCCTGCCGCACGACCTGATTCTATTGCTCGCCCTGTGCCTCGCGGGCGCCATCGCCGGGCTGACTGCCGGCCTGTTCGGCAATGGCGGCGGCTTCGTCATCGTGCCGGCGCTGGTCACCGTGCTCGACGCCCACGTCGCCAGCCGCACCGAGCTCATCTACACCGCCATCGGCACCTCGCTCGCCTGCATCACGATCTCCACGGCGCGCGCCCTGCAGGCGCACAGGCGCCGGGGCGCGGTCGATTTCGAGGTCATCGGCGGTTGGGCGCTGTGGGTCTTCCTCGGTGTCGTCGGCGGCGTCGCCATTGCCTCCCACGTCGACGCCACGCTGCTGTTCATCCTGTTCGGCGCCGGCGTGCTGCTGTACGCCGGCTACTTCCTGTTCCCGGATCGGTTCGTTGCGCATCCGCAGGGCGCGGCCATGCCGAGCGGCCTCGGGCGCGCGGCGCTGGCCTCGGGACTGGGCGCGTTCTCGTCCATCCTCGGCATCGGCGGCGGCACCGTCACGGTGATCACCATGGTCAGCCGTGGCCGACCCATTCACCAGGCGGTGGCCACCGCGTCCGGCATCGGTTTCGTCATCGGCCTGACCGGCGCGACCGGATTTCTCCTGCTCGGTCTCGGGCAGCCGCACGCGCTGTACGGCTCGCTCGGGCACGTCAACCTGCCGGCAGTCGCGGTCATCAGCGGTCTCTCGCTGCTTACCGCGCCGGTCGGCGTCGGCTGGGCGCATCGCCTCGACGACCGCCTGCTGAAACGCGTCTTCGGCGTCTACCTGCTGCTGGTCTCGATGGTGATGTTCGCCAAGGGGCTCGAAGGGTGAGCGGCGCGGACGCGCGCCGCTCGCCGACCATCAACCCGTTCCCGGAGGACAGCATGCCCGACCGCAGTGATCGACGCGATTTCCTCAGGCTCGGCCTCGTCGCCGCGGGCGCCGCCGGTGTTGCGCGCCTGCCGGCGGCGCGGGCCGACACCGCCGCGCCGGTGCTCACCGGCTCCCCGCCGCACGGCGTCGCCAAGCTCAACGCCAACGAGAACCCGGTCGGTCCGAGCGCGAAGGCGCGCCGGGCGATCGCCGACGCCGCCGGCTACGGCGCCTACTACGTGGGCGACAACGTCAAGCGCCTGAAGGCGATGATCGCCGAGCACCACGGCCTGAGCACGGCGCACGTCGCGCTCAGCTCGGGCTCCAGCGGCGTGCTCACCTCGCTCGCGGTGGCCGCGTCGCGCCACGGCGAGATCCTGGGTCCGGACCTGTTCTGGGACACCACGGTGCTCGCCGCCGGCCGCCAGGGCGCGGTGCTGCGACGGCTGCCGAAAGTGCCCGATCTCGGCATCGATCTGAATGCCCTCTACGATCACATCGACGAGCGCACCGCGCTCGTCCACGTCACCAACCCCAACAATCCCACCGGGCTGCTACTCGACGCCGCGGCCCTGCGCGCGTTCTGCGTGAAGGCCTCCGAGAAGGCCATCGTGCTGGTCGACGAGGCCTACAACGAGCTCACCGACGATCCGGAAACGAACTCCATGGCCGACCTCGTGCGCGCCGGTCACAAGGTCGCCGTGGCGCGCACGTTCTCCAAGATCTACGGACTCGCCGGCCTGCGGGTCGGCTACATGGTCGGCCATCCCGAGATCATCGCCATGGTCGACGCCTTCAGCCTCGGTGACTACGCGCTCAACCAGGCGGGGGTGGCGGCGGCGCTGGCGAGCTACAACGACCTTGAGTTCATGGCCCGTTCCAAAGCCGCCATCGTCGAGGCGCGCGAGATGGCGGAGGCCGCGATCCGGGACAACGGACTGCGCTCGCTGCCGTCGCAGACAAATTTTCTCTTCGTCGACCTGGGTACCCTGGACGCGGAGGCGTTTCGCAGCGAGATGGCGGCGCGCGGCGTGCTGATCCGGGGCATCTACCGCGACTACACGCAATGGTCGCGAGTCAGCATGGGCCGCCTGCCGGACGTCGGCAAGTACGCGGCGACGCTGCCGCAGGTGCTGGACGCCCTCAACGCATGAGAGCTTCCACACCAGGCATCCTGCTCGCCTTGCTGCTCGTGCTGACGGGCCCGGTGCAGGGCACCGAACCTGCTGCCGGCATTGCCGAACCCCACGCGCGACTGCTGACCCTTGATTCACATCTGGACACGCCGATCCGGCTGTCCCTGGGCGGCTTCGACATCACCCGCCGCCACGACGCGACGCACGATTACTGCCAGGTCGACCTGCCGCGCATGCAGGCGGGTGGTCTCGACGGTGGCTTCTGGGTCGTGTTCACGCCGCAGGGCGAACTCACCGCGAGCGGCTACGCGCAGGCGTGGGAGAGCGCCACGCGCCGCCTGGGGGTCATCGAGCGGATGGTCGCCGAGCATCCCGCTGCGTTCGCGCTCGCCACCCGCGCCGACGACGCGGCGCGTATCGTGGCGTCCGGCCGGCACGTGGTCTACCTCAGCATCGAGAATGCCTACCCGCTCGGCGAGGACCTGTCCCGCCTGCAGCACTTCTACGACCACGGCGTGCGCATGCTGGGGATCGTGCACAGCAGTAACAACCAGTTCGCCGACAGCTCCACCGACGCCGCCGGTCCGCGCTGGAACGGCCTCTCACCGCTCGGCGAGGCGCTGGTGCGCGAGGCCAACCGGCTCGGCATGATCATCGATGCCTCCCACGCGCATGACCTGGCACTGGAGCAGATGCTCGCGCTCTCGACCACGCCGGTGATCCTGTCGCACTCGGGCGCGAAGGACGTCTTCGACCATCCGCGTAACGTCGATGATCGCCTGCTGCGGAAGATCGCCGCGGACGGCGGTGTGATCCAGATGAACTCGCTCGGCGCCTACCTCACCGCGTTCCCCGAGAACGCCGCGCGACAGGCGGCGCTGGGCACGTTCGTGAAAGCCCTGCGCGCGGCCGACGCCAGCGGCGAGCCGATGCCGCTGGAGACCTTCGGCGCGAGCCTGCGGGCGATCGACGCCGAGTTCGGCCGCAGCAGCGCGACCTTCGAAGACTACATGGCGCACTTCGAGCACGTGCTCAGCGTCGCCGGGCCGCACGCAACCGGCGTCGGTGCCGACTGGGACGGCGGCGGCGGGGTTACCGGCATGCACGATGTCTCGATGATCCCCGCGATCACCGCGCACCTCGTCGATGCCGGCTACGACGAAGCCGACCTGGCGCGGATCTGGAGCGGCAACCTGTTGCGCGTGCTGTCCGCCGTCGAACAGGCCGCGGAGGGCGGCTGAGCGCCCGGCTGGGCGTGCCGCGCGGGGCGGACGCGGCCGGGGTGGCACGCGCCGCGGTGGCGCGCGTAGGATGGCGCGGTGGACTACGTCGACGTTTACCGTGACAGCACGCTGGCGCATGCCGCCGCCGCACGCATTCGCGCACGCCTGACCCGGCCACGCACGGTGATGG
Source organism: Gammaproteobacteria bacterium (assembly GCA_041984235.1). Taxonomy (GTDB): domain Bacteria; phylum Pseudomonadota; class Gammaproteobacteria; genus JBHIYN01. Next base: position 40,138 of record JBHIYN010000024.1, read on the forward strand.
AGATCTGCGGCGGCCAGACCCACGCCATCGTGCGCTACGGGCTGGAGGCGCTGACCGGTCCCGACCTCAGCTTCGTGCACGGACCCGGCTGCCCGGTCTGCGTCACGCCGACGGCGCTGATCGACGCCGCCATCGCGCTCGCCGAACGGCCGCGCACGCTGCTCGCGAGCTTCGGCGACATGCTGCGCGTACCGGGCTCGAAGGGCGACCTGCTGGCGGCGAAATCGCGTGGCGGTGCGGTGCACGCGATCTACTCGCCGCTCGACGCGGTGCGCATCGCGGCAGAGCGGCCGGACACCGAGGTGGTGCTGTTCGCGGTCGGCTTCGAGACCACCGCGCCGACCCACGCCGCCGCCGTGCTCGCCGCCGAGCGCGCCGGGCTCGAGAACTTCTCCCTGCTCTCGGCGCTGGTGCGCGTGCCGCCCGCGCTGGAGGCAGTGCTGGCGGCGCCGGACCGGCGCATCGAGGGCGTGCTCGCCGCCGGGCACGTGTGCAGCGTGATGGGTGTCGAGGAGTACCACGCCATCGCGGCCCGCCACCGCGTGCCGATCGTCGTCACCGGCTTCGAGCCGCTCGACATCCTGGCCGGCCTGGAGCACTGCGTCGAGCAGATCGAAGCGGGCCGGGTCGAGGTCGGCAACCGCTATGCCCGCGCCGTGCGCGCCGGCGGCAACGCGGCGGCACGCGACGCGCTGCAGCGCGTGTTCGAGCCGGTCGCGCGCACCTGGCGCGGCATGGGCGAGCTGCCCGCGAGCGGGCTCGGGCTGCGTGCGCGCTATGCCGGCTTCGACGCGCTGCGGCGCTTCACCCTGCCGGAGACCGGCGCTGCCGACAGCGGTGAGTGCATCAGTGGCGCCATCCTGCAGGGACGCCGGCGCCCCGGCGACTGTCCCGCGTTCGGGACGCGCTGCACGCCGGAGCATCCGCTGGGTGCGCCGATGGTCTCGTCCGAGGGCGCCTGCGCGGCCTACTACCGTTACCGTGACCTCGCCCCCGCCTGACGACGCGGCGGCCTGTCCGCTGCCGGACGGCGCGCCGACGACGGTGCAGCTCGCGCACGGCGGTGGCGGCGCGCTCGGCCAGGCGCTGCTCGACGAGGTGTTCCGCCCGGCCTTCGCCAACCCGTGGCTGGACGCCGCGCATGACGGCGCGGTGCTCGAGGTCGAGCCCGGGCGCCTGGCGATGACCACCGACAGCTACGTGGTGCGCCCGCTGGTGTTTCCCGGCGGCGACATCGGCAGCCTCGCGGTGTGCGGCACGGTCAACGATCTCGCGATGTGCGGCGCGCGCCCGCGCTGGCTGAGTGCCGGCTTCGTGATCGAGGAGGGTTTCCCGCTCGCATCCCTGCGCGCGATCGTCGACTCCATGCGGCGCGCGGCGGCGCAGGCCGGGGTCGCCATCGTCACCGGCGACACCAAGGTCGTCGATCGCGGCAAGGGCGACGGGCTCTATCTCAACACGACCGGCGTCGGCGAGGTCGTCGCACCGGGCGCGATCGCGCCGGCAAGCGTGCGCGCCGGCGACGTGCTGATCGTCAGTGGCGACATCGGCCGGCACGGCATGGCGGTGATGGCCGCACGCGAGGGGCTCGACTTCGAGCCCGCGATCGAGAGCGACTGCGCATCGCTGGCGGCGCCGGTACTGAAGCTGCTGGCGGCCGGGATCGAGGTGCATTGCCTGCGCGATCTCACGCGCGGCGGACTCGGCGCGGTGCTGATCGAGATCGCCCGCGGCGCCGGGCTGCAGCTCGACTTCGAGCGCCGCGCGGTGCCGCTGCGTGAGGACGTCGCCGGCGCCTGCGAGCTGCTCGGCATCGATCCCCTGTTCGTCGCGTGCGAGGGACGCATGCTGGTGGTGGTGCCCGCGGCGGACGCCGCGCGCACGCTGGCGCTGCTGCAGCGGGAGAGCGTGTGCGGTGGCGCGGCCGTGATTGGGCGCTGCACGGCGGGCGTGGCCGGGCGGGTCAGTTACGAGAGCGAGATCGGCACGCTGCGCCGGCTCGCGCTGCCGAGCGGAGAACAGCTTCCGCGCATCTGCTGACGGGGATCGGGATCCCGCAATGCCGGGCCGCGATCGCTTGCGCTACACTCGCTCGGCATGAGCACTAGCCCGCCGGCGCACTACCTGGAGCGCTCCGACCTGGATGCCCTGATCGCGGCGCTCGCCGGGCGCGGCTACGAAGTGGTCGGCCCGACGGTAGCCGGCGGTGCGGTGGTCTACGAGCCGATCGCGTCGAGTGCGGACCTGCCCGCAGGGGTCGGCGACGAGCAGGACGGCGGACATTACCGCCTGGTCGAGCGTGGTGACGCGGCGCTGTTCGGCTACAACCTCGGTCCGGGTTCCTGGAAGCCGTTCCTGCACGCGCCGCGGGTCAGGCTGCAGGACGTACGCCGCGAGGGTGAACGCCTGGTGATGGAGACACCGGCCGACGACCCGCCGCGGCGCGCGCTGCTCGGCGTGCGCGCCTGCGAGCTGCGCGCGATGGCGGTGCAGGACCGCGTGCTGCTCGGCGATCGCTTCGTCGATCCGCACTACGCGCGCCGCCGCGCCGGCGTGTTCGTGGTCGCGGTCAACTGCGGCCAGGCCGGCGGCACCTGCTTCTGCGTCTCCATGGACAGCGGCCCGCGCGCGCAGTCGGGCTACGACCTCGCGCTGACCGAGCTTCTCGACGACGGCCGTCACGGCTTCCTGGTCGAGGCCGGCAGCGCGGCCGGCGCGGAGGTGCTCGCCGGGCTGCCGGCGCGCGCGGCGGACGCCGCCGAGTGCGCGGCCGCCGACGCGGCGGTGGCGCGTGCGGCAGCGGCGCAGGGCCGCCACATGGAGACCGAGGGACTGCCCGCGCTGCTCGCCGACAACCCCGAGCACCCGCGCTGGGACGACGTCGCCGCGCGCTGCCTGACCTGCGCCAACTGCACCCTCGTTTGCCCGACCTGCTTCTGCACCACGGTCGAGGACGTGACCGACGTCACCGGCGATCATGCCGAGCGCTGGCGGCGCTGGGACTCGTGCTTCACCCTCGACTTCACCCACCTGCACGGGGGCAGCGTGCGCGCCAGCGCCCGTTCGCGCTACCGCCAGTGGCTGACGCACAAGCTGTCGGGTTGGCACGAGCAGTTCGGCGAATCGGGCTGCGTCGGCTGCGGGCGCTGCATCAGCTGGTGCCCGGTCGGCATCGACATCACCGCGGAAGTGCGCGCCCTGCGCGACGCACCCGCGCAGGAGCCCGAACCATGAGCATCCAGGGCCTGGAGCGCTATCTCGCCACCCACCCGTTCTTCCAGGGGCTGCCGCCCGACTACCTCGCGCTGCTGACCGGCTGTGCGCGCAACGTCAGCTTCGCCGCCGGCGAGACCATCTTCAGCCAGGGCGGCGCGGCCGACTTCTTCTACCTGCTGCGCGACGGCAAGGTCGCGCTCGAGTTCCCGGTGCCGGGCAACGGTCGCCTCATGATCGACACCCTGGATGCCGGCGACGTGCTCGGTGCCTCGTGGCTGGTCACCCCTTACCAGTGGCACTACGATGCGCGCGCGCTGGTCGCGACGCGTGCCTTCGCGCTCGACGCGGTGTGCCTGCGCGGCAAGTGCGACGCCGATCCCGCCCTCGGCTACGACCTCATGAAACGCTTCGCCGCGGTCATGCAGGAACGCCTGCAGGCGGCCCAGCTGCAGCTCGCCGACATGTACGGCAACCCGGGCGAGGCGGGCGCCAGGTGACGACCGCCGCGGCCGGGTTCGCAGCCGCGGCGGCCGCGCCGCAGCCGATGGCGCCGCGCGTGTTCAGCGTGCGCGAGCGGCATGCGGACACCGCCGACACCTTCACCCTGGTGCTGGAGGCGGACGATGGCGGGGGGCTCGCCTTCGCACCGGGACAGTTCAACATGCTCTACGCCTTCGGCCGTGGCGAGAGCGCGATCTCGATCTCGGGCGACCCGGCGGCACCGGAATCGCTGGTGCACACCGTGCGCGCGGTCGGCACGGTCACGCGCGCACTGGAGGCGCTCGCCCCCGGCGCATCGGTCGGGGTGCGCGGACCGTTCGGCTCGGCCTGGCCGCTGGAGGCCGCGCGCGGCCGTGACGTCGTCTTCGTCGCCGGCGGCATCGGGCTGGCGCCGCTGCGCCCGGCCATCTACCACGTGCTCGCCTGCCGCGGCGACTACGGTCGCGTGGTGCTGCTGTACGGCGCGCGCATGCCCGCGGACACGCTGTACCGGCGTGAGCTCGAGAGCTGGAGTGCGCGCCTCGACGTCGAGGTCTACGTCACCGTCGATCGCGCGGCGCCGGACTGGTACGGCAACGTCGGCGTGGTGACCCAGCTGGTGCGCCGCGCCGGCTTCGATGCTGCCAACGCGACCGCGATGCTGTGCGGCCCGGAGATCATGATGCGTTACAGCGTGATCGAGCTCGCCGCGCGCGGCATGGCGAACAGCGACATCCACGTCTCGCTCGAGCGCAACATGAAGTGCGCGCTCGGCTTCTGCGGACACTGTCAGTACGGGCCGGCCTTCGTGTGCCGTGACGGTCCGGTGTTCGACTACGCGCGCGCCGCGCCCTGGTTCGAGGTGCGCGAGCTGTGACATGAGCACCACCACTGCCCCGAAACCCAAACTCGCGGTGTGGAAGTTCGCCTCCTGCGACGGCTGCCAGCTGAGCCTGCTCGACTGCGAGGACGAGCTGCTCGCGGTGGCGGGCGCGATCGAGATCGCCAACTTCCCCGAGGCCTCGCGCGCCGTCGTCGAGGGGCCCTACGACCTGTCGCTGGTCGAGGGATCGATCACCACCGCCCACGACGCCGAGCGCATCCAGGCCATCCGCGCGCAGTCGAAGGTGCTGGTCACCATCGGCGCCTGCGCCACCGCCGGCGGCATCCAGGCGCTGCGCAACTTCGCCGACGTGCGCGAGTTCGTCGACATCGTCTACGCGCGCCCCGAGTACATCGAGACCCTCGCCGAGTCGACGCCGATCGCCGCGCACGTGGCGGTCGACTTCGAGCTGCGCGGCTGCCCGATCAACAAGGTGCAGCTGCTCGAGGTGCTGAGCGCCTTTCTCGCCGGGCGCCCGCCGGTGACCCCGGCCCACAGCGTGTGCGTGGAGTGCAAGCTGCGCGGCACGGTGTGCGTGATGGTGGCGCACGGCACACCTTGCCTGGGTCCGGTGACGCATGCCGGCTGCGGCGCCATCTGCCCGGCCTACGACCGCGGCTGCTACGGCTGCTACGGGCCGATGGAGACCCCCAACACCGACGCCCTGGGCCGGCAGTGGCAGGCCCTGGGCGCGACGTCGGCCGGCCTCAGGCGCGCCTTCCGCGGCTTCAACGCCTGGTCCGAGCCCTTCCGCAACGCCTCCGAGCAGCATGAGCAGCAAGACGATCAAGGTTGACTACCTCGCCCGCGTCGAGGGCGAGGGTGCGATGTACGTGAAGATCGACGGCCGGCGCGTGAGCGAGTGCGAGCTGCGCATCTTCGAGCCGCCGCGCTTCTTCGAGGCCTTCCTGCGCGGCCGCGAGTATGCCGAGGCGCCGGACATCACCGCGCGGATCTGCGGCATCTGCCCGATCGCCTACCAGATGGGCGCGGTGCACGCGATGGAAGACATCTTCGGCGTTCGCGTCGAGGGCGCCCTGCGTGCGCTGCGCCGCCTGATTTACTGCGGCGAGTGGATCGAGAGCCACGTGCTGCACATTTACATGCTGCACGCGCCGGACTTCCTCGGCTACCCGAGCGCGATCGAGATGGCCAGGGATCACCCGCAGGTGGTCGAGCGCGGCCTGCGCATGAAGAAGATCGGCAACGCGCTGATGACGGCCGTCGGCGGTCGCGAGATTCACCCGATCAACGTGCGCGTCGGCGGCTTCTACCGCGTACCGCGCCGCGCCGAGCTGGACGCGCTGCGCGCCGATCTCGCGTGGGGTATCGAGGCGGCGGAGGAGACCGTGCGCTGGGCGGCCGGCCTCGACTTCCCCGACTTCGAGCAGGACTACGAGTTCGTCGCGCTGCGCCACCCGCACGAGTACCCGTTCAACGAAGGACGCCTGGTGTCGAGCGCAGGGCTCGACATCGCCATCGCCGATTTCGACGATCACTTCGAGGAGGTGCACGTCGCGCACTCGACCTCGCTGCACGCGCGGTTGCGGGCGCGCGGCAACTACTTCGTCGGCCCGCTGGCGCGCTACGCGATGAACTTCGATCGGCTGAGCCCGCGGGTGCAGGCCGCGGCGCAGGAGGCCGGCCTGGGCCCGGTATGCCGCAACCCGTTCCAGAGCATCGTGGTGCGCGCGCTCGAAGTGCTGCACGCGTTCGAGGAGGCGCTCGCCATCGTCGAGGCCTACGCGCCGCCCGCGCGCGCGGTGGGCGACTACACGGTGCGCGCCGGCACCGGCCACGGCTGCACCGAGGCGCCGCGCGGGATCTGCTATCACCGTTACACGGTCGCTGACGACGGGCTCATCAGCGACGCCGTGATCGTGCCGCCGACCTCGCAGAACCAGCCGACCATAGAGAGCGACCTGCGGCACTTCGTCGAGGCCCACGTGGACGAGGACGACGATCGCCTGCAGTGGCTGTGCGAGCAGGCGATCCGCAACTACGACCCGTGCATCTCCTGCTCGTGCCACTTTCTCGACCTGACGGTGGAGCGCACACCGTGAGCAGCGTGCTCGCGATCGGGATCGGCAACGCCTGGCGCCGTGACGACGGGGTCGGTCCGTTCATCGCTGCGCGCCTCGCCGCGCTCGACCTGCCCGGCCTGGCGGTGAGCGAGGCGAGCGGTGAAGGCGCAGCGCTGATCGAATCGATGAGCGATGCCCCGCAGGTGTGGCTGTTCGACGCCGTGGCCTCGGGCGCGGTGCCGGGTACCGTGCATCGCATCGATGCCGCGGCCACGCCGGTGCCACGCGGCTTCTTCAGCTACTCGACGCATGCCTTCAGCGTGGCCGAGGCGATCGAGCTCGCGCGCGCGCTCGGCCGGCTGCCCGCCGCGTGCCGGCTGTACGGTATCGAGGGCGCGGATTTCAGCAGCGGGCAGGGGTTGTCGGCACCGGTCGCGGCGGCCGCCGAGACGGTGGTGGACGAGGTCTGCGCGTTGCTGCGCGGCGAGGAGGTGGCGTGCACGAAGCGGGCCTGATGCGCGATCTCATGCGCAAGATCGCGGCCGTCGTCGCCGAGCACGGTGGACGGCGCGCGGTCGCCATCGAGGTCTGGCTGGGGGCGCTGTCGCACATGTCGCCGGCACACTTCGAGGAGCACTTCGCCGTCGCCGCACCCGGCACACCGGCCGAGGGCGCGCGGATCGACATCGAGACCTCGGACGACGTCACTCATCCCAACGCGCAGGACATCCTGCTCAAGAGCGTCGAGGTCGAGACCTGAGCCGCGCGCGCCTGTGCCTGGACGTGCATGGCCTCGTGCAGGGCGTCGGGTTCCGCCCCTTCGTGTGTCGTCTCGCCAGCGGGCTCGGCCTCAGCGGCCACGTACGCAACGTGGCCGGCGGCGTGCGCATCGAGGCCGAGGGCGAGCGCGACGCGCTCGCCGCGCTGGTCTCGCGCCTGCGCGAGGAGGCGCCGCCGCGCGCGGTCGTCGAGTCGCTCGCGCGCCGCTGGCTGGCGCCGCGCGGTGACGCCGGCTTCGTTATCGCCAAGAGCCTGGACGACGGACCGGCCGGTGCGCTGGTGCCGCCGGACGCGGCGATCTGCCCGGCCTGCCTCGCCGAGGTGCGCGATCCCGCCGCGCGCCGCTACCGCTACCCGTTCACCAGTTGTACCGACTGCGGCCCGCGTTACAGCATCGTCGAGCGCATGCCCTGGGACCGCGCGCACACCACCCAACGCGCGTTTCCGCTTTGCGCGGCCTGCCGCGCGGAGTACGACGATCCACATGACCGGCGCTACCACGCCGAGGTGCTGTGCTGTGCGGCCTGCGGGCCGCGCCTCGCGCTGCTGGCGCCGGACGGGCGCCGACTCGCCGCGGCGGATGACGCCCTCGCGGCCGCGATCGGCGCGCTGGCCGGCGGCCGCATCGTCGCCTTGAAGGGGCTGGGCGGCTACCAGTTGGCGGTGCGCGCCGACGACGCCGAGGCCGTCATGCGCCTGCGCCGCGCCAAGCGGCGCGGCGGCAAGCCGTTCGCCGTGCTCTACGCCGATCTCGATGACGCCGCGCGCGACTGCGTGGTGGACGCCGAGGCGGCGCGGCTGCTGGCTTCGCCCGAGGCGCCGATCGTGCTGCTCGAACGGCGCGCGCAGGCACGCGCCTGCGACGCGGTGGCGCCCGGCTGCGCGGAGCTCGGGGTCATGCTGCCGACCACGGCGCTGCATGACCTGCTCGCCGCGGGTGCGGGGACGCCGCTGGTCGCGACCAGCGGCAACCGTGCCGGCGAACCGCTCGCGATCGACGCGGCCGGTGCACGCCACGCCCTCGCCGACGTCGCGGATTGCTTCCTCGATCACGACCGCGCCATCGTGCGCCCGCTCGACGACTCGGTGGTGCGCCCGATGGTGGGCGGCATGACCGTGCTGCGCCGGGCGCGCGGCTACGCCCCGCTGCCGCTGCCGCTCGGCACGACGCTGCCGGCGGGACGTGCCGTGCTCGGTGTCGGGGCGCAGCTCAAGGGGGCGGTTGCGCTGGCCGCGGGCGACCGCGTGCATCTCGGCGAGCACTTGGGCGATCTGGACAGCGAGGCCGCCGTGTCGCGCTTCGAGCACGCGGTCGAGGCGCTGCAGCGGCTCTACCAGGTGCGCGCCGAGGACATGGCCTGTGACATGCATCCGGACTACACCTCCAGCCGTTACGCCTGCGCGCACGGCGCGCCGCTCCGGGTCCAGCACCACCACGCCCACGTCGCCGCCTGCATGGCCGAGCACGGGCTGCACGGGCGCGTGCTGGGACTGGCCTGGGACGGCACCGGGGCCGGCGCCGACGGTACCGTGTGGGGCGGCGAGTGTCTCGATGCCGCGCGCCGTGACGCGCGGCGCATCGCGACCCTGCGCGCGTTCGCGCTGCCCGGCGGCGAGGCGGCCGTGCGCGAGCCGCGGCGCGCCGCCTTCGCCCTGCTGCACGCGCTCGGTCGCGACACCCGCGCCGCGGGTGCGAGCCTCGACGCGCGCGCGCGGCGCAATCTCGCCCGGCTGCTGGAGCGCGGCCTGAACGCGCCGGCGACGACCAGCATGGGCCGCCTGTTCGACGCCGTCGCCGCGCTGCTCGGCCTGTGCGAGGTGGCGAGCTACGAGGCCGAGGCCGCGATGCGTCTCGAGCACGCCGCGCACGCGAGCCGGGCCGCGGGCGCGCTGCCGCTGCCCTTACTGACTGGCGAGACGCCCTGGCGTCTCGACTGGGGACCGCTGGTCGAAGCGTTGCTCGACGGCCGCGGCGCGGGCGTGCCGGTCGCCGATCTCGCGCGCCGTTTCCACCACGCGCTGGCCGGCGCCGCGCTGGCCGTCGCCGAGCGCGCCGGCCTCGAGCGCGTGTGCCTCAGCGGCGGCTGTTTCCAGAACCGGCTGCTGAGCGAGGCGGTGACGGCGCGCCTCGAACAGGCGGGGTTTCGCGTTTACACTCATCGGCAGGTGCCGCCCAACGACGGCGGCATCGCACTCGGCCAGGTGGTCGTCGCCGCCAGCCGCCTGCACGCCACGAGGTAGCGTCATGTGTCTCGCTGTCCCCGGCCGCATTCTCGACCTCGCCGACGAAGACGGCGACGCGCTGACGCGCAGCGGGCGGGTCAGCTTCGGTGGGGTGGTCAAGCGGGTCAACCTCGCCTTCGTGCCGGAGGCGGTGGTCGGGGACTACGTCATCGTGCACGTCGGCTTCGCCATCAGTCGCCTCGATCGCGCGGAGGCCGAACGCGCGCTGGCCGAGCTGCGCGCGCTCGACCCGGAGAGCTACGCGGCACTCGGGCAAGCCACCACGCCACCCAACGCACCGGCCTGAGGGCGAGCCCCCGACAGGCGACCGAGGGATTACCTCTTGACCACTGGTCAAAAACGTAATCCCTCAGTCGCCCGTCCGCCCTATCCCCCAGCCTTACCTCTCATGCTCCTTTCCGACGCGTTGCGGCAGGGTAAGCCCTCGTTCATCGACGGGCGCGGGAATTGCGCTAGCCACAGGCGTGCCCTGTTCGATCAAGCCGGGGGTCCGCCGAGCGGTCGACGCGCCGGCTGCACCTGAAGCCGGTGTGAACGGTCGGCGGGCGCCCCGGAACCGTGCACGAGGGAAGGCCGGCCAGGGCGCCGCGCGAGCACCGTGCAGCGCGGCCTGAATCTCCGTTGCAGGGCCTGCTCGATGCACCGATGAAGTGCGGTTGACGACGCTCTCGAGGCCGCTCTGGGGAGCCTCTCGGAGTGCCTTGTCCGCCACAGGTTCAGACACTTCGGAGCGACGTTTGCTGTTGATAGTAAAGCAACTATCGGGCAAACTTCCGCTGCCGGGGATGTGCAAGAAACGTGGTGACGCGCATGGCCTTGGCCCGGCGCCAGCGGTACGCGCGACGCCGCCGATGACCTGGCCTGGTTGCATCAACTCCTGCGTCTTCTGCTTTCACACGAGGCTGCCCCGTACCATGACAACCATCAACCTTCTCGGTGTCTCTGCCAGCTTGCGTAATGCGCGTTTCGGAGCAGGGCGACGAAAGTTCATGGATGAGCTGGCCGCACTCGGCGACCGCGAAGCGCTGGAAGCTTATCTCACCGAGCAGTCGAATATCATTCTCCACGAGTTCTTCGAGAAGGGCCGCGCCGACGGCAAGCCTTTCGACGAGATGTTCCGTGAGCTGCGGTCCGCCCGGGGAGATCGCGGCTTGAGCAATTCGGAGGGTGCCCTCGCGGCTGCCCTCTGGGCGGCGCACGATACCGTGCCCGAAGTCGAGACGCGCTACTGTGGGCTGGCCAGTCATTTCCCGGCGGCAGGCGGCATCGTCAACGAGGACGAGCTGCGAGAGGCCGTGCTCTGGAGTGACGGTATCGTGTTGTCGGGTCCGGTCTACTTCGGCGATCGCGGATCGCTGGCCCAGAGCTTCATCGAGTTCGTCTCGCGCGACGAGCAGTGCCGCGCCCACATTCGCGGCAAGGTATTCGCCGGCGTGACGGTCGGCGCGAAGCGCAACGGTGGCCAGGAAACCACGCTGATCTACCAGATTGTCGACGCCGGAAACCTCGGCATGCTGCCAGTCGGCAACGACAGCTCGACGACCAGCCAGTACGGCGGCACGGCAGTAGCCGGTGACGTGGGGACGTTCCCCAAGGACGCCTACGGCATCGATACCTGCATCGGCACCGGCATGCGCGTTGCGAAAGTTGCCAAGCTGCTGAAGAGCGGCGCCAGCCGTCCGCTGGTCGACAACGTGCGTGTTGCCGTGTGGATGCTGCAGGACGACGAAGAGCGCAAAGGCGCGGCGATGATGCGGGATATCCTCGAGAAGGTCAGTGCTCGCGACGGCCAGGCGACGTTCGACATCATCGAGATGAACAACGAGCACGTGCATCGATGCATCGCGTGTGACGTATGCCCCATCGAGGTCGGTCCGCCGGGCGAGTACCGCTGCATCATCAAGCAAGGCACCGACCTCTTTGCACGTCGTCACGAGGAGCTACTGGACTACGACGCGATTCTCGTCGCAGCGTACAGCCCGAAGGATCGAACGCTGGTGCACAGCGTGTATCAGAAGTTCATCGAACGCACGCGTTACATCCGCCGCGACGACTACCAGTGGAGCGACCGCTTGTGCGCGCCGTTCGTGATTTCGGAGATCGGTTCGAATCAGAACCTGCACATTCGCATGCTGACCTCCATGGTCCGCCACGACACGGTGCTGCACCACCCGATGCTCGTATTCGAGCACGAGGGCAATCTGCTCAACGTCGAGGACGCGGTAGAGCAGGGGCTCTCGTTCTGTCGGACGGCGCGCGACCTGACGGCGGGACGGCTTGCCAACAATGACACCGAGTCGAAACGCTACAACCCCGTGGGCTACGTCGTAAGCCTCGAGAAGAGCCGCGAGGACGAGAAGAGCGGGGAGTTGGAACGCGCGGCCGCGGCGCGCAGCGAGGCACACGAGAGCGAACGCCAGCGACGCCTGGGCTGAGCCCCCGCTATTATGGCCGGCGGAGCGGCGAGTCCCGGCAACGGGAGTTAACGCTCGTCCTCTACCGACGCGGCGAGTAACGGCCGCAGGCGATTCGCAAGCTCCAGCGCCACGGCTTCGCCGTGACTCGCGACGAGGCCGGTTGCCCGACCGAGCATCTGCTCGGCGAAGTGCCGGGTCAGCTCCCGGACCTGCCCGTCCTCGAGGCGCGAGGCTGTGTCGATGACACCGAAGTCGAAGACTCCGCGCAGGATACTGTTCGGATGGACGTTGACGAAGTTCGGTCCGATGCCGCCGGGCAGCGCAACGGCAAGCTGGATCGCGATCGGGTTCGGCTGATGCTCGCCGATGAAGAAACACCGATCCTCGCCGCGGGCGTCTGCGCCGGTCGTCAGCTCGATCTCGATGCCGTTGTCCGCCAGCCGCTCGAGGCTCGCGAAGTTCGTCGCGATGAGCCCGCGGACCAGTGACATGATCGCGTCGTGAGAGGCGTCGCCGTCCGATTGCGCGCGCACGTACTGTGCAATTGCGACGTTTTGCGGCGTGCCGTGCACCGACATCGTCCGCGGCTGTCCGTAGTTGCGCCGATGCAGGGCGATGTCCTGCTGGAAGCGGAGCGCAGCCGCATCGCGCACCGACTTGATCGACTCCAGCGCGCCGACTTGCGGCGCGGTCCCGACCGACAGCCCGAGGACGGACAGGGTCTCCTCAGGAGAAATTCCGTCCTGGAACAGCGAGCCTTCCCTGGCGACATCGAGCCGCGCTCGAATTTCGGCTGCCACCGGCGCGCCGTGAAAGCCGATTTCGACATTCTCGTTGGCGAGTGAGCGCAGGATGTCGAAGTAATCGCGGGACACGAGCGCAAGACGCGACTGCGTGGTCATGATCAGGAAGTGCGCGGGAACGTCGTTCTCGCTGTGCAGGATGGCGACGATGAGGCCGCCGAGTATGTCTTTCGGATGCACGTCGTAGCGAAATACCACCGTAGGGCTGAACGGAAACGCTTCGACCTGATGTGCAGCGAAATGGCTGACCGCTCCTCCCTGCTCCCTGATGCGCGCGAAGAAGTGGCGGAAGCTGTCGCGGTAGACCGCGACCAGGGGTTCGAGATACGCGCGGCGTGTCGCAACGTCCATGCGCGCCAGGCGCTCCATCAGGTAGGCCTGGGTCCGCAGGTTGTAGTGGCCGCTACTGATATCGGACACCTCGCGGGGGGACATCCGTGGCACAGGCGCGGGAGGACCGCGCCGGGACGAGGCGAGGCCGGAGCGAAGCAGGGCCGGCGAAAGTGCGTCGGCGATCTCCATGACCTGGCGCAGCGGGGCCGAGCGCAGGCGCTCATCGTAGTTCAGCAACGCACAGTTCATACCGCGCTCGGTGCAGGTGACACGGAAAGCGATGCTCTCCGGGTCGTCCGGGCCGCCAGGCAGACCGGCGAGCGCGCGCAGCGGCCCGGGAAAGCCCTGCACGCGTGCTTTCGCCGCAACGGTACGCAGCACGATGTCGTGCGGCCCGACCGGTGCATCCTGCGGAACGATACGCAGGGCGCCCGCGGGCCGGTTGCCACCGGCGGGTTGCAGCCGCAGGCAGGAGCCGACGCGTCGGGACAGCGCCTCACCCAGCAGCGCCCGCCAGGCCGCCGGCAATAGGGCCAGGGCGTCGATGGCGGGATCGAAGATTACCGTCGTGCAGCGCTCTGAGATGGGCTGAGCTTCCGTGATCAGCGGCGGCTCCTCCAGCGTGAGTCGTTCGAACGAAGCGAACGCCCCCGATTCGCCCGCAACATGCCAGAAGCTGCACGCGGGCGGGTATCGATGCAGCAGCCAGCGCTCGAAAGGATCCACGCGCGCGGGCGCCAGGTGCCGGGCGGCGAAATCGAGCATCGCGCGAAGCACACCCGGCATTGCCGGCGCACAGGTGCCGTAATCGTGCCTTCGCCTGCTGTCGTGCAGTGCGAGCGAGAAGCGCGTGCCACGCGGTACGTCGTCGAAGCGGAACGCGCCGTTGCCATCCAATGGCGCCGCTTCGACACGGCCGAGATCGTCCCGCAGCAACGCAACGACGCCGGCGCGCGCCGCGGCGAACCCGCCGGTAACGGACACGAGCCCGGCCGGACCCGGATTCATCGAGCCCGAGATGCGGCCGAACCTGACTGCCGGGTCGGTGTTCAGGTTTCGCTTGCCCGGCTGCGGCCGCGGTCGAGCTTGTGCCGTCGCGCCGGCCAGTACGTAAGCTTCCCCGAATCGGCGACAGGTGGAAAGTAGAGCCTTCTGGCATATTGGCCAAATAGGAGGCTCACATGAAGAAGTCACGATTCACCGAGCACCAGATCGTAGGGATCCTGAAGCAGGCT
>JBHIYN010000025.1:0-49374 GCA_041984235.1 Gammaproteobacteria bacterium
GGAATCTCTGATTTAGCTGATAATTTTGCGGTGCGAGTCGCTTCGGATTGTGAAGTTAGCTGAAAACAAGCACGTTCGACGTTCCAATCGTCGCTTACCGCGCCGTTTCCGACGCTTCAGCGGTGCATCGGGCAGATCTTACCTACGCCATCCGCAGCAGTCGCCGTCGGATCATGTACAGGTTCGCCAGCGCGCACGTCACGAACAACCGGTGTGCGTTCTTCTCGAGCCCCCTGTAGCGCGTCTTCGTGAAACCGAAGATGCGTTTGATGACCAGAAACGGGTGCTCGACTTTGGCCCGCACCGTCGATTTCGAGCGGTTCCTGGCCCGCTCGGCCTCGTCGACGACGCCCTGACGCCGGTAGCGGCGGTTGGTCAGGTCCTGCGCATTCGGTGCGCAGTCCTGAATGACCTCAGTCTGTCCTTGATAGGCCGAGTCGCCCCACACCTTCGTCTCTTCGCCGTGCAGCAAATCTGGGAGCACGGTCGCATCATGAACATTGGCGGCGGTCGCGGTGACGGCGTGGATGAGCTTGGTTCGGCTGTCGACGCCGATATGCGCCTTCATGCCGAAAAACCACTGGTTTCCCTTCTTCGCTTGATGCATATCGGGGTCACGGCGCTGGTCCTTGTTCTTCGTCGACGGCGGCGCGCTGATGATCGATGCATCGACGATGGTGCCCTTGCCTACCTTGATACCGTTGCTCTCGAGGTACTCCAGGACATACTGGAAGAGGGCCTCTCCGAGGTTGTTCCGTTCGAGCAGGTGGCGAAAGCGACAGATGGTCGTCTCATCCGGCGCCGCTTCCTGGCCCAGGTCGAGGCCGATGAAGCGGCGCATCGAGATCGAATCGTAAAGCGCGTCTTCAGCGGCCGGGTCGGACAGATTGAACCACTGCTGGAGGAAGTAGATCCGGAGCATCATCTCCAGCTCTCGGGGCGGACGACCAGCCCCGGCCACCGGGTAGGCCGGCGCTATCAGCTCGCACAGCTCGGCCCACGGGATGATCCGGTCCATGTCGCTCAGGAACTTGGCCCGCTTCGTGGTCTCCGCGTACTTCTCGAAGCCCTCACCGAGCGTCAGTTGCTTGCTCATCTGGTGGTCCCGTTCCGTGCCTCAGGGTGCGAGATCAGATCGATGACTTATTCAGAAGTTCCTTAGCGAAGTTGATCGAGCGGGGGTGCTTTGACGGCATCTTCCTGGCCGATGTTTTTGGAACTTATGACGTGTATGGCGGTACCCGGGATGCTTCGGTGCGGAGTGCTGCGCAGTTCCCGGTAAACGATCCGATGCTGCTCGTGCCCGCCATGGCAGCGGTGACCGAGCACTTGGGCTTCGGCTTCACGGCTTCAATTCTCCAGTATCACCCGTTCGTCTTTGCTCGGCTCATATCAACGCTGGATCATCTCACCAAGGGGCGGATTGCCTGGAATATCGTGACCTCCTATCTCTCGAGCACTGCCCGGTCGCTGGGGCAGGACGCGATCCCCGGACACGACGAGCGGTACGAAATGGCAGACGAATTCTGTGAAGTCTGCTACCGGTTGTGGGCGGAAAGCTGGGCGGACGACGCAGTGGTGGCCGATCGTGCCCGTGGCGTGTATGCCGAGCCGGAGCGGGTACGCGACATCGAGTACGCGGGACGTTGGTATAAGTGCAACGGTTGCCACCTATCCGAGCCCTCTCCGCAGCGGGTGCCGCTGCTGTACCAGGCTGGTACGTCTCCACGTGGCACGGACTTCGCGGCGCGCCACGCTGAAGCGGTGTTCCTGATCGGATCGAAACCCGAAGTCAACGGACAGTACGTGCGTACCCTGCGCGAAAAGCTGGTTGCGGCGGGGCGCGATCCATCTGATCTCCTCACGTTTGCATACATGAAAGTCATCACTGGCAGCACAGAGGAAGAGGCGCAACGTAAATATGACGAATTCGAGGGGCAGATCAGTTACGACGGGGCGCTGGCGCTGCTGTGCGGCTGGAGCGGGCTGGATCTGTCGAAATACGAGCCCGACCAGCCGGTCGAATACATCGAGACGGACGCGGTAAGGACGTTCCTGCATAGCTTCACGGCCGGGGATACGACTAGAACCTGGACGATGCGCGATATCGCACACTACGTGGGTATCGGCGGCGCGGGACCTGTGGTGGTGGGGGCGCCGGAGCAGGTCGCCGATGCTCTCGAACTCTGGGTCGACGCAGGTGTCGACGGTTTCAACCTTGCTTATTCCACGCTTCCCGGATCGTTCGTCGATTTCATCGAAGGCGTGGTGCCGGTGCTGCAGAAGCGCGGTCGCATGCAGACCGAATACCGCCCCGGCACACTGCGCGAGAAGCTTTTCCCCGGCCGGGGTGCACGACTCGCAGCACCTCATCCGGCGGCGGCAGGGCGGGCCTTCGACACGCATCGACGGCGAGCGTGACAGGCCAGCCGGGAGGCCTTCGTGGGTCCGCGGCCTGGGCAACGTTGCATACTTTGCGTACGTGCACGCGGGAGGGTTCACCGGTCGCGAACCGCGCGGCAAGCGCATCGGCGCGAACTTGTCCGGCGCGTGCTGAGCCATCAATCGAAAGCGCGAAACGAGCGCGCCTGATGCCGCTGCGCGAGTGGGGGATAGCGTCACCGGGGTACGACAATGAGCGTACCCCGGTGACCGTGCTCACGGACTCGCGCCGATGAAGTCGTAATCGAGACTTGTCACAGTTTCGTTGGCGTGCATCACGTCACGCTCGAAACCTCGTGGTCAACGATCTCAAAACCGCAACGCTTGTAGCAGGATTGAACAGAAACGCTGCGCATTTTTGATGGTGAGCGCGATTGCTGTGCGTCAACCAGCGCTCGCAAGTCGCTCGCCGGCATCGTCCCAGCGATTGAGCCGCAACAGGTGTCCCGGCGTCGCGTTCGTGCACTCGCCGTCCTTGAACGTGACCACGCCGTTCACCATGATCCAGCGATACCCTTCGGCACGCTGGACCCGACGCCATTCGTTCGCCGGGAAATCCCAAGCCACCTCGTAGTCGACCTCCGGTACGCGCCGCAGATTCTCGTAGTCATATATCACGATATCCGCCGGCGCGCCGACGCGCAGGTAACCGCGGTCGAGGAAGCCCGCCGCCTGCGCCGGCAGGTAGCTCAAACGGTAGTGCGCCTGCTCGAGCGTCAACTGGCCGGTCTCGCGCACCAGCCAGGCGATCATGTCGGTGGGGAACGAGCCGCCGGTGAAGAACTTGGTGTGGGCGCCGCCGTCGGAGATGCCCGGGATCACGTACTGACAGCGGGCGAGCTCGCCGACCTTGTTGGCGTCGAGGCTGGCGAGATCGTTGGTGCGGAAAACAACCTTGAGATCGCCGGCGAGCGCGATGTCGAGCATGGCCTCGATGTGATGCTTGTCTTCCTCCGCGGCGATGTCGCACAGCTTGCGGCCGACGTAGTGTGACAGTTCCGGATGATCGGGCGTCTCCTGCACTATCAGGAGTTCGATGGGGCCGCCAACGCCCGAGGTGACCAGGATCTCCTCCTCGGCGATCATCTGTTTGCGCACCCCGGGGTCGGCCAGTTTCGCGATGCGCTCCTCGTTGGTGCCCTGGGTGGCGTCGTTCCACGCCGGGCTCGAATCGTAGAGATTCCAGTGCTCGAGGGTGAAGTGGAACGGTGCGCGCACCGTTACCGCCTGGCCGTACACCTGAAGGCCCTGTTCGAAGCAGTTGTTCAGCCATGCAATAGCGCGCTTGTGGACGTCGTCACAACCTGGATCATCCATCGCCAGCACGGCGTTGAAGAGTACCGGGCGGTTCGAGCGCCGGGCGATCTCTTCCACCACCCGGCGATCCTCGGGCTTGGCATTGCGCACCGGATCGCCATCGGTGGCGTTGATGATCTCGACGAATCCCTCGCCGCGCTCGCGCAGCACGTCTGCGAACGCATACAGGGTTTCCGGAGAGACCATGTCGGTGGGCATCGGCGTGCCGTCGTGATCGGCCTGAATCGAGTGGGCGCCGAGACGCTGGCAGCTCCATCCCATCATGCCCGCATCCATCGCCTCGTTGATGAGGCGCTTGAGTTCGCCCATCTCGTCGGCCGTTGGCTCGCGCCCGGCCTTGGCGTCGTCGAGGCCCAGAACGTGCACCAGCAGCGGGTTCAGTGGCACGTAGTTGAGCAGGTTGACGCCCTTGGGCAGCCGCTCGAGGTGGTCCATCCATTCCGGCAGCGTCTCCCAGTCCCAGTCGAGCCCCATCCCTTCGACCATGGACTCGTAGGGGATCTGCTCGGTGCGCGTCATCATCTGCAGCAGGCGTTCGCGCTTGTCCGGCGTTGCCGGCGCGAAGCCGAAGCCGCAGTTGCCGATCGCAACCGAGGTGACGCCGTGCCAGCCGGAGATCGTGCAATAGGGATCCCAGTGGATCTGGGCGTCGTAATGCGTGTGCAGATCGACGAAGCCCGGCGCGACGATGAGGCCGCTGGCGTCGATGACCTCGGCGCCCTCGGTGTCGTCGACCTTGCCGATTTTCGCGATGCGGCCGCCGCGGATGGCGACGTCGCCGCGGAAGCGCGGCAGCCCGGTGCCGTCGATGATGGTGCCATTCTTGATGACCGTGTCGAACTGAGCCATGTGTTTCTCCCCTGTTTGACGCCGCGGACGCGCGTGCGTGGTGACCTCTCGAAGCTTCTATTATGGGAGGCCGCTTGTCTCTAGACTTTGCTTGACGCGACACAAATTTTGCATATAGCGTCACGGTTATGGGCGTCGAAAATGCGGTCCTCATCAGCGGCAGCCTGATCGGCGCACGCGAGCTGATTGCCGAGCTGGGTGCGGATGCCGACGCGGTCGCGCGCGAGGCCGGCCTGCCGGCGCGGGTGTTCGAAGATCCGGAGCTTTTCGTGCAAGCCCGCCGCATCATCGACTACCTGGAGCTGGCCGCAGTGGCGTGCCGGCGCGCGGACTTCGGCCTGTTGCACGCGCGCCGCCTGCCGCTCGGCATGCTCGGCCCCGGCTGGATGATCATGCGCGCCGCGGACACCGTCGAGGAGGCGCTGACCGACTTCGTGCGGCTCTACGGACTCTATACCGACGCCGGCTCGCTGCGCGCGGAGCGCGCCGGCGACGGGCTGTGGCTGGCATCGTCCTTCCTGCCCGTTGGCCGCTTCGGTACTACTCAGGCCGTCAATCTCACGCTCGGCTGCATCTGCCTTTTCGTGCGCGAGAACCTGCCGCGCCGGTGGCAGCCGCGGCGGGTGGAGCTACGGCAGGTCCCGGACGACCCGGCGCCGTTCGTCGCGTTCTTCGGGCCGGGCGTCGCCTTCGGGTGTGAGCGTGACGCGGTCTTCGTCGACCGGCCGACGCTTTCCGCGCGCATGGGGGAGGGGGCCGAGCGGCGCGCGGTGCACGAGGCGATGCTGCGGCAGAAGGCCGGCCAAGGCGTCGCCGTCGTCGCGCAGGTGAAGGCGCTGCTGAGCACCCTGGTGCACCACGACGCCTGCACCATCGACACCATCGGTGAGGCGCTCGCGATCTCGCCGCGCACCCTGCAGCGCCGGCTGACCGCGGCCGGCACCAGCTTTCGCGCGCTGCTCGACGAGGTGCGCGCGGACCTAGCCTGGCGACACGTCAAACGTTCCGAATTAAGCCTGGGACGCGTCGCCGAGCTGCTCGGCTATCGCAGTCCCGCTGCGTTCAGCCGCGCGTTCCGGCGCTGGCACCGGATGAGTGCCCGCGCCGTGCGCCGAGGCTGAGTATCGCGTCGCCGGCCCCCGCGTGCGGTGAGCTGCGGGTTTCGACCCGGCCCGCGAGTCGAAGTGCTTCAGCGCGTCGCGCCAGCAGCGTCGAATAACGCCCGTCCGATCACGGTGTCGATGAAGTGCTCGATCATGCCGTCGTCGCGATGGCGGAATTTCATCTGAGCGATCATGTGCCCCGAGCCCATGATCAGGTGCGCGCCCATGATGGCGTCGACCCCTCGATCAATTTCTTCCGTCGCCTGGCCTTGCGCGATCAATTCCTCGAAGTTTGCGAGAATGCGATCCTGAAAGGCGATGTAGCGCGACCAGGTCGGCTCCGCGACGATCGTGCTCCAGTCCATCCACACCCGGATGTAATCGGCGTGGTCGTCGACGGCATGGGCGAACGCACGCAAGATAGCTCCGATCCGCGCCGCGCTCGATGGTTCGCCCGTGACGCTTTCGGCCATCAGCTGGAGGAGGAAGCGCTCGACCTCCGCGAGCACGGCGGTGGTGAGGATTTCACGGGTCGGAAAGTACGTGAAAACGGTCGGAACCGACACCGCCGCCTCACGGGCGACGTCGGCATGCACCGTGGAGCCGACCCCGAGCCGGGCGAATACCTCGAGCGCGCAGACGAGCAGGCGTCTGTGACGCTCCTCCGGCGGTAGTCGTTGCGCTCTCCGGCGCGCGCCTCTGGCGGCTCGTCGCATCATTGCCCCATCGAGTTATTGACAAGGTTGCCACTATAGCGCTAGTGTTATTAACAATATTATCAATATAGCGTTCGGCGGGGGCGCACCGCTGCACAGGGGAGGTACGGCCGAATGACGAGACAACGACCAGCCCGCGACGGTTTGGAAAAGGGGGCGGCGATCGACTACGACGCAATCATCATCGGCGCCGGCATTGCCGGGATGTACCAGCTTTACCGCCTGCGCGAGATGGGTCTTTGCATCCGGGTATACGAAGCAGGGACCGGTATCGGCGGCACCTGGTACTGGAACCGCTACCCGGGATGCCGCTTCGATTCGGAGAGCTACAGTTACGGTTACTCGTTCTCCGACGAGCTGTTGCAGGAGTGGGACTGGAGCGAGCATTTCGCCGCCCAGCCGGAGACGTTGCGTTACCTGAACCACGTGGCCGACAAATTCGGCCTGCGCCGCGACATCCAGTTCGAGAGTCGCGTGAGCAAAGCGCATTACGACGACACCAACGAATGCTGGAACGTCGAGCTGGAAAGCGGCGAAAAAGCCAGCGCACGATTTCTCATTTCCGCGACCGGCCCGCTGTCGGCGCCGCAAATGCCCGTCATCGACGGTATCGACGATTTCGTCGGCGAGACCTATCACACCGCGCTGTGGCCGCGTGATCCGGATGGCTTCGGTGGCCGCAAGGACATCACGTTCGACGATAAGCGGGTCGGGGTGATCGGAACCGGCGCTACCGCCGTCCAGTTGATCCAGGAAGTCGCCAAGACCGCGGGGGAGCTGTTCGTTTTCCAGCGCACGCCCAACTGGTGTGCACCGCTCCACAACAAGCCGATCACCCTGGAAGAACAGCACCGCATCAAGGAGAGCTACGCCGACATCTTCCGGCGCTGCAACGAGACCTTCGGCGGATTCCTCCACGGCATGGTGCGCGAGTCGGCGCTCGGTGTTTCGTCGGAGGAGCGCGAAGCGTTCTTCGAGAAGCTGTACGCGGAGCCGGGCTTCGGTATCTGGCTCGGCAACTATTTCGACACCATGACCGACCAGCGTGCGAACGACCTGTTGAGCGAGTTCATTGCGAACAAGATCCGGCAACGGGTAAAGGACCCGGTGGTCGCTGAAAAGCTGATCCCGAAGAACCACGGCTTCGGTACCCGCAGGGTGCCGATGGAAACGAATTACTACGAAGTCTACAACCAGGACAACGTCACCCTCGTCGACATTGCCGCGTCTCCCATCGAGCGGATCACGCCGACGGGTATCAGGACCGGCGAGGCGGCCTACGAGCTCGACATGATCATCTATGCTACCGGATTCGACGCGGTCATGGGGGCGCTCAACCGCATCGACATCCGCGGCGAAGGCGGGCAGGTACTGAAGGACAAATGGGCCGATGGCCCGAGTACTTATCTCGGCATGCAGACGGCCGGATTCCCGAATTTTTTCACCCTTGTCGGCCCGCACAACGGCGCCACGTTCTGCAACATTCCGCGGTGCATCGAACAGAACGTCGAGTGGGTGACCGACGCTATCCGCTACATGCGGGAACATGGCTACGAACATATCGAGGCGACGCGCGCGGCCGAGGAGCGCTGGACCAAGCACGTCGACGAGACCGCCGCGCGCACGCTATTCCCGACCGCCGATTCCTGGTTCATGGGCATCAACCAGAACATCCCCGGGCGTCAGAAGCGCAGGTTCCTGCTGTATGCGGGCGGCGCGCCCGCCTACCGGGAAAAGTGCGACGACGTCGCGGCGAATGGCTACGACGGCTTCGTGTTCCGGCGGTGACCGACAGCGTGCGCGTACTTTCGTCGGTGCACACGGGTGACGAACCCGCGCTCGACGGCAGCTACACCACAACCTGACCGAAAGAGGCAGAATCACATGGTTGACTCAACCCGAGGAGCGCGCGGAAAAGTCGTGCCGTTCCGTTACCTGGAGCCGGCGAAACGCCGCGCCACGCAGTACGAGGAAGTCACGCTCCACGTGCAATGGGATCCCAAGAACTACGCCACCCAGGGCTGGTTCAACCGCGACTGCAGCGGCAGACCTTCATGGGACGAGAATTCAACCGCGCTGAAGGCGGATGACTGGTGGAAGTATCGCGATCCGGCGCAGGAATGGTTCCGTCCTTTCGTGACACGCCAGGCGGCGCTGGGTGACGCTATCGAGCGTGCCATCGAGGGTGCGCGCCGTGCCGGTACATTCGCCGGGACCACGCCACGATGGCGCGAATTCCTCGCCACGCACTACGCCACTTATCGTTTTCCGGAGTACGGGCTGTTCATGGCGCTGTCGTACGCACAGCGCGAGGCCTTGTCGGACGTGGTTGCGAGCCCCATGGTTTTCCAGGGCCTGGAGAAAGACCGCCACGCCCAGGACATCGCGCTTTATTGCATGGAGCTGGAGTCGGCCCTGCCCGGATTCAGCGACGAGACCTGCAAGACCTTGTGGATGGAGTCGCCGGTGTGGCAGCCGGCACGCGAGGTGGTCGAGTTGCTGATGGCATCGCGTGACTGGGGCGAGATCGATTTCGTCATCAACCTCGTCTACGAGCCGCTGTTCTCGGCATTGTTCTCGCGTGAGCTCGTGCTCCGGTTCGCACCGCGCCATGGAGATGCGGTGACGTCTGTCATCGCCGAGGGGGCGGAGACGGATCGCCAGTTCCGCCAGGAAGCGGCGGCGGAGCTCGTGCGCTTCCTGCGCGGGCAGAACGCGGCCAACGCCGCAGTGCTGCAGAGCTGGCTCGAACAGTGGACGCCGCGCGTCATGCGCGCCGTAACGGCGCTAGCACCGTTGTTCGAGCTCCCCGAAATCGAGGTCCGGCGGTTCGATGACGCCTTGTCCGCCGTTCGCGAGCCATGGTGGTCAGTGATTGAAGATCTCGGCCTGAGAATTCCGCAGGAGAACGCGGCATGAACGCCATGAGCCTGCAAGAAACCCACGCCGTCAGCGCCAAGCTCATGGCGGGCGAGGAAGCCGACGCGATCGCGAACGCCGCCTGCACCGACAACGAGAGCATCGCGATAGAAGATCACGGCTCGTACCTCACGATCAGTGGCAGCGGAAGCATCATGTTGTCGATCGAGAGCATCGAGCAGGAACTGGGCCGTCCCTATGACGTCCCGACGCTGCTGGTGGTGCTGGCGAGCTACACGGGGCAGGTCGACGTCGAGGACGACCGCGTCTACATCAAGGAAGCACTCAGCACCTGACAGCGCCGAACGCCGAAGCGCTTTCGGCCGGCTCGAACGAGGAAATCATCATGTCCGCATCACTCAGCAAAGCCTACGACCGGGTTAAATCCATCGATTGGGATCCCACCTACATCAAGCCGGAAGAGAAGCTGGTCGAAAAGACCCGGTTTCATCTCGAAGGCCTGAAACCGCTCGATCCATTCAAGACGACTGTTGGCGAGTACTTCAAGATGGAGCAGGAGAAGGACAACCGCCACTACGCGATCCTCGAGGCCGCAAGCCGGCTGAGCCACGGCGAGGCAGACCCCCGTTGGATGGAAGGCATGAAGTTCGGCCTGTCGAACCTGTCCGCGATCGAGTACTCGGCCGGGCGCCAGATGGGGCGCATGGCACGCACGGTGGCGCCGATGGAGCTGCGCCAGGGTTACATGATGCAGGTGCTCGACGAGATGCGGCACACGCAGCTCGAGATGAACACGCTGCGCCATCACATGCGCAGCTGGCGCGACCCGGCGGGCTACGACGTCGCCCTGCACGCGGCCGGTAGCAGCGTCGGTGGCGGTATCTTCCGCTCCATGTGCGAGGACTTCATGACCTGCGACCCGGTCGAGACCTCGCTTGGGCTGCAGGTGTTCGTCGAGACAGCGTACTCCAATGTCTTTTTCGTCGGCCTGTCATCAGCGGCGGCGGCGCACGGCGACGACATGCTGGCCTCGACGATGCTGACCATCCAGTCGGACGAAGCGCGGCACATGGCGAACGGCTGGGCGACGCTGGCCACCCTGCTGCAGGACGACCGCAACATCCCGCTGATCCAGGACGCGCTCGACAAGTGGTCGTGGCGCACGCACATGAGCTTCGGTATCGGCAACAATCTGTTCGCCGACTATTTCGTGCGCAACCGCCAGGAATCGGCCAAGGAAATGAACATGCGCTGGCTGTTCGACGAGTTCTACGGCGGGTTCTACCAGAAGCTCGAACGCTACGGCATCAAGCCGCCGAAGCACCTCGACCGCATGATCTCCGATCAGGACTGGCTGTCGCATTCGGGCGCCCTCTATCTCTTCGGCGCCTGGCCCGTGTTCTACCACCGTTTCGATCCTATGACGGCGGCGGACATGGAGTGGTTCGAGAAGAAGTACCCAGGGTGGTACGAGAACTACGGCTCGTTCTGGGAAGCCTACAACCGGATGACGAATCCCGAGGATCACGCGCTCATCATCAAAGAGCTCGGCGGCTTGCCGAATTTCTGCCAGGTGTGCCAGTTGCCGACGATTTTCCCCACGCCCGCGACCAATACCGGGCGCTCGCATGTCCATAACGGCGAGAGCTTCATCTTCTGCTCCCAAGGCTGCCACGAGATCTTCGTCAATGATCCTGATCACTACCAGGGCTTCGAGGGTTTTCTCGATCGCTACGCCGGTTTCGATCTCGCCGACGTGACGTTGGACATGGGCTTCGTGCGCGAGGACGGCAAGACACTGATCGCGCAGCCGGTGCTCGAACCCAAGCGGATGTGGACGCTCGACGACCTCCGTCGCTGCGATTACGAAGTGGTCAAGCCACCGGCGCCGCCGGTGGTCGAACTCGCTGCATGACGTTCAACGTCACGCTCGAACCCTTCGGCATCGCGTTCGAGTGCGGCGAGGATGAGACCATCCTCGCCGCCGCGCTGCGCCAGGGGGTCGGTCTGCGCTACGGCTGCAAGCACGGCGGGTGTGGCACTTGCAAGGCGCAGGTGGCGCACGGCGACGTCGACGTCGAGGACGCTTCGGGCTTCGCCCTGATGGAGTTCGAACGTGAAGCGGGCATGGCGCTCCTGTGCACCGCCTATCCGCTCGAGGACGTCGTCATCGAGCTCGATAACTACGACGAGGCAGAGCTGACCGCGGCGCGGCCGATCCGTGAGCTCGACTGTCGCGTGCGCGGGATTGCGGCCTTGTCGCGTGATATCTGGCGACTCGAGCTCGAGGTGACGGACCCGCCGTTTGAGTTCGACGCTGGACAGTTCGTCGAGGTCAACGTGCCCGGCACCGACGCTTGGCGCGCGTACTCGATGGCGAACGCGCCCGCAGACAGCGGCGAAATCGAGCTGCTGATCAAGCACCTTGCAGGCGGGGTGTTCTCCGGGGTCATGGCAGGAGCGCTCGCGCCCGGTGACAGATTGCGCGTGCGCGGGCCGTATGGTCAGTTCTGCGTCGCTGACGGTTTTGCACCCATCGTCATGGTCGCTGGCGGGTCCGGCATGGCGCCGATTCTGTCCATGCTGCGGGACCTGAGCGCACGGAGTTCGTCGCGCGAGGTCGTTTTCTACTACGGCGCGCGTGCGTACGAGGATCTGATCTGCGACGAGGCGATCGCGGCAGCGGCCGCTAACCTGGGGTCGTTCAGCTACGTGCCCGCGCTGTCCGAGCCGGCCGGAAATGAGGCCTGGAAAGGCGAAGTCGGGCTGATCACGGAGGTGATCGAACGCCGCTGCGACAACCTACGCGGCGCGGAGGCCTATCTGTGCGGTCCGCCGCCGATGATCGACGCGGCGGTCGAAGTCCTGAAACAGAAAGGCATGTTCGGCTCGCGGATCCGCTACGACAAGTTCGTCAGCACGGCCACCTGAAGCCGGTAGCGGCAGTCACCGCGAATTCGCCATCCGCCACGCGGCGGCGCGTTCGTGCATGCCGGCCAACGTCGCGTCCTGATGGCCTGCTCGTCAGGGGCGGCACCGGATAGTCAGGCAGAGTCATCGGGTCCGAGCATCGTGCCAAGGCGATCGAGCGTATCGGCGAACTCGGTCATCAGGTCCTGCACGACCTGCCGCACCGAGGTCTCCGCAGCGAGGTCGCCGACGATCTGTCCAACCGGGTAGGTGAGGAATTCCCGCGCACGCACGCGCTCCACACGGGTGCGGCCTTCGCGCCACCACAGGTAGTTCTGTGCCGGCGCGGGCAGCACCGGCGGCGCCTCGGCGCGGGACCAGGCCTCGGTGAAGGCGTTGCGGAGGGTGCGGCACGGCTTGCCCGTTACCGTGCGGGTGCGTACCGCGTCTGTGGCCGAAGCCGCGAACAGCTTCGCCTTGATTTCGGGCATCACCTCGCTCTGGGCCGTCTTGAGCCACAGCGAGCCGGTCCACACGCCGTCGCAGCCGAGTGCGAGCGCGGCCGCCATCTGGCGGCCGCTTCCGACGCCGCCCGCCCCAAGCACGGGCAGCGGTGCTACCGCGTCGACCACCGCCGGCCACAGCACCATCGAAGCGATGTCGCCGGTATGACCGCCCGCTTCGGTACCGACCGCAACGACGAAGTCGCAACCCGCATCGCGGTGCTTGAGCGCATGGCGCGGTTCGCCGGCCAGCGCGCCGACGCGGATGCCGCGCTCCCGCGCACGGGCGACGAGTGCGGGCGGCGGTGGCCCGAGCGCGTTGACGATGGCGCGGATCGGATGACGCAGCGCGGCTTCCACCATCGCGAGGCTTTCTTCCGGCGTGAAGTTGATGCCTTCCAGGATCTCGCGCTTGAGCGTCGCCTCGTCCTCCGCCGGCAGCGGCGGCACGCCGGCCTCGTCGAGCACCCTGCGCACGAAATCGACGTGCTCGGTCGGCAACAGGGTGTCGACGTCGAACTTCGATCCGCCGCTGTCGTCCAGCCGGCTCGGCATCAGCACGTCGATGCCGTAAGGTCGGCCGTCGACGTGCTCGTCGATCCAGGCGAGTTCGGCTTCCACCCGCTCCGGGTTCATCCTCGCCATGCCGAGGATGCCCATACCGCCGGCCCGCGAGACCTCGGCGACGACGTCGCGGCAATGCGAGAACGCGAAAATCGGGACGTCGATGCCGAACATCTCGCACATCTTGCTGCGCATGCGGTATTACCTCGTGCGACGATGGGACTGGTGACGCGATGCCAGCACCCGGTCGCGGTACGCGCGCGCCGTCACGACGTGCTCTCGTCGGCACGCTTGCGAGCCGTGAACATCCCGGCGTCGATCATGTCGCGCGCGTCGTGTGCGAGATGCAGTGTCTCGCCGCCGTCGACGTAGATTTCCTCACCGGTGATGAAACCCGCCAGCGGCGAGGCGAGGAACACGATCAGGTCGGCGACGTCGCGCGGCTCGCCCATGCGGCCGAGCAAGTTGCGATTGAAGCGGTGCCAGTGTTCCGGCGGGATGGGGTATTGCCCCATGGCGTCGGTCTTGATCGTGCCGGGCGCCACGCAGTTGATCAGGATGCCGTGGGTGGCCCATTCGAAGGCGAGCGACTTCGCCAGCGCCACCACGCCGCCGCGGGCGGCCGCGGTGTGCGAGAACCCGCCCATGCCCGAACGCACGGCCGCGGTCACGCACACGATGCGCCCGCCGTGCTCGAGCATGAAGGCGTCGGCGACCAGCCGCGTGACGCACCAGGTGCCGACGAGGTTGTTGCGTACCACGGCTTCGAAGCCCTTGACGGTGATGTCGCGGGCGTCGGCGACGTACTGGCCGCCGGCGTTGTTGACGAGCACGTCGAGACGGCCCCATGCGGTGCGGATCTGTTCGAGCGCCGCGGTGACGGTGGCGGGCTCACGGATGTCGGCGGGCAGCGCGAGTGCGTCGCCGCCGCCGGCTTCGATCGCCGCCGCGGTCTCGCGCAGCGGCGCCTCGCGGCGCCCGAGGACGGCCACGCGCGCCCCGGCCCCCGCCAGTGCCAGCGCAGTCGCGCGGCCTATCCCGGTGCCGCCGCCGGTGACCAGCGCGCAGCGCTCCGCCAGCAGATCGGGTGCGAAGCCGGACTCGAGGCGTTCGTGGTTATCCGCCATCGGTGGGAATTGACACTATGATAAGAGACTCAGACTATACGCCAGCCGACCCGTCGTCGACAGGTTTGCCGCGCACATCAGCCAATGACCAACCGCGGGACGGCGCGGCGCCTGGCGGCCTGCAACGAAAGGTGGCAACACGGGAGACACCGGTGCACTTCGATTTCGACAATGACGACCATGCCATCCGCGACGCGCTCCGGCGCTGGGGCCGCGAGCGCCTGGCACCGCACTACCAGGCACGCGAGCTGGCAGACCGGCTGGAGCCGGCGCTGCTGCTGGAAATGGGCGAGAACGGCTTCCTCGGCGTCGACCTGCCGCAGGCCTGGGGCGGACTCGGAGCGAGCGCCGTGACCGCGGGCGTGGTTATCGAAGAAACCGCGTACCACGACTTCAACGTCTCCTACGCTCAGCTGCTGGGTTCGCTCATGGGCGGCATCGTCGCCGAGCATGCCAGCGCGAGCGTGGCCGAGCCGACCGTGCGCGCGATCTGCGCGGGCCGTGCGCTGGTCGCGCTCGGTCTGACCGAGCCGGGCGGGGGCTCGGACGCGGCAAACCTGTCGCTGCGCGCCGAGCGCATCGACGGCGGCTATCGTCTCACCGGCGAGAAGGCGTCGGCTTCGTTCGCCGGCTACGCGGATCAGTGCGTGGTCCTCGCGCGTACGGGCGAACAGGCGACGGGTGCGCGCGGTATCACGGCATTGCTGGTCGATCTCGACGCCGCGGGTGTGTCTCGCCGGCCCTACGCAGACCTGGGCACGCGGCCGGTCGGCCGCGGATCGTTGTTCTTCGACGGCGTCGAAGTGCCCGAAGCCCGGCGCCTGGGCCGCGAAGGCGAAGGCTTCAGCCAGGTGATGCGCGGTTTCGACTACTCGAGAGCGCTGATTGCGCTGCAGTGTCTCGGCGCCGCGCGCGCGTCCATGGACGAAACCTGGGCCTACGTCAGCGAACGCCGCGCATTCGGCCGGCCGATCGCGAAATTCCAGGGCGTGACCGAGCCATTGGCGGTGTTCGAGACCCAGATCGAGGCGGCACGGCTGCTCTGTTACAAGGCGCTGTGGCTGAAGGACCGCGGTCTGCCGCATACATCAGAGGCGGCGATGGTGAAATGGTGGGCGCCGAAGCTCGCCTGCGACGCCATCCAGCAGTGCCTCATCACCCAGGGCCACATGGGCTACACGATGGAATTGCCGCACCAGCAGCGGCTGCGTGACGTGCTGGGGCTGCAAATCGGTGACGGCACCGCCCAGATCCAGAAGATGATCGTTGCGCGCGAGCGCATCGGCCGGGTCGCGGTTCCGTATGTCGACTGACGAGCGGAGCACGGGCTGGCGCGGAGATCCGGCGTGCACTTCGCGCAGCAACGCCGGTGATTGCAGGCTACCCGTCCGGGCAGCCGTGGAGGAGTACACGCGATGACGGACAGCGAGGTGGTACGGTGGTGGACGGAAGGCCACGTCGGCGTGGTCGAGATCAATCGGCCGGACAAGTTCAATTGCCTCTCGACGGCGGTTCTGGACGGTATCCAGGCGGCGCTCGACAGCTTCACGCGCGACGCTCGCGTGCGCGCGTTGCTGGTGCGCGGGGCCGGGCGGCATTTCTGTACCGGGGCCGATCTGGCCGAGGTGCTCGAGCGCCTCGAGGGTGATACGTTCGACGACTTCGTCGCGCGCGGCCACGCGGTGCTGCGTAACCTCGAATGCGCGGAGCTGCCGGTGGTCGTCGCCGTGCACGGTCTCGCACTCGCCGGCGGGCTCGAGCTGGTCCTGGCCGGCGACGTGGTGTTCGCCGCGGCGTCCGCGAAGTTCGGCGACCAGCACGCCCGCTACGGCCTCGTCCCGGGCTGGGGCGGTACGCAACGCCTGCCACGCATCGTCGGCGCGCGGCGCGCGCTCGACCTCATGTTCAGCGCCCGCTGGATCGAGGCCAGCGAGGCCAGGGACTGGGGCCTCGTGAACTACGTCGTCGGCGATGACGCGCTGCACGCCGAAGCGCTGGCTTACTGCGAGAAGCTGACACAACGCAGCCGCCCTGGGATCGCTTGCATGAAGCGTCTCGCCTACGACGGCCTCGAGGCGACCCTCGCCGACGGCCTCGCGCTCGAATCCGGGTCGGTGGTCGGAGCGATGCGTTCGGCGGACGCCGCCGAAGGACTCGCCGCATTCCGTGAGCAGCGCGAGCCGAACTTTCGCTGAATCCGTCCCCGCAACAAAAAGATCGTTGACGCACACGACGACGCGTGGCTACAATTAGCAGTTAGCTAAAAATCCGGCCCGGTACTCATGTACTCGGGCGGAGAGGGGAGGGGAATGCCTGACGGCGCAACGCCGACGCAGCTCGGCTACCTGGGGCTGGGCGTCACTGACGTGGACGCATGGTGCCGCTTCGCAACCGATGTCCTGGGACTGCAGGTTCTGCCGTGCGAGCCCGACGGCACCGTGCTGGCGCGCTTGGACGCCTATCAGTATCGTTTCGTCTTCACCGAGAGTTCGGCCGACGACCTCGATCTGATTGGCTGGGAGGTCTCTGACGAGCGTGCGCTGGCGGACCTGGCCTCGCGCCTGGAGGCGTCCGGCGTTGCCGTGAGTCACGGCGACCAGGCCGCACGGGATCGCCGCCGCGTCGTCGATCTCATCGCCTTTGCCGATCCCAACGGTATCACCACCGAGGCTTACTACGGCCCGCTGGTCAATCACGCCGAACCCTTTCACAGCCCGCGCCCGATGTCCGGATTCGTCGCGGGCAGTCAGGGCCTAGGCCACATCACGATGACGGTCGACAGCCTTGCCGACAGCCTCCATTTCTACCGTGACCTGCTCGGCCTGCGCATGAGCGACTGGATCCGGCCGCAGCCGGAACGCGGCGTGCAGTCTGAACTCAATCTGGCCTTCCTCCATTGCAATGCGCGCCACCACTCGATGGCTTTCTGGGAGATGACGCTGCCTAAGCGCCTGCATCATTTCATGGTCCAGGCGCGTGACCTCGATTACGTCGGCGACACCTATTACCTGTGCCAGCGCGAAGGTGTGCCGATCGATCTCACGCTGGGGCGGCATTCCAACGACCAGATGCTGTCGTTTTACATGAAATCACCGTCCGGATTCGACGTCGAGCTGGGCTGGGGCGCGATCGAGATCGATGACGACAACTGGACGGTACAGCTGCACACCAACGGGTCGATGTGGGGGCACCTGCCGGCGGCGGCGGATTGATGCCGGCCGCGATGGAGGATTTTTCGGACCTGGTCGACGTCGATCGGTGCACGGTCAGCCCGCGGGTGTTTACCCGCGACGACGTCTACCGCGCCGAGCAGGCGCGAATATTCACCCGCTCCTGGCTGTACGTCGCCCACGAGAGCCAGGTTCCCGAGCCGCACGACTACCTGACCGCTTTCATGGGCGAGGAACCGGTGCTGATCACCCGGGACGCCGACGGACGCATCCGCGTGTTCCTCAACTCCTGCCGCCACCGGGGCATGCGCGTGTGCCGCCTCGACCACGGCAACCAGAAACTGTTCGTGTGCCCGTATCACGGCTGGAGCTATGACAGCTCGGGGCGTCTGCGGGGCGTACCGCAGCTCGAGACCGCCTATTACAACGAGCTCGAGCGGGAAAAATGGGGTTTGATCGAAGTTCCCCGGGTGGAATCCTTCCGCGGCCTGGTGTTCGCGAACTTCGATCCGCGCGCCGAACCACTCGCCGACCACCTCGGCGCGATGGGCTGGTACCTCGACATCGTGCTCAACCGTTCGCGCGCGGGCATGATCGCCATGCCCGGCTGCCACCGCTGGCGGTTAGAGGGCAACTGGAAGCTCGCCGCCGAGCAGTTCGGCGGCGACAACTACCACACCGGTGCGCTGCACCGCTCAATGATCCAGATCGGGCTCGGCCCGCAGGGTGATTACCGCGGGGAACACCCTTGGGTACGCGATTTCGAGGTCAAGTGTGGTAATGGTCACGGCTGGATCAACTTCGACGTGGATCTGGGAGAGCTGCCGCCGGCACAGGCGGCGCATTTCGAGCAGATCCGCGCGCAGGCGCGCGAGACGCTGTCGCCCGCCCAGGCTGATCTGATCCTCACCATCCACGTCGGCACCGTGTTTCCGAACGTGTCCATCATCGCGTTCATGGGTTTCACGAGTGTGCGGGTATGGCAACCGCGGGGACCGCGGGGCATCGACGTCTGGTCGTACGGGCTGATCGAACGCGACGCATCGCCCGAGGTCGTCGAGATCACGCGCAAGATGATGGGTCTCACGTTCTCCGCGTCGGGGATTTTCGAACAGGATGACGGTGTCGCGTGGGGAGACATCGCGGGGTTCCAGGGTGGCGTCGTGCGCAGCCGTTATCCATTCAACTACCAGATGGGCCATGGCCACGGACGCACCATGCCGGACAAGCCCGGCTTGATTCACCCCCCGTCGACCGAAATCGGCGTGTTCGGCTTCTACGAGCGCTGGCGCGAGCTGATGGCGACGGAGCCGCCGGACACGCCGTGAATACCGCGCTTCTGCAGGAATTGCACGGCGTGCTGGTCGACGAGTACTGGCTGCTGGACAACGATCAGCTCGAGGACTGGCTGGCACTCATGGACACGGACATCCGTTACTGGGCCCCGGTACGCCGGGATCTCGATCGAGGACGCGAGGATTTCTCGCAACCGCACCTGCTGACGCATTTCGACGAGGACCGTACGACCATGGGTCTGCGCGTCGCACGCCTGCGTACGGGCTCGGCCCACGCGGAGGAACCACCGTCGCGCGTCCGGCACTTCGTGTCCAATGTCAGGATCCTCGAGGCGGACGGTGACGCGCGCGTGAGAGTGACGTCGAATTTCATGGTCTTTCGCAGCCGCTCCGGGCGCGAGGAAACGCTGTTCGTCGGCGCCCGCCATGACTGGTGGCGCCGCACCAACGCCGGCTGGCGTCTGCACGAGCGCATGATCGTTTTCGATCACGACCTCATCGACAACATCACCGTATTCGTCTGAACGGGGGACGGCAGCATGGACGATCGCGCGCAGGCACTATTCGATCTCGATGGTCGGGTAGCGGTGATCACCGGTGCGGCCAAGGGCATAGGGCGCGGGATTGCCGAACACCTGGCGCTCGTCGGCGCCACCGTGGTCGTCGCCGATATCGACGGGGACGAGGGTGCGCGCTGCGCGAAAGCGATTACGAGTGCCGGTGGCAGGGCGCTGGCGGTTACCTGCGACGTGAGCGAGGAGGCGGACGCCACGGCTCTGATCGCCCGCGCGGTGCAGACCTTCGAGCGTCTCGACGTGGTCGTCAACAACGCGGCCATTTACCCGATGTCACCCATCGCGGAGATGTCGACGGCGCTGTGGGATCGGGTGCTCGGAGTCAACCTGCGCGGCACGTTCCTGGTCAGCCGGGCGGCGCTGCCCCATCTCGCTGCCGCCGGTGACAGCGGACGGCTGATCAACATCTCCTCCATCGACACCTGGAAGAGCTACGTCGGCATGGGACATTACGATGCCAGCAAGGGCGGTATCGAGGCGTTCACGCGGTCGTGCGCGCTCGAGCTCGCACCGCACGGCGCCACCGCGAACGTGATCGCACCGGGGGCGGTAAAAACACCTGGGTCGCTCACCGTACGCGGCAATCTCGCGCGCGAGCGCGGCGACGCGGACACCACTGCCGTCGATGCGGAATTCGCCGCGCGCATCCCGCTCGGCGATTGGGCCAGTTCGGCGGACATCGGGCGCGCCACCGTGCTCCTCGCCACGCCGGCGGCGGCATACATCACCGGCCAGACCGTTTATGTCGACGGCGGCCTCAAACTCACCATGTAGGATACCGACGTGACGATACCATTTGACCGCGCGGACGCACGCGCCTGGGCACGCGAGAACATGCGCGGCGTGGCCAACGTGATCACCCCGACCTTCACGGGCAATCTCGCGGGCCTCAACGAGGCAGCGGCGCGCCATGACGTGCGCCTCGAGATCGAGTACGGCTTCTGGGGCGCACTCATGGTCTCCGAGGTCGCGGTGACGCTCGACGAGTACGCGCAGTTCGTGACGTGGTGCGCCGACGAGGCGCAGGGTGCGCTGCACCTCATCCACCACGCGAGCTTCAACAGCCTGGAGGACAACATCGAGGCGGCGCGCCGATCGCAGGAACGCGGCGCCGAGCTGGTATTGCTGGGATATCCGCCGACCTTCTACCCGCGCAGCGCCGAGGACATCCACGCCTATACACGGGCGTTCTGCGACGCAACGGACCTCGGCGTGATCCTGTTCCCGGTGCCGCTGTGGGGATTCGAACGCATCCACCCCGCGGCCGGATTCGGACCCGATCTCATCGAGCGGCTGCTGGACGACTGCCCGAACATCGTCGCCATCAAGGCCGAGGGCGGCATGCCGTCCATCGGCGGTTTCGTCGACGTGTACAACCGCTTCCACGAGCGCGTGCTGGTAATCGAGCCGATCGAAGGCAACGGCCTGCCGATGGCCACCCTGGTCGACATGCCGTTCATGGGCACCAGCAACTACGAGTACTTCGGGCCGGAGATCCCGCGGATCTTCGCCATGATCAGGGACGGGCGCCGCGACGAGGCAATGGATGCCTACTGGAGACTGTTCCCGGCGCGGCAGGCCTCGGTCGCGGCGATGGCGGTGCTGCAGGGCTCGAACTTCCTGCACCGCATGCTGTGGAAGTACCAGGGCTGGCTGCAGGGGTTCAACGGCGGTCCGCTGCGCGCGCCGACGATGCGTCTGGTCGATCGCCAGATGAAGGCGCTCCGGCAGGGCCTGGTCGCCGCCGGGTTCGAAATCGACGCCCCGGACGACGCCGAGTTCTTCCGCGGTCGCAATCCGGCCTGAGGCGAGCGTCATGCCCCTGATTCTGGGACCGGAGGAGGTGCGGCGGGCGACCGACATGCGGCAGATGATCGACGTCGTAGAGGCCGGGATCCGCGAGCAGGCGGCCGGGCGCGTGGTGATGCCGGCACGGCAGAACCTGGAGACCTCGAACGGGTTCTTCCGCGTGATGCCGTGCGTGATGCGCGACGGCGGCCGCATGGGGATCAAGATATTCAACGGCTCGGTCGAGCATGGCGTGCGTTACGTCATCATGATTTACGACGAGCGCGGCGGCGAGCTGCTGTGTCTGATGGACGCCGCGTGGCTGACCGCGGCGCGTACCGGCGCGACCACCGGGGTCGCGACCCGCTACCAGGCCCGGGCCGATGCCGAGAACGTCGGTATCATCGGTTCGGGACTCGAGGCGCGCACGAACTTCGAGGCGGTGTGTGCGGTGAGGGCGATACGGAACGCCCGGGTGTACTCGCCCAATGCGGAACGCCGGGAACGGTTCGCGCGCGAGATGAGCGAGCGCATGGGCCTGCCCGTGCACGCGGTCGACGCACCGGAAGCGGCTGCCGAAGGCGCCGACATCGTCGTCGTCGCGACCAACACGACCGGCAAGGGCGATCTCATCGCCTACCGCGGAGCGTGGATGCGCCCCGGGCAGCACGTCAACTCGATCGGCGCTACCGGCGGCAAGCTGCGCGAACTGGATCCGGCGTGCTTCGCGCGTGCCGGCTGCATCCAGCTCGACTCCATCGAGCAGGTCCGCGGCGAGTCCGGCGACGCCTTCGCTGCCATTGAGAGCGGTACGTGGGACGAGTCGAAAATGGTGCAGATGCCGGCGGTCGTCAGCGGCAGCGCACGCGCGCGAGAGACCGGCGAGCAAATCACGCTGTTCAAGTCGGTCGGGACGGCGGTGCAGGACGTCATGGCGGGCTTCGCGGTCTACGAGCAGGCGCGAAGCCTCGGTCTCGGCACGGAGGTCGGCGAGTTCCTCGAACACAAGCTGTTTTGAGCTGGCGCTTGCGGTCGCGCCGGCGGCTCGCCAACGGTCGGTTTCGCGCCGGCGATCCGCGGAAGCGTGGTTGGCGGCCTCAGGGTGGCGCGTTGCCGTCCGGCAACTCGAGATAGACGCGCCCGTCGGCGCTGACGGTCACGGCGTGACAACGCAGCGCCTGAACGCAGGGCGCCATGGTCGCCTCGCCCGTGCGGATGTCGAACCGGCCGAGGTGGAACGGACACACGATCTCGTCGCCGTCGACGTCGCCTTCGGCCAGGCTCGCCTCTCCGTGCGTGCATAAATCGTCGGTCGCGTAGTAGCCGTCCTCGAGGCGGTAGAGCGCGAATGCACCGACACCGGCGGCCTCGATCAAGCGTACGCTGCCTATCGGCATCTCCGCCGCGCCTTCGATTTCGAGCGCGGCCGACGTTGGTTCCGCGCGCTCGCGCCGGCCGCTCATCGCGCCGGGACCGGGCCACCGGCGTTCGGCAGCGACTCGAGTTCGCCGCGTTCCGCCGCCTGCCGGATGTGGCGCATGAGCGCCGGTGAATGGAAGCGGCTCCTGACCGGGATCTCGATCGTGCCCGCGTGTGCAAAACGCAGGGTCAGGGAGAATTCCCGCCCGGCGGTCAAGGGGGTGCGCAGTCCGCTCACCAGCAAATAGTATCCGGCGGGGCTCAGGCGGTGCGTGTCGCCGCCCGCCGGCAGCGGGATCGTTGCCACCGTGTCGGCGCCCGCTGCGCGGAACGTCACCGCCGCGCCGATGCTCGTGGCAGCCGCGAGCAGGTGGTCGTCGGCCGTGCCGGAATTACGGAAATCGAAGAACACCCTGGCGACGGTCGCCTCGTCGGCAGCGTAGAGCGCCCACGGATCGCTGATCTCGATCGCACCCAGTGAGTGACGCTCGGCCTGCGCGTCCGCCCCGAGGTCCGCCCACACCGCCGACGAGGCCAGCAAGGCGGTCGCCAGCAGGTGCCGGCGTTGCCGGCGAGCTGACCGAGCGCACCGCTCAGTCACCCGGATGCAGGCGGACGACGATGTTGTTGGCGCCCGCGTGTCCGTGTACCGTCGGATCGCGCGGACCCACGGGCAGATTCGCATATGCGGTCCACAGGTCGCCGGTCTCGTGGTCGATTTCGATCATGCGCAGGAATGCCTCGCGGCGCGGCAGCGGATAATGACGCCAGCGCTCGCTGTCGATATCGAAACGATAGATGCGATCGGAATTCGTGGTCGCGACCCAGATTGCGCGGCGCTTCTCGTCGAGCGTGATGGAATACGGCGCCGCGGCGGGATCGGGAATATCGTAGCGCGCCAGCTCTTCGGTGGCCCGCGTATCGAACTTCACCAACTGGCCCTCGCCGAACAACGGGATCCAGAGCGTACCGTCGGCCTCGATGGCCATGCGTCGCGGGGCGGCTCCGCGCGGGAACGGAACGATGCGCTCGACCTGCTCGGTACGGACGTTGAAGGCACCCAGGAATCCGTGCAACTGCGTCCACCACACGCGCTCCAGCGAGGGTTCCATCACGGCGCCGTAGATGAAAACGTGGAACGGCTCTTCCCCGGGCGGCAGCGGCATCACGTGGCGCTCGATTGCGCCGCTCTCGACGTCGACGCTCCACAATTCGTTGAGCCCGACCAGGGTCAGCCAGATCCGCCCCGATGCATCAGGCTGTACCTGCCGGCGGGCGTTGATCGCGGTGTCGTGCGTGATTGCGAATTTCACGCCGGACGGCGGGGCATAAACCCGCCACGCGTGCGTGCGCGGATCGAAACGCCCGATGGAGTAGCTCTCCTCGAGCGCGACCCACAGGTTGCCGTCGGCATCCGCGTTCAGTGTGTGCGGCCCCTGCGGACCGTTGCCGGGTACGTCGAACCAGGACACGCTGCCGTCGCCGGGATCGAGCGCACCGAGACGGTCGGCGTCGAGCTCGAGAAACCACACCAGCGGCGAGCCGGGCGCGATGCTGACCTCGCGCGTCCAGCCGAACGTCGGCAGCAGGAATTCCTGGACCACGGTCGCCGCGGTCACGCCGTACTCGCCGAGGCGTGCTACGTCGTCGTAGTCTGTGAGCTCGTCGAATCGGGTGGGGAAGTGCTCGGCCAGGTAGGGCACGACGATGTCGACGTCTCGCGGCAGGAAGAAGCTCGTCTCCGGCGTCGTCGCCGCGGTGTACTCAGGGCTGTCCTCGGACAGCCCCCAGCGCAGCTCGGTCTGCCCGCTCGGCCCCATCCGCAGTGCTTGTGAGCGCATGAACTGGACCATGGCATCCCATGCGGCCCGGCGCGCCGGCAGCGGTTGGCCGTGGAGCAGGCGGGCGAAGCGCTTGACGCGGTCGGCGCCGAGCTGGTGACAGCCCGCACACTCGTTGATGAGGATGTGAAACGGCCGTGCGCCGCGTTCACCGGGGATCCACGCCGAGGCCGGCACCTGTGCGGCCACGTTGTCAGTCCGTGCCAGGGTAACGTCGATCAGGCGAGTGCCACCGGCCGTGCGCTCGTCACGTCGCGCCTCCTCCCAGCCGATGCGAAAGAAGCTGACGTCGAGCCCATCGGGATCCGCCATGTCCACCGAGGCGAGGAAGTTCCCGTCGCGATCGGAGAACACGCTGGTGGTGAGTGGGATCTGATCGCCGCCCGCAATGGTGACGCGAGCGTAGGGCACGGCGCCGCCGGCGGCGTCGCGCACCGTGCCGCGGATCTCGACGTCTGCCGCCACAGCCATGGCGGTCGTCGCGAACAGCAGTAAACCCGCTACGCGGCAAGCGCGCGCCACGCCCATGATCAGCGATTCACCATTTCCTGCACGGCGTTGTACAGATGGCGCGGAGCCATCTCCAGGTCGCACAGCATGGTCGATTCGATCGCACCGGACTCGAGCCCGATCTGGGTCGAGTCGAGTGTCACGGTGTCCTCCCTGAACGCGTCGCGCAGCAGGATTTTGCCGTGTTCCTGGACGATCAGGTCGCTCGGCTTCTCGGGCGCGAGAAAATTGATGCTGCCGATCCAGCGCGTCTTGCGCACCGTGATCGGCCAGAATTCATGGCCGTAGAAGCCGCCGACGAAGGGATCGACCAGCATGTTCGGAAAGAAGCCGTGGCAATCGAACGCGTAGAAAGGGTCGTTGTCCGGATTAACACCGGGAAACGCGGCGCCGGTCTCCGCGCCGCCGGCGGCGTACCAGCTCGATCCCCGCCTGCGCACCCACTGTTCGGCGGCCGGCGGTTCGAAGTCCGGCGACACCATGAACGTTACCGAGCGGTTGCCACCGGGAAAGACGCGGATGGATGTCGGGCGGCAGAACGGATTGAGCGGGCCGCAGAATGCCTCCGGCAGCGTCGCCGCGTGGACCGTGCTCACGTGATAGCCTTCCTGGAACGCGTCGATCGCCACTTTCCAGTTCACGTCTACCGTTGCGGTCCAGATCCCGCGCTTGTGCATGCGCTCGAACGGAAAGCGTTCGAGCAGTTTGGCGTGCGGTTCGATCTGCTCGAGCAGGGTTTGTTCTGGCGCCGGGTCGACGTTAATGAAGATGAAGTCTTTCCATACCGCGCAGTGCACGGGCTTGAGTCCACGTTCGGCCTTGTTCAGGTCGAAGAACTGGTTCTCGTCGGGCACCGAGCGCAGGCTGCCGTCGGTGTCGTACACCCAGCCGTGGAAGCGGCAGCGAAAGTACCGGGTGTTCTCCGCATTCCAGGTCTCGTGATCCTGCCAGCACACGGTCGTGCCGCGGTGCTGGCAGGTGTTGTAGAAAGCGCGAATGTCGCCGTGACGATCGCGGCAGATGATGAACGACGGATAGGTGCCGTCCTTCTGCGTCCTGACCGCTTCGATGACCTGGACGAAGTAGTCCCCGGGTTCCGGGATGCGTTCCGCGCGCCCGACGTAGAGCCAGGTCTTCTTGAACACCTTCTCGCGCTCGCGCTCGAAGAAGGCCTCGGAAACATAGGGCTCGATGGACAGCGGGCCGGTGTCGGCGTCCGGATACCGTTCCGACACGATGCGCCGGTGCTCCCAGTCCGGCAGTCGGGCTGCCTCCGCGTGTTTTGCTGCTTCCGGGTTGGCGCTCATTCGTTGCTACCTCCGATTGACGCGCCGCGCCCGCCGGGCGCGGTAACTCTCAGACGATTTTGATGGGGTCGTCAGGCGTGACGATGCGCAAACGGTCGTGCGTGATCGCATTGGGGACGTCGGGCTGCCGGTAGACCTCGAACGCCGGCGACGCTTCCATGAACATCAGCGCGAGTTGCAGCAGCCGCGCTGCCGGCAACGGCATCGCCTCGAGGGGATAGCGGTCGACATGGTCGCAGATGTCGTCGAGGCGCGGAAACACGGCGCTGCAGAAGTCGTCGATCTCCGCCATCGTGCGCGCAACGCGGAAGCGGTTGCGTGCGCCCTCCGACGGCAGTGCCCAGGCAACGGCAAAGCGCTCGAGTTCCTCGAAGCCCGCCGGCAGCGGAGTTTCCTCTCTCATCGCGCATCCCCCTTTACGCGTTGCGTACGGATAACATCATAATGGCACCTTGAGGATGTCCGCCCCGAACTTTCGATAGGGTGATTGTTGCCGGCAGTGCGGCATCCCGGGTTGGGCGATATGGTCTTAATTTATTGAATACAAATAATATTTACAGTCTTCCATGGGACGTGGCGGGAACTGCCGGGCGGCGTCCGCCGCGTCCAGTCTACGGCTGACGATGGTGACCCGCACCCTGCTGCCGCTGCTCCAGGCGAAGTTCCGCCCCGCTTCGTCCTACGTGCCGCCGGTACCGCGAGTGCGCGTGCTCGACACCGTGCGGTGCGCGCCGCCCGGCAAGCTCACCCTGATCACGGCGCCCCCCGGGTACGGCAAGACTGCCGTCATGCGGCAGCTGTTCGAGCAGCGCCGCGGCGATAACGCGGTCACCGCGTGGCTGGGATTGGATGCCGCCGACAACGATTTCGCTCAGCTCGCGCGCTGCGTCGCCGATGCGGTGCGTGCCGTGCATCCCGCTTTCGGGGAGCCCGTCGCACCGTTATTGCGCGGCGGCGCCAACGTGTCGGATGCGGCGATTACGCATACGCTCGCCAACGCACTGTCGGCACTCGACCGTGAAATCTATCTGTTCGTCGAGGATGTCCACGAGCTGACCGACGACCGTGCGCTCGAGGTGCTGCGGCAACTCGTCGTCGGCACTGCCGCACACGTGCGTCTGTTCGTCAGCAGTCGCACACAATGTGACGTCGGCCTCGGACGATTGCGGGCCACTGGGGGTCTGGTCGAGTTGACCTGGGACGATCTGCGCTTCGACGAAGGGGAGATCCGGCGCTTCTTCCGCCAGGCCAACGGCCTCGACCTGGCGACGGAAGTAGTGGGAGCCATCGCGGCCAAGACCGAGGGCTGGGCGGCCGCTCTCCAGCTCGCTTCGATTGCCGGGCGCGACGCGCCGGCGCTGACCTCCCTGCTCGATCGCCTGGACGGCGGCAGCCAGGCGATCGCCGCCTACCTCGCCGAGGAGGTGCTGCATCATCTCGAACCCGATCTGCGGCACTTTCTGCTCCGTATCGGGACCTTGCGACGGGTGTGCGTACCGCTGTGCGAAGCGGTTACCGGGCGCCGTGACGCGGCGCTCATGCTCGACCGCATCGTGGCTCTGAACCTGTTCGTCTCCGCCACCGACGACCGCGCGCGCTGGTTGCGGTTTCACCCGCTGCTGTGCGATTTTCTCGCCCGCGAGATGGAGCGGACGTGTCCCGACGATTTGGCCGCGGTCCGCCGCGCCGCGAGCGACTGGTTCGAGACGCGGGGCGCCTACGACGAGGCCGTCGACTACGCGCTCGCTGGCGGCGACGTTCGCCGGGCGGCGCGCATCCTCGACCAGCACGCCTACGACCTGTGGACCGCGGGTCATCAGTCGCGTCTGGACGGCTGGGCCCGGCGGATCCCGCCGCGCGTGCGGCGCGCCCATTTCAATCTCCGGCTGATCCAGGCCTGGTCGCTAGTGCTCGCCGGAAAAGCGGAATCCGCCGTTCGCATCGTCGACGGCGTGTCGCGCGATCTCGCCGCACTGCCCGGCGCCAAGGCGCGTTCACGACGGCCGGATCATGCTGCGGTATTTGGCGACGTTCTGTTCGTGCGCCTGATGATGGCGTATTACGCGGAGGATATCGAGGCGACCGAGGCGTTGTGCGAGCGCTGGTTGAATGGCGCCTATTCCGACGATCCGTTTCGCCTGGGTGCTGTCGAGACGGTGCTCGCGGGCATGCGCGGGCTGGAGTACGACTTCTCCTATGCCCGGCGCTACGCCGCCGTCATCGGGGATGCGCTGGAAGAGACGAGCGCATTCTACGGTCCGCTGTGGCTGTACACGATTCTCGGTGCCGGCTATCTCGGCGCCGGCTTGACCTTGGATGCGTTCGCGGCGCTGCAGAAAGCACTCACATTCGCGACCCGCGTCGGCGGCGCCGGCACGCCGCTCGCGGCCATGCCGGCGACCATCCTGGCGCGCGCTTACTACGATCGCAACGAGGTTGCGCAGGCGCAGCGGCTCATCGGCCGCTATGCCGCCGTGCCCGAGAGGCTGAACTTCCCCGACTACCAGATTTGCGCCTTTTTCGTGCCGGTGCGGCTACTCGCGTGTGACGGCGCATACGCCGCGGCGCTCGCGCTGCTCGACGAGCACGAGCGCGTCGCCGCGGGCGCGGGCTCCAGGCCGGAACGCGTGACCGCCCATCTGGTGCACGAGCGCGTGCGCCTGTTGGTGCGCTTGCGCCGCCACGCCGAACTCGTCGAGCTCGGCCGCGCCGGCGCGCTCGATCGCGGTCGAGAGAGTTTTCATCCACGCAGCCCCGGCGCGGCGGCAAGGGCGGTGTGGGCACAGGCGCGAACGCGCGCCGACCTCGCCCGCGGCGAGCACAAGTCGGCGCTCGACCTGACGCGCCGGTGGGTACGGTTCGCGCGGGCCCGCGGCGTACCACGGCTGGAGCTCGAATTTCGTCTGCTGGCCGCGCTGGCGTACGCTGCGGGCGGTGACCGGCGCGGCGAGCAGCGCGAACTGCGCGCGGCCATTGGCATCGCCGGCGAGCAGCAATTGCTGCAGCCTTTGCTCGACGAACGTGACCAGTTGCGCACGGCTATGGCGCTGGCCTGCGACACGGTGGCGCAGACTGCGCCGGAGCTCGGCGCGTTCGTCGGCGCGGTGCGCGCGGCACTGGGTGACGCCGAGGGTACGGAGCGCGCCGCCGCGGCCGGCCCGGTCCGGTCCGGTGAGCTAACGCCGCGCGAACGCGACGTCGTCTGCCTGGTCGCCAAGGGCTTGTCGAACCGGGAGATCGGCGAGGTCCTCGGACTCACCGAGGCCACGGTCAAATGGAATCTGCACCAGGTGTTCGGCAAGCTGGACGTGCGCCGGCGCTCGCAGGCGGTCTGGCGGGCGCGCGAACTCGGATTGCTCGCGTGAGTTCGGCAATCGAGCCGGAACCGGTGGGGACGTGGGTCGGTTCGGGTTGGATGCGAGCGTCGCGGCGCCACCAACCTGTTAC
The DNA here is from genome assembly GCA_041984235.1 of Gammaproteobacteria bacterium. GTDB lineage: Bacteria > Pseudomonadota > Gammaproteobacteria > JBHIYN01. The sequence goes on from JBHIYN010000025.1 coordinate 29,764, forward strand.
GCTTTGACAGGTGTTGCAGCGGAGGGGGAGTGGCAATGGGTGTGAGGACGGGCGCGCAGTACCTGGCTGGTCTGCGCGATGGACGCCAGATCTTCGTCAACGGGGAGACGGTCACCGACGTCACCGACTATCCCGCATTCCGCCGTGCGGCCAGAGAGCTCGCGCGCGTGTACGACCTGCAGCACGATGCGTCCTGCCGCAGCGTGCTCACCTACCCGTCGGAAGACGACGCGGCGCCCGTCAGCGTCTCGTTCCTGCTCGCGAGGACGGACGACGAACTGGCGCAGCGCGTGGCCGGCGAGAGCCTGCGCGCGGATCTCACCTACGGCCTGATGGGACGCCTGCCTGACTACATGAATGCGATGGTCACGGATTTGGCGGCCATCGATTCGCTGCTCGGCCACCGCAATCCGGAGTTCGGCCAGCGTGCACGGGCTTATCGCGCGTTTGCGCGCGACCGCGACCTCGCACTCACGCATGTGCTGGTCGACCCGCACGTGGACAAGAGCAAGGGCGTGGAAGCGCAGGACGCGATGAAGGTCGTCGAGGAAACGCCGGACGGTGTCGTCGTCGAAGGTTGCAAGATGCTCTCGACTCTGGCGCCGTTGTCCGACGAGGTGCTGGTGGCGCCTTACATGCCGAGAAAGCGCGGAGAGGAAGCCTATACGCTGATTTGCGCGATCCCGGTTGCCAGCGAGGGATTGAAGTTCATAGCGCGTGAACCGTACGACCAGGGTCGCGGCCTGTTCGACCGGCCCGTGAGCGCGCGTTTCGACGAACAGGATGCGCTGGCGGTGTTCGATCGCGTAATGGTGCCGTGGGAGCGCGTGTTCCTGTACGGCGACGTCGAACTCTACAATCTCGTTTCCCCGGCCTATCCAGGCTACCTGCTGCTGCAGGCGGTGACCCGCGCGACGGCGAAGCTGCGCTTCGTTGCCGGCGTGTGTGCGCTGGTCGCGGAGACGAACGGCCGTTCGACCGTGGCGCGCTACCAAGAGATGGTCGGCGAGTTGCTGGGATTCCTGGAGGTTGCCGAGGGCCTGGTCGAGGCCGTCGCGCTGGAGGTCCGGCGCAACCGGGACAACCCATTACTGCCGCCCGGCGCCGACGGTGCCGCCGCTCCGGTGGCAGCCGTGCCGGGCCTCGCCACCCTGTTCGGCGGCGTCGGGCGCACCTCGCTCGGTATCACGACCATTCGCCTGTTCTTCCCCCTCGTGCACCAGAAGGCCGCCGACGCGCTGCGCCTGATCGGATCCAGCGGCCTCATCATGACGCCGACCGACGCCGATTTCGCCAACGCCGCGGCGCGGCCTTACTTGGAGCGGTACCTCCGCGGTCGCGACGGTATCGAGGCGAAGGATCGGGTTCGCGTCTTCAAGCTCGCCTGGGACCTGCTCGGTCACGCGTTCGGCAGCCGCAGCCTGCTCTACGAGCATTTCTTTGCCGGCGATCCAATCAACAACCGCTTGTTGTACTGGAACCTGCCAAAAAAGCACTCGGCGCAGGCCATGGCCGAACGCATGATCGAGGAGATCCGTGCGAGTGAGGGGTAGCGGCGGGTCTTTCTCCGCGACACACCGGTGCATCACGACCCCGCATACGCGTCGCGCGTGGTGCTGAAATGGACATATTGATAAATTTCGGCAGCAACTGTCCCGGCCGGGGCGGTTCGCGATTCTTTACGACATCATCTGAATGTGGAGACGAATGATGAGCAACGGTGCCTGGGAAATGCGCGGCGAATACATGGAGAGCTGCAACTGCGACTACCTGTGCCCGTGCCTGTACACGAACCCGCAGGCTGAGGTGACTTATGACAACTGTACCGCGCTGCTCGTCTTTCGCATCGACGAGGGCAGTCGCGGCGACGTCGACCTGTCCGGCCTCAGGTTCGCGCTCGTGATCCGCTCGGGCAAGGTGATGAGCGAGGGCGGCTGGGTATTCGGCGTCATCGTCGACGATGACGCCGACGACGCCCAGCGCGCGGCGCTCGCCGCAATCGCGACCGGCGAGGCAGGCGGGCCGCCGGCACGGATCCGGGACAATCTCGTCAGCGACTTTCGCGGCGTGGAATATCTGCCCATCACGTTCGAGATGGACGGTGAGACCCGCGCCACGACCATCGCCGACAAGCTGAGTTTTGCCATCAAGGGCGTGCTGTCCAGGCTCGGCAACGGCAAACCCTACTACGTCGACAACGCCGGCCACCCGGTGTCGTCACGCCTCGCGCTCGCGACCTCGGAGGAAACGCACCTGCACTGCTTCGGGCTGGACATGGATATCGAGAACGCCGGCAACAACGGTCATTACGCGCCGTTCACCTGGGCCGCCTGAGCGAGCGCACGACGCGGGCGAGGGCACGATGACGGACGATTCTCAAATCTTGGTCATCGGCAGCGGCTTCGGCGGCGCGGTAGCCGCCGCGCGGCTCGCCGAGGCCGGCTTCAGGGTAACCGTGCTGGAGCGCGGGCCGTGGCGGGACACGGTCCCCGTGCGGTCGATGGGTATCGCGAAGCGCTCGCCGCTGCCGCGGGGACGGCAGTTGTGGACGCGCCTGCTGCGCGCGGTCGGCGGCAACCGCTTCCCGGGTAACCGGCTGCGCCTGAGCCGGCACGGCCTGTTCGAGCTGTTCTTCGCCGACGGCGCGACCATCGCCTGCTCGTCGGGGGTTGGCGGCGGCAGCCACGTCTACTCCGCGACCACCATCCGACCACTGGTCGACGACTACTGGGAGGGCCACGCCGAGGGCGTGTCCGATGCCGTGATGTCACCGCACTACGATGCCGTGCTCGAACGCATGGGCTCGATCACGCCGATGGCAGACCACCGCATCCCGAACACCTCCCGCGTGCGTTTCGCCGGGGCGGACGGTATCGAGCCGGCGGTGCCGCCGCCGGATGCGCGGGTCGGCTACCTGCTGCCGGACGATCCGGATGCGCCGCGGAAAATCGTCGACGACAACGGCGTCGAGCGCCACGAGGTCGACTACCGCGCGAACGAGGACGGTTTCCTCGGCTCGCCGGCCGGCAGCAAGACGACGCTCGACGTCGCCTACCTCGCGGGTGCACTGAAGCGTCACGGCCTCGTCGTGCACGATCTGGCTGAAGTCGAGACCATTGAGCGCCAGCAGGCGGGGGCACGGTACCGCGTGCGCTACCTCGATCTCCATTCGGGCGAGCGACGGTCGCTGGCGGCCGATCACGTCATCCTCGCGGCCGGCACGTTGAACACGCTGCGCATCCTGCTGCGCAGCCGCGCCGAGGGCGGGCTCCAGGGCATGCCCATGCTCGGCAAGCGTTTCGGCACCAACGGCGACTTCTTCGGCTACTGGGACTACAACGACCCGAGCGTGGACCAGTCCACCGGCCTGCCCACGACCGGTGGCGTCAAGCTCGTCGGCGACGACACCTCGCCCATGATCGGTGGCGGGGGCATGCCCGCGGTCGCGAGCTATCCCCTGCCCGGTTTCCTTCGACGCCGCCTCGCCCGCGGCTACATGATCGCGGGTCTCGGCGAGGACGAGATGTGCGGCGAGGTGACGTTCGAGAAGGGTCGGCTGAAGGTGCGCTACGACCCGTCGCGCAGCTCCATCTTCGCGCGGTTGCGCGGGATCTTCGAGGAGATCGCGCGGCGCACCGGCCACCGTATCTTCATGCCGCGTACCCCAATCACCGTCCACCCGACCGGCGGCGCCTGTCTCGGCCGCTCGATCGAGCACGGCGTGGTCGACGCCGACGGCGAGGTGTTCGACAACCCGGGCCTGTACGTCACCGACGCCGCGGCGTTGCCGCGCTCGCCCGGCGGACCACCTTCGATGACGATTGCGGCGTGGGCGGACCGGGTCGCGACCCGCTTCGCGGCACGCCACGCACCCGGGTAAGGGGCGGCACGCGGCGACGAGCCGCGCTCAGCGCCCGCCGAGGCCGAGATTACCCGGCGCGAGTATGCCGCGCGGGTCGAGCGCCTGCTTGATGCGCGCGAGCACCTCCGTGTATTCGGTGAAACGGCGCACCTGTGGTGCCCACTGCTTGCCGGTCTTGTAAGGTACGCAGCCGGCGGCGATGAGGGCGTCCGCGGCGTCGTCGATCGCCGGAGCTACTGCGTCCCATTGCGTACGCTCGTCGTAGAACGCGAGCACGCCACCGTGCAGGCCGCGGCGGCACATGACCGTGGCACCGCCCCAGACGAAGGCGCCGTGGCGCGTGCGCAGGGCGGCGACGGCATCGGTAAAGCTGGCCAGGCGATCGCAGGGGAGCGAGCTCATGAGGATGGCGCAGCGCGACGGCACGAAGTAGCCGGCGAAGCTGTACCAGAACGTCTCGTCGAAGCGCAGGCGGCGGAAATACGCCCGGTCGAAGGCCGCGAACTCGCCGCCGTCGTGGTGGACGGCAAGCTCGATCAGCCGCGCGCGATCGGCGGCGACGGTCTCGGCGTCGCCGCCGAGCTCCATCGCCATGCAGAAACCCGGGCAGCTCTCGGCGTCGAAGTCCGGATCGGCAGCGAGCACCCGGGCGCGCACGGAGCCGCCTTCGTAACCCGCCGCGTACCACACGTTGCGGGTCAGCTCGCCGGCTTGTACCGCGGCGGCGAAGGCACCCGCACGCGCAGCGTCGGGCAGCCCGAGGCAGACGGTCTCGCGCATGGCCGGCGCGGGAAAGAGCCACAGCGCGATCGCGGTGACGACACCGAAGCTCGCATCGGCGCCGAGGAAGAGGCCCGTCAGATCGGGGCCGATGCAGTAGCGCTGGAAGAATCCCGCGCCGTCGCACGCGGCGCTGCCGGTGCGCAGCCGCGTACCGTCGGCGAGCACGACCTCGACCCCCGCGACAGTGTCGCCCATGCTCTGGTGGCGCGGCGAGCCGGTGCCGAGCGCGTGCGCCGACACCGCGCCTCCCACCGTCGCCGTGGGGCCGGTCGAGGGTACGATGCCGACCGTCTGTCCGTGTGGCGCGAGATGCGCGAGCAGGGCGCCGAAGCGTATGCCGGGTTCGACCACCACCACGCCGCGGTCGAGGTCGAGCTCGAGGACGCGGTCCATGCCCGCGGTGTCGACGACCAGGCCGCCGGCATGGGGGTTGACGCCGCCGGCATACATGCTGCCCCCGCCGCGCACGTAGACCGGCGTGCGTTCGTCGTACGCGGCGGCGAGCGCCGTCTGCACTTCTTCGGTCGAACGGGGGCGTATCGCGAGATCGGCATCGCCCGGCCGTACCACCGAGCAGTCGCGCTGGTAGCCGAGCAGGTCGCAGGCGTCGGTGAAGACCACGCTGCCGGACAGGCGTGACGCGAGCTCGGTCGGGCCGCCGCTGCTCACGCCGCGTCTTCCGCGCGAAGCTCGAACGTTCGCGCGAGAAACTCGACCAGGCCCGCGACGGGCGTATCCGGTGACGCCGCCTCGACGTGGGCCGCGCAGCGCGGATCGAGCGCGACGACCGGTGCGCCGGCGAGCCCGGCGACGCGACCACGTGCCATGCTGAGCGCGGCCTCGGGCTGCATTGCGGGCAACGCGCCACCGGCGCCGCAGCACAGCACGTGTACATTGGGATAGCGGTCGTTCAGCACGCGTATGCCGAGCCGTTCGAGCAGGGCACGGACGTCGCGTTCGTCCGGCGGCGCGGGCACGCCGGGGCGCGGCTTGAGCTGGCAGCTCTCGAACAGGTAAACATCGCGCGCTGCCGCGCCGGCGCGTGCGCGCAGCGTGATCCGGCCTGCATCGATGCGCGCGATCAGCCACGCGGGCAGCGACAGCGTTGCCGCCGCCGCCGCACCGAGCGAGGCGAGACACTCGTAGCCGAGCACGACGGTCGGTTCGTCGCCGGCGAGTTCGGCGGCCGTGGCAGCCGCCCAGGCGCGCCCCCGGGGCGCGTCGCCGAGGGCGCCGAGCACGGCGCCGCAGCAGCGTTCCGGCCCGCCGCGCCAGTCGACGTCGATCCCGGCATCGGCAAGCCACCCGGCCAGCGCGCGGGCCTCGCTGCTGGCGCTGCAACCGGCGAACACGGACAGCGTCGTGCCGCCGGTCACCGGTGCCTGTTCGAAGGCCGACTCGCGCCGATGTTCGCCACGCTCGAGAACGCCACGGCGCGCGCGCTCGACCGGCTCCGGCAGGCGCTCGGCCGCAGTCAGGGCCTCGCGCAGCGATTGCCCGATGGCGGCCGGGTGCAGTCCGATCGGACACAGGGTCTCGCAGTTGCCGCAGCCGGTACAGGTGAACACGCGTTCGGCCACCGCTTCCACTGCCAGCGGCCGCCCCTCGTGCAGGGCGCGCGCGATGTCGATGAAGCCACGCCCCGAGTAACCGGGGGCCGGTGAGTGGTGCTCGAGGGTCGCGCACACGTGCGCGATCCCGCGTTCCGCCCACACCGCGTCGACGCAGTAGTTGCACGAGGCGCAATGATAGAGGTCCTCACCGTATTGCTCGACGAACGACGCCGGCAGGGTAAAGGCCGGCGTGCTCACCGGCGGCGCTCCGATCCGGTATCCATGCGTTCCGGCGGCAGCGTGCGCGTCAACGCGATCGGGTATTTGCGGGCAGGGACAGGTGTGTTTCGGATCCCCATTGCATCCTCGGCTCCTGGCTGGTGCCCGCGCGTCGGCGTCGCGGAGCGCGGCGTCGTCGGACGGACCTTCTATCGTTATGATAACCCCGTCAGCGTGAGCGGGCAGTGCCGCCGTTGTTCAGCGTTTTCCCGGGAGGAGTTTGAATGAAGCCCATCCGATCGTTTCTGTTCGTACCCGCGCACCGGGAAAAGTGGGTTGCCAGGATCCCCGAATTCGGTGCCGATGCCGTGATCCTCGATCTCGAGGACAGCGTGCCGATCGACCTCAAGCCGGCCGCGCGGGCGATTGCGGGCGCTGCCATGGCCGAATTGGCGGCAGCCGGCCAGCGCATCTACGTGCGGGTCAATCCCACCCCCTACATCTACGATCTGGAGGATCTGCATGCCGTGGTCCAGGACGGCTGCGAGGGGCTGGTACTGTCGAAGACCAGCGGGCCGCAGGGCGTGGCAACCCTCGACGCGCTGGTGTCCGACATCGAGCTCCGCGCCGGTATCAGCGTCGGGCATACCCGGTTCGTGCCGGTGCTGGAGTCGGCGCGCGCGATCCAGCTCGCCTTCGAGATCGCCGAACACCCGCGCGTGCTGACGTTGTGCGCGGCCTCGGCTCGCAACGGCGATGTCGCGCGCGCGATGGGTTTCGAGTGGACCGAGGCCGGACTCGAGAGCCTCTACCTCAAGTCGCGCGCCGTACTTGCTGTGCGCGCCGCCGGCAAGAGCTGCCCGATTGGCGGCCTGTGGCAGGACGTGCACGACCTCGAAGGCCTGCGCCGTTACTGCCGGTTCCACCGCCAGCTCGGCTTCAAGGGCGAAATGATCCTGCATCCGTCGAACGTCGCCATCGCGAACGAAGTGTTCACGCCCGAGGAAGCCGAACTGGCTTATTACCGCGGCATGATCGATGCGTTCGAGGCGGCCGAACACGAGGGCCGGGCGGCAATCGTCTACGAAGGCGAGCACATCGACTACGCCCACGTCGCCACCGCGCGCGAAGTGCTGGCGATGGCGCGCGAGCTGGCGAGATGAGGTTGAGCCCGGTGTTGGTTGGCCGTTCTCGCGGATCGCGGCGCGCGCTCACGCCATCGTGCTAATTGCTCTTCGAAACCGCGCGAGGGCCAGACTGAACAGCGCGGTTCCGATCGCCACGATCGCGAGAAGCTGCGGCCAGACGACGGTGAAGCCCGCGCCGCGGTACAGGATCGCCTGGGACAGGCTGACGAAATGTGTGTTGGGCGCGGCGAGCATGATGTACTGGACAGCCTCCGGCATGCTCTCGCGCGGTGTGGTGCCTCCGGAAAGCATCTGCAGCGGCAGCAGCACCAGCATCAGGAGCAACGCGAACTGGGGCATGGAGCGCGCAACAGTGCCGAGGAAGATGCCCATCGAGGTGGTCGCGAACAGATGCAGTGCCGCGCCGGCCAGGAACAGCGTCAGCGATCCCTGGATCGGCACCGACAACGCGCCCTGCACCACGGCAGTGAGCGCGAAGGCGGTGGCGGCAAGGACGACCAGCCCCATCGCCCACACCTTGCTGGTCATGATCTCGAATGGCGTCACCGGCATCACCAACAGGTGCTCGACCGTGCCGTGTTCGCGCTCGCGGATCAGGGCGGCACCCGTCAGGACGATGGCGAGCATGGTCACGTTGTTGATGACCTGCATGATGGCGCCGAACCAGGACTTGTCGAGCTCGGGATTGAAGCGCACCCTGAGCGCCAGATCGACCGGCAGTTCGCGGACCTCTCGATAGCGCTGCGCGAAGACGCGGACTTCATCGCCGACGATCGTCTGGATATAGCCGCTGCCGGTGAAGGCCTGGCTCATGCGCGTGGCATCGACGTTGAGCTGAACCGTCGGCTGGCGCCCGGCCAGCAGGTCACTCTGGAAGTTGGGCGGGATGTCAAGCGCGAAGGTGTCGAGCCCGGCATCCATGCGGGCATCCATGTCGGCCTGGTCGATTACCTCGGGGGGCAGGAAATAGGGTGGGTAAAAGGCGCTGATTATGCGCCACGACAGGGGCGAGCGATCCTCGTTCACCACCGCGATCGGCGCCTTGTTGAGGGTCTCCGGCATGGCCGTGGCTGCCGTGTAGACGGAAACGGTGAAGGCATAGACGATCAGCACCAGCATGATCGGGTCGCGGGTGAGGCTGCGCAGTTCCTTGATGCCGAGATGGAAACTATTGGCGAGGCGCATGAACTACCGCTCCTGTTTTTTCAGCAGCGCCGCGGACAGCCCGATCAGAGCCGGAACAGCGAGCGCCAGCGGCAGGAAGGCGGCGTGCAGATCGGAGAAGTTCAGGGCTTTGGAGAAGGTGCCGCGCGCGATGGTCAGGAAGTGCGTGGTCGGATAGACCTCGCCGATCAGCCGGCCCATCCCTTCGAGGGAGGACACCGGGTCGATCATGCCCGAGAAGTTCGCCGCAGGCAGGATGGTAAGCACCGCCGTGCCGAAGATCGCCGCGACCTGGCTGCGCATGAAGGTGGAGATGAGCAGCCCCACGGCCGTGGCGGCGCCGACATAGAGCAGCGCGCCCACAGCGAGCGTCAGGAAACTGCCCTTCAGCGGTACCCCGAAGACGGTCACCGCAAGCAGCGTGAGCAGCAGGAAGCTCAGGAAGGACAGCACCACATAGGGCAGTTGCTTGCCGAGCAGAAACTCAAGCCGTGTGGTCGGCGTCACATAGAAGTTGGTGATCGAGCCGAGCTCCTTTTCCCGCACTACGCTGAGCGCGGCGAGCATGGCCGGGATCAGCATGAGCAGCAGCGGGATCACTGCCGGCACCATGGCGACCAGGCTCTTGACGTCCGGGTTGTAGCGGAAGCGGGTTTCGACGTTCGCCAGGTTCGCCAAAGCATCTCCATAGCCGGCTTCCCGCGCCTTGGTGGCGAGCCAGTGGGCGTGCATGCCCTGCACGTAGCCGCGGACGGTCTCTGCCCGCGTCGGCATGGCGCCGTCGATCCAGGCGCCGATCTCGACCCGCCGGCCGCGGGCAATGTCGCGCGCGAAACCGGTCGGAATCTCGATCGCCACACTGAGGTCGCCTTCGCGCATCCGCCGGTCGAGATCGGCATAGTTCGCGATGGGTGCACGTTCGATGAAGTATCGTGAGCCGGCGAGGTTGAGCGTGTAGTCGCGGCTGACGGTGGTCTGGTCGCGGTCCAGGACCGCGAAGGTGAGGTCCTCGACGTCGAGGCTGATGCCGTAGCCCATCACGAACATCAGGATCACGCTGCCGAGCAGCGCCAGCGTCAGCCGGATGGGATCGCGGCGCAGCTCCAGTCCTTCGCGCCGCGCATAGCTGAGCATGCGCCGGGAGTCGAAGAACCGCCACCAGCCCTGCGTTTCGACATGGCTGGCCGACGTGTCGACCGAATCGAGCGAAGTCGTCACGCCCGGTTGCCTTGGCTCTGCCGCGCCCTCCGCGGCGGCATCCTCCAGATAGGCGACAAAAGCCTCTTCGAGGCTGTCCACCCCGCGTGTGCGTGCCAAGGCGGCGGGCGCGTCGGTCACCAGCACCTTGCCCGCATGCATCAGCGAGATGCGGTCGCAACGCTCCGCCTCGTTCATGAAGTGAGTGGATATGAAGATGGTCACGCCGTCTCGTCGCGACAGCTCGACCAGCATGCGCCAGAAAGCGTCGCGCGCCACGGGGTCGACGCCCGAGGTCGGCTCGTCGAGGATCAGTATCTCGGGCTTGTGGATCATGGCCACCGCCAAGGAAAGGCGCTGCCGGAGCCCGAGGGGCAACCGGCCCGGCAGACTGTCCACTACGGCGGCCAGAGCGAAGCGCTCGACCATTTCGTCCACGCGCCCTGGGATCTCGGCGGCGGGCACATGGAACAGCCGGGCGTGCAGCTCCAAGTTCTGCCGCACCGTAAGCTCGGTATAGAGAGAAAAGAACTGCGACATGTAGCCAACACGGCGGCGGGTGGTGAGGTCGTGCGGGTCTACCTCGCGCCCGAACAGCCAGGCGCGGCCTTCGCTCGGTGCCAGAAGACCGGTCAGCATCTTCATGGTCGTGGTCTTGCCGCAGCCATTGGATCCGAGGAAGCCGAAGATCTCGCCCCGTTGAACGCGCAGGTTCACGCGGTCTACCGCCGTGAAGGCGCCGAAGCGCATGGTCAGGTCCCGCGCCTTGATTGCGGTCGCGCCATCGTCTTGCGACCGCGGCGGGATCTCGACCGCCCGATAATCACGGCGCTCGTGTTCCGGCAACAGCCGGATGAAAGCGGACTCCAGTGAATCGGTTCCGGTGCTCTGCAACAACTGCCGCGGCGTGTCACTTGCGAGTACCCGCCCACCGTCCATCGCCGCCAGCCAGTCGAAGCGTGCTGCCTCGTCCATGTAGGCGGTCGCCACCAGCACGCTCATGTCGGGCCGGGACTGGCGGATGTCGGCGATCAGTTCCCAGAACTGGCGCCGCGAAAGTGGGTCGACGCCGGTCGTGGGCTCGTCGAGAATGAGCAGATCAGGATCGTGGATCAGCGCACAGCACAGGCCGAGCTTCTGTTTCATGCCGCCCGAGAGCTTGCCCGCGGCGCGGTCGACGAACGACTCCAGGCCGGTAGCCCGCGTCAGCGCCGCGATGCGGCGCGCCCGCTCGCCGCCGTCGTGCCCGAACAGGCGCCCGAAGAAATCGACGTTCTCACGCACGGACAGCGTCGGATAAAGGTTGCCTCCCAGACCCTGCGGCATATAAGCGATGCGCGGGCCGACCCTGCGGCGGTGACGCGCATCGGCCAAGTCGCCACCGAGCACCTCGACCTGTCCCCCCTGGACCGCGCGGGCGCCCGCAATCAGCGCCAGCAGGCTTGATTTGCCGACCCCGTCCGGTCCGATCAGCCCGGCTACGCGCCCCGCGGGGATATCGAGCTCGACGCCTTCGAGCGCGTACACGCCGCCGTAGCGCAGGGTTACCTCATGCAGCCTGGCTACCGACACTGCCGCGCGCCCCAGTTTGAACGGAACCTGTCATGTGCGTGCGAGCTCATCGCGCGGCAACCTGATCTGCAATGCCGCGGGCCAATCTGCGTGCGGGTCGAGTCGGACATACGCCATGCCGGGCAAGCCCGTCTTGACCTGCCGGAGGTGTTTCCTGAGCAGATCCGGATCGATGCGCGCCTTGATGCGAAACATCAATTTCTGGCGCTCATCCGCCGTTTCCACCGTCTTGGGCGTGAACTGAGCGACGTCCGCGACGAAGGAGACCTCGGCCGGAACGACATACTGAGGTACCGCGTCGAGCACGAGCCGCGCCTCGGCCCCGGCCGCGACCCGCCCGGCCAGTTCCGTGGCCAGGAAGAATGTCATGTAGACGTCGGTAAGATCGACCATGTTCAGCACCACGCCGCCCGGGGCGAGTACTTCACCGGGTTGGGCGACGCGGTACTGGACGCGACCGTCACGCGGCGCCTTCAGCACGCTGTCGTCGATATCGGCCTGAATGCGCTGGAGCGAGGCCTCGGTAGCCTCAATCGCGGCCTTCGCCGAGATCGTGTTCGATCGCGCCTGGCCGATCGCGGCTCGCGCCGCAGCCGCTTGCGCTTCCGCCGCGCGCACCGCCGCCCGTTTCGCATGGACGTCGGCGCGGTCGTCGTCGAGCTGGGCCAGCGAGGCGGCGCCCTGCGGGGCGAGACTCTCGGACCGGGCCAGCCGCTTTTGCGCCGCATCGAGCTCGGCCTTGCGCTGGCCGATGAGGGCTTCCGCGGCTTGGTGCTCCGCTTCACGCTGGGTCACGAGGCTCAGTGCCGTTTCGACCGCGATACGCGCGCGTTCCAGCGCTGCCTCCGCCTCCTTGCGTTGGGCCTCGAGTATTGCCGTATCCATTTTCGCGACAGTCTGCCCGCGCTGAACGAAAGCGCCTTCGTCGACATAGACGTCCTCTACGCGACCGGGGACCTTGGCGGCAACGTCGATCTCCACGGCCTCGATGCGCCCGTTACTGGCGGCGAATCCCTCCGGCAGGCCCTGCGGCCGATACTCGAGCCAGACGAAGAACGCGGCGGCGCCGATGAGTCCCGCAACCAGTAATCGGCCTGTAGTTCGGAATAATGGGTTGGTCACCGTCTTGCTCCCTTTGTCTCGATAGTCCTGGAAGTGCGCCGCCTCGCGTGCGGCTCGATTTCACCAGACACGAAACCGGGCCGCCGGTTACTGTATACCGCGCGCACGCTGGTGCGCTTGCCGTAGGTCAATCGCAACGCCCGCAGCTCTTTCTAAACGCTAGTATTATTTATTTCTCGGCGCAGTAGCTTGGCAATCGTGACGTCAGCCCCAAAATCGACGGCCATTTAGACCTGGACTAAAGTGGCGTTTCGAGGTCCTCGAACACAGGAGAGAGGGCATGAAGCGTTCGAAGTTTTCGGATGAACAGGTGACCTACGCGCTGCGCCAGCACGAGGCGGGCACGGCGGCCGGCGAGATCTGCCGGCAGCTCGGGGTGAGCGAGGCGACGTTCTACGCGTGGAAGAAGAAGTACGCGCATCTGGGCGTGTCGGAGCTGCGTGAGCTACGGCAGTTGCGGGAGGAGAACGGTCGCCTGAAGCGCTTGGTGGCCGATCTGACGCTGGACAAGCAGATCTTGTCCGACGTCGTTAAAAAAAAGCTCTGAAGGCAGCGAAGCGGCGCGAGCTGGTGGATTGGATCCGTGATCGCTACCAGACGAGCGTACGGCGGGCGTGTGAGCTCGCGCAGTTCTCTCGGGCCAACTGGTACCGCAAGAGCCAGGCGAAGGATCAGACGGCGCTGCGCAACCGGATCCGGGAGATCGCGGCAGCGCGACCGCGCTTCGGCTTCGAACGGATCCATGTGATGCTGCGCCGGGAAGGTTGGCCGGTGAATCATAAACGGGTGCGGAGGCTGTACCGGTTGGACGGGCTACAGCTGCGCATGCGGGTGCGACGGCGCAAGCACATGTGCCTGCACCGCGGGACGCCGGCTCGACCCAACGGCCCGGGCGAGCGGTGGAGCATGGACTTCGTGCATGACCAGTTGTTCGACGGCCGACGGATCCGGGTGCTAACGGTGGTCGATCAGTGGAGTCGCGAATCACCGATTCTGGAGGCCCGTTTCGGGTTCTCGGGACGGGCCGTCGCCGAGGTGCTTGAAGCATGGGCCGTCGAGCATGGTGTGCCGGCTTCGATCACGGTCGATCACGGCACGGAGTTCACGTCGAAGGCGCTGGAAGCGTGGGCCTGGAGTCGGGGTGTAAAGCTCGACTTCACCCATCCCGGAAAGCCTACCGAAAACGGCCACATAGAGAGTTTCAACGGACGCTTTCGGGACGAGTGTCTGAACGTCCATCAGTTCACATCACTCGAGCACGCGCGGGCGCTTATCGATGCCTGGCGCACGGACTACAATCATCAACGGCCACACGGCTCGCTGGGGCATCTGACACCCGTCGAGTACCGCCAGCGGCATGACAGGAAACGGACCTCGGAAGCTACCAAAGTCCAGTAATGATCGGTCTCAGAACGGGGCCAACGTCAATCGGGGTGTTACTCGGACACGATCCGGATCGAGTTCATGGGGGCACGCGGTCGCGTCGATACTGCGTCCGTGTGCTCCTGTTCGTCGTGGACGAGGTCACGCTGCCGGGGGAGCGCGCACGTGCTGCGCGGGGTGAACGTCCCGATCCCGAATCGTGACCCTGCCGTCCGCGAGCGGAAGCGCATACATCCCAGGGCATCTCGGACTCCAGCATCCCAGGGCATCTCGGATTCCAGGCTGCGTACACAACGGAGCCCGTAAGCCGTCCTCCGAGATGGCGGGTCTGCATTTGTCGCCGGACGCATGTCATGATGTGCAGAGGTCACGGCCAGCGAGAAAGCGGGAATGAGTCAGCCTTTTGATATTGCTGCACAGCCCTGGCAGCGGTTCGTCTTCGAGCGGCGCGAACGCGTGCTGTACGCCATCATCGACTCAGGGCACCGGATGAACGGCGTCGACGAGCCGATGCACGAGGAATTCGCGCGCCTGTTCACGGCGCTGCAGCGCGATGAGGCCAGCGACATCGTGGTGCTCACGGCACGCGGGCGTGCGTTCTGCGCCGGCGGCGACTTCGACTGGTTCCAGGCGCAGGTCGACGACCCGGCGCGTTTTCGCGCCATCACCTGGGATGCCAAGCGCATCGTGTCGTCGCTGCTCGAGCTGGAGAAGCCGATCATCTGTCGCCTGAACGGCGCGGCGGCCGGGCTCGGCGCGAGCATCGCCCTGCTGTGCGACGTGATCATCGCCGACGAGACCGCCCTGATTGGCGATCCGCATGTCAAGGTCGGGCTCGTCGCCGGCGATGGCGGCGCGCTGATCTGGCCGCAGCTAATCGGTTACGCGCGGGCGAAAGAGCTGCTCATGACCGGCGAGATGCTGACCGCGGCGCGCGCCGCCGAGCTCGGGCTGATCAACTACGCTGTGCCAGCCGGGGAGCTCGATGCCCGCGTCGACGACATGGTCGCGCGGATCGCGGCCAACCCGAAGTGGGCGGTGCGCTGGACCAAGACTGTCACCAACATTCCCTTACGCGCGCTCGCGGCGCAGATCATGGACGCCGCGATCGGCTGGGAGACGGCCTCGAACCACCTGCACGACCGACGCGAGGCGGTGGTGGCGGCGCGCGAGAAGCGCGCGCCACGGCTGTCCGGCGACTGAGCGGAGCACGGCCATGGGAGAATTCACCTTCGACCCGGAGTACGACGACGAGCCCGCGCACATCGTCGAGATCCGCCGCCAGCTGCGGCGCTTCGTCGCCGCGAAGATGCCGCGTGAGCAGCGCATTGCGTGGGACCGTGCCCATACGTGGGACCGCGGGTTGTTCGCCGAGATTGCCGACCTCGGTCTGATCGGGTTGCTGGTGCCGGAGGAATTCGGCGGTAGCGGTATCGACATCAGCGCGGCCACTGCGGTGATCGAGGAGCTCGCCCAGGGCGGGCCATCGCTGGCCGGGCCTTACATCCATGCCGCCTTCTACGGCGGCATGAACCTGACGCACAACGGGTCGCCAACGCAACGGCGCGCGCTGCTGCCGCGTATTGTGCGCGGCGAGCTGTTCCTGAGCTACGGCCTGTCCGAGCCCGATACCGGCGGCGACCTCGCCTCCGTGCAGACGGTGGCGGCGCGTGACGGCGACGACATCGTCGTCAACGGCGCCAAGCGCTGGTGCACGGGCGCGGACTGGGCGGGCTATATCTATTGTCTCGTACGCTCCGGCGAGCGCGAGGCGCGCCATCGAAATCTGAGCTTTCTGCTCGTGCCCACCGACGCACCCGGCGTCAGCATGCAGCCGCTGGAGCACGTCAACCTGCGCTACACGGCCAGCATGGACGTCCACTTTGACGACGTACGCCTGTCGTCGGACAGCATCGTCGGCGGGCCGGACATGTGGAACCGCGGCTGGGAGCAGCTCGCGGGCCTCGCGCTGGACGTCGAGAAGATCGAGGTCAGCGCGCTTGCCTACGGCTTTGCCCGGGCGGCGTTGACCGAGGCCTGGGCGTACGCGCGCGAGCGCGCGCAGTTCGGGCGGCCGATCGCCGAGCACCAGGCCATCCGGCACAAGCTGGTGGCCGCGCGCACCAAGCTCGCTGCCTGCCGACACATGCTCTACCACGCAGCGCGCGTCGCCGACGCCGGCGCGCCGTGCGCGGTCGAGACCAGCATGGCCAAGCTCTTCGTCGCCGACACTGGGCTGGAGATCGCGCTCGCCTGCCAGCAGGTGATGGGCGCGTACGGCCTGTCGGGCGAATACGACATCGAACGTAACGTACGCGAACTGCTCGCCATGCCGATCGTCGGCGGCTCGTCGGACATGCAGAAGAACAACCTCGCACGGCTGCTGAAGCTGTGACCGGCGCCATGACCGCTCCGCTCGACGGTATCCGCGTCCTCGAGCTCAACCGCGTGGCGCCCGGCTCGCTGTGCACGATGATGCTCGGCGACATGGGCGCCGACGTGCTGCGGCTGGAGACGCCGCCGCGCCGCGGCGGTACGAAGGCATTCGATGGCGGCGACGACGACACCTGGGCACTCTCGGAGTTCGCCAACCGCAACAAGCGAAGCATCAACCTCGACCTCAAGGACCCACGCGGACAGCAGGTGCTGCACGCGTTGGCCGCCGACTTCGACGTCGTCGTCGAAGGCTTTCGCCCCATGGTTACTGCGCGGCTCGGTGCCGACTATGCCACCCTCGGCGCCATCAATCCGCGCCTCGTCTACTGTTCCCTGAGCGGTTTCGGGCAGAATGGGCCCGATCGTGATCGCGCCGGCCACGATTTGAATTACCTCGCGATCGCGGGCGTGCTCGGGCAGCTCGGCAGCGGCGACGGGCCGCCGCCGATCCCGCTTAACCTCATCGCGGACTACGCCGGCGCTTCGCTGCACGGCGTGATCGGGATCCTCCTCGCGCTCCTCGCGCGCGATCGCACCGGGCGCGGGCAGCATGTCGACGTGGCCTATCTCGACACCGCGTTTGCGTTGCTGATGGCAGTCCCCGGTGTGCGGGAGTGCCTGATCGGGGGCGCACCGGCGGTGCCCGGGGGCAACGTGTTCGCGGGCGAGCATCCGTATTACTCCGTCTATCGCACGCGCGACGACCGCTGGCTGTCGGTCGGCTGCATGGAGCCGTGGTTGTGGGACAATTTCTGTGACGCCGTCGGGTGCGCGGACCTCAAGCCGGCGCGCATGCGTCATGCTGACTTCGCGGCGCCGCCGACCGCGGCGCAACAAAAGGCGCGGCGCGAGCTCGTGGCGGTGATGCGCACGCGCACGCTCGCCGAGTGGAAGACGTTGTTCGCCGACATCGACGTCTGCATCGGCGAAGTGAACGACATCGGTGAGGCGCTCGCCGATCCACAGCTGCGTGCGCGCGGTATGGTCGTCGCGCGCGACGACCCGCGCGTGCCCGGGGCGAGCCAGCCCGGCATCGCGATCAAGCTGTCGGACACGCCGGGTCGGATCCGGACCCCGCCGCCGGTCCCCGGCGCCGACACCGACGCGGTGCTGCGCGGGCTCGGCTACGATGCCACGGCGATCGCGGGGCTGCGCGACGACGGCGTGATCTGACCGCGCCGCGCGGGCGGCGGTCAACCGACGAGGAAATGCCCCGACAGCGCCGCGATCGGTTCGCTCGAATCGCTCTGCCAGCAGGTCGCGCGCACATTGGCGACACGCTTGCCGAGGCGGGTCACGGTGGCCTGGGCGTGGGTCTCGGCCAGGCGCCCTGAACGCAGGTAATCGACCGTCACGTTAATCGGCTTCGGCAGTGCGTTGCTGCGCTGATCGAAGGCAAGCTGGACGATTGCCGCGGTCTCGAGCAGCCCGCCGATGACCCCGCCGTGCAGCGTCTGCGCCCACGGGTTGCCGACGTGACGCTCGGCGGCGTCCAGGATCACGACGATGCCGGAGCCGACCGGGCGCACGGCGATCCCGAGCGTACGCATGTAGGGGATGGCCTCCGCGAGGACAGTGAAGTCGCCGTCGGCAACGGCACGGGCGACGAATTCGGCAGCGGTCATTGCGGCGGTCCTGAGGCGCTCGCAACACCGGCGGTGACCATGAAGCTCGCGGTGCAGTTGGCGACCGCATCGTCACGGTCGCGATGATATGCGACCCCGCGCACGAAGCACACGTTCCGCGTGACCTTGTAACAGTGGCATTCGGCGGTCAGCGCGTCGTCGCGGGTCGCGGGGCGCAGGTAGTCGATGCGCAGGTCGAGCGTCGCGATCGACGTCGGGCGCCCGAGCGCGACGAACACCGCGAGCCCACTGGCCGAGTCGAGCAGTGTCGTAACGACGCCACCGTGCAGCACGCCGGTCGCCGGATCGCCGGCGAGCGCCGCGTCATAGGGCATGCGCAGCGTCGCGCGGGCGTCACCGACCGAGACGATTTCCATGCCGAGCAGCGTGCCGTGCGGCGAGCGGTTTTCGGGCTGCCTGAGGAACTCCAGAAGCCCCTTGTCTATCGGGTTCGTGATCATCGTGAATTCCGCGCACCCAGCAAGAAGTATGCACGGCCGCATTATCTACCATGCCTAGCGCTTCGTGCGATATTGCCGCTGGTTTCTCCTCAGGTAGTTTCTAGGCAGCTCGGACGAATTACTTTGCCGGAATTTCCCAGCTCGTCGACCTTTGCCATGTGAAATCGATCGGAGTTGGGTGCGATGACCAAACGATGGTCCCTGGCCTCCAGAGCCAGGAAGAGCTCGTTCGCAAAGGCGATCGCTTTGTCCAACCCTGTCTGGGTGACCACGAGGTCGACGAGCAGGTTTTTCGCTGGCTTGAGGTACTTGCCGCGCCCGGAGAGACAATCCGCCTGGAAGAGCGGCTTGGCTCCGCTGACCAGTGGATGCCGGACCGGAAGCTGCCGCCGTACCGTGCGCTGACGCGGAGGCCGCTAGTCGGGAGGCCTCGGGAGGGGCCGGGCCCGTTTCGGCAAGGTTCCGTCCCGCGTCCACGCCAGCGGGTCGCCAGGACGCAGTTAGGGGAGTGGCGATTGCTTCGGCGCTCTACCGACCGCCAGCTTCGCCCAATAACCGCGCTCAGGCCGCGCTACGTTGAGCAGCGTACGGACGCGGGCCATGTAGCTCGAAGAGACGCCGAACCTGGCTGCCACCGCGGAGCATCGGCTCGGACCAGACCATCTCGTATAAGGCCTCTCGACTAACCGGGCCATCCTCGGTTGCATCCGGCTGAGCCGGTGTGTCTTGTTCCTTTGTCACGATGCTCGATTGACCCCACATCCGCCCGCCAGCGCTCATTAAGGTGGCGCGCCGCGCGGATAGATGATACAAATCCTCGGTATATAGGGCCTACACATCGAGTATTTGTATCAATGGCAAAGCTTCGAACGCAGCGTGAGCTCGCCCAAACCCTGCTGAAGAAGCAGGGAATCATGCGCCTGCTCGAGCTACGCGAGGCCGGCGTGACCGCGGCGACCATGAGTCGTATGGAGCGGGCCGGCGAAGTCATCCGCCTGTCGCGGGGCGTCTATCAGCTGCCAGATGCTGACCTGGACCCCAATCACAGCCTGGCGGAAGCCGCGAAGCGGGTGCCCAGGGGCATCG
>JBHIYN010000026.1:0-46976 GCA_041984235.1 Gammaproteobacteria bacterium
GCAGGTCGGGCGCGACGACCTGCCGCCCGCGCTGCGCCGTGAATTCGCCGAGCGCCTGCTGGCGCTGGGTGACAAGGAGGCGGCACTGGCGGCATTCATGCGCCTGGCCGCCGATCGTGACGTCGACGACGATGCCGTCGCCATGCTGCTCTACCTGTGGGGACCGCGCCCCGGACCGGCCGCGCAGGCCTGGGTCGCGCAGCGCGCGCGCGCGGCGAGTGGCCGCGCCCGGGCCGCGTGGGCGCAGGTGCTGACCGCGCTGGGTGGCGCGCGGACCGCCGCCGACGTGCTGCAAGCCGCGGCCGCGTCCGGGCACCCCGACCCGCTGATCGGCGACGCCTATCTCGATGCGCTGCTCGCCGCCGGCGAACGCGAGGCGGCGCGCGCCTGGCTGGTCACGCAGCAGCGCGCGGCCGCGACCCGGCCCCACGCGCTGGCCTGGCTCGCCGGGCGCGCGGCGGCGGCGGATTTCAGCGCGCTCGCCCTCGACATCCAGCAGACCTTGCTGGCGGCACGCCCGGACGATCGTTCGACGCTGCGCCGGCTGGGGCTGGCGGCGTTCGGCGCCGGGCAGCGCGGACTCGCCGAGCGTTACCTGCAACGCTACCTGGCCCACGTCGACGACGACCCGGAGGCCCACTTCTACTATGCCGAGGTGCTCACCGAGGCCGGCTACCGGGAGCGGGCATTGCCGCACTACCGGCGGGTGCTGGCGCTGATCGAGCCGCTGCCGACAGCGACCTTTGCGCTGCGCACCCTGCAGGCTCAGGCGCTGCACCGGGTCGGCCGCGCGCAGGCGGCAATCAGCGCGTTCGAGCGCCTGCTTGGCGAGCGCCCGCAGGCGGACGACCTGCGCGCGGACTACGTCACCATGCTGCTCGACGACCAGCGCCTGCGCAGCGCGCGCGAGGTTCTCGCGCCGCCAGCGGTGGCCCGATGAGAAGACCCTGCGGCGACCTGGCGCGCGTCCTGCTGGCGGGGGCCCTGCTGGCGGCGGCAGCGCTCGCGCCCGCTGCCGGGCACGAGCCGCTGTCGCACAGGCTCGGCGAGCGGATGCGGGCCGAATGGCGCCCGGGCGGCGCGCTGGTGATCCGGGTCGAGGACCCGGGTGTCGTGGCGGAGCAGGACGGTGACACCGTCGTGCTGCGCTTCGCCGCGCCGTTGCCGCCAGAGCTCTTCGAGGGTTTCGTGGCGCGTACGGCGGAATGGTTGCAGGACCTGCGCTACGGCTACGACTCGGTACTGCTGCTGCCGCAGCCGACCGTCGCGTCCAGCGTCAGTCGTATCCCGTCGGGCCTGGCGCTGCGCTTCGAGCGGCGCCCGGCGGCGGCCGGCGCGGACCCGGACGCGGGCCGCAACGGCACCCGTCTGCGCCTCGACCGGCTCGCCGCGCTGGTCCGCGGGCGCGGTGGCGATCGGCTCGGCGCGCGTGCCGACCTGCGCCGCCTGATGGCCGCGCACCCGCGCGACGTGCAGACCCTGATCGACCTCATCGAACAGGAACAGGCCGTGACGCGCTGGCGCGAGGCGCTGGCGCTGTACGACCGCGCCCTCGCGCTGTCTCCGCAGTCGAGCTTCCTGATTGCCGGCAAGGCCGGCCTGCTCTACGACTACGGGCCGCGGCTGCGCCTGGACCAGCGCTATACCGATGTCAGCGACGACGACGCGCAGCACATCAGCACCCTCGACGGTCGCATGCTGATCGGCGCCGCGGGCGTGCTCGGCCTGGTGGTCGAACATCGGCTGATCGACGACCCGGCGGTGCAGAGTCCGGGCGGTCCGATCGCGTCGTTCAACGGCGCGCGCAGCTTCGCCACCCTGAGCTGGGAACACCCCGGTCCCGGACCCGGCAGCGGCGAGGTGGCCGTCCATGCCGGCCCGGATCGGCCGGGCGCCAGCGTTGCCTACCGCCTCGGCTGGAACGCCGGTGACAGCAGCGCGCGGCTGGACCTGTGGCGCCCCTACCTGGATTTCGTCGAAGGGCTGGTGCACGGCGGTTACCGGCACCGCGCCGAGTTCGCACACCGGCTGACGCCGCGGCAGCCGTGGGAGGCCGAGTTCGCCTTGCACGCCAGCCGCTACGGGCTCGACGATCACGCGCGCATCGCCGATTCCGTGGGCGCGCGGCTGGCCGCGAGCTACCTGCTGTTCGATGGCGATCCGCGGTTCGCGGCCGAGTACTACTTCGACACCGAGTATTACGGCAACGTGTTGCGGCTGGACGACGGCGCGGGGCAGCGTTTCGAGCCGATCGCGTTCAGCAACCGCGAGCTGCACCAGCTTCGGCTGAGCCTGTCCGAACGCCTTACCGACTACCTGCAGGTCGTGCTCAGCGGAGGCTACGGCATCGACCGCCACAACGGCCGCGGCCGCGTGCTGGGCGCGGAGCTGCGTTACGCGCCCCTGCCGGGCCTGGAGCTGGGGCTGCGTTTCGAGCAGAGCATCACCTCCGCACGCGGCGGCGCCGATCGCTTCAACGGCTTCGGCGCCTGGTTGGTGCTGCGCCCGTGACGCGTGCACCGCGTTGCCGCGGCGGCTGGCAGAATTGCGATAATGGCAGTCGCGGTCGGCGCGGGGCGGGACCCGCGCCGGTTCCAACAACGGGTCGCTGGTCCGCACGGCGACACGCGCGGCCGAAAGGGGGCAGCACATGACAATGGCAGGACGAGGGCAGACGATGCGCGGCGGGCGTACCGGGGTGCGCAGTGTGCTGTGCATCCTGGTACTGGCCATGGCCGCTTGCGCGGACACGCGCTACGCCGCCGATTACGGTGGCGCACCGTCGTCCGCGAACTTGCGGGTGGCCGTGATCCCGCTGGAGAATCTCACCAACTACCCGCAGGCCGGCCTCATCGTGGCCGAGCTGCTGGCGACCGCGCTGTACGCCGACGGACGCTTCGCCCTGACCGAGGGTACGGCCCTGCGCAAGGCGCTGGCCGGGCGCGGGCTGGACACCGCCGACCTCGCCTCCAGCCTGGCGGCCGCCGAGCTGGCACGGGCACTCGAAGTCGACGCGGTGATGGTCGGCAGTGTCACCGAGTTCGGTTACCAGCACGGCCTGCACGAGGAGCCGGTGGTCGGGGTCAACCTGCGCCTGGTGGGTGCCGGCGGCGAGGTGCTGTGGGCGGCCAGCCATTCGACCACGGGACGCGGCTACATCACGCGCGACAGCGTCAACGCGGCGGCGCAGCGCCTGCTTGCCGAAATGGTCGCCGGCCTGGACGGCGCTGCGCGTGCGCCGTGAGGGCGGGCGTGCACGCCGATGACGTCAGGCGAGGACAGTTCCGCGGCGCTGCCTGAGGCGAAGGGAGCCGCGGCGGCGCCGGCGGAGGCGACCGAGGAGCAGGTCGCCGGTGCGCTGCCGCCGGCGGTGCGGCGCACGGCGCTGGCCGAGATCACCGGTTTTCTCGCGCTGCTGGTCGGCATCGACGTGTGGCTGCTCGACGGTGGCGGTTATTGGCAGGCCAGCCCGCACCCGTTCTGGATCATCGTGGTCTTCGTCGCCACCCAGTACGGCTCGCGCGAGGGCCTGGTCGCGGCCGGGCTGAGCAGCGTGGCCCTGTTCGCGGGTGGCATTCCGGAGCAGCGCATGAGCGAGGACCTCTACGCCTGGCTGTTCGAGCTCTCGCGACGGCCGCTGATGTGGTCGGTGGCGGCGGTCATGCTCGGCGAGCTGCGCATGCGCCAGGTACGCGAGCGCGAGGGGCTGCGGCAACAGGTCGAGCGCGCGCGCGAGCGGGCCGGTGCCATCGCCGCCGCCTACGAATCGCTGAACGAGATCAAGAGCCAGCTCGAGGTCCGCGTCGCCGGCCAGCTGCGCACCGTGGTCTCCATGTACGAGGCCGCACGCGCGGTCGAGACCATGGAGCCGGCGCAGGTACTGGCCGGCGCACTCGACAACGTAAAGGCGGTGATCAACCCGCGCAAATGCTCGATCTACCTGCTCTCGGCCGGCGAGCTGGAAGCGGCCATCCAGTACGGCTGGGGGCGCCGTGACCGCATCAAGCGACAGTTCCGCGCCGACTCGGCGCTTTTCCGCGAGGTCATCGGGCGTGCGCGCGTGGTGTGCGTGGCCGATCCGGACGACGAGCTCGTGCTCGACGGCCAGGGCCTGATTGCCGGGCCGCTGGTCAACCCGGACACCGGCGAGGTGCGCGGCATGATCAAGATCGAGGACATGGGGTTTCTCGATCTGAACCTGTCGACGATCGAGATCTTCCGCGTGCTGTGCGAGTGGGTGGGCGCGTTCTATGCCAACGCCCAGCGCTATCGCCGCGGTCAGATCGAGCGCGCACTGGACAGCGAGACGCAGCTCTACTCGGCATCGTTCTATCCGCGCATGGAGCAATTGCTGATTGCGATCGCCCGGCGCGTGGGCTTTCCCATTACCGCCATCGGCGTCAGCGTCGACGATCCCCAGTCCCTGGAGACGACACAGCGGCTGGCGATTGCCGGCGCCCTGGGGCGGGCCGTGGCCGATTCCCTGCGCGATACCGACATCGCCTTCTACCGTGACGAGAGCGATTGCGAGTACGACGTGGTGCTGCCGCTGACACCGCTGGCGCATGGCGACCTGGTGGCGGGGCGGCTGCTGGATCTGTTTCGCTCCAACCTGCCGGAGGCGCTGCGCGAGCTGCCGGTCAGCGCGCAGACGCGCGCGCTGCACCAAGCGGACGAGGTCGATGACGGCGACGCCGCGGGACGCTGACCGGGTGGCGCGGCCGGCGCTGCTGTCGTCGCCGGCATTCGCGCTGGTCGCGGCCGCCGCCAGCGCCGCGGAAGCGCCCGTGTTTCTCGAGCTGCTGGGCGCCGCGCCGGCGTGGTATCGCGTCGCCCTGATCCACGGCGCGACCGTCGGCATGCTGGCGCTGTTTGCGCTGCTGGTCAGTCTCACCGCACGGCGTGCCCTGTGGCGGGCACGCGCCGGCGGTATCGACGCCATCGCCGCGCGCCGCCTGGCGGCCGCGCCGGCCCCGGATTTCTGGGCCTGGTACCTGCTCGGTGCGACCGCCGCGCTGGGCGTGATCGGTGCCCTGACCACGCTGCTGGGCTTCCTCGTCTACCTGCGCCACGCGCGCCATTCGCGACCCTTCGAGGAATGGTACCGGGAGCTGTTTCCGGAGCGCGGCCGGCGTCTCTACGAGCGCATCTACGACGACCTCATGCTGACCGTGCGCCAGCGCCAGAACCCGTCCCAGGTGGTGCCCTTCGCGGACGTCATCAACTACGGCAGCAACACCCAGAAGCAGCTCGCGATCAGCATGATGAGCCGCTACTTCCAGCCCGTGTTCGCGCCGGTCCTGAAGCGTTCGCTGGACGACCGCAACAACTCGGTGCGGATCCAGGCGGCGACTGCGATCACCAACCTGGAGAGCCGCTTCTCGGATCGCGCCATGACACTCGAGCAGCGGTGCGAACGCGATCCCTCGCCGAAAGCCCTGCAGGAGTTTGCCGAGCATCTCGACCGCTATGCCTTCTCGGGCCTGCTCGACGAGGATCGTACCGATCGCGCACGCCTGCGTGCGATCGCGACCTACCGGCGCTTCCTCGAGCTCGAGCCCGACGATCTGCATGCCCGCATCGCGATCGGTCGCCTGCTGCTGCGCCGTGGTGAGATCGCCGCGGCACGGGACTGGCTGCTGGAGACCCGCGCGGCGCTGGGCGCGCACCCGCGTCTCGATAACTGGCTGCTGGAAGCCCATTTCCTCGCCGCTGATTTCGGCAGCGTGCGCGAGCTGGCGCGGCAGATCGCCGCGCGCGGCGGCGATGGCCGCGCCGCCGAGTTCATGAGCGACAGCGCGCGGCTGTGGGCCGGTCTGCCGCCGGCGCGCACGGCGGAGCAGGACGCATGAGGGCGGGCGCCGAGGCCGATGTCTGCCTGCTGCTGGAAGGGACCTACCCCTACGTCGCGGGCGGCGTTTCGACCTGGACGCATGACCTCATTCGCGGCCTGCCGCATCTCGACTTCCACATCCTCACCCTGATGCCGCCGGACGCCTCGCTGGAGCAGCGTTACGAGCTGCCCGGCAACGTCGTCGGGCAGACCCGGGTGACCCTGCAGCGCCTGGAGCGCGGGGCGCGCCGCGTGCGCCGCCAGGCCGCCCTGATGGCGACGCTGCGCGAGCCCATCGAGTGGCTGGTCGCCGATGGCGGGATCGCGGCGCTCGACGAACTCATCCGCCGCATCGGCGGGCGCGGCGGCGAGCTTGGGCAGGAGGTGCTGATGGACTCGCCGGAGGCCTGGCAGCTGCTCGTCGCGATGTACCGGGCGAGCTACCCGGAGACCTCGTTCATCGACTATTTCTGGTCCTGGCGGGCTCTCATGGGCGGGCTGTTCTCACTAATCGTCGCGCCGCTGCCGCGGGCACGCGTCTACCACACCGTCTCCACCGGTTACGCCGGTCTCTACGCGGCACGCGCCCGACTGCAGACCGGCCGGCCGGCGCTGGTCACCGAGCACGGCATCTATACCAACGAGCGGCGTATCGAGATCGCAATGGCGGACTGGCTGTTCGAACTGCCGTTGGTCGGTCTCGGCATCGACCGGCCGGCGCTCGATCTCAAGGACTTCTGGATCTCGGCCTTCGAAGGCTACTCGCGTGCCTGCTACGAAGCCTGCGACGAGATCATCACGCTCTACGAAGGCAACCAGACCTTCCAGCTTGCCGACGGCGCCGCCGCGGACAAGCTGCGGGTGGTACCGAATGGCATCGACTTTCCACGCTTCTCCGCGATTGCGCGTGAGCGCAATCCGCAACGGCCGACCATCGCGCTGATCGGGCGCGTGGTGCCGATCAAGGACGTCAAGTCCTACATCCGCAGCGTGGCGCTGCTGCGCGAGAGCGTACCGTCGGTGCGCGCGCTGGTGATGGGGCCGACCGAGGAGGACGAGGAGTACTACGGTGATTGCGTCACCCTCGCGCAGCACCTCGGACTGCAGGACAGTCTCGAGTTCACCGGCCGCGTGCGCCTCGACGACTACCTCGGCGGGATCGACGTCATCGTGCTGACCAGCATCAGCGAGGCGCAGCCCCTGGTCCTGCTGGAAGGCGGCGCCTGTGGCATCCCGGCGGTCGCCACCGACGTCGGCTCGTGCCGCGAAATCCTGCTCGGTCGCAGTGACGAGCAGCCGCCGCTGGGCGCTGCCGGCAGCGTCGTGCGACTGTCGGACGCGGAAGCCACGGCGCAGGCGATCGCACGGCTGCTGACCGACGCCGACTGGTACGAGACCTGCTCCCGCGCCATCCGCGCACGGGTCGAGCGCTATTACCAGGAGCGCGACGTGATGAGCGCCTACGGCGAGCTGTACGAACGTTACATCGCGCTGCCGGACCGCTCGTCACCGACGCCGCAGCAGCGCGGAGATGCGGCCTGATGGCGGGAATCGGTTTCGTTCTGCGCAAGCTGACCCGGCAGGACGACCTGCTGGGCATCCTGCAGGGCTTTGCGCACTCCGCGCTCGCCTCCAACGGCCCGTGGCTGTTCACCGTCCTCGCGCTGGGCGGACTGTCGCTGTTCGCCGTGGATGCCGGCAACCGCATCGCGCTGGACGAGTTCCGTCTCGTCATCGTGTACAACTTCTCGCTCTCGCTGGTCTTCAGCGGGCCGCTGCTGGTCGTGATCACGCGCGTGCTGGCGGACGCCATCTACGACGCCGACGTGCGACGGGCGCCGTCGATGCTGGCCGGCAGCGCCATGCTCATGGTCGCCACGCAGCTGCCCCCGGCGCTGTTGCTGTACTTCTCGATCGGCAGTTTCGAGCCCGCGGTCGCGCTGCTCGCCGTGCTCAACCTGCTGGCCGTGAGCTGCCTGTGGCTGGTGTCGGTGTTCCTGTCGGCACTGAAGGATTACCGCAGCATCACCAACGCCTTCCTGGCCGGCATGCTGACCGCGCTAGGCGCCGGCTGGGCCCTGCGCGACACGCCCAACGCGGCCGGCCTGCTGGCCGGCTTCACCGGCGGCGTGGTGACCACGCTGAGCCTGCTGCTGGCGAAGATCCTGGCGGAGTACCCCTACACCGTGCGGCGGCCGCTGGAGTTCCTGCCGAAGTTTCGCCCGTACTGGATGCTGGCACTGAGCGGGCTGGTCTACAACGTCGCCATCTGGGTCGACAAGTGGGTCATGTGGAGCGCGCCCGAGGCGGTCACGGCACCCAGTGGCCTGGTCACCTACCCGCATTACGACAGCGCCATGTTCCTCGCCTACCTGACCATCACGCCGTCGATGGCGATCTTCATGATGGTGGTGGAGACGCGTTTCTACGAGGCGTACATCCACTTCTACCGCGAGCTGCAGCGCCACGCCAACCTCGAGCGCATCCTCGCCAATCACCGCCAGCTGGTACGCACCCTGGTCGAGGGAATGCGCAACATGATGGTGATCCAGGGTACGGTCAGCGTCGCCGTGATCCTGCTCGCGCCGCAGATCTTCGAGGCCGCCGGTCTCGACTTCCTGCAAATCGGCATGTTCCGGCTCGGCGTGCTCGGCTCACTGTTCCAGGTGCTGGTCCTGATGCTCCTGATCCTGCTTGCCTACTTCGACTTCCGCGGGCCGGTGCTGGCGGTGCAGGCCTGCTTCCTGCTCGCCAACGCCGGCTTCACCTGGTGGAACCTGCAGTTCGGCTTCGCTTATTACGGCTACGGCTTCTTTCTCGCCTGCCTGCTCAGCTTCGTGCTGGCCTACCTCGTTACCGCGCGTTACCTGGCCGAGCTGCCGTACCAGACCTTCGTGCGCCACAACCACGCGATCCGCGCCTCGTGAGCGCGGCGCCGGCACTTCAGGGCGTGCGCTTGCGGCCGCTCCAGTGGTCACGCCAGATCTCGTCGATGGCGTCGGCGAGGGTGGCCACGTCGAAGGGCTTGGGAATGACGTCGATGGCGCCGACCTTGAGAAAGCTGCTGAGATCCAGGGTCTCGGCCTGGGTGGTCAGGAACACCACCGGGACCTCGGCCAGCGCCGGCTGGCGCCGCAGCTCCTCGTACAGTGCCACGCCGGTGGTGTCGGGCATGACGGAATCGAGCAGCAGCAGGTCGGGGGCGACGTTTGCCGCACGTTCGATGGCCTCCGCGGCGGAAGCGCAGAACTCGACCTCGAAGCGGTCGTCGCGCTCCAGCGCCATGCGCACGAGCTCGCGAATATCGGGAGAATCGTCGACGTGAAGAATTCGCTTCAGGGCTGGGGTACTCATGGCGGCGTATTGTATCGGACCCGGTGCGGCCTGTTTGCCGCATTGCTGGTGCCGGGCATCGCGGCGCCGCCGGCGCTGGCAGTCACCGGGAAGCAAGCCGGGTGGCATCCGTGCGCCATGGCCTACGTGCTGCAGGCAGACGGGCTGTCGGGTAACCGCATCATGGCGGTCGACGCACTCGCCGGCACCGGCCGCGACGTGGTCGTGATCGACCGTGCTTTCCGCCAGCGCGACGATGGCTGGACACTGGCCGAGCTGGCGTCACTGCGTCACCGGCAGCCGGCACGGCGCGTGCTGTCCTACCTCTCGATCGGCGAGGCCGAGGACTACCGCCCGTACTGGCAGCCCGGGTGGACGCCGGCGGCCGCCGCAACACCGGATTTCATCGTCGCACCCAACCCGGACTGGCCCGGCAATTTCAAGGTGCGCTACTGGGACCCGCGCTGGCAGGAACTGGTGCTGGCCGACCTGGAAGCGCTCGTTGCACGGCAGTTCGACGGCGTCTATCTCGACATCGTCGATGCGTTCCAGTACTTCGAACACGATGCTGCGGCCGGAACCTGGGACGATCACGCGCTCAACCCGGCCACCGGGCGCAGCTACCGCGCGGACATGGTCGCCTGGGTCGGGCGCATCGCCAACCGTGCGCGCAGCCTGCGCGGCGACTTCCTGGTGGTCGCGCAGAACGGGTCGGCGCTGCTGCACGAGCCCGGCTACGTCGACAGCATCGACGCCATCGCGGTCGAGGACCTGTTCACCCTCGGCGATGCTGCACAGGACGAGGCGCATACGCGCAGCGTGCTGGCCGATCTCGAGATCATGCGCAGCGCCGGCAAGCCGGTACTGGTGGTCGAATACGCGCGCGACGCCGATCTGCGGGAGCGGGCCGCACGCGCCGCGCACGCGCGTGGCTTCACCCTGGTATTCGCGCCGCGCGCGCTGGACGCCCTCGGCGAGGCGCGCCCGCCGCCGCGCTGCGCGGCGGGCGGGCAGGGCACGGCGGCGCGCGCCGCGCTCAGGCCGGCGCCCGGAACGGTGCGCGCAACTGGCCGATGAAATCGGCCGGCATCGGCCCCTCGATGCCGATCTCGCCCACGTCCGCCCCGGGCCGGAACCAGAACGTGCCGAACACGTGGTCCCACAGCATCAGGTTCTCGCCGTAGTTGTGGTTGCCGATCGCGCTGTCGATGGCGTGGTGCCAGCGGTGCAGGTTGGGGGTGTTGAACGCGTAGCTCAGGGCGCCGCAGTGCATGTCCACGTTGCAGTGCGTGAGGATGCCGACATAGGCGGTGATGGCGCTAACCCACACGATGGCGTCCATGCTGATGCCGCTCAGCAGCAGGAACGGCAGGCTGGCAAACACGCTGGCGAAGGAGTCGACGAAGTGGAAGCGTCCGGTGTTGACGATCCAGAGTCGTTTGACGCTGTGGTGTACAGCGTGAAAGCGCCACAGCCAGGGCCATTCATGGGCCAGCCGGTGCGCCCAGTAGAGACCCAGCTCGGAGACCACCAGGCCGAACGCGACCTGCGCCGGCAGCGGCCAGGCGCCGGTCGTGGAGGGCCCGCGGGCGTCGAGCACGCCGAGCGTGAGCAGGGTCACGACGAAGACCTGGACCAGCCCCTTGTTGAGCACGGTGTGGCCGAGGTCGGGACCCAGTTGGCCATCGTTGCGGCGCCACGTGCCGCGATAGCCGATCAGGCGTTCGCCGAGCAGCAGCCAGCACACGATCCAGGCGTAGGAGAGGTTGAAGTAGAGCGTTTCCGCGCCGCGTGCGAAGCCGAACGCGAGAATCGCGGCAGAGGAGGCGATCAGCAGCGGCCACGCAAGGCCGCGCACGACCCGGCCCGCGCGCGAAGTGGCGCCGCCCGTGGCGCTGGCCGCGGCGCGCGTCACCTCAGTTGACGGCGCAGGTATAGCGCAGGGCGGTGGAGACCAGGTACTGGTCGTTGGATTTGTCGCGCGCGAGCCCGCACTGTACTTCGGATCGTACCCGGTAGCCGTTGCCGTTTTCGGCGATGTGGAAAGTGTAACGCGGACTGCAGTTCGACGAACACTGCTCGTAGAGCGCCTTGCCGTCGTCCCCGCGGCCCTGCGAGAAGGCCATGATCCACTCGTTGAGATCGGCTACCGATTCGAAGGCGCGCGGGCCGAAGCGCATCGGCGTTTCGCGGGTACGCTGCTCGAAGTCCAGGCACACGTCGTTCTGCTGCTCGCGGGCGAGAAAGGCGATGGGCGCAACCCGGTAGACGATCTCGGTCGACTCGGGGCCCTCGCAGGCGCCGCTGCAGCCGGCGGCCTGCAGGTTGCCGCGGTCGGCCAGTGCGGCTTCGAGCAGGCGCGCGGCGATGGCGCGGATGGAGTCGGGACTCTCGGCGAGGTTCTTCATGAAGCCGGCCGATCCGTACTCGGTCGCGATCGGGTGCTCGGCGCCGGGCTGCGGGCACTGCGCGGCCGGGTCAGCGGCGGCCGCGGCACCGGGTGCCGTACCGAGCACGTCGTCGGCGCCGGCGGCGGGCATTGCGAGAGCCAGTGCGATCGTGCAAAAAAATCTAACAAACATCAGGTTATCGCACTTATCTAAGATCGATTATTAGGAAGAATAGAGGGCTTTCCCGGCGAATTCAAATGTGCCGGAAAGAACCTGGTGCGCGTTGCCGGAACGTGGCGGGGCGGATGCGGGCGCGCATGATGCAATGCACCATAGACAAAGTAAAGGCGCCCGGCGCCGCTTCACGCCGGCATGGCGCGCCCGCGGGCGCGTAAACGCCGTAGACTGTGCCCCCGCCGGCGCTCCAGCGGCGCCGGGTTCACTGGTATTGGAGGACAGCATGAAATTACTCAACTCGTTCGGCCCCAACCCGCGCATGGTGCGCATGTTCCTTGCAGAAAAGGGCATGTCGCTGGAGGTCGAGGATCTCGACCTGATGGCGGCCGAGAATCGCGCCGGGCCTTACCTGCAGAAGAACCCCGGCGGGCAGATGCCGGCGCTGGAGCTCGATGACGGCAACGTCGTCGCCGAGACCACGACCATCTGCGAGTACCTCGAGGAGCAGCAGCCGCTGCCGGCGCTGATCGGCACCACCGCGCTGGAGCGTGCCAATACCCGCATGTGGACGCGGCGCGTCGAGCTCAACATCACCGAGCACATGTACAACGGCTTTCGCTATGCCGAAGGCATCGACATCTTCCGTGACCGCATGCTGTGCTTCCCGGAGGCGGCGGACAGCCTCAAGGCCAAGGCGCGCGGTGGCCGCGAATGGCTGAACGGGCTGATCGGTGGCCGCGAGTTCATCGCCGGTGACAAGATCTGCATGGCCGACCTGGTGCTCTACTGCTGCATGGATTTCTGCAAGGATGTCGGCCAGCCGCTGGACGCGGACCTGGAGAATCTCGGCGCCTGGTTCAAGCGTATCGACGCGCGCCCCAGCGCCAAGGCCAGCCTGCATGCCGGCGCGGCGCAGATGAAGATGGCGGGCTAGGACTCGCCCCGCAGGGCCGGCCGGGGAACCGCCGGCGGTCCGAAAACGACCGCGCCGCCCACGGGGGCGGCGCGGTTTGCGCGGGCGGCGGCGCCGCCCGTACGCGGTGCCGCCTCAGGCGGCCTTGGTCTCGTCGCGCAGGAACTGCGGCGGACCGTCGACCTCGCGATCGAACAGCGGCCGCTCGCCCAGGGTCTTCAACTGCGGCATGACCTCGCGCGCGAACAGGCTCATGTTCTCCTGCGCGGTGGCCGCGGCCATGCCGGCATAGCTGAACACGCCGGTGAAGCCGCAGCAGTTGGTGCGCGCGTGGATGTCCTTGATCTTCTCGTAGCACTGCTCGGGCGTCCCCCACACCTGCAGGCTCATGAAGAACTCCGCCATGGCGTCCACGCCTTCGCTCTCGATGGTCTCTTTCAGGCGCTTGTAGTACTCGTAGCCCCTGGTCTGCTCGAAGTGGTCGCTGCCCATCTCGTAATGCTTGACCACCGACTGCCAGTAGCCGCCGATGTACTCGCGCGCGAGCTCCTCGGCACGGCCCGCATCCTTGTCGCAGATGACCCAGCCGGCGACGTAGGGATTCGGAGCGGCGACGCCGTGTTGCTGCATGAACAGCGTGTTGTACTCGTCCAGCTCCTTGGCATGCTCCTCCCACGGCTTCTGCGGGATGACCAGGATGCCGAGGCCGAGGCGCGCCATGATCAGCGAGGACTCGGGTGACACCGCGGCGGCATAGGTGCGGTTGCGGAAGGAGCGGAACGGCTCCGGGCGGATGCGCGCGCGCGGCTGCCTGATGTGCTTGCCGTCATACTCGCAGTAGCCCTGCTCGAGGCCGGTGAGCACGGTTTCGGCGCATTCGACGAAACGCTCGCGGGACTCGCCCATGGGCACGCGGAAGCCTTCGAACTCGACCCGGCCGAGACCACGCCCGATGCCGAGCAGCACGCGGCCGTCCGACATGCAGTCCAGCATGGAGATCTTCTCGGCCACCCGCATGGGGTCGTTCCACGGCAGCACGATGACCATGGTGCCGAGCTTGACCTTGCGGCAGGCGCCGCCGACGGCGGCCAGGAACTGGGTGACGTCGGGGGTCATGGTGTAATCGGTGAAGTGGTGCTCAACGCCCCACACCGACTCGAAGCCGAGGCCTTCGGCGGACAGTGCGAGCGCCATGTCCTGCTGGTAGATCTCGTAGTCGCTGACGCCCTGATCGCGGCGCGGGTTCTGGAAAATGGCGGCCATTCCGACATGCATACTGGGTTCCCCTGTCAAATTCGCGTGTGTGGTAGCGGACCAGTAAAGCGCGGCCGCGGCGGCGGCGTCAAGCGGGCGCCGGGCCGAAGAAAGCGATCGTGCGGACCTCGATGCTGCGTCGCGGCAAGGCATCCGCGGGCGCACCCTGATCGCGAAATGCCGAGTGCGCGGTATAGCGCGCGCGGCCGTCGGCAGCGGAGTCGAAGCACTTCAGCAGCAGCACCTCGTCGGCGTGCATGCCGCGCAGGAAGAACCAGCGGTGCCGCGGACTGTAGCGCACGGTGTAGATCTCGCCGGTGCGATCCCGGTACCTGAGGTCGGTGGCAACGAAATCGTCCGCCTGCAGGCTGCCGGCGTCGAGAATGCCCAGTGGCACGTCCTGCACCGGGCCGCGCAGCGGGCGCCACACGTTGATGAACACGTAGCGGTGTTGCAGCAGGGCGTCGGCCTCGTCGCCCATGAGGTCATGCACGCGCTGCGGCGCGGAAGCCTCGGTGTAATCGTTGTGGACGAAGCGCACGGGGTCGCGGATGCCGGAGTCCGGCTGCTCGGAGAGCGCCTTGTCACGCACGTTGTGATCGAAGGCGAGCACGCGCGTGGCGCCGGTCGCCGCCTGCACCAGTGCCTCGCAGCGACCGTAGTAGCCGGCTGCCACCGCGGCCGCATCGAGAAAGTCGAGATCCGGCAGCGGCTCGCGCACGAAGGCGAAACCGTTCTCGTCCAGGGAGACCTCGTCCATGCGGGTGCGCAGATCGTGGATCGGCACGCTGTGCTTGTCCGTGCCCGGCGGCGGCGGGGTGTAGCCGGGCTCGGTCTCGTAGAGCCAGTAGGCCGGGCGCTCGCCGGTAAAATCGAGGTAGTTCATGACCGATTCGACGGTGCTGAGGTGGCCGGTGTCGAGCTGCGGCATACTGTCGGCTCCGATGCGGTTGGGGCGGGGGCATTGTAGCGCCCGCCGCCTCACTCGCGTTAAACCGACAGTGGAGATTGGACACGATGAGCGGTAGCCGGACGGCGTGCGGCGGCGCAACGCCCCGCGCGCGGCGCTGAGCCGACGTGCAGTGGGTGTTGCACGGCGCGCCGATCAGCCTCTTCACGCGCAAGCTCGAGGCGGCGCTGCTGTTCCAGGGCGTCGCCTTCGAATCGCGGCGGGTCAGCGCGGAAACGCGGCCGGCACTGGAAGCGCGCTCCGGCACCCATCAGATCCCGGTGCTGGAAACGCCGCACGGCTGGACGATTGCCGACAGCACCCCTGTCATGATGTGGCTGGACGCGCTGTTTCCCGCGCGTCGCCTGTTCGGCCAAGGCCCGCAGGCGGTCGTGGTGCACGTACTCGAGGAGGTCCTGGACGAGTGGGTATCGCGGGTGATGGTGCACTATCGCTGGCAGTACGACGTCAACACGCGCCACGTGATCGGTGCGCTGCTCGGCCGGGAGGTCGACGTCACCAGCGCACGCGAGCACCCGCTGGCGCGCTGGGGGGTGCGGGCGTGCCGCGCCACCGGCACCGAGACGGCGGGCGCGCAGCGCGCGGCCGAGAACGAGTACCGTGACCTGATAACCGCTCTGGAATCCCAACTCGGCGCGACCCGCTTCGCGCTCGGGGAGCGGCCGACGGCCGTCGACTGTGCGCTCCTCGGCGGCCTGCGCGGGCACGTCCTGAACGATCCGGTGCCGGACATGGACGACTTCCCGCGGGTGTGTGCGTGGGCGCGCGATGCCACTACGTGGGACGGCGCGGGCGAGCCGGCGCCGATTCCGCGGCTGACGCCATTCGCGCAGCACCTGCTCGAGCTCGCGGTGCGCGCTTACCGGCCGTTCGTGCTCGCCAACCGAGCCGCGCTGGCGGCCGGTGACAAGGCTTTCGTCATCGACACCTGCGGCGAGCCGGTCAGCTACCTCGCGCGGCCCTACCCGGAACGCTCGCGGCAGATGATCGAACGGCGCATCGCCGATACGCTGGATGCGGACGAGCGCGACCATGTCATGGCGTGGCTCGCCGCGGTGGGACTGGGCGACTGTTTCGTGCCGGACGCGCCATCCTGAACAGCCGGCGTACGCGGGCGCCGCTGCGACGGCGGCTATACTCCCGCCCGCAGTAACGGGGAAGCCGCGTGCAATCGATGAGAACTCATGCCGGGCGCCGGCGTGACGGCCGTTTCGAGTGGGGAGCGCTGGTCTCGCTCGCACCCTACCTGTGGCCGGCCGGCAACCTGCCGGTGCGGGTGCGGGTGGTGGTGGCGCTGGTGTTCCTGGCGCTGGCCAAGCTCGCCACGGTCTGGGTACCCCTGTTGTACAAGCAGATGGTGGATCTGTTCTCCGATCCGCAGCGCCTGCCGCTGGAGCTGCCGCTGGCCCTGCTGATCGGCTACGGGGTACTGCGCGTCTTGCAGATCGCCTTCGCCGAGCTGCGTGACTGGGTGTTCGCCCGCGTTGCGCAGGGCGCGATTCGCGACGCCGCCATGCAAACTTTTCGCCACCTGCATCGCCTGGCGCTGCGTTTCCATCTCGAGCGGCAGACCGGCGGCCTGTCGCGCGCCATCGAGCGCGGCACCAAGGGCATCGACTTCCTGCTCACGTTCATGCTCTTCAACATCATTCCGACGCTGCTCGAAATCGCGCTCGTGTGCGGCATCCTGTGGGCGCTATTCGACTACCGTTATGCCCTGGTGACCTTCGTCACCATCGCCGGCTACATCGCCTACACCCTGAGCGTGACCGAGTGGCGTCTCAAGTACCGCCGGCGCATGAACGAGACCGACCAGGAAGCCAATACGCGCGCCATTGACAGCCTGCTCAACTACGAGACGGTCAAGTATTTCGGCAACGAGGACTGGGAGGCGCGCCGCTTCGACGAATCGCTGGCGCGCTACGAGCACGCCGCGGTGACGAGCAAGATGTCGCTGGCCATGCTCAACATCGGCCAGGCCGCGATCATCGGCATCGGCCTCACCGTCGTCATGGGCATGGCCGGGCAGGGCGTGATCGACGGCGCGATGACGGTGGGCGATTTCGTGCTGGTCAGCACCTACCTCATCCAGCTCTACATGCCGCTCAATTTCCTCGGCTTCGTCTACCGCGAGATCAAGCAGTCGCTGACCGACATGGAAGCGATGTTCCACTTGCTCGACATCAATGCCGAGGTCGAGGACGCGCCGGGCGCGCCGGATCTGGGCCCGGGTCCGGGGCGGGTCGAGTTCGACCAGGTCAGCTTCGCCTACGACGAGCGGCGCACCATCCTCGACCGCGTCAGCTTCGCGATCGAGCCGGGCCGCCGCGTCGCCATCGTCGGCGCCAGCGGCGCGGGCAAGTCGACCATCGCGCGCCTGCTGTTCCGCTTCTACGAGGTCGGTGGCGGCGCGATCCGCATCGACGGGCAGGACATTCGAGCAATCACCCAGCGCAGCCTGCGCGCAGCGATCGGGGTGGTGCCGCAGGATACCGTGCTGTTCAACGACACCATCTTCTACAACATCGCCTACGGCCGGCCGTCGGCGACGCCGGGCGAAGTCGAGCAGGCGGCGCGCCTGGCCCAGATCCACGACTTCATCATGGCCTCGCCGGACGGCTACCAGACCATGGTCGGCGAGCGCGGACTGAAGCTGTCGGGTGGCGAGAAGCAGCGCGTGGCGATTGCCCGCACCATCCTCAAGGATCCGCGCATCCTGGTTTTCGACGAGGCGACCTCGGCACTGGATACCCGTACCGAGCGCGAGATCCAGGTCGCCCTGAAGGAAGTCTCGCGCGGACACAGCACGCTGGTCATCGCGCACCGCCTGTCGACCGTGGTCGATGCCGACGAGATCATCGTGCTCGCCGACGGACGCATCGCCGAACGCGGGCGCCATGCCGCCTTGCTGGCAGCCGGCGGCCGCTATGCCGAGATGTGGTCGCGCCAGCAGCAGGCGCTGGAACTGTCCGCGCCCGGCGCGTTGCCGGACGCAGCGGACCCGGCCTGAGTTTCGCCCTGGCCAGGTTGCTCAAGTCGCGGCCGTACAAGCCGATGTCGCTATAATCGCCTCTGTTCTCGCGCTTCCGGGGGAAGACCAGTGGAAATCGGTACGATCATCGCTCTCGTCGTCGTCGTCGCGCTGGTCGCGGTCGCGGTCGGCATCTACAACAACCTGGTCGCCGCGCGTAACCAGTTCAAGAATGCCTTCGCCCAGATCGACGTCCAGCTCAAGCGACGCTACGACCTGATCCCCAACCTGGTCGAGACGGCCAAGGGCTACCTCGCCCACGAACGCGAGACCCTGGAGGCGGTAATCCAGGCGCGCAACCAGGCGCAGGCGGCCTCGAAAGCGGCCTCGGCCCATCCCGACGACGCCTCGGCCATTGCCGGACTGGCGGCGGCGGAAGGCGTGCTGTCCGGCGCCATGGGCCGCTTCTTCGCCCTCGCCGAGGCCTATCCGGATCTCAAGGCCAACGAATCGATGCAGCAGCTGATGGAAGAGCTGACCTCGACCGAGAACAAGATTGCCTTCTCGCGGCAGCACTTCAACGACGCCGTCACTGCCTACAACAACATGCGCGAGCAGTTCCCCAACAACGTCATTGCCGGCATGTTCAACTTCAGCGCGGCCGAGCTGCTCGAGATCGAAAGCCCCGAGATGCGCGAGGCGCCGAAGGTCTCGTTCAGCTAGCACGCCGCGCCCGGCGCGACGGCGCCGGCAGGGCATGAACTTCTACCAGCACCAGGACCGCGCGCGCCGGCGCACCACGGTGCTGGGGGCGCTGTTCGTGCTCGCGGTATTGTCCATCGTCACGTTCATCAACGCGGCACTGTACGGCGCCGCGCGCTTCGCCAGCACCCGTACCGGCAACGCGGCCCTGACGGTGAGCGAGTGGCTGGACCGCCCGTGGTGGGCCTGGACGAGTGCCGCGGTACTGCTGATCATCGTCGGCAGCACCCTGGTGACCACGCTGCGCCTGGCCGGCGGCGGCCCGGCGCTGGCGCGCATGCTGCGCGCACGCCGGGTACGCCCGGACACCGGCGACTTCGACGAGCGCCGGCTGATGAACATCGTCGAGGAGATGTCGATTGCCTCGGGCGTTCCGGTGCCGGCCCTCTACGTGCTCGACGAGGAGCCCGGCATCAACGCCTTCGTCGCCGGCACGCGGCCGAGCGAGACGGTCATGGTGGTGACGCGGGGTGCGCTGCAGACGTTCTCGCGCGACGAGATGCAGGGCGTGGTGGCGCACGAGTACAGCCACATCTTCAACCGCGACATGCATCTTAACCTGCACCTCATGGGCGCGCTCGCCGGTCTCATCGTGATCGCGCAGATCGGGCGCTTCCTGCTGCGCTCGGGCACCCATGGGCGCAATCGCAATGCCAGCCAGATTGCTCTGGTCGGGCTCGCGATCCTGGTCGCCGGCTACGTCGGTTCGTTCTTCGGCGCCGTCATCAAGGCCGCGATATCGCGCCAGCGGGAGTTCCTCGCCGATGCCTCGGCGGTGCAGTTCACGCGTAATCCCGACGGCATCGCGCATGCGCTGTACCGTATCAAGCGCCACGGTGAGGGCTCGCTGCTGAACAGCCGTCATGCCGAGGACATCAGTCATTTCTGTTTCGGCGAGTCGGTGCACTACCTGTTCAGCGCGGTGATGGCGACCCATCCACCACTGGACGCACGCATTCGCGCCATCGACCCGCACTTCCAGCCACCGCCGGAAGTGGCGTCCGACACGGACGAGCGTGCGCCGGCCCCGGCGCCCGGCACGGCGCGCCATGACCGCGGTGAGGCGCTGGCCGCCGTGAGCGGCGCCAGCAACCTGGCCGCGGGCGGGGCGGTGCCGGCCGTGTCCGGCGCGCGCATCGCCGAGGCGGTCGGCACTGTCGCGCCGGCCCAGGTCGCGTTCGCGCACGATGTGCACGCAGGCCTGCCCGAGCCGGTGCTTGCCGCCGTGCACGACACCGGCGGAGCAGCCCAAGTGGTGCTGGCCCTGCTCTACAACGGCACCGCGCACGACGCCCGCCCGCACGTGCTGGAACGTGTCGCCACAGCCGGGCCGGCGCTCGATGCGAATGCCGTGCAGACCTTCGCCGGCATGCTGGAGCGCCTGCCCGCGCGCCGCCGCCTGCCGCTGCTGCAGCTTGCCCTGCCGACCCTCAAGACCCTGGACGGGGCGGACCGTGCCACCCTGCGCGCGACGGTACACCAGGTCATCGAGGCCGACGCCCGGGTCACGGCCTTCGAGTTCGCCGTCATCCACCTGCTCGACGATCATCTCGATGACGGTGCGGCGCGGCCGGTGCGCACGCGGCATTTCTCCTTCGGCGCGGTGGCCGACGAGCTGCGCGTGCTGCTGAGCGTGCTCGCGCACGCCGGCAGCACCAGCGAGGCGAGCGTCACGGCCGCGTTCGCAACGGCGTGGAAACCGTTCGGTCTGGGCGACGCGGAGCCGCTCGCGCGCGGCGACTGCAGCCTCGAACGGCTCGGCAAGGCGCTGGCGGAACTCGCCGCCCTGTCGCCGCTGTTGCAGAAGAACGTCATCCAGGCCGCGGCCGACTGCGTGATCCACGATTTCACGCTGACCGCGGCCGAAGAGGAGCTGCTGCAGGCGGTGGCACTCAACCTCGACTGCCCGTTGCCGCCGCTGCTCGGGGACTGAGCGGCCCTGTCGGGACCTGCGCAGCGTATGGATGACGCCCACGGCTTCCCGGTCGACGCGCAGCTGCCGGCCCTGTGTGCGCTGCTGGAGACGCAGTGCCGCGTGGTCCTGGAGGCGCCGCCGGGGGCGGGCAAGACGACCCGTGTGCCGCCGGCGCTGCTCGCGGCACGGTGGTGCACCGGCCGCGTACTCATGCTCGAGCCGCGCCGCATCGCGGCACGCGCGGCGGCCAGCTACATGGCCGCGCAGATGAACGAGGCGGTCGGCGCGACGGTGGGTTATCGCATCCGTTTCGAGCGTCGGGTGAGCGCGGCCACGCGGATCGAGGTCGTGACCGAGGGCATCCTGACCCGCATGCTGCAGGACGACCCCGCGCTGGACGGGGTCAGCGCGGTGATCTTCGACGAATTCCACGAACGGCACCTGGCCGGCGATCTCGGTCTGGCGCTGTGCCTCGACGTGCAGCAGGCGCTGCGGCCGGACCTGCGCATCGTGGTGATGTCGGCGACGCTCGACGGTGAGCAGCTCGCGGCCTGGCTGCAGGCGCCGCGCATCCGCGCCGAGGGACGTGCCTGGCCGGTCGATGTCGAGTACCTGCCGGCACAGTCACGCGAGAGCGCAGCGGCGCACCTGCGGCGAGCCGCCGCGCGCGCGATCGACGAGACGGACGGCGACGTGCTGTGTTTCCTGCCCGGACTGGCGGAGATCCGGCGCGCCGGCGAAGCGCTGGCCGGCCTCGGCGTGACCATCGAGACCCTGCACGGCGAGCTGTCGCCGGCGGCGCAGGCGCGCGTGCTGCAGCCGGCGGTGACGCGGCGCATCGTACTCGCGACCAATGTCGCCGAGTCCAGCGTGACCCTGCCGGGCGTCCGCGCGGTGGTCGACAGCGGCCTGGCGCGCGAGCCGCGCTTCGACCCGGTCAGCGGCATGAGCCGCCTGCAGACCGTCAACGTCACGCAGGCCTCGGCGACGCAGCGCGCCGGCCGTGCCGGGCGCGTGACCGCAGGGCGTTGCTACCGCCTGTGGCCGCAGGGCCGGGTGCTGGAAGCGAACACCCGCGCCGAGATCACGCAGGTCGAGCTGTCCGGACTGTTACTGGAGTTGAAGGTGTGGGGCAGCGAAGCGTTGCGGTTCCCCGATGCGCCGCCGGCCGGTGCCATGGCCCAGGCGGCGGACGTGCTGCGCGTCCTGGGTGCGCTGGACGCGCAGGGCCGGCTGACAGCGCACGGGCGCGCCATGGCCACGCTCGGCACCCACCCGCGCCTGGCCAGCATGATGCTGAGTGCACCGCCCGAGCTCGCCGCCACGGCCTGTGACGTGGCCGCTTTGCTGGAGGGGCGCGACCCGCTGCGCGGCGAGGCGCGTTTCGACGATCGTCTGCAGCGGCGACTGGCCGCGCTGGGCGCGCTGCACGAGGGCGCCCGGCCGGAGCCGGAGGCCGCCCCGGGTGTGTTGCGCGGGATTGCGCAGGCCGCGCGCGCGTGGCGCCGGCGGCGTGGCCTGCAGCCGGACGCGGCCGGCGGCGACGGTGAGGCCAGCGGACAGCTGGTTGCCCTGGCCTACCCGGAACGCATCGCGCACCTCGCGCCGGGCGCGGTCACCCGCTACCGGCTCGCCGGCGGGCGCGGCGCACGCCTCGCCGACGACTCCGCGCTGGCCGGGCTGCCGTGGCTGGCGGTGGCGAGCCTGCGCGCCGAGCCCGGCGACAGCCTCGTGCAGCTTGCCGCCCCGCTCGAACAGGACTGGCTGGAGCAGGCCTTCGCCGAGCGTTTCGAGGAGATCACCGAGTGCGCGTTCAATCCCGACAGTGGCGCGGTGGAGGCGGTACACGAGCGCCGTTTCGGCGCCATCGCGGTCGCGCGCCGCGTGTCGACCGCACCGCGTAATGCCGGGACCACGGCCCTGTTGCTGGAGGGGCTGGCGGCCCGCGGCGTCGCGCCGTTGCCGTGGACGGCGGACCTGCGCACGTGGCAGGCACGCGTGCAGTGCCTGCGCAGCTGGTGCCCGGAGCTGGGGCTGCCCGATCTCGGCGACGACGTGCTGGGCGCGGAGCTCGCGACCTGGCTGGCGCCGTTCGTCACCGGGCACGCGCGGCTGGACGAGATCACGAGCGCGGAGCTCACCGCCGCGCTGGCAGCGCGCCTCGATCACGGTATGCAGCGGGCCCTGGACGAGTATGCGCCGCGGCGTCTGGCCGTGCCCAGCGGCCGGCGTCACGCGCTCGCCTACCGCGTCGGCGAGGCGCCGGTGCTGGCGGTCAAGCTGCAGGAGCTGTTCGGTCTGGGCGAGACGCCGCGCATCGCGCGCGGCCGGGTGCCGGTGACCCTGCACCTGCTGTCACCGCGCGGCATCCCGATCCAGGTCACCCAGGACCTGCGCGGCTTCTGGGAGCGCACCTACGCCGAGGTGCGCAAGGAGCTCAAGGGCCGTTATCCCAAGCACCCGTGGCCGGACGACCCGTGGCGCGCCGAGCCCACCCATCGCACGCGGCGGCGCTGACGCCGGCCACCGCCGCGGCTGCCGGCCGCGCTCAGGCGGCGGCCGAGCTCGCGGTCAGCTTGCGCAGCTCGGGCGCGACCTCGCGCCCGATCAGCTCGAGGCTGCCGCGGACCAGGTCGAACGGCAGGCCGGCGTAGGACACCGCCATCGCCGGCCGCAGATCGCCGGTCATCTCGAAACGCTTCGTCCATTTCTCGACGATCTGCTCCGGCGTGCCCCATGCCTGGCTCTGCACGAAACCCTCGCAGGCGGCGTCGATACCCATCTCCTGGATCGCCGCGGCGCCGGCCTGGTAGGCCTGGTAGCCCTGGGTGTCGCCCCAGTGGCTGCCGTCGAAATCGTAGTGACGGATGACGCTGAGGTAGTACTTCGAGAGGTACTCGCGGGCGACCTTCTCGGCGACCTTGGGGTCGGCGTGGCAGTAGGTGAAATCGGAGAACACCGGCGCGCCCGGCGACTTGTTCGGATGGACCTGGCGGAAACGCTCGCGCCAGGCCTCGACCGCCGCGTGATGCTGCTCCCAGGGCAGCTGCACGAACGACATCATGGTGCCGCCGAGGTTGGCCGCGGCCATGGCCGAGTCGGGCGTCATGGCGACGGAGAAGAAGCCGCGATCGCGGTAACCGTGCTCGGGCTTGGGCGTGATCGGGGTGCGGGTCTGCTTGAAGTACCTGGTGTCGTACTCGGCGATGCCGGTGTCGAGAATGTCGAGCACGATCTCGGCAGCCTCGTCGAAGCGCTCGCGCGAGGTCGCCATGTCGACGCCGAAGGCGCGGTACTCCTCGCGTGCGAGTCCGCGGCCGAAACCGAGCAGGAAGCGATCGCCGAGCAGGATCTGCAGCAAGGTGATCTTCTCCGCCACCCGGGTCGGGTTCTCGTGCCACGGCAGGATGATGGCGCCGGTGCCTATCTTGATGCGGTCGGTCTTGCCGGCGATGTAGGCCAGCCACTGCATGTTGTCCGGCATCATCGAGTAGTTCGGGTCGAAGTGGTGCTCGGGCAGCAGCAGGAAGTCCATGCCGACTTCCTCGGCAAGCAGCGCGACCTCGGTCTCCTTGCGCATCATGTCGGCGTCGGAGAGACCGTCATGCGTGTTCTGAAAGATGAATTGCAGGCCAACTTCCATCGTCTTCGTCCTCGTGTCAGGGGGCGCCCGGCGCGTGTCGTTGCGGCAGGACGGCTCTCGGGCGACCAGTGTAACCAATCGTGCGGCGGGGGCCGTAATCCGGCCGCTCAGAGTCCGTGGGCCGCGGCCATTTCGCCGATCATCTCGCGCTGCAGCGCAGTAACACGGGCGTTCGGCTGCCACGCCTCGAACATCTCCAGCATGGGGTCGGCGACGTCGGTGCGCTCGCCGGCGAGTGTCTCGACCACCGTGTGCACGCAGAACGGCACGTAGGATTCCGCGTAGCCGCCCTCGTGTACCACCACCAGGCGGCCGTCGCAGTGCCGCGCTGCCAGCGCCATGACCTGCTCGCACAGCCAGCGGTAGGACTCGCTGTGCAGCAGCATGCGCGCGAGCGGATCGACGCCGTTGGCGTCGAAGCCGGATGCGACCACGACCAGATCGGGGCGAAAGCGATCGATGGCCGGGATCACGATGCGCTCCATGGCACACACGTAGGCTTCATGCCCGCCGCCGGGCAGCAGCGGCACGTTGATGTTGTAACCTTCGCCGCGTCCGGCGCCACGCTCCTCGGCGCCGCTGTAGCCGGGCGGGAAGCAGTTTTCCTGGTGCAGCGAGATGGTCAGGGTATCGTCGCGCTCGTAGTAGGCGGCCTGGGTGCCGTTGCCGTGATGCACGTCCCAGTCGAGCACCACCACGCGCTCGACGCCGTGCGCGGCGCGCGCCGCCTCGATCGCGATCGGAATGTTGGCGAGCAGGCAGAAGCCCATCGGTTGATC
Organism: Gammaproteobacteria bacterium; assembly: GCA_041984235.1. GTDB lineage: Bacteria > Pseudomonadota > Gammaproteobacteria > JBHIYN01. The sequence continues at coordinate 24,941 of JBHIYN010000026.1, forward strand.
CGGCAGGCAGTGATGCCCGGGCGGCCGCGACATCGAGTAGGCGTTGTCGTAAGTGCCGTCGAGCACGCTGCCGACTGCGGCGATGGCGAGGCCGGCCGAGACCCTGGCCGCTTCGAAGCTGCCCGGTCCGAACGGCGCGAATGGCCCCAGCTCGCCGCCACCGGCAGCCGACAGGCGTTCGAACTCGTCGAGGTAGGCGGCCGGGTGGATGCGCCGCAGGTCTTCGTCGGTGGCCAGCGGCGCGCTGCGCACGTCGACCTTGTCGGCGAGTCCGGAGACCTGCAGCAGCGAGACCGCGCGGCGCTTCGATTCCGGCGATTCCGCGAGACCGGCGCCCGCCGGCGGCTGCACCCAACCGCCCACCGGCAATACCAGGGCGAACAGCCCCGAGGTCGAATGCCACAGGCAGCGTTCGTCGTGATAGAAGGCGGTGCGCGAGCTCATAGGTCGTTCTCCCGGGCCGGCCCGGGCCGGCGCTGCAGTGAAGGGCAAGCCGGACTCTAGCCGATCCGTTCGGCAACGGCGAAATCCTCGCCGTCTTCCGCATCGCGAAACTGCAGCGCGGCGAGGCGCGCATACAGCCCGCCGGCGCGGATCAGCGCGTCATGGGTGCCGCTGGCGACGATCCGGCCATGCTCCATGACGACGATACGATCGGCGCGCCGCACGGTCGCCAGGCTGTGCGCGATGACCAGCGTGGTGCGCTCGGCCATGAGGCGCTCCAGCGCGTGCTGCACCAGCGCCTCGCTTTCGGCGTCCAGCGCACTGGTGGCCTCGTCGAGCAGCAGCAGGGCGGGTTGCTTGAGCAGGGCGCGCGCGATCGCGATGCGCTGGCGCTGACCGCCGGACAGGCGCACGCCGCGCTCGCCGACGTCGGTCTGGTAGCCGTCGGGCAGGACCTGGATGAAGCTGTCGGCGGCCGCCATCGCGGCCGCGGCGTGGACCGCGGCGTCGTCGGCGCCGGGGCGCCCGTAGCGGATGTTCTCGAGGATGCTGTCGGCGAACAGCACCGTGTCCTGCGGCACGATAGCGATGCGTTCGCGCAGGGCGCGCGGATCGGCCTCGGCGACGTCGATGCCGTCGAACAGCACGCGGCCGCGCTGCGGGCGGTAGAAGGCCAGCGCGAGCTGCAGCACGGTGCTCTTGCCGGCGCCACTGGGCCCGACCAGGGCGACCGTCTCGCCGGGCGCCAGGTCCAGGTCGAACGCGTCCAGTGCCCGCTCGGCGGGGCGCGAAGGGTAGCTGAAGCCGACCGACTCGAAAGCGAGGGCACCGCGTGCCGGTTGCGGCAGGGGCACCGGGTGCAGCGGTGCGGGCTCGTCCGGCTCGGCGGCGAGCAGCTCGGTCAGGCGTTCGGTGGCGCCGGCGGCCTGCTGCAGCGCGCCCCAGATCTCCGACAGGCCGGCGCTGGAGCCGCCGACGAACAGCGCATAGAGCAGGAACTGGCCGAGCTCGCCCACCGACATGCGCCCCGCGGCGACGTCGTGCGCCCCGGTCCACAGCACCCACACCAGTCCGCCGAACACGGCCGTGATGGCCCACGCGGTCAACAGGGCGCGCTGTCGCAGTCGTCGGCGCGCGGCACCGAAAGCGCGCTCGACGGCGCCGTCGTAGCGTTCGCCGTGCAGCGTCTCCAGCGTGTAGGCCTGCACCAGCGGTATCGCGTTCAGCACCTCGCCGGCCAGCGCGGAAGTATCGGCGATGCGATCCTGGCTGCTGCGCGAGAGGCGACGCACGCGGCGGCCGAAGAGCACGATGGGCAGGACGATGGCCGGCACCAGCAGCACGATGAGCGCGGTCAGGCGCGGGCTGGTGACGGTCAGCATGGCGAGTGCACCGGCCAGGGTCAGCGCGCTGCGCAGCGCAATCGACAGGCTGCTGCCGACCACGTTCTGGATCAGGGTGGTATCGGTGGTCAGCCGCGACAGGATCTCGCCGCTGCGGGTCACTTCGAAGAACGCCGGCGACAGGCCGAGAACGTGCCGGAACACCGCGCTGCGCAGGTCGGCGACGACGCGTTCGCCGAGCCATGAAACGATGTAGAAACGCAGCGAGGCGAACGCGGCGGTCAGCGCGGCGAGGCCGAACAGGGCCAGGAAAGGGCCATCGATGTCGCTGCCGCGGCCGAAGCCGCCGTCAATCACGTGACGCACCGCCACCGGCATCGCCAGCGTAGCCGCGGCCGCCGCGACCAGGGCGGCGAGGGCCGCGACGATGACCCCGCGATACGGTTGCAGGAACGGCAGCAGGCGAGCCAGCGGGCGCAGGCGGCGGGCACGCGGGCGGTCGGCGTCAGGGGGCATGCGAGCGGCGGGACGGGGCAAAATCGGCGCGAGACGATATCATACCGCGGCGCTACCCGGCGCCGGATTCCGCAGCCCATGAGCAAGCCCTGGATCGACGCCGCCGCGCGCAACAAGGACGCCATCCTGGAGGTGCTGCGCGACACCTTCAGCGCGGCCACGCGGGTGCTGGAGATTGGCGCCGGCACCGGTCAGCACGCGGTGCACTTCGCCGCGGCGATGCCGCACCTCGTGTGGCAGACCAGCGACCTGCCGGCCGCGCTGCCCGGCATCACGGCCTGGGTCGAAGAGGCCGCGCTGCCCAACCTGCCGGCCCCGCTCGTGCTCGATGTAACCGGCCGCGGATGGCCGCGTGCCGGCTACGATGCCGTCTACGCGTCCAACCTCGTGCATTACATGCCGTGGCCGGCAGTCGAGGCGACCTTCGCCGGGATCGGCGCGCTGCTCGCCGCCGGCGGCCGCTTTGCGCTCTACGGCCCGTTCAACGTCGGCGGACGCCACGTCAGTGACGGCAACCGGCAGCTCGACGCCTGGCTGCGCGCGCAGCATCCCGCCTTCGGTATTCGCGACCGCGACGAGCTCTCCCGGCTCGGCGCCCGTCATGGCCTCGGGCTGTGCGAAGATCACGGCCTGCCGGCCAACAACCGCCTGCTCGTGTGGCAGCGCTGAGGCCGGTCGTGCAGGCGCGGGGAGGGCGTCGTTGAGTCCACTGAGCGGGATCCTGAGCGAGGCGCCGGCCAGCGGCGAGGCCCTGTCCTGGGCCGGGCACAGCATGAGCTATGGCGAGCTCGCCGCGGACAGTGCGCGGGTCGCGGCCGGCCTGGCGGCGCTCGGCATCGCGCGCGGCGACCGCGTGGCGCTGTGGCTGCCGAATGTCCCCGCCTGGCTGAGCGCGTTCTTCGCCTGCGCCCGGCTTGGCGCCATCGCGGTCTCGGTGAACACGCGATTCCGCGCGCACGAGGTGGGCGACATCCTGGCGCGCTCGGGGGCGCGGGTGCTGGTGCTGTGGCCGGATTTCCGCGACATCGACTTCGCCGGGATCCTCGCCGCCGTCGAGGCGCGCGCCCTCGATGGCGTGGAGCACGTCGTCGCCTGGGCCGAGCCGGGCGCGGCCGTGCCGGCGGTGCTCGGCGGGCGGCCGGTCACCCCGTGGGCGGCGTGGGCGGCGCTGCCGCCGCAAGCGCCCGATGTCGGCGGCGCGGACGATGACTGCGTGATCTTCACCACCTCCGGCACCACGCGCGCACCGAAGTTCGTCTGCCACGACCAGGGCACGGTGGTCGCGCATGCGCACGACGTGGTTGCCGCGCTCGCACTCGACGCTGCCGATGCGCGCGTACTGCAGGCCCTGCCCCTGTGCGGCGTGTTCGGCTTCACCCAGGCCCTGGCCGCGCTGGCCGCGCGCGCGCCGATGGACCTGCAGGCGGTGTTCGAGCCGGCTGCGGCCGCTGACCTGATCCGGACGCGCGCCATCACGCACACCCATGGCGTGGACGACATGATCGCCGCGCTGCTCGAGGCCAGTGACGAGGCCGTGCCGTACCCCGGTCTGCGCCATTTCGGTTTCGCTGCCTTCAACCCGGCCCGCGAGCACATCGTCGAGGAGGCCGAAGCGCGTGGCCTGCGCGTGGTCGGCCTCTACGGCATGAGCGAATGCCATGCCCTGTACGCCGTGCAGCCGGTGACGCTGCCCGCGGCGGAGCGTGGCAAGGGCGGGGGCCGGCCGGTGTCGCCGCGGGCCGCGGTGCGCGTGCGTGACCCGGACAGCGGTCGTTTGCTGCAACCGGGCGAGCGCGGCGAGATCGAGCTTCGCGGGCCAAGTCTCATGCGCGGCTACTACGGCGACCCGGCCGCAACCGCCGCGGCGCTCAGCGAAGACGGCTGGCTGCGCACCGGTGACCTCGGTTATCTCGAGCCCGATGGCCGCTTCTGCTACCTGGCGCGGCTCGGTGACGTGCTGCGTCTCGGCGGTTTCCTCACCAGTCCGCTGGAGATCGAGGCGGTCATCGACGCGCACGCCGCTGTCAGCGCGAGCCAGGTGGTGGCGATCGACACCGACGGCCGGCCGCGCGCGGTGGCTTTCGTCATCGCTGCCGGCGACGCCTTCGACGAGCAGGCCGTCATCGCGCACTGCGCCGCGCACCTGGCCGGCTACAAGGTGCCGGCGCGGGTGTTTGCGGTCGACGCGTTTCCGACCACGCAGAGCGCCAACGGCACCAAGATTCGCAAGGCCACGCTGCGCGCGTGGGCCGAGGAGCGCAGCGCGGCGGTCTGAGCCGCACCCTCATTACCCTTCACAGAGCAGGAGTTCCCGATGCCCCGTTTGAGCACGTTGAGTCGCAGTATCGCAGGCAAGGTCGCGCTGGTAACCGGCGCCGCCAGCGGCATGGGCCGCGCCACCGCCCACCTGTTCGCCGACGAGGGCGCGCACGTCGCGGTGACCGACCTCGACCAGGCTGCCGTCGATGCCGTGGTCGCCGAGATCGAGGCCGCCGGCGGCAGCGCCCGCGGCTGGGTGCTGGACGTCAGCAGCGGCGACGACCGCGAGCGCGTCGTCGCCGCCATCGTCGCCGAGTGGGGCGCCCTGGACATCCTGGTCAACAACGCCGGCATCGCCATCGAACGCCCGCTGGAGGCGGACGACTACGCCGACGCCTGGGCGCGGACACTGGACGTGCTGCTGACCGCCCAGGTCATGCTGATCCGCACCTGCCTGCCGCACCTGGAGGCGAGCGGCGCCGGGCGCGTGGTCAATATCGCCTCGACCGAAGCACTGGGCGCGACTCGCGGCATCAGCCCGTATACCGCGGCCAAGACCGGGGTGATCGGCCTCACGCGCTCGCTCGCGGTCGAATTCGGTACCCGCGGCATTACCGTCAACTGCATCTGCCCCGGCCCCATACGTACCGGCATGACGGCGGCCATCCCGGAGGAGGCCAAGGCCGAGTTCGCGCGGCGCCGGGTGGCGCTGCGGCGTTACGCCGAGCCCGAGGAGGTGGCGCACGCGACCCTCAATTTCGTGCTGCCGGCCGCGCAGTACATCACCGGCGCGCACCTGCCGGTGGACGGCGGGCTGACCATCAAGAACGCGTGAGCGGGGCGCGCACCGGGCGGATTGATCTGTATCACCGCGGCGGACGCGCGAGCGGGTACACTTGCAACATCCGACCGGGGAGCACAGGAGCATGAGGATGATCCACCAGCGCAGCGCGTTCCGATTCCTGGCTGCAGCCGTGCTGTGCACGCTGCTTGCGGCATGCAGCCGCGACAAGCCCGAGCAGACGGCCGATGGCTTCGTGCTGCCGAAGGGCAGTGCAGAACGGGGCCAGGTCGTCTTCGTCGAACAGGGCTGCCGCCAGTGCCATTCAGTCGCCGGACTCGAGCTGCCGGCGTACGATGGTGTCTCCTCGCTGCAGATCGAGCTCGGCGGCAAGCGCGCCAAGATCAAGAACTACGGCGATCTGCTGACCTCGGTGGTGAACCCCGACCACGTTCTCTCCGACGAGTACAAGCGCCTGCTCAACAAGGAAGAGAAAGCGCGCGGCGACTCGCCGATGCCGGACTTCAACAGTCGCCTCACCGTGGCCCAGCTCATGGACCTGGTGCAGTTCCTGCACTCGCGTTACGAGGAGCTGGTGCCGGACTACCGCGGCTACCGCTACTACTACGGTCCGTAGTGACGCCGTGAGGCCGGGCGCAGGGACACGCCCGGCTCAGGCGACGATCGCGCTCAGGCCCTGCGGGCTCAGGATCTCGATCCAGTAGCCATCCGGATCCTTGATGAAGGCAAGGCCCTTCATCTTGCCGTCGTCGGGGCGCTTGACGAACTCGATACCGAGTTTCTCGAAGCGCGCGCAGGCGGCGTACACGTCCGGTACCGAGATGCCGATGTGGCCGAAGCCCTGGGGTTCGTTGTTGCCGTCGTGGTAGCCGGCGAACGCGCTGTCCGCTTCGGTACCCCAGTTGTGGGTCAGCTCGACCAGCGCCGGACGCGCGAACACCCAGCGTGCGCGCTCGGCGGCATCCCCGGGAATGGTCTCCCCGTCATCCAGGTAACCCATGAAGTACAGGGAGAACTGCATCTGCTCGAAGTCGTATCGATCGAGCAGCGTCATGCCGAGTACGTCGCGATAGAAGCCGACCGAGACTTCGGGGTCGCGGACGCGCAGCATGGTCTGGTTCATGACGTAGCCAGCGGTGTCGGGATTGCCGGGCATGGAATTCCTCCGGATGCGAGCGGGATCTGAGAAGCGTCCGCATGTTACTGCATCTGGCGGGTCGCGCCGACGCCGGCGCGCAAGCGCCTCAGTGCAGCAGCGAATCCCGTGCGCTGCCCGCGACGTCGGCGTGATTGCCGTGGCTGATGACCCGGTTACGTCCCTTGGCCTTGGCCGCGTAGAGCGCCTCGTCGGCGTGACGCACGAGCAGGTCGGCCGCCATGCCGCGATGCGGTACCACGGCAGCGACACCGAAGCTTGCGGTCAGCACCGGTGCGGCCAGCGAGGCATCGTGCGGCATGCCGATGCGTTGCAGTCGCTCGCGAATGGTTTCCGCCAGGGCGGCGGCGTTGGCGAGCTCGGTATCGGGCAGCAGGATGGCAAACTCCTCGCCCCCGTAACGTGCGGCGAGATCGCCGCCACGGCGCAGTGAGCTGCCGAGCAGCTGGGCGAGCTGGCGCAGGCAGGCATCGCCGGCCTGGTGCCCGTAGCGATCGTTGTACTGCTTGAAGTAGTCGATGTCGCACAGGATCATCGCCAGCGGCTGGCGTGAGCGAATCGCGCGGTTCCATTCCCGTTCCAGGGTCTGGTCGAAGCGGCGGCGGTTGGCGATGCCGGTGAGGCCGTCCAGCGAGGACAGTTTCTCGAGTTCCGCGGCCAGTGTTTCGGCGCGATCCTTGGCCTCGCGCAAGTCGAGCTCGATGACCTCGCGCCGCTGCAGATCGGCTTCCAGGCTGCGGTTGAGCGCCTCCACGGCCTCCTTCTCCCGTTCCAGCGCGTCGGCCAGTTCCTCGCGCTCCAGGCGCGTGATGTGGCCGCGGATGAGCATGGCGTTGTTGCGGATGGCAATCATGGCCATGGCCGGGATGAAGATGAAGCAGGCGATGGCTACCAGCTGCCACAGGCGATCGTTGGTGAACAGCAGGTAGACCGCGACCGGCAGGATCTGCACCAGCAGGAAGGCCAGCACGGATTCGAACATCAGGGTGTAGGCGGCGACCACCCAGGCCGCGGTTCCGGCCAGCCAGACCAGCACTGCGCTGCGCTCCGCGACCGCGTCGGGCGGCGCGAACAGGAAGAAGGCGACGGCCCACATCATGCCGTGGCCGGCCAGGGTGATGCTGAACAGCCGTTCGGCGCGTCGCCGCGCCGGCGGCTGCATGTGCGGTACCCGCAGGGCAATCAACAGGCGCGTGAGCGACAGGGCATTGACGATCCCCAGCCACGAGGCCAGTACCAGCGGCGACACCAGGTCGACGAAGATCGCGCCCAGCGCTAGGCTGATGACCACGGTGCCGGCGAAATCGACCGGGGCGTGGCCGAGCGCGGCGTCGAAACGCCAGCGTCGCGCCTGCGCGTAGGCCGGGTCCGGTCGCGAGTAGATCTCGACCAGTTCACCAATCAGGTTGTCTCTGCCGGGCATGTCGTCGGGCCGCCGTTGCGGAACGCCCCTCATGGGATATTGTCAAGCATAGCGGTCGGCGTGCCGAGACGTGCAGCGCCGCTGGCCGCTCGCGCGCGCAGCGGCTCAGCGCACCTGGAAGGCGTCGTCGACGTCGACCTGCAGCGTCGCGACCAGGCCGTTGGTGTGATGAGCGAGGCCGATGACGGCGAGGAGCTCCGCATACTGCGCTTCGGTCATGCCCTTGGCGCGCGCGGCCGCGGTGTGCGAGTGGATGCAGTACTCGCATGAATTGGCAACCGAAACCGCGATGTAGATGAACTCCTTGGTCAATGGATCCAGTGCGCCGTCGCGCATCACGGTCTTGATCTGCTCCCAGGTTGCTTTCAGCTGGGTCGGATTGTGGGCCAGCGCCTTCCAGAAATTGTTGATGGTGTCGGTGCCGCGCAGCTTGCGGATGTCGTCGTAGACGGCGCGCACTTCGGCATTCGCGGCTTCGTACTCGATCAGTTCGACGGTCGGCATGGCATATCCTTCTTGCGGGCGGTGTGTGGTCTCGTCGCTGTCGGGGCGGGGTCCGGTTCAGCCGGTGCGTCGCGCCTGCGGCGGAACCTCGATGGTGCGGGTCCAGCCGTAAGGGTCGGGGCGGCGGCCGTACTGCAGGCCGGTCAGCTCGTCGTACAGGTGCCGGGCGAGCGGACCGGGCTGGCCGTCGCGGATGGTGAGGTCGTGCTCGCGGTAGCGCAGGCGCCCGACCGGGGCGATCACCGCGCCGGTGCCCATGCCGAAGATCTCGCTGATGGTGCCGCTGGCGAGGCCGTCGAGCACCTCGTCGATGGTGATACGGCGTTCTTCCACCGTGTAGCCGAGGTCGGGGGCCAGCGTCAGCAGGGAGTTGCGGGTGACGCCCTCGAGAATGGCACCGGTCAGGGTCGGGGTGACGATGTGGCCTTCGCCGAACACGAAGGCGATGTTCATGGCGCCGACCTCGTCGATGTAGCGGCGTTCGACGCCATCCAGCCACAGCACCTGCTGAAACCCCTCGCCGAGTGCGCGTTCGGTCGCGGCGATGGAGCCGGCATAGTTGCCCGGGGTCTTGGCCTGGCCGGTGCCGCCGCGCACGGCGCGCACGTAGTCGTCGGAGACCTGCACCGAGACCGGTGCGAAGCCGTCGGCGAAGTAGGGCGCTACCGGCGACAGGATGACGAAATGCAGGTACTCGCGGCTCGCGCGCACCTCCAGCGTCTTCTCCGTCGCGATCATGGTGGGGCGGATGTAGAGCGCGGTGCCCGGCCGCGACGGGACCCAGCGGTGCTCCAGCCGGACCAGCTCCTCGATGGCGCGCACGTGGGCTGCGGCGTCGACCGGCGGCATGCCCATGCGCTCCGCCGAGCGATTGAAACGCTCGGCGTTGAGGTCGGTGCGGAACAGGTTGATGTTGCCGTCGTCGCGGCGGTAGGCCTTGGTGCCATCGAAGATCATCTGTCCGTTGTGGTAGACGGTCGTCGCCGGGTCCAGGGTGATCGGGCGATAGGCGCCGATGGTCGCGTCGTGCCAGCCGCGTTCGGCGTCGTAGCGCTGGGTGAACATGCGATCGGTGAAGATGCGTCCGAAGCCGAGGCTGTCCGGCAACTCGACCGGGTGGGTCTCGGAAACGGGCTCGATGCGAAGGTCGTCGGTCATGGCGGAAAAACGATTGATGGATGAAGGTCGGGGCGGGCGGCGCCGGACTCAGCCCGGCAGGTCGTATTCGACGGGCGTGGTCAGCGCCGGGTCGCCGTGCGCATCCCAGTAGGCCTGCCGCAAACGTGCCGTGACCGGGCCCGGCCGTCCGTCGCCGACCGTGGCGCCGTCGAGCCGGGTCACCGGCATGACGCCGCCGGCCGTGCTGGTGATGAACAATTCCCGCGCACTATACAGGGTTTTAGCGTCGAACTGGCCGACGCGCACCGCGATCCCGGCGCGCTCGGCGAGCTCGAGCACGGTCCTGCGCGTGATGCCTTCGAGCATGCCGGAAGCCGGCGTCCACAGGGCGTCGCCGACCAGCGCGAAGATGTTGAACCCGGGGCCCTCGGTGACCTCGCCGGCGGCGTTCAGCAGGACCACGTTGGCGGCATCCCGATCGTAGGCCTCGAACAGCCCGCGCACCAGGTCGCCCCAGTGAAAGTTCTTGATGCGCGGGTCCACCGAGCGCGGGTCGATACGCTGCGTGTCGCGCGCGACGGCCAGGCTGATGCCGCGCTCCTGCAGCTCCGGTGCGGCGATCCACACGTAGGGGATGGCGAAGGCGTAGAAGCGGTTCGCGAAGCGACGCGGGTCGCGTTCGCCGGCCGGCGGCACGCCGCGGGTGACGATCATCTCGACGTAGGCCTCGCGCAGCGCGCTGCGCCGCACGCAGCCGGCGAGCACCTCGCGCATGGCCGCGCGCGACAGCGGCGCGGTGAAGCGACCGCCGCGACAGGATGCCGCGAAGCGGTCGAGATGGTCTTCGAGACGGAAGAAGCGGCCCTGCCACACGGCGACCACGTCGTAGGTGCAGTCGGAGCGGGTGAAGCCGGTATCGGTGATCGGAATACGAGCCTCGGCGATAGGCAGGTACTCGCCCTCGATCCAGGCGCAGCCCGCCGCAAAGCGCGCCGCGGGCGCTGCCGGGGTCGGGTCGGGGTGTGCCCTCATGCCGCCGCCGCTCAGAACGTAACCGAGACGAAGGTCTGCACCACGGCAAAGTCCTCGTCGCCGAAGACCTGCCCGGCCGCGTCGTCGGGGGTGGACCAGGCGAAGCCGGCATAGGCGTAGAGGCGGTCGTCGACGAAATGCTCGACGCCGAAATTGATCTCGTCCGCCCACTCGGTGCTGGTCACCGGGATACCGAAGTACTGCGGCTCTTCCAGCTCGTGGCGGTAGTACCACAGGGTCAGCGCCCAGCGCGGATGGGGGAAGGTCTTCAGCTTGACCATCTGCGTCACCTGGTTCTGGTTGAACAGGTGGTATTCGCCGGCAATCTCGCCCTGGTACCAGGTGTCCCAGTCGCGCCGGAAGATGGTGTAGTAGAGGCCGCGGTACTCCTCGTTCTCCGGCGTGTCCGGCTCGTCGCCCGACAGGCGCACGTAGCGGTAGGACAGGCGCGGCTGCCACGGCAGGCCGGTGAAGCTGTACTGGCCTTCGATGTACCAGCCGACGGCGTCGTTGTCGCGGCCACCGGCCTGCTTGTCGCGGCCGCGTTCGAGCACCCACTCGCCGAACAGCTCGAGGCCGGGCAGGCCGGGCACGGTGATGTTCGCACCGCGCACGTTCCAGGCATCGATGCCGTCGAGATTGAACGCGCCGCCCTGCAGCACCTCGAGGTACATCACGCCCAGCGTGCCGAAGGCGAGGCCGGACGTCTCCAGGTTGATGCCGGCCACACGGCCGTCGCGGAAGTCGCCATCGGTCCTGAGCCAGAAGAGATCGGCGCGCAGCGGCTCGGTATTGACCTTGAGCACCGCGCTGTTACGCCAGGCGAGGAAGGCGCCGGTCCAGTACTGGCCGTTCTCGCCGCCCTGGTTGAAATTGCCATCGCCGATGATGAAGCCGTCGCCGACCGAGAACTCCTGCGCACCGAAGGACAGGTCGAGGTGCTCGCCGGCCCAGCCGACGTAGGCGTGATCGGTGTCGAAGGCCTGGTCGCCGGAGCGCGCCCACTGGCCCGAGATCTCGCCGTCCAGGGTGGTGGTGGCGGCGACGAAGGAGAAGCCGCCGTAGAGCCGCTGCTGGTCGAGCGCGTAGTCGACGGTGAACTGCGGCTTGGCGGCGAGGTAGAGCGTCGAGCGCTCCGTCTCGCCGACGCTGTCGAGCGCGCCGTAGCCGTAGTTCACGTTGTTGCCGTGCTGCAGGCCGAGGCGCGCGTTGAACGAGGGGGTCAGGGTCAGGTCGCCGACGCTGAGCGGCTCGAAGGCGTGCGCGCCGAGCGCGCCCAGGGTGCACAACGCGACGGCGAAGCTGCGCTCGGCCGCGGGGCGGGTCGCTGCGCGAGGCTTGCGGGATAACAACGCCAAACTCCGTCTCCGGTCGATGATGGCTCCGGGTCTCTGGGGACGGGTCGCCACGGGCCGGTGCAGCATAGCGTCAATTGCCGGTGGCGACGACCGCGGCGCGCGCATTAGCCGCGCGGACGGGTGCTAGACTAGCGGCACGGCAGCGCGCCGCGGTAGCTCGCGCATGGCCGCCGCCCCGGGCCGGGTGTGCGCGCGCAGCGCGTGTCCGAGGCGGGCGCGGCGGGTGTAGAAACGGCGCTCGCGCGCCGATGAACTGCTACCGGACCGATCCGCGCCTCGTCCCGCGCCCGCGATTCGCAACGCCTGATGCTGGATACCATCGCCAAGCTGAACCGCCTGCTCAGCACGCGTGAGCGCAATGGTTTCGCCATCCTGGTCGTGGTGATGCTGTGTGAAGCGCTGCTCGACATGGCGAGCGTGGCGCTGGTCCCGTTGTACGTGACCGCGCTGGCGTTCCCGGAGAGCCTGCTCGGGGACGAGCGCGTCATGGCCTGGCTGCCCGCGGCCTGGCATGACGGACTCGATCGCCATGCACTCATTTTCTGGGGCGGGCTCACGCTGCTGGCCTTCTTCGCGGTGCGTGCCGCCTACACCATCTTCGCCACCTACTGGAAGGCGCGCTTCGCGCAGAACCGCGCGCGCAAGCTCAGTGTGCGGCTGTTCCGCGCCTACCTGGACGCGCCGTACGTGTTCCACCTGCGCAGCAATGCGTCGGAGCTGCTGCGCAACATCAACCAGGAATGCACCCAGCTCGCCGCCCGCGTGCTGCTGCCGCTGGTCGAGCTGGTCAGCAACGGGCTGGTCATCGCGGGCATCACCGGCATGCTGGTGTGGCTGCTCGATGCCGGCGTACTGCTGTGGCTGTTGCTCTTTCTCGGCGCCGGCATTGCCAGCGCGGCCGCCATGCACGGGCGCATCAAGCACCTCGGGGTCGCCGCACAGGCCGATCGCGCGCGCGTCATCCGCACCGTGACCGAGGGGCTGGGCGGGGTCCGCGAGATCCGGGTGCTGCGCCGCGCAGGGTACTTCGTGCGCCGCCTGGACGGCGCCCTGACGCGGATTTTCGACGTACAGCGGGTGATGCAGGTCCTGCAGCGGGCGCTGCCGACGCTGATCGAGCTGGTCGGGATCGCCGGGCTGGTCGGCGTGACCCTGATGATGCTGGCGCGCGACGAACCGACCGAGGCCATCGTCGCCACGCTGAGCGTGTTCGCCGTCGCGCTCACGCGCATGAAGGGCGCGCTGCGCGGCGCCCTCAACAACTTCACCGACGTGCGCCATTACTCGCCCTCGCTGGACGTCATCTCCTGCGGACTGGACGAGCTCGAAGACCGCGCCGACCCGGCACCGTCCGGGTCGCCACCGCTCACCCTGAACGAGGGCATCGAGCTTGACGGCATCGGCTATCGTTTCCCCGGTGCGCCCCGTGACAGCCTGGACGACATATCGATCCGTGTCGCACGTGGCGAAGCGGTCGGCTTCGTCGGGCCGACCGGTGCCGGCAAATCGACCCTGCTCAACATCCTGCTCGGTATCCTCGACCCGGATCGCGGCGCGATCCGGGTCGACGGCGAGGACATCCGCGGGCGTGCCGCAGCGTGGCAGGTTCACCTGGGCTACGTCCCGCAGGAGCTGTTCCTGATCGACGGTACGCTGGTAGAGAACATCGCACTCGGTCTCGAGGGCGAGCAGATCGACCGCGCGCGGGTCGCCGAGGCGGCCGCGGCGGCCGAGCTCACGCCATTGCTGGAGCGCCTGCCGCAGGGGCTGGACAGTGTCGTCGGCGAGCGCGGCATTCGGCTGTCCGGCGGCGAACGGCAGCGCATCGCGATAGCCCGCGCGTTGTACGGCGACCCCGACGTGCTGATCATGGACGAGGCGACCTCGGCGCTGGACAACAACACCGAGGCGGCGGTCATCGACGGCGTATCCGCGCTCAAGGGGCGGCGCACCATTTTCATGGTCGCCCACCGCCTGTCCACCGTGCGACGCTGCGACCGTATCGTCTACCTCAACGCCGGGCGCATCGAGGCGATCGGCAGCTACGACGAGCTGCGCGCCGCACACGCCGGGTTCCGGCGTATGAGCGACGCCTGAGTCGCGCGCCGTTCAGCGCCCGTCGAGCAGGCTGGTCAGCGCGGTGTCGACGAAGGCGTTGTCGGCGGCGTCGATACCGAAGCCGGCGCCGTGACCCCACTTCGAGGGGATCGGGCGCAGCTCCGCGCGCGGCATCAGCTTGACTTCGGCCGCGTTGTCGGCGACCCGGAAGTAGAGATCGGTGTCGCCGGGCATGACGATTGCCGGGCAGGTGATGGCGCCCAGCGCCGCGGCCAGGTCGCCGCCAAAGCGCTCGTTGGCACTGATGTCGCCGGCCACCCAGGTGCGCGCCATGGCAATCAGGTCGTTGGCGTCGTTGGCCAGGAAATAGCCCTGGGTGAAACGCACGACGTCATCGCGCGAGGCCAGCCCGAGCTGCTGGTAGAGCCGTTCGCGAAAGAAATCCTGCGAGAACAGCCACGCCGCGTAGACGTGTCCGAAGGCGCGCAGGCCGCGTTCGGGCGGCGCGTCGTACCAGCCGCCGCGAAACTCCGGATCCAGCATCAGGGCCTCGACCGCGGAGTTGACGAAGACCTGGTTGTGCTCGGCGGTGCGCGCGGACCCGCAGATTGGTGCAATGGCATCGATCATGTCCGCGAACAGCGCGCCCCACTGGTAGGTCTGCTGTGCGCCCATGGAGAACCCGGTCACCAGGCGCAGTCGTTTGATGCCGAGATGCTCGGTCAGCAGCCGGTGCTGACACATGACGTTGTCGTAAAGGGTCACCGCCGGAAAGCTGCCACGCCCGTGCGGGGCCGGCGTGTTGCTGGGCGAGCTCGACAGGCCGTTGCCGAGCATGTTGACGATGACCACGAAGTACCGCGCCGGGTCGATGACCCGCCCCGGCGCCAGGAAGTACTCGGTTTCGGCGTGGCGGCCCCCGTAGAAGGTCGGGATCAGGATCGCATTGTCGCCGGCGCTGTTGAGCTTGCCGAACGTGCGATAGGCGAGCTGTACGTTCAGCGTGATGCCGCCCTGGGTCGTGAAACCCGGAATCTCGTAAACCTGGTGGTCGCTCATGTCCCCGGCCCTCCCGTCCGCCGTGCAGCGCCTGAGACTCGCACGCCGCCGGCGGCAACTCAAGCACGCGGCCGGGCGGTAACATGGCGACCGCGAGGTTCCGGCCGCGGCACGCCGTAAGCAGCATGAAGATCGACAAACGCAATCCCGCACACTGGGCTTACCTGCTGGGCTTCGTGCTCACGACCTTGCTCGGCGCCTGCCTGCGACCGTTCACGCGGCGCCGCGGCAGGCCGCTGGTATTGCTCTACGGCCACAAGCTCAACGGCAACCTGCTAAGTCTCTACCGCGTGGTGCGCGAGCGCCGCGAGGCGCCCTGCGAAGTGGTCTTCGTGACCCTGGACCCGGCGTACGCTCGTGAGCTGGCCGGGCGCGGAGAGGCCGTGTTGTGCGTGCTGTCGCCGGCTTTCGTGCGCGCGCTGGCTCGCGCGCGCTGCGTGGTTTCGGACCACGGACTGCACGCCATGGCGTGGCTGCCGCGCCTGAGCTCGCTGCGCTTCGTCGATGTCTGGCACGGCGTGCCGTTCAAGGGCTGGCACGCGGAGGATTTCCGCATGCTGCACGACTACGACGAGATCTGGGTGAGCTCCAGCCGCCTGCGTCACTTCTACCTGGAGCGCTTCGGCTTTCGCCCCGGGCAGGTGCACGTAACCGGCTACGGGCGCACCGACCGGCTGGTGCGCCAGGACGAGGACGTTGGCGCGTTGCGGCGTGCGCTGGACCTGCCGCCGGCGCCGACGCGGGTGATCCTGTTCGCGCCGACCTGGCAGCACGAGTCCAGCGGCCGCAGCATCTTCCCGTTCGGCGCCGACGCCGGGACCTTCTTCGACATGCTGGCCGGGATCTGCCGCCGCCACGACGCCTGCTGCGCCTTCCGGACGCACCTGAACACGCGCCTGCCGCCGCTCGCCCTGGATGGCCCGTTCCGCTTCGTGCCGCAGGAGGCCTGGCCGGACTCCGAGGGCGTGCTGCTGGCCAGCGACATGCTGGTGTGCGACTGGTCGTCGATCGCCTTCGACTTCCTGCTGCTGCGACGCCCGACCGTGTTCCTCGACGTACCGCCGCCCTTTGCCCACGGCTTTACGCTGGGGCCGGAGTATCGTTTTGGGGCCGTGGTCGGTGATCTGCAGGCGCTGCGCGCGACGCTGGAAGCCTACCTGGAGGCGCCGCAACGCTACGGGGAGCAGCACGGCGAACGCTGCGAGGCCACCATCCGCGTGGCCTACGACGATCTCGCCGACGGCCGCGCGGCCGAGCGCTACCTGGCGCGCCTGCAGCACCTGCTCTAGCGGCGCCGGCGCGGGTGCTCAGGGCGCGGTCTGGATTTTCTCGATCAGGGCCGTGGTCGAAATCGAGGGTGTGCGCGGCAGGTAGACCACCGCGCACAATGCCGCGAAGTCGTCGAAGCGGCCGGCCCAGTCGTCGCCCATGACCAGCACATCGGCGCCGTGGGCGCGGATGTACTCGCCCTTGGCTTCCAGTGATTCCTCGTCGAACACCTCGTCGACGCAGCGCAGGGCGGCGACGATCGCCTTGCGCTCGTGCTGGGGGTAGATCGGCGCGCGGCCTTTCTTGGCCAGGTTGAGCGCGTCGCTGGACACGCCCACCGTGAGGTGGTCGCCGTGTGCCCGGGCGCGCTCCAGCAGGCGCAGGTGGCCGAGGTGGAAGACGTCGAAGGTGCCGAAGGTGATGACGCGTTTCATGCAATCGCGCTGTTGCGCGTGGCCGAAGGTTTCGGTGAGCCTCGCCGATCGGACGGCGCGGTGCAACGGGGAGAAGGGGCTACGCTCAGGCCGTCGTGCGGCCGGCGTAGACGTTTACCGCGCGTCGGCCGCGGCTCACGGTGCGCAGCGTGTCGGCCGTGGCATGGCGCGCATCGGTGGCCGTGCCGGACACGCCGGCAAGTGCTTCTCGTGCACGTGTGTACACGTCGCGACAGGTCTCGGGGTCGTTGGGCGGTGCATCGCCGAGCAGGCGTGCGAGTGCCGACATCTGGCGGTCGGCGGCAATCCAGTCGCCTTCGCCGGCGGCTTGCGCGAGGGTGGCGAGGCCGGCGTCTGCCGCGGCACGCCACTGGTCTGCGGACAGGGGCACGGGGCGTGCCTTCAGCCGATGCCGACTGCGGTCGGTCCGACTTCGTTGTGGGCGACGTTGCCGCCGGCCGGCTCGACCTGGTCCTCGATGCCTTTCCAGCCGGCGCGAATCTCGCCGAGCAGCGCTTCGACTTCGTCCAGCCGCGCGACGTCGTCGTGCAGGTTGGCCTCGGTCAGGCGGCGCGCCATGTAGTCGTAGAGGTTGTCGAGGTTGGCGGCCAGTTCGCCGCCCTTCTCGATGTCGAGGCTGGCGCGCAGCCCGTCGATGATCGAGATGGTCCAGCTGATGTTGGCGCCCTTGGCAGCGATCTCACGCTGCTGCATGGCGAGGCGCGCTGCGCGCAGCTTGCCGAGAGCGCCGTCGAGCAGCATGAGTATGATTCGGTGGGGTGAGGCGGTTTCGATGCTCGTGCGGATATTGAGGCGGGCGTAACGGTCAACTGCGCTCAACTGGTGATTCATTGCTGGTCTCTCGCCGTTGTCGACCCCGCGGGGTCTCGTTTCGTGGCGGCGCCCCGGGCGCCGTGCAAAGAAGGACGCTGCGCGCCCCTTATCAGGCTATCGGCATCAGCCGCCGTTGCTTGACCTGGTCTGCGCGGCCAGTGCGTCGAGTTGCTGACCAAGAAAACTGCTGGTCGTGTTCAGGTTCGCGATCAGGCTGTCGAGTGCACTGAACTGCTGTACCAGCGACTGCTCACGCTGGATCAGACGGAACTCGACGCGGGCGCGATCGCTCTCGATGCGGCGGATCTGCGCGTTGAGACTCTGCTCGCGGCTGTCGAACAGGCCGCCGGCATCGATCAACGAGCTGGCAAAGGCGTCGAAGCGGGTTGCGAGGCCGCTATCGGCATCGGCGAACAAGCTCGCGACCCCCTGGGGGTCGGCATCGAGCGCACTGTCGAAAACCGAGCTGTCGAGCTCCAGTGTGCCGTTGAGCCTCGTCGATACGCCGAGCTCGAACAGGTAGGAGAACTTGCTTGATGTTCCGGCTTCGGTGTTGAGCAGGTTGCGGAACTGCGACTCCAGGCTGGCCAGCGAGCTGCGTTCTTCGGACAGCACGTTGCCGCGCAGCTCGTCGATGATGTTGACGACTTCGTTGTAAACGCCGATGAATTGCTGCACCGAACCCCGGATCTTGTCATCGTCGCGGTCGATTTCGACGGTCGTGATGCCGGCTTTCTCGAGATTGAGCGTAACGCCCTCGATGGCGTCGCTGACCGTGTTGGTGGTGCGGGTGACGGTGAAGGTGTTCTCCAGCGTCAGCACGGCATCCAGGTCGCTGGCAGTGAAGGTGCCGCTGCCGTCCCGGTCCTGGTTGAGATCCTGCATGGCGAACGGGTCAGCCGCGCTGTAGGACACCGTGATGAGATTGTCCGAGCCGGTGTCGTCGGCGGACAGGGTCAGGTGATAGCCGGTGTCGTCCTGCAGGATGGACGCGGTGACGCCGGTGTTGTCGCTGGCGGCGTTGATCGCGTCACGCACGCCGGCGAGGGTCTTGTCGCCGATCTCGACGGTGAAGGCATCAGTGCCGACGGTCAGGGTCATGGTGTCGCCGGCGGTGCCGATGGTTGTGGTTGCCGGATCGGCAAAAACGGTCGTTGCCGCCTGGCGATGATTTTCCGCCAGTCGTTGCACGTCGATGCTGAACACGCCCTTGGCAGCGTTCGAGTCGGCGTTCGCGGTCAGCACCTCGTCGTCGCTCGAGATGGCCTTGTAGTATTCGAACTTGTCGGTGCTGGAGAGATCGCTGACGGCACTGCGAAACAGCGATATGGTGCTCTTCAGCTTGCCGAAACCGCTGAGCTGCGCTTCGAGCTCGACCTGGTCGGTGCCGAGTGCGACCAAAGGCCGGCGTTCCAGCGTCATCAACTGGTCGATGATGCCGGAGATGTCGAGGCCGGAGCCGATCCCGGGTGTGCTCAGCATGGCGTAGTACTCCGTGCCCGGGAAGCAGCCCTGCGGCGACCCGGGCGGTGATTGTTACTGCGGGGGTTGAGCAAGATTCGGGCCAGGTCAGGCCTCGAGCTTGAGCAGACCTCCGGGCCCGTTGCCGAAGCGTTCAGCCAGCCCGACCACCTCGTCGGGCGGAATGCGCCGGATGACCTCGCGGGTCTCGCGGTCGATAACCGTGATCACGGTCTCGCCGCTGTCCTCGTCGACGCTGAACTGCAGCGCTCGCTGCATGTTCTGCGCGCGTTCGGAAATCTGGCTGACCGCCGATTCGAGCTCCGCGGCCTGGACCGCCGGCACCGGTGCGGTCTGTTCGCCGCCGGCCGTGCTTTGCGTTCCGGGCGCCGGGGAAGTGGCCGCCGGGTTGGTGATGGCCTCCGTGCGGACCACACGACCGGCCGCGGAATCACTGCCCGCCTGGACCTTGCTGTATGCGACTTGGGTAAGCATGGCGCTACCTCATCAACTGCGAAAAGCGCCCGGGATCAGGGATCCCGGGCGCATACTCGTCGAACGATAAACGCTCAGCGGTTTACTGCAGCAGCGCGAGGGCGGCCTGCGGGACGGAGTTCGCCTGCGAGACCATCGCCACACCAGCCTGCTGGAGTATCTGCGAGCGCGTGAGGTTGGCCGTTTCCATGGCGAAGTCGGTGTCCTGGATACGGCCACGGGCCGCGGTGATGTTCTCGCGAACATTCTCCAGGTTGCGCACCGTGGACTCGAAGCGGTTCAGCTTGGCACCGAGCACGGCGCGGTCGCTGTTGATCGTGTCCATGGCCGACTGGAACGACAGCAGCGCCAGGTTGGCGCCGGCCTGGGTCGAAACCGACTGTGCGTTGACGGGCGCATCGGTCAGCGTGGTGCTGGCCGAAGCAACGCCGGTGATGGCGGTGCCGGTAGCGGCCGCGTCGTAGCTGACCGAGGTCGTGCCCAGATCGTCGTTCAGGACGATCAGGCCGTTGGCGCCCGCGTCGACCGAAGTCGTGCCGGAGGCGAAGCCGGTGGCGGTAGCCGCTTCGGTGCTGTTGACCGTGACGGTGATGGCCGCGCCGGTCTTGTTGAGCAGCACCAGGCGGCTCTGGTTGGCCGCGCCGCCCGCGTCGCGCACGGCGGTGACGCCGTGCTCGCCGGACTTGGCATTGATGTTGGCAACCAGGTCATCCATCGAGGTGTTGGCGCCGTTGCCGTCGATCGACACGCCGTTGATGGTCAGCGCGCCGTTGCCGACGGTCTGGCCGGCAGCGCCGGTCGCGTTCGCGTCGGTGACGTCGGTGCTGGCCACAGCCGCGTTGCCGAGGCTGAAGGCGGTCACGCCGGTGGTGCCGGAGACGTTGTTGATGGCCTCGACCTTGTTGATCGAGTTGGAGCTGGCGGCTACGGCCGACAGCACCGTGCCATTCAGGGCATCGGCGGAACCGTCGAGGGCGGTGTCGAAGGTGTTACGGATGCGGTCGGCGAAGTTTGCATCGCTCAGTGCGTTCACCGCGGAGAACTCCGAAGCGACACCGAGACCCGTCGGAGCCAGGTTGCTGACCGAGACGTTGATGGTCTCGTTGACCGCGGTACCGACCTGGATATCGGCGCTGAAGCCGCCGGTGAGGATTTTCTCACCGTTGAAACGGGTCTGGTTCACGACGCGGCTGAGCTCGTCGATGATCTGAGTGACCTCCTGGTTGAGGGAGGAGCGGTCGGCATTGGTGTTGTAGCTGGCCGCCTGCAGGGCGAGGTCGTTGGCGCGGTTGAGCGACTTGACCATCTCGTCCATGGCGCCTTCAGCGGTCTGGGCGATGGAAATGCCGTCGTTGGCGTTGCGCATGGCAACCGACAGGCCGCTGATCTGGACGCTCATGCGGGTCGCGATGGCGAGACCGGCGGCGTCGTCCTTGGCCGAGTTGATGCGCAGGCCCGAGGACAGGCGCTGAATCGTGGTCGCCATCTCGTTCTGCGAACGGTTGAGGTTACGCTGAGCGTTCAGCGACATGATGTTGGTATTAATCGTCTGAGGCATGGATAAGCCCTCTTAACGAGGATGCCGTGCGGGTGTTACGCCGGCATCGTTGATATTTAGCGGATATATCCTGCGAATCAGGATATTCACCGCCTCCGGTCTGGGGTATCGGAGCAGGGGCGGAGAAACTTTAGCGCGGGCGGCAGGCATTGCCGGAAATGCGGCACATTACCGCCGCCCGCGCCGCGCCCTGGGTCCCACGGGGTTGTGGCATGATGGCGCGCCACTCACCGTAGCGGAGCCTGTCGTGCCCCCGATAAACGCGCAAGCCGTGGAAAAGCTGGAGAAAATCCGCAGCGGCGAATTACCGTACCCGCCCATGTGGGAAACCGTGCCGGTCTCCCTGGTCGAGATCGGGGAGGGACGCGTCGTGATGCGCACGCGCGCCGACGAGCGCCACATCAACGCGCTCGGCAGTGTCCATGGTGGTTACGCGGCGACGGTGCTGGATACCGCGCTGGGGCTGACGGTGTTTGTCAGCCTCGACGAGGAAGCGGCGCGCCACGTGACCGTGGACCTCGCGGTCAAGCTGGTACGGGCGATCCCACTCGAGACCGACCTGACCGTGAGCGCAAGCCTGGTACACCTGTCACGGCGCCTGGGCGTGTCACAGGCGGAACTGCACGATGCCGCGGGTACGGTCTATGCGCATGGCACCACGACCTGCCTGATTACCCGCTAGCAGGCTGATGCAGAACTACTGCGGAGGCCGTGGGCGGCGTTGCGGACTCGACGGCACGCCTCATTTATCCGTATAAACTCCGGTCCTCGGCTCGCCCGCGCCTTGCCCACGACCTTCCTCGCTACGTTCTGCATCACCCTGCGGCTGATGCGTAGCCGGTGCGGAGGCCGTGGGCGGCGTTGCGGGCTCGACGGCACGCCTCATTTATCCGCATAAACGCCGGTCTTCGG
>JBHIYN010000027.1:0-46778 GCA_041984235.1 Gammaproteobacteria bacterium
GCGTACTGCAGTACGTGTGCATCGCAGCGCAACCCGCAACGCCGCACACGGCCTCCGCTCCAACGCCGCGTCAGCCGCAGGCTGACGCAGAGCGTAGCGAGGAAGGTCGGCTGCAAGGCGCGGGTCGAGTGAGGAGCGGAGCGTACTGCAGTACCTGAGCACCGTAGCGCAACCCGCAATGCCGCACACGGCCTCCGCTCCGGCGCCGCGTCACCCGCAGGCTGACGCAGAGCGTAGCGAGGAAGGTCGGCTGCAAGGCGCGGGTCAAGCGAGGAGCGGAGCGTACTGCAGTACGTGAGCACCGCAGCGCGATCCGCAACGCCGCAGACGGCCTCCGCAGTAGCTCTGCGTCTGCCTGTCAGGTGGGTTCGCCGAGATCCCGCACCCGCTTGAGCCCGAACTGCTCGAACACCTCGCCGGTGTGCTCGCCCAGCCCGGGCCCCGGCGCGCGCACCTGCCCCGGCGTCGCCGAGAAATGCACCGGCACGCCGGCCAGCGCGAGGCGCTGTCCGAGGCCCGGCACCTCCACCTCCGGCAGCATGCCGCGCGCGGCCACGTGCGGATCGGCGGCGATGTCGGCCATGTCGTTGACCGGGCCGCACGGGACCCGTCCGCCGAGCAGCTCGGCCAGCTCGCGCTTGGTGTGGCGCGCGGTCCACTCGGTGATCACCGCACGCACCTCGGCGGCATGGGCGACGCGCGCCGTGTTGTCGGCAAAGCGCGGATCGTCCAGCAGCTCTTCGCGTTGCATGGCCCTGGCCAGGTCGCGCCACTGCTCGTCCAGCGGGCAGCCGATGGCGAGCCAGCCGTCGGCGGCCGCATAGATCGAGAACGGGCTCACCAGCGGGTGGTCGTTGCCGTGCCCGGCCGAGACCGCGCCGCCGAAGGAGTAGCGATAGACCATGCGCTCGCACAGCGCCAGCACCGCGTCGTACATCGCGACGTCGACGAACTGGCCCGCGCCGCTGCGCTCGGCGTGGCGCACCGCGGCAACGATACCGAAGGCGCACATCAGTCCGGGCACGATGTCGCCGATCCCCGGGCCGGCCTTCATCGGCTCGCCGGGATGGCCGGTCATGCTCATGAAGCCGCCCATGGCCTGGGCGACGATGTCGAAAGCCGGCCATTCGGCATACGGACTGCGCCCGCTGCGCTCATCGCCGAAGCCGCGGATGGCCGCGTAGACCAGGCGCGGGTTCTCCGCCTGCAGGGTTTCGTAAGCGAGACCCAGCCGCTCCATCACGCCGTGCCGGAAATTCTCCACCAGCACGTCGGCCTCGCGCACGAGCTTGATGAACAGCTCGCGGTCCTCGGCGTTCTTGAGGTCGAGCACGATGCTGCGCTTGTTGCGGTTGATGGAGTGGAAGTAACCGCCCTGCTCGCGCGCGTCGTCCCCGGGCATGAACGGACCCAGGCCGCGCGACATGTCGCCGTGCGGCGGCTCGACCTTGATCACGTCGGCGCCGTGATCGGCGAGCAACATGGTGCAGTAGGGCCCGGCCAGCATCTGCGTCAGGTCGAGCACGACCACGCCTTCCAGCACGCCGTTGGTGTCGAGCGCGCTCATCGGCCGGCCTTGCCCAGCAGGTGATCGGAGATGATGCGTAGCTGGATCTCGGAGGTGCCCTCGAAGATCTTGGTCAGGCGTGCGTCGCGCCAGTAGCGCTCGACCGCGTGCAAGGTGGTGTAACCCGCACCGCCGAGGATCTGCAGGGCGTCGGAAGTGACCCGCTCGGCCATCTCGCTGGCGAAATACTTGACCATGGAGGCCTCCTTGTCGCAGCGCTCGCCGCTGTCGATGCGATCGCAGACGAAGTAAAGCAGCTGGCGCGCGGCCTCGATGTCGGTCGCCATGCGCGCGAGCTTGAAGCGCAGGTCCTGGAAGGCGGCAATCGGCCGGCCGAACTGGGTGCGTTCCTGCGCGTAGGCGGTGGCGTCCTCCAGCGCGCCCTGGGCCAGCCCGATGGCGCGCGCCGCGGTGTGTGCGCGGGCCTCGTCCAGGCCCTTGGCGAGGGCATAGAACGCCTTGCCCTGCTCGCCGATGAGGGCATCGCCGGGCAGGCGCAGAGCGTCGAAGGCGAGCTCCCAGGTCTTCCAGCCGAAGTAGCCGATCTTGGGAATGGGGCTGCCCGAGACGCCGGCCGGCAGCTCGCCGCGCGGCTTGTCGATGAGAAAGGCGCTGATCCCCAGGTGCCGGCGGCTCTCGTCGGCCGGGGCCTCGCTGCGCGCGAACAGCACGATGTAGTCGGCGCCGTCGGCGAAGGTGCACCAGTACTTGTTGCCGGTGATGACCCAGTCGTCGCCGTCGCGCTCAGCGCGACAGGAGATGGAGGCGAGATCGGAGCCGGTGTCCGGCTCCGACAGCGACATCGCGCCGAGGTACTCGCCCGCCACCACGCGCGGCAGCATGCGCGCCTTCTGCGTGTCGGACAGGAGATCCATGGTCAGCGTCCCGTTGCCGCGGGCGATGAGGCTGGCGACGCTCATCCAGCCGCGGGCGAGCTGCTCGGTGACCAGGCAGTACTCGAAGCAGCCGAGGCCGCTGCCACCGTAGGCTTCCGGAATGCGTATGCCGAAGTAGCCCATCTCGGCCAGCTTGACGCGCAGCTCCGCCGGAATTTCGCCCTGCTCGGGGTCGAGCCGGTTGGCCACCGGCAGCACTTCGTTGAGGGTGAACTCGCGCGCGCTGTCGCGGATCATCAGGCGCTCTTCGCTGAGCAGCCCCGCACCGCTCATGGCTGCGGACTGCCGCCCGCGGCGCTCACGCCGGGCGACATCACGCGTCCCCGCTGACCAGCACGCCGGCCGCGGCCAGCGCCGCGATCTCGGCCTCGTCCCGGCCCAGCAGCTCGCGCAGCACTTCGCCGTTGTGCTCACCCAGGGTGGGCGCGACGTAATCGGCATCGTGCGGGTAATCGGAGGTGCGGATCGGCATGCCGGGGATCTTGAACTCACCGGCGACGGGGTCGTTGACGTCGCGCACGGTGCCACGCTGCACCAGGTGCGGATGATTGACGGTCTCCTCGATGCTCAGGATCGGCGCACACGGCACGCCATGCGCCTCGAGCTTCGCGATCGCGCTGTCGACGTCCGGGAAGGTCCTGAGCCAGCCCTCGATCAGCGCGATGACCTCGTCGAGACGCGCGCGGCGCTCGGCGTCGGTCTGCCAGCCCTCGGCGTCGACCAGGTCGTCGCGCCCCATCGCCGCGCACAGGTCCGGCCAGTGATGCAGGAAGGCCATGATCATGACGTCGCCGCCGCTGCCGCTGTAGATCCCGGCCGGGCACACGTAGGTCACGTGACGGCCGTCGCGGGTCGGCTTCATCTCGCCGCCGGTGCCCGAGTAGAGCAGCACGTTGACCTCGTGGTAATGGTAGTAACAATCGAGCAGCGCGATGTCGAGATGCTGACCGCGCCCGGTGCGTGCACGGTGCAGCAGCGCGGCGGCGATGGCAAAGGCGCCGTGCACGCCGGTCGAGACGTCGCCGATGCCGAGCAGCGGGATGTAGGGCGGCTGGTTCTTCTCCCCGATCATCGAGGTGACCCCGGCGTAGGCCTGCGCGATGTAGTCATAGCCCGGCTTCTTCGCCAGCGGGCCCTTCTGCCCCAGCGCCGAGATCGAGCACAGGATGATGTCCTCGCGCAGGGCCCGGAGGTCTTCGTAGCCGAGGCCCATGTCCGCCATCACGCCGGGGCGGAAGTTCTCCACCACCACGTCGCACTGCGGCACCAGCTCGCGCACCAGCGCCATGCCCTGCGCATCGCGCAGGTTCAGACACACGCTCTTCTTGTTCAGGTTCTGCTGCACGTAGTAGAGGCTGCGATCGTTGCGCAGGCGGGTCACCGCGCGGGTCAGGTCGCCGTTGGGGGCGGCCTCGACCTTGATCACCTCGGCGCCCATTTCGGCGAACATGCGGGTGCACGAAGGCCCGGCCAGGGCGCGGGTGAAGTCGAGCACGCGAATGCCGCTCAACAGGTGCTGGTCAGGAACGCTCATCGGCGAAACTCCGGTATAAATCTTCAGGCGGCGCGCGGCCGCGGAATCAGGACTGCAGCCCGGCTTCGAAGTCGCTCACGCTGAACGTGCCGCAGACCGCGCCGTCCTCGCCGTAGAACTCGACCAGGGTGTCGTCGTGGCCGCGATAGCTGACGTAGGCCACGGTGTCCTCGACGAACTCCTCGTCGTGCACGTCGCCGTCGGGCTGGAAACAGTAGTCACCCGGACCGAAGCTGCAGGCAATGGCGTGGTTGCGCACCCGGCCCTCGAGCACGAACACGTGGGTTTCGCACAGGTGCTTGTGCGGCCCGGTGCGCGAACCGGCCTTGATCCGGAACAGCACCTCGACGCAGTGCCGGGCGGCGTCGACCGAGAGCACCTTCATCGAGAAGGTGTCGTCACAGCGCGTCCACCCGCGCGCGCTGCTCATGCCGGGCGCGACCGCGACCCCCTGCGTTTCCATCACCGCTGCGTTCATCGCCCCTGCTCCCCCGTCGTTTGCCGAACCCGGGTGAACCTATCACAAGGGCGGGGCCGGTCAAACCGCACCACGCGCGGCCGCGATCGGTGATAATCCGCGTCACTCCGGAAAGCGATTCGACGTATGCGAACCTGCGCGACCGGGCGTGTGCAGCCATGACCGGCTTCGACGCCTACGATGCCCACGACGGCCTCGGCCTCGCCGCCCTGGTGCGCGCCGGCGAGGTCGAGGCGACGGCGCTGCTGGAAGAAGCCATCGCGCGCGCGGAGCGCATCAACCCGGCCATCAACGCCATCATCGAACCGCTCTACGAGGCCGCGCGTGCCCGTCTCGCGGCACGGCCGCTGCACGGACCGTTTGCCGGGGTGCCGTTCCTGATGAAGGACCTCGGGCAGGCGCTCGCCGGCGCCCGCCTGCAGAACGGCTCGCGTTTCTTTCAAGATTACGTGCCGGACTACGACGCCGAGATGGTCAGCCGCCTGCATGCCGCGGGCCTGGTCACCTTCGGCAAGACCAGCACGCCCGAGCTCGGGCTGGTCGGCACCACCGAGCCGCGGCTGTTCGGACCGACCCGCAACCCGTGGAACCTGGAGCGCACGGCCGGTGGTTCCAGCGGCGGCTCCGGTGCCGCGGTCGCCGCCGGCATCGTGCCGCTGGCGAGTGCCGGCGACGGTGGCGGCTCGATCCGCATCCCCGCCTCGTGCAACGGTCTGTTCGGTCTGAAGCCCTCGCGCGGGCGTAACCCGTCCGGTCCGGAGCTGGGCGAGGGCTGGTATGGCCAGGTCCAGCACGGCGTGGTCTCGGTCAGCGTGCGTGACAGCGCCGCCGCGCTCGACGCCACCGCCGGCGGCGATCCCGGCATGCCCTACTGTGCACCACCGCCGCCGCTCAGCTTCCTCGACGAGACCGCGCGCGATCCGGGGCGCCTGCGCGTCGCCGTGACACGCCGCGCGCTGTGCTGCGACGCACCCCTGGACCCGGAATGCCTGGCCGGCCTGGACGCCACGGTGACCCTGCTCGAGGATCTCGGCCACGTCTGCGAGGAAGCCGATCCGCCACTGCAGCCGCTGACACTGGGCAGCGCCTTCATGCTGCGCGTGCTGGCCTGCACCGGCGCCGAGATCCGCGCCGCCGAAGACCTGCTCGGACGGCGCTCGCGCTACGCGGACTTCGAGCCCATGACGCGCGCCTTCGCCAACCTCGCGCGCTCCTTCGATGCCGTCGACCTGACCCTCGCCAACCGCACCATAGAACGCGAGATGCGCGCGCTGGGGCGCTTCATGCAGCACTACGACGTGCTGCTCACGCCAACCCTGGCGACGCCGCCGGCGCCGCTGGGCGTGTTCGACCCGCACGGCCTGGATGCCGCGCTCACCGCGCTCGCCAGCCGCGTCCCGCTGGGCCCGGTGGTCAAATGGGCCAGCGTGCTGGAAAGCCTGGTCGAGAACAATTTCACCTTCGTCGTATCGACCATGCTCGCCAACATGAGCGGCGAGCCGTCGATGTCGGTGCCGCTGCACTGGAGTGCCGACGGCTTGCCGGTCGGTATGATGTTCACCGCGAAGATCTACCAGGAGGCGACCCTGCTGCGTCTCGCCGCGCAGCTCGAGGCCGCGCGCCCCTGGCGCCAGCGCCGCCCGCCACAGCACGCCGCGGCCTGAGCCGCGGCGCGAGGAGCACCCGCATGCCGGATATCAGCCACGACCACGCCGTCTCCGTCTCGCCGCGCATCCGGCGGCTCACCGCACCCAATCCCGGCCGCATGACCGGCCCGGGCACCAACACCTACATCGTCGGCGAGCAGGAGCTGGCGCTGGTCGACCCCGGCCCTGCACTGCCCGAGCACATCGACCGCCTGCTGGCGATCTGCGGCGACCGCCTGCGCTGGGTGGTGGTCACGCATACCCATCGCGACCACTCGCCGGCGGCGCGCCCGATCGCCGAGGCGACCGGAGCCGAGCTGGTCGGTAACGTCATCCCCGACGACGGTCACCAGGACACCAGCTTCGCCGGCGCCCGCGCGCTGGCCCAGGACGACGTCATCGCCACGCGCGAGTTCACCCTGCGCGCCCTGCTCACCCCGGGCCACGTCGCCAACCACGTGTGCTACCTGGTCGAAGAGGACCGGGTGCTCATGACCGGTGATCACATGATGGGCGGTTCGACCGTGGTCATCGTGCCGCCGGCCGGCGACATGGCCGACTACCTGGCGTCGCTGGAACGCATGCTCGGCTACGACATCGCCTGGGTGGCGCCCGGCCACGGCGATCTCATCGCAGAGCCGGCGGCCGAGATCCGGCGCCTCATCGCGCACCGCCTGGAGCGCGAGCGCAAGGTGGCTGCGGCGCTGGCAGCGCTGGGGCCGGCACCGGTAGAGGCCCTGGTGCCGACCGTGTACGAGGACGTCGACCCGGCCATGCACGCCTGGGCAGCGCTGTCCCTGCACGCCCACCTGATCAAGCTCGAGCGCGACGGGCGCGCGCGCCACGACGGCTCGACCTGGCACGCCGTGGCCTGAGCCCGGCGCGCCCGGCGGCGCTCAGAATGCCAGCGAGAAGGTAATCGAGCCGAACTTGTGACGGCGGTTCTGGTGGTCGAACTCGCGGGTACGGAAGACCTGCGCATAGGACAGCTTGGCCGCGCCCCACACCACGCTCGCGCCGACCACCAGGTCACCGACCAGCAGCTCGCGCGAGACGTCATGGCTGTCGGTGAAGGTATTGCCGTCGAGGAAGATGTCGCGCCCGACCAGGCGCGTGCCGATCGCGGTGAAGGCGTACACGCCAAGCGGGCGCGCGCGCACGCTGACGGCATTGGCCAGCGACGGCGCGGTGGCGTCACCGCCGGGACGGATCAGCGAGGTGCCGAAATCTTCGGGCAGGTTCCAGCCGACCCGCGCCTCGCCACCCAGCGCGAGATAGGTCGCCACCGTGCCGAGCGCCACGCCGGCGTGCGGAATGACGTCGTAGCTGATGCCGGGCAACGCGGTGTCGTAGACGTAGTGCCACTTGCGTTCGTAGAAGATGACGAAGGCGGGCTCGGTCTCGAGCTGGTTGTCCCAGCCGCGCGGTACCGGCAGGTCACGGATGTCGTGCACGAACCTCTGCGCGTCCTCGGCCAGCGATTCCGGACCGACCACACCGAGCTGCAATTCCAGGGTGTCGGCGACGCGGCGGGTCTTGGCGACGAAGGTCAGCGTGCCGTAGAGCCAGCCGGCGTACGGCCGATCGTCGATCACCAGGCCTGAGGCCTGGGTGTCCTCGGGGGTGAACATCATCTGGCCGATGCCGACGCCGAGGTTGTACTGGCGATCGCTGGCTTCGCCCGGCTCGTCGAGACTGCGTTCGAACGCGTTCAGCCGCTGCACCGCGTCGAGCAGGAAGCCCGGCACCCAGGACGAGCCGCGCAGGCTGAGCAGGTCCGGCGAGATCAGCGACAGCTTGAGACCGTTGGTGTACTGCGAGTCGCTGTCGCCGAACAGGTCGTTCTCGAACATCACCGTTGCCGTCCACGGCCCGCGCTCACCGGCGACAGCGGCGGTGCCCGCCAGCAGCACGGCGAGGCCAGTCAGCGCGGCGCGCAGGCGGCGGCCGGCAGGCGGTGTTTTTCCTACCATCGTCGTTGTGCGACCATCGGTATCAGGGCGCGCGCACTATAGCAAAGCGTATCGGGAGGAACAGCGGCGATGCAGTGGCTGAAAATCGGACAGGTCGAGGTCGGCCGCGTGGTCGAGTGGGAAGGGCCGTTCATGAACGTCTACGAGTTCTTTCCCGACGCCTCGCCCGAGGCGCTGGCGCCGCTGCGGGCGTGGCTGGAGCCGGCCGCCCTGACGCCGGATACCGACATGCTGGTGATGCCGATCCAGAGCTACGTGGTGCGCACGCCGCGCGCCACGGTGCTGGTCGACAGCTGCGTCGGCAACCACAAGCAGGTCAAGTGGTTCACACCCTGGCACGAGAAGACTGACGACAGCTATCGCCGCGGCCTGGCCCAGCTCGGCGTGCGTCCCGAGGACATCGATTTCGTACTCTGCACCCACCTGCACGTCGACCACAGCGGATGGAACACGCACTACGTCGACGGGCGCTGGGTACCGACCTTCCCCAACGCCCGCTACGTGCTCTCGCGCCGCGAGTGCGAGGCGGCCGAACGCGCGTGGCAGAAGTATGGTGACCCGGTCTACGTCGAGAACGTGCAGCCACTGCTCGAAGCCGGCCAGGCAGACCTGGTCGCCGACGATCACGCGCTCGACGATCACGTCTGGCTGGAACCGACACCCGGCCATACCGCCGGTCACTGCGCGGTGCATCTCGCCGGCGGCACGCAGGGCGACGCCGTCGTCACCGGCGACCTCATCCACTCGCCGCTGCAGTGCCGCTTCCCGCAATGGAACTTCAAGTTCGATGCCGACAAGGCACAGGCCGCGGCCACCCGCCGCGCCTTCCTCGAACGCTACAGCGACTGCGACACGCGCGTGCTGACCGCGCATTTCCCACTGCCCTCCGGCGGCGCGGTACGCAGCCTCGGCGACGCCTTCGATTTTCACTACATGGATTTCTGACGCCGCCCCTGGAGGTCGGGGTTGCCATGTACGCGGCGCAGCCATTCGACCAGATCGGCGGCGCCCAGGTGCGGCTGCTGATCGAGCATGACGGCGGCCACGCCGCTGGCGTGGCCGCAGGCGAACGAGGACCCGGAGACGAAATCGTAGCGCCCCTCGGGCACCGTGGTCAGCAGTTGCTGGCCGGGAATGGTCAGGTGCCAGCCGGCGACCGGCGCGCCACTCGGCAAACCCTGCTCGACCGCGACCACCGCCGGAATCGAGGCCGGAAAGCTCTGCGTCGCCTCTTCGCCGACCGCGCCGAAGACCACCGCGCCGAGCTCGATGGCACGCCCGACCAGCTTCGTCAGCAGCGGGTCCTCGGGACCGGCCAGTGACAGGTTGATGATGCGCGCGCGGATCTCGATGGCGTAGTTGAGCGCCTCGGACAGGGTCTGCGTACTGCACAGGCCGTAGCCGTAGGTCGGCTCCCAGCACGCGCGCAACGCGTGCAGCTCGGCATCCGGCGCGAGGCCGTGGATGCCGATCCCGTTGCCGGGCGCGGCGGCAATCAACCCGGCCACGCCGGTGCCGTGGAACTCGGCCGGCACCGCGTCCGGGCTGCCGCCGACGAAGTTGACCGCCGCGGCGACCTGGCCACGCAGGTCCGGGTGCTCGACGTCGACCCCGGTGTCGATGACGGCGATGCGCACGTTGCGCCCGCTGCCACGCCGCAGCACCGCGGCAACGCCGCCGCGCCGGGTGCGGGCCTGCAGGTCGAAATAGGGATCCTTGACCGGCATCCCGGCGACGTGATGGGTCAGGCCGGGCTGGGCGTGGTGCACGCGCGGATCGGCGCCGAGGCGGCGCACCAGGTCGGCCGCATCCTGTGCGCGGTGCGGGATGAACTCGAGCGCATGCGCATCGAGCGCCGACAGCGGCCACTCGGCGGCGAGACGCAGCGGGTAGTCGCGCTCCAGCGCGGCGGCCACGGCCAGCGCATCGACGGTCACGATCAGCCGCGCCGTCTCGCCCGCCGCGACGCGTCCGGCGCCGAGCAGCAGCGCGACGCACAGCAGCGCGGCGGCCCCGCGCCGGCCGTTCATCGTGCGCGGTCCGGGCGCGTTCCGATCAGCTTGACGGGTTCGACGAACAGGGTGTCGGCATCGCCGCGGATCTCGGCGAGCACGGCGTCGAAGGTGCGCGGCCCCATCGCCACGCGCACGGTCAGCACACCGATCGCCGAGGGACCGTCGACCAGCTCGGCGCGGTGGCGCTGCAGCCAGGCGCGGCGCCCGCCGGCACCCAGCTCGTCGCGCAACACGATGCGCAGCAGCGGGTGACTGAGTTCGGAAACGGCGCCGGACTCGTGGCGGCCGAGCGTCTGGAAAGGCTGCTCGCCGCCGCGGATCTCCGCGTCGCGGTTGCCGACGATGGTCGCGACCAGCAGCGAGGAGAACACCAGCACCGAAGCGCCCGCGATCAGGGGCACCGGTTCGAACACCGCGCGCAGCGCACCCAGCAGGCGCTGCGGCCAGCGCGGTGCACGCTGCATGCGGATACGACCGGACAGCCGGGCGAAGCTCTGCGCACAGGCCTGCTCGGTCGCCGGTGCCGCCACCGCGCGCTCGAGCACGGCAAGACGCCTGAGCTCGCGCGTGCAGGTCAGGCAGCTGCCGAGGTGGTCGCGCACGGCCGCGTGCTCGTCCGCCGCCAGGCTCTCGTTGTGGTACCAGGGCAGCAGCGCCCAGGCGCGGTCGTGCGTCATGCCCGGCCCGTGGTGTTCAGCGCTGGCCATCGGCACGCTCCCGGGTAACGGCATCGTCGAGCAGCGGACGCAGCCGTTCGCGCGCATAGAACATGCGCGTTTTCACGGTGTTGACGGGGCAGTCGACGATTTCGGCGATCTCCGGATAGGTATAGCCGTAAAAGAAGGCCAGGTGGACGATGCTGCGCTGGGCCAGCGGCAGGCCGCCAACCGCGGCGCGGATGCGGTCGAGCAGCGCGTCGCTGCTGACCGCGTCGAACGGGTCGTCATCGCCCTCGGCCTCGATCTCGATACTCAGCTCGCGCTCGGCCAGTCGGCGATTGGTCTTCAGGCGCTTGAGCGCCTTCTTGTAGGCGATGCCGAAGATCCAGGTCGAGACCTTGGAGCGCCCGGCGAACTGGTCGGCCTTGTTCCACACCACCAGCATGGTGTCGTTGATGGTTTCCTCGACGTCCTCGGGCCGGCCCAGCATGCGCAGCACGAAGTCGAACAGGCGCGGATAGAACTGCCGATAGAGGGTCTCGAAGGCCGCCGCGTCGGCCTGCAGGCTGTCGAGGATGAGCCGGTCCTGCTCGTCCCGCGTGCTGCGCGCCGTCACCTGCTCTCGCTTCATGCTCTCTCCGTCCCGGCGTCCGCGGGGCCTGGCCGCGGCCTGTTCCGTTCAGACCGTAAGTGGCGCCGCAAGTGCCGGTGGTTCAGATACGGGCCCGGGGAATTTCGGAACAATGCCCGAAACTTAACATAAGCCATTGTTTTTTCAACGGCGGATCCCGGGCCTGTGGGACAGGTAGGCACGCGTCATGTCGACGAACTGGTCGAACAGCTTGCGCAGATCGGTGGGCGGGCCGAGACCGTTGTGGCCGCGGTTCCACACAGGCGAGCGATCCATCGCCGCGGTCAGCGGCAGGATCAGGGTATCCCTCGGCAGTACCAGGAGCGACCCGGCATAGGAATACAGGCCGGTCGCGGTGTTCTCGTTCACGCTCAGGCGATAGGCCATGAGCTTGACGTTGGTCCACTTGTAGTTGGCGTCGTGCACGTCGCCGCGGGTCACGATCTCGTAGCCCGCCCCCGCCACCAACGGCGCGACCTGCTGGTAGAGCAGGTCGCGCGTCATGCCCTCGCGCGCGTACCGGGGGTGGAAGCCGTGAAAGTCGAGGACCATGCGCGGGCGCGCGTTGACCGCCTCCTCGGCGGCACGCTGGGCCGCGGCACGCGCCTGCTTCTCGGCCTCGGCCTTGCGTTCGGCCTCGGCCAGCAGGCGGCGCGCTTCCTCTTCCTGGCGTCGCCGGCGCTCCGCTTCGGCAGCCACCCGTGCGCGCTCCGCGGCGGCGCGTTCGGCCGCCTGCGCCGCGGCCTGCGCCTCGGCCTCGCGCGCCAGGCGTTCGGCCTCCTCGCGGTCCAGGCGCGCGCGGCCGGCGGCAATCTCGCGCTGTAGCGTGTGTGCGGGCGCGGAATCGCCGATCACGGCCAGCGCGCGGCGGGTGTACTGTGCGGCGCCGTCGAACTCCTGCCGCGCCAGTGCCTGGGTCGCCATGGCGACGTAACGATCGTGCACCTGCTGCACTCCGCGCGCGGCCTCGGCACTGTCCGGCTCCAGTGCCTGCACCGCGCGATAGCGTTCGAGCGCATTGTTGCCCTCCGGTGTCGTCAGGCGGTCGGCCTCGAGATCGGCCTGCGCCGCTTCGAGCAGGG
The DNA here is from genome assembly GCA_041984235.1 of Gammaproteobacteria bacterium. Classification (GTDB taxonomy): domain Bacteria; phylum Pseudomonadota; class Gammaproteobacteria; genus JBHIYN01. Next base: position 12,482 of record JBHIYN010000027.1, read on the forward strand.
CTGCGACCTGCTCCGCCCGCGCCATGGCATCGTTCGCCTGGTCGACCGTGGCGCGGAGCTCGTCAGCGAGCGTGCCGAGCTCGCCGTCGTCGGCGCCCAGCGCGCGTGCCCGCGCGAGGTGTTCGCGTGCCGCCTCCAGGTCGCCGGCCTCCACCGCCGCCCGCCCGCGCTCGGCGAGCGCGGTGGCGAGGCGCCTGAGCCCGGTCGTGGCAGCCGTGTTGTCGGGATCGAGGATCTGCACGGCGCGGTAGCGCGCCAACGCGTTGTCAGTACCGGCCCCGGTCAGGCGGCCGCTGGCGATATCGTCCTCGGCGGCGGCGAGAAACGCCTCGATACGTTCCTGCTGGCGCGCCGCCTCGGCGTTGCGCGCACCGGCGGCGGCGAGGCGTGCGCGCACGGCGTCGGTCTCGACCACGCCGGGCGGCAGCGTATCGAGCAACGGTTGCAGTGCCGCCACGCGCGCCGTGTCGCCCGCGTCGACGGCAGCATCCAGGGCAGCGATCAGGCGTTCGCCGGTCAGGCGCAGGCCGTGCACCGCATCCTCGTGACCCGGGCGCGCGTCCCAGGCGCGCCGGTAATAGGCCAGCGCGCTGCTGCGCGGCGGCTCCAGGGCCTGCCCGGCGGCGAGCGCGCGATCGCCCTGCGCCACCAGCCGCGCCGCCTTGGCGCCGCCGAACGGGTCGATCGGCAGCAGGCCGCTCCAGGCGGCATAGCCCAGCCCCGCGCCCAGCACCAGCAGCACGGCGACCAGCGCCGGCCAGCGTCGCCGCGGCGGTGCATCGAGTGCGGGTGCGGGTGCGGAGGCCGGCGCGGCGCTGGCCGCGGCCGGCGGCTGCGACGGCGGCGCGCTGCGCGGCCGGGTGTCCGCGCGCCGCGAGCCCCGCGCGCTGCCGTCGTCGCGGGTCGCGTCGTTGACCACGGCTGCGGTGCCGAGGTCGATCGTGTCGTCGACCACGTGGCTGAAGCGGGTCGGCCCGTCTTCCGGCCAGGTGGTCCCGGCGGGGTCGAACAACTCGGTCTCCACCGTGGTCGAGAACTCAAAGCGCGGGCGCCACTCGGCAATCGTCTGGGGACGCTTCTTCTCGTTGAACTCGAGCGCGCAGTCGATGGCCGCGAGGAAGCTCCGCGAGTAGTTGCCGGCGCCGATCTCCGAGGCGGTGACGAAGACGTCACGCTCGGCCTTGAGGATCGCCTCGCTGCGGTCGATCGCCGCCATCGGCTGCAGCCCGGTGACACAACGATAGAGGGTCGCGCCGAGCCCGTAGATGTCGGTCCACGGCCCCTGGCGATCGCTGCGCGAGTAATACTGCTCGAACGGCGCGTAGCCGGGCGAGACCACGCTGGTCAGGGTCTGGGTTTCCTGCCCCAGGGCCTGGCGCGCGGAGCCGAAGTCGAGCAGCACGGGATGGCCGTCGCTGCGGATGAAGATGTTGGACGGCTTGATGTCGCGGTGAATGAAGCCCTGGGCATGGATCGTTTCCAGCCCGTCCAGCAGGGGCACCACCAGCGATACCAGCTCGCGCTCGGGCAGCGTACCGCGCGCGTCCAGCAGGTGTTGCAGGGCCTCGCCGTGCTGGTACTCCATGACCATGTAGGCGGTGTTGTTGGCTTCGAACACGCTGAGCACGCGCACGATCGCGGGATGCCTGAAGCGCGCCAGGGTGCGCGCCTCGGCGAGGAAGCGCTCAAGCCCCCACTGGTAGCGCGCATCCTGCGCGCGCGAGGCCGGGTAGACGGAGAAATCGCCCTCGCGCACGGCGAGCTCCATCGGCAGGTATTCCTTGATCGCGACATGCTGGTCGAGGTTGCCGTCATGGGCCAGGTAGGTGATGCCGAAGCCGCCCTGGCCCAGGATGCGCTCAATCTGGTACCAGTGCAGCTTGTGCCCGGGCCGCAGCGAGTTGCGCAGCTTGTCGTCACCGCCGGGTGCGCCGCCGCTGCGGCTGCGCGCGCCCGGGCGGCTGTCAGGACGCGGGTTCGTAGAGCGCCGACTTGGCTTTGACATAGGTCTGCTTGTGCCGGATCAGGCGCCCTTCAAATGTCAGCAGGTCGAGCCCGCGCAGCGCGAGCGTGGTCTCGCCCTTGTCGATGACCAGCGTCCAGCTGCTCATGACCTTGCCCGTGCGCGCATCGACGAAGGTGTCTTCCTCGTCGAAGCGCATGGCGCCGAAGCGCCCCGCGAACTGCGGCTCGAAGGCGGCGCGGATGGCGTCAGGACCCTCGCTGCGTGTGCCGTCCAGCTCGTCGTACACGGCGTCCCCGGTGAAAAAAGCCATCACCGCATCGAGATCGTTGCGGTTGAAGGCGTCGAGGAAGTCCCGCGTGAGCTGCTCCAGTTCCTGCGCGCGATCGGCCATGTGTGCTCCGCTGCGTTCGATGGTCAGCGGATTCTAACGCAGCGGCGCCGGGCTAGCTTGCCTTTTCGGCACCCTCGATGCCGCGGAAGCGCAGGTAGTCCGCCGCCGCTTCCGCCGGCCGCTCGATCATCGGCACGTGGCCCATGCGCGCCATCAGCACGCACTCGGCGTTGGCCAGCAGCTCACCGAGGATGCCGAGCCCGGAGGGATGCAGCACCCGGTCGTTGTCGCCCCACACCACCAGCGCGCGCGTGGCGAGACCGTCGACGGTGCCCTCCAGCGGCAGCGGATCGGCGAACAGTTCCTCGAAGATACGCGCATTGAACGCCGCCTCGCGCCGCGCGCGTTCCAGCAGTGGGCGGCGGAACTGCGCCGGCATCGGCGGCGGGACCTCGAAACACAGCCGCGTCAGGCGCTCGAAGCCGGCCACGTCCGACATGATCAGCGGGTTGTCGCCCTGCTCGATCAGGCGCAGCGTCTCGCTGGGCTCCGCACCGGCCGCGCCGGCCGGCGCCAGCAGCCACAGTGAGCGCACGCGGTCGGGAGCACGGTGCGCGAACAGCGTCGCCAGGTAACCGCCCATCGAGTTGCCGGCGAGATCGAAGCTGTCCAGCCCCATGCGGTCGGCGAACTCGCCGATGCGCGCGAGCATGGCGTCGAGCCCGTAGGCCTTGTCCGCCAGCCGGTCGGCATCGCCGAACCCCGGCAGGTCGGGCGCGTAGACGTGGAAGTGCCGGGTCAGGAACGGCGCGACGAACGTCCAGTGGTCCTTGTTCGCGCCGAAGCCGTGCAGCAGCAGCAACGGCTCGCCGCTGCCGCCTTCGAGGTAGGGCACACGGTGGCCGTCGATCTCGGTCTCGCGCTGCACGAGGCCGGCACTGCGCCGTGCCAGCGCCATGGCCGCGCGGTAGACCACGCCGGGGAACAGGAAGTAGAGCGCGGCGGCGAGCAGCAGCAGCGCGACGAGCGTTCCGGCGAGCCAGGCAAGCATGGGCGTTCTCCGTGGTTAGTGGCGCTCAGGCCGCGCGCACCGGCAACACGACGTGCGAGGGGCGGCTGCGGTCGCGGTAGATGCGTTGCAGCGCCGGCTCGAAACGCGCCGCCGAGTGCGCCGTCTCACCGGTATTCGGATTGCGATCGTAGCGCGGAAAGTCGCTCGAGGTGACCAGCAAGGCGATGCGGTGGCCGGCGCGGAAGACCTGCGCCGTCGCCCACAGGTCCAGGGTGTAGGCGACGATGGCGTCGCGCTCGGGCAGGCGGCGCTCGCGACCGTCGGCGAGCGAGGCGCGCAGCACGCCGTCACACACGTTCAGCATGCGGCCGTCGGGGTGCACGTCGCACAGCTTGACCATCCAGTCGGTGTCCGCCCCGGACGTGCGCGCATGCAGCACCGCGCTGACCGCCCCGATCACCTCGAGATCGCGCTCCAGCGGTGTCGAGGTGTAGACCAGTACGTCGCGGCGCGCGGCAATCTCGCGCTGGTCGCAGGGACCGGCGGTGTACTGCGGCGGCAACAGCAGGTTGCCGCCGCGCGTCGGGCACGGCTGGTGGGGATCGTAGACGTAGCTGTCACAGGCTTCCTGCGCGTCCGGCGCGCGCGCGGAGAGCCCGCCGTCGGCGCCGAGGTAGTAGCGCGTCGCGGTCGTGCCTGGCGGCGGCCAGCTGTCCTCGTCGCGCCAGCGGTTCACACCCTGCACGAAGAGCTTCACCGGCGCCTCTTCCGCACCGCCATCGGCGCCGTTCAGCCAGCGATCGAACCAGCGCAGCTGCAGGCGGGTGAGATCCTCTTTCAGGTCGAGGAACATGCCGTTGGCGCGGAAGCCGAAATCGACCTCGCCGACCACGTTCTGGAACATGCCGTGCGACCACGGCCCGATCACCAGGCGGCTGTGCTCGCGCGCGGCCGCACTGCCGCCGTTGGCGCGCATGCCGGCGTAGTGCTCGAGATCGGCGCCCAGCAGCAGGTCGTGCCAGCCGGCGATGGTCAGGCTGGGCACCTGCACCTCGGCGTGACGGTCGGAGAACAGGATGGCGTCGGTCCAGGCGTCCGGCGCCGGGTGGTCCAGGAACTCGAAGAAGAACGGCACGAAGCGCTCGTCGTCGGGACGCGCCGCGGCGAGCCGGTCCAGCGGCAGCGACGAGACGACCTCGGCAAAGCCGTCGATGTCGTCGAAGAGCTGCACGAAGGGCGCCCCCAGGTCCTTCGGATCGGGCCGCGCCCGCACCAGCGCCGCGGGACCGATGGCGCGCAGGGCCCACATCGCCAGGGTGCCGATGTTGAGCGCACCACCGCGCCAGAAATGGTTGCGCCAGAAGTCGTTGGGTGCGGTGGTGGGCGAGATCGCACCGAGCGCCGGGTGTCCGGAGCGCGCCGCCAGCCACGACGTCCCGCCCATGTAGGACAGGCCGTAGCAGCCGACCCGGCCGCTGGACCACGGCTGGGCCGCGCACCAGGCGATGCTGTCCTCGCCGTCGTCGGCCTCGTGACGGTAGGGGAAGAACACCTCGCCCTGCGAGGCCCAGCGTGCGCGCACGTCCTGGATGACCACGGCGAAGCCGGCCGCCGCGGCGCGCACGGGGTCCAGGGTCAGGGCCGTGATCGGCCACAGCTCCTTGTTGTAGGGGGTGCGCTGCAGCAGCACCGGGTGACGACCGTCACCGGCAGGGCGATAGATATCGGCGCGCAGTGCGGTGCCGTCGCGCAGGGGCACGTCGACGTTTTTCTCGACCACGACGGTCATGGGCGGCATTCCTCCGGGGGACGGGGTGGCAGGTGACAGCGGGGCGCCGTGGTCACGCGTCGGGCGGCTCGTCCCCGGCGTCCCCGGCGTCGCAGGCCGCCGTGGCGGCCGGCTCGCCGGCGGCGATGAACTGCTCGAGCATGCCACGGTGGACGTCCAGCAGGGCCAGCCAGTTGCGCAGGAACAGGGTGCCGGCGCCGGTCAGCGAGTACATGCGCCGCGCGGGGCCCGGCGTGCCGGTGTCCCACATCGAGCTGACCAGACCCAGCCCTTCCATCTGGCGCAGGGCGCGGTAGATCGAGCCCTTGTTGTACTCACCCAGGCCAGCCTCGTTGAGGCGCTGGACGAGTTCGTAGCCGTAGGCGGACCAGCCCTTGAGCATGGCCAGCAGGTGGGCGTTGAGCATTTCGCCGGTGGGATGCACCGCGGGCGGCGCGGACGGGTCATCAGTGGGTGGCATGCGGGCGCCTGCGGGTCGGAAAAGGAGTTTGCAGGTCTATCTATATGCAACTTGCACCTAGGTGTCAAATGTCCTATATTTTGCACTGCAACATCCAACCCGGGCCGAAACCGAGCCCGTTCATCCCAGGAGATGACCAACATGGCCACCAAGAAGCAGACCACTACCGAGATTCCGAAGCAGTTTTCCGAGTCCGCCAGCGCCTACCTCGAGCGCCTGGAAGCCGGCCACGAGCGCTTCGCCGAGACCCTGAGCACCGTGCGCGAGCGCAACGCCCGGGTCACCGACAAGTTCGTCGAAGCCCTGATTGCCGGCCAGCGCGACGCGCTCAGCCTTGGCAAGGCCTTCGCCGCCGAGCCCACCGCCTACGGCAAGAACATGGAAGCCGTCATGGAGTCCATGAGCGCTGCCCAGGAGCGCGCGCTCGACGTCGCCAAGACCGTCTACCGCGAGCAGGCCGAGGCCGGCGCCGAGTTTCGCGGTATGCTCGAGAAGTCGTTCGAATCGGCCAAGGTCTTTACCAAGCCGTTCGAGCAGATGACTGCCGCGTGGTCGCAGGCCGCCAAGTAAGCTATTGAGGCGGGGCGCGCTCGCGCGCCCCGCCATGACTGCAAGGCTGTGCATGCGCATGGAACATGAAATGACCGCCGACGACGAGCTGTTTCCCTCGGATCTCGGCGCACCCTTTGACCACGACGACGCGGTCGAGAAAACCCTGACGCCCCTGTGGCGGGAGGCCCGCTGGGGCCTGGAGTGGGCGCGCCTGCGCTGGAGCCCGGTGTTCTACGGCATCGGCGTACCGCGCGGACGCGGCCAGCCGGTGCTGCTGATCCCGGGTTTCATGTCCGGCGATCTGCTCATGCTCGAGATGCACCGCTGGCTCAAGCGCATCGGCTACCGCTCGTCGCTGTCGCGCATCGTGTGGAACAACGACTGCCCCGATCTTACGGGCCGCAAGCTGACCCACCGCATCCGCGACCTGTACAACCGCACCGGCACCCGTGTCAGCCTGGTCGGGCACAGTCTCGGCGGCATGCTCGCGCGCAGTATCGCGCAGGATACCCCTGAGTACATCGACCGCGTGATCACGCTGGGCTCGCCGTTCCGCTCGCTGGTCAAGGCGCACCCGGCCGTCATCGGCATCTGGGACAAGCTCAAGCTGGCCCAGGGCGGCCTGATCGGGCGCAACCTGCACGCGTCCTGTGGCACCGGCCACTGCACCTGCACCTTCGTGCGCAACATGAACATGCCGCGGCCGATCGACGTCGCCCAGTTCGCCGTCTTCTCGCGGCACGACGGCGTCGCAGACTGGACGAGTTGCGTTGAGACCGACCCCGCGCGCAATTCGGAGGTGAGCTGCTCGCACATCGGCATGGTCTTCGATGCCGCGGTCTACCGCGCCGTTGCCGCACGGCTCGCCGAGCCGGTCGAGCACCACTGAAAAGGACCAGGAGGGAATCACCACGATGAGTAACGAAGAAGGCATGGACCCCGTGCGCCTGTGGCGTGAATGGTTCGTCAAATCGGAGAAAGCCTGGAGCGACACGCTCACCGAGATGATGGGTGACGAACGCTTCTCCAAGGGCATGGGCCGCTACATGCACGAGGCGCTGCACACCCACCGCATGTTCAGCGAGGCGATGGCGCAGTACCTGGCCAACCTCAACATCCCGTCACGCGGCGACATTCTCGACATGAACGACCGCCTTGCGCACATCGAGGACACGCTCAACCAGCTCCAGGTCGAAGTCCGCGGGCAGCGTGCGGCGCTGAGCAAGCTGGCCGCGGGCACGCCGGGCGCGGCCGAGCGCAAGAAGCCGGCGCGCACGCGCAAGCCCCCGACCACCACCGACTGAAACGCCGGCAACAAGGACAACGCAGGAACCCCTCATGGCTTCTTCAACCGCGGACGCCGACCTTCGCGACCCCGACTCGCTGGACGAGCGCGTCGAGCGCCTGATCGAACGCGCCATCTCGCGCAACATCCCCGGGCTGGCGCTGCCCCAGACTGAATCCGAGCTCGACGTAGGCCCCACGCCCAAGGAGCTCGTCTACAGCAACGAGACCGCCCGTCTCTATCACTACGAAGCGATGCAGGACGAGATCTACCGCGTGCCGGTACTGATCGTCATGTCACCCGTGGCCAAGGGTTACATCCTCGACCTCGCCCGTGGCCAGAGCCTGATCGAGTACCTGCTCATGCAGGGCCACGACGTCTACATGCTGGACTGGGCCGGACCGCGCCGCGAGCAGTCCGGGCTCGGCCTCGCCGAATACGTCATCGACCTGGTCGGCGGCTGCGTCGAGGCGGTCGTGGAGGATTGCGGCGAGGAGGACGTGACCCTGGTCGGTTACTGCATGGGCGGCATGCTGAGCTCCATGTACACCGCGCTCAACCCGAACGGCCGGGTCAAAAACCTGGCCTGCTTCACCACCCCGGTGAATGGCGACGGCATGGCGCTGTACAAGAAATGGATGACCTCCAAGTCGTTCGACATCGATCGCATCGTCGAGCAGCTCGGCAACATTCCCGGGGATTTCATCAACAGCTCGATCCAGGCCCTGCGCCCGCTGCAGCGCAGCGCCAACCAGATGCGCCTGCTGAACAACGTGCAGGACGACGCCTTCGTCAAGGCCCACCTGCGCTTCGATCGCTGGGCGGTGGACCAGTTGCCGGTGCCCGGCAACCTGGCACGCGACATGGTCAACGAGTTCATCCTCGGCAACCATATCGTCTCGCGCGAGCTCAAGCTGCGCGGCAAGAGCGCGGACTTTGCTAAGATCACCGTGCCTTTCCTGCATGTCGCGGCGCTCTACGATCACATCGTGCCGTCGGCGGCGTCGAAAGACCTGATTGGGCTGGTCGGCAGCGACGACAAGCAGGAAATCGTGATGAAAGGCGGGCATGTGAGCCTGGTCGCCGGTGGCAACGCCATCTTCCGGCTGTGGCCGCAGCTCGATGCCTGGCTCGCAGAGCGCGCGGTGTGACGCGCGGACTGCGCCCCCTGAAACCCGAACAAGGAGCACGTGATGTCGGCTGATTCCCTCGCCCAGGCCCTGGCGTCCTACCCGATGAAAGTCACCCTGGGCGGCAAGCGCTACACCGTGCGCGCCATGACGGTCGACGACGGCCCCCTGCTGATGAATTTCGCCAAGGGCCTGCCGGACCACGACCGCCTCTACATGCGCCGCGACCTGACCAGCCAGCAGGGCATCGACTCCTGGATCGAGGACATCGAGGAAGGCGTCATTCACTCCCTGATCGCGATCGACGAGGAAGGCGTGGCCGGGTTCTCGACCATTCACCTGAACAAGCTCGAATGGACCAGCCACGTCGCCGACATCCGCGTCGCCACGGCCGCGCGCACGCGGCGTACCGGCCTCGGGCGCCTGCTCGCGCGCGAGGGTTTCAACATCGCCCTGGCGCTCGGCATCGAGAAGCTGCTGGCGCGCATGACCCCTGACCAGGAAGGCGCGCGCGTACTGTTCGAGGAGCTCGGCTTCACCCCCGAAGCGCTGCTCAAGGACTACGTCAAGGATCGCGACGGCAACTACCACGACATGCTGCTCAAGGGCTGCAGCGTGCGCGAGTTCCTCGCCCGCCGCGAAGCCTACGGCGTCGGCTGAGCCGCCCGCGCCCTGCGCCGGACCGTTGATTCGCGGGCCGGCGCCCCCATCTTGACGAGAGGCCGCCGGCAACGCCGTGGTGGCCGCAGTTCGATCAGCGGACGCTCGTCAGGACCATGCAGTACAAAGACTATTACGACATTCTCGGCGTCGGCCGCGAGGCCTCGGGCGACGACATCAAGCGCGCCTACCGCAAGCTCGCACGCAAGTACCACCCGGACGTGAGCGAGGAAGCCAACGCGGAGGAGCGCTTCAAGGAGGTGCAGGAAGCCTACGAGGTGCTCAAGGACCCCGAGAAGCGCGATGCCTACGACCGTCTCGGTGCCAACTGGCGCCAGGGCGAGGACTTCACCCCGCCACCGGACTGGGAGCCGGACTACTCGTTCCGCAGCGGGGGATTCCGCGACGCCGCCGAGTTCAGCGAGTTCTTCTCCTCCATCTTCGGCCGCGGCGCCCACGGTGGTGGCCCTGGCGCAGCCCGCGGCGGCTTCCAGATGCAGGGCGAGGACCGCAACGTGCGCGTCACCATCGCGCTGGAGGATGCCTTCGCCGGGCGCAAGCGCAGCTTCACGTTCGTCGCGCCCGAGATCGACGAGCGCGGCGAGGTGCGCCGCGTGCAGAAATCGATCAACGTCAACATCCCGCGCGGCGTCAGCGAAGGCCAGCGCATCCGCCTCGCCGGCCAGGGCGGGCCCGGCTTCGGTGGCGGACCGGCGGGCGACCTGTTCCTGGAGATCGCCTTCGAGCCGCACCGCCTGTTTCACGCCGAGGGACGTGACATCCATCTCGAATTGCCCGTGGCGCCGTGGGAAGCGGCACTCGGCGCGAAGGTCAAGACGCCGACCCTGGGCGGTCCGGTCGAGCTCAGCGTACCGCCGGGCTCGCAGTCCGGGACCCGGCTGCGCCTGCGTGGCAAGGGCCTGCCGGGCAAGGTCGCCGGTGATCAGTACGTCACCCTCCGCATCGTCACCCCGGCGGCAGACAGCGAGGAGCACAAGCAGCTCTACCGCCGCATGGCGGAGACCATGGCCTTTGATCCGCGCGCGGGGATGCACGCATGAGCGGCCGCGGTCCTCGCGACGGTCGGCACGCCGACCAGCGTGGCGAGCTGCTGGAGGACGGCACCAGCTATGCCCTGGTCGAATTCGCCGGCGCCAGCGGCGTGCGCGTGGAGATCATCGTCGAGATGGTCGAGCACGGCATCCTGCACCCGCGCGGGGCCGGTCCTGCTGAATGGCGCTTTCCCGCGACCCACCTCCCGACCGTGCGCCGCGCGCTGCGGCTGCGCCGCGACCTCGAGCTCAACTGGCCCGGCGTCGGCCTCGCGGTCGAGCTGCTCGACGAGCTGGAAACCCTGCGCCGCAGTCACCGCGCCCTGCTCCGCCGCCTGGCCCGCTAGCCTCTTGGAAAAGGGGACATGCCACTTTTCTAACTTGGGGGGGGGGAAAAAGGGACATGCCACTTTTCTAACTTGCAGAGTCGGATCATTGGCACGGGGGCTCCGAGCTGCCATGGCCTTTAGCGGGACCCGTGAAGTTAGAAAAGTGGCATGTCCCCTTTTCAATCGCGAACCCGTCGTGGCCTGCCGCGCGGCCGCAGTGAGGATTCCAGGCCCAATGCCGTCGCCGTCTCGTTGACCCACTGCCGATCGCCGAAGGGTGCGCCGCGTTCCGCACAGTTGCGCATGGCGCCCAGCACGTTCGCGGGTTCACCTTGGTTGACACGCCACAACCAGTCCCGCGGCAGCGGCACCGGCGATTCGGCCAGCCACTCGCCATCGCCCGCGCGCAATCGCAGCGCGAGGCTGCCCCACTGCCATGCCTCTGCCGCGTCAACGAGGCCCGCACGTAGTGCATTGCGCTCGACGTAGCGCATGACGGCCAGCAGGTGCCCGTCTTGCTGCACCGGGAAAGCCTTGAACCGGCCCTGCCAGATATGGCCTGAAGTGCCATGTCGGCGATGATGCCGATGCGCATGCGACGTCGTCAGCCAGTGCAGCCAGCGAGCCAGGGCACCACTCGCCTCCGGCCGCAGCACGAAATGGAAATGGTTCGGCATCAGGCAGTGCGCCAGCACCGCGACCGGGAAACGGCTGCAGGCCGCTCGCGCCAGGCGCAGAAAGCATCGGTAATCCACTGCGTCGTGAAATACCGTCGCGCGCGCGTTACCGCGGTTCATGACGTGGTAGCAGATCCCCGCTACCGCTGAGCGTGCCGTCCTTGGCATGGGCAGAAGCTAACCCACGAATCGACGTCGAGGCAACATCAGTCCCCACGTGGCCGTATCGCCAGTGGATAATCAACGCCTTACAAAAGTGGCATGTCCCCTTTTAGTTAGGTGCAGGGATTCACCGAAGCCGAGCACGCGGAAGTCGTGCGGCGCGATGCCGGCGGCATCGAGCGCGGTGGCCAGCTCGCGGTAGGGTTCGTCGATGGCCTCGTAGGTGAGCTGGAAGGTGCCGTGGTGGATGGCGATGCTCTGGCGCGCGCCGAGATCGCGGTGCGCCTGCACCGCGCCCGCCGGGTCGAGGTGCACCGGCAGCATGAAGTCGCGCGGCCGGTACGCCGCGATCGGGATCAGGGCGAGGTCGAACGCACCGAAGCGCTGCCGCGCTTCACCGAAGTGCGGCCCGTAGCCGGTATCGCCGGCGAAGTACACGCGCCCGGCCGGCGCGCTGACGACGAAGCCGCCCCACAGCGTCTTCATCTGGTCGGCCAGGCCGCGCCCGGAGCGGTGGCGGACCTCGACGAAGGTGAACGTCACCCCGTCGATTTCAACCGACTGCCACCAGTCCAGCTCGCGATGGTTCTCGAGCCCGTGCCGCGCGAACAGCGCGCCGGTGCCGAGCCCGGCCAGCACCAGCGGCGGCCCGCCACGCCCGTGCGCGGCCAGCGCGCGCAGGGTGTCGAGGTCGAGATGGTCGTAGTGATCGTGGCTCACCAGCACCACGTCGATCGGTGGCAGCCCGGCGAGGGCGAGTCCCGGCTCGCGCACCCGCGCCGGGCCGGCGAAGCTGAACGGGCTGGCGCGCTCGCTCCAGATCGGATCGGTGAGGATGTTCAGGTCACCGATGCGCAGCAGCACGGTGGAATGGTTGACGAACGTCGCGACGATGCCGTCCGCTTCCGGCGGCGGCGGATAACGCCCGTTCTGCACCCGCTGCGGCCACGCCTCGCGCCGCAGCGCGAACGTCGCGACGAAGCCCATGACGTCGAAGATGGACTTCTCCGCCGGCAGCGTGTTGTGGAAGCGGGTGCCGTCGAAATGCGCGGTCGGCGGGCCGTCATGGCGCGGCTGGGTCGAACAGCCGTGCAGCACCAGCGCGGCGGCGGCGGCAAGCAGCAATAATCGACCCAGTGGCTTCACCCTGTCTCCCGCGGCGCCCCGGCCGCCCGTGCGCGACCCCTGTCGGTGGCGCGCCTGCCTGTCACTTCGGTACGGCTATACTAGCGCCTCGTTGATCGCGACCGAAGGGGAGGAAACGATGGCGACCCGACGCAAGACGCGGCCCGCGCCGCGAAGCTACAGCATGCCGGAGCTCTCGGAGCTCTATCCCAGGCCACCGTTCGAGTACCGCGAGGTCAACCAGCTCCTGGTCGCCTTCGAGACCGATGCGCGCGTGCTGCGGCGGCTGGTCCCCGCACCGCTGACCCCGAACAAGGACAACCTCATGTTCGTCTCGGTCGCCGACTTCATGTGCTCGGGCTTCGGCCGCTACCTCGAGGCGCACCTGTTCACCAGCGCGACCTTCCAGCGCCGCACGGTCAACTTCAGCCTCTACCTGGTGCTCGACAACGACGTCGCCATCGGCGCCGGGCGCGAGATCTGGGGTTTTCCCAAGAAGCTCGGCCGGCTCACCCTGGACACCACCGACGACGTCGTGCGCGCCACGGTCGAACGCGGTGGCATCAACCTGATCGACGCCAGCATGCACCTCGCCGAGCTCGGCGACGAGAGTGACGTCAGCGGCAGCGCGGAATGGATCGCACGGCGCTTCATTCCCAACGTCTCGCTGAACGCCCCGCCCGACGTCGACCAGCTCACCTCGACCACGCTCACCAACATCGTCGTCGGCGATGTCTACAAGGGCCGCGGGTCACTGCGCTTCGGCGATTCGCCCGCCGATCGGATCGCCGAGGTGCCGATCAAGAAGGTCACGGGCGGCTACTTCTTCGAGAGCCAGTTCACCCTCGGTGACGGCGAGGTCGCGCACGACTACCTGGCCTGAGCCGGCCCATGAGCGACAGCGAAGCAGACATCGATCGCCATTACGGCGCCGACGACATCAGCGCGCGCATCCTCGCCGCGCTGACACGCGCGGGCAAGGACCCGGAGCGGCTGACGCGCAGCGACCTGACGCCGTTCGACGAATTCCACGGCGGCGGCATCGCCTCGACCCGCGAGCTCGCGCGCTTCGCCGGCATCGCCTCCGGCATGCACGTGCTCGACGTCGGCTGCGGCATCGGCGGCCCGGCGCGCACGCTCGCCGAGGAGTTCGGCTGCCACGTGACCGGGGTCGACCTCACCGCCGAGTTCGTGCGCGCCGCCGAGATGCTGACCGCGCGCCTCGGCATGCAGGACCGCTGCAGCTTCCGGCTCGGCAGCGCCACCGCCCTGCCCTGCGCCGACGCGCAGTTCGACTGCGTGTGGTCGCAGAACATGCTGATGAACGTCGCCGACAAGGGCGCCTTCTTCAGCGAGGTCGCGCGCGTGCTCGCGCCCGGCGGACGCTTCGCCTTCGAGGCCGTGCTCGAGGGCAACGGCGAGGCCATCCACATGCCGGTGTTCTGGGCCTCGCGGCCCGCGCTCAGCCACCTCGTCCCGCGCGACGCGCTGGAAGCGTTGCTGGCCGCCGCCGGCCTCGCGATCGAGGCGCTGGAGGACACCACCGCCGCGGTCATAGCGCAGGGCCACAAGCGCCGCGCGGCGCTCGCCGCCGCCGATCCGGCACGCCTCGGCATCGATGTCATCGTACCCGAGGACGCCCCGGCCAAGATGGCCAACGCCCTGCTCAACAATGAGCAGGGCCGCACCGTCGCCATCCAGGGGCTGGCACGCAAGCCCCTCTGATCTTCACTTCCCGTACAGGAGCAACACCATGGATCTCGGACTCAAGGGCAAGACCGCCATCGTCACCGGCGGCAGCAAGGGCATCGGCCGCGCCACCGCGCTGGCACTCGCCGCCGAAGGCGCCAGCGTCGCCATCTGCGCGCGCGGACAGGAGGCGCTGGAGGCGACCCGTGCCGACATCGAGGCAGCCGGCGTGAAGGCCTTCGCCGCGCCCTGCAACGTCGCCGAGCCGCAGGCGCTGCGGACCTTCCTCGACAACGCCCGCGCGGCACTCGGCGGAGTCGACATCCTGGTCAACAACCCGTCCGGCTTCGGCATGACCGACGATGAGGAAGGCTGGAAGGTGAGTGTCGACATCGACCTCATGGCCAGCGTGCGCGCGACCCAGCACGTGGTGCCGTGGATGACCGAGGCCGGCGGTGGCTCGATCGTGCACATCTCGTCCATCTCCGGCCTGGAGGCCGGCTCGCCGCCCGCCTACGGCGCGGTCAAGGCGGCGCTGTTCAACCACGCCAAGACCATGGCGGCGCAGCTCGCCCCGCACAACATCCGCGTCAACTGCATCGCACCGGGCTCGATCTTCTTCGAGGGCGGCTTCTGGGACAACGTCAAGCAGAACGCCACGCCGATGTACGAAGGCACGCTGGCCAATTGCCCCTACGGCCGCATGGGCCGGCCCGAAGAGGTCGCCGACGCGGTGGTCTTCGTCGCCTCGCCGCGCGCCAGCCTGGTCTCCGGCGTGACCCTGCCGGTCGACGGCGTGCAGCACAAGGGCATCTTCTAGAAGCCATTCCCGACATCCGCTAGCCAAGGACACGATCATGTACGACAACCCCTACTACACGCAGGAACTGCACGGCCCCTGGGACGTGTACGAGCCCGGTAACTTCGCGCTGGAGGACGGCGGCTGCATCTACGATTTCAAGCTCGCCTACGCGGTGCACGGCAAGCTCAACCGGCGCAAGGACAACGCCATCCTGGTACCGACCTGGTATTCCGGCACCAGCAAGATCATGGAGCAGCTCTACATCGGCAAGGGCCGCGCGCTCGACCCGGCCAAGTACTGCATCATCGTCGTCAACCAGATTGGCAGCGGCATCTCGAGCTCTCCGCACAACACGCCGCCGCCGTGGAACATGGCCAAGTTCCCCAGCGTGCGCATCAGCGACGACGTGCGCGCCCAGCACCAGCTCGTCACCGAGCACTTCGGCATCAAGAAGCTGGCGCTGGTGGTCGGCGGCTCGATGGGCGCGCAGCAGACCTACGAGTGGGCGGTGCGCTACCCGGAGATGGTGCTGCGCGCGGCGCCCATCGCCGGCTACGCCAAGAACACCGACCACGACCTGCTCTACGGCCAGACCCTGTGCGAGGCGCTGACCTCGGATCCGGGCTGGAACGGCGGCTGGTACCAGTCCCACCACGACGTCCAGGCCGGCCTGCGCCGCCAGGCCAAGCTGTGGTCGGTGATGGGCCTGTGCACCGAGTTCTTCGCCCAGGAAGTGTGGCGCAACCTCGGCTGCGTCTCGCTGGAGGATTTCCAGGTCGGCTTCATGGAGGGCCTGTTCACGCAGATGGATCCCAACGACCTCCTGTGCATGGCCCACAAGTGGCAGCGCGGCGATGTCAGCCGCAACACCGGCGGCGATCTGAAGAAGGCGCTCCGGCGCATCACGGCCAAGACCTTCGTCATGCCGATCGACACCGACATGTTCTTCGCCGTCGCCGACTGCAAGCGCGAGCAGAAGATGATCCCGGGTTCCGAGCTGCGCGTGATCAAGAGCCTGGCCGGACACTTCGGCCTGTTCGGCATGGAGCCCGAGTACCTGGCGCAGGTCGACGAGCACCTCAAGGAGCTGCTCGCCTGGAAGCCCTGAGGCACACCCCCGCGCGTCGCCGTAACGCGTCCAGACAAGAGGAAGCGACACCATGGAACTGAGAGAAGCGATCGGCCGCCGCCGTTCAATCCGCTACATGCGGCCGTACAAGCCGGTCGAACCCGAGAAGATCCAGATGATGCTGGAAGCCGCACGCATCGCGACCCACTGGGGCAACCTCAACTCGCTGCACGCGGTGGTGGTACACCGCGAGAGCGCGCCCAAGGAGGTGCTGGACTCGCTGAAGGCGGTGGTCGTCGGCTGGCAGCTGCGCATCGCCCCGGTGGTCATCGTGTGGTACACGGACCCCGAGGTGGTCGAACGCCAGGGCGACAGCCTGCGCGAGCTGATCGGCGTCGGCGCGCTCGGCTTCGGCCCGGAAGAGCTGAAGAAGAAGACGCTGGAAGAGAAATTCCTGCCCGCCTTCAACGAAATCAAGGACTACCTCAAGGGTCCGGGCCTGAACGAGATCGACTGCGGCCAGGGCATGGCGCAGGCCAACCTGATGGCCTACGAGCTCGGCCTCGGTAGCTGCTTCCTGGGCACCCCCGAGGGCGATGCGATCCTGAAGGTGCTCGGTGCACCGTCACACTGCCGCCTGCTGCTGCTGCAATGCGTGGGCTACCCCATGGAACACTGGGAAGCCGGCGGCCAGCGCCCGCGCCAGCCGTTCGAGAGCCTGTTCTCGCTCAACACCTGCGGCAATCCCTACCCGCGCAGCCAGGACGTCATCGACGAGCTCACGCGCGACAAGATGTTCACGCGCCCGGCGCCGCTGCCGGACCGCATGGAAGAGCTGGAATACCTCGAGCGCGCGCTCAAGCTGAAGGCGCCGGGCCTGTTCTGAGCCGCCGCCCCGGATCAAAAAGGCCTGCGCCCGAGGGCGCCGGCATGAGGGGGAGTGAGGAAGGGGTCAGACGGTTCAGACGTTACCGTCGCGGTAGAAGGACTTGATGATGACGTTGGCCTGCTCGGCGCCGCGGGCGGCGTCGTCGCGCTTGACCGTGTCACGGTAGAATGCCTTCGGCGTCACGTCGGCCTGGGTGGCGTCGGCCTTGGACTCGATGCGGGTCTCGCTCCAGGGAGCGAAGCCGGCAGCCTGGACAGGCGCCGCGCTGACGGCGGCGGTGACGGCGATGGCAGCGATGGTGGTGATGCGTTTCATGGCGTTTGCTCCTTGTTGAGAATCTCGTTGCGGCGGTCAGTGCCGCTCGCGATGGGGTTAGATTAGGCAATCGTCCTGAATAGATAAAATGATTTGTTTCTAACCAATCAATAGATATTTATAATCGACGAGGCAGCGCGCAGGCTGCGCTGACCCCTTGCCGGACACCGCGCCATGCCGCACACCGAGCCCCCACTCCCGGCACTGGACCGCGAACGCGGTTACCTCCTGATCGCGGACATGGAGCAGTCCACGCGCAGCAAGTTCGTGCTCGGCGCGGAGAGTGCCTTCCATGCCCTGCGCGAGCACAATCGCCTGGTCATCGCCGCCGCCAGCGGCGTGCAGCCGGTCGGCGGCATCGTGCTCAACGCGCTCGGCGACGCGGTGGTGCTCAAGTTCCCGGCGCACGACGACGACGACGCCGCCCTGCGCGGCTGCCTTGCTGCCGCCCGCGCCATCGTGCAGGCCTTTGAAACGCTGGCGCCGGTGGCGAGTACCGACGGGCGCTCCTTCCGCGTGCGCACCAAGCTCATGCTGCAGCGCTACGACGCCTTTCGTTACCACCGCAGCGAGGACAGCGCGATCTTCGCCGAGGAGCTGGTCGGTCCGGACATCGACCTCGCTTTTCGCCTCGCCCCGGTCGCCTGGCGCCTGCAGGTGCTGGCCAGCGAGGCCTTCGTCGAAGCCCTGCTCGATGCCTGCGAGCACGATGCGGAGACCCCGCCCGGCGCCCAGACCCTGCTCGACCAGGCGCATCGATCGCGCCACCTCGACGCCCGCACGCCCGGGCCGCTGCGCGGCGTTGCCGCGGCCGGCCGCATCGGGGAGCTGGATTTCTGGATCACCGACGCGCGCGAGATCGCGCGCCTCAAGGGCATCGTGCGCAGCCGGCGCCTGTTCGCACTCAGCTTCGAGAGCCCGGCCGCCCTGGTCGCACGCGGGCAGGCACAGCGCCTCACCATCAAGGTGCGCCAGGATCACCACGCCATCATCCTCGCGCGCGTCTCGCTCGCTCGCCACGACAACGAGAACTACATCGAGCACGTCGTCAACCGCCTGCGCGACTCTTCCGACGGTCACCGCCTCGACAGCGAGCTGACGCTGTGCCTGGCAGCCAAGATCTACGGCGAGTTCGACTTCTTCTTCCGTGTCTCCTGCATCGACGACGAATCGCTGCGGCGCTTCTTCAACGCCATCCATGACGACACCATCGGCGTCAGCCATGTCGAGGTGCGCTCGACGGTGACCAACCGCTTCGCCCTCAACCCGCATTACCCCAGCGTGGTCGAGCAGTTTGGCGGCCGCCCGCACGAGATCGTGCTGACCTGGTTCGAGCGCAATCCCGCGCGTGACGTCTACGGCCTGCTCACCGGCCTGATGGAAGACGATGACGGCAGCCCGGCGCCGGTACGGCTGCTGGAGGTCGGCGAGGTCATCCACCACACGCCCGTGTACGCGATCTTCGCCTGCGAGGGACTGCGCGAGTACGCCGCCTTCTTTGCCGATCACGGCCTGGCGCCGACCGCCGCCCATTCGCACGTCGGCCACGTCGACCGCGCGTCCGACGCGCAGCTGCGTTACAGCCTGATGGGTGGCGTCTACTTTCCGCCGCGTGACCTCGGCGAGGAGACCTGACCCGGCTCAGGCGCGCAGCGCGAGCGGGGCCTGGTGTGCAGCGTCGCTCGCTGCGCCGCCGTAGGACTGCTCGAGGTGGCCGGCCGCGCTGTGCGCGCCGCCGCAGACCACGCAGGCGGCGGCGCCGTCGGCGTCCGACGGTCGTGCCGCGGCGCCGCTCCCGTCCACCGGGCCACGCGCGCCGCCCGCGGCCGCGTCACCCTCGCCCTCACCCTGTGCGGCCTGCAGCTCGGCCTGGGCGGCCGCCGCCATCGCGCGCGCCCGGGCCGCGACCGCGCGATCCTGGGACGAGGGCTCGGCCGGCGCCAGCGCGGCACGCGCGATCTGGCGCGCCTTGTCGAGCGTCGCCGCGGGATCGCCGGGCACCGGCGAGGTGTCGATGCGCACTTCGCCACCGACCGCGTACTGGCGCCCGTTCGGGCCGCGCTGGTAGGTGTAGCTCGGCGCACTGTGCGCAATGCCGGCGGCGGCGGACGCGTGCGCGCGCTCGTGGGCGCGCACCTCGCGGTCGCGCGCCGCGAGCTCGCGGATCTGCGCCGCCTCGGCCTGTATTCTCTGCGTCGTCTCCGCATCCGCGCGGGTCGCTCCCGCCGGCGCGCCCTCGTCCGCGGCGGCGACCGGCCGCGCGGTCGCGCCGGGCTCGTCGTGCGCGTCGGGCGCAGCCAGGGGCGGGCGCGGCGGTACCGGCGTGGGCGTCGGCGGATGGGCGTGACGGGTATGAAGCGGGATCATGCGTGCGGGGTTTCCTGCACCGGCCAGCGGCCGGCGCGGCACGATCTTTAGCCACGCGCGGCGTGGCGCCGGCCGCTGTTCAGCCCGGCGCCGGCACCACGTTCGGCGCCTGCGGGTCGAACGCCTCCAGCAGGAAGCGTTCCTGCGGCTTCTCCGAGGCCGTCTTGGGAATTTCGTCGACCACCTGCAGCCAGCTCGGCACGAAGTTCGACTCCAGCCGCGCCTGGCACCAGGCGAACACGTCCGCGGGGTCGAAGCATGCGCGGTCGCGCGGCACCACCGCGGCGACCACGTCCTTCTCGCCCGGCACGCCGTTGGCCGACGGCACGCCGTAGACGAAGACGTCGTCGACCTCACTGTGCTCGGCCAGCTCCTTCTCGACGAAAGCGGGATTGACGAAATCGCCATTGCGGCGGATCCCGCCGCCCTTGCGGTAGAGGAAGTAGAACCAGCCATCGGCGTCCACGGTACCGATGTCACCCATGCGCAGCCAGCCGTCGCGGGTCTTCGCCGCGGTCGCCTCGGGGTTCTGGAAATAGGCCACGCTGGGACAGGTGCCGTCGGCATTCTGAAAGACGATCTCGCCGGCCACGCCGGGCGCGCAGTCGTGGTCGTGCTCGTCGACCACGCGCCCGATCAGCGACGCCGGCGGCCGGCCGATCGATCCGACCGGACCGGCCCCTGGCGGGTTCAGGGTCAGCCCGCCCTCTGCGGCGCCGTAGAACTCGTAGATGTCGACCCCGAAGCGCGCCGCGAAGTCGTTCCAGATCGCCGCCGGCATGCCGGCACTGAGCACGAAGCGCACCGGGTTGTCGGCGTCGTCGTCGCGCGCCGGCTCGCTGTAGATGGCGGTGGTCATGCCGCCCAGCAGGTTGAAGGTGGTGCAGCCGTAGTGGCGCGTGATGTCCCACAGCCGCGACTTGGTGAAGCGCCGGCTGAAGACCCCGCGCAGACCCATCTGCAGCGTGGTGCCGAGGGTGATGAGCTGGGCGTTGGCATGCGTCAGGGAGAGCCCGGTGTAGGGCCGGTCGTGCGGGCCGAGGCCGAACAGGTCGCCGAGCCCGGCAACGAAGCCGAAGCGCGCATAGGGCGACAGGATGGCCTTGGGATCGCCGGTGGTGCCGGAGGTGTAGAGCATCTGCATCGGCGTATCCGGATCCGTGACGCGCACCACGAGCTCCGGCGCCGGCTGCGCGAGCACGTCGGCGAAGCTGCGCGCGCGCAGCAGGCGGCCTTGCGGGGCGCTGCCGCCGCGCGGCCCCAGCACCCACACCCATTCGAGGCGCGGGCACTGGTCGAGGATCTCGATCAGGTTGCCGAGCGCGTAGTCACCGATGACCACGCCGCGGCAGCCGGCATGGTTGAGCATGAAGGCGAGCTTCTTGCCGCGCGTGCGCGGGTCGACCGGGACGAACACCGTGCCCGCGATCGAGGAGCCGACCATGGTGTCGACGAACTCCGGGTGGTTGAGCATGACGAGGCCGAAGGCGTCACCGAAGTTCATGCCCTCGGCATCCAGCGCGGCGGCCACGCACTGGCCGTTGCGCCACAGGTCGGCATAGCTGCGCGTCTCGTCGACGAAGCCGCCCTCGGCATCGACCTCGACGAACGTCAGTACATCGAGCTGCGGGTGTTCGGCGCAGTGCGCGGCAACCAGGTTGGCCAGGATCGTCGGATCGCCGGGATTGTGCGTCATCGGTGGAACCTCTCCCTGCAGTGGCGGAGGCGATTAGACCATGCCGCCCGCCGGTCGCCCACGCCACTGTGCCCGGCGCGAATGCGCACGCGCGCGCCGGCAACAGCATGTTGCGGCGCACGCGCGCAGCGCCGTCCGGTGCACCGCGCCAGCGGTTAGAATCCCCCGGGCACGCGCCGCCGGCGGCGTCGTGCGGGAGGTCCGTCAATGCTGTCCGAGGAGGAACCGATGCTGCACTTTGTCCCGCGCCCGTGGCGCGCCGTCACGCTCGCGCTGCTCGCGCTTTGCGCCACCACCGCACTGGCCGAAGCCGATCGCGAGATCGGCAAGGCCGCGTTCGAGAAGGCCTGTATCGCCTGCCATGGCCCGGTACCCGTGGCGCGGGCGCCGTCGCGCGAGCAGCTTGCCAAGATGCCACCGGAAAAGATCTTCCACGCCCAGCTGGCCGGCCTCATGGCGCTGCAGGCCTCGGCCCTGACCGAGCTCGAGAAGAAGGCGGTCGCCATTTATCTCTCCGATACCGCGTGGGGTTCGGTAAAAGCGGAGAAAGCGAGCGAGACGCTGCGCATGTGCGAGAACGCGGCGCCGCTCACCGCCGCCGCCTTCGAGCAGCCACACTGGGTCGGCTGGGGGCTGGATCTCGATCACACCCATTTCCAGCCCGGCGACCAGGCCGGCCTCACGGCAGCCGACCTGGCCAACCTCGAGCTCAAGTGGAGCTTCGGCCACGCCGGCGCGACCACCGTCACCACGCAGCCCGCGGTAGTCGGCGACCGCATCTTCATCGGCTCGCCCAACGGTGCCGTCTACGCCCTCGACCGCCGCACCGGCTGCGTGCACTGGAAGGTCGACACCGAGGCCGAGGTGCGCGCGGCGATCATCGTCGCGCCGCGCGCCGACGGCTCGCTGGGCGTCTACGCCGGCGACCGCAAGGCCTGGTTCTACGCCATCGACGCCAACACCGGCCACGTGTTCTGGAAACAGCGCGCCGACGACCACCCGTGGGCCATGATCACCTCCTCGCCCTACCTCTACCAGGGCACGCTGTACTTCGGCCTGGCCTCCTTCGAGGAACTGGCCGGCGGCTCGGACAAGTACGAGTGCTGCACCTTCCGCGGCAGCGTGGTCGCCTACGACGCCGAGACCGGCGCGCAGAAATGGAAGAGCTACGTCATTCCCGAGGAGCCGAAGCCGACCAGGAAGCTGTCCTCCGGGGTGCAGCTCTACGGGCCGTCGGGCGCGGCGGTGTGGTCGCAGCCGACCATCGACCCGCAGGCCGGCGTGCTCTACGTGACCACCGGCGATTCCTACTCGTCGCCGGCCGCGGACACCTCCGACGCCATCGTCGCCATGGATCTCGCAACCGGCGCCATCCGCTGGCACAAGCAGATGACCGCCGACGACGCCTTCACCACCGCCTGCGTCGCGCCCAACGCCGACCCGGTCGCGCGCGAGGGCTGCGGGCCGGACATCGACTTCGGCTCCTCGGCCATCCTGCGCCGGCTGCCGAACGGCAAACGGATCCTGCTGGCCGGGCAGAAGTCCGGCGTCATGCATGCCATCGACCCGGATGCCGAAGGCGCCATCGTGTGGCAGAAGCGGCTCTCGCCCGGCGGCGTGCTGGGCGGCATCGAGTGGGGCTTCGCCGCGGACGACGAGCATCTCTACGTGCCGATCTCCGACGTGTGGGAGAACCGCGCCACCCCCGGCCATGCCGGCGGCATCTACAAGCTCGCCTTCGCCGACGGCCGCGAGATCTGGAACGTGCCCGCCCCGGCGCCGGACTGCACCGACATCGCCGGCTGCAGCGCCGGCCAGCCGGCCGCGGCCACGCTGATCCCGGGCGTGGTCTTCTCCGGCTCCATGGACGGACACATGCGCGCCTACGACAGCGCGACCGGCGCGGTGATCTGGGACGTCGACACCAAGGGCGACTACGACACCGTCAACGGCGTTGCCGCCAGCGGCGGCTCGATCAAGGGCGCCGGGGTCACGGTGGTCGACGGCTGGGTCTATTTCAGCTCCGGCTACGGCCTGTTCGGCATGCCCGGCAACGTGTTCATGGCGTGGGGGCCGAAGTAGGCGGACCGCCGCGGCGGATGGGCCGCGTGCGCACCCAGCGGGTGCGCACGCGCCGAAGACATCCTGGAATAGTGATGCATTTCCGTACGTTGCGGATGCCGCCGCGGCACGCCCGCGGTATAGTCGTGAGCCATTCGAGACCCTGCCTGCCGCACACGACGGAAACCGCGCAAGCCATGCCGAAACCTGCTCTAGCCGCCCTGCTCACCCTGATTGTCCTCGCCCCGGCGACGGCCGGCGCCGCACTCGTGCAGCCGGACACCGCGAGCGCCTCCAGCGCCTTCAGCGGCAGCTACGTGCCGCAGAACACCATCAACGGCAGCGGCCTGCCCGCCGGCTTCACTCCGGCCGACGCGCACGCCAACTACGGCGGCGGTAACCACTGGACGACCAGCGGCGCGGCACCCACCGACCAGTTCATCACCTGGGGCTTCGACGCCCCCGTCACGCTGGGCGGCATTCACATCTGGAACCACCGCTCCAACGTCATCGCCGCCAACCCGGGCTACGAGCCGGTGCTGTTCGACCTCACCCTGTTCGACAGCGCCAGCAACGTGCTGCTCTACTGGGACGACGTCGCGCTGCTGCCGGACACCGCGGTCGCGCAGACCTTCGGCTTTGGCGGACTGATCGCCAACGTCAGCTCGGTGCGCTTCGACGTCGAGGCCACCCAGAGCTCGACCAGCTACACCGGGCTCGCCGAGGTCGCCTTCAGCACCAGCGCGGTGCCCGTGCCCGGCGCCGCCTGGCTGCTCGGCAGCGCCCTGGCCGGCGTCATCCTGGTCACACGCCGCCGCCACGGCTGATCCCGGCGCGGCGTCGACGCCGCGCCGTTTGCGCCGCCCCGCGGCCGCGTCCGGCCGCGCGCAGGGATTTGCGGCACGCTGCACTGCACAAGCCAGCGCAATGCGATTACCATCGGGGGCCATGAACGAGCCGACCCCGCCCCCCGACAATCCCCTGCGCGCCTTTCCCGAATCCGAGTACGAGCAGCGCCGTGCCCGCGCCCGCGCCGCGATGTCGCGCGACGGCCTCGACTGCGTGCTGATCTCGACGCCGGAGAACATCTACTACCTCACCGGCCTCGATCACATGGGCTACTTCGCCTACCAGATGCTGCTGCTGCCGGTCAGCGGCACGCCGGTACTGATCACGCGCGCCATGGAGCACGCCACCATCGCGCTGCAGGTACCGCACCTCGAACACGTCGGCTACACCGACGGCAGTACGCCGCCGCCGGCGGCGCCGGCGGACGAGGACAACGTCGCCCTGGAAAGCGACATCCCCGGCAACCTCTTCGTCGAGCCGCTGCTCGACCGCCGCCGCCCGGCCGATGCCGAGTACTCGCCGCCGGTGGACGTGACCTGCCGCGCCCTGACCGATCTCGGCGTCGCCGCCGGCACGCTGGGCATGGAGATGGGTGGCAGCTTCGTCTCCTTCCGCGTCGCCAACGGCATCCAGCAGGGCCTTCCCGAAGCGACCTGGGTCGACGCCACCGGCCTGGTCGACATCCTGCGCCAGGTGCAGTCGCCGGCCGAGCTCGAGTACACGCGACGCGCGGCCGTGATCTCCGACGCCATGGTCCAGGCCGGCATCGCCGCCGCCGGGCTGGACGTCCACCACCGCGAGCTGATGGCCGCGATCTACGATGCCATGTTCCGCCGCGGCGGCACCTACCCCGGCTTCGTGCCGCTGGTGCGCTCCTCGGCCAACCTGCTCGAGGAGCACGGCACCTGGGGTGATTTGCAGCTCGCCGACGGCGACACCCTGTTCCTGGAAATGTCCGGCTGCTACCGCCGTTACCACGCGCCAATCGGCCGCATCGTGCACATCGGCGAGGTGCCGGCCACGGCGCTACGTGCGCTGGAGGTGTGCGAAGAGGCGCAGTGGGCGGCTCAGAAGGCGGCACGCCCCGGGATCATGGCCGGCGACGTCTATGCCGCCTGGCAGGGTGTGCTGGAGCGCCGCGGCCTCGGCAGCTACCGCCGCCACCACTGCGGCTACGCGGTCGGCATCGGCTACCCGCCGAGCTGGTCCGGCGGCGGCGTGCCGGTGGGACTGCGCGACGGTTCCGAAATGCAGCTCAAGCCCGGCATGGTGTTCCACCTCATGAGCTGGCTGCTGCGCTCGGAGTACGGCGATTCCTTCCTCTCCGACACCATCGTCATCACCGACGACGGCAGCGAGATGCTGACCACCTGCACCCACGACCTGCTGCGCCGGATCTGAGCGACGCGGGCGGGCGCTTGCTCGCCACGCCAGCGCGATCTAGGCTGCCTGCTCGAGGTTGAAACCGACTGCACCCGGGGAGGACATCATGGTCGAGACCGCCAGCGTTTCCGACATCAACTACACCGTCGAGGAAATGGAAGCCTGCGTTGCGCGCTTCAAGGATCAGAAGAGCTCGCACAAGGCCTTCATCGACACCCGCATCCCGGGGCACGAGCGCGAGATCTTCTCGATCATCGGCAACGGCGTGCAGGAAGACGCCGACATGCGCCCGCCGATCGAGCCGCAGGATTTCCACCTCGCCATGATCCGCGCCGAGGCCGGCAAGGGCGCGGCGCTGCACTCGCACCTGACCCAGGAAGTGTTCATGCCGCTCTCCGGGCGCTGGGCGATCTTCTGGGGGCCGGAGGGCGACCAGGAGGTGATCCTCGAACCCTACGACGTCATCTCCGTGCCGCTGCACGTGATGCGCGGCTTCCGTAACGTCGGCGACGAGACCGCGATGATGCTGGCGGTGGTCGGCGGCAACGACCCGGGCCGCGTCGGCTGGCCGGACTCGCTCAAGGACATGGCGCGCGACGCCGGGCTCGTCATCGACGAGGACGGTAACCTGCGCGAAGTCGACCCGGCCTGAGCCGATGTCCGCCGCCGCGCTGCACAGCGCCTGCCTGGACGCCGACGAGATCGCGGCCTACACGCGTGACGGCCAGGTCACGCCGGGCTGGCGCCTGCCCGACGACCTGCTCGCGCGCGTGCGCGACGCACTCGACCGCCGCCTCGCCCTGCTCGGCGATGCCGCACCCGACTTCATCCCGCTGCCGCACGTGCCGGCACCGGATGCCGAGGGCGAGGCGCTGGCCGTGGCGCGCGAGTTCTTCGACATCCTCACCGATCCGCTGCTGCTCGACCTGGTCGAGCCGCTGACCGGGCCGGACATCGTGCTGTGGGCGGCGGCGGTGTTCTGCAAGCCGGCCGCCAAGGGCCTGGAAGTGCCCTGGCACCAGGACGGCCAGTACTGGCCGATTCGCCCGCGCGCCACCGTCACCGCCTGGATCGCGCTAGACGAGGTCGACCGCGGCAACGGCTGCATGCGCGTCATCCCCGGCTCGCACCGCATGGGCGAGTTCAGCCACGCGATCAGCGATCGCGAGGACCTGGTGCTGAATAACGTGCTCGACGATCCGCGCATCGACCTCGATCTCGCGCGCGACATCGAACTGCAGCCCGGCCAGGTCTCCCTGCACGACGTCGACATCGTGCACGGCTCGCAGCCCAACACCTCGGGCCGCCGCCGCGCCGGTCTCGCCGTGCGCTACATGCCGGCGACCTCGCTCTACGACCGCACCATCAACCCCGGCCAGGCCTCCGCCACGGTGCCGCTGGAGTTCGCCGAGCGCCCGATCTGGCTGGTGCGCGGCGTCGACCGCCACGGCGGTAACGACTTCGCGGTCGGCCACACGCACTGGTGAAAAAGGGGACATGCCACTTTTGTAAGTGACTGAGCGCTTTGATGCGCCGGCATCTGACGTCGTCAGCAGCGCATCACCGCGGCGCGATCACTTACAAAAGTGGCATGTCCCCTTTTTCTGGATGCGCCGGCGCCGGCCGCCATTAGCGGAGCATCACCGCGACATGGTCACTTACAAATGTGGCATGTCCCCTTTTTCGACCTCACTCCAGGCTGAAGCCTTCGTAGCCGTTCGCCGCGACACGGTCGCAGGTTTCGCGGAACAGTGGCGAACCGCCCGCGTACATGAGGAAGGTGCGTTTCTTGCCCGGCACGTTGGCGCCCATGAACCAGGAATCGGTCTCGGGGATCAGGGTGTCCTTGACCACGTCGTAGACATGCGCGGTCCACTGCGCCTGCGCCTGCTCCTCGACCCGGATGCGCTCGACGTGATGCTCGCGCAGGTAGGCGATGCAGTCTGAAATCCACTCCACGTTCTGCTCGATGCAGCGCGGAATGTTGCAGAAGGTGCCGCCGTTGTGCGGGCCGACGCAGGTGAACATGTTGGGAAAGCCGGCACAGCCGAGTCCGAGGTAGGTGCGCGGGCCGTCGGCCCAGGTCTCCTT
Organism: Gammaproteobacteria bacterium; assembly: GCA_041984235.1. Lineage (GTDB taxonomy): Bacteria > Pseudomonadota > Gammaproteobacteria > JBHIYN01. The sequence continues at coordinate 40,223 of JBHIYN010000027.1, forward strand.
CAGGGTCACGCCGTTCTCGCCGCGGACCTCGATCTGGTCCATCGCCCCGGTGACGGCGTCGAAGCCGGTCGCGAACACGATCACGTCGAGATCGTAATCCGCGTCGGCGGTGCGGATCCCGCTCGCGGTGATGCGCTCGATCGGCGCCTCGCGCACGTCGACCAGGGTCACGTTGTCCTGGTTGTAGACCTCGTAGTAGCCGCTCTCCATCGGCACCCGGCGGGTGCCGAAGCCATGGTTCTTCGGGCACAGCTTCTCGGCCGTGACCGGGTCCTTCACGCGCTGGCGGATCTTGTTGCGCACGAACTCCGAGACCGCCTCGTTGGCCTCGCGGTCGGAGAGGATGTCGTTGAAGTTGCCGAGCCACAGGCCGAAGCCCGGCTCCGCCCACAGCTTCTCGAACATCGCGTCGCGCTCGGCGGCACTGACCTCGCGCGTCGAGCGTTCGTCGAAGCCGTGGATGAAAGCGCCGAAGGTCTCGCGGCAGCGTTTGAAGATCTGCGGGTAACGCGCACGGATGTCGCGCATCTCCTCGCGGCTGATTTTTGCGTTGTGCAGCGGCACGCAGTAGTTGGGGGTACGCTGGAACACGGTCAGGTGGCCGACGTTCTTCGCCACCTCGGTAATCAGTTGCACCGCGGTCGCGCCGGTACCGATGACGCCGACCCGCTTGTCGCTGAAATCGAGCTTCTCGTGCGGCCACAGCCCGGTGTGGTAGACGGGACCGGCGAAATCGTCGCGGCCGGGAATGTCCGGCCAGTACGGCACCGACAGCGGGCCCACCGCGGTGACCAGGTAATGCGCGCGCGCCTGCACCCCGTCCTCGCTCTCGACCTGCCACGCGTTCGCGCCGGTGTCGTACACGGCGCGCGTGATGCGCGTGCCGAAACGGATGTCGCGCCGCAGGTCGAACTTGTCGGCGACGAAGTTCAGGTAGCGCAGCGTTTCCGGCTGCGGCGCGAAGTGCTCCTGCCAGTCCCATTCGTCGAGCAGCTCCTGCGAGAAGGAGTAGCCATAGCTCCAGGACTCGGAATCGAAGCGCGCACCCGGGTAGCGGTTCCAGTACCAGGTGCCGCCGACGCCCGCGCCGGCCTCGTACACCCGTACCGACAGGCCGAGCTCGTCGCGCAGCTTGTGCAGCAGGTACATGCCGGAGATCCCGGCGCCGATGACGATGGCGTCGTAATGAGTGGTCGCGGCCATGACGTCTCCCCTCTCACGTAATGGTCCGGTCACCATGTGGCCGCCACCGGGGGTGGCGTTTGATCTGGATCAAGCAGCCGACCGGACCCGCACCGGCAGCCGCCGCAGGCCGACCAGGCGATTGTTCGGCACCCACTCGGGCGTGCCGTCCGGCTCGAACGCGAGCCCGGTGGCGAGCAACTCCTCGTAGACCACGCGCAGCTCGAGCCGCGCCAGCGCCGCGCCGAGGCAGAAATGCACACCGGCGCCGAAGCCGAGGTGCTTGTTCGGGCTGCGCGCGACGTCGAAGCGGAACGGATCGGCGAACACGTCCGCGTCGCGGTTGGCCGACATCTCCCACAGCGTGACCTTGTCCCCCTCGCGGATGCGCTGGCCGCCGAGCGTGGTGTCGCGGGTGGCGGTGCGGCGCTTGTAGGCCGAGGGCGTGGTCCAGCGCACGATCTCCTCCACCGCGCTGCGCACGAGCGCCGGCTCGGCCTGCAGCCGCCGCCACTCGGCGGGATGCTCCATCAGCGCCAGCAGCCCGCCCGAGATCGCGCGCGTGGTGGTCTCCGCCCCGGCCGGAAACAGCAGCGCGAAGAACGAGCGCAGCTCGTAGTCGTTGAGCGTCGAGCCGTCCTCCTCGAAGGCGGCATGCACGATGGTGGAGAAGATGGCCGCGTCCTGCCGCGCGCGCTTGGCCTCGATCAAAGTCTGCCCGTAGCGCCGCAGTGCATTGGCGGCCTCGCCCGCGATGATCGAGTCGGACGGCGTCTCCACGCCCTGGTCGACCAGGTCGCAGAGCCGCTCGCGATCGTCCTCCGGCACGCCCAGCACCATGCAGATCGCCTGCGTCGGGATCTCGCGCGCGACGCGGCGCGCGAAGTCGAAAGTCTCGCCCGGCGCTATCTCCGCCAGCAGCCGCCGCGTGCGCCGCCTGAGCTCGTCCTCCAGCGCCGCCACCGCCTTCACCGTGAAGCCCTTGTTGACCATCGCGCGCAGGCGCCGGTGATAAGGATCGTCGGTCTGGTTGAGGACCTTGCCGGCGGTGGCCTCGTCCTTCAGCGCGGTGCCGCCGCCCCGCCGTCCGCCGCCGGTCTCGGAAGAGTAGGTGCGCGGGTCCATGAGGATGGCGTCCACGTCCGCGTAGCGGCTCACCACCCAGAAGCCCTCGCCGCCCGGCGTCGCCGCGGTCGGCGCGTGCCACCACACCGGCGCCTCGGCACGCAGGCGGGTGAAGAAGGCGTGCGGAAAACCGTGGCCGAAGCTGCGGTCGTCCGAGAGATCGACCTCGCCGCCGCTCACCGCCGCTTGCCGGGTGCGGGCAGCGTGCTGCCGGCCCGCTCCTCCAGCACCTTCAGCGTGGCGAAGAAGTCCGCGTCACCGAGCCCCTGCGCCAGCGCCTCGCGGTAGACGCCGTGGGCCGCCGCCGTCGCCGGCATCGCGACCCCGGCCGCCTCGCCCGCGGCGAGCGCGAGCGCAATGTCCTTCTCCGCGATGCCGAGCGCGAACACCCCCAGGTCATAGCGCTGCGAGAGCAGCATGCGCGCGTGCGCCACGTAAGCGCCGGCCGAGCTGGTCTCCAGCACCGGCAGCAGCTCGTCCGGCGTCATGCCCGAGGCCGCACCCATCAGGAAGGCTTCCTGCAGCAGCACGCTCGCACACAGGAAGAGCTGGTTGTTGACCAGCTTGGTCAGCGTACCGGCGCCCGCCGGCCCGAGGTGGTGCACGTGCTCACCGAAGCACGCGATCAGCGGCCGCACGCGCTCGAAGGCCGCCGCGTCACCCCCGACCATGACCGTGAGCGCCCCCTTGCGCGCCGCTACCGCGCCACCCGAGACCGGCGCATCGAGGTAGTCCACGCCGTGCTCGGCCGCGACCGCTGCGAGGCGGCGGTTGAGCGCCAGGTCGTTGGTCGAGAGGTCGACGATGGTGCGCAGCGCGCCGGCGGACGACAACAGGCCCCCTTCGCCCAGCACCACGGCCTCGACCTGCTGCGGCCCGGGCAGGGACAGGAACACGGTCGCGCACACCGCAGCAACCGCGCCCGCATCCGCGGCGACCTGCGCCCCCTGCGCCGCCATTGCCGCAACCGCTTCCGGGGCGCGATCGCAGACCATCAGCGAATACCCGCCCTCGAGCAGCCGCCCCGCCATCGGCGCGCCGATGGTGCCGGTACCGATGAATCCCGTCGTTGCCATGCTGCCTCTCCCCTTTGCTTCAACATAGGCCGTTCCCGGCCTGGCTGGCAACGGTAGCCGCTTGAGGGGCGGGGGAGGCAGGGGTAGAGTTGGCTGCAGGATCAAGGACAGAGCGCATGCACGGAACGCTGGTTGCCGCACTCGCAGGGACGTTTGCCGCTTACGACGATGACGGGGAACAGCGTGCGGGTGGCGCTCGCCTTGCCCGGTCAATACGAAACCAGGACCGCAGTGCTGGCCGGAGACAGGCTCGCCGCAAAGGCAGCCGCCCGCCTCCACGGGTGGCTCGTCAGGCACCTCCGCGATTCCCTGCTGACCGCAGCCTGATGCCCGCCACCTCGGCGGCAATCGTCACTTGCGAAGAATGCGCTCATCGGCGCCCTGGCGAGCGGGCCAGGACCGGTGCGACCGGCGCCGAACTGACGGCGAAGAACCTGGTGACCGTAAATAGTGTGTTAGGCAGATTCTGCCTAACTCGCTATTTTCGGAATGGGTGCGCTTGGGTGCGCTCGGATTCTGTCTAACTAACTGTTAGGCGCTACGAGAGTCACTTCAATCCACGAATCAGATAGCGAAAAATGCCGTTCGTACCAAAAGATCAATTTAGGTAGCGCAATGAACGAAAAGGCCCAGAGTAGCGTTTCTCCCCCCGATGGATTTATCACCGTTGAGAGTTTCGCAGAAAAGGAAAGAATAGCTCCTCTAGACGTTATTGAGAAAGTGCGTGAAGGAAGTCTTATCGGACGAAAGATAGGAGATCAGTGGTTTATAAAGTTCGAATTTCCCGAATCAAGAAAAGCCAAAATTATCTACCTTGAATGCATGGTTCCGAGGCACGCTGTTGAAGGCTACGACGAGTTCCTCCGAAGCACGGCGGTCCTTGGCTTAGACGTACGCGCATTCGAGGGAGCAAGGCTCGATTTGTCTGAAGGCGTATTTAAGTTGCACGTTGAGGCAGTCTCGGTTGCCGGAGGGAAGAGAAAAACCCTCGCAGAGTTTTTGTCCGATAACGTACGAACTGTTGACGCGGTTCCAATTCCTAAAGAAGAGGTAAGGTCTCAAGCGATACGATCCGGCCTCATTGCCGGTTTAGCAGTAGGAGCGGCAGTATTTGCGTTCATTTTTGGAAAAATGGGCGCTACTGAGTTCTCCAGCTTTTTGGCGAGCAAGCAAGCGACAATACTTTTTCTAGTTCCCTTCGGCGTATTCATTGCGAAAACTATTCATTCTCTCGATGCCGTTTCAGGCGAACATTTTGCGATATCAATTAGGTCAGGCACCGGGAATCTCGCAACTATTATTGGACCCGCTTCAAAACTGAACGGATTGCTCCACATGCTTGGAGAAGATCAGTTCAAACTCGTTGAGAAAGACAACGGGGCCAAAGAGTTGGTACGCGCCTAACAATGCAATGAACCTGACACTTGACCGCTCCCTTCCTGCGCTGTCGCTCCGGTCGGTCGCCGTCAAGTGCAGGTTATTGCGACGTTAGATGCCCATGTGCCTCCTGTAGAAACCACGAAATAGCCGCCTATGAAACTTATCGCGATAAAAATCTCGGGGTTCCGCGGCTACGACTCCACGGTAGACGTCCCCGTATCCGATCTCCGTGTGCTCGTTGGACGAAACGATGTCGGTAAGTCCGCCGTTTTGGAGGCTCTAGATATTTTCTTTAACGGCGGTAAGGGAAGCGTAAAGCTCGACAAAGACGATATAAATAAGCATGGGCTAGCGGAAGGTCGAAATGAAATCGAGATCTCGACAGTGTTCACGCAACTACCGGACGAGATCGTCATTGACGCAACGAATTCGACGACATTGGCATCTGAGTACCTTCTTAATTCGGAAGGAAACTTAGAGGTCGTAAAGCGTTACCCAAATGCCGGTAAAGAACGGGTGTTTATCCGCGCACGTCACCCGACGAATCCCGAGTGCGCAGATCTTCTATTAAAAAAGAATGCTGAGCTAAAAAGTATTCTGGATGCTCAAGGGCTCGAGTGCACAGATAGATCCAAGAACGCCGAACTAAGAAGATCGATCTGGGAAGGCCAAGCTGAGCTTATCTTCGACGATGTGGAGATCGACGTATCTAAAATTGATAGCAAGACTATTTGGGAGCAGCTGAAGTCATATCTTCCACTCTATACCCTGTTTCAATCAGACCGGAAGAATAGTGACGGTGATACCGAGATTCAGGACCCGATGAGCTTGGCGGTGAGACAAATTCTAGGTGACTCAAAGATCCAACAAGATCTCGATGCCGTCGCTAAACGAGTAAAAGAGCGCCTCGACCAAGTGGCAGCTGCGACACCAGAAAAGCTCAACGAAATGAATCCGGAAATCGCGAACTCTCTAAATCCAAACGTCCCCGCTACTTCAGAGCTTAAATGGGCCGATGTCTTTAAGAACGTGAGTATCGCCGGCGACGATGACATTCCTATAAATAAGCGAGGCAGTGGCGTAAAGCGTCTCGTTTTATTGAATTTTTTTCGCGCAGACGCGGAACGCCGCAAAAAAGAAGCCGAAGTAGCGAACGTAATTTACGCAATCGAAGAACCCGAAACATCGCAGCACCCGGATCATCAACGCGCCCTAGTGTCAGCGCTCGTAGCTTTGTCGAAAACCGACTCCGCCCAAGTCCTCCTTACCACGCACAGCCCAGAACTCGTTAAGCAGCTTCGATTTGAAGATCTGCTTTTAGTGTCCCGCGAAGGACCCGAACGGATTCGCGCAATCGAAGAGAGTGAACTCCCGTATCCCAGTTTAAATGAGGTTAGCTACGCAGCCTTCGGTGACCCGACACCTGAATACCATAACGAGCTATACGGTTACCTAGAGAGCTGTGATCGGATCGGGGAGTACAAAGCCGCAAACCCGACGATGCCATACACGAAGCTGCACTCGAACGGCACCAAAACGGAACTGCAAATCACCTTAACTGAATATATCAGGCACCAGATTCATCATCCGGAGAATACGAATAACCGTCCCTATACTTTCGATGAACTTCGCGCTTCCATCGAGAATATGCGGGAATTCATCCAAGGCTGATGGGCTAGTGAATTGGGCACGCAGATTAACAAGTGAGGTGCAACAGGACTGACTAAGCTGCTGCATAACATTCCTCCGGTGTTCTCACGCCTAGGATTCGCCTGGGACGTGTGTTGAGTTTC
>JBHIYN010000028.1:0-36975 GCA_041984235.1 Gammaproteobacteria bacterium
TCCGCAACGCCGCGGACGGACTCCGCAGTAGCTCCGGAACGTACCGGAGGGAGCGAAAAGCGCGCTGAACCACGGCCCGGCGCGCTCTGGAGCGTAGCGAGGAAGGCCGGCCGCAAGGCGCGGGAACTCGCGAGCAGCGCAGCGTACATCAGTACGTGAGCAGCGCAGCGATTTCCGCAACGCCGCGGACGGCCTCCGCAGTAGCTCCAGAACGTACCGGAGGGAGCGAAAAGCGCGCTGAACCACGGCCCGGCGCGCTCTGGAGCGTAGCGAGGAAGGCCGGCCGCAAGGCGCGGGGACTCGCGAGCAGCGCAGCGTACATCAGTACGTGAGCAGCGCAGCGATTCCCGCAACGCCGCGGACGGCCTCCGCAGTAGCTCCAGAACGTGCCGGCTAGGTGCCGAGTCGGCGCAGCGCCGCCTTCGTCAGAAACTCGTCGTAGACGTCCAGCCCGCGGTTGACCCACCAGCTCCAGCCGCCCGAGATCTCCCTGACCTGCTTGAGGCGTGTCATGTGGTCGCTCTGCACGTCGTGGGCGTGCACATGGGTCCACGACCAGTAGGGATAGTTGCCGTCCATGACCTGCTTGCCCTTGTTGTCGTAGACGGAATAGGCGCCGTCGAAGGACTTGAACATGTCGCCCTTGCGATCGTAGGTCACCATCAGGATGGGGAGGCCGGTGCGGGCGTCGAACCATACCCGCTTCTTGCTGATCGGAGCGCGCGCGTAGCCGGTCGGCTCGGCCTCGCAGATGATGGCCTCCGGCACGAGCTCCACGCGCGTGTCCCAGAACTGGTCGCCCTTGGGGCCGCCGTGGGTCTTGCCTTCCCAGTTCTCGTCGTCCGAATCCCAATTCTCGGTCAGCCCGGCGAGGAACGGCCCGCGGCCGATGATCTTGAAGTTGCCCCAGGTCAGATAGGGATCGCCGGCCGCCCAGGTGTCGGAGAAGTAGAGGTGCGAGCCGGGCAGCAGCGGCTCGAATCGCTGGCTGGTGGGGAAGCTGCGCACGCGCTTGAACTGCGGCAGATAGCCCAGCAGATCCGGGAACTTGCGCTGGTCGTAAGGCCAGATGTTGAGGAACGAAGAGCCCTTGTAATCCTGCGGAATGGTGAAGAACACCGACTGGTAACGCAGCTTGTCCTCGTGTCCCGGCCAGTAGGGCGTGGGCTCGACCTTGATGCGTCCGACCGGCGCGAACTCGCACCAGGCGAGCTCGTAGCGGTAGCCGATGCGCCCGTCCTTGTCCTGCTCGTAGGTCTTGACCGGGTAGAACGAGACGTCATGCCGGCCCCAGGTCAGGGTGATGGCGGCGAAGAGCTCGAGGCCGCTGGTCGGCTCGGGGAACGGGTTCCCGCCGACCCAGGGTTTGCCGCCCTCGACGACGACGTTGCCGTTGTCGTCGAAGCTCGCCATGCCCTTGTGGCGCAGGGTGGCCTCGATGTACTCGACCGGCGAGAGCCTGGTGATGTCGGTGGTCGCCTTGACCAGCTCCAGCTTGCGGCCCTGCTGCTTGATCTGCATGTAGCGCACGCCGTCGAGCAGATCCTGGACGAGATCGACATTGTCGGCGTCGATGATGTCGCCTGGCTTCAGGGCGCCCTTGGTGTAGTTCTCGATCGACAGCAACTCGTCCGGGTACGACGCGCTGAAATCACCGTTCTCGGCGGCGGTAGTCCACACCGGCGCAAGCACGCCGGCGCCGAGCATACCGGCCGCGGTATTCTCGACGAAACGGCGACGGCTGTAGTCGACGTCGTACTTCCTGATTCGGAACATGGGTTACTCCCCTGGGGTGTTTTCGGTAAGTCGTAGCGCGGACGGCAGCGGTTCAGTGCTTACGCCCGCGCCTGCCCGCCGGTTCATTTTTTTGCGTCGCAGCACGCATAGACTGCGCCGCGTTACTGTTCAGACACACAAACGTGCGAAGCGTTCGTCCAGAGCGGCGGTGTCCAGCTCACGGCCGATGAAAACGAGACGGCTGTCATGGTCGCTGTCGGGCCAGTGGTCCAGCCACAAAACAGGGTAGAACTTGTTCTGCACGGCGTGCAACACCGCGGGGCGTCCGCCCTTCTCACGAAATCCCGCGAGCCCCTTGATGCGCAGAATGTTGTCTGCGAACTCGTTGACGACGTGATTGAGGAACACGCTGGTACCCGCCAGGCTGAGCGCCTGCGGATGCCTGATCACGTGCGTGTCGTAGGCGCCACCGTGATCGTGGTGACGGGCCGGCGTGTCGGCCAGCCAGCGCTCGAGGCCCTCGCCGCCGGGCCGGGGCTGGAAGGCTCCGCGGTCGAGCAGGCGCGCCGGCGGTACCGCACCGTGAACGGCCTCGATGATCTCGGCGCCGGGGTTGATCGCGCGCACCTGACGCTCGAGCCCGGCCAGGTCGGCGGCGTCGATCAGATCGGTCTTGCTGATGACGACGAGATCGGCCAGGGCGACCTGGTTCGCCGCGGTCTCATGCGTGCTCAAGGTGGCCCCGCCATGCACGCCGTCGACCATGCAGATCACGGCGTCGAGCTCGAATACCCGCATCAGCGGCGGATTCGCCATCAGCGTGTGGATCAGCGGAATCGGGTCGGCCAGACCGGTGGTCTCTACCACGATGCGTTCGAAGCGCGGGATCTCGTCGAGGCAGCGGCGCTGGTAGAGATCGCGCAGGGTCATCACGAGATCCCCGCGGATGGTGCAGCACAGGCAACCGTCGCGCAGCTCGACGATGTTCTCGGCGAGATCGGCGACCAGCAGGTGATCGATACCGATCTCGCCGAACTCGTTGACGATCAGCGCGGTGTTGGCGAAGGCCGGATCGGACAAGGCGGCGCGCAGCAGCGTCGTCTTGCCGCTACCGAGAAACCCGGTGAGCAGGGTAACGGGGAGACGTTTCAAGGTGGGACGGGGAGCGCGACGAATGCCGGTGCGGACGGCGGCCGCGGCCGGTGTCAGGAATCGACCGCGGCCCGGGCCGCGCCGCACGCGGCGCTGGCGCGCGCGGCCTCGAAGTCGGAGGCGTACTGGGCCGGCATGTGCTCGGCGGCCCGATCGACCTCCGCGAGCAGGGAGCAGGCCTGGTCGGGGCGCGTCGAGTGGCTGCGGATACGCACGCGGTTCAGCATCCCTTCCCACCAGATGGCCATGGTCGGCACCGCCTTGTTCGTGATCACGCCCCAGGCCTGGTCGGCCTCGAACGGCTTCTCGGTCGCCTCCGCGGCGCGCGCCAGGAGCTGCCAGGCGTCGCCCGAGGTCGGGTGCTCGCGGGTGAACTCCCGTGCCGTGTCGAACGCCGCCTCGGCGTCGCCCAGGGCGAGCAGATCCTCGACGATGAGGGCTCGGAAACGCCGATCCATGTCCGGCAGATCCTTCGCCCCCGGCGCCGCCAGGCGCGCCAGCTCGAGGCGCTCCGCGACATCCTCGCGCTCGGCGATGAAAGGATAGAGAAACTCCATCTGCCAGCTCGCAATGCCCTGCGCGGCGGTTTGCGCGATGAACCCGGCGACCTTGGCGTTGTCGCCCATGCGATCGTAGAGCTGCAGGCGCGACCATGCCAGGGCGCGCTTGATGTCGAGGTTGGACTGCTCCTTCTGCTCGATGAAATCGATCGCCTTCAGCACCTCCTCCGGCTGCTCGTCGACCAGGGCGCGCATCTGCAGCAGGATGGCGAAATTGAACGGGTCGGCCTTGTCCGCCTTGGGCAGCTTCTGGAACGCGCGAATGCCGTCTTTCGCCAGGCCCTTGGCAAGCGCGATCTTCGAGCGCGCGATCTTGTTGCTGAAGTCGCGCGCGATGATTTGGTAGGCCGTGCGCTGGACGTCGCCCTTGAACTTGCCGGAGGACTGGATCTGGTTCAGCGACTGCAGGGCGGTCGAGGCATTTGACGCGGTCTGCGCGATCATCAGCCGCGCCGAGTCGGCATCGGCGTCGTTCGGGCTCTTGCGCACGAAGCGCTGCGCGGCCTGTCGCAGGCTCTTGCGGTTGGCCGCCGAGCCGCCGCCCTGCTCGCGCGCGGCATACACGGCATAGAGCAGCTTGGAGGCGTTCTTGTCGAGGTCCTCGGGCAGGTTCTTCTCGCGCAGCAGCTTCTCCAGGATGGTGACTGCCGGCTGGTAGATCTCGGCCTTGTACGCCGCCACCGCCCAGCGGTATCGGTAGTAGCTGAGATCGAGGTTGCGCGGCGGCACCACCGCCTTGAAGAAGGCCTCGTACTTCTGCATGGCGTTGTAGTAGTGCTCGTACTGCAGCGCGAACTCGGCACCTGCGAGATCGGTGTAAGGTCCGACGTCGACGCCCGACAGCTCCTGGGCGTAAATCATCATGTCGCTCAGCAGCGACTGGTCGATGTGGCCGGCCTCGATGATGGCGCGCAGCCGCTCGGCTGCCTCCAGCGGGCGCCCGCCCGTCTTGCGGCTGTCCTGTAGCAGGGCAAACGCCTCTACCCGCAGCAGGCGCGCCTCGGTAGCGTCGATCGCGCGCCCGCGGCGGTCGGTCTTGACCTGCCCGCTCTTGGCCTCGAGCAGGCGCAGCTCGAGCTGCACCGCTTCGCGCACCGGCGAGTCTGGTTCGGACGCCAGCGCGGTATCCAGGTTCTCGAAGATCTTCATGGCGCGGTCGTTGCGCCCGCGTTCGAGCTCAACGTAACCGAGCCCGAGCCAGCCGCCGTAAACCAGTCCCGGGCGGAAGAGTTGCATCGAGGCGGCGCGGAAGCCTTTCTCGGCCGGCAGCAGGGCCTGCGTACGCAACCCGCGATCCTCGATGCGCCGCGCCAGCTCGAGGTCGACCCAGGCGCGCCAGTAGGGAAAGGCGGCCAGGGCGAAGCTCATGTCGTCCCATACCTGCGAACGGTACAGGCGCTCGAGCGCGGCCTCGTTCTCGTTGGTCTCGCCCTCGATCGCCTCCAGGCGCTTCTCGGTCACCTGGCGCATCTGTTCGAGCAGCTTGCGCAGGGTCTCGAGGTCCGCCGTCGACACCTGTGACTGGCGCACTTCGTCGATCACGGGGCCGATGGTGTTGGCGACCTCGAACACCTCCTTTGCCGGAGGCTGCCCCTGCAGCCGCGCGAGGAAGCCGCGTGCCTGCTCGATCGCGGCGCTGCCGCTTGCGGCGACGGCCGCCCCGCCGCACAGCAGCAGCGCGAGCGCGGCGACGGCGCGCAGCGGTGCGCGTGTGACCCGCTCTTGCATGCCACTCAGGCTCACCATCACAGCACGTCCAGCAGGGCCTGCATCTCGTTGGCGAACTGGTCGCCCATGATCAGCTTGATGAGACGCTTGGTCAGCTTGAGCTCACCGTCCAGCGTGGCGGTATCCCCGCGCCCGGCCTCGCCGATGACGAGAAAGTCGTGCATGGGCGCGTTGCGGTACAGCGCGCGGCTGACCTTGCGGCCGAGCTTGGCTTCGAGCAGGTGCGGGTTGGCCTGGTCGCTGACGTCCAGCGTCGACACCGTGCCGCCATTGCGGCGGAAGTACTCGACCAGGTTCACGACCTTGTCGAGTTGGCCTTCCTTCATGGGCGCGTCGCCGATGACGATGATGAGCTTGCGCGCGCCGAGGCGCCAGCCGGACTGCTCGATGGCGTCCTTGAGGCCGGCATCGACCGCCTCGAACCAGTCGCCCCCGCCCTTGGCCTCGAGACGGGACAGGAAACGGTAGAGCTTGCCGGTGCTGTAAGTGAGCGGCTGCACGCGGGTGGTGAACTCTGGGTCGTCGCGATCGCGGTAGGCGACGAAGCCGAAACGGGCAATCGGCACCAGCGAGCGCACGATCTGGGAGATATCCTCGATCCGGTCCTTGACCTCCTCGATGACCCAGTCCATGGAGCCGGTCGCGTCGATACAGAACACCACGTCCAGACCGGCCGCGCGCAGCCCGGCGATGTAGGCGGCAAAGCGCGCCGTGCCGTCGCCCAGGCCATTGCCGATGCCGGTCTTGAAACCGCCGATGCCGGAGCCCTCGCTGAGCGGCACCGCGGTCAGCCCGGTCGGGATATCGATGCCCTGGAAGCCGCCGGACTGCGCCTCGAGTGCGGTGGTGACGTCGGGCGGTGGTGGCGCCACGGCCTTGGGCGCGATCAGGATCTCGGGCGGATCGAGCTCGAGGTCTTCCTCGAACTCGAGCTGCTCCTCCGGTGGCTCGGGCTTCTCGAGCAGCACCTCGGGTGGCTGCTCGATGATGATGGCAACCTCGTCCTCGCTCGGCGGCAGCGGAGCCAGCGGCTCGATCTGGCGCCCCACCCGCCAGGAGACGATGGCGTGGACCACAGCGGAAAGCGCCAGCAGGCTGACCCAGACGACCAGGCGTCGCGTCGAGCGGCGCAGCATCTCAGCTCCCTTCGACCCGCTTCTGGGTGACGAGCACGAACTGCAGGATGCCCGCCTGCGACGCGGTCTTCATGATCTTCGATACCGTCAGCGCGTCGACCTTGGCATCGGCGTGAATCTTGATCTTCTCGTGAGCACTGAGCTTTGCCAGTTCCACTTCGAGCTGCTCCTGTGAAACAGGACGGTTCTCGAGCCGCATGGAGCCGTCCTTCTTCACGCTTAGAGTGGGCACCTGCGGTGAAGGTTCAGCGTCGCGGGTGGCGACCGGCGGCGTTACATCGTAATCCGGCTGCAGATTGCCCGCGATCATGAAGTACAGCAGCAGCAGGAAAATCACGTTGATCATCGGGATCACGTTCTCTTCCTGCGTCGCCTTGTTGCCGACCAGGCGGCGGCGCAGGTCCTGGTAATCCGATCCCCGGCGAATCTTTCGCGGCATGGCGCTGCTCCCCTTCGCCCGTGGCTTACTCGAAGCGTTTCGCGGCAGCCATGGAGATGTTGTAGATCTCGTGCTGGTTGAACAGATCCATCACGTCTACCGCCCGTTGCAGGATGACGTCCGGATCGACCGCGAGCATGACCCGGGTTTCCTCGGGGCTGGAGATCCTCGCGGCGTAGGCGCGCAGCGCGTCGATGGAGCTCTCGCCGCCATTCAGCCACACGCTGCCGTTGTCGTGCAGGTCGACGGCAATCATGGTCGAGTCGTTCGGCGCACCGGCGCTACTGGCCGACTGCGAGAACTCGATCGCGCGCGGCCGCAGGAAATTGGTCTGCAGCATGAAGAACACCAGCAGGATGAACACGCAGTCGATCAGCGGCGTCAGCGACATGCGCCCCGAGCGCCGATGGCGGCGCATGGGCATCAATGCCTGCCGGGTGGCGTCCATACGTCAGGCATTCTCGCTCATGGTGAGGATGCGGGTGACGAGGTCGGTCACCTGGTCGGCGAGCGATTCGAGCCTGGATTCGAGCAGTGCGTGCATGACCGCGAAGGGGATGGCGATGGAGAGCCCGACCGCGGTCGTGAGCAGCGCCTCCCAGATCCCGCTCGCAAGCGCCGAGGATTCACCGGCGGCGCCCGCGCTCACGGCGAGCCCGCGGAAGGCGTCGATCATGCCGAGCACCGTGCCCAGTAATCCGAGCACCGGCGCGAGGTAGTAGATCAGCTCCAGCGGCCGCAGGTTGCGCGCATAGCCGCGCAGGAAAGCGGACGCCCGCCGCAGCAGTTCGTCGTGCAGCAGGTCCGGCTCCATCGTCGCGCGCTTCTGCAGGCCGTACTTGAGGTCAGCCGCGATGCCGAGGCGGGAGCGGTCGAGTATCGTGGTGGCCTTGTCGTGTTCGCCCGCCTGCCACTGGTCGATCGCGGTATCCAGGCGCTTGAGCGTCGCCCGCCCGGCGCCGGAAAACTGGAGGAACTTGACCAGTGCCAGCGCCAGCCCGAGCACCGAGGCCACGAGCAGCACGCCGACCACGGGCCCGCCCAGTTTGAGCAGCATGGTCGCGCCGTTGATGATTTCCTGCAGCAGGCCGGGGTTCGTCGTGGGATCCATGGGCGGGGTCTGACCTCGGTTGAGTCGGGCTGCCTAGGATAGCGGAATCGTCCCGACGTGGGCGCTAAATTGTGTGAACAAGCCGAGCGCGCGGCGCGCCTTCGGCACCACCGTCGACGATAGCGGGCCACTGCATCTTGATGCACGTCATCTGCGTCCGCATGCCGCAGTGCCGCATGCGCGACGCGCATCGCGGCGTGATCGCGGTGCATCGCGGGCGGGCAAAAAAAGAGCCGGCACTGGGCCGGCTCTTCGTCTCTTCGTGGCGGTAAGGCCTAGAAGAAGTAGGTCAGGCGGAGGAAGAACTCGTCAGCCCAGTCGATGGTCTCGGTGATGGTGTCGTTGTCGCCACCGGGAGACTCGATGATGGTCGCGTACAGGTCCCACTGCCAGTCCGCGGACGGACGGTAGCGCAGGCCCGGCTGCACCAGGTAGCCGCCGGCAACGTCAACCAGCACCGACATGTCGAAGCGCCAGATGAGGTTGGGGAACGGCTGCTGGAAGGCGAACACCACGTAGTTGGCGTTATCAGTGCCTTTGGGTGTCATCGCATCCGGGCGCCACGCCGCTTCGGTGAAGTTGCCTGTAACCGGATCCACGAAGTCCGAGTAGGTTGGGGCGTCATTCATATCCAAATCACGGCCGAACAGATCGGTCGACGTACGATGCATCCACTGGGCAACAAAATAGGTTGCCGGGAAATCGTTGGAGATACGATGGTACTTCTCGAGGATCAGCGCCGACACCACGTCATCGACTTCCTTGGTATCGAAATCGAGGCTCGTGGTCAGATTCTTGTTTGGCGTGATCGCGATTTCGCCGCGTACGATCATCTGGTCGAAGATCGAGTTCGGGTCGTCCATCGAGATAATGTAATTGCCGCCGGCCATGAAGATCTGTTCGCGCTTGAAACGCCGTCCGACCCACTGGGGCAGGGAACCCAGGGATGAACGGAAGCCCTCAAGCGTTCGCATGCTGTCGGCGAAGGTCTGCTCGTCGCCGAAGCCGAAAATGTCCCGAACTGCCCAGCGGCTGGCCGGGAAGTCGTTCACGATGTTACGCAAATAAGTGGCATTATTAATGCGCGACGATGCAAGAATATCCCAGTATTGGACGGTACCGGGTGCGTTGGGATCCGGCGTGAATGCAGAGCCGCAACCGCGCGCTGTATTTGGCGCCTTGGTGTTGACCAGGGTCGGGAACGGAGTGACGCCCAAGGCCCTCAGGTTCGCGTTGACACCTGCGACACTTCCTGCGGCCGTTGCAGGAACGGCGCCGTTCGCGAGAACGTTCAGGGTATCGTTGAAGGTATTCAGACAGCCAGGGTTCGGCGCGCCGCGCCAGATCGTCGGCGAATCCGCGTTGACGAAGACGCCATCAGGATTGCGTCGGTTAACGTAGGCGACGAAGCCGGTCAGCGAATCGGTCAGCGGCATGGTCAGTTTGGCGCCGAAGTTGATCGCGTTTTCAGCATCTTCTTCGCCCACCGAATCATCCAGCCGCGCGCCATTGACGTTGACGAGGTTGTACGGCGTGTTTGGTCCGTTGAAGACCGTCGGTTGGAACATCTGCACAAAGGCGTCGATCTCGTAGCCGTTGTTGAAGGTGTAGCTGACACGGACACCCGGCGAGGCGATGCGCTGATCCTGGTACTCCTCGGCGCCCGGGCCGAGCGTCAGGTGGCGGCGCAGGTCGAGGCCGTTGGCGACGTCCGTGGTACGGAAGAAGTAGGCCTCGCCCCAGGCGATGGTCTGGTTGCCGAGACGCACCCACAGTGGGCCGTCCTGCCAGTCGACGTAGAAAGCCGGGATGTCGATGATGGCGTCGTCAGAGCTTAGCTCCGAGATTGTCGCGCGACCGCCACTCCAGAACGACTGCGAGCGGCTGTTCGAAAAGAAGCTCCCACCGCTGAACTGGTGGCCACCGTCGGCATCCGTGAAGTGTTCCCAGTTATCGACCCAGGCACGCACCTTCATATAGGCCGACCACTGGCGATTGAAACGCGCTTGAACATCGACCTCCAATCGGGTGTTGAAGGTGTTAAACGTCGGATCTTCTGATTCGCCCTGCTGATTAGGTGACTCAATAGTTCCAGGCGCCGCGAATCCGCCCCCGGGCCCTACGCCGCAGGTACCCGCAAAACCATTGGCAGCTAGTGCGGAGAGTCCGTCCGAGAGGACACGCGGCCCGAAGCCCGCGGCACCGCCGGCGGCACCCGCTGCGAGTGCGCGTTGATAGGCATAATGGCAATCGACCGGGTTGGCGGTGAATGCACCCGCCGGCAGACCGAGCACTGTTCCCGGGTCGAACCCGACACCCCGAGGGGTCGCTGGCCCGGTACCTGCGAAAGCGGCTGAAAAGATGCCACCTACGCCCCCAAGTGCATTGCCGTCGGGATCGACATAGAGGGTTGTGGGGGTGTTGGAGTTAGCGAACGGCGAATTGAATCCCGCGAATGGAACGCCTGCGTTCGTTCCGAAACCCGCATGGGAAGCATGCGGCCAGATGCGGTTGTTGAATGGGTTACCGTAAAGGTTGTTCGGGTTCTCGGTGGACGAGATGCTTACCGCGATCTCCTGCCGAACGATACCCGTGACGTTCCAGTCGATTGCTGCGGCGGTGCCTGCGAACAGGACGCTGCCTGCCGCTGCTCCCCCTATGAGCATCCGCGTGATTGTGTGCTTCATCACTCCCGCTCTCCTCTTCACGTAATTGTGTGCTTGGGCCCCGGTGCTGCGAGAAAATTGAATTGTTGTATCTCTAGCACAGTGCAAAGGCGCACCACCGGCTAGCCGGCAGTGGCGTTATTAGCACCGATTTAAAACCCGATGTCAACGGGTTTTTCCAACATTCTTCGGGATAAGCGCTGCATTTTTCGGGCAGCTTGTTGCGATCCTGCAACACCACGAAAATGTTGCAGGTGCACAACACACGCCAGCGCATGGAAGCAGAAACGCCACGACCGGCACTGGGCCGGTCGTGGTCGGGAGAAAAGGGCGGAAAAACCGCTACTTGATGACGCGCGCGATGGTTGCCCGGTGACCGACGATGTAAACGCTCTGCTGGCGCAGGAAGCCGCGCTCGCCGGCCTGGGTCTCGGACACGCCTGCGGCGACGCCCTGGAACCAGGTGCGGATGATCTCGAGATCCGGGGCCTTGCTGAACGAGGCGCCGTCGTCACTGGAGCGCAGCAATTCGCGGATGCCGGTGATCACGACCTCGCTGTTGCCGGACCACACGCCGAGCAGGTTGGCATTGGTGTCGACCTCCAGGCTCTGCCAGGTAAGTCCGCCGTCGACGGTCTTCAGCACCAGGCCTTCCTGACCGACCGCGTAGCCCCCCTGGGTGCCGTCGCGCGCGAGCTGCATGTCGAACACCGACTGGTCGCCGGTATGCACGGCGCCGAACGAGTCGCCGGAATCGGTCGAGCGCAGGATGAGTCCGAATTCACCGGCGACCAGCAGCGAGCCGTCGTCCTTGATGACCACGTCGTAGAGATGCGGCTCGTAGCCTTCCTCGTTGTACTCGCCCCAGTCGACCGTGATGCGCTCCCAGGTCGCACCGAAGTCGCGCGAGCGGGCCATGAAGCCGAATTCGCCGACCACCATCGCGAGGCCCGATTCGTGGATGGCGACGTTCAGCGCGCGCTCGGTGAAGCCGCTTTCCGTCACGGTCCAGTCACCGTCACCCTGGCGCGTCATCACCAGGCCCTGTTGCCCGGCCACGATGTAGCGATCGCCGGCGCGCGCCACGCCGAGAATGGCGAGCGGCGTTTTCGGCGGCAGCAGATTCCAGGTGCCGCCGCCATCGGTGGTTTCCAGCATGAGGCCGAAAGCGCCGACCGCGAGGCCCCACTCTCCGCTCATCTCCAGTGCGTAGAGCGCGTCGTGCGGGATGCCCTGGCGCACGATTTCGATGGTCGCATCACTGCCGCCCGCATCCTGCGCGACGGCCGGCGCGGCGAGAAGGAAGCTCAGCAGCGCGGCCGTGAGGAGCGGCAGTCCGCGAAGTCGGGTATTTACAAATTTCATGATCATTGAATCCGGGGTTCTCATGTTCAGGATTTTGCGGGAGCGTCGTGTGCCGCCATCAGCTCGGAGATGTCCACGTTCTCCGAGATGATGAGGTGCTCTCGCTCGACGAAGCCGGGCTTGAACAGGTAGACCAGCAGCGGCAACACCACCAGCGCGATGATCATGTTGATGAGCATGATCATGACCAGCAGCAGACCCATGTCGGCGAGGAACTTGAGCTCCGACAGGAAGTACCAGGGCAGAATGCCGATGAGGACGATGGTGGCGGTGAAGAAGATGGCCTTGCCGGTCGTCGTCACCGCGGCCTGGATGGCCTCGCCGTGGTGCTGGTTGTCACGGAACTCCTCGCAGATTCGACTCAGCAGGTAGATGCCGTAGTCGATGCCGACGCCGATGCCGATAGCCGCGATCGGCAGGCTGTTGACGTCGAGACCGATGCCCATCAGCACCATCACCGAAGCGAGCAGCACGTTGGAGAAGTTGACCGGGATGAGCAGCAGGATGCCGGCCGCGATCGAGCGGTAGGCAAACGAGCAGGTAATGAGGATGACGGTATTGAGTGCGGCCAGGATGTACCACTGGTACAGGTCGACCGTGTCGTTGACCGACTGCTGCAGGGCAATCGCGCCGGTACCCAGGCGCACCCGGTACTCCTCGTGGTCGATTCCGATCGCGTCGAGTCCGCGACGCGTCTGCTCGAGCGCCGTGTCGACCGTCTCCTGCTTGTTGTTCTTGTACCAGAGAGAAACGGTGCCGTTCGACATCGTGAAGTCGGTCACGTGCGAGTAGGCCTTGGGGCTGGAGCCGACCATGAGCGCGTTGACCGCGGCGTTGATCGATTCGACGTCCGTGTTGATTGGCGCCCACTTGGGGTTACCGCCGGAGAACAAGCGGTTGGCCTCAGGCAGGTAGTCGCTCCAGGAGAGCGTCGCCTCCGGCGGCGGATCCTGCGACTCGAGGAAGCGCTGGAGCTGGATCATGGTGCCGACGGCATCCGGCGAGTTGGCCAGGATGCGGCCCTTGGGATCCCTGCCCTCGAACACGATCTCGAGCGTCATCAGGCCCGGGAAGTGCGAGTTGACCGCACGTACCGCGGTGTTGAACTCCGAGCTCTCCTTCAGCAGGTTGCTGCCTTCGACCGGATTGCCGACCTTGATCTGCAGCATCAGGCTGATACCGATGACGGCCAGGACCAGCACGATGGCGGTGGTTACGCGCGCCTTGGCGCCATGCGAGACCGAGCCGATAACCGCGAGCAGCGAGATGATGCGATCGTGCCAGGTCTTCTCGTCGGACTTGCCGATGAGCACGTCCACGTTCTTCGGCGCCGGGAAATAGGACAGCAGGATCGGGGTCAGGAACATGTTGGTCGGCACCAGGATGGCCGCCCAGAATCCGCAGAAGACCGCGAAGCGTTCCATCACCGGGATCGGCGCGATGGCGATCAGGAACAGGCCGGCCGCGTCGGTGATGATGCCGAGTACACCGGGCGCCATCATCACGCCCAGCGCCAGCTCGGCGGCTTTTCGCCGGTCCTTAATCTCGTAGTAGATCTCGTAATAGCGTTCGATGAACTGTACGCAGTGACTGAACGATCGCGCTACCAGTAGCAAGGGCACCACCATGATCAGCGGCTCGATCGGATCGCCCAGCCAGCCGACGAAGCCGAAGCCCCACACCGCGGCGACGATACTGACCGCGATCGGCGTGACCACGCCGGGCACGTTACGCATGTAGACCACCAGCGACAGCAGCAGTGCGCTCGCGGTGATGCTGAAAATCGTCAGCATCTGGACTTCGTACTTGTACACCCAACCGGTCAGCATCGGCTGGCCCGCAACGAAGACGTCGTGGTGCTCGTCGCGCTCGTTCTCCACCATGTTCTGCACGTACTCGAAGGTCGCGCCGTAATCGAGCGAATGCTCGATGAAGGTGGCCGTGATGATGGTCGCCGTCTCGTCCTCGGAGATGAGGAAGGTACGCACGTTGGGCGCCTTGTCGACCGCGTCGATGAACTTCTGGATCTCCGCGTCGGTCTCTGGCGACTTGTCCTCCATCAGCGGCCGCATGTCGATGCCGTAAGGCGTTGCTTCGGCGAAGCGCGCCTTCTCGGTGGTGATGGAGAGGATTTGATCGTGGTCGACCGAAGGTGCGAGGTCGATGTCGCGCGTCATGCGCCACACCTTGGCCAGGGTCTCGGGGTTGTAGATGGTGCCGTCCTTGACCTTGACCATCATGGTGACGGTCAGCGGGTTCCCGAAGTTCGGGTGGTCCTTGTAGGTCTGGACGTAGGGGTGATCTTTGGGGAAGAGGTCGGAGAAGATGGTTCGGAGTTCGACTTTGCTCAAGCCAACCGCGAAAAATGCCGTGATGCCCAAAAGTACCGCGGCGACCAGGACACGATGTTTCATCGTGAACGACGCGAGGCTGTAGCGTATGCCTTTCATAGACCTTGACTCCCCTGGCCCGGCGAGACGGAGAGCGGACTCCATGCCGGGCTTATCCAGTTAACCTTGGACGCTGGCACCGTCTTGCGCGGTGCCGTGTATCGTAGTTGTTGCGCACCCGACGCGACCGTATGGAATAGCGCGGCGGGGCAGCGATTATCACAGATTTTCGCAGCCGCCGTCAGAACGGAGCGAGCCGCGGCAGTGTTCTCCCCAGTGACTGCAACGGGCGAATATAGGGGTGGGTCAACAAGGTGTCAACCAATTCATTTATAAAGAGTTATTCGGAGTTGCGCTGCTGCGTTGCGACACCTCGCGCGCGGCCACCGCAAATGCGCTGAAGCACCCACCCGTTACGCGCGCCGCACGCCGGACACTGCGTTATCATGCAACCTCCCAGTTGGCTTCGTGACCCGCCCGGTGCGCACCTCGACCACCACAGACCCGCAAGCGCGCGCGATCAGCAAGCGCGGCGAAGAACTGCTCGATGCCCTTGAGACGATCATCCTCGCCGAAGGCTTCCGGCAGCTCAGCGTGTCCGACATCGCCTCGCGCCTGTCGTGTTCCAAGCGCACCCTGTACGAGCTCGCCACCAGCCGCAACGAGCTCGTCCTGCGCGTGCTCTCGCGCTTCTTCGAGCGCCTCAGGCGCGACGCCGACCATGCCAGCGCGGACGCCGACGATCCCTGCCAGCAGGTCTACGATTACCTGCAGGTCGGGGTGCGCGCGGCCGAGCGGCTGCGTCCGGCCGCCGTCGCCGACATCCAGGACTGGGCGCCGGCCCGTGCGATCTGGCAGGACCACGTCGCGCAGCGGGTCGCCGGCCTGCGCCGCATCATCGAGCGCGGCATCGCCGGCGGTGCGTTCCGCGGCATCCAGCCCGCTTTCGTCGCGGAAATCGTCTTCGCCGGCATCAACCGGGTGCGCGAGCCCGATTTCTACGCCGCAACGGACCTCACCGTCTCGGAAGCCTTCGACGAGCTCTACCGCCTGTTGCTGCTGGCGCTGGCGCCGGATGCCGTACTCGATACCGGGCGCCGCGCGCGCGTGGCCTCACGCAGCAAGCGCGCGCAGCACTGAGAGCACCGTTTCCGGCTCCGCCGCGGCCGGGATGACACCGTAGAGCAGGCGGCCGGAGCCGGTTACGCTGGCGCCACCGGCCCAGAACGCGGCATCCAGGCCGCCGCCGATGCGCGGCGCGGCGTCGCCGGCCGGCAGCGCCGGCAGCGGGGTCGCGGGCAGCAGCAGCAGGTCGACATCCAGTGCGCCGGGATTCGCCTCGCCGTCGCTTACGCTGCCGAAGGCCAGCGCCGTCAGCCAGTCGTAGTGGCGGGCGGCGCCGAGCAGCGGCTCGCAGGCGTCGGCCTCGTCCTCGCCAACCGCCGTACCGCGAGCCTTCTCCAGCAGCACACCGGCGATCGCTTTGCCGGCGCAGGCACGCAGCCGTGCGGTGAGCGCGCTGGCGACGTCGTCCAGCGCGTCGAAATCGATGGCGGCTCCGGCGTCACCGCCATTCAGCAGGTCGTGCGGTGACGGGATCTTCAGGAACAGGTCGAGGCGGCCGGCGAAGCGATGCAGCAGTGCATCCAGCGCGGCGTCCACGAACGCCGCCGCGGGCTCCGCGCCGAGTGCCGCCACGACATCGTCCGCCTCACGCGGCGCGGCGGCCAGGCCGGCAACGAACGGCGCGGCGATGTCGACGCTGAGACAACGCGTCGGTATCACGCCCTGCGCCTGGATCAGGGTCGAGGCGTAGCGCACCGGGTCGCGCAGCCAGTCGTCGCCGGCGCCGGCGAACACGCGGTGCGCGTAGGCGTCGAACTCGATCCACACGAAGTCGTCCGCGCCGCCTTCCAGCCACGCGCCGAGCTGCGACGCACTCATCGCCGCGACAACCGCGAAACCCGATGCGCGCGCGGCCTGCGCCCCGCGCCCGCGATCACGCCTTGCCCTGCGCCTTGCGGCAGGCTGCGAGCTCGGCCTCGAGCTTCTCGATGCGCACGTCCTTGGGATCGCGCATCATGATGGGCACGATGTCGCTGGCCGGGCAGGTGTCGTCCGGCGAGCCGCGGTAGAGCAGGTCGCGGTCCTTCCACGAACCGTAGTAGGGAATGTCCGCCGGCGGCGTCTCGGTCTCCCAGCCGGCCACGAATTCCTTGTACGGCCTGGCGCGGGCGATGCGCGCCTTGCGCTCGGCCGCGCGTTTCGCCTCGGTGGCCTCCATGTCCACCGCGCCGCTCTCCGCATCGAGCACGACGTGGTAGATGTTCTCCACCGTGTTCATCGAGATCAGCTCGTCGAGATACTCGCGCGCGACGGCGTCCGGCTCGCGTTCGAGCACGTCACCGTAACCGCCGCCCGAGCCCTGCGTGATCATGTAGAGCTCACCTGGCTGCGAGAACTCGAGCTGCAGCCCCATGTGGTGGGTGCTGTACTTCGCGTTCGGGAACGGCCGCTGGTTCATGATGTCCTCGATCGAGAAGCGCAGCAGGTCACGCTGGTCTTCCATCACCTCGAACACGTTGACGTCCTTGACCTTGCACAGCGGGTAGCAGCCCGGCGCGTAGCCGCCGAAGATGCCCATGGTGGTGGGGAACTTGGAGCCGATCGAGCAGCACATGAAGCCCCACATGGAAGTGTCTTTCATGGTCGCGATCTGCTGGTAGCCGTGGCCGCCGCGGAACTTGCCGAAGCCGTTGGCATCCTTCATCAGGCGATTCGGCACGATCTTCATGATCGGCACCTCTTCCTCGATCAGCTCCTGCTCGCCGATGTCGGCCATGGGCGCGAAGATCGGCGCGATCGAATGCTCGCCGTCGCGGTTCCAGCGCGCCGCGCCGCCCATGCCGTTGAGATCGGCACACACGTTGCCGACCAGCTCACCGTACTGGTTCACGCCACCGTAGAGGAAGGTGACGATCATGTTGTACCAGCCGGCGATGACGTCGGTGGCGCGGTGACCGGCCGAGTACAGGAACTTGGGCACGCCGATCTGGATCGAGGTGAAGCCGGGGAAGAAGGTCATCATCGACTGCGCGTTGGGCGCATCGGGCGAGCAGTGCAGCGCCGAGCGCCGGTCGGTGATCACGGTCATCGGCGCAAACACCGCCTGGTTGCGCGGCAGGTCGGGCCACACGAAGCTCAGGAATTCCTGTGCCAGCATGCCCTTGAGCGAGGCCAGCACGGTGTTGTTGGCGCGGTTGAGAAATTCAGGGCTGGAGCCGCGGAAGTCGATGATCAGCTCGTCGTCCTTCTTGTGCAGCTCGCAGCGGATCTTGATCAGGCAGTTCTCGCGCAGGGTGCCGTCGGCGAAGAGGTTGGTGCGCACCTTGCCGTCAGGCCAGGTCGAGAGCCGGCGGCGGGTCTCCTGCTCGGTGTCGGTGAGGGTCTTGCGCAGGGTCGCGACCACGGCGTCGACGCCGTACTCCTCGATGGCGTCGCGCACGCGGGCCTCCATGCGCATCGCCGCGAACAGCTTCGACTTCATGCCTTCGAGCTGCAGCTTGGGTTCGCGCACCGAGTTCTGCAGGAAGGTCATGATGTCGCGGCGGAACTCGTAGTTCTCGCCAACCTTGAACGGCGACATCTTGAGCCCCTCGTCGAACGGCGACTCGGCCGCCGAGGGCATGCCGCCCGGCTCGCAGGCACCGTTCTCGCCCTCGTGCACGATGGCGCCGGTGAAGCAGATCAACTCGCCTTCGTGAAACACCGGGATCATGAGGCTTTGGTCGGTGTTGTGGATGTTGCCGTAGCGCGCATCGTTGTGCATGAAGATGTCGCCCGGCTTGAGACCCACGGTGGGGTCGTCCTTCCAGTACTTGAGGATGAACTTGGCCGGGTGCTGGGTCAGCACGGAGAAGATCAGCACGCCACCCATGGAGGCCATGGCGAGGTCGCCGTGCATGGTCCACACGCCGGAGATCAGGTCGCCCCACTTGGCGCCGGGCGCCGCCCCCATCTGCTCGACCATGTCGAACGATTCGTTGCAGGCGGTCTGCAGCTTGTGCCGCACGAGGTTGATCTCGTCGGCGTTCTCGAACTTGGCAAGGGCCTCCAGCTCGCGGGCCGAGGTTGGCGCACAGCTGTGGTCTTCCATGATCTCGGGGTCCGGCCCGAGGAACAGTACGTTGTCCTCGAGAAACTTCTCGATGACTGATTTTTCCTGATCACCACCCATGGCGGTTACCTCCCCGGAGGTGCTCCGGTATTCGGGTTCATGCGTCTTTGATCACCTCGGCCGAGCCCAGCCGGCCCATGCGCAGCGTCCATCCCGGCTCCACCAGGTAAGTGGTGCGCGGGGTCTCGATCAACGCCGGTCCGGACACGTGCATGCCTTCGGCGACATCGCCGTGATCGTAGACCGGCGTCGCCAGCGGCTCCTCGATCTGCGGGAAGTAGCACGGCCGCTCGGTGCGCGGTTTCGGCTTGTTCGCGGTCGAGGCCTGGGAGCGCTCCAGCGTGAGCTTCTCGTGCTCGACGTAGGACACGACGCGAATGACGTTGATGCGCACGCCGGCCTCCGGTGCCTGGCTGCCCTCGCCGAACCGGGTCGCGTAGTTGTTGCTGAAGCGATCGAGCAGGGTGATCACGTCCTGCGGCGAATTGAGCCGGTCGATCGGCGAGACCACGCTGACCTGCGCGAGCTGGTTGCCGTAGCGCATGTCGAGCTCGACGCGGGTGCGGATGTCGGCATCGGCCACGCCCTGGCGGATCAGGTCCTCGCGCCCGCGTTCCTCGAGCTCGGTGACCGTCTCGTTGAACGAGGTGTAGTCTTCCAGCACCTTGCGGAACGTCGCGTCGTAGAGCATGAGATAGAGCGACTTCTCGTGGATGTGAAGCTGGTTCATGTTGCCGGCGCCGAGCGCCGAGAACACCGAGCTGAACGGCGGGATGAGGATCTTCGAAACGCCGATCTCAGAAGCGTAGCCGCAGGCATGGATTGGCCCGCCACCGCCGTAGGAAAGGATCACGAAGTGCTTGGGGTTGTAGCCCTTGACCGCGACCTCCTTGAAGATCGCGTTCGCCATGTTGGCGTCGACCTTGCGCTTGATCGCCTTGGCGGCCTCGATCAGGGTCATGCCGGCCGGCCTGGCGACGTGCTCCTCGATGGCGCGCTCGGCGCGGCGGCGATTGATCTTGATGGTGCCGCCGGCGTAGTTGTCCGGGTCGAGGTAACCGAGGATGAGGTTGGCGTCGGTCGTGGTCGGCAGCTTGCCGCCGCGGCCGTAACAGGCGGGACCGGGATCGGAGCCGGCCGATTCCGGACCGACCTCGACCGCGCCCCACAGCCGGTCGTAGCGTGCGATCGATCCGCCGCCGGCGCCCAGCGTGTGCAGGTAGGTCATCGGCGTCGACACCAGCCAGCGGTCGATGACCGGGTTGAAGTCGTAGAACTTGACGCCGTCGGCAGTGACCAGCCCGATGTCGAAGCTGGTGCCGCCCATGTCGGTGGCGATGACGTTCGGCTCACGGAACTGCTCAGAGAGATAGTCGGTCGCCTCCAGCCCGGCGATCGGACCGGAGTGGATGGTCTGCAGCGCGTGCGTCGAGTTGAGCTGCGCCATGCCCGAGGTGTTGTGCACCAGCAGCATGGGCCGCGCGTAGCCGTTGCGGCGCAGAGCGACCTCCAGCGAAGACATGCCGTGGTACATCTGGTCGTGCAGGTAGGCGTCGAGCACCGCGGACATGGTGCGCGAGTACTCGGCCTTGCGCCCGGCCACGCGGTGCGAGAGCACGATCGGGATCGCACCCAGCATGTGCGTCGGGTACTCGGAGAGGATGATGCGCTCGACCTCCTTCTCGTGCGCCGGGTTCACCACCGCGTTGACCAGCGCGACGACGAACGCCTGGCAGCCGCCGTCGACCAGCTTGCGCACCTGCTCGCGCACGTTGTCCTCGTCGACGGAGAGATTCGCCGTGCCCTTGTAGTCGACGCGCTCCTCGATGCCCACGATCATGCTGATCGGCACCAGCGGCACCGGCCGATCGGCGCCCGGCAGATCGGTCTGCTCGGCGTGCGAGAGACCGTCGCCGTAACCGCGCGCACGCATCAGCGGCACGGTCGATTCGAAGCCGGCAGTGGTAACCACGCCGACGCGCGGCCCGTTGCGCTCGATCAGCGCGTTGGTGCCGAGCGTGGTCGCATAGCGCACCGCGTCGACCGAGCTCAGCACGTCGTTGATGCCGAGGTTGATCTCGCCGCAGGCGTTCTCCAGCGCCTCCATGAAGCCGGACGCCAGGTTGTGATGCGTGGTGAGCGCCTTGGCCTCGATGTACTTGCCGTCGTAGGCAAGAAAACAGTCGGTGAAGGTGCCACCGATATCCACACTGACCCTACGCATCGGTGGCGCCCTCCCCCTGCGCGTGCCGCGCCTTGAGCTTGTCGATGTCGAGCTCGATGTCGTTGGTCAGCGGATGCCCGGGCGGCAGGTACTCGTTCTCCATCATGGTGCCGCACTCGGGGCAGTAGAACTCGATGATGCGGCACCACTCGGGATCCGGCGCGTAGGTGT
This sequence comes from Gammaproteobacteria bacterium, assembly GCA_041984235.1. Taxonomy (GTDB): domain Bacteria; phylum Pseudomonadota; class Gammaproteobacteria; genus JBHIYN01. The sequence continues at coordinate 20,857 of JBHIYN010000028.1, forward strand.
ACTCGTACTTGTCCGCGTCCAGGATCGGCCGGTGGATCTCGCGCGGGTCGCGTTCGTAGACCAGCAGGCCCTCCTTGTACGGCGCACGCGCGTCGCCGATGTCATGCCCGCAGCGGCGGCAGTGCCAGCGCTCCGCGCCCAGGTCGATCTCGAGATACTCGGTGATGGCAACGCGTTGCTCGGCCATGATCATTTCCCCTCCATGAACAGGTCGCCGTTGCTGGTCACGCGCAGGCGCCAGCCGGCCGCGACCATGCAGGTGAGATAGCTGCCGCGGATCAGTGCAGGCCCGCTGACCTCGCTGCCGGGCGTCAGCGCGGTATCGTCGACGACCGCCATCTGCTCGCTGCCGGAGCCGTCGAAGTCGATGTCGATGCTGGCCGCGGACTTCACCGGCTGGTAGCTGCCGACCTCGTCGGCGGCGAGGTTCAGCGCGGGCAGCTCGTAGACCGCGCGCACGGTGACGCGCGCATCGGTCTCCCCATTCGGCACCTTCGGTTTGCCGCCGTTCAGCGGGCGCTCCACCGCATCCTCGTCCTTCACCGTCCACAGCGAACGGTCGTAGCGGCAGGCTTCTGGCTCGACACCTTCGCCGTACATGTCGCGGCGCGCACGCGCCTCGAGCTCGGCGCACAGGGCATCGGCCGCACCCCCGTCCAGCGGTGCCTGGTACTCGTGGGCCAGGTGGCTGAAGCCGATGCCGAAGGCGCTGAACACCGAGGACAGGCGCGGGACCACCACCCGTCCGATGCCGGCCGCGGCCGCGATCCCGGACGCGATGATGGGGCCGCCGCCGCCGAAGGCCAGCAGCGTGGTCTCGGCCGGCTTGCGCCCCGAGCGCTCGATCGCCGCCGAGACCTCGGCGCCGATGGTGGTTTCGAAGGCCTTGATCACGGCCATCGCGCTGTCGGCGGCGTTGCGGCCGCCGAGATGCGCACCGACCTGCGTCACCAGCGCCTGCTCGGCGCGCTCGCGGTCGAGCTTCAGCTCGCCGCCCAGGTAACGCTCGCCGTCCAGCACGCCGGCGACCAGCAGCGCGTCGGTCAGCGTGGCCTCGGTGCCGCCGCGCGCGAAGCAGGCCGGCCCGGGCACCGCGCCGACCGAGTCGGGGCCGATGGTGATGCGGTCACCGGCGACGCGGATCACCGAGCTGCCGCCGACCCCGAAGCTGTGGATCTGCGGCAGCGGGAAGGAGGTCGGCGCATCCTCGATGTGGCCGAAGGCGCGCAGGCGCACGGCCTTGTCGATGACCATGGAGATATCGGTGGTGGTGCCGCCGATGTCCATCGAGACCACGGCATCGAGATCGTAATGGCGGGCGTAGGCCAAGGTGCCTTCCAGGCCGCCGCGCGGCCCCGAGCCCCAGGTCTTGATCGCGGTGGTCTTGGCCACGCGCGCGGAGTCGCCGTCGTTGCGGAAGATCAGCAGCGGGCGCTTGAGGTGCTGGTCCTTGCAGATCCCCTCGGCGCCGTAGAGGAAGTGCTCCATGTGCGCGTGCAGGTAGGAGTTCACCACCCCGGTCACCGTGCGCCGGGCGACGTCGGCGTCGTGCACCAGCTCGGAGGAGACCAGGAACGGGATCGCCCCCAGCAGGTGGCGCGGGTAGCGGTCGAGCAGCGCCGCCTTGACGTTCTGCTCGGCGACGTCGGAGCTCAGCGCGACCACCAGGCGCAGCGCGCCCTGCGCGAGCAGGGTGTTGATGATGGTGGTCAGCTCGGTGGCGTCGATGTCGCCGGCCTCGGTGACGTTGATGCCGATCGGCGCCTGCGGCACCATCGCCTCCCACAGCGCGTTGTCGGCCACGCGCGCGATGGCGCCGTAGACGTTCTGCTCTTCGCCGGCGTCCACCAGCAGCGCCACCGGCGTGCCCTTGTGCTCGACCACCGCGTTGGTGCCCGAGGTGGTCGAGTAGCGCAGGCATTCCGTTTCGCGGACCAGGCGTGCCACGTCGTCCTCGCCGTAGAGCTCACGCGAGCCGCGCCTGAGCACGTCGAGGAAACACTGGGTGAGGTCGTGCGGCGTGGTCGGTGACTTGGCGTGGACGACGCGTTCGCCGTCACTGATGCAGACATCGGTGAACGTGCCACCGTTGTCGATATTGACCAGGATAGTCATGAGCGTAGGCAGCCTCCCCTGTGAACGGCGCGACCGCCTCTCACCGCGACCCGCAGATCACGTCTCGGCTACGCCTGGATACGGCGCGCCGTGATGCCGCGCCGGACGGTGAACGGTACCAATTAGAATTGAACGTTACCGTAGTGGCAAGCGTTCATTTGCAGCGGCTGCGCGCGGCTTTTCAAGGTGCAATGCAGCATGCAGAGTGTGCATTGCAACATCGATGCGGTGGCTGCCGGCGGCGGCGGCACCGGCCTCAGTCGTTCGCAGTCGGCCCGCGTTCGGCCTGCAGCGCCGCGAGCAGCGCGGCGGCCGCCTGCGGGTCACTGAAGTCCGGCGTACGCACGTGCAGATCGCGCTGCGGGTAGGGAATCTCGATACCGTGCTGGTGGAACTTCTCCCAGATCCGCAGGTAGACCTCGCTGGTGACGTTGGCGCGGCCGTCCATGGGATCGTTGATCCAGCAACGGATCTCGAGATCCACGGAGCTGTCACCGAAGCCGCGCAGCAGGCACGCCGCCGGTGGCTCGTCGAGCACGCGCGATGTTTCGCGCGCCGCCTCCAGGCACAGCGCCATCGCCTTGGGTACGTCGGCCTGGTAATGCACGCCGACCCCGATCTTCAAGCGGTAGAGATCCTGGCTGTGCGACCAGTTCTCGACCCGGTTGACGATGAGATCCTCGTTCGGGATGAGGTACTCGATGCCGTCGCGCGTGGTCACCGAAACGTAACGCGCGCCGAGCGAATCGACGCGGCCATAGTAATCGTCGACCGCGATCACGTCGCCGGGCTTGATCGACTTGTCGAGCAGCAGGATCACGCCCGAGATGAGGTTGGACACGATCTTCTGCAGGCCGAAGCCGAGCCCGACGCCGATGGCGCCGCCGAACACCGCGAACGCGGTGAGATCGATGCCGACCGAGCTTATCGCGGCGACGAAGGCGAGCGTGATGAGCGAGATCTTGAACAGCTTGGTAAACAGCACCTGCACCGAGGGCGTGAGGTTGGGCAGCGCACGGATGCGGCTCTCGAACACGTTCGACAGCAGCATCGACAGCCACAGCAGCACGGCCAGGGCAAACACGCCCTTGACCACGGTAAAGGCGGAGATGCGCGTCTCTCCGAAGCGCATGGCGAGACTGTCCAGCAGCGTGACCGTCTCGCCGAGCAGGCCGAGCAGGTTGAGCGCGGCGATGATCCAGGCCACCGTCGCAATGCTGCGCGAGAGAATGGGATCGCGCACGAACGAGGAGGCAATGCGGATCACCACCCACGCGGTCAGCAGGCTGGCGGTAACCGTGAGCAGCCCGTGGCGCCAGGCGTTGGCATCGGCGACGGCAATCGCGATCCATTGCAGCGCCAGCCATACCAGCGGCCACATCACGATGCCGAGGATGTCCCACAGGCGGAACACCGCGGCGTAGGCGGCGTGGCGGCTCTCGAACTGGTCGGTGACGTTGCGCAGGCGCGGTGCGATGACCCAGGCGAGCAGCGCGGCCAGCGCGATCACGCCGAGTTCGACGAGCGTTTCGCTCACCAGCACGCGCTCAGCCAGCCAGCGCTGCGCCGCCGTGGCGAACTCGCCCAGGGCCTCTCCGTTGAACCATTCCTTCACGCTAGCCGGCCCTCCGCATGGTGCCCCGGTTCAGGATTCAGTAAGTCGGTGGCTCGACGTCGCGCAGCGGATCGGCGGAGTCGATGGCATCGCGGAAGGCGTCCACCGTGCCGGCAGCCTCGCGGTTATCCTCGAACCGCGCGACGTGGAACAAGGCGTCACCCTCGTTGATCAGCGGCAGATTGTTCTGCCCGATGATGATGCCGTTGACGTCGGAGATCACCGGCTCCTCGACCGTCCCCGACGGATCGGCGAGCACACCGAGGCAGTCGCCGACGCGCACGCGCTGCCCGAGCCGCGCGCGAATGCGGTGGATGCCGCTGCGCTCGGCGCGCACCCAGCGCGTGCTGCGCGCGATGATCGGCGGCGGCACCTCGTGGGTGCGCGCGCGCGTGCGCAGCATGCCGAGCGCGCGCAGCGAGGCGATCACGCCGTGCACCCCGGTGCGAATGACGCGCTCGTTGAAGCGCAGCCGCTCGCCGCCCTCGAACACCACCACGGTCACACCGAGCTCGTCGGCGGCCTCGCGCAGCGAGCCGTCACGGATGTTCGAGTTGATCAGGATCGGCGCCTCGAAGGTCTGCGCGAAAGCCATGGTCTTGGGATCGTCGAGGTTGGCGCGGATCTGCGGCAGGTTGCTGCGGTGGGCGGCAGCGGTATGCAGGTCGATGCCGTACTCGCACTTGGCCGCGATCTCGGTCAGGAACAGGTCGGCCAGGCGCGAGGTCAGCGAGCCGGAATCGGAGCCCGGAAAGGAACGATTGAGATCGCGTCCGTCCGGCAGGTAACGGGTCTGGTTGAGAAAGCCGAAGATGTTGACGATCGGAATACACACCAGCGTGCCGCGCAGGCTGCGCAGGGCACGCAGCCGCAGCAGGCGGTGAATGATTTCCACCCCGTTGATCTCGTCCCCGTGAATCGCGGCCGAGACGAACACGGTCGGCCCGGGCTTGCGCCCCGCGATGACCTGCACCGGCAGCGTCATCGGCGTGTGGGTGTAGAGATCGGCAACCGGCAGGCTGATCTCGGTACGCGTGCCGGGCTTGATCACCGTCCCGCCGATGACGAGCGGAGCGGCGGCCATGGGCTAGCCGCGGACTCCCGACGGCGCGGACCGCGCCGATGCTTCGTGGCTGCGCACCTCAGCCGATCCCGCGCGTCTTGGTCGAGGGCGCACCCTGCTTCTCCTTCTCGAGAAACTCGATGATCATGCCCGCGATGTCCTTCCCGGACGCTTCCTCGATGCCGCGCAGCCCGGGCGAGGAGTTGACCTCCATGATCACCGGCCCGTGGTTGGAGCGCAGCAGGTCGACGCCGCACACGTTGAGACCCATGGTGCGTGCCGCGCGCACCGCGGTCGAGCGCTCCTCCGGCGTGATGCGGATGAGGCTGGCCTGGCCGCCGCGGTGCAGGTTGGAGCGGAACTCGCCGGCCGCGGCCTTGCGCTCCATGGAGGCGACCACCTTGCCGCCGACCACCAGGCAGCGGATGTCGCTGCCGCCCGCTTCCTTGATGTACTCCTGTACCAGGATGTTGGCCTTGAGCCCCATGAAGGCCTGGATCACGCTCTCCGCGGCCTTCTTGGTCTCTGCCAGCACCACGCCCAGGCCCTGGGTGCCTTCGAGCAGCTTGATCACCAGCGGCGCACCGCCGACTTCCTCGATCAGGTTCTCGATGTCGTCCGGCGAATGGGCGAATGCCGTGATTGGCAAGCCCAGGCCCTTGCGCGAGAGCAGCTGCATGGAGCGCAGCTTGTCGCGCGAGCGCGTGATGGCGACCGATTCGTTGACCGAGTACACCCCCATCATCTCGAACTGGCGCACGACCGCGGTGCCATAGAAGGTAATCGAGGCGCCGATACGCGGAATAACGGCGTCGAAATCGGTCAGCTCTTCGCCCTTGTAGTGGATGGTCGGGTTGTGCGAGGTGATGTCCATGTAACATCGCAGCACGTCGATCACGCGCACGTCGTGGCCGCGATCGCGGGCGGACTCCACCAGCCGGCTGGTCGAATACAGTTTCGGGTTGCGGGAGAGTACGCCAATCTTCACGGTAATCTTTTCCGCGCCGGCGGTTACCCGCGGCGGGCCTTCTTGAGCGCGTAGGATCGCGACGGGTCGACGACGATTCGCCCCTTCATGGCCGTGCGTCCCAGCAGCATGCGGAACAGCATCGAATCGCGGTTGGTGACGGTGATCTCAATCGGCCAGGCAGCCGCGCCGATGTCGAGTGTCGATGCTATCACGATGCGCCGTTCGCGATGGCCGCCGGAGTCGGCCACGGTGCGTTCATCGACGATCGGCGCATCGACGGTGACGCTGAGATCGGTGTTCCGCTGCAGCGGATGCACCCACAGGCGCGCCCACGGCGCCCCTCGCTCGGTGTAGCGCTCGAGCTGCCAGGCGTGCAGCGCGGAGGTGCGCGCACCGGTGTCGATCTTGGCCTTGATGCGCTCGATGCCGAGCTCCGGCAACGCCACCCATTCGCGCCAGCCGACGACGATTGCGGGATCGCTCATGGCCGGTGGCGGGACGGCAGTCGGGATCGCGGCAAGGCATGCATGGGCACGAATTCTGACAGGTCGCGCGGTACCCTGCACCACGCCGCGCCCGCCGCCGCCGACAGTCCAGCGCAGCGCGCGCGGGCTCGCTATCATGGCGGCCGATCGACCACAGGATCGTTGCCGATGCCCCTTGCATTCCCGACTCCAGTCGGCCGCCCGGCGGCCGCCGGCAGGCGCCCGTGCCGCAACCCCGCCACGGCCGCGTACGGCTCGCTCGCGGCCCTGTGCCTCACCGCGCTGCTTGCCCTGGCCGGCACCGCACCGGCCGGCGCCGAGAACGCGGCCGCGCCCGCTGCCGACGGCGACACGCCCGAGATCCCCGAAGCCGCGCTGGCGCCGGACGCAGCACTGGCGCAGGCGGAACAGGACAAGACGGAAAGCACGCTGCGCTCGCTGGAGGCCTTCTACAAGACCATCCAGAGCAAGCAGAAAGAGGTCGCCGAGCTGCGCAAGCGCTTCCAGGCGGCGAGCGACGACGTCACCCGCGACCAGCTCCTCGAACGCCTGGCCGAAGCCACGCGCGAGGCCGAGGCGCTCAACCGCCAGTTCGAGGAGTTCGCCGTCGGCATCGACATCAGCGCCTTCGTCGAGGAAGAGCAGCAGCCGTTCGACTGGCAGGAGGAGATCGGCGCGCTGGTGCGGCCGATCGTCGCCGAGCTCAAGAGCGCGACCGCCGAGTCGCGCGTGATCGGCGAGCTGCGCGGCGCCATCGAGGAGGCGGCCAGGCTCGAACAGACCGCCGCCGAGGCCGCCGACAACCTCGCCCGCCTGCTCGCCGCCGAGCCCGAGGGTGAGCTCAGGACCCGCCTGGAAACGGATCTCGGGCGCTGGACGCAGCGCCGCGACGATGCCCGCAACCGCCGCGTCGCGCTGGAGCTGCAGCTCGAGAACCGGCTCGCGCAACGCACCTCCATGCTCGACGAGACCGCGAGCTACGCCAAGACCTTCTTCCGCACCCGCGGCCTCAACCTGCTCATGGGCATCATCGCGTTCGCCGCGATCTTCTTCGGCGTGCGCATGATCGGCCAGACCTACGACCGGCTCTACGCGCGCCGCCGCGGGCGCACCTTCTCCAACCGCCTCGGCACCCTGCTGTTCCAGATCATGAGCGTGGTCGGTGGCCTCGCCGCGACCCTGCTGGTATTCAACATGGTCGGCGACTGGTTCCTGCTCGGCATCCTGCTGATCTTCCTGCTCGGCATCGGCTGGGCCAGCGTCAACACGCTGCCGGCGCACGTCGAGACGATCAAGCTGATGCTCAACATCGGTGCCGTGCGCGAGGGCGAACGCCTGCTGTTCAATGGCAGCCCGTGGCGCGTCGACAACCTCGGCTTCTCCGCGCGCCTGGTCAACCCGCTGCTCGACGGTGGCGTGCAGATGCTGCCGGTGCGCTACCTGGTGGGCCTGCACTCGCGCCCGCCGGGCCAGGACGAGGAATGGTTTCCCTGCCGCCAGGGCGACTGGGTCGAGCTCAGCGACGGCCGCTACGGGCGTGTCGCCTACCAGACGCCCTCGACGGTCCAGCTGGTCGAGCTCGGCGGCAGCCAGGTGGTCTACCAGACCGCCGACTTCCTCGCGCTCTCGCCGCGCAACCTGAGCACCGGCTTCCGCCTCGAATGTCACTTCGGCGTCGACTACCGCCACCAGGCCGAGAGCACCACCACGATCCCCGAGGTCATGCAACGCAAACTGGAAGACGCGCTGCCGGCCTTCCCCGGCGGCGAGGCGCTGAAAAGCGTGCGCGTCGAGTTCATGGCCGCTGCCGCCTCCTCGCTGGACTACGAGATCGAGCTCGACCTCGGCGGCGAGGCCGCGCCCGAGCTGCCCGAGATCCGGCGCGCGGTGCCGCGCCTGCTGGTCGAGGCCTGCAACGAGCACGGCTGGGTCATTCCGTTCCAGCAGATCACCGTGCACAGCGCCGGTAACGACGCATGAGCGACCAGCGCGCCACGCCGCAGCGCGACGACGGCAACGCGCGCGGCAGCAGCGTCACGGGCTTCGTGCCGGGTCTGGACCAGGGACTGGGCTACCTGCTGAAAGCGCCGGCCCACATCCGGCGCATGACCAGCCCCATGTTCCGGCTGCGCCACCTGGTGCAATTCACGCTGGAACGCCTGATCCTGCGCGGCGCGGTGGCGCGCGTCCTGGTCATCGCCGTGACCATTGCGCTGGTCGCGCTGTCCGGCGGACTGCTCGCCTATTACCTCACCGGCGCCTTCGCGGATCCTTACGCCTCCACCTGGTGGGCCTTCCTGCGCATCACCGATCCCGGCTACCTGGGCGACGACGAGGGCACCTGGCTGCGCGTGATCTCGGTGACCATGACGGTCGGCGGCCTGGTGCTGCTGATCGGCGCGCTGATCGCGATCATGACGCAATGGCTCAACCAGACCATCGAGCGGCTGGAGCAGGGCCTGACCCCGATCGTGATGAAGAACCACGTGCTGGTGCTGGGCTGGACTGCGCGCACGCCGGCCATCGTCGAGACCCTGGTCAGCAGCGAGGGGCGCGTGCAGCGCTTCCTCGACGCCGTCGGCAGCAAGCGGCTCAAGATCGTGATCCTGGCCGAGTCCGTGGGCCCGGTGCTGGTGCAGGAGCTGAAGGATCGCCTGGGGCCTTTCTGGCGCCCCAGCCAGATCGTGCTGCGCTCCGGCAGCGCGGTACGGCTGGAGCACCTGGAACGCGTCGACTTCCGCCACGCCGCCGCGGTGGTGCTGCCGGCCGAGCAGTTCGGCGGCCAGGGTGGCGGCGACGAGGCGGTGGTCAAGACACTGTCCGTCGCCGCCACCTCGCCGGTCGGTCCGTGGCCGCTGATGGTCGCCGAGATCCTGGAACCCGATCACCTGCACGCGGGCCTCAAGGCCTACCCCGGACCGGCGGAGATCATCGCCACCGGCCTGCTCAGCGGGCGTGTGCTGGTGCAGACCGCGCGCTATCCCGGTCTCGGCGCGGTGGTCGAGGACCTGTTCGACCAGGAGGGCATACAGGTCTTCATCCATCCGATCGACGCGCACGCCGGCACCGCGTTCGCCGAGCTCGTACAGCGCTTCGGCTCGGCGGTGCCGATCGGCGTGGTGCGTGGCAAGCCGCGCCGCTTCATCCCGCTGCTGGCACCCGGCGAACGGGTCGCCGCCGGCGATCACGTCGCCGTCATCGGCCACGATTTCGCCAGCAGCGCGCCCGGGCCGGCCGCGGCACCGGCCACCGGCAGTGCGACCCTCAGCGACACCCCAGCGCGCCCGGCGCCGGCCGCGCGGCGCATGCTGATCGCCGGCTGGAACAGCACCGTGCCCTCGCTGCTCGCCGAGTGCGACGGCTACCCGGCCGAGTTCGCCGAGGTCAACGTCGCCTCGCTCAAGCCGGTCGCCGAGCGCGGAAAGCTGATGGCGCGCAAGGGCGTGACCCTGCGCAACGTGCGCCACGCGCAGTTCGAATGCGACATCACCGCGCGCGCCGACCTGGAGCGTCTGGAGCCGCAGGACTACGACGTCATCATGCTGGTGCCGAGCGACTGGCGCCCCAACGCGGACGAGGCCGATGCGCGCAGCCTGCTCGGCTACCTCATGCTGCAGGAAGTGCTGGAGCACGCGCCGCGCAAGCCGCACGTGATCGTCGAGGCCATGGTCGAGGCCAGCGCGGTGCTGTTCGCCGCGCCCGAGGTCGAGCTGCTGGTCACGCCCAAGCTGCGCAGCCACATGCTCGCGCAGGTCGCGCTGCGCCGCGATCTGAACCCGGTGTTCGAACACCTGCTCGGCATCGGCGGCGCCGAGCTGCGCCTGCAGCCGGGCAGCGACGCCGGTGACGCCGCCGACTTCTATGCCCTGCAGACCCGCCTCGCCGCGCGCGGCGAGCTGGCGCTGGGGATCCTGCGCGCCGGTGGCGTCTCCGAGCTCAACCCGGACAAGCACAAGCCCCTCGCGCTCTCCGCCGGCGACCAGCTCGTGATCCTCAGCATGACCGGCTGAGCCGCCGCAAAGATGCGGGCCCCGCCGTAACGGGGCCCGCCAAGCGGGGAAGCGCCGCGGCCATCCGGGGTGGGAGGAACGCACCGCGACGGGACACAGTGTGGCGGCGCAATCTTGCGGTTTTGCTACGGTGCTGCGGCAGTGCGGCCGTCCTCACGCTTCGTTTGCACGTCATGAAACGTACGCGCGCCCGACGCGAAACGGCAATAATTCGTAGCGCCGTGATTGTGGAAGGCGAGCGAAAACCCGGTGCAAAAAAACACTGCGTCATGCACGGGCGGGCCGTAGTTTAGCCTCCGGGGCTTGCCCTGCAGGACGGGGCTCCCCGCGAACAAGGTCGACAGCCGGGATTCGGCTCAGCGAACCCCGTGTGCTGCCTCCAGGCCGGTGCACGTCCGCTTGCGGCATGCACCGACTACGGCGGCCGCGCGGTACAGCGCGGGTTCCGGCTCTGCAATGGAGCTTGCCTATCATGGAAGACGAACAACGGACCGAGAACCCGCCCCCGCCACCTGAACACCTTCCCAATGCCCTGTTCGGCGCCGGTACCGCGCTCGCGATGATCGGCGCCGTCGCCTCGTGGCTGCCGCCACCGGCAGGGCTTCCCGACGCGATCCTGGACCGCATCCATCTCGCCGGTTACCTGGTGCTGACGGCGGCCCTTGGCCTCATTGCGATAGCGACCGCTATCGCGATCCTGCGCGGGACCGTGCAGCCGAAGTTCCGCGAAACGATCGACTGGCTGGTTGGTCTGCTGGAAAGACTCGGCACACTCGTGCAAGCGGTGGCCGAGCCCACGGTGCGTGCCATGACGCACCCGTCCGGCGCGGCCTCGCTACCTGCGCTGCTGGTAGGCGTTGTCTTGGTGGTCGCCGTGAACATCTACGTGGCAATCGACGTCAACCAGAGCCTGAGCAGCGTCAATACCATTCTTCAAGAACTGGAGGTGAAAATAAGCTCGCCTGCACGACAGGATCTGAACGTGACGCTCGAACCCGTCAGCCTGAATCTCGTGCCCACCACAAAAGGGTTAGAGCCGATCACCACCGAGCTGCGCGCACTCGGTGATCTCATCCGTGCACTCGACACGTCCACACCGGTGTGTGACCACGCTCTGGCGCCCGGTATCGTCGAAAAATATCTTGCGGTGCGGGACAGCAGCTTGCAGGCCGATCTGCGCGAGCTTCGGCGGCTGCTCGTCGAGCGCCGCGGCATTACGCCCGTGCAATGCCGTGACACGGCCGGCAACGAGGCACTTCTCAAGTTAATCAAGACGCTGCAAGAAGCTTTCAACGTCAGCCTGGAGCATCAGCGTGCGGACTTCGTCAAGGTGCTGAAAGACGTGGCTTCCCGGTTTGGAGACCCGCCCCCGCAGGAATACCCGGAACGAGACCTCATCACCCTGCTCGAAGATCCGGATTCACGGCTGCCGATGGACGTCGACTGGCGTAGCTGCCGGGCGGTGACGAACGAAGGTGTCACGCTGCAGATCGAATTCGAACGCGAAGCCGAGTGCAGCTTTGCCCAGCCCGTCACCTCGTACTACAAACACGCGGCAACACCCGAAGAACAACTCGATAGCCTCGCCGCGCAGATCGAGCAACGCGCGCAGGACCCGGACAAGGCCGAGCGCGAGCCGCGCTTCGTCGTGGTGGGCAGCGGTGAAGCCGACAAGGACCGGCGCGCGAACAATACGCTCGGCAACCGGCGCGCGCGGTGCGTGCTGGACGAGCTGACCCGCCGTTCCACGCTGATCGGCAACGACCGGGACCTGATCGTACCGCTCGGCCGGGTGGAATCGTCAGGGCTGCTGCGCGAACATCCCGACAACGTCTGGACCGGCCGGGTGCAGGTCTTCGAGTGTACGCGCCGTGACCATGCCCCGGGCCAGCTAACCAGCGCCGCAGTCGTCGAAGCGGACGGCGACGCGCTGGCCACGTCGATCCCCGGGCCCTAGACCCGCGGGGCGCGACGTTCGCGGAGCCGGGCGATGATCGGGATCGAGAAGACATCGACCCCGTAGAACGGCCAGTTCCCACCGGGGCAACCGGGAACTGGCCTATACTCGCAAGCGATCCGCGATCCCGGAGATTTCGCGCATTTTCGCCGTACGAGCCCCGAACCGCATCATCCTCGCCGCCGGCGCCGCCGCCCTGCTCGCCCTCGGCGGCGCGGCCGCCCTGCTGCTGCCGCGCGGCGCCGATCCGGGCCCGGCCGGTCCGCACGCAATGTGGCGCAACGGGGTCATCGTCGAGGTGCGCAACTGCGAGGCGCCGGCCGATGAGCAGGCCGAGCTGCGCTGTGCCGGCCTCTACTGCGCGCAGCGCGTTACCGACATGATGACCAACCCGCAGCAGACGACGCTCTCCATCACCCGCCACCGGCGCGACGCGGACGGCCTCATCGACGTGGCCGGCGTAATCCGCCAGCACTACTGGTCACCGACCACCCCGACCGGCTTCACCTGCGCCATGCGCCACTACCGCCACGCCGATCCGGAGCTGAGCTTCGGCCACCGCTGAGCCTCGCGCCGGGCGCACGCTCCCCGGCACCACCGATCCCGTTTGCTACGCTTCATGGCAGTGCCCAACGCCCCGGGGAGGAACGTACCCATGAGCAACATCTACGGCGATCGCCACCGCAGCCTGCAGGACCAGTTCGAGACGCGCGCCATGGCCGACCGGCTCGAGGAGATGATCATCAAGGACCATCTCGACGAGGCCGACCAGGCCTTCGTCACCAGCCGTGACATGTTCTTCCTCTCCACCGTCGACCACCAGGGCCGGCCCACGGTCTCGTACAAGGGCGGTGACCCCGGCTTCGTGCGCGTGGTCGATGAACGCACCCTCGCCTTCCCCAGCTACGACGGCAACGGCATGTTCTTCTCCATGGGCAACATCGCCACCACCGCGCACATCGGCATCCTGTTCATCGACTTCGAGAAGCCGCACCGCATGCGCCTGCAGGGCCGCGCCTCGGTCAGCGACGACGATCCCCTGCTCGCCGACTACCGCGAAGCGGATCTCGTGGTGCGCGTCGCGGTCGAGCAGACCTGGGTCAACTGCCCGCGTTACATCCACCGTTACCAGAAAATCGAACCGTCACGCTACGTGCCGCGCGAAGCGTGCCAGACGCCGATGCCGCTGTGGAAGCGCGTCGACATGATCCAGGACGTGCTGCCGCCGCGCGACCAGGGTCGCGCCGAGGCCGAGGGCGGCGTGATCACGGCCGACGAGTACTACGTGAAGTTCGAGCAGGGCGAAGGCTGATCCGCGCGCGACGCCGGCCTCAGTTCCAGCCGATCACCTCGTAGCCGCGATCGGCCAGGCAGCGGCTGACGAAACGGCGATAGGCCGAGTTCGGCTTGGAGTCCCCGAGCAGGCTGCCGAGCAGCCCCGCGGTGGCGCCGGAGGCCGCGCCGATCGCCGCGCCGCGCCCGGCGTTGCCCGCGATCGCGCCGCCCACCGCACCGCTGGCGGCACCCACGCCGCCACCCTGCACGGTGCGCTTCGCGGCGCGGTTGACGGCCTCGTTGTCCGCGTCGGCACCGGCCGCACTGGCCAGCCGGCCGCAGTCGAGGATGTCTGCCTCGAGCTGCGCCTGGCCGACCGTGCGCGAATGCGCATTGGGGTAGATCACCGGCTTGCTGGTGGCGCAGGCGGTGAGGAGGCACGCGGCGGCGAGTAGCAGGGGGAGCTTGCGCAGGGTGATCATGGCATCAGGGAGCCCGGCCCGGGTTGGCGAACACGCGCCCCGCGGCTGCGGGGCGGGCATGATCCTGCCACGCCGCGCTGAACGGCGGATGAACGGCAACGCCGGCTCCGCGCCGGCCGCCGGCCGCCCGCGCCCGCGCTCAGGTGATGGCCGGCGCATCCGCCTCCACGAAGCGGCCGCGCAGCTCGCGCTTGAGCACCTTGCCGGTGGCGTTGCGCGGCAGCGCGTCGATGAAGGTCACGTCCGCCGGCACCTTGAACTTGGCGAGCTTGGAACGGCAATGCGCGATAACGGCGCCGACCTCCAGCGTGGTCTCCGGCTTGAGCACGATGACGGCGAGACCGGATTCGCCCCAGCGCTCGTGCGGCACGCCGATGACCGCCGCCTCGGCGACCTGCGGCAGCTCGTAGAGCACGTTCTCGACCTCGGCCGGGTAGACGTTCTCGCCACCGGAGATGTACATGTCCTTCCAGCGGTCGACGATGTAGACGAAGCCCTCATCGTCGCGGCGCGCGGCGTCGCCGGTCTTCAGCCAGCGGCCCTCGAAGGAGTCCGCGGTCTCGGTCGGCTTGTTCCAGTAGCCGGGCGTGATGTGCGGGCCGGCCAGCCACAGCTCGCCGACCTCGTCGGCGCCGCAATCCGAGCCGTCCTCGCGCACGATGCGGAACTCGGTGTGCAGCAGCGCCTTGCCGGTGGAGCCGATCTTGCGCAGGGCCTCGTCCGGGTCCAGGAACAGTGCGCCGGGGCTGGACTCGGTCATGCCGTAACCCTGCGCGAGGTCCACGCCGCGCGCGGTCCAGGCTTCCATGATCGCCAGCGCGCATGGCGCGCCGCCGACCCCGGCGATGCGCAGGCGCGAGAGATCGGTCTCGGCGAACGCCGGATGCTGCATCATGAACTGGTAGGGCGCCGGCACGGCGAAGAAGTGCGTGATGCCCTGCGCCGGATCGCCCAGGATCTTCAGCGTCTCGCCGGGATCGAACTGCTTCTGGATGACCACCGTGCCGCCGGCGTGCAGCACCGGGTTGCTATAGCAGTTGAGCCCGCCGGTGTGGAACAGCGGCAGCACGTTGAGATGCACCGTGTCCAGCCCGATGCCGGCCGGGATACCGAGGTTGACGCAGTTCCAGAAGGTCATGCCGTGGGTGATCATCGCGCCCTTGGGCCGGCCGGTGGTGCCCGAGGTGTACATGATGGTGACGACGTCGTCATGGGTCAGCGTGACCCGCGCGAACGGCTTGCCGTGCGCCTCCGTCAGCGCGCGCTCGTAGGCGCAGTCCGGTGCGCCGGCGTTGATCTCCAGGGTGGCCGCGATCCGGCAGCGCGGCACCAGCGCCTCGGCCTCGTCGCGGAAGGCGGCGTCGTGCACCAGCAGCACGGGCGCGCTGTCGTTGACGATGTACTCCAGCTCGCTGACGGTCAGGCGCCAGTTCAGCAGCACGCAGATTGCGCCGGTGCGCGCGCAGGCGAACTGGATGTCGAAGAAGGCGACGCCGTTCTGCGCGAGCACCGCCACCCGATCGCCGCGGCCGATGCCGGCGGCGGTGAAGTACGCCGCCAGGGCATCCGCGCGCGCGTCCAGATCGGCGTAGCTGAAGCTGCGCCCGGTGGCGAGGTCACGGATGGCCTCCTTGCGCGGGCGGTTGGCCGCGTGGTGCGCGATCCAGTCGTAGTGGCGCACCGGGCCGTGGCCGGGCGGCCGCGAGGTGACCAGGGCGGCGACGGATTCCGGCGACGGCGTGAAGGCGTCGGAGCTTGAGTGGCGGTTCATGCGGTTTCCCCTGCTGGAAAGGCGCGCGGCCCGGGCCAGCGCGGCGGGCATGGTAGCCCAGGTGCGCGGCGGCCGTGGCGCCGGGGCATGGCCGCACGGCGCGCAGGCCGCGTTCGGCATGGCCGCCACGCACGCGAGGCCCACGCCATCGCCCTGCCGGCACACGCGCTCCGGCGCGGCGCTCAGCCCTTGCCGTAGCTGGTTTCGATGCTGTCCAGCGGCGACTTCTGGATGCCGTGGTTGGGAATGGGGTAGCGCAGGCCGTTGCGGTCCAGCGCCGCCAGCCCGGCCACCACTCCCGGCAGGTAGCTCGGCGGCAGCGCGATCAGCAGCTCGTCGTCCTGCACCCCGCCGAACTTGCGCTCCGCGTAGCACG
>JBHIYN010000029.1:0-30471 GCA_041984235.1 Gammaproteobacteria bacterium
CGTGCGCATGAAGGGCCGGGCCGAGGAGTTCGGCAAGACGGCCGGATACATGCTGTTCGCCTTCGTAACGGCGATCGTTCTCGTCTACATGGTGCTGGCGAGCCAGTTCAATTCATTTATTCAACCTCTGATCGTCATGGTCGCGCAGCCGCTCGCCATCATCGGCGGCGTCGCGGCACTGTGGGTGACCGGGCATTCGCTGAACATCTACTCCATGATCGGCCTAGTGCTGCTGGTCGGGCTGGTGGCGAAGAACTCGATCCTCCTGATCGACCTCACCAACCAGCGGCGCGTCGAGGGGCTGACCGCCCGCGAGGCGCTGCTCGAGGCCTGTCCACAACGGCTGCGCCCGGTGCTTATGACCTCGCTGACGATCGTGCTGGCGCTGTTGCCCGCGGCGCTCGGATTCGGCGCCGGGGCCGACACCAATGGCCCGCTCGCGGTCGCGGTCATCGGCGGCATGGTCAGTTCCACGTTGCTGACGCTGGTCGTCGTGCCCGCGGTTTATTCGCTTATCATGGGCGGTGTAGCGCGCCCATCGAGGTATCATTAGTCTCGGGCGAGGTGAGTTGTCGCGGTCGCAGCGGCCACGTGGCGCGGATCCGGCTGGCTCACACTCCGCCAGGTTCGAGCTGCCATTCCAACCGGTCTGTCACCCCGGGGACAGCGAGCGCGCGCGATAGCGATCCCTCTTGCGCGAACTCGTGGCCCGAAACCGCCTCGATACCAAGAACGACGGTCTGGTGTACGGCATGAGGATTCTCACGCTCGAAATTCAGCCGTTCCGCGGATTCAATTACGTCGATGTCCGCTTGACCCGAAGCCTGATCGGGACCAGCAATCCGGTACCTTCCGGTCGCGGAATCGTGCCGCAAACCACATCGTCAGAGTGGAGGGCGGTATAATTGAAATATGGTGGTTACCCGTCTCCAGCAGACACAGGATAGCATCTTGGCGAATGTAAAGAATGCCACCCAGGATCGTGCCGCCACCGAGGAAGCACTACAGGAAGCCGCGATCCGGCTTCTCGATCAGCACGGTGTGCTCGCCGGTCTCAACCTGCGGGAAGTAGCCGCCGAAGCGGGCGTGAATCGTGGCCTCGTCTACCATTACTTCGGCTCGCGTGCGGCGCTGTTGCGACGTGCACTCCGCAAGACCGCGCGTGCTCGCATTGGCGAGATTGCCTCTGCGCGCGACATGCCGTTCCGTCAACGTATGGTTCACTACTGGCGAACTATCGTGGGATACCCGCGAGAGATCCGCCTGGTGACCCTCCTGCTGCTCGACTCGCGAGATGCCGTCTTCAAAGGCGGGGAGGGTGTGCAACTGACGCCTGTGCGCGGCGAAACCCTTAAAGCCATGGACAAAGACAAGAATGCCGGCGCAATCGGTGCCGATGTCGATCTTGACGGCCTCCACGCGGCGATCGTCGCGATGGCGTCCGGTTACTCGGTTTTTCGCAAAGAGCTGGCACGTGGCGCGAAACTTCCTGTTACGGTCCTCGACCAGAAGGTCGAGTCGGTGTTCGAGCGCATGCTCGACGGATTGACCGAGCACCCCAGGGCGGGCGAACGCAATCCCGACTGAGCGGCGGATCGCCGTTCTCGTCCGTTCTTCAAATGCCGCGCGTGTCCATCTATTGGCTGCGGATCGGCGGTATCTAGCCGCACTTTGAGCCTCCGACGCGCGGCGGGTAAATCAGTCAGATTGCGCCCTCGACACACGGATTATCGTTATGCGAAAGTTTCGCAGACGATATTTCGAAAGCGCGACCCCAGTCCTTCGCGGGGATGCTGTGTGCGGGAAATTCGATGCCGATGCGAGTTTCCACGGGCCGGGCATCGCGTACGCTGTGTTGCTCGTCGGCGAGGAAACATGGCGAGGAAACATGAGGAGTAATCAACGTCATGCACATAGTCGTATGCGCTAAACGAATACCCGATCCCGAGGTATCTGCAATCATTTTTCGCGTCGACGAGGAGTGCCGGCGGCGCGCCCGGGTCGATGGTCTGCAAATGGTCATGAGCCCGTATGACGAGCAGTGCTTCGAGGCCGCGATGCGCATCCAGGATGAACTCGGCGAGGATGTTCGCGTGACGGCGTTGTGTCTCGGCGATAACGATGACGATCTCAAGCTGTTCAAGCGGGCTTTTTCGTGGAATGTTGAGTCAGGCTACTACCTCTCGGATCCCGCGTTCGAGGGAGGCGACGGATTTACGACCGCACGGACTCTCGCGACCGCCATCAACAACCTCGGCGACGTGGATCTGATACTCGTCGGCCGCCAGGCGGCGGACAAGGACGAAGGCCTGGTTGGCTACGCGCTGGCGCGCGAGCTCGATATACCGCTGTTCCCGTGCGCCGCCGCCGTGCAGTTGGAGGGCCGGAACGTCGTCGTCGAGCGCGTTCTCGACGACGGCAGCGAGTGCATCGAAGCCACGCTACCGGCTGTCGTCAGTGTTTCGAACGAGTTGGGCGAGCCGCGTCGGCCCAGCATGCGGCAGGTCATGCAGGCGGGCCGCAAGAAACCGACCCGTATGGGATGCCGCGGCGCTGGACATCGCGCCGGATTCGGTCGGCACCGACGCTGCGCGACTAGTCGTAGAGAAACTCTATGTCCCCGAGAACGAGCGGGTATGTGAATATGTCTCCGGGGACGACACCGAGACGACAGCACAGCAACTCGTCGCGCGGCTGAAAGAGCTGAGGGTCGTGTCATGAGCAAGGGCGTGATGATCTGGGTTCATTCAATCGACGAACCGGACGGCATGACTGATTGCGCTTTTCCGCAGTCGGCGTGGCATATCAGTTCACCCGGTACGTGAGTGTCTCCAGCCTCCGCGCCAGAAGCTCCGGCCGCCATCTCGCGCTCGCGGTATCGATCTCGAGGTTCGGTACCCGCCGGAACAATCCTCGGAACGCGGCACGCGTTTCGAGCCGCGCGAGGTTCGCACCCAGGCAGAAATGGATACCATGACCGAAGCCCAGATGGCGGTTGGGCGATCGCGCGACGTCGAGGCGATCGGGCTGATCGAACATCGCCGGGTCGCGGTTGGCGGCCATGAGCGCGAGATAGACGCGGTCACCGGCCGGGATCGGCTGGTCACCGATCACGCAGTCATCGCCGGCGTGTCGTACCGTGAACAATCCCGGTCCTTCATAGCGGTTGATTTCTTCCACTGCGCCGTCGATGAGATCGGGCCGCTCACGCACGCGCTCGAGTTCGCCGGGGTAACGGTGCAGGTTGTACAGGCCGTTGGCGATCAAACCCGCGGTGGTGTCGTGCCCGGCGAACAGGAACAGCATGCACGAGGCAACGAGTTCGTCCTCGTCGAGCAGATCGCCCGCCTCGCGCGCCTGCACGAGCCGGGTGAGGAGGTCGTCACCCGGCCGACTGCGCGCATCGACAATGCGCGCGCACAGGTATTCCGAGAAAGCGATTAGTGCGGCGGTGCCGCGTTCCAGGCGATCCTCGCCCGGTTGCCGGTGGGTAATGGCAGAAATGGCGTGCGACCATTCTCCGACACGACCGCGATCCTCCGGCGGTATACCGAACAGGTGCGAGAACACTATCGCGGGCAGAGCGAAGGCGAAGTCTTCGACGAAATCGCCGTTGCCGCGATCACGCATGGAGTCGATAAGGCCATTGACGGCATCGTCGATACCCGCCTCCAGACGCGCCACCACGGCAGGGGTGAAGGCGCGCGACACGAGGTGGCGCAGGCGGGTGTGCCGGGGTGGATCCTGGAACACCATCCACCGCCGCACGAGATGAAGAGGGTGGTCCTCGTCGACTCTGGAGACCAGGTGCTGATCGAGTTCCGCCGTCAGCGAGGCGTCCTGCAGGGCTGCGCGGACATCGGCATAGCGCGTGACGATCCAGGCCCGGTGCCTTTCGTTCCACAGCACGGGCATCGATGCTCGCATGCGGTTCAGCACTGCGTGCGGATCGGCCAGGACGTCGGGCGACAGAAAGTCGATCCGCGTCATCGCCGCCGGCGTGTCGGGTATGCCGTTCACGGTGCGGTTGCGGGATCGATGATCATCGTCGACGGCCTGGCTGGCTGTATCCCGCTCAGGCTGCATCCCGCAGCGCCTGCGTGTCAAGGCGATAGAGCTCGGCGACGTTGTCGTGGAGCACGCGGTCCTTCTCCGCTTCGGTCAGATGGGCGGTCTGCTCGGCGATGATCCGCTGTGACCACGGCCAGGTGGAGTCCGAATGCGGGAAATCGTTCGCCCACAGCATGCGCTCGAGGTTCAGGTGGTCTTTGAAGCAGAAAGCGGTGAAGTCGTCCTGAAAGGTGAAGTAGATGTGGTCGCGGAAATACTCACTCGGTTTGCGCTCCAGCTCGCGGCCCCGCATCCAGTGGCGGTGGCGGTCGTAGGCGTGGTCCATCCGGTACATGAAGTGCGGAACCCAGCCGCCGTCGGCTTCGGCGGAGACGATCTTGAGCTTGGGGTGACGCATGAAGATGCCGTCGAAAACGAACATGCTCATCAAATCCTGGTTGCCGCGCACGATCGACATGAAGGAATTGATCTTGGAGCCGCGAAACCCTCGAGCCAGACCCTCACCCGAGGTCAGGATATGGAAGCTCGGCACGAGTTCGAGATCGACCATGGCGTCGAAGAACTCCGTGTAGCTTTCGTGGTTATAGTCCTCCTCGGTGCCCGGCAGCCCCGGCAGCATGACGCCCTTGAATCCGAGCGCCTTGATCGCTTCGAGCTCGCGGATGCCGTTATCGGGCGTTTTCACCGCGCACTGGCCGAGCCCGACGAGACGGTGCGGGTAGGGCGCGCAGAACTCGGCGAGCCAGCGGTTGTAGGCTTCCATCGCCGCCTGCTTGAGATCCAGATCCGGGATGTTGCAGATCTCCATGCCGACGGACGGATAGATGATTTCCGCGGCGATGCCGTCGCGCCGCTGATCCGCGATCCTCGCTTGCGGATCCCAGCCGCCGCGATGCAGCTTTTCGAATACCGCGCCCTCGGCCGATAATTCCTCCGCCGATTTACCCGCCGCGGACACCAGCGACATGGGGATCGGTTGCTTGCTGCCTTCGATCTGGAACATGTCGCCGCGTTTGGGGTCGTGAACGAGACGCGGCGCGCGGTCGCGAAACGCCGGATCGATGTAGTCGATGTAGCAGTTCGGCGGCTCGCTGACGTGGCTGTCGGCAGAGATGATCGGTTTCGGCATTAGATTTTGCTCCTGCGGGTAGGTGGTCAGTCGACGGCACGGCCGTTGCGCAGCACCCGGCCGGGCAGCGCGCCATCCGCGTCGATGGCGTCACGGTTGTTCCGGCGCAGAATGCGCCCGTTCACGATCACGGTGTCGATGCCGCGGGCGTCGGCCACGAGCCGATCCGCGCCGGCGGGAAGATCGTTGACGCGTCGCAAGGGCTCGTCGCCGACCGTGTTGGGATCGAAAATCACGATATCCGCGGCGAGCCCCGCGGCGAGCCGTCCACGGTCGCTGATCCCGAACACCTCGGCCGGGCGCGAAGTCAGCATGCGCACGGCTTCCGCGAGATCGATTGCGCCCTTCTCGCGCACCCAGCGCCGCAGCAGGTAGGTGCTGAGGCAGGCGTCGCAGAGCTGGCTGGCGTGGGCGCCGGCGTCGGACAGGCCGAGCACCGTGGCCGGGCTCTTCAGCAGCGGTTCCACCTCGCTCTCCTCGTGGTTCGCCACCGGCATGCGGAAGCGCGCCTCGAGATCGGTCGCCAGGCCGAGATCGAACAGCGCGTCGACCGGCGTCACGCCGAGCTCGGCAGCGAGGTCGAACAGGCTGCGCTCGGCGAGCTCGGGCCGGCCGGGAACCTCGGTGATGACGGTACCGCGAAATCCACTGCGGAAC
Source organism: Gammaproteobacteria bacterium (assembly GCA_041984235.1). GTDB lineage: Bacteria > Pseudomonadota > Gammaproteobacteria > JBHIYN01. The sequence continues at coordinate 5,858 of JBHIYN010000029.1, forward strand.
AGCGTCGGCGCCTTGCGGTCGAGCCGCTCCCACAGCCTGGCACGAAACTCCGGATCGCGATAGATCGCCTTCTTGCCTTCATGATCGGCCTCGGACACCGGCCGGAACATGCGCATGGCCTCGAAGATGAATGGTGCCTTGAGCTGGAACTCGAAGTTGAGCGGCCGCGGCGTCACCTGCGGCACTATGGCGTACCCCGCCCGCTGCAGCGCCTCGGAACGAGCGAGCATGGCGGTGGCATCCTCGTCGGTCAACGCCGCACCGGCGAGCAGCGCGGTCCAGCTCACCGGACAGCCGGTGGCGCGGTTGATGGCGGCGAACTCGTCGAAGGCGAGTTCGGGACCGATGGTGGCCTGTACGATACCGCCGCGCCCAGCATCGGCCAGGCCAGCGGCGAGCGCCAGGATCTCGTCGAGGCTCGCCGCCCGGCTCGGTACCGGCTTGCCCTGGTAGCCGACGTGGGTGACCGCCTTGGAGGTCGCGAAGCCCAGTGCGCCCGCGTGCATCGCCTCGGCGACGAGGCCGCGCATCGCCGCGACTTCGTCCGCGCTGGCGTCGCGCTCCGTAGCTGCTTCGCCGAGCACATAGGTGCGCAGCGCCGTGTGGCCGATCAGTGCGCCGACGTTGATGGCGGTGCCGCGTGCGGCCAGCGTATCGAGGTACTGGGGAAAGGTCTCGAACGGCCACTCGGCGCCAAGCCCCGCCTCGAGTGCCGCCACCGTCATGCCCTCCACGTTCTCGAGCGTGCGGATGATGACGTCGCGGTGCGCGGGACGGGTCGGGGCGACCGAGAAGCCGCAGTTGCCCATGACGACGCTCGTGACACCGTGCCACGGGGAGATGGTCAGCATGCGATCCCAGATGACCTGGGCATCGTAATGGGTGTGGATGTCGATGAAGCCCGGCGCGACCGCCTGGCCACCGGCATCGATGATCTCGTCGGCGCTGCCCGGTGCTGCGCCGAGGGCGACGATGCGGCCGTCGCGAATGCCGAGTTCGCCATGCACGGGCGCCGCGCCGGTGCCGTCATAGATCTCGGCCTCGGTAATCTTCAAATCATAGGTCCTGGTACCGTCGGGCATGGGTGCATCCTCTGTGATCTTCTCGGCTTCGCGGCATCGTTAAGCTCGCGCGTGTGGCGCGCGGCGGCTCGATGTACCCAATAGTAGATTTATTTTACTCAGCAGTATATATTGCTTTCTCGTGCTGTCATCATTGGCGGGCGCCAGCTTCCTCGACTATGGCCGCACCGACTGCCGCGCAGTGGGTGCGGCCAGCTTTTCCCCGGGCCCGCACTGCGCGTTACGAGATGTCGATCAACGGTGTCCGTGCCATGGCGATTTGCCAACGAAACGACCGCGGCCCGAATTGCGGAGCGAATGCGCGCTTAGCGGTGGCGGTAATTGACCACGCGCAGCGCATACTCCCCGAAGTACTCGCCGATGTCCGCCGGCCGAAGGTTGCGGTCGGCACGGTACCAGCGTGGGATCCACTGCAGTGCGCCGGTGATGGCGAACGCAGCGACGCGCGGATTGCCGGAATCGAACACGCCGGCGTCGTCGCCGGTGCGGATCAAATCAGTCAGTCGGTCGTTGAGCGTTTTTTGCCAGCGCCGCGAATCGGCACGGGTGTTTTCGGGGAAGTGCCGCCGCTCCTCATTGAATATCACGTTGATATTCTGAAACTCGACGTTCTCGCGCGCCCAGGCATCGGCGAAGCGTTGCAATCGCGCTTCGGGCGACGACTCTTCGGCGCAGACGTTGTCGAGCAGATTGATGACGCGCTTGATTTCCCGTTCCACAACCGCGGCAAGGATCGCGTGCTTGTTCTCGAAATAGTGGTAGATGAACGGCTTGGTCATCGACATCTCGTCGGCGATGGCCTCGAGCGTCGTGCCGACGAATCCGCGTTCGTAGAAGAGCTTCGCCGCGGCCTCGACGATGAGCCCGCGCTTGAACGTCTGCAATTCCTCCCGCATCGCGGGTGTGCGTTGCCTGGCCATAATCCTCCTGCGTGTCGTTGGCGTGCTCGCTTGCCTGTCGTGCCAGCGCGCTTTACAGGTCTGGTGCGGGGCGACGGCTGGACGAGCATGCAGCGTACCGGGGCTGCGTTGCAGTGGCAATGAACGTACCGCCCGGCAACGACGAGCCCGTCGCCATTGCTGCCGCGAGCGAAGTCGCGCCGGGCCGCTATCCGGAGCTCGACCTGTTGGCGCGCTACCGTGCGGCGTTGTCACGGCTGCTGTCGGAGTGGTCGCTGCGCCCGGCAGATATCAACGGCGTCATCGCCAGCCCGGCCGGTATGGCCGAAGGCAAGGCCGAGAACATCTTCGTTCACGAGCAGTTGTGCGAACTGCTCGGCGTGCATCCGCCCTATGCCGAAACCATGAACGCCGGGGGTGCGACGCATGCACTGATGCTGACGCGGGCGGCGCTGGCCATCCGCGCGGGGCTGACCGACAGCGTGCTGTGCGTCGCTGCCGGGCGCTTCCCGAAGGTCGGCGACGGCGGCGCCGAGGCTAATGCCCGCATGTGCTGCCATCCGCAGTTCGATTTCCTCTACGGACCCTATATCCCGCCGCTGTACGCGCAGGCCGCGACGCGTCACATGCACGAATTCGGCACCACGCGCGAAGACCTTGCGGCGGTCGCCGTGTCGTCACGCGCCTGGGCACTGCGGCATCCCGATGCCTTCATGCGTCGACACGGCGCCATCACGGTCGAGGACGTGATCGCCTCGCGCCCGATCGCCTCACCGTTTCACCTGCTGGATTGCTCGGTACCGCTCGACGGCGGCGCCGCCTACCTGGTTGCGAACGCGGACGTGGCGCGGCGCCTGAACCCACGGCCGGCCTGGTTGCTCGGCTACGGCGAGGCGCACACGCATTTCAACATCAGCCAGAGCCACGACCTGCTCATGGGCGGCGCGGACGCCGCCGGGCGCCGCGCGTTCGCGATGGCAGGTATGACGCCGTCAGAAATCGACGTGTTCGAGCTGTACGACTCGTTCAGCTATAACCCGCTGGCCACGGCAGAGGCACTCGGTGTCGTGCCGCGCGGGCGCGGCGGGCGCCTGTTCGCGGATGGCCGCACAGCACCCGGGGGCGACCGGCCGGTGAACACCTACGGCGGGCTGTTGTCGTTCGGACATACCGGCGACGCGTCCGGCATGTCGATGGTGGTGGAGGGCGCGCTCCAGATCATGGGCCGAGCGGGGGAGCGGCAGGTGACGGGCGCCCAGACCGCGCTGGTGTACGCCAATGGCGGCATGATGAGCGAGCACGCAGTGGTCATTCTCGGGAGCCGGCCGTGAATCCCAAGCCGCTGCCGGATATCGACGACATCACGCGCCCGTTCTGGGACGCGGTCCAGCGACGTACGCTGGCGCTGCAGCGCTGCGACGATTGCGCCATCTGGATCTTCTACCCCAACACCTGGTGCACCGCGTGTTTCGGGCGCGCGCTGTCGTGGCGCCCGGTGTCGGGCCGCGGCAGCGTCTACACCTACTCGGTCGTGCACTATCCGCCGTTCGAAGCGTTCGCAGCCGAGGTGCCCTACGTGCTCGCTACCGTAGAGCTCGAAGAGGGGCCGCACATGATGACCAACGTCGTCGGCTGCCACCACGAAGCCATCCACGTCGGGATGCGGGTGCAAATCTGTTTCGAAGACCGGAACGGTTTCCTCGTGCCGCAGTTCGGGCCCGCGTGACGACGTGACGCTCGAAACGCGCACGTGCAACGGTGCGATTGCAGCTGCCGGCGCGCCTGAATCCTGCATTACGTCGAACGAGGAACTGACATGATCACCACATCGACACACGGGCGTCTGGCCGCCTTCGCGGCTCCGCGCGAGCCTTTCACGATCGTCACGCACGAAGTACCGGAGCCGCGGCCCGGGGCGATCCTCGTACGCGTGCACATGTGCAACATCTGCGGTTCGGACGTGCACGCCTGGCACGGCGATTTCAAGACCACCGGAGGGCTCGGTGGACACCTGCCCACGGTGCTCGGGCACGAGATGATTGGCGAGGTGGCGGCACTCGGCGCCGGCGTCGAGCGCGATTCCGCCGGCCGCGCGCTGGCCGTTGGCGACCGCGTCACCTACACCTATTTCAGTCCGTGCGGCGTTTGCCCCTCCTGCATATCAGGGCGCCGCGTGCTGTGTACCGGCATGCGCATGTCGATGCTTGGGGCTATCGACGAGTGGCCGTATTTCGTCGGCGGCTATGCCGACTACTTCTACGTGCACCCCGGCGCGGCGGTGTACAAGGTGCCGGACGAGCTTCCCGACGAAGTCGCCGCCGGTGCGAACTGCGCGTTGTCGCAGGTCATGGCGGGTTTCAGCCGCGCTGGTCTGACGGCTGGTGAAACCGTAGTGATCCAGGGTGCGGGCGGTCTGGGGCTATATGCAACGGCGGTCGCGCGTGACGCCGGGGCGCAGTGCGTGATCGTGATCGACGGACAGGCCGACCGGCTCGACCTCGCACGGCGCTTCGGCGCGCACGCGACGGTCGACCTGAATGCGTTCGATGACGAACGCAGCCGCGTCAGGGAAGTCATGCGGCTTACCGGCGGGCGCGGCGGCGACGTCGTGATGGAGCTCGTCGGCGTTCCCGACGTCGTCGGCGAAGGCATCAAGCTGACGGCGATGGGCGGGCGCTACGTCCTGATCGGGAACATCAATGCGGGCGCCACCGCGGCGCTCGATCCGACGCGTCTGGTATTCGCGAACAAGTCGCTGATCGGCGTCTCGCTCTACGAGCCGGCAACGCTGGGCGCGGCGCTCGCTTTCCTGGAACGCAACCGGGAACGTTTGCCGCTCGATGCACTCCTGTCGCACAAGTTTCCGCTCGAGTCGATCGACGAGGCATTCGGCAAGGCGGAGCGACGCGAAGTGCTGCGTGCGAGCATCGAGCTGTAACGACGTCGACGTCGGCGAGGCCGGCAGGACCTGGAAAGAGCGGACTGCGCTCGGCTCCCCTATGCTGCGGTGCGCTCGATGCAACCACCGTCGCAACATCCCGATTTCGTCGATTCGTCGCGCCCGGCAACGGATCGCTTCACAGGATCGGTCCGAGCAGCAGGGCTTCAGCGCTCGCGCGTCACTCGCCCGCTGCCCCCGCCTCGATGCCGAGCTTGCGCAGAACATCGGGCAAGCCCGGATCACCCGTCGCGAAATCGAGCTTTTTCATCCCCATGTAGGGGTTCGGCATGTTGCGGAACGTCTCCGGCGGGTTATCGCAATAGAGTTCCAATTCGTGACCGTCGGGATCGAAAAAGTACACGCTGTCGGTGATCCCGTGATTGACCGTGAAGGACACTCGCACACCGCGGGACTTGAGCTCCCGGTACGCCGCCTCCAGTTGCGCGTGCGACTGAAGCCGAAACGCGATGTGCACGAGACCGAGCGCGGTCTCTTCCGGTTGCGTCGCGCCCGGTCCCGCCTCGAGCAGTGCGAGCTCGTGGTGATCGCGCCCGTTATTGGACAGAAACACGAGGCCGGCTTCCGAACTGTCGTTCATGACCTGCATACCCAGTACTTCGGTATAGAACGCTCGAGAGCGCGCAAGATCGGCAACTTTGATCACGACGTGCCCGATCCGTTCCGGTTTGATCATCGCCTGTCCTCCGCGAGTGGATTCCGTTAGCTAGTGTAGCCGGCCGCTTACGGCAGCGCACCGCGACGCACGCTTACAACAGGAACATGCCGGGTCCCTGCCAGAGCGTGACGCTGTTGAAGCTGGTGGCGTTGTTGTCGAAATCCACCGCCACGTGGTGCGCCGCAGTGTGCAGGCTATGGACCAGTCGCCACATGGGTTCCCGGGCCTAGATCGTGTTCGCACCCGACGCCTCGAAGGGGCGGTCGGCGGCCCGACAGCACAGCCGCACCATATAATTCGCCTGCCATTTCATCGCCACGCGCATCTCCTCACCGGCCCATTGTTCCTGGCACGCTAGGCGCTCGAATTTCGCGCCGATCGCCGTCGCCAGCGCCTTCGCGCATTCGATCTCCGCCCACGCCTCGGCAGTGCGAATCTGTAAGCCGGCTTTACGCGCTTTCGACGCGCCGTCATAGTGCTCGCGGCGCCCGCTCTTACGAGCGACGTGTACGTCGAAGACGCGCTGTACTATGGCCAGCATCGGAGCTGTCAACAGGCCCTAGGTGCGGTGTTCGTCCGAACCGAACGTCAAGACGCGTTCGGGTTCGATCGAGAACACGACCCGCACCTCGTTCTCCCGAATGGGAGTATAGGTGTCCCGACCGGTGTACTTCGACGCCATCCGGTGCATGTGCGCCATGCCATCCGCGGTGGTATGGGCGGCGAGGCGGCCGCGAATTTCCATCCAGAAGTACGGATTCGCGGGATCGGCGAGCAGCACCGTGGCCCACTTGCGCTCGAGCAGGTTGCGGGTCTTCTGGCGGTCCTCTACCGCGTTCACGCGCACGTACGTCCCGTCGTAATCGCACCATACGGGGTGAACCTGCGGACGGCCATCGGACATGACAGTCGCAAGATGAGCGAGAACGGGATCGACGAGCAGGCGATGATGACTGTACGGAATAGGTACGGGCATGTCGGTGGCTCCGGTGAGATATTCTGTGCTTCGACGCGCCTTACTGATACGGGTGCTCACCGGGTTAGACGGAACCCGCATCGAACGCTGACGACTCCGTAAGCAATCGATCGACCGTCGCGACGTAGCGCTCGCGCCCGGGTGTCACAACCTCGCGGAGCCGCCCGCGCGACGGACTTCGGTCGTCTGATGCAGCGCTTTCAGGCCGTGCCTTGATGAAATGCCGGGATGACCTTGCGCACGAGCAGTTCGTAGGAGCGCTCGTTCGGCGCGAAGCCGATGTAGTAGCTGAGGCCGGTTCGTTGCTGTCGTAGCTCGATTTCCCGCTTGACCTCGTCCGGCGTGCCCACGAGCATGACCGGCGCAGCCTGGGCCGCCGCGTAATCGGCATAGCCGACATTGGCCGCAATCTGTCTGAGTTCGGGGTCGTCCTTGTCCTCCGACAGGGCGAACATCACCAGGCCGCTGAGCTCGATGTCGGCCGGATCGCGGCCGGCCTTCTGCGTAAGTTCCCGTAGCAAGGCAATGCGCTGCTCCATGCGTTCCATGGTGAACCGCGTCGCTTGCGAATGGTCGTTGATGAAATCGTGATTGTTGCGCGTCGGCGGGATGATGTTGGCGATGTCGGCGTGACGCGCGGTAATCTCGAGTATCGCGGGTGCCGAACCGCCAATCATGATCGGCGGATGCGGCTTCTGCACCGGCCGCGGGTTGTTGTAGGCGTTCTTGACCGTGAAGTGCTTGCCCGAGAACGCCGGCGACGCCTGCGTCCACATCGCTTTGAGGATCCGAATCGTTTCCTCCAACTCCTCCAGGCGCTGCTCGATCGGGGGGAAGGGATAGCCGTGCGCTTCGTACTCTGGTCCCTGCCAGCCAGTGCCGAGACCGCACACGAAGCGACCGCCACTGGCGACGTCGAGCGAGGTCGCCGTCTTCGCCAGCAGTGCCGGCGTGCGAAAGGACGCCGCGACGACGGCCGGTACCAGCCGCACTTTTTCGGTCACGGCCGCGATCGCGGTGAGCGCCGTGAAACACTCGAGTTGAGGGCTCTCCGGCGTGCCCAGCGGCGAATAGAAGTGATCGTTGTGAGAGACCGAGTAGAAGCCGTCCGACTCGGCCTGCCGCGCCAGGCGTTGCGCCGTTGCGATGTCGTCCGGGACCAGGAACAATCCGAACTTGATTCCATCCATGCTGATGCTTCTCCCGAAATCGTGACGTCGGCCGGTGCACCGGCTTACTTACGTGACTACTGGGTGACGAACCCGCCGTCGACGGTGAGCGCGTGACCGGTGGTAAACGACGAGCCGTCACTGCACAGCCACACCGCGGCGGCCGCGACCTCATCGGGCGAGCCGAACCGGCGTTGCGGATGGCGCGCCTCTAGGGTTTCGCGGGCGCCGGCCGACTCGCTTGCCACGCGCGAAGCCATCGGCGTCTCGATGACGCCCGGACACACCGCGTTGACGCGAATGCCGCGGCGCGCGTACTCCAGTGCGACAGTCTTCGTGAGACCGATGACGCCGTGCTTGGTCGCCGAGTACGCGGCCGCGCCACGCCAGCCCAGAAGCCCTGCGACGGACGCAGTGTTCACGATCGAACCGCCCCCCTGCTGGAGCATCTGGCGCAACTCGGCTCGCAGGCACAGCCACACGCCCTTGAGGTTGACGGCGACCGTTCGGTCGAAGTCGTTCTCGTCGGCCTCGAGCGTGTAGCTGAAACGCCCTTCGATGCCTGCATTGTTGAAGGCGCAGTCGAGTCCGCCGAAACGCTCGGTTGCGATGTTCACCATGCGCTCCACGTCTCCCGCATCGGAAACGTCCGTGCGTACGGACACAGCCCGCCCGCCATTCGCAACGATCTCCGCCGCCACCGCTTCCCCGGTATCGGATGAGACATCGGCAACGGTCACATAGGCACCGCGCTCGGCAAACAGCAACGCGGCGGCGCGGCCAATGCCGCTGCCACCGCCGGTGACGATGACGGACTTGCCTTCGAGCGATTCGGACTTCATTCCATAGCCTCGCGTCAGTTCTGGCGAAACGTCGTGGCGCCGGTTCGGGTCACAATCCGGCAGTCATGACACCATAGCCCGCGACCCATTCGGGAATGGCCCGGTAATAGCGTTCGCGGAACGCGGTCACACCGGCACTGCGCGCTGCTTCCGCCGCGGCGATCCAGGTGCGCACTTCGTGTCCCCCGCAGCCGGCGTCGCGCGTGATCGTGGCGTCGTCGACTTTGGTGAAATCGTCCAGCGCATCCGTTTCGACGGCACGCATGAAGGCCCGATCCCAGTCGCGGTTCAAGGGGCGCTGCGGGCTGGACCCGGTGACCTGCGCCCCCGCGTCATCGAGCACGCGCTGCTGGCGTGCCGCGCGCGCATCCGCGTCGAGGCGACCGCCGTCGATCAGGCGTTCGCGCACGGCGCCTTCGGCCGTTGCCAGCGCCGGGATGGGTGGATCGTGGGAGAGCCCGCCGGATGCCACCAGCAAGACGCGGCGCCCGAGATCCGCGGCGAACAGGCCGAGTGCCTTGCCGAGTGCACGGACGCGGCGCAAAGGCGGCAGCGGTGGGGCGGCGCAGTTGACGAATACCGGCAGCACCGCGGGCAACGAATCCCAGCCAATGACCTCGTCGAGCACCTGGGTGATGCCGTGGTCGACCTCCATGCGATAGGACAGCGCGGCATCGAGATCGCGCAGATGCAGAAATCGCGCACAACGCTCCGCGAGGTCGGCATCGGTGGGGAGCGGCCCGGCAGGTGTGCGCCAATCACCGACCGATTCGACCGCGGCACCGACGCAGAATGCAGGCATGAGGCGGTAGAAGAACCCGTTGAAATGATCGGGTCCGATGGCGACGACGAGATCCGGCGCGAACGCCGTGACGGCCTGGCGCAGCTCCGCGGTGGTCCGATCGATGGCTTCTCGTACGCCGGCCTGCGGCTCGACGAACGCCTTGAGCGGCGTATGCGACGAGAACAGTGCGGCGACCGGCATGACGGCTCAGCGGCCGAGGAGGAAATCCAGGTGCAGACGATTGAACGTCTCGGGGTCTTCCCACTGCGGCCAGTGTCCGCAGCCCTCCATGAGCGCGTAGCGTGCGCGGGGGATGAGATCCGCGATACGCCGGCCCACGCTCTCGTCCGCGGTCGGGTCCTTGGACGTCCACAGCACGAGGGTTTCGTGCGAGATCGCCCGCCACTCGTCGTCGGTCAGGTTGTTTCGTTGGCGGATCTCGGGTTCCTGTAGCACCAGAATGTGATCCAGTGCTTCGAGAAATCCCGGTTGCCGGTAAATAGCCTGGCGGCATGCGATGAGGTCGTCGGTCACCACTGCCGGGTCGGCCATCAGCCATTCGAGGCGCGCCTTGACGGTTTCCCATACCGGGTTCTCGACTGCCGCGCGGGTCTTTTCCTTGATCGTCTGCATCACGGCCGGGATCATCGTCGCTCCGCCGGTCGTGTTCAGAACGAGGCGATCCACGCGTTCCGGATGGGCGAGGGCAAATCGCGCCGCGACCCAACCGCCGAGCGATTCGCCGGAGACATGCGGGCGCTCGAAGCCGAGCGCATCGAGCACGTCGCGCAGATGCTCGACATAGACGGCGATTTCATAGTCGCGATCGGGTTTGTCGGTCCAGCCGTGCCCGATCATGTCGATCGCCCAGACGTCGAAATGGCCTGCGTGCTGCAGGAGATTGCGCGTGTAGCAGTCCGCGTGCCCGCCGGTGCCATGTAGTAATACGAGGCCCGGCCGTCCACGTTCGCCGGCATGGAGGTAGCGCGTGCGCACGCCGGCTGCGTCCAGGTAACCCTGTTCGAACGCGCCTGCGCGCAGATCGCCCCAGAAGCTCGGATAGGCGGAATGGTCGGAAGAATTCATAGGGATGCCATGTAGGAATCGAGGTGATCGAGGCAGGCTTGCCGGCGCGGGTACTCGCGATGAATGCCTGCCACGAGCGGACTACGTTCGCCGGCATAGTTCATCTCGTAGAGCTCGTGCCGCGCTGCGAACTCGCTGCCGCAAACATCCCAGGCCAGCTTGAGCAGCTGCGCCTTGTCCGTGCCCGAAATATGCGCACCGCGCAGGGAGCGTTCCAGGTCTGCGCCGAGCGGCGAATCGAAATCGCGCATGGAAACCGGCAGCTGGACGAGGCCGCCGCCGCCCAGCCGGCGCACCATCGCGACCAGTTCGGGATAGTACACCGGCCCGAGCGCGCGCCCGGCCTGCAATGCGGGCAGGTAGGGATACAAGATGCCGTTGTCGTCGTCGATCCGGGCCTGGAGCTCGGCCGAGCGCGTCGTCGAGCGAATGACCTCGACGCGTACCGCGGCCTCACCGAGCATTTCCATCACGTCCGGTCGCGTCTCGATACCCTGGGCCTCGGCCATGCGCAGGAGCAGCGCGTAGACGAAGCCCAGCTTGACCTCGAGGCGCGCGTTGGTTTGGTGGGCGGTGAGTTCGCGCATGCGCGTGTCGCGATACATGCAATTGAGTAATTCGATGTTCTCGTGCAGGAACACGCGATGCCACGGTACCAGCACGTTCTCGAACACCAGTGTCGTGTCCATCTCGTCGAAACGCGAGGCGAGCGGATAGTCGCGCCGGTCGCCGAGGTGGGCAAACGACGGTCTGCACAGTGTGCGCAACCCCGGGGTGTTCATCGGGATCGCGAATACGTTCGCATACGCTTCCTCGCCGGGGCGGAACGTCGGCGGGAATGGCCACACGAACAACTCGTCGGCGAACGGCGCCGCCGTGGCGATGCGCTTGATGCCGTTCAAAACGAGGCCATCGCTGCTGTGGTCGGTGATGCGCAGGCAGATCCCCGGATCCGTCTGCTCGTGACGTGCCCTGCTCTTGTCGAGCTGGGGGTCGAGCAGCGCGTGGGTCAGGAACAGGTCGTTCTCGGCGATATGACGGTAATACTCGACGATCGCCTGCGCGCGCTCGTCCGACAGTCGCGCGAAGAAACTGCGCTTGGCCGCCAGGGCGGTGACCATTGCGTTGAGGAAATCCGGGCTGCGCCCCATCATCCCGCAGGTCGCCTCGGCGAAACGCACGTACGTCTCGCGCTTGAGGCGGAGATGCTCCGGGGTGCGCGAGAATTCAAATGCGCGGGCAACGGGTTGATCGAAACCCTCCGCGTCGGCGACCATGACGTCGCGGTTCGCGGGCGTGTGCTGGAGGTCGTAGAGACCCGCGATCGAATCGATGGCGCCGCGGAACGCAGGAAACTCGGTGACGTCTTCGATCCGCTCGGTGCCGTAGTAGACCTCGCGGCCGTCCTTCAGACCCTGAACGAACTGGGCCCCGGTGCGCACGCTCATCGCGACGCACCGCACTGGGCACGCCAGTCCGGTCCGCTGAATTCTTCGCGCAATGTCGGCTGGAACTGCGTCAGCTCCACGCCTACCTTGGGCAGCACCTTTTCGACCAGCAGCTCGTTACTGCGAAGCAGCCCGTCGATGGGTGCCGGGCCGACCGCAATCCACGGCACGATCAGGTCCGTCTTCAATGTCTCGAGCATGCTTTCGATCTTGCGCGCCACAGTGTCCACGGTGCCGACCAGTCCATAACCGCGTTCACGCACGCACTCGGGCGTATTCGGAATGGCGCCAGTCTCGCCGGGATAACGCAACGCCTCGTTGAAGCCGAACCAGTCGTGCCAGCGGGTCCAGATGTAGCCCATGCCGCGCTCCTGGATGGCGATGGCCTCCGCTTCCGTGTCCGCCACCACGATGTCGCGAAAATGTCCGACGTTCTGGCCCCAATCCACGTCGCGCCCCGCGTCACGGCAGGCATTATGGAAAAGATCGATGCTGGCTTTCGCATGTTCCTCGATGGGCGTGAAGATGACGGGTTTGACCCCCTGGCGCGCCGACCACGCGATTGTTTCCGCGCTCATCGTGAAGGGGATGAACGTTTCGATGTGGTCGGGATCCTGCAGCGTCGTCGGCGCGATACCGACCTTCTGGAGCGTGCCGTCCTCCGAGATCATGCCGGGCGCCATCGTGCGGGTGGCCGGATGATCCCAGCCTACGTTGGCGGGAGGAATCTGCCAGTGCTCGCTGTGATGCTCGAACAGCCGTTGCGTCCACGCCTTGCGCACGATCTCGTAGTGGTCGTTGAACAGCTCGCGATTGATCCGGTCGTGCTCTTCGAATTCCGGATCCGTCGCTGCCGTCGGGTAGGCGTTCATTTTCTGGCCGATCGTCGCGACGTGGCGTGCCTGGTAGCCGCGTGCGAAACCAGCCGCCATGCGGCCGCCGGAGAAGTGGTCAAGCATGGCCAGATCCTCGGCCACCAGCAGCGGGTTGCGCGACGGCAGCACGATGCCCATCTGCGCCACGCGCAAGCGCGTCGTCAGCATCGCGGCCCAGGCACCGAGCATCATCGGGTTATTGGAGACCTCGAGCCCCTCGAGATGAAAATGGTGCTCGGAGAAGGCGACGAAATCGAACCCCAGGTCTTCCATCTGGCGGATCAGTCGTCCGCAGTCGCTGAGCGCGCGCTGGTAGAACACGGGGTTCTGTCCTGCGTAGCCACGCTCGAAATCTGCGCTTTCGGCGCTCACGCTGGGAAGCAGCAGGGCACCCATGCGAAAACCCATCAGCCTAGTCGCAGTCGCCGCGGCGACCGCCCTCCCTACCTTGTCCGTTCATGAGCGCGACGATTCTCCTCTGCGTTCTCCGTGGGGCCGGGTGCCGGCATGTCAGACATGCGTTGCTGTCTTCACAGGATGCTAATATATTAGTACACTCCTAAACAAATCAAGCGCACCAGCACAGTGGCGCCCTGGATTTGATGAAATCGTGAAAGGCAGAGCAACGCCATATTTCCGCGCGCCGTCGCCGTTGCCGGCGCATGGTCGTGGCGGCCGCTCCGAAGAGGCCTATCAGCTCATCAAGGGGGCGCTGCTCGAAGGTGGCCTGGAGCCGGGCGACAAGCTGTCCGTGGTCTTGTTCGCCAAACAACTCGGCTGCAGCAGAGTACCGGTAATGGAGGCCCTGAAGCGGCTAGAGAACGACGGCTTCGTCAGTATCGTCCCGCAGGTCGGTTGCAGCGTCGCGGTGCCCCGGATCAATGACATTCGGGATTTCTTCCTGATGTTCGCGCGGGTTGAGTCACTCGTCGCGGCGTTCGCGGCGGAACGTCGAACCACGGACGACCTGGACGAGTTCCGGCGGCTGTGTGACTACATCGACGACTGTTCTGCCGCAGCAGGCGGGCCCGACGACCGCGATCCGGAATACCGGCGGTTGAACATCCTGTTTCATACGCAGATCCACCGCATGGCCCGCTCACCCGGTACGTCGAGGATTGCGGCCGCATTGTGGGACCGTAGCGATTTCTACATCAAGATCGCCTTCGGATCGCTCTATTTTTCCGAGCGCGTCCGGCGCTCGCATCGGCGCATCCGGCGTGCGATCGGCGATGGCGATGCCGCCGGCGCGTGCAAGTACGTTGCCGATCAGCTCGAAACGGTCGGCGCGGGTATCGTAAGGCGGCTGCACCGACGCGCCGTGGACGTGGCCGGCGGGAGTATGGCCGAGCAGGAATAACATGAGGGGCCGTGCCAACAGGCGCGCTGCAGGGGAGAAGGACATGGATTTCGGGATCGCGCTCATTGCCGACGCGCAGGCATGGCGCCTGGCGCGACGCGCGGAGCAACTCGGCTTCACGCACGCCTGGTTCTACGATTCGCAGCTGCTTTGTACCGACGTCTTCGTTGCGATGACGGCGGCAGCGATGAACACGAGCACCATCAGGCTCGGAGCCGGCGTGCTGGTGCCGTCCAACCGGCTTGCACCGGTCGCCGCCAATGCGCTCGCCTCGTTGAACGCGCTGGCACCGGGACGGGTCATCGCGGGACTGGGCACCGGGTACACGGCGCGGCGTACGCTCGGTCTGCGCGCGCAGAAGCTCGCGGAGATCCGCGAGTACGTCCGGGTGATGCAAGGCTTGTGGAACGGCGACACCGTAGCCGCCGTGCTCGAAGGCAGCGAACGCAGCTTTCGCTTCATGCATCCGAACGATCGCTTCGTCAATACCGCTGATCCGATCCCCGTGCATATCTCGGCTTTCGGGCCGCGCGCACGGCAGATGACGGCCGAGGTTGCCGATGGCTTCATCAATGCCTGGATGAGCCCGGCCGCGCTCGAGGACATCGGGATCGTGCGCGACGCGGCACGGCAGGCGGGGCGCGATCCGGCCTCGATGTATGCTACCTGCCTCAATCTGGGCTGCGTACTGGAGCCGGGCGAGCCGTACGATTCCCCGCGGGCGAAGGCACAGGCGGGCCCGATGGTCGCTATCGGCCTGCACTGGCTGGTGGAGGACAACGATCCCTCGCGCGTGCCGCCGGCGCTCACGGACACGATTCGCGAATACCGCACGCTCTACGAGTCCTACCAGCCGGCGCAGGAGCGGCACCTGCGCCTGCACGAAGGCCACCTGCTTTACCTGCGGCCCGACGAAGACCACTTCGTCACCGCCGACATGATCCGCGAGCAGACCCTGACCGGTACGCCGGAGGTCATCCGGGATCGCGTTGCGCAACTGGATGCAGCGGGTTACGACCAGGTTGCGGTGCAAATCATACCGGGCCACGAGAACGCGATCGACGACTGGGCCCGCGTGCTGCTGCACTGATTGGGAACGTTGGGAAGAGAAACCGCTCGATGGGACATTCTGAGGAGGCAAGTCGGACGATGAACGGGACGAACGAGCATTTACTGTCCGGCGTGAGGATCCTGGATCTGACGCGCGCGCTCGCGGGACCTACCTGCACGCGCATGTTCGCCGAACTCGGCGCGGACGTGATCAAGGTGGAACCGGCGCCCGACGGCGACATGGTGCGCGGCATCTCGAAGCTGCGCAACGAACGCAGCCTCTACGTCATTCAGCAAAGCCTGAACAAGCGCAGTGTCTGCGTGAATCTGCGCGACCCGCGAGGGCTGTCGCTCGTGCGCGAACTGGTGCCGCACTGCGACGCCGTCGTCGAGAACTTCAAGCCCGGCGTGATGGCGGACATGGGCCTGGATTTCGATGCCTTGCGCACTCTGCGCGAGGACATCATCCTGTGCTCGATTTCGGCGCTGGGGCAGAGCGGGCCGCTGGCGGCGAAGCCGGGTTACGACTACATTGCCCAGGCCTATTCGGGCATCACGTCGATGATCGGAGACGCCGACGAGGCGCCCTACATCCCGCTCGCGGGTATCGGCGACGTGTCCACCGGCGTGCACGCGGCCTTTGCCATTGCCGCCGCACTGGTACATCGCGCCCGCACCGGCCGCGGCCAGCACCTGGACGTCGCGCTGCTCGACTGCTACTACCATTGCCACGAGGTCAACGTTCATCAACATACCGGCAGCGGCGGAGAAATCGACCCGATGCGTGCCGGGCGGCACGTGTCGTACATCTGTCCCGCCGGCGTATTTCGCGTGCCGGGTGGCGATGTCGTCATCATGGGATTCATGCACCACTGGCCGGACCTGTGCGCGGCCATGGGGCGGCAGGATCTGGTCAACCACCCCGATTACGCGACCGACGCCGACCGCCTGGCTCGGCGCTCGGAGGTCGTGAGCCTGGTCGAAGGCTGGCTGGCCGGCTTCCCCGACCGTGATTCCGCCGTGTCGACACTCGAAGCCCACGGCGTGCCCTGCGCGCCGGTGCTCAGCGTCGCGGAGACGGTGAAGCATCCTCACCTTCGGGAACGGGGTACGGTGCGCACGGTGAACGACCGCATCGCCGGCTCGTTCGAGATCCCCGGCATGCCCATCAGAACATCCGACTATCCGCCACATCCTGGCTACAGTGCCCCGGCGCTTGGCGAGCACAATGCCAGTGTCCTGGGCGAACTGCTCGACTATGACGCCGACACCATCGCCTCGTTGCGCGCCGACGGCGTGCTGGTCGAGCGGGACGTATGATGCCTGCGCCGTCGGCGCGGTGCCCGGCTCCCGCGGTACGGTGCACCCTGAACGGTTGCGCCTGCTGCCCGGGATCGCGGTTTGCGGGACGGGAGCTTGCGGACAGAATCCGATGTCAATCTACGGAGATTTTGAGAACATGGTCACACGGACGAATGACCGGCAAGTGAAATCCCCGCAGGACGGCTGCGCGCTCGACGAGCGCGCAGTGCGTGAAGATCTCGCCGCCTGCTATCGTCTTGCGCACCACTTCAAGTGGACCGACCTCGTCTACAATCATATATCCGCGCGTGTCCCGGGACGCGAGCATCATTACCTCCTGAACCCGTTTGGTTTGGCCTACGAGGAGGTAACGGCATCGAACCTGGTCAAGGTTGACCCGTCCGGTGAGCTCGTGGACGGCGGGAGTCATGTCATCAACAAGGCGGCGTTCGTCATTCATGGTGCGATCCATACCGCCCGGCCCGACGTCGCCTGCATCATTCATACACACACTCTCCATGGCGCGGCAGTGTCCTGCCTCGATGACGGTTTCCAGCCCCTCACGCAGGGCGGCATGCAGTTCCACGAGCGCATCGCCTACCACGACTACGAAGGTATTGCGGTAGACGAGGACGAATGCGCGCGCCTGGCGGACGATCTCGGTTCGCACAACGCCATGATCCTGCGCAACCATGGGCTCATCACCTGCGGTGACAGCATCGGGCGGGCTTTCTCCCGGATGTACTACCTCGAGCAGGCGTGCGAGGTGCAGCTTCTCGCCATGTCCTCGGGCGGGCGGGTGCGGCTCGCGCCGGCGGACGTGCGCGAGCGCACGGCGCGGCAATGGGAGCGTATCGACGAGACGACCGGGACAGTGAGCGAGCTGCCCGAATGGTCGGCGTTGCGGCGCTGGCTCGATCGCAACGATCCCGGGTATCGCGAATGACCGCGGCGACCGGGTGTCGGGCGGCCGCAGTACCGCGCTTCGACGGTCACGGGGCATCGCAGGCCTGGTGGATGCCGCGATGAGCGGCATGCATCCGGCTGCCCGCGCCGGGGCCGCAATGATCGACGCCGATCGCCTGTACCGGCGCGTGTCCCTGCGGATCGTGCCGTTCCTGTTCGTCTGTTACGTGTTCGCGTACCTGGACCGCGTCAACGTCGGGTTCGCCAAGCTCAGGATGCTCGACGATCTCGGGTTCAGCGAGGCGGCCTACGGTCTCGGTGCCGGGGTGTTCTTCATCGGCTACGTCATGTTCGAGGTGCCGAGCAACCTGCTGATGTTGCGCATTGGTGCCCGGCGGACCATCGCCCGGATCATGATTGCGTGGGGTGGCATTTCCGCCTCGATGATGTTCGTCACGTCCGAAGCGGTCTTCTATGTCCTGCGGTTTCTGCTCGGCGTCGCGGAGGCCGGGTTCTTTCCCGGCGTCATTTATTACCTGACGTGCTGGTTCCCGGCCGCGCGGCGCGGGCGTGTCATCGCGCTGTTCGCCACCGCGGTCGCCGTGTCCACCGTGATCGGCGCACCGGTGTCCGGGTTGATCATGCAGCACCTCGATGGCGTCTCGAGCCTCGCGGGCTGGCAATGGCTGTTCCTGATCGAGGGCCTCCCCTCCGTCGCGCTGGGGATTCTGGCGCTGCGCTTGCTGGACGACGTCGTATCGCAGGCGCACTGGCTGAGCGCGGACGAACGGGATTTCATCACTGGTGAGCTCGACCGCGAACGCGCGATGATAGAGCACGTGCGTATCGTCGACGGGCTGCGGTTGCCGCGTGTGTGGCTGATGGGGGTGATCTATTTCGCGATCGTGATGGGGCTGTACGGACTGAATTTCTGGCTGCCGACGATCGTGCAGGAACTGGGCTATGTCTCGATGACCGAAATCGGACTCGTTACCGCGATTCCCTTTGGCACGGCTGTGGTGGCCATGGTCCTGATTGGCCGTAGCGCGGACCGCCGCGCCGAACGGCGCTGGCACACCGCGGTCCCGGTCTTGTGCGGCGCGGCGGGCCTGGTGGCGAGCGTCGCGCTCGCCGCCGATCCGGCGTTCGCGATCGCAGCACTCTCGATCGGCGCCTCCGGGATCCTGGGTGGCGTGCCGCAGGCATGGGGGCTGGCGACATCGTTCCTGAGCGGCGGGGCGGCAGCGGTCGGCATCGCCCTGATCAACTCGCTGGGCAACCTCGCGGGTTTCGTCGCGCCGTTGGCGATCGGCTTGATCAAGGACGCGACGGGCAGCACCGCTGCGGGCATCGTGATGCTCGCGGCATCGATGGTCGCCGGAGCGCTTTTGGTACTCCTGCTGCCGGCCGGAACCACCCCTGAACAGGCGACCGCGTCGGTGCCAGCCGCGGCGGTCGAGGTCGATTGATCCTGACCGCCGTCGGCGCCTACCGCGGCCGCAACGCTATTCTTGAAAATTGGGAGGAACCATGATGAGACACCGACTGACGCGACCTGCACGAAACCGGGCCGCCAAACTCCGTACCGTGCTCCTGCGTGGCGTGATGAGCGCGTCGATCGCGCTCGCCCACGTTTCCGCGATGGCGGCCGACCTCGGGCCGCGCAACTGGATCTGGGGCGAGGGCGACGAGCTCGGCGCCGCCAATCGGATGACCCGGGAGACGGTGATGGCGGCGCTGGCCGCCGTCGACAAGGGTGAGATATTCGAGCTGTCGCACGACGTCAGCGAGGATGCCCCACAGTTTCCGGGGTTTCAGCCGCCCTACGTTCTCAGCATGTACAAGACGTCCGACCGCTCCGAGCGGTACATTGCCGAGCACATGGGGGCGGTGAACGGGCTCGGGTTCAATATCGAGCGCATCGAAATGACCGTGCATGTCAGCACCCACATCGATTCGCTCGGCCATGTTTCGATCGAGGGGCTGCTCTACGGCGGCGTGCCTGACGCCGAAGGCGTGACCGACAAGGGCCTGGCCCATGGCGGTATCGAGAAGGCGCCGCCGTTCATCGCCCGCGCCGTGATGCTGGACGTTGCCGCCTACCGGGGCGTCGAGTACTTGAAGCCGGGAGAGGTCGTCTCGGTCGCCGATCTCGAGGGTGCGATGGCAAAACAGGGTGTTGGCGTCGCGGAAGGATCGATCGTCATGATCCGCACGGGCTGGGGGCGATTCTTCAGCGAGACTCCGCAGGAATACACCCGGCACATGCCCGGCATCGGAATGGCGGCATCGAAGTGGCTGGCCGCTCGCAAGGTGGTGGCCGTGGGCGCCGATACCATGGCGGTCGAAGTCGTACCGTGGGAGCAAAAGGAAGTCGTGTTGCCGGTCCACCAGCATCTCATCACCAACGAGGGAATCTACATGATCGAGAACCTCGCTCTCGAGGACATCGCACGTCGCGAGGTCGACGAGATGACCGTGGTGATCCTGCCGACGAAGTATCGGGGCGCCACGGGTGCGCCCGTTCGTATCATCGGGCTGCGCTGATCGAATATAGCCGACGCGATTTCCTGGATCCGGGGCGACATCGGGCGACCGATCCCTGTACAAGGTGGTTGACAGATCTGCCAACGCCGACGGATTGCCGCAGATGCGAAGCGTGAACCGCGGCTACACAGGAGGCAGCAGGGTATCGAGAACGAATCGGCTTGGGTATGTCGTAAGCAAGACCGCCGATCGGGTGCGAGCACGAGCGCTCTACACGGACCTGCTCGGCATGGAAATCATGGACGACCACTCGCGGGCAGTGGCTGCTGTTCCGCACCGTTCTGCAATGCTCGTCTGCCAGGCCTGAATTGTGCGTCTCGATCGACGCGCGCCTCGTCACCGAGGATGCTCGCTCGGCTTGCAGGGGCTTCCTTGGGCGGACGGGCTAGACCGAGTAGACGTCGATTGACGCCGGAACGCAGTCGTTGTTCAGGTGGATGACCTTGCGCGCGATACGCAACCGTCCGTCACGCGCGACCAGGGAGATGCGATAGCGTCCGAAATTGACATGGTGCCGTGCGGTTCTGGGATCGTAAACGTGGACCATCCAGCATGCTGCCAGGGCGCGTGTATCCGAGCTTGTCGGTGACGTCTCGATATTGGTGATGAAATGGGTGGTGCGCGGTAGGGGCATCGTGGTGACCGACTTGCGTGACTGCAGGCGGCCGATCCGCTCTGC
Source organism: Gammaproteobacteria bacterium (assembly GCA_041984235.1). Lineage (GTDB taxonomy): Bacteria > Pseudomonadota > Gammaproteobacteria > JBHIYN01. The sequence continues at coordinate 26,480 of JBHIYN010000029.1, forward strand.
CAGGCCGCGTTTCGAATCATGGTAGATCTGCGAGATCTCGCGGTCAGGGTCGGTGCACGTGCGATATTCGTCGAGCCAGGCTGGAACCCAGAATACGGCGTCTTCGGTGTACAGATCGAGCCAGCCCGTCCAGTCGCGCTCATCGAGGCAGCGTGCTTCTCGGTACAGCAGGTGCGCAGCGTCATCGATTGCGAAAGGCTCGTTATTCATGATGAGAGAGATCGTCGGTTAGCCGCGCGGTGCGCCCGGATCCGCAGTCATCAGCCGAAGCCACTCGCGGTACCCGCTGTGGATGCCGGTCTCGTCGCCGAACGACAGGCCCGCATCGCTGCAGGTCACGGCTGCGTGCTGCAATCCCAGGGCGTCGAACGGCGGTGCGTGCACATCGGCCCGCGCCTCGAATCCGCGCTCGTAACCCTGTGTCGTCCCGGCGGCGGTCGCCGCCAGGCCGGACTGGAGCAGTTCGTACATCACGTTGTCGTCCGGCGTTGCCAGTCCGCCGGCATTGAAGAATTCTTCGTACCTACGGATCCGGTACCGGCGCGCCGTATCGTTCTCACCGACGGGTGCCAGGCAGCGGGAATGCATGCGCGTACGATCGACGGCAAGTGGCAGCCACGTTCGCAGCTGGAGTGATTGGATGTCGATAATCTGGAGGTTGGGAAAAATCGTCAGGTTGCGCTGACGCAGCATCCAGTCCAGGCGCGCATCCCCGGACGTGCGTGTTACGGTTCGGAGCAGGCGGTCATCGCGCAGCAGCGGACGGCGCTCCGGCTCCTGCCCGGGTGCGCCGACCGACCAGGACAGCGCGTGGCCGAAAGGAAAGCTGATCGTTCCGGCGGCAATGCCACCGGCTTGTGGCGCAACGTCGTCCGCCGCACCCGCCGCCGGAGGCGGCGCGCGGCGGCGCACGATGTCGACGAAGGATGCATGGGTCACCGGGAAATGGTAGGCATCGAGTCCGTTTTCGAATTGCAGTTTCCAGTTGCCGTCGAACGTGTAGTCGGCTGTTCCCGGGACGTACTCGAGGCCTTCGGGGGCCTGGTCGGCGACGAGGTCAATCATCGCACGTGCCTCGCCGAGGTGTTCGTTCAGCGGCGGTACCCGCGTGCTCAGACTTGCAAAAACGAAGCCACGATAGGCGTCGAGCCGCGGCACCGCAGCCAGTCCGTGATCCGCAGTGGCGAACGCAGGAGGGTAGCGCCCATCGGCTTCAGCCGCGACCGCGACATTGCGTCCCGCGCTGTCATACGACCAGCCGTGATAGCGGCAGACGTGCAAAGGACGATTACCGCGGGCGTGCGGGCACAGCAACGTCCCTCGATGCGTGCAGGTATTGAAGAAGCAGCCCAGTTCGCCGTGTGCGTCCCGCATCAGGATGACCGGTTGCCGCCCGATGTGACGGGTCACGAAATCGTGCGCAGCCGGCACCTCGCTGGCGAGCGCGATGAAAACCCACGTACTCTCGAAGATTCTCGACAGTTCGAGCTCGAATATCCGGGGATCGAGGTACACGCTGCGATGCACCCGGAAGATGCCCTGCCCGGGGCGGTCGTCGACGAGATGCTCACAATCGACCGCAGGGGTGTCGTCGTTCACGATGCCGTCCCGATCCGTATGCCGTCAATCCCGTCCAGCGGCGACCGGCGCGTGGCGGAGCCGCCGCGCCCGGCCAATGTCCGGTCGCCCATTCCCCGGGCGCACTCGTGAGACCTCGGGCACGGGCTGCCGCACTCAGCCAGCCGAGGCTTCGTCGGCGCGTGCCGGTCGTAACACGAAGCCGTCATAACCGGCAGAGGCCACCTCGTCGAGCCGCGCGAAGTACGCGGGGCCGCCGACATGCACTGCGAACTGGCGGTGCTTCCCCGGAATATTGCTGCCGGTGTACCACGAGTCAGTCAGCGGATAGAGCGTCTGGTTGGCGGCGTCGGCGACCTCGCGTGCCCATGATTGGTCGATGCCGTCGCGCGGTTCGATGGTGCCCAGTCCGTTGCGGCGCAAATGGTCGATACAGTCGCGGATCCAGTCGACCTCGATCTCCGCCCCAAGCGGCATGTTGAACAGGACGCACGGCGATTCGGGGCCATGGACCATGAACAGGTTGGGAAACCCTGGGATCGCCATGCCGAGATAGGTTCTGAAGCGATCCGACCAGTAATCGGCGAGCTCGATCCCGTTGCGCCCCCGCGGATTGAGATTCTGCATCGCCCCGGTAATGGCGTCGAAGCCGGTTGCGAAAATCAGCATGTCGAGCGGGTGTTCCCCCGACTCGGTGCGGATCCCGCGTTCGGTGATCTCGACGATGGGGTCGTCGCGCAGGTCGACCAGATCCACGTTGGCGCGATTGAACGTCTCGTAGTAGCCCTCGTCCATGACCTGACGCTTTGTCGCGATGAGATAGGTCGGCGTCAGGCGGCGGGCCGTCTCGGGATCGCGGACAATGGAGCGGATCTTCTCGCGTACGAACTCCGCCAGCCACTCGTTCGACTGCTTGTCGGTGAGAATGTCGCGGTAGGTCTCCAGCAGGATGCTGCCGATACCGCCCTTGCGCCACGCCTTTTCGTACGTCTCGCGCCGTTGCTCGGGAGAATGATCGCGGGCTCGCAGCGTCGACGGCTCGAACGGCGAGCCGATTGCCGTCGCTCTCATCAGGCGCCGGAAGCGCGGCCAGTCGGCGCGCGCCGCGGCGACCACCGCCGGGTCTACCGGGCCATTGCCGGCCGGCACGGAGTACTGGGGCGTGCGCTGGAAAACCGTCAGATGGGCCGCGTCGCGGGCGACCACCGGTGTCGACTGGATCCCCGAGGAGCCGGTGCCGATGATGCCGACGCGCTTGCCGGCGAACGTCACGTCGCGGTCGTGCGGCCAGCGTCCGGTGTGATACGACTCCCCGGCGAATCGATCACGTCCCGGGATGGGTGGTACGTGGGCCGCGGAAAGCGCTCCGGTCGCGCAGATCAGGAACTGCGCGCTTATCCGGGCGCCCGACGAGGTCTCAACGGCCCAGCGTTGCGTCGTCTCGTCGAAAGTCGCCGCAGTGATGCGCGTACCGAGTTCGATGTCGCGTCGCAGGTCGAGGCGGTCGGCGACGAACTCGAGGTACCTGAGCACGGTCGGCTGATCGGGCTGCTTCTCGGGCCAGTCGAACTCGCGCACGAGATCCTCGGAAAATGTGTAGCAATAGAACGGCCCGCCCGGAAAGTCGACGCGCGCACCGGGGTAACGGTTCCAGAACCACGTGCCGCCGACGCCGGCCGCCTCGTCGAACACGCGCACCCGCAGGCCCTGTTCACGCAGTGCGTGTAGGGCGTACATGCCGCCGAATCCGGCGCCGATGATGATGGCGTCGAGTTCGTTTGGCACCGTTGCCGCGCTATCCGATTGAATTTTTCTTCCGGGCATTAATCTCTCCATCGCAGCTATCGAAGGTCGTGGGCGTCGTGCGAAATCCGGATTACGAGCATCACCGCGGAGTTGCCCCGGAGCACGTCAACCGCCCGTGTCGTCCGTCATGCACAGGCGTCGCGCGCGCGCCGGACATTGCGGCGGATCTCTCCTCGCCGGCCAGGGTCGCGGGGGCGGAGAGCGGCATTCGGAGATGTCGTACTAAAACCGCCGCATGCCTCCCGTTTGGGTGTGCACGAAAATATTCCTGCCTGGCCCGAGTTCGGGTGACGCTCGACATGACGAGAGGTTCCATCCCGATTTAGCGGTCAGTTAAAATGAATGTGAGAGTATGCCAGAATTGGCGGTATGTCTGGGATTGTTGACTCACCGCAGGTGGCTCTAAATGTGTGGCTCGCGCACCGTTCCGCGCGGATCCATTCATCTGCCGAGTGGGAAGGATGCTCGAGCATGTCGTTAGGGAATCTCTGATTTAGCTGATAATTTTGCGGTGCGAGTCGCTTCGGATTGTGAAGTTAGCTGAAAACAAGCACGTTCGACGTTCCAATCGTCGCTTACCGCGCCGTTTCCGACGCTTCAGCGGTGCA
>JBHIYN010000003.1:0-378807 GCA_041984235.1 Gammaproteobacteria bacterium
GGTATAAACTCCGGTCCTCGGCTCGCCCGCGCCTTGCCCCCGACCTTCCTCGCTACGTTCTGCATCACCCTGCGGCTGATGCGGAGCCGGTGCGGAGGCCGTGGGCGGCGTTGCGGGCTCGACGACACGCCTCATTTATCCGTATAAACTCCGGTCCTCGGCTCGCCCGCGCCTTGCCCCCGACCTTCCTCGCTACGTTCTGCATCACCCTGCGGCTGATGCGGAGCCCGTGCAGAGGTCGTGGGCGGCGTTGCGGGCTCGACGGCACGCCTCATTTATCCGCATAAACGCCGGTCTTCGGCTCGCCCGCGCCTTGCCCCCGGCCTTCCTCGCTACGTTCCGGGCCAGCCTGCCGGCGGTCAGCGCGTGCGCTTGAGCGTGTTCTGGTCGAAGTCCCGCTCGCTGAGGCCGGTGCGGAACTCGTAGTTGGTCCACTGCAGCTCGGTGCTCTTGCCAGTCTGGTGGTTGACCATGTTCATGATTCCCGGCCGCCAGTACTGGTCCAGGTACTGCTGCCAGCCGCTGGCCGAGAGCGTCTTGAGGAGGGCGTCCTTGCGGTCATAGAAATCGATCTTGACCGGTTGGTACATGGCCTTGTCCAGCCACACGATCTGGCGCGTGTAGCCGGAGTACTCGTAGGCCGGGTAGGCTTCGATGACGAACGCCTCGCGTCCGTCCAGCGTCTCGTCGCGCAGCCACTTGTAGGTGTACTTCTCGACTTCCTGCGAGGTCAGGTCCTCGTAAGCGAACTCGCTGCCCACGAACGGCCCGGACTTGTTGGCCGAGGCGATGCGTTTCACGCGTTTCAGCGCGGGCAGGTAGAGCCACTGGTCGTCCGGGGTCAGGGCATGGGTGAAGCTCAGGAACGCGGTGCCCTTGATGTCCTTGGGCGCGTCGAACACGGACAGGCTCTTGTCGCCGTCGTCGGTGACCTCCAGGGTCTGGATGCGGAGTTCGCGCACGCTTTCCTGGCCCTGCTTGTTGCGCAGGATCATCTTGAGATCGGCCTTGGCGTCGACCCAGCCGGTATCGCGCCGGTCGGCTTCCTGGATGATGGCGAGGCCTTTCTCCTCCGGGGTTTCGGCCGGCGCGCTAAGCGGCAGCAGCGTGATCAGCAGCAGCGTTGTCAGGTGACGCATTGCTATCTTTCTCCTCGATTATCATCAGCAGTGGGGGCAGCAGCAGGAATACCGCAATGAGCGCGATGGTGATGATCACCGCGGTCATGAGGCCCATGTCGGCGTTGATTGCGAAATTCGAGGTCGCCAGGACAGAGAAACCGGCGACCAGGACGATGGTGGTGACGACCAGCGCGCGGCCCACGGTGCGGAACGCGTAGCGCACCGCGTCGGGCGGAGTGAGGGCCTTCTCGCGCCGCGCGCGCAGGTACTTGGAGAGGAAGTGCACGGTATCGTCAATGACGATCCCGAACGTCATGCCGGTCACGACCGACAACGACATGCCGACCTCACCAACGAAAATTCCCCATAAGCCGAAGCCGACGGCGGCCGGCACCAGGTTGGGAAGCAGGCTGACCAGGCCGAGCCTGAGCGATCGCAGCGCAAAGATCAGGATGCCGGAGATCAGGACCAGTGCGAGGGTGGTGCCGATCAGCATGGAGCGAATGTTGCGTTGGCCGATGTTGGAGAACATCAGCGTGGTCCCTGCACTGGACGCTGCAGAAATGTCGGGCGCGTTCTTCGTCAGCCAATCCAGCGCGCGGCGGTTGACGTCGATCATGGTGTTGCTGGAAACCACTTCGATGGTCAGCGCGACCTTGGTCGAAGACTTGTCCACGTTGACCTGGTTGTTGAGATCAAGCCCGTAGGGCAGCGACATCTCGTAGAGCAGCAGGTACTGGGCAGCGAGCTCGCGGTCGTCGGGCAGTCGGTACCAGTCCTGCTGATCGCCATGCATGTTCTTGTTCAGCCGTTTCATGACGTTGGTGAAGCGGTCGACGTGGATGGTCTCGGGCTGGGTCTCCAGCCACTGTGAAAAGCGCTCCACGTTCTCCAGGAAAGCCGGATCGCTGATCCCGCCGGAACTGCCGGAATCGAGTGAGAAATTGATGGTGTAGATGCCGGTCAGGTTGTCGACGAGAAAATCGGTGTCGTTGCGAAACTCGATGCCTTCCCCGAAATAGTGCACGAAGACGTCGTTGAGCTCGTTGCGCGGCAGGTTGGCGACGATCACCAGCACCATCGCCGTCATCGTCCACAGCAGGGCGCGGCGGCGGGCGATGACGAAGTCGGCGAGCCTGACCATGAGCGTGTAGTCGTCGTCCCGCCTGCGCTGCATGCGGATTGGCAGCAGGGTCATGATTGCGGGCAGGAAGGTGACGGTGAGAAGGAACGAGATCACCACGCCGATGGAGACCAGGTTGCCGAGATGATTGAACGGCGGAACTTCGGAGAAGTTCATGGTCAGGAAACCGATGGCGGTCGTGATACTGGCCAGGAACACAGGCTGCAGGTTGATGCGCAGGCTTTCTTCCATGGCCGCACGCCGTTCCACGCCCTGATGGACCTCGTGGGCAAAGGTGACGAGCAGGTGCACGCAGTTGGCAACCGCCACGGTGAGTATGATGATGGGGGCGGAGGTGGTCACCGAGGTCATGGGCCAGCCGATATAGCCGCCGCTGCCTAGTGCCGCAACGACGGAGAACGCGATCACCAGGAGGGTGACCAGGGTGCCGAAGAATCCACCGGTTAGCAGGCCGAGCAAAATGAGCATCAGGGCGAAGCTGATTGGCACCAGGAACGCGGAGTCGTTCAGTGCCGATTCGGAGAAGGCGTTGTCCATCATCACCATACCGGTGAGGTGAACGTCGATGTCAGGGTGTCGCTGGCGGAACTCCTCGACCATCTCACGCACATGGTTGACGATGACCGGAGTAGCCGTGGTGCGTTCGTCGACCGGCATCTGCACGGTAATATTGATGCCGGTAACGTGCCCGCGCTCTGACACCAGGCGTTTGCGGAGGGCCGGCTCGGCGAGTACCGCCGCGCGCGCCCGGGTCAGCGCTTCGTCATCCAGGTCGGTGGCATTCTTGACCATGTCACGGACGATGAGGTCGTCGGCCTCGGCCTCGGTGTACTGGAAGTTGGTAATGGAGTCGACGCGATTGGAATAAGGCACCTGCCAGGCGGCCTCGGTGAGTTCTTCCAGCGCAGCGAGGACGTTTCGGGTGAACACGTTACCGCCATCCGGCGCGACCACGAGCAGGACGTTGTCATCCTTGGTGTAGGTGTTCTCGAGCTGCTCGAAGGCCAGCAGCTCCGGGTTCTCCTCGCTGAAAAAGACCCGGTAGCTGGAGTCGAAGTAGAGCCGCGTGACGCCGGAACCGAGTGCGGCAATCAGGCCCAGGCAAGCCACGATTAGCGCGAAGCGGTGATTCAGTACCCAGCGCGCGTAGGCGGATTCGAAGTTCTTCATGTCGGGGTTCCGGTGGTGGTCTGGGCGCGGCCGCTCAGTCGCGGCGCCGCAGGCCCTTGATGAGGAGGTCGACCACGCCTCGTGCGCGGCGGTCGAATTCGTCTCGCTCGTAGAGGCCTACGAACAGGGGCACTTCGAACAGGGTGAGCGCCGCGTGCAGGTGGCGCGCGGCCGCGTCGACATCATTGACGTCGAACTCCCCTTGCTTCTGGCCGTCAGCGATGATGCGTGCGATGAGGGCACAGTGAACATCGTTCTTTGCGTGTACCAGCGCCGGGCGTTCGCGCGTGATCATGTCGACCAGTTCGCCGACCCGCGAATCGGCGCCGGCCAGGGCGTGGCTGTCGTCGACCAGTTCCAGCGCGTAATCGCGCAGGCGCCGGGCCGCGCTGCGGCGGGAGTCTTCGGCAATGGCACGCAGCCGCTGAAGGCGCTCGTCCATGCAGCGGCTGGTGCATTCGGCGACGATTTCCTGCTTGTTTTCGAAATACCGGTACAGATTCGCGGCGGACATGCCGGCATCGTCGGCAATCTCGGCCATGGTCGTCTTGTGATAGCCGAAATGCAGCAGGCGCGGCAGCGCAGCGTCGAGAATGAGTTCGCGTGGATCGCGCTGGTCGGGGCTGACCTGGGTTGAGCTCACTGGAGCGATGCGAGGTGCGTGGCGGCATGAAAGTGAATATGAAATCTATTATTCACCATTCGCTTCGTCAAGCCCGGCAGGTTGCGCGCCGGGCTTCAGGCGGTCGGGGCCGGGCGTGATATCTTGCGCCGATCGGGGGCGTTTCCAAGGCCGATGACGCAGTGGTGCGCCCCTGTACCAGACTGAACGGCGCCGGTCGCGGCGTCCCGGAACACGACCAGGGGAGAAACATGGCGACGAATCTGCTCACGCGGGGGACGACCTACGAAGAGGTCTACGGTGGCTTCAAGTGGAACATACCGGACCAGTACAACATCGCGGACGACGTCTGCGACCGCTGGGCCGACGACCCCGAGCGCATCGCATTGGTCTACGAGGACGCGAACAAGCAGGCGCGAACTTATTCCTTTGCCGACATTCGCCGCTACGCCAACCAGTTCGCCAACACGCTGCTCGGCTGGGGGCTCACGCGCGGCGACCGTGTCACCCTGCTGCTGGCCCAGGACCCCGAGTGCGCGATCGGCCACGTCGCGTGCTGGAAGGCGGGCATGGTGTCCGGCCCCTGCTCGGTACTTTTTGCAGGTGACGCCGTCGCCTACCGGCTGAATGACAGCGGCGCGCGGGTGCTGGTCACCGACAGCGCCAACTTCGAAAAGGTCGCAGCGATCCGCGGCCAGTGCCCGAAGCTCGAACGCATCGTGGTCATCGATGGCGAGCCCGAGGGCTCGGTGAATTTCTGGAAGGCCATCGAAGGCGCGGACGAGACGTTCGAGAACGTGCGCACGGGTGCCGAGGACATCGCCTGGATCAGCTATACCTCCGGCACCACCGGCATGCCCAAGGGCTCGGTGCAGCCGCACCGCATGATGCTGGGGCACATGCCGAGCCTGGAGTTCATCTACGATTTCTTCCCGCAGCAGGGCGATGCGCTGTGGTCGCCGGCCGACTGGGCGTGGATGGCCGGACTCATGGACGTGCTCATGCCGGGCTGGTTCCACGGCTGCAAGGTCGTGGCCACGGCGATGAAGGGCTTCGATGCCGAGGACGCCTTCCGCATCCTCGCCGAGCACGAAGTCACCCTGGCGCTGCTGACGCCGACCATGCTCAAGCTCATGCGCCAGGTACCGGATCCGCGCAGCCGTTACGATATCAAGCTGCGCGCGGTACTCTCCGGCGGCGAAGCGGTCGGCGCGGGCCTGCTCGAGTGGGCACAGCAGGAGCTGGGGCTCAGCGTCAACGAAGGCTTCGGCCAGACCGAGTGCAACGTCATCCTCGGCAACAACGGCAACGTCTTCCCGATCAAGCCGGGCTCGCTGGGCAAGCCGACCCCGGGGACCATCGTGCGCATCATCGACGACGAGGGCAACGAGGTGCCGCCCGGTACCGAGGGACACATCGCGTGCAAGCGGCCGCACCCGGTGATGCTGCTGGAGTACCTGAACAAGCCGGACGCGACGCGCGAAAAGTTCATCGGCGACTGGCTCATCACCGGCGACGTCGGCCACATGGACGAGGACGGCTACTTCTGGTTTCATGGACGCGGCGACGACGTCATCACCAGCTCCGGCTACCGCATCGGCCCGGGCGAGATCGAGGATGCCCTGCTCAAGCACGAGGCGGTGCAGATGGCGGCCGCCATCGGTGTGCCCGACCCGGTGCGTACCGAGATCATCAAGGCCTTCGTCATCCTCAAGGACGGCAGTGCCGGCAGCGACGATCTCGCCGAGGAGCTGCGTGACTTCGTGCGCAGCCGGCTGGCGCGGCACGAGGTACCCAAGCTGATCGAGTTCGTCGACGCGCTGCCGATGACCACCACCGGCAAGATCATGCGCCGCGAGCTGCGCCAGCGCGAGAAGGAACGCCTCGAGGCCGCGGGCGCCGGCTGATGCGCTACCGCATCACCGAAGACGGGCTGGTCGACGCCACCCACGCCGGAAGCCTGGACGTGGTCAACGGCACGGTGTGGTTCACGCTGCTGGTCGGCATCGTGTTCCTGGTTGCCGGACTACGCGGGCGTCAGCGCTGGCTGCAGTTCTGGGGCGGGCTGACGGTGGTGTGCTGCGCGGTGTACTTCGCCCGCGGTCTGCTCGGGTTCCCGGCCGTGCTGTGAGGCCGGCCGGCGGGGCCGCCCGCGCCGCGGCCCGGCTCAGAACTGGAAGATGACGCTGAATATGGTCTCGTGCCGGCTCTGCGGGCTGTCGTGCCCCCAGATGTCGCCCAGCTGCCACGGTCCGGGGTCGTTGTCGCTGATGTCCCAGTAGAGATCCTGCTGCAGCCGGAACATGATGTGGCTGGAGCACAGGTACTCGACCTGGAAACGGTTGTAGGCACCGGTCGAGCGCGGATCGATGGCGAAGACGAACTGCGGTCTGAGCAGGCCGGCGGCGCCGTAGCTGGTCGATGCCGCGAAAGTGATGACGAACTCGTTCTGGTCGATCTCGTTGTCGTTCTCGCTGACGAAGCGCCCGGGTACGACGTTGCCGCCGATCACGGCCGGCTGTACCGAGGAGAAGCCCCTGAACTGCGTGCTGTAGTCGATCCAGCGGCGCCAGAAGACCTGGGTCGAGAGGAAGAAGGTGCGCGACGCGTTGAGCGTGCGGATCCACGGCGGGCGGTCTCGAACCGATCGCCCTCGGGGTCGACGCTGGCCGGGGCGCCGGCCGCGACCGCCACGCAGGCGCAGTTGCACCGGTTGACGCGTCAATTCGGCATCCGCGTGGCGCGCGTTTCGACCGACGAGCCGGGCGAGTACTGGCTCGACCATCCCGCCTCGCTGCTGCTGATCGGGCCCGATCGCCGCGTCGCCGGGGATTTCGTGCCCCCGCACGACGCCGCGGACATTGCACGCCAGGTCCAGGCGCTCGTCGCCTACGGGGAGGCCGGCGGGTGAGGCGCGGCCGGCGCTGCGCTAGCCCCAGCTGCGCACGCGCCCGGTATCCAGGTGCACGAAGTCGGATTTCGGGTAGTAGCCGACGCCGCCTGCGCCGAGGGCAATGGCCGCGCGGCGCAGGTCGCGGGTACGACCACCGGCGAGGCGCACGTCGATCGCCCGTCCTTCCATGTGCAGGCTGCGGCGTGCCACGCCACCACCGCGCTGGCGTAGCATCTCGTTGGTATGCGGGGAGCGGTAGCCCGAGATGATCTCGTACGGCGCATCCGACCCGAAACCGCTGCGCAGCAGGTGCAGGATGTCGAGCAGGGCGGGGTCGATGTGGTGCTGATCGCCGGTACGGAAATCGCGCAGCAGGTGATCGATCCCGGCCAGGGCCGACGCCACGTACGCGCCTTGCTCCCAGTACGTGACGGCGAGCGACTCGCCCGTGTGCAGGTGGCGGAACGCGATATGGCGCGGGCCGCGTGCCGCGGCGAGGAGCCGACCCGGGCCGCAGCCCAGGGCGATGGCGGCCGCGCCGGTGAGGGTCAGGAAACGGCGGCGCGACGGTGCGTTCGCGCGCTGCGGCATGCGGCGCTGTGCTGGCATACTGAGGATCCTTCGAGCGGCGGACAGGGGCAGGGTGAGGCCGGAGTATAGGCGAGCAGGGCGGCAGGCGCGCCGGCGTGTCCTGCAATTGCTGATCCCGGTCATGCTCGCGCTGGCGACAACGGCCATGGCACCGCTGGCCGCGGCCCGCGAAGCAGCGCCCGCCGCGGTCGCGGTACACGTCGCCGCCTGTCTGCGCGAGGCGGCCGGCGCGTGCCCCCCGGAACTGCGTCACCGCGCGCTGCTGCAAAGACTCTATGCCGCTCACGGCGACACGCCGCGGTGGCTGCAGCCGGCGCGGTCAGGCTGGCTGCGCGGCCTGCTTGCGTCCGCGGACCACGATGGCCTGACACCGGGCGATTATCACGCAACGGCACTGGCGGCTCTGGACGAGGTCCCCGGTGTGCGGGCCGCGGCGTGGCGCGATCTCCTGCTCAGCGATGCCCTTGCCGGTCTTGCCTATCACCTGCATTTCGGCAAGGCCAATCCGCGCGAGCTCGACCGTCACTGGAACTTTGCCGGCGCGCCGGACGATGCCGACGTGGTGGCCTGGCTGAGCCGCGCGCTGGACGAGGCTTCAACGCCCGCGCCGCTTGCGAGTCTGCGCCCCGATAACCGCTATTACGCCGGTCTGCGCGACATGCTCGCCCGTTATCGGGACATTGCCGGCGCCGGCGGCTGGCCGGCCGTCCCGGACGGACCGCTGCTGAAGCCGGGCGCCGCCGACGCGCGCCTTGCGCCGCTGCGCCGGCGCCTGCTCGCCAGCGCTGATCTCGATCCGGCGGTCGCGCTCGACCCGGATCACCACGACACGGCCACGGTCGCCGCGCTGCAGGCATTCCAGCGTCGCCACGGGCTGGCGGTCGACGGCGTCCTCGGGCCGCATACGCTGGCCGCACTGAATGTCGGCGTCAGCCGGCGCATCGATCAGATCCGGGTCAACCTCGAACGCCTGCGCTGGATCTCGCACGACATCGAGCCGGCGTTCGTCGCCGTCAACATCGCCTCGTTCCATGCCGCCTACGTGCGCGACCGCGAGGTGGTGTGGCGCTCGCGTGCCATCGTCGGCCGCGAGTACCGCGCCACCCCGGTGTTCAGGGCGGCTATCCGTTACCTCGAGCTGAACCCGAGCTGGACCGTGCCGCCGACCATCCTGCGCAAGGACGTGCTGCCGGCGATCCGCGCGGCACCCGATTACCTCGAACGGCACGACATGCAGGTGATCGGGCGTGACGGCCGGGCGGTGGACCCGGCCGGGATCGACTGGCAGAACGCACGGGCCGGGCGGTTTCCTTACCTCATACGGCAGCGGCCGGGGGCCGCCAATGCCCTGGGGCGCATCAAGTTCATCTTTCCCAATCCCTACGCGGTCTACCTTCACGACACGCCCAAGCGTGCGCTGTTCGAGCACGCCCGGCGCGATTTCAGCTCGGGCTGCATCCGCATCGAGGACCCGCTGGGTCTCGCCGAGCTCCTGCTCGGTGATGCAGCGCGCTGGCCTCGCGCGCACATCGAGCAGGCCATCGCCAGTGGCGTGACCCGCCGCGTCGACCTGCCGCAACCGGTCACGGTGATGATCCTCTACCTGACCGCCTACCCGGGTGCGGACGGCACCGCGCAGTTTCGGCGCGACCTCTATGGCCGTGACGCGGCGGTACGCGCCGCGCTGGACGCATCGCCGGGATCCTGATCGGCACACCGACCGCGGCTACGGCAGGGCGCGCCGGGGCAACCCGGCTACGAGTTGATCCAGATCAGGTGCGCCGGGCCGGACCTGCGTAGGTTCTGCGCCGACCCCAACCGCCGAGGAAACCCCATGAGCGTGTCAGCCATTCCCGTTCGCAGCCAGGCCGAGCCTGAGCATTTCGACGTGCTCATCGTCGGCGCCGGCATCTCCGGCGTGGGCAGCGCCGTCCATCTCACGCAGCAGTGTCCGGACAAGCGCTTCGTCGTACTCGAGGCGCTGGAGAGCTTCGGCGGCACCTGGCTCATGCACCGCTACCCGGGGATCCGTTCCGACAGCGACCTGTATACCTTCGGCTACCGGTTCAAGCCCTGGATCGGTCCGCCGATCGCGACAGCCGGCGAGATCCGCAAGTACATGGGCGAGGTGGTCGAGGAATACGATCTCGACCGCCACATTCGCTACGGGCACAAGATTCTCTCGGCGAACTGGGACAGCGCGACCAGCCGCTGGACGGTGCAGGCGGTGCGTACCGACAGCGACGAGCCGCTCACCTTCACCTGCAACTTCCTGTGGATGTGCCAGGGCTACTATCGCCATGCCGAGGGCTACACCCCCGAGTGGGAGGGCATGGACGCGTTCAAGGGTGAAATCGTGCACCCGCAGACCTGGCCCGAGGACCTCGACTACAAGGACAAGAAGGTGGTCGTGATCGGCTCCGGCGCGACGACGGCGACGGTGGTGCCGGCGATTGCCGGCGACTGTGAGCACGTCACCGTGCTGCAGCGCTCGCCGACCTTCTTCGCACCCGGTTTCAATCGCAACGAGCTCGCCGACATGCTGCGCGAGCTGGAGATCGACGAGACCTGGATCCACGAGATCGTGCGGCGCAAGATCCTGCAGGATTTCAAGGAGCTCACGCGCCGCTCGTTCGAGGATGCCGAAGCCCTGCGCAAGGAGCTCCTCGACGGGGTGCGTGCCTACCTCGACGAGGAGCAGGTCGAGCAGCACTTCACCCCGAGCTACCGGCCGTGGCAGCAGCGCATCGCCTTCGTGCCCGAGGGTGACCTGTTCAAGGGCATACAGGCGGGCAAGGCCAGCGTCGTCACCGGGCACATCGACCGCTTCACCGAGCAGGGCATCCTGCTGGAATCGGGCGAGGAGCTCGAGGCGGACATCATCATTACCGCCACCGGGTTCAACCTGAGCGTGCTCGGCGACATCGATTTCGCGGTCGACGGCAAGCCGGTCGACTTCGCTGAGAGCGTCAACTACCGCGGCATGATGTTCACCGGCGTGCCCAACATGCTGTGGATTTTCGGCTACTTCCGCGCCAGCTGGACGCTGCGTGTCGACCTCCTCGGCGACTTCGTCTGTCGTCTGCTGAAGCACATGGACGAGCGCGGCGCGACCCAGGTCAGTGTCGCACTGCGCCCCGAAGACGCCGACATGCCGCTGCTGCCGTGGATTGACCCGCAGAACTTCAATCCCGGCTACCTCATGCGCAGCATGCACCTGCTGCCGAAGCGCGGCGACAAGCCGGAGTGGCAGCACACGCAGGATTACTGGGCGGAGAAGGAAGCCATTCCGGCCATCGATCTCGACGGCCCGGAGTTCGTCTACCAGAGCGCGACCGGGGCAGGCGCGCGCAAGGCCGGCTGATAGCGTCGCCCCGGCGGCGCCCCGGCCCCCGGGGACTTCCCCCGGACCGGCGGCCGGCCGGTGTCCTAGAGGGCGGTGTAGCCGCCGTCCACGGGCAGCGCAACGCCGGTGACGAACGAGGCCTGGTCGGACAGCAGCCAGACCACCGCCTCGCCGATCTCGCGCGGCTCGCCGAGGCGTCCGATCGGTTCCTGGTCGACCAGCGCCTGGCGCGGGATGCCGGACTCGCTGGACATGCGGTCCAGCATCGGCGTCTCGATGATGCCGGGGCACACCGCGTTGACGCGGATGCCCTTGCGGCCGAACTCCAGCGCGGCGCACTTGGTCAGTCCGACCACGCCGTGCTTGGCGGCGCAATAGGCCGAGCCGCCGCGCGTACCGATGAGGCCGGCAACCGAGGCCGTGCTGACGATGGAGCCCGGCGATTCCTGTTTCAGGAACTGTTCGATCTGGTACTTCACGCACAGCCACACGCCCTTCAGGTCGACGTTGACCGTGCGGTCGTAGTCGGCTTCGGACATCTTCACGATGTTGGTGAAATTGCCCTCGATGCCGGCGTTGTTGAAGGCACCGTCGAGGCGGCCGTAGGTCTCGACCGCGTGCGCGATCATGGCGCGCACCTGCTCGCCCGAGGTGACGTCGGCGTGGTGATACTGCGCCGTGCCGCCGGCAGCGACGATCTCGGCAGTGAGTGCCTCACCGGCGGCGTCGTTGACGTCGGTCAGCGTCAGGCGGGCGCCTTCGGCGGCGCAGCGCCGCGCGGTGGCATTACCGATGCCGGTGCTGGCGCCGGTGATGAGAATGGACTTGTCTTGCAGTAAGGCACTCATTAATCGCTTTCCTCAGTCGCCGAAGACCCGTTGCAGATGGGCTTCGGAGGGCGGTTTGGTCAGGTAGGAGATACTGACCATGGCGGTGATCGCGCAGGCTGCACCCACCGTGGCGCAGGCATAAGGATTGACTGCCTGCGATTCGAGCCACACGGCGGCGGCCTCCAGCGCACTGCCGGCGAACCACGCGGCCTTGATCGAACCCGAGTGCATGAGCGAGAACACCGTGCCACCGACGATGAAGCCGGTGATGGCACCGTCGCGCGTCGCGCGCCGCCACAGCACGCCGAGGAACATCGGCGCGGCGGTCGCCGCCATCATGCCGCCGACTCCGATCCAGACCAGCAGGGCGACGTTCATGTCTCGTGTCGACCAGGCGAGCGCGATGGCGCCGATCAACACGACCACGGTGGCTATGCGGCCAATCAGCAGGCCGATGCGGTCGATGCGCGCCGGATCGCTGTCCGCCATCCAGCGCGGAGCGATGGTGCGGCGGAAGATGTCGTTGGCAAAGATCTGCGCGGTGGAGACGACCAGGCCGTCGGCCGTCGACATCACCGCCGCCAGCACGCCGGCGCCGATCAGGGCCGCGGCCCAGGCCGGCAGGGTGGCGATGAACAGGGCGGGAATCGCATGGTTGGGATTGCTGCCTTCCATCAGCAGCTCGTCGCCGAGCAGCGCGCGCGCGAGAATTCCGCCGCAGGTAATCGCCGGCAGCAGCAGGCCGAACAGGAAGGAGATCGAGATGAACATCTTCTGGTCGCGGTTCGACTTCAACGCCCACAGTTTGTTGCCGATGTGCGGCAGCAGTCCGAGCGGCAGGTGGGCGACGAAGATCGCGAACAGATCCCAGTACGAATCGAACAGCGGATGGGTCGGGTGCAGGACGCCGACCAGCGCCGGGTCGATGGCTTCCAGGCGCGTGATCATGCCGTCGAAGCCGCCTTCGACCTTGAAGCCGACCAGGAACATCCACAGCACCAGGCAGGCCAGCGCCAGCATCAGCGCGCCCTGCACGCCGTCGGTGAGGATGTCGGCATGCGCGCCGCCGAGGGCGATGTAGAACATCAGCACGATGGCGGTCACGCACAGGGCCGGGAACGTATCAAGCCCGAGCATCTGGGTGAACATGACCGCGCCGGCGAGCAGCTGGCCGGCGAGGTAGAACAGCAGCAGCATCGAGAACAGGGCGGCCATGATGCGCAGGGCGTCGGAGTCGAAGCGATCGCCGAGGTACTCCGGCATCGAGCGGCTGCCGAAGCTGGCGCCGGCGCGGCGAATCGCGTGCAGGCAGACCAGCACGCCGATGTAGACGCCGAGCGGGTAGACAAAGGCGTAAGCCAGCGCGGGCAGGCCGGCGCGATAGGCGAGACCCGGCAGACCGAGGAAGGTTGCGCCGCTGGCGGTAGTCGCGGTCATGGCGAAGGCCAGGAACAACGGCCCGTAGCTCGCGCGGGCGGTGGCGAAATCGTCGCTGTCCTGCACCCGGGACATGCCGACGAAGCCGAACACGACCATCATCCCGATGTAGCAGGCGAGAAAAATCCACCCCCAGGCGACGAGGGGTTCGAATCCGAACATGCAGGTATCTCCCCGGAAAACCGGGCGGTGGATTCGCGCCCGGCGTGCGCCGTTTTATATCATCTGGCCCGGGCAGGTGCCATACGGGGCACGCCGACCACGGATGTGCGATGCAACGCACCTGACAATCTGATGCGGGAGTCAGCCAGATAATGAAACTCGTCAATGCCGCGACCGCGGTAAATGCACTGCGTGATGGCATGTGCGTGCTCGTGCCCGGCGCCTGCGCCGATCCGCGCAGCTTCCTGGGTGCGTTCAGCGATGCGGTCGAGCGTTTCCATGACCTGACCGTGTGCTCGGGCCTGTCGCTGGCCGACTACGCCTTTCTGGAGCGCGGGCTCGGCGAGCACTTTCACTACCTGACGTGGCAGGCGGCGCCGCGCATCCGGCACCTGTTCAAGGACAACGATCGGCGCAAGGTGAGCTTCGTGCCCCTGCGCCTGAGCGACGTCAGCCGCGTCATCCGCCGTGGCGGCCCGATCAGCCCCGACGCGGTGGTCGTGCAGACCTCGCCGCCGCAACCCGACGGCACGGTCAGCCTCGGCATCTCGGTCGGCGCCAATGCGCACTTCGTCAGTCAGGCCGACCTCGTGATTGCCGAGATGAACCGCAACATGCCGGTCACCGGCGGCGATTCGCGCATTGCGCTGACCGACATCGACTACGCCATCGAGTCCGACACGCCGCTGGCGACCTACGACACCGGCATGCCCGAGGCGCGCGACGAACGCATCATCGAGCACGTACTGGGGCTCATTCCCGAGCGGGCCACGGTGCAGTTCGGCATCGGTGCCGTTCCCGATCGCGTGCTCGCCCGCCTGGCCGAGGTCCCTGGCGCCGAGCTCTTCTCCGGC
This sequence comes from Gammaproteobacteria bacterium, assembly GCA_041984235.1. GTDB lineage: Bacteria > Pseudomonadota > Gammaproteobacteria > JBHIYN01. Next base: position 14,171 of record JBHIYN010000003.1, read on the forward strand.
ATGCTGTCACAGGGACTGGTGCAGTTCATGCAGCAGGCCCCGGCGACACCGCGCGTGGTCACCGGCGAACTGGCCGGGTTCGAGAGCCTGTACGCGTTCTGCGATCACAACGACGCCGTCAGCATGGCGCCGATGAGCGTGACGCACAATCCGCCGGCGCTGGCGCAAATCGATCGTTTCGTGTCGATCAACTCGGCCGTCGAGCTCGACCTGCATGGCCAGAGTAATGGCGAGACGCTCGGCGCGGTGCAGATCAGCGGTGTGGGTGGTAGCCTGGACTACATCGAGGCTGCGGCGATGTCCGATGGCGGTGTCTCGATCATTGCCATGCCGTCGACCACGGCCGGCGACAAGCGCTCCAAGATCGTGCCGCGGCTGGCGGACGGCAGCGTCGTGACCACGCCACGCTTCGCGGTCGACACGGTGGTGACCGAGTACGGCGTCGCGCACCTGCGCGGGCGCAGCCTGTGGCAGCGTGCCGAGGCACTGATCGCGATCGCCCATCCCGCTTTCCGCGACGAGCTGGCCAACGCGCTGTGAGCGTGGCCGGCGCGACTCAGTCGCCGCTGCGGGCGAAGACGCGGGTCAGCTCGACCGGCTCCTCGAGGACGCGCAGGTCGAGCCTGATGCGGTATTCGAGCCGTTGCGTGGCGCCGTTCAGGATCAGCCGTTCGACGTAGCTGCCGCCGTCAGGCGGATCGGTTTCCAGCACGAGCTCACCCTTGTCCCAGTAGCTGAGGGTGTAACCGATGCTGTCGGCGACCAGCTCTTCGCCGCTCGCCGAGTACACCCGCCCATCGGGGTTCGGGCGCACCGTGCGCGGCAGCAGCTCGTCGTAGAGGAACGACAGGCCCTGGGCGCCGGCGCTGATGTCCAGGCTGGCTGCAGTCAGCAGGGGATAAGCGGTGCCGAGGCGCCGGATGTCCTTGCGCGAGCGGCGCTCCTTGCTCTTGCGCAACTCCTCCCAGTATTCCCGCTGCGCCATGGCGGGCCCGCTGTCGGGTGCGCCCGGGGGCGGAGCGCCCGGGCCGGCGCCCGGGAAGCCGCCCGCGCGGCGTTTGCGCAGCTTGCCGTCGAAGGCTTCCTCGGGGTCGTCGCTGTGTTCCTCGTCCAGCACCCAGTGGCCGAGCAGCGGCGTTTCCGGCGATGCGGCTGCCGCCGGCACCAGCAGGGCGAGCGAGATCATCAGTGCGAACAGGCGTGTGGGCATGGGCGGGCCGGGCTACGTGGCTGGTTAGGCGGGGTGCGGGTGGCTATAGTGCGCCGCTGAATCGTGCCATGCGCAGGTGACCCGCTCAAGGGTGGCCCAGGGTACGGCCGAATCGGGGAGAGAAGATGAACGCCGAGCAAGAAAGGCCCCAGGTGCTGGCCGGGTCCTGCCTGTGCGGTGCGGTGCGCATCCGCATGGCGCAGCCGGTGCGCGTGACGTACTGTCACTGCCGGGAATGTCGCAAGACCGCCGGGGCGCCGTTCCAGGCGGTCGCCGCGGTCGCCACCAACGATTGCACGATCGAGGCGGCGCCGGGCATCATCGCCGGCTTCCGCGCCTCGCCGGGCAAGGTGCGGGCGTTTTGCAGCGTGTGTGGATCGCCCCTCTACAGCCGCCGCGACGGCAGCGACGAGACGCGCCTGCGCGCCGGCCTTTTCGCCGAGCTCGGCGACGTGCGCGAGCAGGCGCACATTTTCGTCGACGATGGTGCGTGCTGGGAAACCCCGGCGCGCGACGATTTACCACGGCACGCGGGCCTGGAGCCGGCGCGTCGAAACCCCGCAGCAGGGAGCCGTTCATGATCAAGCTCGTTTCCGTCATCCGGCGCCGCGCCGACCTCTCGGTGGAGGCCTTCCAGGACTACTGGCTGGGCACCCATGCCGCGGTCGTCGCGCGCCTGCCCGGGCTGCGCCGCTACGTGCAGTCGCACACGCTGCGCTCCGGGTACCGCAAGCTGACCCCGGCCGCCGACGGGCTGGCCGAGCTGTGGTTCGACGATACCGCCGCGCTGCGCGCCCTCGAGGGCAGTGCCGAGCTGGCGGCGGTGCGTGAGGACGAACGCGCCTTCATCGCGGCCGACGGTCATGCCCAGGTGTTCGTCGACGAGCACGTGATCAAGGACGGCGCCATTCCCGCCGGCGGGGTCAAGAACGTCGAGTTCGTGCAGCGGCGCGCCGACCTCGAGGTGCCGGCGTTCCAGCGCTACTGGCGCGAAGTGCACGGTCCGCTGGGCGCGGCCATCCCCACCGTGCTGCGCTACGTGCAGAACCATGCGCGTGCCACCGCCTACCGCGACGGCCGTACGCCGGCCTACGACGGCTTCGCGCTGACCTGGTTCGAGGATACCGCCGCCATGCGCGCCTCGGCGCAAACCACCGAGTACGCGGCGACCCGCGCCGACGAAGACAACTTCCTCACCGTGCCGCTCGATTTCATCATCACCACCGAGCACGTCATCGTCGGCTGAACGCGCGCCTCAGCACAGCGGGATCACGTTGTTCGCGAAATCCTCGGCGATCTCGCGGATGTGCGCGAGTGGCGGCAGCAGGCTGACCTCGCGCAGGCCATTGCCTTCGGCGGCCCGGATCTGGGCGGCAATCTCCGACGGCCCGCCGATCAGCGAGGTGCCTTCGATCATGGCCGGGGTCACGAAGCGCTGTTCGCCTTCCGGGACCCAGCTGCAATGGCCGGCGTGCAGCCGCTGGTGCCATTTCTCGGGCGGCAGCTCGAAGTTCTCGACGTGGTCGTTGTACTCCTCCCAGATGCCTTTCATGTACTCCGGCACGACGCTGTCGTCCTTCGTGTAGCGCCAGATCTCGTAGACGAAGTGCAGGGCCGTGACGACCCACGACCCGGCGCGCTGAACGACGGCTTCGTCGGTGAGCTTCTCCCCGGCCTTGAGGATGACCGCGTTGGTCAGCGTCACGGTGTGGAAATCGTCCATGCCGCGGCCGTGCTTCACCGCGCCCTCGCGCACGTGGGCGAGATTGAACTCCAGGACCTCTTTCTGCTCGTTGAACACCGACACCAGGCCGTCGCCGTACATGCCCGCGGTACGCAGCGCGCGCGGGCCGTTGGCGGCGACGTAAATGGGCACCGCGTCGGTGGTGTTGCGAAAGCCGCTGTCATGGTCCTGCCACACGATCGGGCGGGTGCGGTCGCGGTAGGTGAAATCCACCTCTTCGTTGTTCAGCATCGCGCGGACTACCCGCAGGTACTCGCGGAACTCCTTGATCGGCAGCGGGTCCTGGCCCATTACGCGCATGGCGGTGTGACCGGTGCCGATGCCGAGAAAGATGCGGCCCGGTGCGATGGCGTTGATCGAGGCGATCGCCGCCGCTGTCGTCGGTGCGATGCGCGTGCCGGCAATGGCGACGCCGGTGCCGATGCGAATGCGCGAGGTGTTATGGGCGGCCAGGGCCATGGTCGCGTAACAGTCGCTCCACATCATCTGGGTGTCGGGCACCCAGGCGGCGTCGTAACCGAGGTTCTCGAGATCGCGGACGATCTCCCAGTCGGTAATGCGCGTCTGAACGTGCAGGCTGAACTTCATGGCATCCTCCCCAGGTGCTGAAATGGTTGGTCTCGGGTCGTGTATTCGTCTCCGCGGCTCAGCGCCGCAGGCCGCGGCCGCTCTGCATGCGGCCGGTATCGAAGTCGCTGGCGCTGACCTCGTCGACGTTGACCAGCGTGAGCAGCTGCGCGGTGGTGCAGCGGTTGGTCTGGATGTCGATGGTCGAGAACGCGGTCATGATCGGCGCGCCGCTCTCGTTGTTGTGCGCGACATGGGAATTGGGGTGGGCGTAGGCGCCGATGATGACTTTCCACAGCGCGTCATTCTCCCGGTAGACCTTCCACAGCGGCGCGACATGGGTCTGCGCGTCCAGGTAGATCACCCGGCGTGCAACGGGCGCCGACGGGTCGACCGCGACACCTTCGAGAATGAGCGTCGGCCGCAGCTGCCAGTTGACGCGCGGGAAGCAGCCCGCCCGACCGTCGAAATCGGCGTGCCAGTAGTCGTGCCGGCGCGCGCGGGCGTTGGCCAGCTGCACGCGGTCGTGACGGTACATCGGCAGCAGCATGAAGGTGGCGCCGCGAAAGGTCCATTGCATGTCGGTCAGCCGCCCCGCGTAGACCAGGAAGTCGGTGGGCAGGAAGTCGCTGCCGAACATCGATTCCTCGGTCGAGAACGAGGCCAGTGACTGGGTACGGCCGAGCTGCGGAATCCAGACCCAGCCGTTGACCTCGCGGGCCTCGTCGCGGCTGGCGAAGACCAGCGCCTGGGTGCCGTCGTAGCTGCCGGCATCGATGGCGCTGAGGAAGAAGGCACCGAAGGCGTCCTGCGGGTTGTCCGTCACGGCCGGCACCGGTTCCTGCACGTGGCGATACAGGAAGCGCATGCTGCGCGCCTCGAAGCTCATCTCGAAGTCGGTCTTCTCGCTGCGCCAGTCGCGCAGCTGCCAGCGCATGTCGGGGATCAGACCGCTGTCGCCGGTGTAGGCGTAACGCATGTTCCAGGCCAGCTTGCGGCCGGCCTGGGGGTCGTCTGCGCGCAGCGGCGCCGCGAACGGCAGCCCCTGGGTGAAGTTCTCGAGCACCCCGGGCGCGCTGCCCAGCCGCACCTGCCCGCGGAAGCGGCGCGTGGCGGCGACGAAAGCGGGGTGGGGCGTGAACGAGACCGGCTCACCCACCGTCAGCGTGGCGAACCCGCCCTCGATGAAGCGCGCCAACTCGCGGTCGACGAGATGTGCGTTGCGGGCCAGGGAGGCGCTGTCGACGGCGCTTCCGGGGCGCGGGCTGATCTCGTTCAGCTCCGCGAGATCGAGATCGAAACCGGCGGCGTGCGCGGTGCCCAGCGCGAGCCACGCCAGGAGGCCGCCCAGGATGCGGACGATCACGCCTCGGGGTGGAAGAAATTCAGCTCGATGGTGACGCCGTCGGGGTCCTTGACGAAGAGCTGGCTCAAACGGAAATCGGGTACCTCGCGACGCTGGAAGTCGATCGAGAGACGCTCGAAGCGCGCGATGAAGTCGTCGATGTCGCCGGCGCGGAAGGCAATATGGTCGACCGGCCCGGTGCCGCCGGTGATCCGGCGCTCCTCGCCTTCGGCCACGTAGCCGCCCTCGAATTCGGCGTTGCCGAGGTGCACGACCGGGCGGTCCTCGAGGTAGAACCAGTGGCCGGGGAAGTCGAAGTCCGGGCGTGGCCCGTGATGCAGGCCGAGAACTTCACCGTAGAAAGCACGCGAACGCTCCAGGTCGGAGGCATAGACGAAATAATGGTCAAGGCGTTCCAGCGGCATGGGTGCAGCCTCCTGTGAGCGAAGCGGGTTGGGCCATTGTAACGAGCGCGGCACGGGCTGGCGTGACAATGTAAAACAACGTCGGGCAGCTTGGCAGTGCCGGGGGTGGTGGCGTATGCTGCGGTGCACTAGGCGAGCCGGGCGTGGATGGCGTCAGGGCCGGCCGGCACCGGAGAACGCGTTTGCTCTATCACCTCTACGAATTCACGCACGCCGCCATTGCGCCGTGGCGCGCAGCTTCCCATCTCGGGCGCCTGACCCTCAACAACCCCGCCAATCCCTGGTCCTACACCTATCCGGCCAAGGCAGCATCCGCCGCGCTGGAGGTCTTCGAAGGCCTGACCCGGCAGTATGGCAAGCCGGAATGGGGCATCAACGAGGTCGCCCTGAACGGACGCCGCGTACGGGTCGAGGAGCATGTCGTCAGCCGTCTGCCGTTCTGCCACCTGGTGCGCTTCCGGCGCGACGCGGCGGACCTCTCCGGGCGCCAGGCGGTTGCGCCCAAGGTGCTGGTGGTGGCGCCGATGTCCGGTCATTACGCGACCCTCCTGCGCGGCACCGTGCGCACACTGGTCGAGGACTTCGACGTCTACGTCACCGACTGGGTCGACGCACGCGACGTGCCGTTACCGGTCGGGCCCTTTCATCTCGACGACTACATCGGCTACGTGCTCGGCTTCATGCGTTGGCTGGGGCCCGATCTGCACGTCGTCGCGGTCTGTCAGCCGGGGCCCGCGGTGCTCGCCGCGACCGCGCTGCTGGCCGCCGAGGACGATCCCTGCCAGCCGGCGACCGTGACCATCATGGGCAGCCCGATCGACACCCGCAAGAGCCCGACGCAGCCGAACGAGCTGGCCAAGAGCCGGCCGCTATCGTGGTTCGAGAACAACGTCATCATGAACGTGCCGTTCCCCAACGCCGGCTTCATGCGCAAGGTCTACCCGGGGTTTCTGCAACTCACCGGCTTCATGACCATGAACCTGGATCGCCATCTCAACGCGCACAAGAACCTCTACCAGCACCTGGTCTCGGGAGACGGCGACTCGGTCGCGGCCCACCGCAAGTTCTACGACGAATACCTTGCGGTGATGGACCTGCCGGCGGAGTACTACCTCGACACCATCCGCATCGTGTTCCAGGAACACCAATTGGCCGAGGGCACCATGGTGCACGACGGCCGCCGCGTCGATCCGGGCAAGATCCGCAAGACCGCGCTGATGACGGTGGAGGGCGAGAAGGACGACATCTCCGGCATCGGCCAGACCCAGGCCGCGCACGACCTGTGCCACAACATTCCGACGCACAAGCGGGTCGACTACATCCAGCCCGGCGTCGGCCACTACGGCGTGTTCAACGGCTCGCGCTGGCGCTCCGAGATCGCGCCGCGCATTCGCGACTTCATCGCCTCCAACCCCCGCCTCGACAGCCCCTGAGGCAGCCGCCGACGCCACGCGTCGGCGGCCCCGGGCCGAATGCTCCGCGTGGCGGGCGCGTTCAGTCGCGGAAGCGTGGCATTACTTCGCGCGCGAACATCTCCAGCGCGCGCGTACCCAGCGCCGGGTCGAGGCCGGGGAACTGGGAGTTCATGATGAAGTCGGTGCAACGGTACTCGCCGCGGAACTTCTCGAGCTTCTCCGCGACCTGGTCGGGGGTGCCGATCATGAAGACCTCGCGCAGCACCGAGTCGCGCATGTCGGCCGGCTTGTTCACCGGCAGCGGCGCGTCGTCGCCTTCCGCGTCGCGCGCCTCGGACAGGATGTCCTGGTAGAACTCGAGCATGTGGAAGAGGTGGTCCTGGCACTCGTCCCAGGCCTGGTCCTCGCTCTCGGCGCAGTACACCATGCGTAGCTGCGCGATGCGGAAGTCATCGGGATTGCGGCCGTTTTCGGCCAGCGTCTGCAGGTAGAGCGGGGCCGGGTCCGGGCCGATGGTCGCCATCAGGTGGTAGCCCATCTCGGCCGCCCGGGTAATCGCCTTGGGTCCGCGCGCGCCGATCCAGATCGGCGGATGCGGCTGCTGCGCGGGCTTCGGCGACAGGCGCGCGTCCTTCACCTGGTGAAAGCGGCCGTCGAAGGTCACGGTGTCCTCGGTGAACAGGCGCTGGATGAGCTGGATGCTCTCGCGCGTGCGCGGACCGCGCTCGCCGCGGTTCATGCAGAAGGCGTCGAACTCGTAGTGTGAGTAGCCCTGGCCGACGCCGAGCTCGAAGCGCCCGTCGGAGAGGATGTCGACGTTGGCGACTTCCTCGGCCAGCAGCACCGGGTGCTGGTAGGGCAGGATGATGATGAAGGTACCGATGCGCATGCGCGAGGTGCGCATGGCCACCGCCGCGGCGGTCGTCATCAGGGCCGGGTTGTAGCCGTCCTCGGTGAAGTGGTGCTCGGTCAGCCACACGTTGTCGAAACCGAGCTCCTCGCAGCGCGCGATCTGGTCGAGTATCTCGCGGTAGAGCTGAGGAAACGGCCGCCGCCACTTGAGCGGGTTGCGAAAGTCCTCCATGAATCCGAAGCGCATGTCGATTCTCCCCTGTATTTTTCGTTGGTGATGGTTGAAGTTCTCGTCGCGCGGGTCAATGCAGTGCGGGACACGGGTAGCGGGCAGCTGCCTTCGCTACCGTTCGCGCCGCGCTGTACCCTCCACGACCCGCCAGCGCTCGACGCCCGCCCCGGCAGCTGCCCGGCAGCCGTGGTCAGGTGGGTGGCCGCGCGGGGTGCCGTGGTCAGAACGAGCGCGGCAATCCCAGCACTTTCTCGCCGACGAAATTCAGAATCATCTCGCGGCTGACCGGGGCGATGCGCGGGATCATGATCTCGCGCATGTAGCGCTCCACGTGGTATTCGCGGGCATAGCCCATGCCGCCGTGAGTGAGCACGGCCTGCTCGCAGGCATTGAAGCCGGCCTCCGCGGCGAGGTACTTGGCGGCATTGGCCTCGGCGCCGCATTCCTCGCCGGCGTCGTAACGGGACGAGGCGTTGAAAACCATGAGATTGGCGGCCTCGAGCTCCATCCAGATGCGCGCCAGCGGATGCTGTATGGCCTGGTTCTGGCCGATCTGGCGCCCGAACACGACGCGCTCGTTGGCATAGTCGACCGCGCGGCGCAGCGCCGCCCGGCCCAGCCCGACCGCTTCCGCGGCAATCAGGATGCGTTCCGGGTTGAGGCCGTGCAGGATGTAATGAAAGCCCTTGCCTTCCTCGCCGATGAGATCCTCCTGCGGGACCGGCATGGCGTCGTAGAACACCGCATTGGAGTCCACCGCCTTGCGCCCCATCTTGGGGATCTCGTGGATCTCGGCATAGTCCCGGTTGAGATCGGTATAGAACAGCGAGAGGCCGTCGGTCTTGCGCTTGACCTCCTCGCGCGGCGTGGTGCGGGCGAGCAGCAGCACCTTGTTGGCGCGCTGCGCCATGGAGGTCCAGTGCTTCTGGCCGGTGACGAGATAGCCGTCGCCGTGGCGCTCGGCGCGCACCTGCAGGTTGGTGGTGTCGAGGCCGGCATTCGGCTCGGTCACGCCGAAGCAGGCCGAGTCCTCGCCGCGGATGAGGGGCGGCAGCATGCGCTCCTTCTGCTCGTCGGTGCCGAAGATCACGACCGGGTTGAGACCGAACAGGTTGAGATGCAGCGACGACGCACCGGTGAAGCCCGCGCCGGATTCCGCGATGGCCTGCATCATGATCGAGGCTTCGGTGATGCCCAGCCCGCTGCCGCCGTAGGCTTCCGGCATGGCAATGCCGAACCAGCCGCCTTCGCACACCGCGCGCACGAACTCTTCCGGGAATTTTCCGGTGGTGTCGCAATCGAGCCAGTAATCGGCGTCGAATCCGGCGCACAGCTTGTCTATGGCATCGCGAATCGCGAGTTGATCGTCGGAGAACTGAAACTTCACCTGTTTGACCTCTGGCGGTATCTGAAGATTTGCGCGGGCACGCTGCTTGTTTTTTTGCATCACCGGTGTGCCAGCCATACACTCTGCGGTCTGTCTGCCGCTTGCTGCCAGGCCGGTATTTCGAGCGCAACGCAGGGGCACAACATAACCGCGGCCGGGGAGGGCTAGCAACATGTTCGTCGCGACTGCTGACAAGATCCTGCCGACCGCCATGGTCGGCTCTTTCCCCAAGCCGAGCTGGTTCAACCAGAACCTGCATGGACGACCGTTCAAGGTCGCCATGGGCGATTCCATGTACCGCGAGCAGTACCTCGACGCGGTCGCCTGTTACGTCAACGAACAGGAGCGCTGTGGCCTCGATATCCTGGTCGACGGCGACACGCGCTTCGATCTCGAGGTCGGCGGACGTTCGTGGTTCTTCTACACCATCGAGCGACTGAACGGCATTACCGGCTTTCGTGACAGCTCGCATTTCCTCGATTACGGCGACATGCGGCCCGGGCACATCCTCTACGAGGTGCAGGAAAGCTGGCACCCGCCGACCGTCAGTGACCGCATCTCGCGCGGGCCGCTGCATTTCGCGGCGATCTGGAAGACCGCGCAGAAAATGACCGGGCGGCCGGTCAAGCTCGGCTCGATCTGCGCGACCTGCCTGCCGATGATGTTGTGGAACGAGTACTACGAGAACGATCGCGACATGATCATGGATATCGCCGCGGCGATGAACGAAGAGTACCGCGAGCTCGCGGCCGCCGGCTGCCCGGTGATCCAGATCGAGGAGCCGGTGCATCATTTCAACTGCAACGCGATACCGCCGTGCAGCGACGCCGACCTGGAGTTCTACACGCAGGCCTTCAATCGGCAGGTCGAGGGCGTGGAGACGGAGATCTGGGCGCACACCTGCTGGGGCAACCCCAATCAGCAGAGCTTCTACTGGGAGCGGCCGAGCTACGAACGCTCGCTGCCGTACTTCCTGGAGATGAACTGCGACGTGCTGATGCTCGAAGGCGGCAGCAACCAGGCGCGCGACATCGCGCTGCTCAATCACGTGCGTACGGACAAGAAGATCGGCATCGGCGTCGTCGATCACACCCGCACCACGGTCGAGTCGCCGGAGCAGGTCGCGGCCACCATCCGCCACGCGCTGGAGTTCGTGCCCCCCGAGCGACTGGTGATTACCGCCGACTGCGGCTTCGGCCGCGAGGGGCTGTCGCGCCGTATCGCGTTCTACAAGTGCGTCTCCCTGGTGCTGGGCACGAACATCGTGCGCCGCGAGCTGGGACTGGACGAAGCTTACGTGCGCGCCGCCGACGAGCGCTTTGCCTTCGTGCCGCCGGCCTGACGACCCGTACCCGGCGTCGCGGCGCCACCTTCTCTTCTTTGACCGAGGACGGATCATGACTGCACCGAGTATCGATTTTTCGATCAACGACGGCATTGCGCGCATCGTGTTCGACAACGCCGCTGGGCACAATGTCGTTGGCAGCGCGTTCACGCAGGAGCTCGCCCGCGCGGCGATTGCCTGCGAGGTCGATCCCGGGGTCCGGGTCGTGCTGATGACCGCGCGCGGTCGGGAGTTCTCGGTCGGTGGCGATCTCAACGAGTTCCTGGCCGAAAGCCGGGCCGGGCGCCTGCGCGAGCACGTCCGCGAGATGGCGACCTGGTTCCATCTCGCTATCACCGTGCTCAACCGGCTGCCGGCACCGCTGGTGTGCGGCGTCAACGGCATTGCTGCCGGCGGCGGCGTTAGCCTGGTATGCATGAGCGACCTGGCCATCGCGCGGCGTTCGTGCCGCTTCAACCTTGCTTACACGCGCTCGGGCCTGACCCCGGACGGCGGCTCGACCTGGTTCCTGCCGCGCCTGGTCGGCGCGCAGCGCGCCTTCGACATCATGGCGACCAATCCGACCCTGAGCGCGGAGGAGGCGCGCGACATCGGGCTCATCGCGCGGGTCGTGGACGACGACGCCTTCGAAGACGAGATCGAGGCGGTGCTGCAGCAGCTACGCGATGCCCCTTCCGGCGCGGTCGGGCGCGCCAAGGTGCTGCTGCGCGAGAGTCTCACCAATTCACTGGAACACCAGCTCGAGCTCGAATCCCAGGCCATCGCCGAACAGGTCTCGGCACCCGAGACGCTGAAGCGACTGGAGGCCTTCTTCGCCGCGCGCCGCGACTGAGCACGGCGCCGACCGGGCAGGCGGCTTCAGTGGCTGGCTTCGGGGCCGCCGAGATCGCGATTGGCCGCCGCGATGAGGTCGAGCAGAACCCGCCTGGCCTCGGCATCACGGGCTGCCAGCGCCGTCATCTCGTCGCGAAAGCGGCGCACGCAGTCGTCGTGTGCTTCCAGCAGCCGCGCGAGGTAGGCGGTTTCGGCCAGCGTGACCGTGGCGCCTTCCTGCCGTCGGGCATTGAGGCGCGCGAGCTCGCCGAAATGAGCCTGCTTGCTATCGAGCATGTCGCGGTAGGCATGCCAGGCACGGGCCGCGGCAGGGGGAACGGCGCGGGGCGGGGACTCCGCGGGCACGCCCGCGCGCCCTAGCCGAACAGGCGGCGGAAGAATCCGACGACGCCTCCGGGCGCTTCCTGCGCGGCCGCCTGTGGCTGCGCTGCGGGCGCCGGTTTGCGTGCCTTGCGCTCGCCAGCGCCGTTGCCGTCTTCCTTCTGCGCCTTGGGCTGCGACTCGTCGACGCGCAGCTCACGCCCCTTGAAGTCGGTGCCGTTGAGCGCGGCGATGGCGCGCCGGCCGTCCGCCTCGCTCTCCATCTCGACGAAGCCGTAGCCGCGCGAGCGCTTGGTGCGGCGGTCGAAGATGACCTCGGCGGAGGCGACCGCACCGTAGGCCTCGAACGCTTCGCGCAGTTCCTCGCTGCGCACGCTGTAGGGCAGGTTGCCCACGTAGATGTTGATCATCGTCTTCCTTTCTTGTTCTGCCGCACGCCGGGGCGTGCGGAGACGGTCGTCCGTCCGGCGCCGCGCGGCGGGCGGCAACGGGGCTCGCGTACGTCAGGGCCGTCGCCCTCGCGCCGGAATCAGCGGATTCAAACACAAAGATGTGCGGCACCGCAAACGAGCCCCGCTCAGGCCGCCTGGAACAGGTGGACGTCGCGTTGCGGGAACGGGATGCCGATACCTTCGGCGTCGAAACGCTTCTTGATCGCCTCGTGCAGATCGAAATGCAGCGGCCAGTAATTCGCGCTCTCGACCCACGGCCGGACGACGAAGTTGACACTGCTGTCGGCCAGCGCGACGACCCCGATGGTCGGCGCCGGGTCGCTGAGCACGCGCTCGTCCGCGTCGAGCAGCTCTTCGAGCACCGCGCGCACGCGGTCGAGATCGGCGTCGTAGCTGACGCCGACGACGAGGTCGAGGCGCCGGGTCGGCTTGGTCGAGTAATTGACGATACTGCCGCCGGTGATGGCGCCGTTGGGAATGATGATGGTCTTGTTGTCCCCGGTACGCACCTGGGTAGTGAAGATCTCGATCTTCTCGACCACGCCGCTGGTGCCGCCGGCCTCGATGAAGTCGCCGATCCGGAACGGTCGGAAAGTCACCAGCAGCACGCCCGCGGCGAGGTTGGACAGCGAGTTCTGGAAGGCCAGGGCGATGGCGAGACCGGCCGCGCCGAGGATGGCAATGAACGACGCGGTCTGGATGCCGAGCCGGCCGAGTGCCGCGACCACCACGAACGCGAGGATCGCGACGTGTACGACGTTGGCCCCGAACGAGACCAGCATGGGATCGACGCCGCGCTTGTCCAGGACGCGGCGGGTGACGCGCGTCACCCAGTGCGCAATCCAGCGCCCGACGACGAAAATCGCCAGGGCGAAAACGATATTGAGGCCGTACTCGACGGCGATCGCATGCAGTTGCTCCACGCTTCTACCTCCGTTTCAAGGGTGTGCGGTGCGCTGCCGGGTCAGGCCATGAATGCCTGAATGCCGGTTTGAGCGCGCCCCAGGATGAGGGCATGAATGTCGTGGGTGCCCTCGTAGGTATTGACTGCCTCGAGGTTGAGCACGTGACGAATCACGTGGTACTCGTCCGAGATGCCGTTGCCGCCGTGCATGTCGCGCGCCATGCGCGCGATGTCCAGGGCCTTGCCACAGTTGTTGCGCTTGATCAGCGAGATGGATTCCGGCGCACCACGCCCTTCGTCGATCATGCGTCCGACGGCCAGCGCCGCCTGGTAGCCGAGCGCGATCTCCGTCTGCATGTCCGCGAGCTTCTTCTGCACGAGCTGGTTGGCGGCCAGAGGCCGGCCGAACTGGCTGCGTTCCAGCGTGTAGTCGCGGGCCGCGTGCCAGCAGAACTCGGCCGCGCCCATGGCGCCCCAGGAGATGCCGTAGCGCGCGCGGTTGAGACAGCCGAAGGGGCCGCGCAGGCCCTCGACGTCGGGCAGCAGGTGCTCTGCCGGCACGAACACGTCATCCATCACGATCTCGCCGGTGATCGAGGCACGCAGTGAGAACTTGCCCTCGATCTTGGGTGCGCTGAGCCCCTCCATGCCGCGCTCGAGCACGAAGCCGCGAATGACCCCGTCGTCGGTCTTGGCCCAGACCACGAAGACGTCGGCGATGGGCGAGTTCGAGATCCACATCTTGTTGCCACTCAGCCGGTAGCCGCCGTCCACGCTGCGGGCACGGGTCTTCATGCCTCCCGGATCGGACCCGTGATCGGGCTCGGTCAGGCCGAAGCAGCCGATCCACTCGCCGCTGGCAAGCTTCGGCAGGTACTTTTCGCGCTGCGCCTCCGTGCCATAAGCGTAGATCGGGTGCATGACCAGGCTCGACTGCACGCTCATCGCCGAGCGATAGCCGGAATCGACGCGCTCGACCTCGCGCGCGATGAGGCCGTAGCAGACGTAGCTCAGGCCGGCGCCGCCGTACTGCTCGGGGATGGTCGCGCCGAGGAATCCGTGTTCGCCGAATTCACGCATGATGGCCGGATCGAAGTGTTCGTGACGATGCGCCTCCAGCACGCGCGGCATCAGTCGTGACTGGCAGAACTCGCGGGCGGCATCGGCGACCAGGCGCTCGTCCTCGAGTAGTCGGGCACCCAGGCCGAGCGGGTCCTGCCAGTCGAAGCGACCCTCCGCGGTGGGCGGGACGGGACGTGCGGTATCGGTAGCGGGGCTGTTCATGACGATCTCCGTGGGACGAGTGGGGCATTTGCGGCGCTGCGCCTGGCGCGCCCGGTACGCGGCTGCGGCGACTATAGCAGCGACGGTGTGGAGGCGCGGGCGCAGGCGCCGTGGTCCGCCCGGCCGCCGCTGACGTATTTTGCAATCAATCGTTTATTGATAACATCCGATGCCGAATTCACGGCCGGTCCGAGCCCGGTCGTGCAATTCCATCGAACGACCAACAGGCGCCGGCGCCGGCCGGGGCCGTCTGATTCCGACCGCGTTCACGCCCAGCACGGCATCGTGTGGTGTCGCGCGGTGCCGTTGCGAAGCGGCGCGACGGCGCCCGCCGGGCGGCCTGCGGAATCCGCGATCTGGAGGAATGCATGAAAATCCTGGTAGCCGTCAAGCGTGCCATCGACTACAACGTCAAGGCGCGTCCCAAGTCGGACGGGTCGGCAGTCGACCTGGCCAACGTCAAGATGTCGATGAACCCGTTCGACGAGATCGCCGTCGAGGAAGCCATTCGCATCCAGGAAGCCGGCAACGCCAGCGAGACCATCGCCGTCTCGATCGGCCCCAAGCAGTGCCAGGAGACCCTGCGCACCGCGATGGCGATGGGGGTCGACCGCGGCATCCTGGTCGAGACCGACGAGGAGGTCCAGCCGCTCGCGGTGGCCAAGGTGCTCAAGGCCGTGGTCGAGAAGGAGCAGCCGGAGCTGGTCATCCTCGGCAAGCAGGCGATCGACGACGACTCCAACCAGACCGGGCAGATGCTGGCCGCGCTGCTTGGCTGGGCGCAGGGCACCTTCGCCTGTACCGTCGAGCTGGGTGACGGGTCGCTCAAGGTCGCACGCGAGATCGACGGTGGCATCCAGACCGTCAACCTCAGGCTGCCGGCGGTGGTGACGACCGACCTGCGGCTCAACGAGCCGCGCTACGTCAAGCTGCCCAACATCATGAAGGCCAAGAAGAAGCCCCTCGACACCCTGACCCCGGACGAGCTCGGCGTGGACGTCGCGCCTCGCCTCAGCGTGGTCAAGGTGGCGGAGCCGCCGGCGCGCCAGGGCGGTATCAAGGTCGAGGACGTTCAGCAGCTCGTCGACAAGCTGCGCAACGAAGCAAAGGTGATTTGAGATGAGCGCACTGGTCATTGCCGAACACGACAACGCCACCCTCAACGTCGCAACCCTGAACGCAGTCGCCGCGGCCGCGGCGATCGGCGGCGACATCGACATCCTGGTCGCCGGCAGCGGCTGCCAGGCGGTGGCCGACGCCGCCGCTGCGGTCAGCGGCGTGCGCAAGGTGCTGCTCGCCGACGCTGCCCACTACGGCCATGCACTGGCCGAGAACCTGGCACCGCTGGTGGTGCGCCTGGCGGCGGACTACGATCACCTGCTGGCCGCGGCGACCACCACCGGCAAGAACGTCATGCCGCGGGTCGCGGCGCTGATGGACGTCGCGCAGCTTTCGGACATCATCGGCGTCGAGGATGCCGATACCTTCGTGCGCCCAATCTACGCGGGTAACATCATCGCCACGGTGCGAAGCGCGGATGCGAAGAAGGTCATCACCGTGCGCACCACGGCCTTCGATCCGGTTGCCGCAGAAGGCGGCAGCGCGGCGGTCGAGAGCGTCGAGGCGGAAGCCGAGGCCGGCCTCTCGGAGTTCGTCGGCGAGGAGCTGACCAAGTCCGACCGCCCCGAGCTGACGGCGGCCGACATCGTGGTCTCCGGCGGACGCGGGGTCGGCAGCGCGGAGAATTTCGCCATCATCGAGGCGCTGGCCGACAAGCTCGGTGCCGCCGTCGGCGCGTCGCGCGCGGCGGTCGATGCCGGCTACATGCCGAACGATTACCAGGTCGGACAGACCGGCAAGGTGGTCGCGCCGCAGCTCTACATCGCGGTCGGCATCTCCGGCGCGATTCAGCATCTCGCCGGCATGAAGGACTCCAAGGTCATCGTCGCCATCAACAAGGACGAGGAGGCGCCGATTTTCGGCGTCGCCGACTACGGCCTGGTCGGTGACCTGTTCAAGGAAGTGCCGGCCATGGTGGAAGCGCTCGACAAGTAGCGCCACGACGCACGTTCGCAGGAGAGGGGCAGGCCATGGAACGCGAAGCGATGGAGTTCGATGTCGTCATTGTCGGTGGCGGACCGTCGGGGCTCGCTGCGGCGATTCGCCTCAAGCAGCTGGCGGCGGAGAACGACACCGAGATCAACGTCTGCGTGCTCGAGAAGGGCTCAGAAATCGGCGCCCATATCCTGTCCGGCGCGGTGGTCGAGCCGCGCGCCCTGGACGAGCTGCTGCCGGACTGGAAAGCGCAGGGTGCGCCGCTCAACACGCCGGCCGGCGACGACCGTTTCCTGTTTCTCACCGAGAAACGCGCCTTCCGCTTCATCACCCCGCCGCAGCAGCGCAACCACGGCAATTACATCGTCAGCCTGGGCAACGTGTGCCGCTGGCTGGGCGAACAGGCCGAGGCGCTGGGGGTGGAGATCTACCCGGGCTTCGCGGCCGCCGAAGTGCTCTACCACGATGACGGCAGCGTCAAGGGCGTCGCCACCGGGGACATGGGACGCACCCGTGAGGGCGGCGAAGGACCCAACTTCGAGCCCGGCATGGAGCTGCACGCCCGCCTGACCCTGTTCGCCGAAGGCTGCCGGGGCTCGCTGACCAAGACGCTGTTCGAGCGCTTCGACCTGCGCAAAGACGCCGATCCGCAGGTCTACGGTCTCGGCATCAAGGAGCTGTGGGAAGTCGACCCCGAGCGGCATGTCGCGGGCCAGATCACGCACACCGCCGGCTGGCCGATGGACATGTCGACCTACGGCGGCTCGTGGATGTACCACTTCGAGGACAACCTGGTCTCGGTCGGGTTCGTGGTCGGGCTCGATTACCGCAACCCGTATCTCAGCCCGTTCGAGGAGATGCAGCGCTTCAAGACCCACCCGGCCATCCGCGGTGTGTTCGAGGGCGGCCGGCGCCTGTCCTACGGCGCGCGCGCGATCAGCGCCGGCGGCTTCCAGTCGATTCCGAAGCTGACCTTCCCGGGCGGCATGCTGATTGGCGATACCGCGGGCTTTCTCAACGTGCCCAAGATCAAGGGCACGCACACGGCGATGAAATCGGGCATGACGGCGGCCGAGGCGGCTTACGAGGCGCTGTCGGCGAGCGATGCCGCCGGGCTGGAGGTCGAGGCCTACCCCGAACGGCTGCGCCAGACCTGGCTATGGGACGAGCTCTACCGGGTCCGCAACATCAAGCCGTCGTTCCACTGGGGATTGCCGGCGGCCTTCGCCTACTCGGCGCTGGACACGGTGCTGCTGCGCGGCAAGGCGCCATGGACACTGCGTCACCGCGCCGACCACGAGACGCTCAGGCCGGCGTCGGAATGCCAGCCGATCGAGTACCCGAAACCGGATGGCGAGCTCACCTTCGATCGGCTGTCCTCGGTGTTCCTGTCCAACACCAACCACGAGGAAGAGCAGCCCTGTCACCTCACCCTGAAGGACGACAGCGTGCCGACCGCGGTAAATCTCGCGCGCTACGCCGGACCGGAGCAGCGCTACTGCCCGGCCGGGGTCTACGAGTTCGTCGAGGAGGGCGGTGAGACGCGCCTGCAGATCAACGCGCAGAACTGCGTTCACTGCAAGACCTGCGACATCAAGGATCCGACGCAGAACATCAACTGGGTCACGCCGGAAGGCGGTGGCGGCCCCAATTATCCGAACATGTGACGAGCTATGCCGAAGGTAACCTACAGACAGGCGGACGGCCGCGAAGAGGTCGTCGACGTCCCGGAGGGCTGGAGCCTGATGGAAGCGGCGATCCAGAACGGTGTCGACGGCATCGTCGCCGAGTGTGGCGGCGGCTGCGCCTGCGCGACCTGCCACGTCTACGTCAGCGGCGGCAATCTCGATGCCCTGCCGCCGATCAGCGACATGGAAGGTGACATGCTCGAGTGCACCGCGGCCGAACGTCGCGAGAGTTCGCGGCTGAGCTGTCAGCTACGCATGAACGTGGCGCTGGACGGGCTGGTAGTCGAGATCCCCGAGCGCCAGACCTGAGCGCGGCGGTCCGTGACCAGCGCTCCCTACGTTGTCGTCGGCGCCGGGCAGGCCGGCCTGCAGGTCTGCGACTCGCTGCGCAAGGCCGGTTACGACGGCGAGCTCGTCCTGCTGGGCGAGGAGCCCGATCTGCCCTACCAGAGACCCCCGCTGTCGAAGCACTTCCTGGCCGGTGACGTCGATGCCGCGCGTCTCGCGTTCCGCCCGCAGAGCTATTACGAGAAGCAGGGTATCGACCTGCGTCCCGGCACGCTTGTCACTGCGATCGATCGGGCGGCGCATTGCCTCGCGCTGGGCGACGGCAGCCACCTCGATTACGCCCGCCTCGCGCTGACCACCGGCGCGCGCATCCGGCCACTGAGCTGCCCGGGGCACGATCTGGACGCTATCCACTACGTGCGCACCCTGGACGACAGCCGGCGTCTGGCGGCACGGCTGGCCCAGGTCGAGCACGTCACCGTCGTCGGCGGCGGCTTCATCGGTCTCGAGGTTGCCGCGGTTGCGCGCAAGCTGGGCAAGTCGGTAGTCCTGGTCGAAGCACTGGAGCGGCTGATGGCCCGCGCGGTGTCGCCGATGGTATCGGCCTTCTACGCCGATCTGCATCGTGCGCGCGGGGTCGACCTGCGTCTCGAATGCGGTGTCGCCGCGATCGAGCCCGCGGATCGCGGGGTGCGCGTCGTCCTCGCCGACGGCAGCGGTATCGAGACCGGCCTGGTGGTCGCCGGCATCGGCGTACTGCCTAACGTGGAGCTGGCCGAGCAGTGCGGCCTGGAGTGCCGTAACGGCATCGTGGTCGACGAGCAGGCGCGCACGGCTGACCCCGACATCGTCGCTGCCGGTGACTGCACCTGGCATGCGAACGCCTTTCTCGGCCGGGAGATTCGCCTGGAATCGGTGCAGAATGCGGTCGATCAGAGCAAGGTGGCCGCCGCCGCGATGTGTGACCGGCCGGAGACCTACCGCCAGGTCCCCTGGTTCTGGTCCGACCAGTACGACGTCAAGCTGCAGATGGCGGGGATCGGCATGCCTTACGACGCCTACGCGGTACGCGGAACGGCCTCGGAGGCGGGCTTCTCGATCTTCTATTTTCGTGATGGCGCGCTCGCCGGCGCCGACTCGATCAACCGGCCGGCCGAACACATGGCTTGCCGAAAACTCCTCCAGCAAGGCACTATGCTGGAGCCTGAACAGGCTGCGGACCTGGAGGTCGACCTGATGAAGCTGGCGCGGGCCTGACCGCGCTGCACTTGAAGAAGAACGAGGGGAGGACAACGTTCGATGCCGAAGATTACCTACATCGACGTCAACGGCAAACGCCACGACTGTGAGGTGGCGAACGGATTATCCGTCATGGAAGGTGCGATCCAGAACGGCATCGAGGGCATACTCGCGATTTGCGGTGGCAGCTGTGCCTGCAGTACCTGCCATTCGTACATCGACGAGGCGTGGATGGCCGCCGTCGGGCAGCCCGACGACATCGAGGACTCGACCCTGGAGCTGGCGCTGGAACGCAAGCCGAACAGCCGCCTGACCTGCCAGATCGAGGTCAGCGACGCACTCGACGGCCTCGTCGTGCACGTGGCGCAGAACGATGGCTGACAGCGCCTGCCGGCGGCCGGCCGCGGGCTAGGCGCGGCGCCGGCGCGGGTTGCCAGGCGGAAGCTGACCCGGTGTACGAGCTGCACGACTTCGCCCGCTCGACCGCCGCCTATCGCGTCCGCATCGCCCTCGCCCTGAAGGGCATCAGCCACGACGTGCACGACGTCGACCTCAATGCCGGCGCCCAGCACGACCCCGAGTTCCGCAGTCTCAATCCGCAGGGCATGGTGCCCGTCTACTCGGACGAGCAGGTGCTGCTGTCACAGTCGCTGGCGATCATCGAGTACCTGGACGAACGCTACCCACAGCCACCGCTGTTGCCGCAGGGCCTCGTCGCGCGCGCCCGCGTTCGCCAGTTCGCGCACCTGATCAGCGCCGACATTCACGCGCTCAACGCGCATCGCGTGCACAGCTACCTGCGCGACACGCTGCGCGCCGACACTGCCGCGCGGCGGCAGTGGTTCGGCCACTGGCTCTACGAGGGGCTGGATGCGCTGGAACTGTGGCTGGCGGCCGGTCCGGCGGGGCGCTACTGCGTCGGTGACGCGGTCACCATGGCCGACCTGTGCCTGGTTCCCCAGCTCGAGATTGCACGCCGCAATCGTATCGACGTCGATGACTTCCCGCGCCTGTGCGCGATCGAGGCGGCTTGTCTCGCACTCGACGCGTTCCGCGGCGCGGCCCCGGCGACCGGCAATTCGGGCTGACGGCGTACCGCTCGTGCGCGCGGTCTGAGACAATCCCGCACGCCATGTCACGAGGTGCGCCGGGGGCGCGCAGGGGAGAATCCTTCCATGTTCAACGATCGTATCGAGACCCGCTGGCTGAATGCCTTTCGGCGGGTCTTCGAGCTGTGCAAGGTGACCGAGGGCGAGCAGGTCGCCGTACTGGCCGAGACCCAGAGCCGGCCGCTCAATGTCGAGCTCGCGCGCCTCGCGCTGGAGCAGCTCGGCGCCTGCGTGTTCGAGCTGACCGTGCCGACCCCGCCGCAGAGCGCGCCGGTGCCGGTGCGCTCGACCGGCGCCAGCCAGGTCCTCAACGGGCACGACGCGGCGCTGGAAGCGTTGAAGAGCGCCACCCTGGTGGTCGACGTCACCGTCGAGGGCCTGCTGCACGCGCCGCAGCTGCCGGCCATCCTCGGCAGTGGCGCGCGCCTGATGATGGTCTCCAACGAGCACCCGGACGCACTCGAACGCCTGCTGCCCGACCCCGCTGACGAGCAGGTCGTGCGCGCCGCGATCAAGGCCTGCCGCGGGGCGTCCGAAATGCGCGTGACCTCGGCAGCCGGGACCGATCTCGTCATCAGCCTGGAGGAGGCCCGTACCGGCGGCGTGTGGGGCTGGTGCGACCGTGCCGGGATGGTCTCGCACTGGCCGGGCGGAATCGTGGTCAACTTTCCGCGCCCCGGCAGCGTCAACGGCCGCCTGGTGATGGACGTCGGCGACATCAACCTGACCTTCAAACGCTACCTCGAGCACACGGTGGAACTGGTCATCGAGGACGATTTCGTCACCGCCGTCAACGGCAGCGGCACCGATGCGGAGCTGATGCGGCGTTACCTCGCGGCGTGGGGCGATCGCGAGGCCTACGGTGTCAGTCACGTCGGCTGGGGCCTGAACGAGCGCGCGCGGTACGAGGCACTGACCATGTACGACCAGCGCGACCTGAACGGTACCGAGCTGCGCGCCTTCGCCGGCAACTTTCTCTACTCGACCGGCGCCAACGAGGTCGCGGGGCGCTTCACCGAGGGTCATTTCGACCTGCCGGTGCGTAACTGCACCGTCGAGCTCGACGGACATCGCGTGGTCGACGCCGGTCGCCTGGTCGGGGGTGCGTGAATGGATGCCGAGCCCGATCTTCCCCTGTTCGATGCCGCGGCCTGGCGCCTCGGCGAGCGCGAGGCCGAGCTGGCGGCGCGTGCCCGCCGGCTGGGGCAGGAGGTCTTTGCCGCCCGCGCCGCGACCTACGACCGCGAGGCCCGCTTTCCGACCGAGAACTACGCCGACCTGCGCGAGGCCGGGCTGCTCGCCGTGTGCGTGCCCGAGGCCTACGGCGGCCTCGGCGCCGACTACCGCGCCTATGCCCTGACGGCCGCCGAGATCGGGCGCTACTGCGGCGCCACCGCACTGACCTGGAACATGCACGTCTGCTCGTGCCTGTGGACCGGCCCGCTGGCCGATGCCATCGACATGTCCGCCGCCGAGCGCGAGGAGCACGAGCGGCGCCGCGCGGGCCACTATGCCCGTATCGTCGAGGACGGCGCCATCTACGCGCAGCCCTTCTCCGAGGGCGGCAGCGCCGCGGCCGGCGCGGTGCCCTTCGCGACCACCGCGCGGCCGGTCGACGGCGGCTACCGGGTCAGCGGCCGCAAGATCTTCGCCTCGCTCTCGGGCCATGCCGACTATTACGGCATCCTGTGTACACAGGCGGACGAGAGTGGTGAGCTCTCACGTCGCAACACGCTGTACGTAGCCGTACCGGCCGCTGCCGACGGGGTGCGCGTGGAGGGCGACTGGGATCCGCTCGGCATGCGCGGCACGGTCAGTCGCAACCTGATCCTGGACGACGTCTTCGTCGCCGCCGACGAGGCGTTGATGCCGGCCGGGGTCTATTACCAGGCGGCGGTGCGCTGGCCGCACATGTTCCTCACCCTGACCCCGACCTACATCGGTATCGCGCAGGCGGCCTACGATTTCACCGTGCGTTACCTGCGCGGCGAAGTGCCGGGGCAGAAGGGCGACAAGCGCCGCGGCAATGCGGTCAAGCAGCACAACGTGGCACAGATGCACCTCATGCTCGAGCAGACCAAGGCGCTGTGGTTCCAGGTCGTGAGCGAGGCGCGCATCGACCCGCCGCCGGAGCTCATGCTCAGGGCCTACGCCGCGCAATACAGCGTGATGGAGAACGCCAACGAGCTGTGCCAGCTCGCGATCCGCACCTGCGGCGGACAGTCCATGCTCAAGGCCTTACCGCTGGAGCGTCTCTACCGGGACAGCCGCTGCGGCTCGCTGATGCTGCCGTGGAATGCCGACATCTGCCTCGAACGCATCGGCCACGGCGCGCTCTACCGGCCGGGCGAAAGCGATTCGTGAAAAGCCCGGCGAGCTGGATCGAACGCCACGCCACGTTCGCTCCGGACAAGATCGCCCTGCGCTGCGGCGAGGAAGCGCTGACCTACGCCGCGCTCGCCGCCCGGGTCGCCGGGACCAGCGCCTGGCTGAGCGGGGAGTGCGCGCTGGCCGCCGGCGCGCGCGTCGCCTGGCTGGGGTACAACGGTATCGACCTGGTGGTGCTGCTGCTGGCCTGTGCCCATGCCCGTCTCGTGCTGGTGCCGCTCAACTGGCGCCTGAGCGCTGAAGAGCTCGACGCCGTACTGGACGACGCCGGCGCCGCGCTGCTGATCGTCGACGCGAGCTGCCGTGAGCTGGGCGGTGCGCTGCGCCCGCGCCCGGCCGCGAGCTGCGGTTTCGCCGCGGCCGGCCTGCGCGAGTTTCCGCGCTCGCCGGACGGTGGCGCGCTGCGCGATGTCGACGCCGATCCCGCGACCCCGCTGATGCTGGTCTACACCTCGGGCACCACCGGCCGCCCCAAGGGCGCAGTGCTGACCCGCGAGACCGTGCTGTTCAACGCCCTCAACGCCTGCCACATGCACGACATGACCGCGCACGATCGCGTGCTGACGGTACTGCCCATGTTCCACGTCGGCGGGCTCAACATCCAGACCCTGCCGGCGCTCTATTGCGGCGCCGAGGTCGTCATAGAGCCGCGCTTCGAGCCGGGCCGCACGCTGGAGATGATCGCGCGCCTGCGCCCCAGCCTGATCGTGCTGGTGCCGGCGACCATTGCCGCACTGTTCGCGGAGCCCGCCTGGCCGCACACCGATCTCGGCTGCCTGCGCTGTATCACCACCGGCTCCACCGACGTGCCGCGCGCCCTGATCGAGGCGCTGCACGTCCGCGGGGTACCGGTCATCCAGGTCTACGGCGCGACCGAGACCGGGCCCGTCGCCATCTACCAGCGTATCGACGAGGCACACGCCACGGTCGGCGCCATCGGCCGCTGCGGCCTGCATACCGAGGTGCGGCTGGTCGACGCGCAAGGCCATGACGTGGCGGACGGCGTGCCGGGCGAGGTCTGGCTGCGCGGTCCGCATCTCGCTCACGGTTACTGGAACGCGCAGGCGGGCAGGGCGGATCCCTTCCCCGACGGCTGGTTCGCCAGCGGTGACGTGGCCGAGCGCGACGCGCGTGGCCTGTTCCATTTCAAGGACCGCATCAAGCACGTCATCATCTCGGGCGGCGAGAACATCTACCCGGCCGAGCTGGAGCGTGTGCTCGCCGCCAGCGGCGTGCTGCGCGAGGCCGCGGTGGCGGGGCGCCCGGACCCGCGCTGGGGCGAGGTCCCGGTGGTCGTGGCGGTACGTGGCGACGCCGCGCTGGCCCGCGACGACGTGCTGGCGCTGTTCGACGATCACCTGGCCCGCTACAAGCGCCCGCGCGACGTGGTCTTCGTCGACGCGCTGCCGCGCAACGCCATGGGCAAGGTGGAGGTGCCGCGCCTGCGCGAAATCGTGCGCGACGGCTGAGGGGTACGGTGCCGGCCGGCGGACACCAGTCCGCCGGCCGGGGATAGTTCAGAAGCTGTAGCGCACGCTGCCACCGACCCAGCGCGGCAGGCCGTAGAACTGCTCGGTCATGCCGAGGATGGCGCCGAGGTCGAAGGTCTGCACCAGGTACTCCTCGTCGGCGATGTTGTTAACGAACACCGCCGCTTCCCAGGTCTCGTCCTGGGTCGTGTAGCTCAGCCGCGCATTGCCGATGACGTAGCCGTCTTCGGTGCTGGCCGGTGCGCGCGTCAGGCTGAAGAAGTGCTCCGAGCGGTACTGAAAGTCGCCCTGGATGGCGAGGTTGCCCTCCCAGAACGGCCACTGGTAGCGCAGCAGGCCGTTCACGTTCCACTTCGGCGATTGCACGGGCTTGGTGTCCTGCGCCGCGCCAGGGCCGGAACCGTCGAGATCCACGTCCTCGATGGTGACGTCGACGTAGCCGACGCCGGCGAGGAAATCGAGGCCGTCGATCGGCGAGGCCTGGAACTCGAGCTCGAAACCGTAGGTCTCGGCGTCCGCGTTGAAGATGAAGGTGGTCAGGCCGATGATTTGAAAGGCCTGGTAGTCCTGGTAGTCGTAGTAGTAGCCGGAACCATTGAGACGGGCGAGGCCGTTGAACAGGCTGACCTTGAAGCCGCCCTCGTAGGCGTCGAGCGTCTCTTCCTTGAACTTCATGTTGGCATCGGTCAGCGGAATGAGGCCGCCCACCGGGCCGAAGATCCCGAAGTAGTCGGTGACATCGAGCGGAGCGTTGAAACCGCCGCCCTTCACGCCGCGGTTCCAGCTCGCGTATAGCAGCCAGTCGTCGTTGGGTTTCCAGTCGAGCTCGACCTTGGCCGACCACAGGCCTTCATCGTACTTGCCGTCGTAGGTGCCGAGGTTGGCGACGACGTTGGGATTGCCGTTGCGCCACTTCGTGCCGGGCTGGAAGTCGACGAAGTTGTTGTCGAAATGGTGGTCCTTTTCTTCCTCGATCCAACGGAAGCCGGCGATGCCGGTCCACTGCGGCGTGAAGTCGTACTCGGCCTGGCCGAAGATCGACCAACTGGTGGTCTCGGTGGTGTACGGATTGTCGTTACCGAGGAAGGTGCCGTCGCCTTCGGCCACGGTGCCGAAAGCGCCGGTGGGCGCGTCGAGCAGCGGCCCGGGCAGGCCCGGTCCGGGCAGGAAGAACAGCGGGTTGGAGAAAGTCGTCAGCAGCGGCGTTTGGGCGCCGTTCGCATCGTTAACCTCGATATCGAGATAGAAGAAGCCGGCCAGCCAGCGCCAGTCGCCCTCGTCGCCGAGGATGCGCAGTTCCTGCGAGAACTGCTCGGCATCGGTGACCTGGAAGAAGTTGAAGTCGGAGAACGGCGAGGCGTCCGAGTCTTCCATGTAGTCGCGTTTCACCGTCTGGAAGTCGGTGATCGACTTGACCGTGATACGGTCATTGACGGTCCAGTCGAAGGTGCCGGAGAAGCCCCAGGTCTCGATGTCCTGGAAGCCGAAGTAGTTGTAGTCGCCCGCGAATACGTCGCCGTCGTTGTCGCTGTAGCCGTTGAACGCGTTGGGTACGCCCGGCGTGTTGAAGCCGTTGCCGGTGACCGGATCGAAGCTGGCCGTCACGTTCTCGAAGAAACCTGTGCGAATCTGCGAGATCGAACCGCGGCCGTTGAACAGGAACTCAAGGTTGTCGCTGAGCTCGAACAGGAGCTGCACGCGTCCCGCGTAATCGTTGGCGTTGTTTATGTCGTCGCCCAGCACGCGGTTGTCGATGTAGCCGTCGTTGTGATGGGTGGCGACCGAGATGCGGCCGAGCACTCGATCCGTGAGCGCGCCGCCGGCGGCACCCTGGAACTTGACCTGGCCGTACTCGCCGCCGGTGAGCTGGGCGTAGCCGTCGAGCTCCGCGGTCGGCTTCTTCGACACGTAATGCACCAGGCCGCCGGTCGCGTTACGTCCGTACAGGGTGCCTTGCGGCCCACGCAGAATCTCGACGCGCTCCATGTCGAAGAGCATGAAGCCGGCGCTCGACATCTGGCTGAGATAGACGTCATCGATGTAGATCGAGACCGGGCTCTCCTGGTTGGAGATGAAGTCGTTCTGCGCGACGCCGCGGATGGCGACGGCGTAGTTGGCCGGACCGTTGGGCTGGATGGTGCTGACGCCGGGCGCCAGCGCCGTCACTTCCTGTGCGCTGGTGTAGCCGAGCTGGCGAATCTGGTCGCCGGTGAAGGCCGAGACCGAGATGCCGACGTCCTGCAGCGACTGCTCGCGCTTCTGCGCGGTGACGACGACTTCCTCCAGCACCTGCGCGCCGAGTGGGTTGCTGACCAGCGCGGCGATCGCCGCGGCCAGGCTCATACGTTTCGTGGCTGCCATGTTGAGTCCCCCTGCTGTATGCAACCGGATCGCAGCGGCGGCGACGGCGCCACACCTGCGCTCAGTCTAGGTCGCACGTCCTAAACCTCGCGCGAGTATACGCCGCCCTCGCTCGCAGGTCGATATCCAGCAAATACCGGGACTTAAGCAGGCAAACTGAGGCGTTGTGTACCTGCCTCCCGGGATCGGCTAGGGTAGCAATCCGAAGCGCGGGCAGCGCCGAAGGGGAGAGTCGATTGCACCTGTGGGCGGAGAACGCCGCCGGCGCGGCCAGTGCCGGCACCCGCAAGGGCCGTGACAGCCAGCGCCGCATCCTGGAGACCGCTGTCGAGGTCTTCCTGCGCGCCGGCTACGCGAACTTCACCATGCGCGCGGTGGCCGAGGCGGCGGGGATCTCCAGTGGCAACCTGACCTACTACTTCCCGCGCAAGGGCGCGCTGCTGCAGGCGATGACCGAGTACGTCATCGACGGCTACCTGGAGGAATTCGAACGCCAGCGCCGCCGCGACCCGGATAATCCCGCGCGCCAGCTCGAACACGTGCTGGACTTCTGGATCGACGATCTCGGCACCGCGCGCACGACGCGTTTCTTCCCCGAGCTGTGGGCGCTGGCCAACCACGACCGCGAGGCCGCGCGGCTGATGAACTACGTCTACGAACGGGCGCGCGAGGTGCTGGTGCGCATCCTGACCGAGCAGCACCCGCAGCTGGAGCCGGCCGCGATCGACGCTGCCACGGTGCTCATGAGCGCGACCATGGAAGGCCTGACGCTCTTCGCCGGCTACCGCAAGCCGTGGGCCGGCGAGCGCGAACGCCTCAAGCGCATGCTCAAAGCGATGTTCGCGCAGCTGCCGGAACGGGCTTGAGCGGGGCCGGCGGCAGCGGCGGTCCGGGCCGGCGCCCGGGCTACTTCGATTACCCCGAGTTCCCGCTGAGGCCGCCGCCCGCGCCGGGTGACCGCGGCCGTCGCGTCGTCATCGTCGGCGCGGGCCCGATAGGCCTGGCTGCGGCGCTAGAGCTTGCCCGCCACGGGGTCGCGAGCACGGTGCTCGATCCCAAGGGCAGCGTATGCAGCGGCAGCCGCGCCATCTGCCTCGCCCGGCACACGCTAGAGGGCCTGCAGCAGCTTGGCCTGGCCGAACGCTTCACCGCCAAGGCGCTGGGCTGGACCCGGGGCACCTCGTTCTACCGCGAACGCCCGGTCTACCGGCTGACGATGCCACACAGCGAGGACGAGCGTTTCCTGCCCATGTACAACCTGCAGCAGCAGTACACCGAGCTGTTCATGGCCGAGCAGGCGATGGCCGAGCCGCTGATCGACCTGCGCTGGCAGAGCCGGGCGGTCGACGTCGCGGCCGAACTCGGCGGCGTCACCGTCGCGGTGAGCACCGCGGCCGGCGATTTCACGCTGAGCGCCGACTACCTGCTGGCCTGCGACGGCGCGCGCAGCGACGTGCGCGGCGCGCTCGGGCTGAGCCTGGCCGGCGAAGCCTACGAGGGGCGCTACGTCATCGCCGACATTCACCTGCCTTCGGACCTCCCGACCGAACGGCGGGCGTATTTCGACGCGCGCGCCAATCCCGGCGCCACCGTGCTGGTGCACCGGCAGCCGGATGACATCTGGCGCATCGACTACCAGCTCGCCGACGATGCCGACGCCGACGCCGCGCTGGAGGAGGCGGCGGTGCGCGAACGGATCCGGGCGGTGTTGGCGATGCTGGGCGAACACGGCCCGTGGACGCTGGAATGGCGCAGCCTGTACCGCGCCTACACGCTGTGCCTGGACGACTACCGGCACGGGCGCGTGTTCTTCCTCGGCGACGCCGCGCACCTGGTGCCGATCTTCGGCGTGCGCGGCCTCAACTCGGGCTTCGCCGACGCCATGAACCTGGGCTGGAAGCTGGCCTGGGTGTTGCGCGGTTGCGCGGACCCGGCGCTGCTCGACAGCTATTCGCCCGAGCGCCGCGGCGCGACCCTGGACATCTTCGCCGCCGCCGGCAAGAGCACGCGCTTCATGGCGCCGCCGACGCGCGGGTATCGCCGCGTACGCGACGCGGCGCTGGCGCTCGCCGCGGAACACGAGTGCGCGCGGCGCCTGCTCGATCCGCGCCAGTCGCAGCCTTACAGCTATGCCGCCAGCCCGCTCACCAGCGCATGCACGATCGGCTGCGCAGACCCGGACCTGCCGGCGCCGGGCGCGCCACTCGCCAACGCACGTCTCGAACAGGGCTACCTGCTCGACCGCCTCGGCCCCGGCTTCACGCTGGTTACGGTGAGCGAGGCGGGCGAGCCACCTGCGGGTACTGCCGCGCTCATCGATGCCGCCAGCCGCGGCGGGACGCCGCTCGGCCACGTGGCACTGGCGCGTCACGCGGGCGCTGCCGGTGGCAACCGCCTGCGGGGCGAGCGCTACAGCGGGAACGGTGACCGCTGGCTGCTGGTGCGCCCCGATCGTCACGTCTGTGCGCGTGGCACCGGGCTCGACGTCGGCGCCGCGGGCGGCGCGCTGCAGCGTGCGCTGGGCCGCACCCGGGTTGCATGAGCGGCATGGACGAGCGCGCCTTCGAGCAGGCTTACGAGCGCCTCGCGCAGGCGCTGGACGCGGTAGCGCCCGAGGAAGAAGCCGCGTTCCTGACCCGCCTGGCCCTGCTGCTCGCCGCCGGCTGCGCGGATCCGGCCGCCTTCGAAACGGCGCTGGAGGCCGCCGCCCGCGCCGGCCGGGAAGGCGACCAGCAAGACGAGCGGGCGCCGCCTACAGGTTCCTGAGGATGGCGTCCTCTTCGCGCCGCTGCTGCTCGGGCAGCGTCTGGTCGAGCGTGTCGGCGCGTTCCAGCTCGCTGTCGACGTAGGCCAGCCACTGCCGCGCCGCCTTGGCACTGCGCTTGTCACGCGCCGCAGCGACGAAGGCCTCGCGCGCGGCGGCGAGCTTGCGCTGGTTGAACAGGGCCATGCCGAGCATGATGTTGGCGGTGTCGACCCGTTTCACCCCGCCCTTGGCGAGGCCCTTGCGCACGGCCTCGGCGGCCTCTTCCCAGCGATCGAGATTGACGTAGGACTGCGCCAGGCGCACGTACAGCTCGCCGTCGCCGGACATCGCCGCGGCGCGTGCCAGCGGCGGGATGGCCTTGTCGTCCTCGCGCGCCTGGTACCAGGCCTGCGACAGCAGCCGCAGGTGCTTTTCGCTGGCTTCGACGCGACCGCTGCCGGTCTCCCGGTCGAGCAGCTGCGCGGCCTTGAAGGGCAGGCCGTGCACCAGGTAGAGATTGGCAAGATTGACGATGTGCAGGGGGTTGTCGATACGCCCGTCCTCGTACAGCGCCTCGGTCAGGGCGAGCTGGCGCCCGGTATCACCCTGCTCGCTGTAGACGCCGGCCAGGGTCAGCAGGTAGCGCTCGCGCGGGTACAGGCGGATGAGCTGCTTGAGCACCGCCAGCATGTTCTTGAAGTCACCCAGCTCGTAGTAGCACACGCGCAGCAGCAGCAGCCAGTTCTCCTCCGGCGTCTTGCCCTGGGCGCGATGTTTCTCGATGCCGGTCATGATGGGTTTCAGTGCCTGCCGGTACTGCTCGAGCTGGAAATGGGCCTGGCCCTTGAGCATGTAGATGTCGGCACTGGGGTCGTCGAGCACCTCGATCAGGCGATCCACCGTCGACAGCGCACGGGCGTAGTTCTCGGTCGTGAAGTAGAGCTGGGAGAGGGTCTTCAGCGTGCTCTGCACCAGGGCCTGCGGCAGGTCGGCCTGCTTGAGCACGTTGCCATAGGCGCCGATGGCCTTCTTGTAGTCTTCCTGCAGGTAGTAGGCGTAGGCGGTGAGATTCCAGATCTGCGCGGTCTCGTAGCTCGACAGGTCGCTCATCTTGCGCAGTTCGCGCAGGGCGGCGAGGCCGGGGCGGTACTGCCTGGCCTCGATCTGCTCCTGCGCCGCCTGCAGGCCCTCGAATACCGGCTGGCTCATGGCGACGGTCTGCTTGGTCTTCTCCTGCGCGCCGGCGCCGGGCGCCAGCGCGCCGCCGGCCAGTGCCAGCAGCAGTACGCACAGGGTAACGGGTCGCCGCACCGTCAGTCCTCCAGCCGGTAGGTGAACTTGTTGCGCACCCCCGGCACCTCGACCGCCTGGCCGTCGATCACGCGCGGCTTGTACTTGAACTTCAGCGCGGCTTCGACCGAGGCCTTCTCGAACGCGCTGTGGCACTGATCGGCGACCGGCCGCGCGTCACGCGTGGTGCCGGACCGCGTCACCGTGAACTCGACGATACATTCGCCCTGGATGCCGCGATTGAGCGCGCGCTGCGGGTAGATCGGTGCGACCTTCACGATCGGCAGGTAGTCGCCTTCGCCCACGCCGAGGCTGAAACCACCGGAGCTGAGCTCGATGTCGGTCTGTACCGGCACCGCGCTGATCGCCATCTTCTCCGCGCTGGGCTTGAGCTGGTCCAGCTTGGGTGCGGGCGGCTCCGGCGGCGGCGCCTTGGGCGGCGGCGGCTTCTTCGGCTTGACCTGGCGGCGCTCGACGACCTCCGCGCGCTTCACGCGCACGAAATCGAGCAGGGTGCCGCGCTTGGCGTCGTCCAGCGTACGGTCGGCGGTGGCGATCAGGTACTGCATGACCCAGAACAGCAGCAGCGTGACCAGCGCGCCGGCGACGAGGCCGGCGGCCAGGCGCAGCAACAACAGGCGGTCGCGAACCAGGGTGAACGGCTGGGCGGTGCTCATCGGCGTCGCGGCAGCGCTGCCGTCAGATCTCCTGGGCCGCGATGGCGACGTTGAACACGCCCGCCGAGCGCGCCGCGTCCATCACCTTGATCAGGGTGTCGGTCTTGGATTCCTTGTCCGCCTGTATGACCACCGAGCCCTGCGGGTTCTCGGCATGCAGGCGCTCGATGTTGGGGCGCACGGCGCGGATGTCGACCCGGCGCCGGTCGATCCAGATGTCGTTGTTGGCATCGATCGCAATCAGGATGTTGGCCTTCTCCTGCTTGACCGCGGTGGCGGCATCGGGGCGGTTGACGTCGATGCCGGCCTCCTTGACGAAAGTCGCGGTGACGATGAAGAAGATCAGCATGATGAACACCACGTCGAGCATCGGCGTGATGTCGATCGAGGATTCGTCCTCGTCGGCGGTAGCGCGGTTGAGCAGTCTTCTCACGTGTAGGACTCCGTCGATGTTCTGGGCTGCGCCCGGACCCCCGCGGCGCATGGAGCGGCGGCCGGGTGGCAGCCGGAGCGGGCGTCGAGCGCAAGCGGGCCATGGATGGTGTAGCGCAGCGCGAACGCAGTGAGAGAGGCCATGGATGGCCGAACGAACGGGAGCTCCGGCTGCCACCCGGCCGCCGCGTACCGCACCCTATCCGCGCACGAAAACACTTCTAGTGATCCATCGTCATGTGTTCGGCGAGCAGGTCGCGCTCGCGGATCACCTTGCGCTGCAGCCAGGCGCTCATGGCGACGCCGGACAAGGCGGCCACCATGCCGGCCATGGTCGGCACGGTGGCCTTGGACACGCCGGCGGCCATCGAGCGCGGGTTGCCGCTGCCCGAGATGGCCATCACCTCGAAGACCTCGATCATGCCGGTGACCGTGCCGAGCAGGCCCATCAGCGGGCACAGCGCGACGCAGGTACGGATCAGCGGCATGTTGCGTTCGAGCTCCTGGTTGACGGTCGAGACCAGGTACTCACGCACCTGGTGCGCGTGCCAGGAACGGCGTTCGCCGCGCGCTTCCCAGGCGGCCACGGCGCTGCGCGCGATGCCCGGGTAGCGCAGGCCGAAGTACAGCGCGCGCTCGAAGATGAGACACCACATGAACAGCGTCAGCAGTCCGATCAGCAGCAGCACGTCGCCGCCCAGCTCGAAGAAGTCGCGTACTGCCCCGAGCTGCGGCAGGTAGTAGAACAGGGTTTCCATGCCGGGTCAGGCGGCCTGCTGGTGCTGACGCTCCGACTGCACCGCGACCATGCCTGCGGCCTGCTCCTCGAGCACCTGGTTGAGGCGACGCGCGCGGCTCGCGACCAGGGTATGCAGCAGCACGGTGGGAATGGCCACGCACAGGCCGAGCACGGTGGTCACCAGCGCCTGCGAGATACCGCCGGCCATGAGCTTGGGATCGCCGGTGCCGAACAGGGTGATGGCCTGGAAGGTGATGATCATGCCGGTAACGGTGCCGAGCAGCCCCAGCAACGGCGCGACCACCGCGATGATCTTCAGGAACATCAGCATGCGGTTGATGCGCGGTGTCTCGCGCAGGATGGCCTCGGAGAGCTTGAGCTCCAGGGTCTCGATGTCGGTGCGCGGATTGTCGTGGTAGACCTTGAGAATGCGTCCCAGCGGGTTGTTGCCGGGCTGGTCGAGCTTGCGTGCCTGCGCCGCCACGCGTACCCCGGTGATGGTCAGCGTGAGCAGCCGTTCCAGCGCAATCAGCAGCGCCAGTGCGCCGAGGCCGATGATGACGTAGCCGACCACGCCACCCTGGTCGATGCGCTCGCGCAGGCTGGGCGCCTGCACCAGCAGCGACAGGATCTGCCCGCGCGACGGGTCCAGCCCGAACGCCTGCTGCCCGCCGCTGGCCGAGGTCAGGGCAGCGACCTTCTCCAGGTAGCGGCTCTGCGGCTGCCGGCCGAGCTCGATCAGGTTGCCGGTCTCGGGCACGAACTGCAGGTACTTGTCGCCAGAGACGACATTGAAGCTGCCGACACGCACGACGTTCTGCTCGACCTCCTCGCCGTCGACGGTGATGACCCTGGCCGGGAAACGCGTGACCTTGCCGGACTCCGTCATCTCGCGCTGCAGCTCGAACCACAGGCGTTCGATTTCCTCGATCGAGGCCAGCCGGCTGGTCTGCCCCATCTTCTGCGCAAGCTGGTTGAGAAACTCGATACGCTCCGGGTACTGCACGTGCGTGAGGGAATTCTCGAACTGCCCGCGCGCATCACCCGCAGCCTGCTGCAGTACGCCAAACAGCTCCTTCAGCGAGCCCAAACGCTCCTTGAGCTGCTGCTCGAGCTCGACGATGCGCACGTCGTTCTCTTCGAAGGCCGTCTCCAGCTCCTTGGAACGCGCCTCGGCGCGCGTACGCTCCGCGCGCACCTGCTCCAGCAGCGCGGCCTGCTGCGCCTTGTCGGCGCGAAAGCGCTCGAGGCGCTTCGCGTTCTCGGCGTTATCGCGCACGCGACCGGCCTTGACCTTCTCGAGCAGCTGGTCGAGGTCCAGCGGCTCCTCCGCCGCCGTGCAGGGCAGGGCCAGGCCGAGGACGACGAGTAATACGGCGAGGCGGCTCATCGCGCGGCCTCCTGCGGGGCGCTGACCGGCACGACCAGCAGGTCAGGCGCGACCTGCTTGCGCGCAATGCGCAGACCAGTGGCCACTTCCTGCTTGTAAATCTCCGGCGCCAGGGTGCGCCATTCGCGGGCCTGTTGATCCCAGGCGCCGGTGCGTTCGCCGCCATCGGTCTGGTAGAGCAGGGCGACGCGTCCGACGCGCAGGAAGTTGACCTCGCGTTTACCGCCATCCACCTCCAGCGATCCCTTGTAGGCCTCGATGGTGCGGCCGTACTCGTTCTCGACCTGGTAGGCCTCGAGGATCTGGCGGAACTTCTCCGCCGAGGTGACGTCCGAGCGCTCCATCATGCCGCGCAGGCGCTCGACGCGGGCGGCGCGTTCGGCCGGCAGGAAGGGCACGTCGAGCTGCACGAACTCGTCCAGCGTTTCGATCATCTGCATCATCAGCGGCACGATCTGGCGTTCGATCAGCGAGACCTTGGTGATCGAGTCGGACAGCGCGTCCATCTCGCTGCGCTGGTTGTCGACCTGCTTCTGCAGCAGGTTGTTGTACACCTCCAGCCCCTCGACGACCTTGTTGACCTGCTTGTACTTGGCTTCCAGGCCGGCGGCCTCGTCGCTGAGCGCCTCGATCTTCTTCTGCGCGGCCGCACCTTCGCGGATGCGTTGCTCGCCAACCGCCGTTACGGCGTCGACCTTGTCCTCAGCGTGCGCCGGCGGCAGGGCGAGCGCCCCGAGTAGCCCGCTCAGGACCAGGATCCCGATGGATTGTCTGCTCATGTTCGAATGTTCCGTCGTGAATGGTGGGGACGGGCCGTGCCGGCCCCGGCGCGATTACCGCGCGGCACGCGCGCCGCCGCCACCGCGTGCGATAAGATTGGAATATTACAGGTTTGCGGAGACAGTTGAAGTGCCAGCGATTAAGGCCGACGATGTCATCGAGAGCGTTGCCGACGCCTTGCAGTATATTTCCTACTACCACCCGCCGGACTACATCGCCAACCTGGCGCGCGCCTACGAGCTCGAGGAATCGACGGCCGCGCGCGACGCCATGGCCCAGATCCTGATCAACTCGCGCATGTGTGCCGAGGGTCACCGCCCGATCTGCCAGGACACCGGGATCGTCACGGCCTTCTGCAAGGTCGGCATGAACGCGACCTGGGCCGACGCGACCAGCCTGGAGGACATGATCAACGAGGGTGTGCGGCGCGCCTACCTGCACCCCGACAACAAGCTGCGCGCCTCTATCCTGCGCGACCCGGCCGGCAAGCGCGAGAACACCCGCGACAACACGCCCGCCGTCATCCACACCGAGCTGGTGCCGGGCGACACCCTCGACATTACGCTCGCGGCCAAGGGCGGCGGCTCCGAGAACAAGTCGAAGTTCGTCATGCTGAACCCCTCGGACAGCATCGTCGACTGGGTCCTGAAGACCGTGCCGACGATGGGTGCGGGCTGGTGCCCGCCGGGGATGCTCGGGCTCGGCATCGGCGGTACCGCGGAGAAGGCGATGGTGCTGGCCAAGCAGGCCCTGATGGATCCCATCGACATGCAGGAGCTGATCGCGCGTGGTCCGGCCAATGGTATCGAGGAGCTGCGCATCGAGCTGTACGAGAAGGTCAACGCGCTCGGCATCGGCGCCCAGGGACTGGGCGGGCTGACCACCGTGCTGGACGTCAAGATCCTCGATTACCCGACCCACGCGGCATCCAAGCCGGTCGCCATGATCCCCAACTGTGCCGCGACGCGCCACGTGCACTTCACGCTCGATGGCTCGGGCGTGGCCAGGCTGCCGGTGCCCAAGCTCGCGGACTGGCCGGAGATTTCGTGGTCGGCGGGAGACAGCGCGCGCCGCGTCAACCTCGACACGGTCACCGCCGAGGAGGTGCACGCTTGGCAGCCGGGCGAGACCCTGCTGCTGTCGGGCGCCATGCTGACCGGGCGCGACGCCGCTCACAAGCGTATCCAGGAGCTGCTGGAGCGCGGCGAATCGCTGCCCGCGGGCGTCGATTTCAACAACCGCTTCATCTACTACGTGGGCCCGGTGGACGCGGTGCGCGACGAGGCGGTCGGCCCGGCCGGCCCGACCACCGCCACGCGCATGGACAAGTTCACCGAGATGATGCTCGGCCGCACCGGGCTGCTCGGCATGATCGGCAAGGCCGAGCGCGGCCCGGCCGCGGTCGAGGCCATCCGCCGCCACCGCGCGGTCTACCTGATGGCGGTCGGCGGCGCCGCTTACCTGGTGTCCAAGGCGATCCGCGAGGCGCGCGTGGTCGCCTTCGAGGATCTCGGCATGGAGGCGATCCACGAATTCGTGGTCGAGGACATGCCGGTGACGGTGGCCGTCGACAGCGCCGGTACCTCGGTGCACGAGACCGGGCCCGCCGAGTGGCGGCAGCGCATCGGGCGCATCCCGGTCACGGTCGAGGGCTGAGGCCGCCGCGCGGCGCGCGGCGGTTCAGGCCATGAGCTGCAGGCCGCACTCGGTCTTGTGGTCGGGCTTGGTCGGGTCGACGTAGTCGGTGTTGTCCGGCAGCGCGTGGCGCTCGAGGTAGGCGGCGACGTCCTGCTCCGACCAGTGCAGCACCGGCGCCACGCGCAGGGTGTTGCGATGGCCGCGTGAGACCACCCCCAGCGACTCGCGAAAGGGCGTCTGTTCGGCGCGGACGCCGGTCAGCCACAGGTCGGGCTGGATCTCGTTGAACGCGCGCTCGAACGGCTCCAGCTTGGTGTCGCGCACGAAGCGCATGAAGGCTTCGTCCTGCGGCGCCGGCACGCCGCCCAGGGCGGCGCGCCGGGCGACGCTGACGCGCGGCGTGTAGACGTGCAGGTTGAGGCGCCAGCGCTGACGCAGGGCCTCGACGTGGCGGTAGGTCGCGGGCGTGTTGTAACCGGTGTCGACCCAGATGACCGGGATGTCGCCGCGCGCCCGGGTCACCATGTGCAGCAGGGCTGCCGCCCCCGGGCGGAAATTGGTGCTGATGACCGGGTTTTCCGCCCGCGCCAGGGCCCAGGTGATGATCTCGGCCGGGGAGGCGCCGAGCAGTTCGTGATTGGCGGCCTCGAGGTTGACGTCGAGAAGGCCCGGGTTGGCGCAGAACGCCGCGTTCACGAGACTCATGGGTCGACTCCGTGCAGATGAACAGTGCCGGCAAGGTTAGACCATGAGTTCTAATAGAAAATAGTTTAATTCTTTATATGCATATGCGAATCGTGCCACGCCATGCCGGCCTCAGCGCGCGTGGAAATGCGGCATGACCTCCTCCGCGAACAGGGCCAGGTGCTCGTCCATGCGCTCGACCGCGTAGCCCGGGGGAATGGTCCAGGTGTAGTAGCGCTCGATGCCGGTGGCGGCCACGTACTCGCCGATCAGATCGCAGGCCTGCTGTGGAGAGACGACCTGCAGGATGCCGAGCTCGCGCAGGTCCTCGGGACTGCTGACGGGCGGGAACAGGGCCTGGCCGGCGTCGCCCAGCCACTGGTTGTAGACCTCGATCTGGTACATCACGTGCGGCGCGACGGCTGCGAACGTACGCGCCGGATCGCGCGCCGCGATGAGCCAGAAATGTCCGCCGGCGAGATGCGCCGCCTCGCCGCGCCCCAGCTTCTCCAGGTGCTCGCGGTACTGGCGCGCCTGCTCGACCATGTCACCGGTGCCGATGTAGCCGTCACCCAGCCGGGTCGCGCGCCGGGCCGCCGCGGGGGCGAAGCCGCCCACCCACAGGGGCGGTCGCGGGCGCTGCACCGGCAGCGGCGCGAGGGCGACGTCGTCCAGCGTGTAGTGGCGGCCCCGGAAGCTCAGCCGCTCGCCGGCCCACAGCCGCGCGATGATCTCGAGTCCCTCGTCCATCAGGCTTGCGCGGTCCGACCGCGCGACCCCTAGCCCGGCGAATTCCTGCGGGCGGTAGCCGACGCCGACGCCGAGCTCGAAACGACCATTGGACAGGATGTCGATGGTCGCGCCGTCCTCGGCGACGCGCACGGCGTTGTACAGCGGCAGCAGCAGCACGCCGGTACCGATACGGATGCGCGTGGTGGTCGCGGCCACCGCGGCGGCCAGCGGCAGGATCGAGGGCGCATGCCCGTCGTCGCAGAAATGGTGCTCGGTCAGCCAGACGTCGTCGTAGCCGATGCGCTCGGCCCACGCGATCTGGCGCAGGTGGGCGGCGTAGAGCGCGGCATAGTCGACCGCCCAGGGCGACGGGTTGCGAAAGGCGTACCAGAGTCCGAAACGAAGTCCGCCTGTACTGCTCATCGATGCCTCCCCGTACGCTAACGGCCCGGCATTCTAGCCGTGATCGCCAGCCAGCGCGGCGGCCAGGCCGCTGAGTTCGAAATAGTCGCGTCCGACGCCGAACACGCGCGCCACCGCGTCGCGGGTGAGAACGGCGCGTGCCGGACCGGCCGCGACCACGCGGCCGGCCGTCATCAGCACCACCCGGTCACAGTAGCGCGCGGCGATGGCGAGGTCGTGCAGCACCGTCAGTACGGCGCCGCCGGCCGCGCAGTGCGCGCGCAGCAGGTCGAGCGTTTCGAACTGGAAGTGAGGGTCGAGGTTGGCGATCGGCTCGTCGGCGAGCAGCACGCGATGCTCGCCGGCGAGCAGCCGTGCCAGGTGCACGCGCGCCAGCTCGCCACCGGAGAGGGTGTCACTGCGCCGCGCAAGCAGCATCTCCAGCCCGGTGCGGGTGACCGCCCGGGCCACGGCGGCGCGGTCGTCGTCGGACAGGTGCGCCAGGCCGCGCGCGTACGGCAGGCGGCCGAGCGCGACGACGCTGGCGACCGGCATCGGCCAGTGCAGCTCGGGTACCTGCGCGTGGTAGCCGATGTCGCGTGCGCGTGCGCGGGCCGCGAGGCTGGCGAGCGGGCGGCCCCGGCAGCGGACCTCGCCCGCCGCGGGTGTCTCCAGCCCGGCGAGCACGCGCAGCAAGGTGGTCTTGCCGGCGCCGTTGGGGCCGATCACGCCGACCATGCGGCCCGCCTCCAGCGCCAGCGATACGTCCTCCAGTACCGCGCGCGTGCCGCGCACGTGACGCAGCCGGGAGGCCTCCAGCAGGGCGCTCATGCGGCGCGCTCGCGCAGCACCAGGTGAATGAAGAACGGGGCGCCGACCAGGGCCGTGACCACGCCGAGCTTGAGCTCGCCATGCGGCAGCACGATACGCGTGCCGATGTCCGCGGCCAGGGTCAGGGCGGCGCCGCCCACCGCGCTCAGTCCGAGCAGGGCACCGGGCCGATAGCCGGCCAGCGGGCGCAGCACGTGTGGCACGACCAGGCCGACGAAGCCAATCACGCCACTGACCGCGACCGCGGCACCGACCGCGAGCGCGGTGCCGGCGATGACCAGGTGGCGCACGCGGGCGAGGTCGATGCCCAGGCTGGCGGCGGTATCCTCGCCGAGGGCGAGTGCGTCCAGGCCGTTGCCGCTGGCGAGCAGGCAGATGCCGCCGGCGAGGACGAACGGCGTCACCAGCAGGACGTGCTCGAAGCTGCGATTGGCCAGCGAGCCCATCAGCCAGAAGAAGATCTCGTAGGCGGCGAAGGGATTCGGCGACAGGTTGAGTACCAGCGTGGTGAGCGCCCCGGCGAGTGCACTGATGGCGACGCCGGCGAGGATCAGCGTGACCGTGTTACCGCGCCCGGCGAGTCCGTAGAGCAAGACCACCGCCGCCAGTGCGCCCAGCATGCCGCTCGCCGGCAGGACCCAGAAGGCCAGCGCCGCGATACCGCTGTAGAAGGCGACTACCGCGGCTAGCGCCGCGCAGCCGGAGACGCCGATGATGCCGGGCTCGGCGAGCGGGTTGCGCAGCAGGCCCTGCAGGGCGGCGCCGGCCAGGCCCAGGCTGGCGCCCACCAGCATTGCCAGCAGCGCCCGAGGCAGACGGATCTCGACCACCACCAGGCGCAGTGCGTCGTCGCCGCCGAGGAACAGCCGGGTGACCTCCGGCGGCGACAGCATGACCGGACCGACACACAAGGCGGCGACGAACAGCAGCGCGGTGAGGCCGCACAGCCCGGCATAGGCGCTGCCTGCCGATGGCGCGGCACGACGCCGCGACGCGGCTTCCGCCTGAGTGGCCAGGCGGCTCACGGGCCTGCCGCCCGCAGGATCTCGACCGCGTCGGCGCTGTGCAGGCCGGCGCAGGTCCACAGGCTCTCTGGAACCTGCACGCGGCGACTGCCGCGCAGGTGGTGCAGGGCGGGGTGGGCGAGCACGGCGTCGGCCAGCGCCGGTCCGCTGCCACCGCGCGTGCTGAGTACGATCAGGTCGGGGCGCGCGAGCAGGACCGACTCCAGCGCGACGAAGCCGCCGAAATCGAGCCCGAGCTCGGTGGCGACGTTGCGCAGTCCCGCGTGTCGCAGGATGTCGTGCATCAGCGTATCCCGGCCCGGTGCGTAGCCGTTGGGCTGGTAGACGATGGCACGTCTGCCGTCGCCGCCCGTGTCGTCCTGCAGGCGGCGGTCGAGCTCGGCCAGGAGCGCGCGCGCGCGCGGCAGTGCGTCGAGTGCGCGCGCGAGGCGCAGCAGGTTTTCGCGGTAGGCGGCGAAGGTGGCCGGGTGCTCGAAGCGCAGCACCGGGATATCGAGGCGCGCGAGCAGGCGCTCGGCGAAGGGGCTGGTGGATTCACCGGACAGCACCAGGTCGGCGCGCGCCGTCACGATCTCCTCGACCGCGCCATGGTTGACCGGCAACCCGCGGGCGCGGGCGTGGTGCACGCTGAGATCCGGATCGCGGGCCAGGGCCGTGAGCGAGGCTATGCGCGCGTCGTCGACGAGCTCGAGCAGCATCGAGTCCGTGCACAGGTTGATCGAGGCCACCCGCGACGGCGCCGCCGCCGCCGTCCACGCGGCGACGACCAGCAGCAGCAGGCTCAGGCGGCGTTGCGCTGGCGTCGGCTGCGCACCGCGGCGGCGAGGTCGCGCAGTACCGGAGCGGTCATTTCCCACGACATGCAGGCATCGGTGATGCTCTGACCGTAGACCAGCGGAGTCGAGTCGGTGTGATTCTGCTTGCCCTCCTTCAGGTGGCTCTCCAGCATCACGCCGCAGATGGCATGCGATCCGCCCGCGATCTGCTCACACAGGTCGCCTGCGACCTCGGGCTGGCGGCGCGGGTCCTTGCGCGAATTGCCGTGGCTGCAGTCGACCATCACGCGGTCGCGCAGGCCGGCCTTGCGCAGCGCCTCGCTGGCCGCGGCAATGGAGGCGGCATCGTGGTTAGGACCGCTGTTGGAGCCGCGCAGGATGAGGTGGCAGGCGTCGTTGCCGGAAGTAGTGACAATGGCCGCAATGCTCTGCTTGGTCACCGACAGAAAGTGGTGCGGGTGGCGCGCCGCGCCGATCGCGTCGATCGCAATCTGCACGCTGCCGTCGGTGCCGTTCTTGAAGCCGATCGGCATCGAGGACCCCGAAGCGAGCTCGCGGTGAATCTGCGACTCGGTGGTACGCGCACCAATGGCGCCCCAGGAGATGAGGTCGGCGATGAACTGCGGCGTGATGACATCGAGAAACTCGGAGCCGGCCGGGATGCCGCGGTGTGCGAGATCGAGCAGCAGGCCGCGCGCCGCGCGCAGACCGTTGTTGATGTCGAAGGTGCCGTCGAGGTGCGGGTCGTTGATCAGCCCCTTCCAGCCGATGGTGGTGCGCGGCTTCTCGAAATAGACCCGCATGACGATATGCAGATCGCTGGCCAGCTCGTGCATCAGTGCCTGCAGGTGGTCCGCGTACTCCAGCGCCGCCTTGGTATCGTGGATCGAGCACGGGCCGACCACGACCAGCAGCCGATCGTCTTCCCCGCGCACGATCGCCTCGGACGCCTGGCGACCGTCGGAGACGGTGGTCGAGGCCTGCTCGGTAACCGGCAGCTCCTCCATCAGGATGGCCGGTGGGATCAGGGGACGGTAACCGGCGATGCGTTCGTCGTCGGTGGTGTGGAACATCTCAGTCGCCTCCGCGGGCGGGCATGCGAGGGGCGCGATGATAAAGGCAGCCTGCCGTGATCGCCAGCCGGCGGCGGCCGCTGTCAGCCGCCGAACGCGACGCTGCCGAGGCGGAAAGTGACGAACGCGCCGGCGTAGCCGAGGCCGGTCATGTACAGCCACGCGCCCAGCGGCCAGCGCCAGGTGCCGGTCTCGCGCCGCATCACCGCCATGGTGGAAATGCATTGCAGGCAGAAGGCATAGAACACCAGCAGGCCGAGCACCATGGGCAGGGTGTAGACCGGCGTGCCGTCGTCGTGCCGCGCGTTGCGGATGCGCCGGGTCAGCGTCGCGCCGCTCTCGTCGGCATCGGTGTCGACCGCGTAAATGGTGCCGAGCGCAGCGATGACGACTTCGCGGGCGGGGAAAGAGGCCAGCACCGCAGCGGTGATGCGCCAGTCCCAGCCGAGCGGCTCGAACAGCGGCGCGACCCCGCGTGACATGCGGCCGAGGTAGCTGTCGCTGACCGAGACCGCGACGGCGGCACCCGGCGCCTCGCTCGCGGGCGGTCGCGGGAACGAGGCCAGCGCCCAGATGACCAGCGCCACGGCGAAGATGATGGTGCCGGCGCGGCGCAGGAAGATGAGTGCGCGCGAGAGCAGCTTGGACAGCACCGCCTTCAGGTTGGGCGCCCGGTAGGGCGGCATCTCGAGCAGGAAACGCGAGCGCGCGCGCGCCGCGTAGAGGCGGCTCACCGCCCACGCGGTGGCGGCACCGCCGACGATACCGAGCAGGTAGAGCCCGAGCAGGACCAGGCCCTGCAGGTTCAGCAAGCCGCCGAGGTAGTGCTCGTCGGGCACGAATCCGGCAATCAGCAGGGAGTAGATGGGCAGGCGCGCCGAGCAGGTCATGAACGGGGCGGCGAGTATGGTCGCCAGCCGGTCGTGCGGATTGGCGATGATGCGGGTGCCCATGATGCCGGGCACGGCGCAGGCGAAGCTCGACAGCATCGGAATGAACGACTGCCCGGACAGCCCGAGTCCGCGCATCACGCGGTCCATCAGGAACGCGGCGCGTGCCATGTACCCGGTGTCCTCGAGCACGATGATGAAGGCAAACAGGATCAGGATCTGCGGCAGGAACACGACCACGCTGCCGACCCCGGCAATCACGCCGTCGGCGACGAAGCTCGCCAGCAGACCGTCGCCGAGCGCGCTGGCCGCCGCGGCCCCGAGCACGCCGGTCAGGTAGTCGATGCCGTCGACCAGCGGGCCGGCCCAGGCGAACACGGCCTGGAACACCACGGCCATGACGCCGACGAACAGCAGCGAGCCGAGCAGCGGATGGTTGACGATGCGATCGACGCTGTCACGCAGGCGCGCGCTGCCGGCCTCGCTGCGCTCCTCGACGCCATCGAGGCGTGCCTGGATCCAGCTGTAGCGATCGCGTGCCTCCAGCGTCGCCAGGTTGCGCCCGCCGCCAATCTCCTCGCGTAACATGGCCAGGCGTGCGCCCAGGGCCTCGCCGTGGACGGCCAGCAGGCGTTGCTCGGCATAGCCCCCGGCGTCGATCAGCGCGCGCCGCAGGTCGATGCTGCGCTCGTCGGGGCCGCTGCGGCCGAGCTCGGCGGCAAGCGTGGTGACCGCGGTATCGAGCGCCGGGTTGATGCTGATGGCGGGGAGTGGACGCTCCGCGAGCGTCCGCGCAAGGATGGTGCGCAGCTCATCCAGGCCGCGGCCGTCGGCGGCCACGATCGGTAGGACCGGTACGC
Organism: Gammaproteobacteria bacterium; assembly: GCA_041984235.1. Lineage (GTDB taxonomy): Bacteria > Pseudomonadota > Gammaproteobacteria > JBHIYN01. Next base: position 58,071 of record JBHIYN010000003.1, read on the forward strand.
CCAGCGCGCGCGCCAGGGCATCGACGTCGATACGGATGCCGCACCCCGGCAGGCGGTCGATCATGTTCAGCGCCACGATCACCGGCACCCCGGCCTCCAGCACCTGCGAGAGCAGGAACAGGTTGCGGCGCAGGTTGCTGGCATCGACCACCACGATTACCGCGTCCGGCCGCGGCAGGCCGGCAACGTTACCGTGCAGCACGTCGACCGCGATCATCTCGTCCGGCGAGCTCGCGGCCAGCGAATAGGTGCCGGGCACATCGACCAGGCGCACCCGCTCGCCGCCGGACAGCGTAAGGCGGCCCGAGACCTGCTCGACGGTCACGCCGGGATAGTTGCTGACTTTCTGACGCAGCCCGGTAAGGCCGTTGAACAGCGTGCTCTTGCCGGTGTTGGGATTGCCGATGGTGACGACGACGGCCTCGCCGTCGACCTGCGGGTCGATGGCGGCGCTCACGTCGACCGCACGTTCTCGACCAGCACGTGCAGCGCCTCCTCGCGGCGCAGGGACAGCGCGTAGCCCATGACCCGGATCTCGATCGGATCGCCGGTCGGCGCGTAGCGCAGCACCTCGATCTCGCTACCTTCGACGAGGCCCATCTGCATCAGGTGCGCGGTATCGCCTTCGTCACCGGCGAAGCCGCACACGGTAGCGGTCTGGCCCGGCGCCAGCGCGCTGAGCGCGGTGCTCATGAGCGACGGAAGAGGTCGCGCAGGCTGCGTCGGGGCCGGCTGAGGACGTCGACGTGAATGGCATCGGCCTCGAGGCGGTTGAGTGCCCAGCGGTCGTTGTCGATGCCGATGAGGAACGGGTCGCCGGCGCGCAGGATGCCGACCGTGATGCCCGGCACGATACCGCGCGCCGCCAGGCGGGCGGCGGCAGAGGCGTCGCTGCCGTCGATGTGGGTGACGATGGCGCTGTCGCCGTGCTTGAGCTTGGTCAGTGTCACTCGCGTGGGGCCGTGCTTGCTGTTTGCGGTAAGGTCGTAAGCCGTCGTAATAGTCTGAATAGTAATCATTCTTAATTGCGTCAACAATAGCCTGCGCCACCCGCAGACGCCGACCTTGATCCCGGTCAAGCGCTGTCGCGGCGCGCGCCCAGGCGGTAGTAGGGGGCGACCTCGGGGGCCCGGTTCTCCTCGTGCAGGCGCTTGATTTCCCGCCAGAACTGCGCCGTCATCAGGTCCGCGTGCCGCGCCAGAAAGGCGTCCTTGAGGCGCGCGTCGATGGGCAGGAAGCGCATGAACTCTTCCGGGAAGATGTCGTGAGCGTTGACGTGGAACCAGCTCTCCGCGCGCAGCTCGTCCTCCGGAAACTCGGCCTCGGGCAGATCCCGGAACTGGCAGTCGGTGACCAGGCAGAGCTCGTCGTAGTCGTAGAAGATCACGCGCCCGTGGCGTGAGACGCCGAAGTTCTTGAGCAGCAGGTCGCCGGGGAAGATGTTGGTCATGGCGAGATCCTTGATCGCCTGCCCGTAATCGAGGATCGCGAGGCGCGCGTGCTCCAGCTCATAGTCCTGCAGGAACAGGTTGAGCGGGGTCACGCGGCGTTCTGAGTAGAGGTGGTCGATGACCACCTGGCCATCCTCGATGCGCACCGTCTGTGCGGTGCTGTCGAGCAGCTCCTCGAGCAGCTCGGGCGCGAACTTGTCGACCGGGAACTCGATGTTGCGAAATTCCTGGGTGTCGATGAGGCGTCCGGCACGGTCGTGGTTGAAGACGAACTTGTACTTGTTCTTGACTTCGTCGTGGCTGACGTTCTTGGGGTGTCCGAAGTTGTCGCGGATGACCTTGAACACCAGGTCGTAGGAGGGCAGGGTGAACACCAGCATGACCAGCCCCGGATCACCGGCGGCATGCACGAAGTGATCCTCGCAATCAGCGAGATGACGGTAGAAGGACCGCGCGCGCTCGGTTTTGCCCTGTCGCGCGCGCCCCATGATGGTGTAGAGCTCGTCGAGCGGCTTGCGCGGGATCATCGACTTGATGAAATAGACCGCGCCCTCGACCGGCTCGACGTCGACCATGAAGTAGGATCGCGTGAACCCGAACAGCACGCTGACGTCGTCCGCGGTGCTGAGCACGGCCTCCGCCCGCACGCCGCGCTCGTTGTTCTCGAACGCGAGGACGAACGGGCAGTTCCTGTGACGCCAGAACAGCTTGCCGACCACGAACGCGCGGCTGGACTGGAAAAAGACGTCGTGCATGACCTCGATGCGGCGCACGATCTCGTCCGGCTCGCCGCCGGGGCCGACGATTTCCTCGATCTCGCGGCAAATGAAGTCGAGATCGGCGTCGATGTCGGTGTACGCGGTGTCGAAGGCGAAATCGTCGAGCAGTCGGCGTACCGTGCCGCGCAGGTCGTGCCAGTTGATGTAGTTGTGCTGGCGCGCCGGGTAGCGCAGCGGCGGATCGGTGGAGACGATGTCGGTGGTGTCGGAGACCTGTGACGGATCGATGTCCAGGCTGCGCAGCACGTCGCGGTAGACCGAGCTGAAGAAGGTCTTGGAGAACTCGCCGTCCGGGATGTCGTCGACGCGGTTCCAGTACACCTCGCGGATCGCACGCCAGGTCTCGTGGTCGCCGAGGCGCTCGCCGAGTACCGGCCTGAGCGCGCTCAGCGTGCGCGAGACCGACTTGTCGTAGAGCTCGATGCGCTCGCTGAGATCCTTGCGCGCACCGACCCAGTCGCGGTGCTCGAAACGCGAGCGGGCACGGCGCGTCATGCGCCGGTAGTTGTTGTTGTAGTTGACGAAGCCCTCGTGGATGCCGGCGGCGGCAAGGCGCACGGGATCACGCACAGCCTGGCTGTCGTTCATGGCCGCGAGCGCCTGCCGCCGGTGCCGCGCGTCGTGGCGGCGGCTACAGGTTGGAGATCAGGGCGTCGCCGAATTCGCTGCAGCGGACTTCCTTGGCGCCATCCATCATGCGCGCGAAATCGTAGGTCACGATCTTCTGACCGATGGTCTTGTCCATCGCCGCGATGACCAGGTCCGCGGCCTCGGTCCAGCCCATGTAGCGCAGCATCATCTCGCCCGACAGCAGCACCGAGCCCGGGTTGACCTTGTCCAGGCCGGCGTACTTGGGGGCGGTGCCGTGGGTGGCCTCGAAGATCGCGTGCCCGGTGTCGTAATTGATGTTGCCGCCGGGGGCGATACCGATACCGCCGACCTGGGCGGCCAGGGCATCGGACAGGTAGTCGCCGTTCAGGTTCATGGTCGCGATGACGTCGAACTCCTTCGGCCGCGTCAGCACCTGCTGCAGGGTGATGTCGGCAATGGCGTCCTTGACCAGGATGCGGCCGGCGTCCAGCGCCGCCTTCTGCTCCGCGTTGGCAGCATCGGCGCCCTTCTCGGCCACGGTGCGCTCCCACTGGTCCCAGGTGTAGCAGTCGCCCGGGAACTCGTTCTCCGCCAGCTCGTAACCCCAGTTGCGGAACGCGCCCTCGGTGAACTTCATGATGTTGCCCTTGTGCACGAAGGTCAGGCTCTTGCGTCCGTTGGCGATGGCATAGCGCATCGCCGCGCGCACCAGGCGCGAGGTACCTTCCTGCGAGACCGGCTTGATGCCGATGCCGGACGAGCCGGGGAAGCGAATCTTCTTGTACAGGTCGGGAAAGTTCTTCTCGAACAGATCCAGGAACTTGCGGTTCTCCGCGCTGCCGTTCTCGAACTCGATGCCGGCATAGATGTCCTCCGTGTTCTCGCGGAAGATGACCATGTCGACGTCCTGCGGATTGCGCACCGGCGACGGCACGCCCTGGAACCAGCGCACCGGGCGCAGGCAGACGTACAAATCCAGGATCTGGCGCAGGGCCACGTTGAGCGAACGGATGCCGCCGCCGATGGGCGTGGTCAGCGGACCCTTGATGGCGACCAGGAACTCGCGGCACGCGTCCAGGGTCTCTTCCGGCAGCCACGAGCCGGCCAGGTTGTTGGCCTTCTCGCCCGCGAGCACCTCCATCCAGTGGATTTTGCGCTTGCCGCCATAGGCTTTCTCGACCGCGGCATCGAGTACCCGGCTGCTGGCGCGCCACACGTCCGGGCCGATACCATCGCCCTCGATGAAGGGGATGACGGGATTGTCGGGAACCTTCAGAACCCCGTTGGCGATGGTGATTTTTGCGCCGTCGGCCGGCACCGTGGGCTTGGCGGTCACTAAACTCCCTCCGTCTTTCGTAATCGCTTGAGAAGCGGGAAAAATTGTCGCGACGATACTATTGGAATACCGCTGCGCGCTGCAACAACGCCGCCTGCCGCGGGTGCCGCGCGGGACCTCGCTGATGCGTGCGTTGCGTTATTTCTTCTATCCCTGCGCGGTCGCGCTGGCAGCCGTCGTGGTGGTCGAGGCGGACGAAGCGGATCGCCTGTTTCGTCTCGCTGCCGGCATGCAATCGGTATCCGGCGCCACGCGGCTGGCGTGGGCTTCGCTGCTCGAGCGCCTCAGCTTTTCCTGGTACACGGGCGCCACCGACCTGGCCGAGGCCTACGCGCACATCGTCGCCGATGCCACGCGCGCGGCCAACCGCGCGACGCTCGCCGCGTTGCTGATGGCGCTGGGCGCACTGGTGCATTACCTGGCGCTCGCCTGTGGCCGCGCGCGCAATGCCCTGCGGCTCGCGTGGCATCTCAACCTCGGCGGGCTGCTCGCCTTCGCGATCGGGATCCGGGCCCCGATGCTGACCGTGGTCGCGCACGCCCAGGTGCCGGTGCTGGGCGAGGTCATACTGCGCCACGAGACCAAGAGCATCCTGTCCACCGTGGGCGGCCTGGCCGGCTCGGGTGACTGGCTGCTGGCGGGCGTCATCGCGGCATTCAGCATCGTGCTGCCGGTGCTGAAAGTCATCCTGGTCGGCGTCGTCGTGGCGGTGCCGAGGGCGGACGTGCAGCAGCGCGGTAGCGCACTGCTGCACACGTTCGGAAAGTGGTCGATGGCGGACGTGTTCGTGGTCGCGGTGCTGGTCGCCTACCTGGCGATGAACACCGACGTGCAGTCCACCGCCCGCGTGGGGCTCGGACTGTACTTCTTCACCACGTATTGCCTGATGTCGATGTGCGCCGCGGCGCTGGCCGCGCGCGGGGTACGGGCGCATGGCTGAACGAAGTGACCAGGCTACCGTCTCGCTGGTCGTCGGCGCGGGCTTTCTCGGCGCGCACCTGCTGCCGCTGCTGAGCGGGACGCGCGTGCTGCTGGCGCGGCGCCGGCCGCCGCAACAGCCGCCGCAGCAGGAAGGCGCGGCCTGGTTCGCGTGCGACGTGTCCGCAGCAGCGTCATGCGGGCGACTCGCCGCCGCGATCGGCGATACGCCGCTGGAGGTCTACGTGCTGCTGCCGCCCTCGGCGCTGGGCGAGCGGGCGCCAGGCGACGCCTTGGCGCCGCTGCTCGCACTGCTGGACACCTGCCACACGCGGCACGTCGTGCTCGCCTCCAGCAGCGGAATCTGGGCGGACAGCGACATCGCCGTGGTCAATGCCGATACCCCGGTGATGCGCGCCGACACGCCGCGCGTCGAGCGCCTGCTCGCGATCGAGTCGGCGTGGCGCGCGGCGGTCGGATCGCTGAGCGTGGTGCGGCTGGCCGGGCTCTACGGACCTGGCCGCGTGATCGGCCGGCGCGCGCTGGAGCAGGGCGAGACGCTGCCGGGATCGGGCTCGGACTGGCTCAACCTCGTGCATGGCGACGACGCCGCGCGCGCGCTGTGTGCCGCGATGGCGCGCGGGCCGGCGGCACGGCCGTTACTGATCAGCGACGGCATGCCGGTGCGCCGAATGGAGTACTACACCCACCTGGCCGACCGGCTGGGCGTGGCACACGCCGCCTTCGACGGTCGGCGCGCGCGTCGCGGCGCATCTTCACGCCGCTGCGACCCGTCGTCGAGCTGGCGCACACTGCACCTCGAGCCGCATTTTGCCGACTACCGCGGCGGACTGGCAGCCGCCCTCGGCGGCCCTGCATCTACTCCAGAATGAAGTTGCCGAAAGCGCGGCTGCCGTCGCCGGTGGCGAAGCTGCGCTCGACGGTCAGGGCGTCGATATCGATCACGCTCAGGGAATTGGAGAACCAGTTGGCCACGTAGGCGCGCCGCTCGCGCGGCCTGAGCGTGATGCCCTCCGGGTGTTCGCCGACCTCGATGACGGCGACCTCGGCACGCTCGTCGAGGTCGACCACGGATACCGTGCCATCCTGCTGGTTGGTCACGAACAGGCGCTCGGTCGCCGCGTCGTGCACGATGGCATAGGGCATGGCGCCGACCGCGATGGTCATGCTCGGCTGCATGCCGACGAGATCGACCACGGTGACGTCACCGCTCTGCACGTTGGCGACGAACGCACGCCGCCCGTCGCTGCTCGCGGTGACGCCGAACGGAGCCCGCCCGACCTCGATGCGGCCCTCGGTGAGGCCGCTGACGGTGCTGATTACCCACAACGAGTCGTCGTCGCGGTTGGCCACCAGCAGGCGCTGCCCGTCCGGGCTGAGTGCCAGACCCGAAGGTGCGCGCCCGGTGTTGTAGCGGCCGCGCAGACCCAGCGTCAGGGCGTCGTGAACGTGGATCGCGTTGCCGAACCAGTCGGCGACGTAGACGCGGCCGCGGCGCACGTCACAGACCACGCCGAGCGGGCCCTTGCCGCTGGGCACCGCGGCGGAAACCTGCAGGCTGTCGGCATCGATGGCGGTGAGCGCGTGGCTGGTCGGGCTGGTGACGAAGACCAGGCGCCGCCGCGCGTCGACGCTGACCCCGGCCGGATCGCCGCTCACCGCCACGCTGGCGACGGTCTCGCCCGCGTCCAGCGAGACCACCGACACGGTGTCGTCGCCCTGGTTGGTGACGAACGCCAGCGCCCCGGCCGTGTGCACCAGCGGCACCCACGCCGCGAGCACGGCGCCCGTGAACACGGCTGCTGCACGCATCATCGCGCGCACCGTGTACGGCTAAGGCTGCTCGGCCAGCGTCTTGAGCGCGGCCAGTCCGCCCTGGTAGGTGGCGGTGACGGCCTTCACGGCGGCTTCGTCGTTCAGCTCCGGCGGCGGATCATTGTTGGGGTAGCCGCGGTAGAAGCCGCCGCGCCACTCGACGGTGGTGCTGCCGTCGCCGTTGTCTTTCACGGTGAGAAAGGACGAATAGGTCGTGACCGGCAGGATCTCGTTGACGGTCCGGGTGATCTTGTACTTGTAGCTCATCTTGTCGGCGTCGTACTTGAGCAGTTCCTCGTGGATCTGCGGCCCGCCCGCCTCGCCGATGGTCAGCACGCGGGTCGCGCCGGGCTCGTTGCCACCGCTGCCCTCGCAGGCAAACACGCCGGGGTGCCAGGTCTCGATCGAGCAGAAATCGGCGACCAGGGCCCAGACCTCGGCGGCGGGCGCGGCAACGGTCACCGTCTCGGTCACTTTCTGGCGGCTAGGGCCGTGCGCGGCGGCATCGAGCACCGGAACCAGGCACAGCATCATCAGCAGGGCGGAACGCATCATTCGTTATCATCCTCGAATCAATTCAGGCAGTTTCGCGGCCGCGGCGGCGCGCCTCCCGGGGCGCGCCACACGCCGCGCCCGCATGGTAATCGCTCGCTTCGCGGCGGCCAACCGAAGCGCGCGGGAGGTGACGGTGACGCATGAAGGCACAGCATCCACCGGCTACGGACGCGACGCCGTGAGCGGCGCGGCCGTGGTCTGGCTGCGGCAGGACCTGCGCCTTGCCGACAACCCCGCTCTGCATGCGGCCGCGGCGCGCGGCGGCCCGGTCATCGTGCTGTTCGTGCTGGAGCCGGAGACGCACTGGCCGCGTGGCGCCGCGAGCCGCTATTGGCTGCACCGCAGCCTGGCGGCCCTTGGCGAAGCGCTGGAGCACAGCGGCAACCGGCTGATCCTGCGCCGCGGCGACGCTGCCGAGGTGTTGCCCGCGGTCGTGGCCGAAACCGCGGCGTCGGCGCTGTACTGGAACCGGCGCTACGAGCCGGATGCCATCGCGCGCGACACCGCGCTCAAGCAACGCCTTGCCGATTGCTGCGACGTCGCCAGCTTTCGCGGCCGCCTGCTGTTCGAGCCCACTGCCATCCTCACCCGGGCGGGCACGCCGTACCGGGTGTTCACGCCCTTCCACCGCGCCTGCCTGCGTGCCGGCCTCGGCGCCGATCCGCTGCCGGTGCCCCGCTTGCCGCCGCCGCAGACCTGGCCGCGCAGCGACGCGCTCGCCGCGCTCGGCCTGCTGCCGCAGCCGGACTGGGCTGCGGGTATCCGCGCGCGTTGGTGCTTCGGCGAGGCGGCCGCCCGGGCACGTCTCGATCGTTTCATCGAAAGCCGGCTCGAGGATTACCGGGAAGGCCGCGACCTGCCGGCACGCGATGCGGTGTCCGGCCTCTCGGCACACCTTGCCCAGGGCGAGATCAGTCCGCGCAGCATCGTCGCCGCGGTCGAGGCCGCGCGCGCCGCGGGCGCCGGCGCACGCTTTGCCGCGGCCGCGGACGCGTGGCTGCGCCAGCTCGTCTGGCGCGAGTTCGCCTATCACCTCCTGTTCCACTATCCGCATACCCCGGACGCCCCGCTGCGCGAGGCCTTCGCCGATCTGCCCTGGGTCGACGACGCGCCCGGGCTGGCGGCCTGGCAGCGCGGGCGCACCGGCTTTCCGCTAGTCGATGCGGGCATGCGCGAATTGTGGGCGACCGGAACCATGCACAACCGGGTGCGCATGGTCACCGCCTCGTTCCTGTGCAAGCACCTCGGCGTCGACTGGCGACATGGCGCGCGCTGGTTCTGGGACACGCTGGTCGACGCCGATCTCGCCAACAACACCTTCGGCTGGCAATGGAGCGCGGGCTGCGGCGCCGACGCGGCACCGTACTTCCGCATCTTCAACCCGGTCAGCCAGAGCCGGCGCTTCGACCCGCGCGGCGATTACCTGCGTACCTGGATCCCCGAGCTCGCTGCCGCGCCGGACGACGATCCGCACCGACCCGGCGCCGCTGGCTACGCCGAACCCATCGTCGACCTCGGCATGGCGCGCCGCGCCGCACTCGAACGCTACGCGGCGATCCGCCCGTGAGGACGGCCATGGCGGGATGGCTGCTGCTCGGCGTGAGCCTGGCCGTTCACGCTGCCACGCCGGATTGCGCGCGGGTGCTGGTCACGCGCAGCGACGGCGTCGGCGTGTGGTTCGAGGTCGAGATCGCGGACACCGCGGCGGCGCGCACGCGCGGGCTCATGCACCGCGAGACGCTGCCGGCGCGGCACGGCATGTGGTTCGATTTCGGGCGGGCGCAGGCGGTCACCATGTGGATGAAGAACACCCAGTTGCCGCTCGACATGCTGTTCGTCGACGCCAGCGGCCGCGTCATTTCAATCGCGAAGGACACCGTGCCAGGCTCGCTGGCGCGCATCGAGTCGCGCGGCGCAGCGCGCTACGTGCTCGAGATCAACGCCGGCGAGGCGGCGCGGTTCGCGGTCACCGCCGGCGCGCAGGCGCGTCTACGGTGGTGCGCTGCGCGCGCGCAGGGCGCCGAAGGCGTCGCCGAAGCCACCCAGTGACAGCGCCATGCTGATCGGCTGGCGTTCGCCGTCGTAGAAGGTGATCTCCAGGCTCTCGCCGCCGCGCAGCTGCTCGATGGTAGCTTCGCGCAGGCGCATACCGGCGCGGCAGCCGTCGGGCTCGCAGCGCTCCACCGGGAAGGTGGCCGGCTTGCCCTGGTCGATCCGCATCGTGATGCCAGGCGGCAGCGAGATGCCGAGTGGCAGGCTGAGCAGCACCGTCGGCGTCGCCGCGCCCGGCGCGATGCCGATGGCGAACTGCAGGACCGGCTGGCCGCCGGTGCGCAGCACCAGGTTCTGGAACATGATACAGGCCCGGGTAGCGGCGGCGGCTGCCGTCTCACAACGCAGCGTCCAGGCGCCGTAGGTCGCTTCCGAGGCCGTGGCTTCGGAGTCCGCGGCGCGGGCGCCGCCGAGTGACAGCGCGAGGACGAACGCGGTTCCCGCCAGCGAGCGCATGATCGACGCAACTCCGGAGTCTGAAGACGCCTGCACTGTAGCGCAGAACTCAGCGCCGAGACAGCGCGCGCCGGCGCAGCCATTGCGGCACGCGCGGCTCGCTGACGATGTCGTAGTCGTCGTAGGGCTTGACGTCGAGTACCGGCGTGCCATCGAAGGCATCGAGCCGGCGCACGGTCAGGCGACAACCCTCGACCGCCAGCAACTCGACCACGGCGAGCCCGATCGGGTTGGGATGGTTGCGGCCGCGGGCGGCGAGCACACCGGTTGCCTCGATGGTGCGGTCGCCGCGCGGGTGCCAGGTCAGATCGGGGGTGCGTACGGCGCGGTGCATCCAGAACAGGATGAACAGGTGCGAGTACTCCTCGATGCGATGCAGGCCGGGACCGAACTCGGGAAAGATCTCGACCTCGGAGACCAGCTCGCGACGCCGGCGGGCGACGTCGTCGTCGGCGACGTCGCAGTGCACGACGCCGATGGGCTGCATCTCGATGGCGGCGGATGGGGACATGACGGGCTTCCGGTGCGGCATAAAGTCGCGGCCCTCGGCGGCCGCTATACGGGACGAGCACGCCGGCAGCGTCCGCCGGCACGCGACACGCGACTATAAACGAAGGCCACCCATGCAAGCACGGCGCTCTCCGAACGGGATCCTGCCCGGCCGCCTGCGGCCGATCGCCCCGTTCAGCGGTCTCAGCGCGGAGCGGCTGATCGTGGCCGCGAGCCGCATGTCGCTGGCCGAGTACCGTGACGGGGACATCGTGCTCGCGCGCGGCAGCGACGACGGCGCCGACTATTTCCTGCTCGAAGGCCGTATCGACCTGGTCGACGGTGACGGTCATTGCAAGACCGTGCAGGCCGGCAGCGCCGATGCCGGCACCTCGATCGCGGCCGTGCGGCCTTCGCTGTACGACGTGACCGCCCGCGGCCGCGTGGCCTGCGCGCGCATGGCGCGCGAGGACGTCGCGCTGCTGCGTGAAACCATGGCGGGCACGGCCGGCGCGGAGCTGACCGAAATCGAGCCCGACCTCGGTGAGACCCAGGATCTCAGCGAAGGGATCATCGCCGACCTGGCGGCCGACCGCCTGCGACTGCCGAGCCTGCCCGACCTGGCCACCCGCCTGCGCACCGCGATCGGGAGGCGCAACTGCAGCAATGCCCGTATTGCCACCCTGATCGCGGTCGACCCGGCGATCGCCGCCAAGATCCTGCGCATCGCCAACAGTCCGCTGTGCCGCGGCAGCCACAACATCACCGAGCTCGACGAGGCGGTCGCCCGCATCGGTGTGCACACCGTCAGCGAGCTGGTCATCTGCTTCGCGCTCAAGGACCTGTTCGACTGCCGCAGCCCGGGACTGCGCAAGGAGTTCGCCGAACGTACCGGCGAAGCGGTGCGCATCGGCGCCTGTGCGGCGGTGATCGCCACCGAGGTCGCGCCGGGGCTGGCCGACCAGGCGCTGGTCGCCGGCCTGGTCAGTGACGTCGGTGCCATCCCGGTGCTCGAACGCATCGCCGGCGAACAAGCCCTGGTCGGCGAGGCGCAACGGGTGCGTGCGCTGACCGATCGCCTGGCACCGCGCATCGGCGCGCTGATCTGCCAGCGCTGGGGACTGGGCGAAGCGCTGGTCGATGCCGTGCGTCACGGCCGTGACTGGGGCCACCCGCGCGCCACTGCGGTGACGCTTACCGAGCTCGTCATCTGCGCGCGCTACCACACCTGGCTCGGACTCGGCCGGGAGCGGGCGCTGCCGCGTGCCGATGAAGTCCCGGCACTCGCCATCCTCGGTAACGAGGCCAGCCCGGAGCACAGCCTGGCGATCCTGCGCGAGGCCAAGGCACGTATCGACGAGCTGTTGCTGATGCTGTGCTGAAGCGGCGCGCGCGTGGCGGCGCAGGGCCAGACGCGCTAACCTGCGCGGCATGCTTCCGCACACCTTCGATGCCGCGGTAAGGGACTGGTTCGCAGCGCACTTCGACGCACCCACGCCCTGCCAGCAGCGCGCGTGGGAGGCCATCGCGGGCGGCCGGCACACGCTGGTTGCGGCGCCGACCGGCTCGGGCAAGACCCTGGCCGCTTTCCTCACCGCGCTCAGCGAGCTCGCCGCGCAGGCGCGCCGCGGCGAGCTCGACGACCGCACCACGGTGCTCTACGTCTCGCCGCTGAAGGCGCTCAGCAACGACGTCCAGCGCAATCTCGAGGTGCCGCTGCAGGCCATCCGGGAGCGCCTGCGCACGGCGCCTGGCGAGGTGCCTGCGATCCGCACCGCGGTGCGCACCGGCGACACCCCGGCCGCCGCACGCGCGCTGATGCGCCGGCGCCCGCCGCACATCCTGGTGACGACTCCGGAATCGCTGTACATCCTGCTCACCAGCGACAGTGGGCGTGACATGCTGGCCAGCGTTCGCACCGTCATCGTCGACGAGATCCACGCGCTCGCCGGCAACAAGCGCGGTGCGCATTTCGCCCTCAGCCTGGCCCGGCTGGAACGGCTCACCGCGACGCCGCCGCTGCGCATCGGGCTGTCGGCGACGCAGCGCCCGATCGAACGGGTCGGCGAGTACCTGCTCGGCCGGCCGGCAACGCCGGACGCGCTGGCCATCGTCGACGAGGGGCACGTGCGCCGCCGCGACCTGGCCATCGAGATGCCGCCGTCACCACTGGAGACGGTGGTCTCGGCGGAGGTCTCCGAGGAGATCCGCGAGCGCATGTGCACGCTGATCGAGGCGCACCGCACCACGCTCATCTTCGTCAACACGCGGCGCATGGCCGAGCGCCTGGCGCGCGCGCTGGCCGACCGCCTCGGTGAGGACACGGTGTGCTCGCATCACGGCAGCATGTCGCGCGAGCGCCGCCTCGACGCCGAGCAGCGTCTCAAGGCGGGCCGGCTGCGCGCACTGGTCGCCACCGCCTCGCTGGAGCTCGGTATCGACATCGGCGACATCGATCTGGTCTGCCAGCTCGGCGCCACCCGCAGCCTGGCGATGCTGCTGCAGCGCGTGGGGCGTGCCGGGCACGCGGTGGGCGGGATCGCCAAGGGGCGGCTGTTCCCGCAGACCCGCGACGAGCTGCTGGAATGCATCACGCTGCTCGACATGGTGCGACGCGACGAGCTGGACAGCCTGAGCGTGCCGCCCGGGCCACGCGACGTGCTCGCCCAGCACATCGTGGCCGAGACCAGCTGCGCGGACTACACGGCGGACGCGCTGTTCGACCTCGTGCGTCGCGCCTGGCCGTACCGCGAGCTGCCACGCGGCGAGTTCGACGCCGTCGTCGCCATGCTCGGCGAGGGCTTCAGCTTCGCCCAGGGGCGACGCTCGGCCTACCTGCACGTCGACGCCGTCAACGGCACGCTGCGCGCGCGCCGCGGTGCGCGCATGGTGGCCGTGACCTGTGGCGGCGCGATCCCCGACACCGCGGATTACGACGTCATCGCCGAGCCCGGCGGCGAGCTGGTCGGCACGGTCAACGAGGACTTCGCGATCGAGAGCCTGCCCGGCAACATCTTCCAGCTCGGCAATACCGCCTGGCGCGTGCTGCGGGTGGAGGCCAGCGCGCTGCGCGTGGTCGATGCCGCCGGCGAGCCACCCAACATGCCGTTCTGGCTGGGCGAGGCGCCGGCGCGCTCGGCGGAGTTCTCGCACGCCGTATCGCGTCTGCGCGGGGAGCTCGCGGCCTGCGCCGACGCGCCCGGTGCCGGCGCGGCGACGCTCGCCGCCCGGCTCGCCGAGATCCCCGGCGTCGGCGCCGTCGCCGCGCGCCAGGCGGCGGAGTTCGTGTTCGCCGCCTACCGTGCGCTGGGCGCGATGCCGACCCAGGATACCCTGGTCATGGAACGCTTCTTCGACGAGTCGGGCGGCATGCAGCTCGTCATCCATTCGCCCTTCGGCAGCCGCCTGAACAAGGCCTGGGGCCTGGCCTTGCGCAAGCGTTTCTGCCGCACCTTCAACTTCGAGTTACAGGCCGCCGCGATCGAGGATGCCATCGTCATCTCGCTCGGCGCCGTGCACAGCTTCGCGCTCGACGAGGTGTGGCGTTACCTCGACGCGGCAAGCGTGCGCGACGTGCTGGTGCAGGCGCTGCTCGACGCGCCGGTATTCAACATTCGCTGGCGCTGGGTGGCGACCTGCGCGCTTGCCATCCAGCGTTTCCGCGGCGGCCAGAAGACGCCGCCGCGGCTGCTGCGCATGAATGCCGACGACCTGGTCTCGCTGGTCTTCCCCGACCAGCTCGCCTGCGCCGAGAACCTCGCCGGCCGGCGCGAAGTCCCGGATCATCCCCTGGTGACCCAGGCGATCGACGACTGCCTGCACGAAGCGATGGACGTCGCCGCACTGGAAGCGCTGCTCGGCGAGATCGCGGCAGGGCGCAAGCGCCTGGTCGCCCGTGACCTGACCGAGCCCTCGCCGTTCGCGCTGCAGGTGCTGAACGCCAATCCCTACGCCTTCCTCGACGATGCGCCGCTGGAGGAGCGGCGCACCCAGGCCATCAACAGCCGCCGCTGGCTCGACCCGGCCACCGCCAGCGACCTCGGCGCGCTCGACGCCGCGGCCATCGCGCGGGTGCGCGAGGAGGTGTGGCCCGCACCGCGCGACGGCGACGAGCTGCACGAAGCGATGCTGTTGCTCGGCTTCGTGCCCGACGAGGAGCTGCCGCGGCTGGATGCGGCGGCGGGGCAGACGCTGTCAGCGGCGCTGGACGCGCTGCACGCCGGCGGGCGCCTGGTGCGCTTCAATGCGCCGCGGCCGGGCTGGGCGGCGACCGAGCGGGTCGCCGAGCTGCGCGCGCTGTGGCCGCAGCCGGTCTTCGACGCCGTGCCGTCCGCGGCCGAGCATTTCGAAGGCGTAGCCGCGGGCGCGCCCGCGGCGGCGCTGGAAGGGCTGGTGCGCAGCCGCCTGGAGATGATCGGGCCGGCCGGCGCCGCGGAGCTCGCGGCCTGGCTGAACGTGACGCCGGCGGCGATGGCGCAGGCGCTCGCGGCACTGGTTGCACGCGGCATCGTGCTCGGCGGGCACTACGACCCCGAGGCCACGTCGCCGCAGTGGTGTGACCGCCGCCTGCTCGCGCGCATCCACCGCTATACCCTGGGGCGTCTGCGCCAGGAGATCGAGCCGGTCAGCAGCACCGATTTCATGCGCTTCCTGCTGCAGTGGCAGCACCTCGTCCCGGGCAGCCAGGTCAGCGGGGCGGAGGGACTCTACGGCATCGTCGCCCAGCTCGCCGGGTTCGAGGCGCCGGCCGCGGCGTGGGAAGCGAAGCTGCTGCCGGCCCGCCTGCGCGGCTACCAGGGCAGCCTGCTCGACGAGCTGGTGCGCCAGGGGCGCTGCGCATGGCTGCGCCTGACGCCGAAACGCAGTGCCGGCGGCGGCCGCCAGGCGGGCACCTTGCGCAACACGCCGCTGGCGCTGATGCCGCGCGGCGACATGCGCGCGTGGCTGCAGGTGGTCGGCGCGGGTGACGGCGGGACGCCGCGCGCCGACACCGCGGCCGGTCGCGTGTTGTCGCACATCGAGACCTGCGGCGCCTCCTTCTTCGACGACATCGTCGCCGCTACCGGCCTGTTGCGCACGCACTGCGAAGCGGCGCTGGACGAGCTCGCCGCGGCCGGTGTCGTCACCTGTGACAGCTTCGCCGGTCTGCGCGCGCTGACCCTGCCGTCGGCGCGGCGCGGGGGAGGCGGGCGGCGCACGCGCCGCACCACGCGCGGAAGCCTGGAAGAGGCCGGGCGCTGGGACCGGGTGCGGCGCACGGCGCCGGGCGCGACGGGCCGCGGCTACGACGAAGCCGCCGTCGAGGATGTCGCGCACGCGCTGCTGCGCCGCTACGGCGTGGTTTTCCGCCGACTGCTGGAGCGCGAGTCGGCACTGCCGCCGTGGCGCGAGATCCTGTGGGCGCTGCGCCGCATGGAGGCCGCCGGCACGCTGCGCGGCGGCCGTTTCGTGGCCGGACATTCCGGCGAACAGTTCGCCCTGCCCGACGCCGTCGGTGCGCTGCGCGCCGCACGCAAGGCCGCGTCCGACCGGCGCGTGGTGGTGGTCAATGCCACCGATCCGCTCAACCTGTCAGGGGTGCTGCTGCCGGGCGTACGCATTCCCGCACTGGAGGCCAACGCCCTCGCGCTGGTCGATGGCGAGCTGGCCGGGGTACGCACCGGCAACGCCTTCCATCTCGCTGCCGGCCTCGACGCGGCGGCGGAGGTCAGGGTGCGCACCGCGCTGGTCGAACGCACGCCGGACAAGACCTTGCCGCCGCGCCGGCGCTGGCGCTGAGTCCGGCAGGCCGATTGGGCATAATGGGCGCAGGTGCAGGGTAGCCGGAAGCCGCCGATGAACAACCGCGAGCGACTCATCGAGTACATGGTCAACCACGAGCTGGAGCGGCGCGAGATCGCCGAGCTGGTGCTGGTCGATCGTGACACGGTCGATCGCTGGCTGCTGTCCGCGGAGGCGTCGCGCCATCTCGAAGTGCCGGACATGGCCCTCGAGCTGCTGCGCCTCAAGCTCGGAGAGCCGGAGAAGCGCCCGGGCGAGAACTGACGGCGCGCGCCGCGCGCCGCTCAGGAGGCGAGTGCGGTCGGCGTGACGAAGGTGCCGCAGGTCGAGACGTCGGTGAGCTCGATGGCGTCGGCGCCCAGCGGCTGCGCCAGCAGGTGGCGACGCGAGACGTTACGGCACGCACCTTCCACGCGCACGTCGTTGTCACGGCTGCGGCCGACCGAGTTGAGACCCTCGCGCAATACGTAACGGCGGCCGTCGTCGGCGACCAGGATCCAGTCGCGCTCGTGGCTCAGGGAAAAGCCGTAGCGGGCGAGGCGGATCGGGATCTCCCGCCCCTGTGCCAGGCGCAGGGTAACGGCGCGACCCTGCGGCAGGCGTTGCAGCTCGCCGTCCGGCGCCGCCGTCTCGCCCGGCGGCTCGGCGAATACCCGGGTCGCCAGCTCCGGGGCCAGGGGCGCGGTGGGCGCGGCCGCGGCATGCGCCTTGAGCAGGCTGATCGATCCGATTACGTCGCGGCGCTGGGCCAGGTACCCGAGGTAACGGGCGACGGCGATGCGCAGCCAGTGACGGGCTGCCTTGCCGATCAGGAGCTGGTCGAACAGGTCGCGCCAGCCGTGATCCTTGGAGATCACCCGCACCCCGGCCGAACCCAGGGCGCCGGTCAGCGCACAGCGCCCGTCGCGATCGGCATCGAGCATGCCGGCCAGGCGGCCTTCCATCGCCGCCAGCGCGTCGGCCTCGGCGTCGAGCTCGTGCTGTGCGCGCAGGTAGAGCTCGCTGATGCGCAGCGCCGGCACCGCGGTGCGCGGCGCGAGACAAAAATCGAGCTCTCGCGGATCGCGGAAGACGTGTTCACGCCCTTCCAGGGTCAGGCGCAGGGGCCGCACGAGGTAGCGGCGGAGTCGCCGCAGGGACCGGAGAGAGGCATTCCCTTGCTTATAAAAATTTCTATTTTTCATAAGCTTAAAAGATTTATCTTAGAGATTACCTAAGATAATAGGTGGCGCTGCCCGAAAACTCAAGGCAGGCTTGTGTGACGAAGTTGGAAATTTGCCCGCGCCGCGGCCCGGCGCGGGCTTCAGGAGAACGGCGAGATCTCGAGCACACCGACCAGGAACGGGGTCCACGCGGCCAGCATGGCCACGTAGACCACGGCCTCGAGGCGAATGACGAAGCCGAGTCGCGCCCGCTCGCCGTCGTCGGCGTCGGCCATGAAGATGCGGGCCATGGTCATGTCCAGCGGCAGGGCGAAGACCAGCATCATCATGACCGAGGGTGCGATTACCGACGGCACCAGGCGCCAGTCGTGCATGTGCACGGCACCGTCGGCGAAGGGCGCGGCGGCAATCACCAGCACGGCGCCACTCAGCAGCAGGATGCGCAGCGTGCCGAGGCGCGCCAGTACGCCGACAGTCTGCGGTGGGGTGGGCGGTGTCGTCATGACGGCGGCGATCTTACACTAGGGACCGGTCACGCCTGGCCTGTCCGGCACGACGTCCCGCGCCGGATCTTGCCGGGGCAGGCGTGGCCGGGCACGCCGGGTCCGGCCGCAGCCGTGGCCGGGCGGATAACGCGAACGCTCGCCCCGTTGCGCGCCCAGGCCGGCCCGAGGGCGCGACACGCACAGCGCGACGAAGCCCGATTCCCCGCCATCACCGGTAGCCCCATGTCCAGCAGTCGATTCTCCGTTTTCGCCAGCCGTTTTACCGGTCCGACCGGCACCCGCATGCTGATGGACGATCTCGGCGCGGTGCTTGCCGGCGATGCGGACTACGCCAATCTCGGCGGCGGCAACCCGGCCCGCATTCCGCGCATGCAGGCCCTGTTCCGCGATGCCCTGCGCACAGCGCTGGACGACGGCTCGTTCGACCGCATCAGCGCCAGCTACGACGGCCCGCAGGGCAATCGCGACTTCCTGCTCGCGGTGCGCGACCTGCTGCGGCGCGAGTACGGCTGGCCGGTGGAGCTGGACAACATCGCCATGACCGCCGGCAGCCAGTCGAGCTTCTTCATCCTGTTCAACCTCCTCAGCGGCGCCTGCAGCGACGGCGTCGAGCGCGAGCTGGTGCTGCCGCTGACGCCGGAATACATCGGCTACGCCGACATACCCGTCAGCCCGCGCGCGCTGCGTTCCTGCCGGCCGGCGATCGAGTACCTCGACGATCACCAGTTCAAGTACCGGGTCGATTTCGAGCGCGTGCAGATCGGCGCGCAGACCGGCGCAGTGTGTGTCAGCCGGCCGACCAACCCAACCGGTAACGTGCTCTCCGACGACGAAATGGCGCGCCTGCTGGAGCTGACCCGTGCGGCCGGGGTGCCGCTGATCGTCGACAACGCCTACGGCGTGCCGTTCCCCGGCATCGTCTTCGACGCGGTCGAGCCGGTGTACGCCGAGCACGTGATCTACTGCCTGAGCCTGTCCAAGCTCGGGCTGCCCGGCCTGCGCACCGGTATTGTCGTCGCCGCACCGGAGATCGTGGAGGCGATTCGTAGCTTCAACGCGGTGCTGTCGCTGGCGACCGGCAGTCTCGGCGCCCTGCTCGCGACCCGCCTCATCGCCGGCGGCGACGTGCTGAACCTGGCGCGTGACGTCAT
Source organism: Gammaproteobacteria bacterium (assembly GCA_041984235.1). GTDB lineage: Bacteria > Pseudomonadota > Gammaproteobacteria > JBHIYN01. The sequence goes on from JBHIYN010000003.1 coordinate 77,135, forward strand.
CCGGCCCTACTACCGCGAGCGCGCAGAACAGGCGGTCGCCTGGTGCGCGCGCCATTTCGACGGTTTCACCTACCATCTGCACAAGCCGCAGGGCGCGATCTTCCTGTGGCTGTGGCTGCCCGGACTGCCGATCACCGCGCAGGTGCTCTACGAGCGGCTGAAGGCGCGCCACGTGCTGGTCATTCCGGGCCATTATTTCTTTCCGGGACTGGACGGGGAATGGGCGCACCGCCACGAATGCCTGCGCCTCTCCTACGCCCAGGATCCCGCCGAGGTCGAGCGCGGCATCGCTGCCATCGGCGAAGAGGTGCGGCGGGCCTTTGCCGATGGCTGAGACTTACCGGGTACGGGAGCGGGCCCGGTGAGGGTGTTCTATTCGGATCACTTCACCATCGCGTTGCCGGCGGGGCACCGTTTCCCGATGAGCAAGTACCGGCGGGTGCGCGAGGCGCTGGAGGCGCGCGTCGATCCGCGCCTGCGCTTCGGGCAGGCGCCGGCCGCCGCGCGCGCGACACTGGCGCTGGCGCACAGCCCGGCTTATGTCGACCGCGTGTTCGCCGGCACCCTGTCGCCGGCCGAGCAGCGTGCCCTGGGCTTTCCCTGGTCGGAGGCGCTGGTGGAGCGTTCGCGGCGCTCGGTCGGTGCCACCCTGGCGGCGCTGGCAGCGGCGCGCGAGGAGGGTGTGGCCGCCAGCCTGGCCGGTGGCACCCATCACGCCGGCCGCGCGCGCGGCGCCGGGTTCTGCGTGTTCAACGACGTCGCGGTGGCCGCGCTGGAGACGCGGCGCAGCGATCGACACGCACGCGTGCTGCTGGTCGACTGCGACGTGCACCAGGGCGATGGCAGCGCCGAGATCCTGGCGGCAGCGGACGGCATCTACGCCCTGTCAGTCCACGCCGCGCGCAATTACCCGCACCGCAAGCCGGCCAGCCATCTCGATGTCGCGCTGCCCGACGGCACCGCCGACGCGCCCTACCAGGAAGCGCTCGCGAGCGCGCTCGCCCACGCCCTGCGCGTGGCGCGGCCGTCGCTGGTCATCTACCTCGCCGGCGCCGACGTCTTCGCCGGCGACCGTCTCGGTCGCCTGGCGCTGAGCAAGGCCGGTATCGCGGCGCGCGATCGCCTGGTGCTGGAGAGCGCCGAGGCGGCCGGGGCCGCGCTGGTCATGGTCATGGGCGGCGGTTACGCGCCGGTCATCGACGATATCGTCGACATCCACGCGGCCAGCGTGCTGCTGGCGGCGGACAGCTGGCAGCGCCGCACCGCCGGCTCAGAACAGCAGGCCTTCGGCCTCACGCCCGCCGGGACGCAGGATGCGCTCGATCAATGACTGGCGCGCGCGTGCGCGCACGCGGTAGACGTCGCCGCGACCGGCAGCCTCGGCGATGACGTCGTCGCTGGTCGCCAGGCGGTCGACCAGGCCGAGTTCCAGCGCGCGGGTTCCGAACCAGTATTCACCGGTACCGACCCGCTCCAGGTCGAGATGCGGGCGGCAGCCGGCAACGAAGTCCTTGAACAGGGCGTGGGCGTCCTCGATCTCCTCGCGGAACTTGGCCCGCCCTTCGTCGGTGTTCTCGCCGAACAGGCTCAGGGTGCGCTTGTAACGGCCGGCGGTGATCTGCTCGAAATCGACGTCGTGCTTTTTCAGCAGCCGGTTGAAATTGGGCAGCTGGGCGACGACGCCGATCGATCCGACGATGGCGAACGGCGCAGCGACGATCTCGTCGGCGACACAGGCCATCATGTAACCGCCGCTGGCCGCGATGCGGTCGACCACCGCGCGCAGGCGGATGCCGCGCTCGCGCACGCGCTTGAGCTGCGAGGCGGCCAGGCCGTAACCGTGGATGCTGCCGCCCCCGCTTTCCAGCACCACGATGACCTCGTCATGGTCACCGGCCACGGTGAGGATGGCAGTGATCTCCTCGCGCAGCTGGGCCACGGCGCCGGCCCGGATGTCGCCGTGGAATTCGCACACCCAGGTGCGCGGCTGGTCGGGCGCGGGGCGCGCCTTGGCCGCCGCGCGGGCCGACTTGAGCCGCTTGCGGAAGGCCCTGGGCTCGAGCATGGCCGCGGCCAGGCGCAGCTCGGCGTCGCGCAGGCGGTCGTTGAGGCGCACGACCTCGATCTCGCCGTCCTCGTTGCCGCGGCGCGACTGGCGCAGGACCAGCACGAGGACCACCGGTGCCGCCAGCAGCGCGATCACGGTCACCAGCTTGGCGCCGAAGAGCAGGTAGTCGTAGAGGTATTCCATCTTCCGCGGCGACTCTCGCGGCACGCGCCGCGCCGTCATTGTAGCGGCGTCCTGTCACGCCGCGGGGAGGAGCACGGGGAAGGGCCCGCGCCGGTTCGGCCGGCGCGGGACGCGGGTTGGAACGTCAGCTGGTGGGCGCGGGGAACGCGGCCGCGCCGCGCGCGCGCAGGTAGCACTCGGTATGGCAGATTTTCTCGACGATACGCGCACGCACGGCGTCGGCGGCATCGCTGAACCACAGGCCGATCTCGAAGCCGGCCGCCTGCTCGCGCACCATGACCACGGTGGCGACGAAGCGCTGGGTTACCCCGCGCAGCGGGATCTCGAGCTCGAGCCGGGTGCCGGCCGGGATGTACTTCTCGGAGTGGAAGCTGACCCCGACGTCACCGGCAGTGACGCGGTCTTCCTTGTGCCGCCAGGGCAGGGCGGTGCGGCGCCGAAAGCGGATGGGGAACTGCGCCGGATGCGGGATGAAGTCGTTATGTATCGCATCCAGCCGTTCGAGTGCGGCGCCGGCAGGGGAGTTGGGCATTGACAGTGTCTCACCACCGGACGCACCCATTCGGTCGATTGTGTGCATGGCCAGACCTCGCAATTCGGGAAATTTGATTATCAGGATGTTACGACCACAATTTATAGTGATATCTAGCTTTAATGTCAAGCTAAATAAACACGTATATCAGCGTGTTATTTAAGTTATTTAAAGTAAAACCAGCGTCGGGCGGGTCGCCCGTGCGGGTGTCGTCAGCGACGCGCGGTGACGTCCATCCAGGCGCCGACCAGCTCGATCGTACGGCCATCGCCGTCATGCACCGCGCGCAGCGAGTCGACGATCGTGAGCGTGGTGCCGGCGCGGTGCCGGATACGGTACTCGAGCACCGCGTGGCTGCGCTCGCCACTGGCCAGGTCGTCCAGGCATTGCTGGTAACGGGCGCGCTCGGCGGGCTCGATCAGGCCGGGCCAGAAGTCCGCGTCGATGACCGCCGTGGTGCGCTCGTAGCCGCTCAGCCGGGCGAAGTTCTTGGAGATGTAGCTCGCGCGCAACACCCCGTCCTCGAACGAGAAGCTGTACAGCACCGCGGGACTGAACTCGACCCAGTATTCGAGCAGCTCGTTGGCCTCGTCCAGGTCGCGCAGGCGCTCGTCGAGCTCGGCGTTGGTGCGTGCGAGCTGCTCGCGCAGGCGGCGCTCGCTGACGATGAGGTGATGGTAGTCGGCCGCTTCGCGCACGGCGTGCAGGATCTCGTCCTGCTGCCAGGGCTTGCGCACGAAGCGGTACACGCTGCCGTCGTGCAGCGCGGCAATGGCGACATCGAGGTCGTCCAGTGCGGTCACCATGACGCGCACGGTATCCGGCCAGCGTGCCTTGATGCGCTTGAACAGCTCGACCCCGTTGGTCCCCGGCATGACAAAATCGGACACCACCACGGCGAACGGGCCCTCGCGTTCGAGTACGCCCAGGGCGTCGTCGGCATCGCGGGCCACGGTGCAGGCGAATTCGGCGCCCAGGTGGCGTACGAGCAGGGAGCTGGCCTCTGCCTGGTCGTCGACGCAGAGGATCCGGGGTGCGGGGGTGTTCATACCTGCTCGGGGTCGTTGCGGCGTAGTCGTGAGGCCGGCTCCAGCCTACCGCGCGCCGACGCGAAATGCATGGCCGGCCGTCAGGGCCCGAGCAACAGCCGCACGATGAGGGCGGCGATACACAGGTTGAACATCAGGCGGATGAACTTTTCGCCGCGTGCCAGCGACACGTGCACCCCCAGCCAGCCGCCGCAGGTGTTGCCCAGCGCCAGCGCCAGTCCGGCCAGCCACAGGATGCCGCTTTCCGACCAGAAGATCGCGAGGGCGGCGATCGAGTAGGGGATCACGGTTGCCATCTTGTGCATGTTCGTGCGCACCAGGTCGAGGCCGCCGACGCGATGCAGGATGAACATGATCAGGAAACCGATGCCGATGTGAATGACGCCGCCGTAGAACCCGACCACGCCGATCAGTGCGTGTGTCAGCCACGGGCGCCTGAGGCGCTCGCCCGTTGCAGAGGCCGCACCGCGGCGCGCGACGCGCGACTCCAGGCCCATCGTCAGCATCACGCAGATCATCACCCCGGCGAGCAGCCGGTTGAACCAGACGCCTTCGATGTGCGCGCCCCACCAGGCGCCGATGACCGCGCCCGGCAGTAATGCCAGCGCCAGTGTGGCGCTGGTACGCAGGTCGCGCACGCCGCGGCGGAAGAAGGCCGCCGTGGCCGCCGTCGTCTGCGCAATGATGGCGATGCGGTTGGTACCATTGGCGACCGGGCCAGGTACCCCCATCAGCACCAGTGCCGGTACCGTCAGCATCGAACCACCGCCGGCGACGACGTTGATGAAGCCGGCCGCAATGCCGACCAGGACGAGTATGGTGTATTCGAAGGCGCCCATGGCAGGGGCGCAAGTGTAAGCGCAGTGCCGGCCAATCCCCAACCGCACGCTGCGCGTCCGTGTGCGCTGCTGGTGTCGGCCTACGATGCCCTGAGTCACCGGCACTGGGCGCAGGGACTGATGCAGCATCTGCCGCAGTGGCACTGGCGCTACCTGGCACTGCCGGCAAGGTATTTCGCCTGGCGCGTGCGCGGCAGCGCGTTGGCCCTGCTGGACCCGGCCAACGCGCACTGTATCGCGCCGCCGCCCGACGTCCTCGTCGCGACCTCGATGTTCGACCTGGCGACCGCGCGGGCCATCGTGCCGGCCGTGCGCGCGCTGCCTGCGCTGGTTTATTTCCACGAAAACCAGTTCGTCTACCCGGGACACGAGAACGGTCGCGCGGATACCCAGATGATCACCCTGCGCAGCGCGCTGGCCGCCGACCGGGTCGTGTTCAATTCGCGCTATAACCGCGACACCTTTTTCGGCGGCGCGGCGGACCTGCTCGCGCGCATGCCGGACGGCGTGCCGCCCGCGCTGCTCGATGCCGTCAGCGGGCGCAGCACGGTGCTGCCGGTGCCGTTGCCGGCGGACCTGCCACCGGCACCGCCACGTAGCGGAAGCGGCCCCTTGCGCGTGCTGTGGAATCATCGCTGGGAGGAGGACAAGGCGCCGCAGCGCCTGCTTGCCGCTCTGCGCCTCCTGCGGCAGCGCGGCGTGCACTGCGAGCTCGTCCTGCGCGGCCAGCAGTTCCGCCGCCGCCCAGTGGCCTTCGATCGACTCCTGGCCGAGTTCACACGCCCGGCGCCGGCCGGCTTCGCCGAGCGTGGTGCCTACCTCGCCACGCTCGGCAGCGCGGACGTGGTGGTCTCGACCGCCCTGCACGATTTCCAGGGGCTCGCCGTGCTCGAAGCGATTGCCTGCGGCTGCGTGCCGGCGGTGCCCGACCGCCTCGCCTACCGCGAGTTCGTCGCGCCACGCTACCGTTATGCCTCGCACCCCGGGGACGCGGCGGCGGAAGCCGAGTCGCTCGCCGCCATGCTGGCCGAGCTGGCCGCGGTGCGCGCGCACGGTCCGTTGCCTGCGCCAGACCCGCCGCGGCTGAGCTGGTCCGCGCTGGCCGACGACTACCACGCGCTCGTCGCCGGGCTCGCCGGGTGTACCGGCGACGGCGTGGGCGGCTAGCGTCCGCACTGCTATCATCGCCGCCGCCATGGACCTGTTCGTCGACTTCGATTTCGCCGCCTCGCGGCGCCTGCCGGGCCTGCCGCCGTCACATCCGTGCAGCCGGCTGCACGGACATACCTTCCAGGTGCGACTGCGCCTGCGCGGCGAGGTCGACCCGGACAGCGGCTGGCTGCTCGACTTCGGCGACGTCGAAGCGCTCATCGCACGGATCACCGAGACCGTCGATCACCGGTACCTGAACGATCTCGCGGGCCTCGAGAACCCCACCACCGAGCGCCTCGCGGAATGGCTGTGGCCACGCCTGGCCGGGGACCTTCCGGGCCTGTTCGAAATCACCGTGCAGGAGCACCCCTCGCGCGGCGTCGTCTATTACGGTCCGTCCGCGGACCCCAGCGGGGATTCAGCCCATGCGTAATCACCTGTCAGGCCTCGCGCTGGTCCTGGCGCTGGCCACCACGCCGGCAGCGGCGGACTGGCGCGCCTGGCTCAAGGACATCGCCGGCAGCGAAGAGACCGCCGCCGTCGCCAGCCAGCTTTCGCAGAGCGAGATCGCGGACGGCCTGCGCGCGGCCCTCGACAAGGGCGTGCGCAACGCGGTCAGCGAGCTCGGCCGGCCGGACGGATTCCTCGCCAACAGCGCAGTGCGCATCCCGGTGCCGAAACACCTGTCGATGGTCGAGAGCGGTCTGCGCACGCTCGGACAGGACGCGCTGGCCGACCAGTTCGTGACCAGTCTCAACCGCGCCGCGGAGCGCGCCGTGCCCGAGGCCGCCGGGGTATTCGCCGGCGCCATCAGCAAGATAACGCTGGACGACGCCCGCGGCATTCTGGACGGTGGCCCGACCGCCGCGACCGACTACCTGCGCCGCAGCAGCGGGGCCGAGCTCGCCGAGCGCTTCTCGCCGATCGTCGACGGCGCGATCCGCGAGGCCGGGGTCACGGCGCGCTACCAGGACATGCTGGACAAGGCCGGCCCGGTCGCGGCGCTGATCGACCGCGACCAGCTCGACCTCGGCAACTACGTCACCGACCGCACGCTGGACGGCCTGTTCACCGTCATCGGTCAGGAAGAGCAGCGCATCCGCGCCAATCCCGCGGCGCGCACCAGCGACCTGCTGAAGAAGGTTTTCGGCTCCTGAGGTTCAGCCTCAGGTCGGCATCGGGTGCCAGCCGGCATCGGCCCACAGCTGACCGCTGACCGCCGAGTTGCGGATCAGGAACGAGATCGCGTCGGCAATTTCCTCGGGCCGGATGAGACGCTTGATCTGGGTCGCGGGCAGGATGTGGCGGTTGATGTAATCCTCGCCCAGCGCGCGCACCATCGGGGTGTCGGTGAAACCCGGATGGATTACCGCACAACGCACGCCGTAAAAAATTGCCTCTTTCATCAGGGTCGAGGCCGCGCCTTCGAGACCGACCTTGGTCGTGGAGTAGGAGATCTGGCCCTTGTTGCCCTGCGACGAGACCGATCCGATGAAGATGATCACGCCCTGTGTGCCTTCCTCGGCCTGCCATCGATCGAGGCCCTGGCTGAAGCGCGCCTCGGCCTGCTGCGCGACCATTTCCAGTGCCCAGTAGACCGGGGCAATCAGGTTGACCTCGATCACCTGGCGGAAATTCTCGACCGGGTAGATGTTGGCGCGGCCCTTGTCGCGGTTCAGCTTCACCGCGAGTGCGTCGCGCGTGATCCCCGCGGCCGGCACGCAGATGTTGACCGTGCCATGCTCGTTGCGCATGGTGTCGAACACCTCGCGCCGGAAGGCTTCGTCGGTGGTATCGCCCTGGAAGGCGCGCACCGCGCGGCCGCCGTTGCCGGCGCTGAGACCGGCGGCGACCTCGTGCACGGCGTCGGACATGTCGACCAGGGCCAGTGCGCCGATTTCGTGGCGGTGGAGCTCGGCGGCGGCGGCGCGGCCGATACCGCTGGCGGCGCCGGTGATGATGCCGACCTTGCCTTTTATTTCCATGCGCAGACCCGTGGTGGTGACGACAGGCGCGCATTATACGGCGCGCATGGTGCGCCGCAATATCGCGTATCCCGCCAGCGGCAGGGCGGCGCGCGGTGCCGTCTCGTAGCCGCTGCCCGGGGCCGCGGCCTGACGCCGCGGCAGCCGCCATGACCGGGCCATGGGACGACTTCCCCCGCGCTGACAGGGCGCCGTCGCTGGCGGCCGCGCGGGGCTACTCGCTGGACTGCGTGGCACGCGCGCAGGTGGCGCTGACGGCGCATGCGGACACGCTCGACGCCATCGAGACGGTGGCCGCCGCCGGCTCCCTGGGACGTCTCGAAGCAACCCCGGGCTCGGACTTCGACTGCGTCGTCGTCGCGCGGCCCGGCGCGGACGGCGCGCGCGTGGCCGCCCAGACAAGCCGCGTCATCACCTTGCTGGAGGCCACCGGCCTGAAGCCACCCAAGGCCGGCGGAATCTATCGCCAGGCCGTCGCCCGCGAGGCGCTGCTCGACGAGGCGGCTCTCGGCAGTCTGGAGGAGCCGGCGGCGGTGTTCGGCAAGCGCATGGCCCTGCTGCTGGATGCGCGGCCGCTGTTCCGCGAGGCGGCCTGTCGCAGCCTGCAGCAGGCCGTCCTGCGCTGGTACGGCCACGGCTTTCACGCGGCCGACCCGGGGCGCGGCTGGACTTACCTGCTCAACGACCTGGTGCGTTACGTGCACGCCTACGCCGCGTGGCAACAGTACGCGTTCTCTGCCGGCGGCGACGATAGCTGGTGGCTGCGCCAGGCCAAGCTGCGCACCAGCCGCTGTCTCACCTTCGCCGGGCTGATGGTGCTGCTGGGCGCCAGCCACGCGCGCCCCGACAAGCATGCCTGGCTGTGCGAGCGTCTCGCGCTGACCCCGCTGCAGCGCGTTGCGGACAGCATGTCACGCCACGATCCATCCGCGCTGGCCGAACTGGTGACGATCTACGACTCGCTGCACGCCCGCCTCGCCGATGCCCGATTCCGAGCGCGCCTGGTCGCCGGCGGGCCGCGCGCGGCGGACGCGCCAACCGTCGACGATCCGGCCGGCTGGCCGGCGCTGGCCGACGACAGCGCCACCTTCATGCGCATCCTGAGCGGCTACCTGCTCGATCGCCGCGCCGACTGGCATCCGGATTTCTTTGCGCGGCTGATCCTGTAACGCCGCGAGTCAGTCGCGGTGCAGGGCCCGCGCGGGATCGACCGCCGCCGCGCGCAGTGCCGGGTAGACGGTCGCGAGCAAGGCCAGGGTGACGCTGGCCGCGGTGACCGCGAGCACGTCCAGGGGGCGCAGATCGGCCGGCAGGTAATCGATGAAGTAGACCTCGGCGTTGATCAGGTCGACCCCGACCAGCGCCTCGATGGCACGCGCCACGGCCTCGCTCTCCGCCGCGCCCCATGCGCCGACGGCTGCGCCGATCACGGTGCCGGCAACGCCGACCAGCAGCCCCTGCAGCAGGAACAGCGCGACGATACGCGGCCGCGTGACGCCCAGCGTTCGCAGGATGGCGATGGCGTGCATCTTCTCGGTCACGACCATGACCATGCTGGCGGCGACGTTGAACGCGGCGACCCCGACGATCAGCACCAGGATCACGAACAGGATGCGCTTCTGCGATTTCAGCGCGAGAAAGAAATTGCGGTGATACTGGGTCCAGTCGATGACGTGCAGATCGCCGCCCAGGCTGCGTGCGAGTTCGCGGACCGCGACCGGGGCGATGTCGGCACGCTCGAAGCGCACGCGCAGTCCGGACACGTCGGCGCCGAGCCCGAGCGCCGCGGCGGCTTCCTGCAGCGGCATCAGCATCAGCCGCGCATCGTACTGGTGCATACCGACATGGAAGGTGCCGCCGACGCGAACCCGCGCATAGCGTGGCGCGCGCGGGCTGCCGTCGGCATTGAAATCCGGCAGCATCAGGGTCAGCCAGTCGCCGGCAGCGGCGTCCAGCTCACGCGCCAGCGCACTGCCGATGAGCACCGCGTCGGCGCCGGGCTGAAGGTGCGACAAGAGCTGCGGCGGGACGTAACGGGCGATGTCGCTGACCGCCGCCTCGCGCGCCGGGTCGATGCCCTCGACGACGACGCCGCGGACTTCGCCGCGGCGCCCCAGCATGCCGCTGCCGCGAACGTAGGGAGCAATGGCGCTGACCCCCGGAAAGGCCAGCGCCGGCGCCTCGCGCCGCTGCCAGTCCGCGAGACGTCCGTCGGGCGGCACCATCGCCGCATGCGCGCTCATGCCGAGCACGTGACGCGTGACCTCGCGCTCGAAACCGTTCATCACCGACAACACGATGATCAGCGCGGCGACGCCGAGCGCGATTCCGACCAGCGAGGTCAGCGAGACGAAGCTCGCGAAGCGGTTCGCGCGCGGTGCGCGCAGGTAGCGCGTGGCGATGAACAGCAGGTAGGGCTGGTGCATGCCGGGCGCCGGCTCAGTCGCGGCGTCCAAGGTGGGGGGCGCAGAACGCCCCCCGGGTCGCACTTGGAGAGGAGTGACGGCAGAGCTGTTCGGGGTAACTCTGCGTCGACTGTATCAATGCAGTTAGCGTGCCATGCGCGCTGCCATGGAAATTCAAGGACTTGCAGAAATGACGCGCACGACGAACGCACCATGGTCGCGCGCCGCGCGCCGCAATGGTGCTGCCGCTCACGATTCGCCGGCAAGGCCGGCGAGCCGGCCGACGTTGTGCTCGAAGTTGCGACCATCGAACGGGCGCACCGTCATGCCGGCAATGCTGTCGGGCTGCAGGCAGCGCGCGTTGACGCTGTAGCCGGTGGGATTCGAGCGCGGCACGTAGTAGGGCTTGACCCCGCACACGGCGCAGAACAGGTGCCTGGCCGTGCCGGTATTGAAGGTGTAGCTGAGCAGGCGACCATTGTCCGGCGCTGCATGCAGGTCGGCGGCAGGCACGATCAGATGCAGGAAGGCGCAGGCATTGCACATCGAGCAATTGCACGATTCGACCGTGAGCCACGCCGGCGCGTGCACGCGGAAGCGAATCGCACCGCAATGGCAGCTTCCCTGGTGTTCGACCTTGTCGTCGCGCGCGGACATCTCAGGCGTCGCGCAGCGCGCAGCGCTCCAGGGTTTCGAGCGGCACCGATTCGAGCACGGCCTGGTGGGTCGCACGCAGGTTGACCCGCGCGACGACGCCGGCCTGGCAGGCTTCGATCCAGCGTGGCAGGCACACGCACCAGCGATTGCCGGCGACCAGGCCCGGGAAACCGAATTCCGGTCGCGGCGTTACGAGGTCGTTGCCGTGTTCACGCGAAAAGCGCAGGAAGGCGTCGTCGAGCTCGACGCAGATGGTGTGCTGCCCGTGGTCCCGCTCGCAGGCGCTGCAGCAGCCGTCGCGCAGGTAGCCGGTGAGGGGGTCGCCGGAACACAGTTCCAGCGGTGCGCCGTAGACGTTCACGCGCGCCCGGCGGCGCCGCTCATTCCGCCTCCTGCTCGACGCACAGCCCCCACATGACCTTGTAGCGATTACCCGCGGTGCGCTGTACCGACCACAGCGGCTCGCGCGGGTCCCGGCACAGGCCGTTGCCGCGCCAGGATTCTGCAGGGCTGGGGAACATGTCGCGGGTAGCGATGCCGGCGTTGATGAGGCGGTCACGCGTGCCGCAATACCAGACACCGTAGGAATCGCAATAGACTTCGATGACATCGCTCATGGCACGGCGCTCTCGGCTGCGGCGCCCGCCCGCGGGCGCCCGTCGGCGGCGCTTCGTGCGCGCTACCGAACTTCGTGCCAATGGTAGACTCTAAAACCGCGGCGGGCAAAGCGGCGGCGGCGCTTATTCGACGGCATGGAAACAGCGAGATGACGGTCCCGGAAAGCAGACTCGCAGGCAGCGGCGTCTTATTGGTGATGGCCTGGCTGTGCATGGCCCCGGCGGCTCCGGCCGACGCGACGCTGGCGCCGGACTTCGAGCTCGACAGCAGCGACGGGCGCAACGTCTCCTTTCACACCGACAACGCCGGGCGCCCGGCCGTGTTGCTGTTCTGGGCGAGCTGGTGCCCGTATTGCCGGGCGCTGTTTCCCCACCTCGAGGCGGTGCGCAAGGCATTCGCCGATCGAGCGGTGGACTTCTACGCGCTCAACGTGTGGGAAGACGGCGATCCAGAGGCCTACTTCGCGCAGCACGGCTACGGCATGACGCTCTTGCCGGCGGCCGACCTGGTCGCCGAAGATTACGGCGTCCAGGGCACGCCGGCGGTCTACGTCACCGACGGCGCCCAGCGCATTCTCTACACGAGACGGCGCGGTGAAGAGCCGGAGGCGGTCGCAGCCGCCGTCAGCGGTGCGCTGGACCAGGCCCTCGCCGCGACGGCGGGCGGCGCCCACTGAGTTTCAACGAAGCAGGGGAGTAGCATCATGCTTGGATTTGGAAAGACCGCGACCATGCCGCAGGCGGACGAGGCCCTGCCCGGACGCGCGGAGGCGATACCGGTCGCCGAACGGCACGCCGTGCTCGGCACCCGCATGCTGCCGCCCTACCCGGAGCGCACTGCGCTGGCGCTGTTCGGCATGGGCTGCTTCTGGGGTGCGGAGAAGCGCTTCTGGCAGGTCGACGGCGTTTATTCTACCGCGGTCGGCTATGCCGGCGGCTACACGCCGAACCCGACCTACCGCGAGGTGTGCTCGGGCATGACCGGTCACAACGAGGTCGTGCAGGTGGTGTATTTCCCGGATCGCGTCAGCTTCGAAGACCTGCTGGCCGTGTTCTGGGAGGCCCACGACCCGACCCAGGGCATGCGCCAGGGCAATGACATCGGCACCCAGTATCGTTCTGCCATCTGGTGCAGCGACGAGGCACAGCGGGCTGCCGCCGAGGCGTCGCGCAAGGCCTACCAGGCGGAGCTCGAGGCGGCCGGTTACGCGGCCATCACGACCGAGATTGGACTCGCGCCACAGTTCTTCTTCGCCGAGGACTACCACCAGCAATACCTGGCCAAGAACCCGGCCGGCTATTGCGGCCTGGGCGGCACCGGGGTGCGTTACACCGCCTGCGCCTGAGTGCCGCGCTCAGCGCCGTGCCGCCGGGGCGAGCAGGGCGAGGTCCGCGAAGCGCGGCGGACTTTGCCGGGCGGCCGATACCCCGTGCAGCAGGCCGCTGTCGAACCAGAACGCCGGCCACGAGGGCGGCGGGCGGCGGCGCGGCGCGGCCGCGCGCGCGAGCTCGGCCAGCGCCTGGTCGCGGGTGGCGAGGACGGTGCCGAGGCAGCGCAAGGAGGTGGCCTGCGGCACGCACCCGCCGTCGGCGGCTGCGGCTGTGAGCGGCGCGGCCGCGAGCAGACCGGCCAGGGCGATGCCGGCGCGCGCGCGGGCGCTCACGTCGCAACCCGGGCAGCGGACGCGCCGCGCAGCGGGCGCCGGCTGAAACCGAGGAAGGCCAGCGCGGACAGGGTCAGCACGACCGAGTTCGGCAGGGGCACGCTGCTCACCGCGGGCGGATTTCCGAAGTAGTCGTCGATGTAGCGCGCGTTGGCGGCGGCGAACGCCGGGTTCTCGACCACGCTCAGCGGCCGTGAGCCGGCCTCCACCGCGAGGGTCCCCGCGCCGCTGATGACGTAGCTGCCGGCAACGCTGTCGTAGAGGACCTCCGCCCACTGTACGGCGACCTGCGGCAGGTAGTAGTCGAACGTCAGGCGCAGGCGGCCACGGCCGGACTGCACCTCGGGGCCTGCGAGCACGGCCAGCGACGGGTCGAACCGATCCACGCTCCAGTCAAGGAAGTCATTCTTCAGCTCCATGGCACTGAATTCGATCACGGGGGACATGCCGGGCGGGGTGTCGACGAACAGGAAGATGTGGGTGACCGGATCCTGGTTCCACAGCGTCAGGCGATCACTGGCCGCTTCGGAGGCCTGCACGGTCAGCGCCAGCAGCATCACGATCAGCAGGCGCATGGCGGCGGTTCTGGCGAATTCGGACATGGTCGCAGCAGGTATGCGTATCGATTGAAGTACCCGGATAAGAGCAAGCGGAGTGCCAGATCGGACGTTCGCGCCCGCTCGAGCGCGGAAACGTGACCCCCGTCACGCGCCGGTTGCTGCGCTGCGTGATCATCGTCACAGGGCGCCGCCGCGGCGTTCGTGCACCTGCCGGCAGGCCTGCCGACCGGCGCGCCGAACTGTGACGGCGTCGATACCGCGCGCCGGCGGGCCGTGGCCGCCGGCGACGGCTTGTCGCCGCCCGGCGACGGCCGGCGCGCGCGGTCCCGGTCTCAGGCGCTGAGCGGCAGGCTGCGCCGGCGTACGCCGGTCAGGGCCGCGAGGGCATTGCCCACCGCCGGCGCAATGGGCGGCGTGCCCGGCTCGCCGACGCCACCCGGCGCGGCGCCGCTCTCGACGACGTGGGTTTCGATGCGCGGCATCTCGCGCAGGCCGACGACACGATAGTCGGGGAAATTCCATTGCTGGATCTCACCCTTCTCGACCCGCACGTCGCCGTACAGGGCCGCGGACAACCCGAAGGCGATACCGCTCTCCATCTGCGCGATGACGATGTCGGGATTGACCACGCGTCCGCAGTCGATGACGCAGACCACCCGCGGTACCCTGATGCGGCCGTTCTCCAGCGTCACTTCGGCAACCTGCGCAACGATGGAGTGAAACGACTCGTGCAGCGCAACGCCGCGCGCGATGCCGGCGGGCGGGCTGCTGTCCCAGCCCGACAGCTCGCGCGCCAGGGTGAGCACGTGCGCGGCGCGCGGCCGCGCCGCGAGATGGGCAAGCCGGAATTCGAGCGGATCGCGGCCGGCCGCGGCGGCGAGCTCGTCGACGAAGCTCTCGCTGAAAAACGCGTTGGCTGAATGTCCGACGCTGCGCCAGTAGCCGACCGGTACCGGTATCGGCACCATGCTGTGCTCCACGCGCCGGTGCGGCACGGCGTAGGGCAGAAAGGCGGCACCTTCGACCGTGGTCTTGTCGGGACCGGCCAGCGGCAGACGCGGAAAGGCGCGGCCGAGCACGGCGCGGGTGACCGAGGGCGAGGCGATGTGATCGTGCCACGCGGCGATCGTGCCGTCGCCGGCCAGGCGCGCGGCACAGCGCGACACGGCCGGCGGACGGTAGACGTCGTGCTGCATGTCCTGCTCGCGCGAGTAGATCAGTTGCACCGTCTGCCCGGGCAGTTCGCGTGCCACGGCGAGCGCGCGCCACAACGCATCGGGCTCGGCACGACGCCCGAAGCCACCGCCGAGCAGCGGCGTGTGCACCACGATCCGTTCCTGTGGCAGGTCGAGTGCGCGTGCCGCGAACAGGCGCATGAGATCGGGTGCCTGGTTGCCGCACCAGACCTCGGCGTGACCGGACTCGACCCGCGCGGTGCAGTTCATCGGCTCCATGCAGGCGTGCGCGAGCAGCGGCACGCGGTACTCGGCGCGGATCACGTCGGCGCCCTGCAGCTCACCGTGCGCATCACCGTCGTCCTGGTAGACGAAGCCATCGTCCTCGTCGAGCGCGCGTGCAAAGGCCTGCTCGAAATCGCTGCCGGACAGGGTGGCATGCGCGCCGCCGTCGAACGCCGGGGGCAGCTCGGTCAACGCACGCTCGGCCTGCCACCAGCTCTCCGCGACGACGCTCACCGCGTCCTCGAAGGCGAACGCGCGAACCACGCCGGGGCGCGCCTCGATCGCATCCAGGTCGACGCTGGCGACCCGTCCGCCGGGGGTCGGGGCCATGCGCAGGGCGGCGTAACACATGTCGCCGTCGCGCACGTCGATTCCGAACAGGGCACTGCCGTCGCATTTCTGCGGCACGTCCAGGCGCTGCAGCGGCTTGCCCAGCAGGCGCGGCTCACGGTCTTCGCGCAGCGGAACAGGGGACGGCGGGTCGAGCTGCGCGGCCTCGTCCGCGAGCGTGCCGAAAGCCAGCGCACGCCCTGATGCGCCATGCGTGACCATGCCCCCGGCGACCTCCAGCTCCGCCACCGGCACGTCCAGCCGGCGCGCCGCGGCGCGTTGCAGCATGTCGCGCGCCGCCGCCCCCGCCGCGCGCATCGGCAGCCACGCGTCGCGCACGCTGGTCGAGCCGCCGGTCACCTGGATGCCGAGCGCGCGTCCCGCGCGCGCCATGCTCCAGCGCACGCTGCCAGCGAGCCAGCCGCTGTCGTGCGGGTCGAACGGCGCGCCGTCGGCGAGCACGGTGACGTTGCCGTAGATTTTGTCGATCGGTGCCTGCACCACGCGCACCTGTCCCCAGTCCGCACCCAGTTCTTCGGCGACCAGCATCGGCAGGGCGGTGTACACGCCCTGGCCCATCTCCGCCCGCGGCACCGCCACGGTGACCGTGCCCTCGGCATCGATCTTCAGCCACGCGTTGAGCGCGACCTCGTCACCGCTGACGGGCAGCACGGCCGGGTCGCCGAGCAGCCGGCGCGGCCGCGACAGACCCCAGCCGAGCAGCAGACCGCCGCCGACGGCGGCCCCGGCGATCAGAAAGCGCCGGCGCCCCGGCGAGACCTTCATTCGGCGTTCGCCGCGACGGCTTCTATGGCACGGCGTATGCGCTGGTAGGTGCCGCAGCGGCAGATGTTGGTGATGCCGCGCTCGATATCGTCGGCACTGGCCCCCGGTTTTTCCGCGAGCAGGGCGGCGGCGGCCATCAGCATGCCCGACTGGCAGTAACCGCACTGCGGCACCTGGTACTCGATCCAGGCCTGTTGCAGCGGGTGCAGGGTGTCGCCGGCCAGCCCTTCGATGGTCGTGATGGCCTTGCCGGCAACCGCGCTGACCGGCAGTGTGCAGGTACGTACGGCGCGGCCGTCTACATGCACCGTGCATGCGCCACAGGCGGCGACGCCGCAGCCGAACTTGGTACCGGTCAGCCCGAGCCGCTCGCGCAACACCCACAGCAACGGCATGTCGCCATCGACCTCGATCTCATGCGTCGCGCCGTTGACCTGTAGTTGCATCTTCATGCCGGTAAGCCTTTTGCCGTCTGCGACACCCGTCATCATACGCCAGCGTGGCCGCGCGCGAGCCGGCGCGGTGGACAAGCGGCCCGCGGGCGGTGGAAGATGCGGTCCCCGACGTGACCCGCACGAGATTCCGCATGCCGACTTCGAACGAGCCCCGGACCATGCCCGGCCTGCGCCGGTGGCGGCGACACCGGTTGCCATGAGCGAGGTGATCGAGGCACGCCTGGAGGCGCGTGACGGCGGACGTGTGGCCTGGGTCGCGCTGCGGGGCGCACGCACACTCAACCTGGTCGACGGGGCTATCCTGTCACAGGCGCGCAGCGCGCTGGCCTCGCTGCTGGACGACGACGCACTGCGTTGCGTGGTGCTGAGCGGCGTCTCGCCGCGTGCCTTCATCGGCGGCGCCAACCTCAACGCCCTGGCCGCGCTCGACGGCGACACCGCCGAGCCCTTCATCCGCACCATTCACGATTTCTGCGCACTGCTGCGCAATGCCCGCGTGCCGGTCATTGCACGCATGCAGGGCTATTGCCTGGGTGCGGGTCTCGAGATCGCGGCGGCCTGCGACGTGCGGGTCGGCGATTCCAGCGTGCGCTGCGGGATGCCGGAAGTGCGCGTCGGCGTGCCCTCGGTGGTGGAGGCTGCGCTGCTGCCGGGGCTGATCGGCTGGGGCAAGGCACGCGAGCTGATGCTGCGTGGAAACATCATCGAGGCGGCCGAGGCGCATGCCATCGGTCTGCTGCAGCAACTCGCCGACGGCGCCGCGCTGGACGCCTGCGTCAGCGCCATCGTCGACGACGTGCTGGCCTCCGGGCCGCGCGCGATCGCGGCACAGAAGCGACTCTTTCTCGAGTGGGAGGACGAGACCACCAGCGGTGCGATAGAACGCGGTGTCGAGGCGCTGGTACGGGCCTACGACAGTGACGAACCGCAGCGCGCGATCGCAGCCTTCTTCGCGCACAAGCAGCGGTCGTCGTATTGAGGCGGGCCGGTGGCCGCAGCGCGCCGCGGCGCGGCGGCGCTCACCCGCTGCCGGCGTCGTCTCCGAGCAGGTGTTCGAGATGCAGCGCGACGCAGTCGCCGAGGCGCTCGAGATGGTATCCGCCCTCGAGCACGGAAAGCAGGCGCCCGCCGGCATAGTGCTCGGCGATCTCCAGCAGCTGGTCACTCATCCAGCCGAACATGCGCGTAGAAAGCTGCATGTCGGCGAGCGGGTCGTCGGCATGTGCGTCGAAACCGGCCGAGACGATCACGCATTCCGGCTTGAAGGCGTCCAGCTTGGGCATGACCTGCTCGAAGAACGCGCGTTCGTAGGCACTGTCGGTAGCGCCGGCAGGCAGCGGCACGTTGAGCGTCGCGCCGGCACCGCGCCCGCGACCGGTTTCCGTCGCCGCCCCGGTGCCGGGGTAGTAGGGGTACTGGTGCAGGCTGACGTAGAGCACGCTGGGGTCTTCCTCGAAGCTGTGCTGGGTGCCATTGCCGTGGTGTACGTCCCAGTCGACGATGGCGATCTTGTCCATGCCGTGCTCATGCTGCAGGTAGCGGGCCAGGATGGCGACGTTGTTGAACAGGCAGAATCCCATCGCCAGCTCGTGCTCGGCATGGTGGCCGGGCGGCCGCAGCAGCGCGAAACCGTTGTCGATGTCGCCGGCGGCGAGTGCGTCGGCCAGCACCAGCGGGGTTCCGGCGGCGAGCAGCGCGACCTCGCAGGACGCCGCGGAGATGGTGACGTCGGTGGTGTCCAGCCACGGCGCGCTGGCGCTGCAGGCGGCCTGTGCGCGGCGGATGTAGCTCAGCGAATGGATGCGCTCGACCAGCGCGATGTCGGCCGCGCGTGCCGCATGGCGCTGCAGCCGGTCGCGCCACGGGGCGTTCTCCACCGCGGCCAGCACCGCGTCCATGCGCTGCGGACGCTCGGGATGGTGCGGCCCGGTGTCGTGATCGCGGAAACGCGCGTCGTAGATGAAACCCGTGGTCATGGAAGGAGCGGCTCCGGCAAACTGAGCCGCATGCTATCGCAGGCCGCAGGCGGCGTTAACACGCCCGTGCCGGTCGCGGCGCTGCCGTGACCTGGTTCGCCCTGGCACTGCTGAGCGCGTTCGCGTTCGCCAGCGCGGATGCCGCGACCAAGCGCTATTTCTCCGACGTCGACGTGTGGGACGCGGCGGTAGTGCGCTTCGTGATGAGCGGCCTGATCATGACACCGTGGGTGCTGGCGCGCGTCGAGTTGCCGGCCGATCCGCGCTTCTGGCTGTGGGTGGCAGCGCTGCTGCCGCTGGATATCGCCGCGTTGTATCTCTACATTCGCACCATCACCGCGGCGCCGCTCAGCCACACCCTGCCTTACCTTGCGTTCACGCCCGTGTTCACCGCGCTCAGCGGCTGGTGCCTGCTCGGAGAAGCGATTCCGGCGACCGGGATCGGCGGTGTCGTGCTGGTCAGCACCGGCGCCTACCTGCTCAATCTCGATGCCAGCGGCCGCCGGCACGACTGGCGTGCGCCGCTGCGCTTCATCGCGCGCGAGCGCGGCCCGCGGCTGATGCTCGGCGTAGCCCTGATCTTCAGCCTCACCTCGACGCTCGGCAAGGGCGCGGTGCAGTACATGCCGGGCCTCGCCTTCGGCCCCTTCTATGGCGTGGTGCTGGCCGCCGCGACCGCCGGCGTGGTGCTGGTGGTGCGCGGCCGCGTGTTCGATATCGTGCATCGCAGGCCACTCGGCAGCGCGCTGGTGAGCGGCGCCATGGCGCTGATGATCGTTGCCCACTTCGCCGCCGTCGAATTGATCCAGGTCGCCTACATGATCGCGGTCAAGCGCACCAGCATGCTGTTCGGACTGGTCTACGGCGCGGTGCTGTTTCACGAACGCGAGCTGGGCGCCAATCTGGCCGCCGCCAGCCTGATGGTCGCCGGCGTGTTCCTGCTTACCGGCTTTGGCTGAACGCGTGCAGACGCTGCCCGACTACATCGATGCGGACCTGCGCGTGCTCGCGATCGGGATCAACCCCTCCCTGCACGCGGCCCGTGCGGGCTACCCGTTCGCGTTCGTGCGCAACCGCTTCTGGCCGGCACTGAATGCCTCCAGGCTCATCGACGAGCAACTGGAGCCGGGCGTGGCGGCGACCCGGCGCCTGCTGGAACGGCATCGCATCGGGTTCACGGACGTGGTCAAACGGCCCACCGCCGGAATGCGCGACCTGCGTGCGCGCGACTTCGCGCGCGAGGTGCCGCGCCTGCGGGACAAGATCGCGCTGGCCCGTCCGCAGGTGTTGTGGTTTCACGGCAAGGTCGCGGCCGACGCTTTCTGCCGCCACCTGTTGTCCGGCACGGCGGTCGGCGACTGGGGGTTGCAGGCCTTCCGCTACGGCACGGCGGCGTGCTTCGTCTCGCCCAATCCCAGCCCCGCCAATGCCCGTTTCGTACTGGCGGACTTCATCGCCAGCTACGACGACCTGGCCGACACGCTGGCCGCGCGCTGAGCAGGGTCAGCGCAGTTGCGCCGCGGGCGGCTGCTCCGCGATAGGTGAGACCTCACCGGCACTGCGGCCGGCGGGCGGGGCGCTGTCGTTGTCGACCAGTCGCTCGACCGGCGCATGCGGCGTCAACCAGTCGAGCAGGATGCGCCCGGCCTCGTTGAGGACCACGTCGAACGGTTCTTCCTCGTCCTCGTCGTCTTCCTCGGCAGCGAGGTCTCCGTCTTCGTCGGGCGGGTCGGGCAGCGGCTCCAGCCCCTGTGCCTTGCGGATCTGGTTCTCGCGCTCACGCTGCTCGTGCCGCGCCTTGTCGTGCTCCGTGCGGCGCACGCTCTCGACCAGGGAGATCTCGGTCTTGGCACGCGCCTCCTTGATCGCCTTCTCGTTGGCAAGGATAGCCTGGAAGGCACTGTCGGCGAGAATCCGCTTCTCGTGCGCCTGGCGCACGAAGGGCATGTTGGCCTCGGGAAAGTCCACCGGCGTGTAGCGCGCAGGCTCGATCGCGGCCCACGGCAGCGCATTGTCGAGCGAGCGCTCGCCGTGGTCCTCGATGCTGACCACGGTCGGCAGGACGATGTCGGGCAGTACGCCGCGGTGCTGCGTGCTGCCGCCGTTGACGCGGAAGAACTGGGCAATGGTCGCCTTGAGCTGGCCGAGCTTGCCCTTCATGGATTGATCGAAGCGATTCAGGTCGACCAGGTTCTGCACCGTGCCCTTGCCGAAAGTCGGCTCGCCGACGATGAGACCGCGGCGGTAGTCCTGGATGGCCCCGGCGAAGATCTCCGACGCCGATGCGCTGTTGCGATCGACCAGCACCAGCAGCGGTCCGTCGTAGGCTATCCCGCGGTCGGTATCGCGTTCGACCTGGACGCGGCCCTGGGTGTCGCGCACCTGCACCACCGGGCCGATGTCGATGAACAGGCCGGTCAGCTCCGTCGCCTCGCTCAGCGAGCCGCCGCCGTTGGCGCGCAGATCGATGATGAGACCGCTGATGCCCTCGGCCTGCAACTCGCCGATGATGCGGCGCACGTCACGGGTGGTGCTGCGGTATTCCGGATCGCCGGCGCTGCGCGCATCGAAATCCATGTAGAAGGTCGGCACGTCAATGACACCAACCTTCTTCGGCCCGGTGGTCGTCTCGAGGTCGATGACTGAACCCTTGGCCGCCTGCTCCTCGAGCTTGATGGTGTTGCGGGTGATGGAGACCACGCGGGTGGGTCCGTCGAGGGCCGCGCCCTTGGGCAGCACCTCGAGGCGCACGATGGAATTCTTGGGCCCGCGAATGAGATCGACGACGTCATCCAGTCGCCAGCCGATGACATCGACGATCGGGCCCTCGGTGTCCTGCCCGATGCCGACGATGCGGTCGTCGGCGTGCAGCTTGCCGCTGAGGTCGGCCGGACCGCCGGGCACCACCTCGCGCACCAGGGTGTGCTCGTTCTCGCTCTGCAGGACTGCGCCGATGCCCTCCAGTGACAGGCTCATGCGAATCTTGAAATTCTCCGAGGTGCGCGGCGAGAAATACGCCGTGTGCGGGTCGATCGCCGTGGTGTAGGCGTTCATCACCGTCTGGAACACGTCCTCGCTGTTGAGCTGGGCGGTACGCCGGTAGAGCTGGCGGTAGCGCTTGCGCAGGGTGTCGACGATGTCGTCGGCTTCCTTGCCCGCCAGGCGCAGCGAGAGCGCGTCGTTCTTGACCCGTTTGCGCCACAGCTCGTCGAGCTCGGCGCTGTCGGCCGGCCAGGCCGCGTCCTCGCGGTCGAAGCTGATGCTTTCCTGCCGGGTGTAATCGAAATCGGTGTCGAGCAGGCTGACCGCGTAGTCGACCCGCTCGCGCAGGCGTTCGCGGAAACGCACGAAGATGCGGAACAGCGGATCGAGGCTGGAGCTGCGCAGGTAATCGTCGACGCGGTCGGCGCTGGCGTAGAACTCGTCGATATCCGCCTGCGTCAGGTAGCTGCGCAGCGGGTCCAGGGCATCGATGTAGCGATCCAGGATGATCCGCGACAAGGCGTCGTCGAGGGCGACGCTCTTGTAATGATAGTTTGCAATGACGTGCGTGATCAGGCGCGTGGCGCGACGGTGCTCGGGCTGCGGGCGCAGGTCTTCGAGCGCCACCACCGGCGCGGTGGCGACCGCCGCCGGCGCAAGCAGCGCCAGCATCAACAGCAATAAAAGGCGTATGACGCGGCTCATCGGGGCTGTAGGGCGGGCGGCTGGGGCAGGCAGTGCGGGCACGTTGATCGGGTGCGGGCCAGTTTAGCGTATTTGCTTCGATTTGGCGTAAGGGCAGAGGTTCCCGGGCATAATGCGCGACCTGCCGGGGGTGGCCGCGCCCGCCGCCGGACTTTCGCCCAACCGGAACCCGTACCGTGCCTGCATCCCCGTCCAAGCCTTTCCGGACCATCGCCGACAATGCCGCGCTGGCGGCGTGGTGGGCCGGCGTACAGCCCGCCGCCGTGCTGGCCGTCGATACCGAGTTCGAACGCCAGCGGACCTACTATCCCGAGCTGTGCCTGGTGCAGCTCGCGGTCGGCGACGACATCGTCTGCTACGACCCGCTGGCCGGCGGCGTCGACCAGCTGGCGGCGATCATGGCGGCGCCCGCGGCGACGGTGGTGATGCATGCGCCGCGCCAGGACCTGGAGGTCTTCGAAGTGGCCGGGGCACCGTTCAGCGGTGTCCTGCACGACACCCAGATTGCTGCGGCCCTGGTCGGCCACGGTGAGCAGGTCGGCTACGCCGAGCTGGTCGAGTCCGAGCTCGGCACGACGCTGGAGAAATCGCAGACGCGCACCGACTGGCGGCGCCGGCCGTTGTCCGCCGCCCAGCTCGATTACGCGGCCGACGACGTGCGCCATCTTGCCGAGCTGCACGAGCGCCTGCGGGCCAGGCTGGCCGAACTGCAGCGGACCGCCTGGTTCGAGGAGGATTGCGCGGCGCTGACGGCAGAGCCGCTGGAGGCCCCGGTGGAACGTGCCTGGCAGCGGGTCAAGGGCCTGGCGGGGCTACCCGAGGCGGCGTTCCGCCGCGGCGTCGCGCTCGCCGCGTGGCGCGAGCAGACGGCTCGTGAGCGCAACCTGCCGCGCGGCTGGGTGGTGAAGGATCGCGCCCTGGTTGCGGCGGCGCTCGCCGACCCGCGCGACCAGCGCGCGCTGGCCGCGGCGCTGGCGGACGACGCGGCCGCCGCCCGCCGCCACGGACGCGCCATGCTCGACGCCATGGCCGATGCCGATACCCTGGCGACGCCGGCGCGCAGTGATCCGCCGGGCCCGGCCGAGCGCGCCCGCGTCAAGCGCCTCGCGGCGCGGGTGCAGGCGCTGGCCGGAGAGCTCGGCATCGTGCCCAGCGTGTTGCTGACGCGGCGCGAGATGGAGCGCATCGTGCGCGGCGACCTGCCGTCCCGGGTGCAGTCCGGCTGGCGTGCGCCGCTGCTGCAGGAGGCCATCGCGGCGCTCGCCGCGGAAAGCCCGGACGGCTGAGCGCCAGGCTCAGATGTAGTTACCGAATTCCTTGTCGAAGTTCGAGTAGTAGAGCTGGATGACGTTGAGGTCGAAGCTCGGCAGGATGTCGCTCTTGGTCTCGCGCTCGAGCAGGAAGCGGAACGCGGCGTGCACGCAGGCGTCCGGCGCCACGCGTCCGCCGGTGAGTCGCTGATAGGTCTCGTCCGACAGGGTCACGCGATGTTCGGTCTTGCCCGCGGAGTCGGATACGACGACGTGGAACACGGCGTGATCGCCTTCCCGTCCCTTGTCTTCGACTTCGATCATCGTCCCCGTATCCCGCTCACTGTGCGCGTTACAGTGTAATCGGCGCGCCGTACCGCTCGCAATTGAGGCGCGCTACGGCGCCGAACGGCCACCCGCCCCCCCTCACTTGACGACGTCGAGCAGCTCGATCTCGAACACCAGCGTTTCGTTCGGACCGATTGCCGCCCCGGCACCATTGATGCCGTAGGCGCGGTCGGGCGGGATCACCACCCGCCAGCGGCTGCCGACCCGCATCAGCGGCACCACGTCCTGCCAGCCCTGGATGACGTCACCGAGGCCGAACGTGGCGGGCTCGCCGCGGCGGCGCGAGCTGTCGAACTCGCGGCCGTCGATGAGCGCGCCGCTGTAGTGCACGGTGACGCGATCGGTCGCGCCCGGCTGTACGCCGTCGCCCTTGCGCAGGACTTCGTACTGGATGCCGTTGGGCAGCGTCGTGACACCGTCCTTGCTCTTGTTCTCGGCCATGAAAGCCTTGCCTGCCTGCAGGTTCTTGGTCGCCAGGTCGCGCTTGCGCTCGCCCGCCTTCTGCGCTTCGCTGCGCAACGCGGCGGTGATCGCCTCGGCGGAGAGGCGCGGCTCGGCACCTTCCAGGGCATCGCGGATGCCCATGTAGACGGCATCGGGGTCCAGCGGTGCCCCCTGGCGCATCAGGCTCTGCGCGAAGTTGAGGCCGATGGCATAGCTGTATTTCTCGGCGTCGCTCTCGAGCGCGGTGCCGACAGCGGCGGCGGTGGCGCTGAATGTCATGAGCAGCAGGCTCACGAGACGGTAGGTCATGGCAGGGTCCTTGTGGTTGCGGGTTGCCGGCGCGCATGGTCCCACATCGGCCGCGGCGAATGAACCGCGGCGAGGCGGGCTCGTCACAGCGCGCCGAGCTCGACCAGGCGCGCGTGGACGGCGCCGGCCAGGCGCCGGTAACCGGCCGCGTTGGGGTGTATCGGGTCAGCCTTGAGCGCGGCATCACCCAGGATCGAGGCAATGGCGTCGGCCTCCAGTGGCGTCGCCGTAGCGCCGGCGGCGTCGGCGTAGAGCTCCGCCGTGCTCAGCCAGATCCCCGGGCGCGGCACGCCCAGCAACAGCACGGCCACGCCGCGTGCACGCGCCTGCGCGATCATGGCCTCGAGGTTGGAGCGCGTTTGCGCGAGGTTCTTCTTGCGCAGCATGTCGTTGCCGCCGTGACACAGGATCAGCAGCTGCGGGGCCACCCGGTCGAGCACCTCGCCGAGCCGCGCCAAGCCATCGGCGCTGACCTCACCCGGGATGCCCGCGTTGACCACCTTGCGTCCGCTGAGCTCGGCCAGCACCGCCGGGTAGGACTGCTCGGGACGTGCGCCGGTGCCGCGCGTGAGGCTGTCGCCGAAGGCGAGGATGACCGCGTCGGCGGCCAGCGGCGGCAAGCCCGGGCCGTCGTCGCCGCAGGCAACGAGCAGGGCGAGGCAGGCGGCGAGGGCGAGGCGCGCGGCAGTGGGGGCGAGGCGGATCATCGCAACTCCATGGCGGGATAATACAGGCCGCTGCGGCGCCGGGCCCAGGTCGCGCCGGTCGCGTCGCGCTCCGCCGGGGAGGTGAAGCGGTAGGTCCAGCCGAGCGCCCGCACGTAACGCGGCCGGCGCCCGGCGAAGGGATCGTGAGCGAGCAGGTCGAGCACCGCGGGCTCGGCTTGCAGCAGGCGTACCAGGAAGTTGCCGAACCACGGCGTGTGCGCCGCCGAGGACAACGCGGCGAACCACATCTGCCAGTCCAGGCGCGGCTGGTGCGGCACGTTCCAGCGCGGCGCGCGTCGCGGATCGCCGGGCTTGTAACGAAACGCGTAGCTGCGCCAGTGGCGGCCGTCCAGCGATCCCTGGACCTCGATCTCGGGCCGCTCGGTGGTCATCACCGCGAACAGCCCGTAGCCGTTGACCAGTCTGAGCGGCGCAACCACGTCGGCCGCGGTGTGCAGTGCGGACGGCAGGTGCGCGGCGGCAAACGGGCGGGCCAGGTGGTAGGCGTTGAGCAGCAGCACCAGCGTCGCAGCGGCAGCGACCAGCGCCCTGCGCGTCGCCGAGCGCGGGCGGCGCGCGGGCGGCTGCCTGGTGCCCAGGCGGGCGTCGTCGATGAGGAACACGGCCAGCGCGATGGTCAGCAGGTTGAAGAAGTTGTAATTGCCGGTCAGCGCGATGCCGAGCTCGAGGCTGACGATGCCGGCCGCGGCGAGCAGGCGCAGCCGCCAGGGCGCGAAGATCAGCCACGGCAGGACCAGCTCCACGACGAAGGTCCAGACCACGCACAGGCGCTGAAATGCCTGTGGCAGCTGGTGCGCATACCAGGCCAGCGGCGTGGGCAGGGGCTGGGTCTCGTAATGCACCTCTAGCGCACTCAGCGCGGCCCAGCTCGGATCGCCGCTGAGCAGCTTGACGCAGCCGGACAGGAACATGAAGCGGAACAGCAGCAGGCGGAACAGGAACGGCCCCAGCACCGGCGCGGCGGGCAACAGCAGGGCGAGGGCGCCGGACTCCAGCAGCAGCAGGTCCCACTGGAAACGCGTGAAGTCCTGGCCGACCGAAACCAGCGACAGGTAGAGCAGCCAGCACCCCGCAAGATTGAGCGTGGTCGCGCGCCCGGCGGCGGCCGCCGCCGCGCACAGCGCGCCCAGCACGCAGGCGCCGAACAGCATCGTGTCGCCGGCGCCGAGCCAGAACAGGGTCGGTACGCGGTGGAACGCGGCATCCTGGAGCGCGCTGGCCGCGGCTTCCAGGTAGCCGGTCGCCGGCAGGATCCCGCGTGCGCCGATCAGGCCCTCGACCTGGACCGCGAACGAGCTGAAGGCCGCGACGTAGATCAGCGCGAGCAGGCGCACGAACAGGGCCGCGGCACGGGTGTAATGTGCCGGATAGCGCTCCGCACCCCACAGCGCCCGCGCCACGGAGAAGGCAGCGGCGCGCCGGGCCGCCACCTGGCGGTAGACGAACTCGGCGCAGGCTGCGAATGCCCGGCTGGACCGGTACAGCCACAAACCCGCCGGGCGTCCGTGCAGGGCGAGCACCCCGAATGCGGCCGCCGCGCCGCTGCTGCGCTCACCGTCGCCGTGCACGAGCTGGATCGCCGCCCGGCAGGCGTGTGCATCGAGCGCGGGAAAATCGGCCAGCGCCTGCTGGTAGGGCCGGTAGCGCACGGCCGTGCCGCCGAGGCGCTGCCAGTAACGCACCCACCAGCAGCAGAAGGCGCAGGCGCCGTCGTAGATCAGCGTGGCCTGCGCCTTCATGCGACGACGCCGTCGAGGCTGACGACCGCGCTCTCGCCGATCACCTCGGCCGAGTGCTCGACCCCTGCCGGCAGCAGCACCATGTCGCCGGCCGCGAGGTCGTAATGCCGGTTGCCGACACCGATGCGCAGGCAACCGCTGAGCACGGCGTCACACTTGGCCCGGTCGTGGCGATGCGGTGGGAAGCACGTTCCCGGCGGGTAGACGTAACGCGTCACCGTGCAGCCCAGGGCCTCCAGCGCGGCGCGTACCCGCGCCGGGTCGGGCGCGGCGTCATGGTGATCGCGCCAGCGCCGCACCTCGACCGCGTCGATTTCGCTCATGCCGCCACACGCCGGCCGCGCAACGCGCGGTTGACCCAGAGGTTGGCGCCGCCGGCGATGACGAAGGCCGGCAGCAACTCGTAGAGGCCGAAACCGCCGCCGGGCAGCAGCGGCCACAGCGCGACCGCCAGCGCGCCGCTGACGATGGCGGCGATCGCGCCGGCCCCGCTGGCGTCACGCCGGTACAGCGCGATCAGCAGGGCGGGACCGAGACTGGCGCCGAACCCCGCCCATGCACGCGCCACCAGGCCCAGCACCTGCGCCTGCGGATCGAGCGCGAGCACGGTCGCAGCCGCGCACACGCCGACCACCGCCAGGCGACCGGCGCGCAGGCGAGCGGCCGCGCTCGGTGCTTGCCGGCGCAGGCGCGGCCACAGGTCCTCGGCGAGCGCCGAGGAGGTGACCAGCAGCTGCGAATCGGCGGTGCTCATGATCGCGGCCAGGATCGCCGCCAGGCAGATGCCGCCCAGCCACGCGGGCAGGTAGCTGTCGATGGCGATGATGAAGACACGCTCGGGATCCAGGCCGGGTCCGACCAGGCCGGCGCCGCCACTGCCGACGGCCACCGCGCAGGCCAGGCCGAAGGCCGTCCAGCC
This sequence comes from Gammaproteobacteria bacterium, assembly GCA_041984235.1. Lineage (GTDB taxonomy): Bacteria > Pseudomonadota > Gammaproteobacteria > JBHIYN01. Next base: position 105,277 of record JBHIYN010000003.1, read on the forward strand.
GGTCGCGATGCGCCGTGCCCGCGGCGCGCGCGCGGCGTCACCCAGGGCCATGAATCGCGCCAGGATGTGCGGCTGCCCCATGTAGCCCAGCCCCCACGCCAGTGACGATGCGACGGCGATGCCGCCGGGCGCGGTCCCGGCGCTGACTGGTGGCGTCCCGTCCAGCCACAGCAGTGCGGCGACCGTGGCCAGGGCGGCGCTCATCAGCAGCGCCTGCAACGCGTCGGTCCACGCCACCGCGAGAAAGCCGCCGAACGCCGTGTACACGACGATGACGCCGGCGCCGAGCAGCACCGCGGCGACATACGGCAGGCCGAACACGCTGTTGAACAGCTTGCCGCCGGCGACCAGCCCGGCGCTGGTATAGAGGGTAAAGAAGACCACGATGGCACTCGCGGCCAGCACGCGCAGGAGCGCGCCGTGGCTCTCGAAACGGCGGGCGAAGAATTCCGGCAGGGTGAGGGCGCCGAGCTCGGCACTCGCGCGCCGCAACGGAGCGGCGACGTAGCGCCAGTTACACCAGGTGCCGACGAGCAGGCCGGCCGCCATCCACAGCGCGCTCGCCGGCGCAAGCACGGCCAGGCCGGGGAGGCCCAGCAGCAGCCAGCCGCTCATGTCGGACGCGCCCGCACTGAGGGCAGCGACCCCGGCGCCGACCCGGCGTCCGCCGATCAGGTAGTCGGCGATGTCACGGGTGTGTCGCCAGGCGACGAAGCCGATCGCAAACACCAGCACGAGGTAGAGGCAGAACGTCAGCGTGATCACGGGCGTCGGACTTCCGTGCGGCATGCGGCAGCGCCGCTCGCGCGCGCTCAGCGCGCGGCCGCGAACAGGGCGACGTCGCGTCGCTTGAGGAACAGGATCAGTATAGCGCCGGTGACGAAGCCGCCGACGTGTGCGTACCACGCGACACCCGGCTGACCGGCTTCGCTGATCCATGAGCTGGCCACCTGCAGGGCGAACCAGCCGAGCAGCAGCGCCATCGCCGGCAGGCGCAGCGGGTGCGCGATGAAACCCAGCGGCACCAGTACCAGCACGCTGGCCCGCGGGTGCAGCAGCAGGTAGGCGCCGAGCACGCCCGAGACGGCGCCGCTGGCGCCGACCATGGGCACCGTCGAGGCCGGCGCCGCCGCGGTCTGCGCGAGAGCGGCAAAGACGCCGCACACGAGGTAGAAGAGCAGGAAGCGGCGGTGCCCGGTGGCGTCTTCGACGTTGTTGCCGAACACCCACAGGTAGAGCAGGTTGCCGCCGAGGTGCAAGGCATCGGCGTGCAGGAACATCGAGCTCAGCAGGGTCCACGGCGGCGCTACCAGGGACAGCTCCGCCGGCAGGCTGCCTTGTCCGCTGAGCACCGCCGGCACCAGGCCGAACGCGTAGACGGCGCGGGTCGCGCCCGCTTCGCCCAGGCCGAGCTGCCAGATGTGGGCCCAGCCGCACGCGAGCAGCAGCGCCACCGTGACATAGGGCTTCAGCTGGGTCGGGTTGTCGTCGTGCAGCGGCAGCATCAGCGCAGCGGCGGCATGCGCTCAGGCGGGCGCCGGCACGGCGACGAAGCCGAAGTGCGCGGGCACCGCGGCTCGCGCCAGCGGCTGTAGCGGCAGCTCGCGACCCTGGTGCCGCAGGACGGCGCCGTTGGCGTTTTCGGCCGGGTTGTCAGCGAGGTTGTCCGCCAGGTTGTCAGCAAGCGCACCGAGATCGCGATCGTCGACCAGTCCGGGGCCGAGCGCCGCGGCCAGCAGCAGGTTGCCTTCGTCGTCGCGGTAAGCCGCCGCGACGTCGCCGAATGCCAGCCCGGTGTGCGTAGTGAAGCTGCCGTCCGGCTGCAGGCGCAGGATCCATGGCGTGTACTCGAGTTCCACGAACACCCGTTGCGGACCGTTCTGCACGTACCACCGGCCGTCCTCGTCGTCCCGGTAGTTGCGCCCCAGGAAGGCGCACGCGCGGGGGTGCGCGATGATCTCGCCGCGGATGCGCCAGCGCCCGCGGCGGTCCAGCGAGAGCCAGCCGAAACACTCCGGCACGTCCGGCCAGCGCGCCATCGCGCGCGCCACGTCGGGGTCCAGCGCGGGCAGTGGGCGACGACTCATGCCGGCTGCGCCGCGCGCGGCCACGGACGCTCGGCGACGACCTCGCACATCGCAGCGGTCAGCGTCGCCAGCTCCTCGTCACTGATGACGTAGGGTGGCATCACGTACACCAGGCGCCCGAACGGGCGCACCCAGACGCCGCGATCGACGAAGGCCGACGGCGCGACGTGCATGTCGACGGCCTGGGCGAGCTCGATCACGCCGATCGCGCCGAGTACGCGCACGTCGACCACGTCCGGCAGGGCGCGCGCCGGCGCCAGACCACGCTCCAGGCCGCGCGCGATGCGCGCGACGTTGCCCTGCCAGTCAGCGCTCTGCAGCAGGTCGATGCTGGCGCGCGCGGCGGCGCAGGCCAGCGGGTTGGCCATGAAGGTCGGGCCGTGCATGAGCACGCCGGGCTCGCCGCTGCTCAGGGTATGGGCGACGCGCTCGTTGGCGAGCGTCGCGGCGAGGGTCATGTACCCGCCGGTGAGTCCCTTGCCCAGGCACATGATGTCTGGCGCGATGCCCGCGTGATCGCAGGCGAACAGCGCGCCGCTGCGCCCGAAACCGGTCGCGATCTCGTCGGCGATCAGCAGCAGGCCGTGGCGATCGCACAGCGCGCGCACCGCGGCAAGGTAATCCGGATGGTAGAACCACATGCCGCCGGCACCCTGCACGACGGGCTCGAGGATGACCGCGGCAAGCTCGTCGGCATGCGCTTCCACGGCGGCCTCGAAGGGTGCGAAATCCTGCGCATCCCAGGCCTCGCCGAAGCGCACGGCGGGGCGCGGCACGAAGACGTGCTCGGGCAGCAGGCCGCTGAACAGGCCGTGCATGCCGGTCACCGGGTCGCACACGGCCATGGCGCCGAAGGTATCGCCATGGTAGCCCCCGCGCAGGGTCAGCAGGCGGCGCCGACCGCGCTCCCCGCGCACCGCGCGGTACTGCAGGGCCATCTTGATCGCGACCTCGACCGCAACCGATCCGGAGTCGGCGAAGAAGACGTAATCGAGTCCGCCCGGCGTCATCCCGACCAGGCTGCGGGCGAGCTCCACGGCGCCTTCGTGGGTGAGTCCGCCGAACATGACGTGCGCCATGCGTTCGAGCTGCGCACTGACCGCGGCGTTGATGACCGGGTGGTTGTAGCCGTGGATGGCGGACCACCACGACGCCATGCCGTCGATCAGCTCACGGCCGTCGGCCAGGCGAATGCGGCAGCCCTCGGCACCCACCGCGGGGAAGACCGGCGGCGGATCGATCAGCGTGCTGTAGGGATGCCAGACGTGCCCGCGATCGTAGGCTAGCCAGGCCGGATCGCTCACGCCGCGTCTGCCAGCCGCCAGTGCGTGCCGCCGGGCGGCTCGAACAGCTCGATCTCGTCCTGCGCCGCGCTCGACGCGGCCAGCGGAACGTCGCTGCGCTCGAAGGTGACGCGCTCCGGGTTGACCGGACGACGATAGAAGCGCGGGCCGTTCTCGCTGGCGAAGGCGGCGAAGCGATCCAGCGCGCCGGCGGCCTCGAACACCGCCAGGTAGGTGGCCAGTGCGGTCGGGCTGTTGTAGATGCCGGCGCAGCCACAGGCCGCTTCCTTGACTGCGCGCCGATGTGGCGCCGAATCGGTGCCGAGGAAATAGTGTGCATCGCCGGAGCAGGCGGCGCGGCACAGCGCTTCGCGGTGCTGCTCGCGCTTGGCGACCGGCAGGCAGTAGAAATGCGGCCGCAGGCCGCCGTGGAACATGGCGTTGCGGTTGATGGTCAGGTGGTGCGGGGTGATCGTCGCCGCGAGCTGGTCGGCGTCGGCCGCGCCGACGTAGGCCACCGCGTCGCTGGTCGTGATGTGTTCGAGGACCACGCGCAGGCCGGGATGGCGTGCACGCAGCGGGTCGAGCACGCGCTCGATGAAAACCGCCTCGCGGTCGAAGACGTCGACCGCGTCGTCGACCACCTCGCCGTGCACCAGCAGCGGAATGCCGGCCGCGTTCATGGCCTCGAGCACGCCGTCGATGCGGGCGACGTCGGTGACCCCCGCATCGGAGTTGGTGGTCGCGCCGGCCGGGTAGAGCTTGGCGGCCGCGAACACGCCGTCGCGGGCGCCGGCAACGAGATCGGCGGCATCGGTGCGATCGGTGAGATAGCAGGTCATGAGCGGTTCGAAAACCCGCCCCGGGGCGAGCGCCGCGAGGATGCGTTCGCGGTAGGCCACGGCCAGTGCGGCGCTGGTCACGGGCGGGGCCAGGTTGGGCATGACGATGGCACGGCCGAAGTTGCGCGCAGTGTCGTCGAGCACTGCCTGCAGCATCACGCCGTCGCGCAGGTGGACGTGCCAGTCGTCCGGGCGTGGAATCGTCAGGCTCGCGGCGCTCATCGGGCGCGCAATGTAGCATGCGGGCGAGCGCGCCGGAATCCGGCGGCGCCGAGACGTCGGGCGGCCGGCCCGCTAGAATCGCCGACCCTGAGCGCGCCGCCCGCGGCGCCCACTACCGCCACTGCCGGAGAGCACGCATGTTTGGCCTGATGATGGATACCCCGCTGCTGATCAAGAACATCGCGCGGCACGCGGAGCGCAACCACGGCTTTCGCGAGGTCGTCTCGGTTACCGTCGATCACGAACGTCATCGCTATACCTACCGCGAGTGTTTCGCGCGCGCACGCCGGGTCAGCAACCTGCTCGACCGGCTCGGCTGCAGTGCAGACGGGCGCATCGGCACGCTGGGCTGGAACGACTTTCGTCATCTCGAGCTGTACTACGGTGTGTCCTGTGCCGGGCGCGTGCTGCACACCATCAATCCGCGCCTGTTCGAAGAACAACTCGTCTACATCATCAACCACGCAGAGGACGAATGGATCTTCTTCGATCCGGCATTCGCGCCGGCGCTGGCGAAGGTCGCCGGCCAGTGCCCGGGCGTTCGCGGCTACATTGCGATGACCTCGCCGGCCGCGATGCCCGATGTCGATCTGCCGGGCCTGGCGTGCTACGAAACCCTGCTCGAAAGTGAATCGGACGACTACGACTGGCCGGACTTCGACGAGCGCACGGCGAGCAGCCTGTGCTACACCTCGGGCACCACCGGTCACCCCAAGGGCGTGCTCTATTCCCATCGCAGCACGGTGCTGCACGCTTACGGCCTGGCGTTGCCCGATTCGGCCGGCCTCGGCGCCCTCGACTGCGTGCTGCCGGTGGTGCCGATGTTCCACGTCAACGCGTGGGGTTACCCCTACGGCGGCATGATGGTCGGCGCCAAGCTGGTTTTCCCGGGGCCGCGGCTGAGCGATCCGCAGACGCTGGTAGACCTGGTCAACGACGAGGGCGTGACCATCGCCGGCGGCGTGCCGACCGTGTGGCTGCCCATGCTCGACTACCTGGAACGCAGCGGCCGCGACCTCAAGCCGTTGCGGCGCACCGTGATCGGCGGCTCGGCCTGCCCGCTGTCGATGATCGAGAAGTTCCGTGACGGCTACGGCGTCGAGGTGCTGCACGGCTGGGGCATGACCGAAATGAGTCCGCTGGGCACCGCCAACCGCCACAATGCGCACACCGAGGATCTCGAAGGCCCCGCGCTGCGCGATCACGTCGTGCGCCAGGGGCGGCCATTGCCAGGGGTCGACATCCGCATCGTCGACGAGGACGGCCTCGAGCTGCCGTGGGACGGCGAGCGCTTCGGCGCGCTGCAGGTGCGCGGACCGTGGGTCTGCAGCGGCTATTACCGGCTCGAGGGCGAATCGAGTGCGCACGGCGAAGACGGCTGGTTCGACACCGGCGACGTCGCCACTATCGATGCGGACGGTTTCGTCAAGATCACCGACCGCACCAAGGACGTGATCAAGTCGGGCGGGGAGTGGATCAGCTCCATCGACCTGGAGAACGTCGCCATGTCGCACCCGGCGGTGCGCGAATGCGCCGTGGTCGGCATGCAGCATCCGAAGTGGCAGGAACGCCCGCTGCTGGTCGTGGTCAGCGACCAGGCCGGCGATGCGCTGCGCGCGGAGCTGCTGGAGGGGTTCGAAGGCCGGGTGGCGAAATGGTGGATCCCGAACGACGTCGTGTTCGTGGACGAACTGCCGCATACCGCGACCGGCAAGGTCAGCAAGCTGAATCTGCGCGAGCGTCTGAGCGAGTACCGCTTCCCCGATGCCTGAGCAGAGCCGGCGGGCGCGGTCCGCGGGCGTTGAAAAAGAGTGTCACGGCACGGTTCCGGTCTGTCGATCGACCCGGTATGATCCGCGCCCATGATGATCGTGACATCGCTCGCGACGCCCGTCATGCCCGCTGCGGCTGCCTGCCGCCCGCCCCTCACAGCGTGAGTTCGGTCAGCGCCAGCGACGCCGCCGCCGAAGCGCCCGTGCCGAACGGCACCGTGCGCACCGTCGACGGCACCGACAGCGTCTTCTACGACGGCTACTGGATTCGGCGCTACGAGGTGCCGGTCGACGAGGCTGCCGCCCGCCGCGAGCTCATCGACCAGCTCACCAAGCGCGTCTTTCATCACACCGAGCCCGGCATCAACACGCCCGGCTACAACCTCGCCGAGGCCCGCGTCGCCTACGAGGCCGAGCGCGAGCCCGGGCGCAAACGGGTCAATGCGGCGATGCTGGCCGGGGCGCTGCTGAATCGCGGCTCGGACATCTTCACAATGATCTTCGAGCTCAAGAAGCGCGGCATCGAGATCACGCAGTCCAACGAGCTCATGCTGGAGTGCGAGTCGTGTTTCCTCGAGGCCTTCGACCTCGGCAAGCAGGTCAAGCATTACAGCGGCGAGGAGGGACTGGACGAGCTGTGGGGCGAGCCGCTCAAGGTCTTCTACATGCCGGTCGCCGAGTTCTACGAGTCGCGCTACATCAAGATCGCGCTGACCATGGCGGCCATCGACGACATCGCCCATCACCTGCTCGAAACGTTCGGCGAGGCGCCGGGTTTCGGCGGCCTGCCGCGCCTGGTCGAGGCCTACGCCCGCGCGGCCAAGCACGAGTCGGAGACGATCAAGACCGACCCCGCCATTTTCCGCGTGTGGCCCGAGTTCGTGGTCGCCGGCGACGAGCTGTGGGCGTTCGAGCCGGATCGCGGCGGCAGCGACGAGTTCCGTGCCATGGCCGAGCAGGGCATGGCGCTGGTGCGCGAGGGCAAGCGCCTGATCGAATGGATTGCCTTCGCCCGTGTGCCGATGCCCAAGACCACCGAGAACTACTTTCAGCGCTGCGCCTCGTTCAAGCGCGCCGCGGCGGCGGTGCGCGCAGCCTGAGCGATCTGCTCGAACGCCTCGCGGCGGTGGTCGGCGCGGCGCACTGCCTGCGGCAGGCGCAGGAGGTCGAGCGCTACGCGATCGACGAGCGGCGCCTCTACCACGGTCGGCCCGCCGCGGTAGTCCGGCCGGCGGATCGCACCGAGCTCGCGACCGTCGTCGCCCACTGTCACGCGGCCCGCGTCGCGATGGTGCCACAGGGCGGCAATACCGGTTACTGCGGCGGTGCGACCCCGGATACTTCCGGCGAGCAGGTCGTGATCAGCCTGGAGCGACTCGACCGCGTCATCGAGGTCGACGCCGTCGGCTTCACGCTCACCGTCGAAGCCGGCGTGGTGCTCGCGCAGGCGCAGGCGGCGGCCGCGGAGCATGGCCTGCTGTTACCGCTCAGCATGGGCTCGGAGGCCAGCTGCCAGGTCGGCGGCAACCTCGCGACCAATGCCGGCGGGCTGGCCGTGCTGCGTTACGGGACCGCGCGCGAGCTGGCGCTCGGCATCGAGGTGGTGCTGCCGGACGGCCGCGTGCTGAGCGAGCTGCGCGGCCTGCGCAAGGACAACACCGGCTACGACCTGCGCGACCTGTTCATCGGCGCGGAGGGCACGCTGGGCATCATCACCGCGGCCACGCTGAAACTGTTCCCTGCGGCAGAGGCGCGCGGCACGGCGATGGTCGCGCTGGCCGATGTTGGTGCCGCGGTGCGCCTGCTCGGCGCCCTGCGACGCGCGGCCGGCGACGTGCTGACCTCGTTCGAGTACCTGTCGGCGGATGCGCTGGCGTTCGTCACCGCGGGCTTTGCCGAGCTGCGCACACCCTTCGAGCGCCCACATGCCCATTACGCACTGGTCGAATGGAGTGAGTTCGGCGCGCAACAGCCGGGAGAGTCACCTGTCGAGCAGGTGCTTGCCGACGCCATCACGGAGGGCTGGCTGCAGGACGCGGTGCTGGCCGGCTCCGGGGCACAGCGCGACGCCATGTGGCGGCTGCGCGAATCGGTGCCGGCCGCGGAGAAGGCGCTCGGTGGCTCGATCAAGCACGACATCTCGGTGCGCATCGGCGACGTGCCGGCATTCGTCGAGCGCGCCAGGCGCGCGATCGCGTCACGCTGGCCGTCGGCCCGGATCTCGGTATACGGCCACGTCGGCGACGGCAACGTGCATTTCAACGTGCTGGCGCCGGCCGATGCCGACGCGGCCGCGTTTCGCGCCGCGCACGGCGATGCCGTGAGCGCGGTGCTGCACGACCTGGCGCATGCGATGGGCGGCAGCTTCAGTGCCGAGCACGGGGTGGGCGCGCTGAAACGCGGCTTGCTCGAAGACTATGCCTCGCCGACGCGCCTCGACCTCATGCGTGCGCTCAAACGCACCCTGGATCCGCTCGGCCTGATGAACCCGGGTAAAGTCGTGGGCGACGGGCCGCGATGAGCGCGCGCAATGCTCAGGCCGGCAGCACGCCGCGCGCCTCAAGCCAGGCCACCACCTCGGCCGCCAGGGTGGGGATGTCCTTGTTGTCGGAATCGAGCACGATCTCCGGGTTCTGCGGCGACTCGTACGGGTCGTCGATGCCGGTGAAGCCCTTGATTTCACCGGCGCGGGCTTTCTTGTACAAGCCCTTGGGGTCGCGTGATTCGCAGGTGTCCAGCGATGCCTGGCACAGGATCTCGACGAACTCGCCGTCGCCGAGGAGAGCACGCACGTTGTCGCGGTCGACCCGGTACGGCGATATGAACGCGGTCAGCGTGATCAGCCCGGCGTCGGTCATGAGCTTCGCCACCTCGCCGATGCGACGAATGTTCTCCGCGCGATCCTCGGCCGAGAAGCCGAGATTCTTGTTCAGCCCGTGGCGCACGTTGTCGCCGTCGAGCAGGTAGGTGTGCACGCCGCGCGCATTGAGCAGGGTCTCGACCTCGTTGGCAATCGAGCTCTTGCCGGCGCCGCTCAGCCCGGTGAACCAGAGCACGGCGCTGCCGTGGCCCTTGAGGGCCGCACGCTCGCCGCGGCTGACGTGATGTTCGTGCCAGGTAACATTGGTCGCCTTGTTCTCGCTCATGGACGGTGCCTGTCGTGATCTCGTGTGAAGGGGCGCGCATTCTAGCAAGCCGCGGCCGGCGGTGATGCTCGACTGCCTGGTCATCGGCGCCGGCATCGTCGGGCTGGCGGCGGCGCGGGAATTCCAGGCCCGGCATCCGGGCGCGGCAGTCGCGGTCATCGACAAGGAAACGAACGTGGCCACCCACCAGAGCGGCCACAACAGCGGCGTGGTGCACGCCGGGGTCTACTATGCCCCGGGCAGTCTCAAGGCGCGCCTGTGCCGCCGCGGCATCACTGCCACGCTGGCGTTCTGCGAAGAGCACGCGATCCCGATGCGCCGGCCGGGCAAGCTGATCGTGGCCACCGACGGCGTCGAGGTCGAGCGCCTGCGGGCCCTGGCGGCGCGAGCCGCGGACAACGGGCTGGCGTGCACCTGGCTGGATGCTGCCGCGATTCGCGAACGCGAGCCGCGCGTCGACGGCCGCGCCGCGCTGTACGTCGGGGAGACCGCAATTACCGACTACCCGGCGCTCTGCCGCCGGCTGGCGGATCTGGTCGTCGCCAATGGCGGCGAGGTGGTGCTGGGCGAGGAGGTGCGGGCCATCGCCGAGCAGCGTGACCGGGTCGCAGTCGAGACCGTCGCCAGGCGCTTCGACGCCCGGCGCCTGGCCGTTTGCGGGGGACTGCAGGCCGACCGCCTGGCGCGTCTTGCCGGGCTCGCGCCCGACTGCGCCATCGTGCCGTTCCGGGGCGATTATTACCGGCTGCCGGCGGCGCGAGCCGGGCTCGTCGATGCACTGATCTATCCCGTGCCGGATCCGCGCCTGCCGTTCCTTGGCGTCCACCTCACGCCGACGGTCGACGGTGCGCTGACCGTGGGCCCGACCGCCATGCTGGCCGGCGCGCGCGAGCGCTATCGCAAGTGGGCGTTCGAGGCACGCGACTTCCGCGAGACGCTGCGCTGGCCCGGCACCTGGCGGGTGCTCGCACGTTACCCGCGCGCCGGCGCCGGCGAGTGTCTGCATGCGCTGAGCCGGCGCGCCTACCTGCAGGCGGCGCGCCGCTATTGTCCCGCGCTGGAGCTCGCCGACCTCGCGCAGCATCGCTGCGGCATCCGTGCCCAGGCCGTCACCCGCAGCGGTGAGCTGGTCAGTGACTTTCTGTTCGCCCGTGGGACGCGCAGCGTGCACGTGCTGAACGCGCCGTCGCCGGCTGCCACCTCGGCTTTTCCGATAGCCGCGGAGATCGTTGCCGAGCTCGGCGCCGACGCCTGAGGGCCGACGGTCACGCGCGCGCCCGGCAGTGCGATAATCGGGTCACAGGATTTCCCGTTTCAGCATTTCGCGGAGGACACCATGACTGAACCCACTCTCATCGCGGGCCTGGCCCGCACGCCCATGGGCGGCATGCAGGGCGAGCTTTCCGACGTCGCCGCGCCGGCACTGGGCGCGACCGCGGTGCGTGGTGCGCTCAGGCGCGCCGACGTCGCCGCCGACGCCATCGACGAGACCATCATGGGCTGCGTGCTGCCAGCCGGGCTGGGCCAGGCTCCGGCGCGGCAGGCCTCGCTGGGCGCCGGCATTCCCGAAGCCACCCCGTGCACGACCGTGAACAAGATGTGCGGTTCGGGCATGAAAGCGATCATGATGGCGCACGATGCCATCAATGCCGGCTCGGCGGGCGTGGTCGTGGCGGGCGGTATGGAGAGCATGACCAACGCCCCTTACCTGCTGCCCAAGGTGCGCGGCGGCATGCGCCTCGGTCACGGCGAAATGCTCGACCACATGTTCTTCGACGGGCTCGAGGATGCCTACGAGAAAGGCCGGCTGATGGGGTCTTTCGCCGAGGAGTGCGCGAAGAAGTACGCGTTTACGCGCGAGGCGCAGGATGGCTATGCGATCGAGTCACTGAAGCGCGCGCAGCGCGCCATCGGCGGCCAGCACTTCACCGCTGAGATCGAGCCGGTGACCATCGCCGACCGCAAGGGCGAGCGGGTGGTGGATACCGACGAGCAACCGGGCAAGGCCCAGCTCGACAAAATCCCGCACCTGCGTCCGGCGTTCGCCAAGGACGGTACCGTGACCGCAGCGAATTCGAGCTCCATCTCGGACGGCGGAGCGGCGGTGGTCCTGTGCTCTGCGGCCCGCGCCGAGGCGCTGGGACTCAAGGCGGACGCGCGCATCCTGGCGCACGCCAGCCACGCCCAGGAGCCCGGCTGGTTTACCACCGCGCCGGTCCATGCCATCGGCAAGCTGCTCGACCGGGTCGGCTGGAGCGTCGCTGACGTCGACCTGTTCGAGGTCAACGAAGCCTTCGCGGTGGTGGCGATGGCGGCGATGCACGACCTCGGCATCCCGCACGACAAGCTCAACGTGCGCGGCGGCGCCTGCGCGCTGGGACATCCGATCGGCGCATCCGGCGCGCGCATCGTCGTGACCCTGGTCCACGCCATGCGCGACCTCGGTGCCAAACGTGGTGTCGCCAGCCTGTGTATCGGCGGCGGCGAGGCGACAGCACTCGCCATCGAGCTCGACTGAGCGGAGGCCCGCGCAGTGCCCGCCGAGCTGAAACGCTGTCCCTGGGTCGAGCTGGACAAGCCCGACTACGTCGCCTACCACGATGACGAATGGGGCGTGCCGGTGCACGACGATCGCACCATGTTCGAGTTCCTGCTGCTCGAGGGCGCGCAGGCCGGACTGTCCTGGTACACGGTGCTCAAGAAGCGCGAGCGCTACCGCGAGGCGTTCGCGGATTTCGATCCCGAAGGCGTCGCGCGCTTTCGCCCGGCACGCATCGAGAAGCTGCTGGCCGACCCCGGACTGATTCGCAACCGCCTGAAAATGCAGGCGGCGGTGAGCAATGCGCGCGCATTTCTCGCGGTGCAGGAAGAGCACGGCAGTTTCTGTGACTACCTGTGGTCTTTCGTCGGCGGCCAACCCATCGTCAACGCGCCGCGTACGCGCGCCGACTACGCCGCGACCAGCCCCGAATCCGACGCCCTCAGCCGCGATCTGAAAAAGCGTGGCTTCAAGTTCGTCGGCTCGACCATCGTCTATGCGCACATGCAGGCCACCGGGCTGGTCAACGACCACTCCCGGGACTGCTTCCGGCGCAAGGAGATCACCCGCAGCTACGGCGCCGGCGGCGGCAAGGCACAAAAAAGGGGGGCGTGAGCCCCCCTTGTGCCGGCCCTTGCTGGGCGCGGTTCAGAACGTTACCGGAACGCGCACGAACTCGCCGTTGGCGTAACGGATCGCGGTGGCGCGCCCGCCCATCACCAGCAGGCTGCCGTCCGGCAGCGCCACCGGGGTCTTGAGCCAGGACAGCAGCTTGAGACGCGTGCGGTCGGCGATCTGCCACTTGTTGTTATCGAGGAACCCGATCAGGCCAACCGCGCCGGCGATCAGCGGCGTACCGTTGCCGGTGAAGGTTACGCCGAAGATGCCTTCACGTCCCGGCTTGGGGTTATCCGTCCAGGTCTTGCCGCCATCGGTGCTGCGTTGTGACACGCCGGCAGCACCGGTCAGCCAGATGCGCTCGTCCTGTTGCACGCCGGCCATCCAGTAGGCCGGTTCGGGCTCACGTGGCACCAACTGGGTGTCGCGTCGCACCCAGGACTCACCGTTGTCCGGGCTTTGCAGGATCATGCCGAATTCGCCGGCGATAGTGACCGTGCCGCCTTCGAGCAGCACCACGTTCCACGACACATCGCCGGTGCGGAACGGCGGTCCCGGGTTGAAGGTGAAGGCTACCGAGGGGCGCGGCTCACTGTCGAAGTCGGTCTGGAACTGCACGAAGCCTTCGTCGGGGAACATGATGTAGTGCTCTTCCTCGACGGCCGGCTCACCGTTGACGTAGCCACTGAACTCGATCGAGTCCGGGTTGACGTTGCTGACTCCGAAGTACCAGTCCGCGGCCTGGGTGCCGGGAAACTCCACTTGCGGCATGACGACGTCACTGATCTCGACCGCTTCGAAGGTCTCGCCGTCGGTGCTGCGCGCAAGCAGACCACGCGCCCCGACCACCCACACCGTGTCGCCGTCTGCCGCGATGTCGAGAATCGGTTCGTTGTACTCGGACAGCTCTGCAATCTGGGTCAGGCTGGTGCCGTCGAAGCGATAGAGGTGTCCGGTCGAGGCGCCGATCAGTGCCTCGCTGTCGGAGACCATCTCCAGCGCGGTGAAGTCCTCGTTCGGCACGCCGGGCACGAGCTGCATGCGCGCCGAGTCGTCACCGACCTCGACCAGCGCGATCAAACCGTAGTGACCTGCCACCAGCACCCGGTCCAGGCCCGGCAGGTAAGCGGCATCCAGGAAATCGGTGCGTTGCGAGGTGCGTGCGGCAGTCGCGCCGGCATTGTCCGCTGCGACCGCAGGCAGGGCGGTGAACAGCGCCGCCGTGGCGGCACCCAGGCAACGAAGTCGAAACGTAGTCGATGAAAGTTTCATAGCGGTATCGGAATCACCCGTCAGAACGAATTGAGCACAGTGCCGGCGCTGCCAGCCTCGACCGGCCAGTCGTAGCGGTGCAGGTGCACCCGCGCCTCCCCAGGAAAGGACCGGTAAAGTATCAACAACCCAGTGGCGCGCACAAGATTGAACGCGCCGTTCGTCAGGTGCGCGACAGTGCGCCGTAACCGCCGCCGTAGTACAGCAACGGTTCCACGTCAACCGAATCGTTGCTGACGATGCCGCGCACCTCGCCACAGAAAATCTTGTGGTCGCCGCCTTCCAGGACGTCACTGACGTCACATTCGATGGAGACCAGCGAGTCGTCGATCAGGGGCGCCCCGGTGGCGCCGGTCGACCAGGCAACGCCGTCGAACTTGTCCTGTCCCTTCTTGGCAAAGCGGTTGGACAGATCCTGCTGGCGCTGGGTGAGCACGTTGACGCAGAAGGTGCGGCTGGCCGTCATCGGAGCGAGCGTATCTGAGCCCTTGTCCACACAGACGAGGAACATCGGTGGATCCAGAGACAGCGAACTCACCGCATTCATCGTCAGGCCGTAGGGGATGCCGTTCGAGTCGACCGTGGTCACGATGGATACGCCGGTTGCCCACAGGCCGCAGGCGCGGCGGAACTGCTCGGAGGTGATCGGATCTGCGCTCATGTCCCGCCCTGTACGGTTGTCGAAAACGGGCGCCACTGTGCACCGAAGGTTGCGCCGCTTGCAAGCGCGGAGCAGGGCGACAGGCTGAACCCGCACGTGCGCGAACCGGCGACACGGCCGGCCTCGGTTCGGGCCTTGCGCGGTTGACCCGGCTCGCACTGAATCATCGTCGAAGCGGGTCGTCGCTGTCGTCCGCGGACACCGCGCCGGCGGGTCGCGGGACGCAGCCGGAGTCGCGCCGGCCCGGCAGCGGCGGGCGGCGCGCGTGCTGCGCTGCAGCTGCCTGCTCCCGCGGGGTGGTATGGCTCAGGGGCCGTCGCGGGCCCCGCGGCGCTGCCGGGCGTGCCAGCCACATGCGCCACGGTACGGTGCAGGGGGCGATCCCCGGATGAACGACGGAGCCCGCCAGCGCGCGGGTCGCGGCGGGCAGTGCGGCAGTCAATATGTTGCGCATTAGCAACGTTTAGGGTGTTTATCTTTTACCACAATCGTGCCAGAATCCGCCTGCGGCACACACCTGCGTGTGCGGCCTTGCGTATGGGATCGCCGAGCGGGCGGTCCTGCCGAATGTGCAACTGGGGGGTAAGCTTTGGCCAACGAACGACTCACGCTCGGACAGCGGATGGCGAACTGGATGCTCGACCATCGCCTGGTCACGATCGCCATGATCGTCATTCCCACGCTGGTATTGGCGTGGTCGCTGCCGTCGATCGAGGTCTACTCTCGCTTCGCGGACCTGCTCCCGGCCAAGCACGATTACATCAAGAACTACAACCGCATGAAGACCACCTTCGGCGGCGCCAACGTGGTCACCATGTCGCTGCAGGTCGAAGGCGACGGCGACATCTTCACCTACGACACGCTGAACAAGATCAAGCACCTGACCGAGGAGGTCGACCTCATTTCCGGGGTCAACCACTACCAGGTCGCGAGCATCGCGCACCCCAAGATCCGCCGCATCCGCACCACCGCTGGCGGCCTGATCAAGTCCGAGGCGGTACTGCCGCGCGAGGTGCCCAAGGATCCCGAGGCACTCAAGCAGCTGCGCGAGGAATCGTTCAATAACGACATCGTCTACGGTACCTATATCTCGACCGACGGTACCGCCGCGCTGATCCTGGCGGGCTTCGACGAGGAACGCCTTGACTACAACGAAATCTTCACCCGCCTGCGCGAGCTCAAGGCCGAGGTCGAGGCGGACGGCGAGACCAGCCTCTACATCGCCGGCGAACCCATGCTCAAGGGCTGGATCTACTACCACTCGGAAGAGCTGGCCCTGATTTTCAGCGTCACCGCTGCGGTCATGATCCTGCTGCTGTGGCTGCATTTCCGCTCCTTCGCGGGCGTTTTCGTACCCATGCTGGGTACCGGCATGGCCGCGATCTGGGGACTGGGGCTGGTCGGCTGGCTGGACTTCAACCTGGATCCGCTGATCCTGGTGGTGCCGATCCTGATCTCCGCGCGAACCGCCAGTCACTGCGTGCAGATGATGGAGCGCTTCCACGACGAGCTGCGTATCGGCGAGTCGCGCGAGGCCGCCGTGCGCACCAGCATGGGCGAGCTCATCGTGCCGGCGTCCATCGCCATCTTCACCGACGCAGCCGGCCTCTACGTGCTGACGGTCTCGTCGATTCCGATCATCGCCAAGCTCGGTTACTTCTGCAGCTTCTGGTCGCTCAGCAACATGGTCACCGTGACCATCCTGGTGCCCATGGTGCTGTCCTACCTGCCGGCGCCGCATGTCAGCCGCGAGGAGGAGCACAAGCACGTCTTCTCCCGCGTGATGGCGAGCTGGTCGGTGTTCCTGACCTCGCCGAAGGCGATCTTCCCGGTATTCGGCATCGCGGCCCTGATCGTGGTTTTCAGCCTGTACTACGCCAGGGACATGGTGGTCGGTGAAGAGAAGCCCGGCTCGCCGATCCTGTTCGGTGATTCCGAGTACAACATTGCGGCCGCGCACATCGCCGGCAAGTTCGCCGGCGCCAACCAGTTCAGCATCTACTTCGAGGCCGAAGAAGCGCACAAGATGAAGGACCCCGAAGTGGTCGACGTCATGGAAGAGTTCGGCCGCTACATGTCCAACGTCGTCAACTACGGCGGCACGCGTGACATTCCCAACCTGGTGCGCTCGATCAATCGCCTCTACCACTACGACGATCCGCGCTGGTCGCTGATTCCTTCGACCCAGCGTGATGTCGGCAACACCCTGTTCATGTACGAGGCCGGTGCCGCGATCCCCGGCGTCATCCTCGAGTACATGGACCTCGAAGGTCGTACGGCCAACTTCGTCGTGTTCTTCAAGGACGCGACCGGTCCGACCGTGCACGCGGCCGTCGAAGCTGCCAAGAAGTTCCTCGACGAGCATCCGATCGAAGGCGTCACGCCACGCTTCGCCGGCGGCATCATCGGTACCACGGCAGCCGGCAATGAGGAGGTGGAGCGCTCCGAGCTCAACCAGACCATCCTCATCATGGTCGTCGTCATGCTCTCGGTCATGCTGACCTACCGGTCGATCACAGCCGCGCTGCTGGTATTCGTGGTGCTGGCGATGGCCGTCATCATCAACCGCGCCTACATGGGTTTCCGCGGTATCGGCCTCAACATCAACACGCTGCCGGTGACGGCGGTCGGTATCGGCATCGGCGTCGACTACGCCATCTACATGCTCGACCGCATCCGCGAGGAGGTGCGTCACCGCACCCTGGAAGATGCCGTGCGCGTATCGCTGTCGACCACCGGCGCCGCGGTGTTGTTCACCGCCGTGACGGTCGTCGCGGGTATCGCTTACTGGATTCCGGGCTCCTCGCTGCGCTTCAACAGCGAGATGGCGATGCTGCTGACCCTGCTGATGGTCAGCAACATGATCGGATCGATTTCACTGCTGCCGCTGCTGGTCAAGGTGTTCAAGCCGAGCTTCGTCATGAAGTCGCACGTCGACGACGACGAGACCGGGGACGTGTCGAGCAGGGCAGTGGAAGAAGATTCTTATGTGCATGAGCACGAAACGGCCAAAGGCACCTGAGAAGGGCGCCCTGGCCATCCTGAGAAGGGGGAAACATGGGAGATAAAACCATGAAGCACTTGAAAGGCGCTTTTCAAGGAACCCTGGCTGCGCTGGCGCTGGCGACCCTCGCCGCACCCGCGCACGCCCGCATCACGATCGACGCCCTCGGTGGCGAGCTCGAGGTGGAAGGGTTCCTGAAGAGTGAAGTCCGTTCACGCGTCGGATCCGGTCCGGTCTACCTGGGCCAGTGGATTCAGCGCTTCCAGGTGGAAGCGGCACTGCAGTACACCGACGTCGGCCCGTTCGACGAACTGACCTTCGTCGCCATCGCGCGCCCGGAATACGACATCGTTCAGGACATGGGCGACCTGTCGTCCAACCGGATCGGTGACGGCACGACCGAGCCTTCGCTACAGGACCGCGCGCCGTTCAACTACACCAACGAGGGTCTGGCCTTCGGCGGCTTTGACGCCTTCTTCGGTGACGGCGCGTTCCAGACCGGCGGTATCGGCAAGATTGTCGCGCAGGGCTTCGAGAACCCGTCCTGGCTGGCGCAGAACTTCGAGGTCGACTTCCGCAAGGCACAGTCGACCGGACAGACCGTCCGCTTCCTCCCGGGCGGTGGCGTCCAGGCCGCCGGCGGCGGCTTCCCGCAGGTCGTGCAGAAGTCTTCCAACCTGAACCTCGACTGTCATCGCTGTGTCGACCTCAATCTCGACAACATCGACGTCGCGACCCTCAACACGGACTCCAACGGCCGGCTTTATCCGTTCCGTGAGCTGTATGTCGACGCCATTGTCGACGACTGGTGGTTCCGTGTCGGCAAGCAGCAGATCGTGTGGGGTAAGACGGACTTCTTCCGCCTGCAGGACCTCATCAATCCGGTCGACTTCGGTCAGCATTTCTTCTTCGACTCGTTCGAGGACATCCGTATCCCGCAGTGGATGGCGTCAGTCCAGTGGAAAGCCGGCTCGTTCGGTCCACTAACCGACAACGCTATCCAGGTTGTGTGGAACTTCGACGAGTTCCAGCAGGTCGGGCTGGGTAACCCGTCGCACTTCTGGGCCCATCCGTTCTCGAAGGACATCAGTACCTTTGCGATCTTCAACACCTACTTCTCGGTCGAGCCCTGCGTCAGTGGAGCAACCGCAATTGCCAACGGCATGCCAAGTGTTGACGTCTGCGGTTCGCTCGGGCCTAACGACAACCGGAAGGCATCCGGCTTTGGTGCGCCCGCCGGCCTCAATGTCAACAATCGGCCGGACTGGGACATCGACAACACCGAAGCAGGCTTCCGCTGGGAGTTCCGCCTGAGCGACTTCCGTTTCGCGGTTTCGCACTGGTACGGCTGGAACGACGTTTCGGTGATCAAGTTCCACACGGTTAACACCGTTGCTGCCCTCACGCCCGGTGGCGTGGCTGCGGCGAACAACAACACCATTGCCGACCTCGTTGCGTTCCGCGGCGTGCAGGCCCTCGGCCCGGCTGCCGGCATCAACGACGTACTGACGGCATCCAAGCTCGATCCCGCCCTGCAGGCACTGGCCGTGCCGATCATTTCGCAGAGTCCCGAAGACGCCGCTCGCGCGCTCGCCAACAGCCCGGTTGCGGCCTACGCCACCGAAGCGCGTAACTGTCTGCGTACCGGCAACTGCGCCAACCTGTGGACCGGCATGGGAGCGATCAGCCCCGATGGCGTGCACAGCGGCGGCGGGCCGGTGCTCGGCGGTCAGACCTCGCAGGAGTACAAGCAGGCCCACACCCTGGGTCTCGCCATGGACTACTTCGAGTCCTGGTCCGGCGTGGTCATGCGTATCGAGTCGTCCTGGACCTTCGACGAACTGGTCAACAACACCCGTTCGATCGACTGGGTCGACACCTCGGACGTCATGCGCTTCTCGCTTGGCTTTGACCGTCCGACCTTCATCCCGTTCCTGAACAAGGACCGCACGTTCTTCCTCTCCCTGCAGATCTTCGATACCTGGTATTGGGATCACGAGGGCGACAAGAACACCGGTTACTTCGTCGACGAGCACAACTGGATTACGACCTTCTTCTTCCTCGGCAACTACATGCGCGACACACTGAAGCCGACCGGCTTCTACGTGTGGGAAGAGTATTCCAACTCGCACGTCACGGGCTTCAACCTCGAGTGGCTGATCGACAACCACTGGTCGATCAAGGGTGGCTTCCACCTCATCTGGGGTGGCGATAACAACACCACGCACGACAACGGGCCGTTCACGACCTTCATCACGCCGGGTTCCGACGGTCGCACCAACCCTTATGTCGCGGGCGTCTTCGGTCCGGGTCGCCAGGGTATCGGTGGTCTGCGTAACTACGACGAGGTCTTCTTCGAGCTGAAGTACCAGTTCTGAGACCGGCCTGAAAAGCGCCACAATCAGGGCGGGAGACGCGAGTCTCCCGCCCCTTTTTTTGTCAGTTCCGGATGCGGCAGCGGTACCGTGCCTCGTCCGCTCGAGCAAAACGCGTCCGCACAGGTTCTCAAGCAACGGGATTCCTGCGATTATCGGAAGGAACCTTTAGCCCCGTTACGGGTCGCTTTGATATCACTTGTTCAGTCTGGTGCGAACGAGGTAGAGGATGTCCCTGAAACTGCTTGCTTCACGTCTCATGCTGCTCGGCACCGTGCTGCTCACACAGGGCGCGCCGGCGATTGACGAGAAGCGCGTCGTTCGCGACGCCATCAGCGTCGCGCGCGAGTTGCGCAGTTCGGACAACATCTACGACCAGTTCAGTGGGGCGGGCACCCTGGTCGAGATTGGTGACAAGGAGGCACTGCAGTTCCTTGCCGACAACCTCGCGCACCCCGACTGGGTGCTGATGCGCTCGGCCATCGACACGCTGCTGAACGTCCAGCATCCGGCCGGTCTCGATCTCATCTATCGCTACGCGGCCGTTACCGACGACGCCATGTTCATGAAGTTCCTGTCCGAATCGCTGGCCAGCCGGCCGCGCGAGGACATGGCCGAATTCCTGGTGGATGCGCTCGACCTCAAGGACCTCTGGGTGCGCAAGCATGCGCTGCAGGCGCTGGCCTCGACCCCCAGCGAGGTGATGGAAGCACCCATGCGCGCAATTGCCGAGGATGTCAGCGAAGACAGCACCAGTCGCGCTTACGCCTGGTACGCCCTGATCGGGACGCCGGCCCGCGACGAATCCATTGCGAGGCTGATCGAGATTTCGGGCAATTCCGGCAGTGAGGCGCAGGAGGCTGCCGCGGTCGGCCTGGGGGCGGTGGAAACCGAGCAGACGCGGGCGGCGCTCAGGGGCCTGCGTGAAGGCACCTCGTACAAGGTGCAGGTGGCCGCGCTCGCCAGCGAGGCCGGATTCGGTATCGAAGAGTCGATCGAACTGCTCGTCTATACCATCGCCAACGGCAAGGGACTAGACGCCTCTAATGCGGCGGCCAGCCTGCGGCGCCTGCCGGGGCCGGTGGTCTCGCGCATTACGCGCACCCTGATCGCCTGCTGCGCCATGAACTCCGACGTCGGCACACGCCTCGTCGAGTCGTGGGCGGACATCGACTCCGACCCCGAGCCCATCTACGGGTGGGGTCTGGACAACCCCAATCCTGACATCCGCATGCAGACAGTGTGGCTGGTGGGAGCGCGTTCCGACCGCGCCTACCTGGACCGCATCGCGCCGATGCTGGACGATCCGGACGGCGGTATACGCGGAATGACGGCGTGGGCTATAGTGCGCATGCTCGGAGACGAGCACGAACCCGGGACGGAAATCTGAGCGCACGATGCCGCGGTCTGCGGTGCGCCACTGCGGCGGGGACAACAGCCGGGGAGAGACGAGCAAGTCCCGCGCTGGTGCGTCGTCGTCGATGGGCGGCCAGGCCTCCGGGGACCTGTCCGCGGTTCGAGAAGGCTGCACGGGCGTGAAACCCGTAGCGCACGTCGGGTTGGCCACCACGCCCCGATCCGACCCGCGGGGTGGAAAGCACCCTGGTTCCCCGCGACACGAGTTATCCGACGAGCCTCGCTCACCGAAAACTGAGAGCAGACAAATCCATGCGGATGCCGGCACCGCGGCCGGACTGCATTCCACCGCAAAACGAAGATAGTGTGACTAGCATGAACCGGATCCCCAACCTCTCCATCCTGACCTGGCTTACCTCGGCCCTGCTGCTGGTGCCGCCGTCGCTGCACGCGGGCGATTTCGATTTCGATACCGCCGCAGCGCTCGAGCTTTCGCCGCCGGTCGGTACCGTGATCGACAGCAGCAACCTGGAGCAATCCGAGCAGTTGCTGGACCCGGACCTGGCTGACCTGATTCGGGAAGGCTGGCTCACCATTACCGTGGGGGATCCGATCTCGTTCGACCCGCATCCGAACTACGTCTCGGCAACCGAGCAGCACGGCAGCGAAACCGCGCTCGGCGCCAACCCCGGCGAACTGCTCAACTACGTCGCCGGCAGGCCGTTCCCCGGCGAGCTTTCGGGTGACGACCCGCGAGCCGGAGAAAAGCTGATCTGGAACATGCGTTACGGCTACGCTGGCGACGGCGGCGAAATCCCGGAGATGTACTGGCATTATCGCGACATGCGCGCGCAGAAGATTGAACGCGAGCTCGAGTTCGAGGCGGCCGCGATGCGCTTCATGTATCGCCACGTCGTCGATCCCGTGCCGGCGCTGAAGGACAACATCTACAAGGTTTACAACGCCATCACGCTGACCGCGCTGTCACCCACTGACGTCGCCAACACCAAGCTGCTCATTTTCTACAACAGTGACGACACCGCCGAAGAGCAGGGCTGGATGTACGTGCCCTTGCTGCGCCGTGTCCGCCGCGTCGCCACCACCATGCGCACCGACTCGTTCCTCGGCAGCGACATCATGATCGAGGATTTCCTGGGCTACACCGGCCGCATCATGGACATGAACTGGAGTTATGGTGGCACCCGGCACGTATTGCTGCCCATGTACCGGCACGACCAGATCCCGCATGCCGATCGCAAGGCGCGCAAGTACGACCACAGCTTCGTCGACTTTCACGGCCAT
This sequence comes from Gammaproteobacteria bacterium, assembly GCA_041984235.1. GTDB lineage: Bacteria > Pseudomonadota > Gammaproteobacteria > JBHIYN01. The sequence continues at coordinate 127,756 of JBHIYN010000003.1, forward strand.
TCCGGCTGCTTCCCCAACGTGACCTGGCAGGTACGCAAGGTACACATCCTCGAGGGCAGCCCGAAGCGCTCCGATCACCCGCTGTCGCGCCGTTACTTCTATATCGACGCACAGACCATGTTCCCGGTCTTCGGCAAGGTCTACGACCGTGCCGAGGTGCTGTGGAAGTTCCTCATCGGCGGCCTGGCCCATCCCGACCATCATCTCGAGCACAACGCCGGCAGCGGCGTGCCCTTGCTCGATTCGTCCGCCGTGATCGACGTGCAGAACAAGCATTGCACGACCCTGCAGATGGTCACGCTCGCCAACGTCGAGAAAATGAAGAAGCGTGACTTCGAGCCGTCGGCTCTCAACGTCGGCGCCCGCTGACAGGGCGATGCCGTACGACTGCGCAGACTGTCCGCGGTGCTTCGGGCGCGGCTGCGCGGCTCGTCGACGCGTCTGAATTACGCTGCCCGGCTCGGCCGCAGCTCGCGCCCGATCTTCTTCGCCACGTTCTGCACTATCCTGTCGAGCACCGCACCCACCGCCTGACACTCACTGAACTCGAGGAGGAGAGAACACCATGGCAAGTCCACAATCGAACGCAATCAAGGATCTCTACAACGGCTGGCTTAAGGCCATGGGCGAGAAGCCGGACATGGGCCTGGACGAAATGCGCGACCTGTTCGAGCACTGGGGGGACATCACGGGCGAGCCCGGCGCGGTCGACTACGTGGAGGTCGATGCCGGCGGTGTGCCCGCGATGTGGGCGATCCCGAAAGGCTGCACGGATGACCGCGTCGTGCTGTGCACCCACGGCGGCGGCTACGTCTGTGGCTCGATGTACACCCACCGCAAGATGTTCGGGCATCTTGCCAAGGCGATCGGCTGCAAGGCGCTGATCCTGCATTACCGGCGGGCCCCGGAGCACACCCACCCGGCGCAGGTCGACGACGCCGTCGCGGCCTACGAATGGCTGCTGACCGAAGGCTACAAGCCGGAGCACATGGCCACCGCGGGTGATTCCGCCGGCGGCGCGCTGTCGACCTCGGTCCTGATCGCGCTGCGCGACAAGGGCGTGCCGCTGCCGGTCGCGGCCCTGCCGATGTCGCCGTGGTACGACCCCGAGGGCACGGGTGATTCGCTGCGCACCAACGCGGACAAGGACTGCCTGGTCAAGGCCGAGGTGCTCGGCGGGATGGCTTCGACCTTCCTCGGCGATGCATCGAGCAAGGATCCGCGCGCCAACCTGTTGCAGGCGGATCTGAGCGGCCTGCCGCCTATCTACATCCAGGTCGGCGGTGACGAGACCTTGCTCGACGACTCACTGCGCTTCGAGCAGCGCGCACGCGCGGCCGGGGTCGAGGTGAAGGTCGACGTCTATCCGGAAATGCAGCACGTCTTCCATTTCCTGGTCGGTCGCGCACCGGAAGCGGACGAGGCGGTCGCGAAAATGGCCGCCTGGGTGAAGCCCCGGCTGGGTCTGTAGGCGCGCTCGCGACGGGCGGGCCTGGTCGGCCTGCCCGTTTCGCTTACAGGCTCCAGGCGACCAGCCGCCAGTCGAGCACGCGGTTCTCGGCGTAGTCCCGGGCTTCGGCTTGCGGGCGCAGCGCCCAGGTTTCTACCCGCAGCTCGTAGAGCGCACCGCCGGCAGCCACGGGTTGGACGTCGAGGACGTCGAACTCGCTGCGAATGATGTCTTCCTCCAGCACCGGGCCGGTATGGTCACAACCCTGCCAGCCGACCAGCGTGACCAGGTTGGGCATGGCGCGGGTGACCTGGGCGAATGCCAGCGAAATCGTGTGCCCGCCGTAGACCAGGCGACGGCCCAGGTAGCTGCGCGACGCATCGGTGTGCGCGAAGGCGATGTTGCCGGTCATGCGCACCAGCTCCGGCGCGCAGGTCACGGTGTCCTGCGCCTCGATGACGACGCGGTCACCGGCCGCCAGGCGCGGTCCTGGCACCGGCCAGGCATCGGCTTCGAAGGCGGCGGTGTTCCAGCCGTTGGGGAGGGCGCCGAGCAGCGTGTCGTGCTCGAGACGCTCCGGGATCCAGCCGAAATCGTCCTCGCGCCCGGTTCGCGCCTGCTCGTCGCGGCACGGAATCATCGGGCAGCGCCAGTACTTGAGCACACAGTCGCCGTCCTGTTTGGTGGTCTCCATTTCCAGCGCCACCATGCCGGTTGCGGCGCGACCCGCCTTGGGCGTGTTCTGACGCAGGCCGACGACCCGGGTCGTGGTCGTCAGGGTGTCACCGACATAGACCGGGCACTGCAGCAGCAGGCCGCGGTAGAAGAGGTTGCCCTTGACGTGCTGGGAGGCGTAGGTGGTCTGGCCGTTGACCAGGTTGATGACCAGCATGGGATGCACCAGGGCACGCGCGGCGCCGGTGACCGCCGCCGTGAGGCGCTGGTCCAGCGGCAGGCGCATGCGGTCACCGGTCAGCGCCTGGTACCACGCCGTGTGGCCATCCGTGACCGTCACGGCGGGCGCGCCGAATACCTGACCGGGCTCGAAGTCCTCGAAGTAGGGGCCGTCGATGCGGTGCGTGGTCATGCGGGGATTGCGGCCGGTGCGCGGCGCCGGCTCAGCGGATCGCGATGGGGTTGATGATCATCTGCACCGCACCGGTCATGCGCGCCGGGCCGAGCACGAACATGAACTCGTAAGCCTTGTCCTTGGCGAGCTCACGCGTATCCATGTTCTCCAGGATGTAGATGCCGTTGTAGTTGATCAGGATCTGGTGAACCTTGTACTTGATGTTCGGATCCTCGAACGGGATCGCCTCCAGGCCCCAGGAGTCGCCGCCGACGGCAATGACGTCCTTCTCCGCGAGGTACTCCGCCCCGCTGATGCCGAGGCCGGGCTCGGCCTTGCCGAAGCGTTCAGGATCGGAGTCCAGAATGGTCATCCAGCCGGTGTTGAACAGCACGACATCGCCTTTCTCCACGCTCACGCCCAGCTTTTTCTCGCAGGCCATGATGTCCTCGCGGGTGAACGCGGTACCTTCCGGCAGTACGTCCTTGCCCGCACAGGCGGCCATGTCGATCAGAATCCCGCGGCTGACGATCGGCGGATAGGTCTCGATACCCATCTTGGTCAGGCCGTTGACCTTGGCGAAGTCCTTGGCCAGGAAGCCGTTGTAGAACACGCCATCGGTAGCTGCGTGGCCGAGGCCGTCGATCTGCGAACCGACCCCCATCCAGCCGGAGATGATGTCGTCGAAGAAATTGAACTTGTTGTCGCCGTAGGCAGTGCCCGAGTACTGGTTGGGGTAGAGCACGTGGATTTCGAACGTGCGCGGGGGGAAGGCCGGTGTCGCGCTGTTGGTCTCGATGCCGAGATTGTAGGTCTTGCCGGTCTTGATCAGTTTGGCGGCTTTCAGCGTGAGCTCCGGCCCCAGCATGTTGAACGACCCCAGCGTGTCCTCGGCGCCCCATTTTGACGGCCACCACTTGTCGGCGGCCACGATCGACTGTGCGGCCATCAGCATGACCAGGCCAGGAATCAGACGCTTCATACTCCCCTCCGAAATCAGTTTCGTTGCAGACTCAAATGTAATCGAAAGCGGACCTCGCGTCGCCCTCAGGAAAACTCGGCCCGAATCGCCGCGCCATGTTGATCCAGCGCCGGCACCTCGGCCCCGTCGAGCGTGTCGCCGACGCGCCGCACCAGGCCGGCAGCGGCGCCGGCGGCCACGACTTCCTTGCGCTTTAGGGCGGGGTGACGCCCGAGATCGGAGACGTCGTTGATGCTGCCGCAGGCGATGCCGGCGCGCGTCAGCCGGCTTGCCGCTTCGGCGCGGGTGAACGGCTGCAGCGCCTGTTCGATGTCCGCGCGCAGCGCGTCGCGGTGTTGCATGCGTGCGGCATTGGTGCGGTAGCGCTCGTCGTCGACCATCTCCGGGCGCTGCAGGCCGTCGCGGCACAGCTGCGCCCACTCGCGCTGGTTCTGCACGACGATGAAGATCGGGCCGTCAGCCGTGGCGAAGGCACCGTAGGGCGCAATCTGGCCGTGGTCCATGCCGGTCCCGGCAAGCAGCTTCCCGCCATGCTCGTAATAGGCCAGTGGTACCGCCATCCACTCCGACATGACTTCGAACAGGGACACCTCGACCAGGCGGCCGCGGCCGTCGCGCCCACGAGCCAGCAGGGCTTTCAGGATTTCGCCGAAAGCGGTGAGGCCGGTCGAGATGTCGACGATGGAGGCGCCGACCTTGGCCGGCTGCCCCGGCTGGCCGGTCACCGAGCACAGGCCGGTCTCGGCCTGGATGAGGGCGTCGTAGGCCTTCATGTCGGCGTACTCACCGCTGCTGCCGTAACCGCTGATCGAGCACATGACCAGCGCGGGGTTGAGCGCGGCGAGCGCGTCGTAACCGAAGCCGAGACGCTCGACCGCACCTGGGCGCAGGTTCTGGATGAACACGTCCGCGCGCGCCAGCAATCGTTCGAGCAGTTGCTTGTCCTCGTCGCGGCGCAGGTCGACGACCAGCGATTCCTTGCCGGAGTTCAGCCACACGAAATAGGCGCTCACGCCGTTGATGACGGAGTCGTAAGCGCGGGCGAAATCACCCTCGGGGCGTTCCAGCTTGATCACGCGCGCGCCGCTTTCAGCGAACAGGCGGCTGCAGTAGGGCGCGGCGACCGCCTGTTCCAGGGAAACCACGAGCAGGTTGTCCAGCGGTGCAGTCATCGGGCGGGACCTCGGGCTTGGGTGCGACGCGGCCGCTTCACGGCCGCAACGACCGTGGCTCAGTAAGAGCGGGGCAGGCCCAGCTCGCGCTCGGCCAGGTAGGACAGGACCAGGTTGGTCGAGATCGGCGCGATCCGGTAGAGGCGAGCCTCGCGGAACTTGCGCTCGATGTCGTACTCCTCCGCCATGGAGAAGCCGCCGTAGGTCTGCATGCAGGTATCGCCGGCCTCCCAGGATGCCTCCGAGGCGAGCATCTTCGCCATGTTGGCGAAGGTGCCGGTACGGTCGTCGCCGCTTTCGTACATGCGGCAGGCCTTCTCGAGCACGGCTTCCGCGGCCTCGGCCTGGGCATAGCAGCGCGCGATGGGGAACTGTATGCCCTGGTTCTGGCCGATCGGACGGCCGAACACCACCCGCTCGCGTGCGTACTCCGATGCCTTGCGGATGAAGTAGCGCGCGTCGCCAACCGATTCGGCCGCAATCAGAATGCGCTCGGCATTCATGCCCGAGAGGATATAGCGAAAGCCCTTGCCTTCCTCGCCGATCAGGCTGGAGGCCGGGATCGGTACCGAATCGAAGAAAACCTCGGTGGTCGAGTGGTTGACCATGGTCCGGATCGGCTTGATCGTCATGCCTTGCCTGGCGGCCTCACGCATGTCGATCAGGAACACCGAGAGACCATCGGCGCGCTTCTTGACCTCGTCCTTGGGGGTGGTGCGGGCGAGCAGGATCATCAGGTCCGAGTGCTCTGCACGGGAGGTCCACACCTTCTGGCCGTTGACGACGTAACGGTCGCCATCGCGCACTGCCATGGTCGAGATGCTGGTAGTGTCGGTGCCCGCGGTCGGCTCGGTCACGCCGAAGGCCTGCAGGCGCAGCTCACCGGAAGCAATGCCGGGCAGGTACTGTTCTTTCTGCGCATCGCTGCCATGGCGCAGCACCGTGCCCATGGTGTACATCTGCGCGTGGCAGGCGCCGGCATTGCCACCGAACTCGTGAATGGCCTTGAGGATCTCCGCGCCGATCGAAATCGGCAGGCCGCTGCCGCCGTACTCCTCCGGGATCAGGGAGGCGAGCAGCCCGAGCTCGGTCAGCTTGTTGACGAATGCCGTCGGGTATTCGCGGTTGCGGTCGCGCTCTCGCCAGTACTCGCCGTTGAATTCCTCGCAGACCTTGGCCACGGTATCGCGAATCTGGGTGACGATTTCCTGTTGCTCTTCGCCCATGCTGGATGATCCATTCGATGGCGCGCGGCACCGCCGGCCGGCGCATATTGGGTAGGCGCCCGGCGCCACGCGGGAGCGGTGGCGCCGGGCGAATCAGGTCGCGGTACGCGGGATCAGGGCTGAGCCAGGATCTTGTCGAGCACCGGCATCAGGTAGCGGTTGAAGATCTCGGGATTCTCACTCATGGGGAAGTGCCCGATTTCTTCCATGATGATGCATTCCGAGTTCTTGGTCTTCTTGGCCGTTTCCTCGGTCATCTCCGGCGTGCACGCGAAATCGTAGACGCCGGTCATGTAGTACATCGGGACCTTGCCGTCGAGCTTCTCGGTCTTGCCGCGGAAGTCGTGGTCGACGCTGTAGAAGTATAGGTCGCCCTTGAACACGCCCGGGCCGCCCTGGGCGTAGTACCACCAGGTCTCCCAGCGGTACTTGTCGGGGCTTTGCGGCGCCATCAGGCCGAACACCGAGGTGGCGCAGGTCTCGCCGCCGTGAATGTGCGAGTGACGCAGCCAGTCGAGGTGCCAGCCGGGGCTGTATTCACAGGCCTCGATGGCGATCAGTGCGCGCACGTCATCCGCGTAGTTCTGCGCCAGGTGCAGGCAGATGTTGCCGCCCATGGACGAACCCATGATGACCGGCTTGTCCAGCCCCAGCTCCTTGCAGAACGCCATCAGGATACCGGAGTAGAACTTGGCGGTGAGCTTGTATTCCTCGTTCTCGTGATACCACTCGTAGGGCGGGATCGACTTGCCGTGACGCGGCAGGTCGAGCGCGATGACGCGGAAATTCTTGTTGATTGCGGGGTCGCACAACTGGTGCCGCCACTCGCGCGAGTCGGTGCCTGCGGTGTGCAGGCAGACCATCGGGATGCCTTCGCCGGCTTCCTCGAAGAAGATGCGGTATTCGGTGCCTTCGTACGGGACCCATACGTAGCGGCCGGTAATTGGTTCGATATTAGCCATCGGAAATCTCTCCTGGGTCGGCGCGCTCAGACTTCGCGCATGCGGTCGAGCGCCCACATCAGCGCGCGCATGTTCTGCCACAGCACCATCTGGTCACCTTCCAGCGTGACGCGGCCGTGCAGCGGATGGGCCATCGCCCACAGGTCGTTGTACATCGGCGGTGGTGTCGGCTGGCAGAACTTCTCCCAGCTCTCGGCCGGGCCGCGTATGGCCAGGCTGTAGCAGGTCTCGGGACCGATCTCGTCGGTCAGCTCGGCCAGCTTGCCCTTGTCGAACGAAACGACGTATTGCTTGTCGCCGAAACCGAACAGCAGTTGTGCGGTGAAATGTTTGCCGATCCAGCTCATCGGACCGTTCTTGTTCACCGCGTCCTGCCATTTCTTCATCCAGGACTTGTCGAACATCTCTTGTCTCCCCTAGCCGCGGCGGGGCACCCCGGTCCGCGAATGTTGCATTGCACCAGCCCGGGTCGGCCCGGTGCGCCGAGTCGCAGGCTGTCGCCTGCGACGGGTCGACCGGGTCGGTTCGAGCCGTTGCGGGACGTTGCCTGCGGGATCCCGTGCAGCTTAATGAGTCTGCCAACGATATGTAAACAATATCCTCGCGATAGCGAGCATAAGAAAAATCAATAGCCGACCGACGCGCTCACACCAGCGCATTCCAGAATCGCCCGTCGAGACTGCGCACGCACTCGCGCAGCAGGGCGGTGGTGGCGCGCGCCGCGTTGGACAGCGGGCGTGAGCTGACGCGCGCGAGGTCCATGCGCCGCTCGACGCGTGGCGCGACGATGCGCACGGCATGCAGCTCACCGCGTTCGACGTCCTCGGCTACCGCGGCGCGTGACAGGATGGTCTTGCCTACACCGGCGCGTGCAAGCGCTTTCATCTGGGTGAAGGCGTCGATCTCCACCGTGGGGTTGAGCGCCACGCCATGATCGGCCGCGGTGCGGTCGAGCATGTCGCGCAGACCATGGTGACGGCCGGGCAGGATCAGCGGCAGGTCCGCCAGCGCGGCAAAGCGCACGGTGCGCGGGCGTGGCCGGTCGGCTGCGCTCTGCACCAGGTACAGTCCCTCGCTCAACAACGGCTCGGCATGAATGCCGCTGTCACGCTGCACGCCGTGCAGGATGCAGGCGTCGAGCTGGCCGCTGCGCAGCCATTCGAGCACGTAGCCGCTGGTGCCCTCGACCACGCGCAGCGCGACCTTGGGCAGCTCGGACTGCATGCGCACGATCAGGGGCACGCTGAGCACGGCGCTGACCGAAGGCGGCAGGCCGAGCACCACGCTGCCACTGGGATCGCTGGCACCGGCGCGTAGCGCTTCGCGGGCATCGTCGACCTGCTCGAGGATGGCGCGCGCCCGGTGCAGCAATTCGATGCCGGCCTCGGTCGGTGCGACCCCGCGCACCGAGCGGTGCAGCAGCCTGACTCCGAGACCGTCCTCGAGCTTGGCCATCTGCTGGCTCAATGCCGGCTGTGCGACGTAGAGCGATTCCGCGGCACGCTTCATGGAGCCCTTCTCCACGATCTCGACGAAGTAGCGCAGGCTGCGAAGATCCATCGCTCGAACGACGCGGTTTGATAATAAGGCAAGTGTATCGCCAAGCAGGGTGATATGCCCGTGGCTTATACCCGCCCCGCCCGGGCGTACCGGCAGCGCGGTTTGCAGCACGCGCTTCGATTGCCGACAATCCCGTGCGCACCGATTACCCGCCGCGGAGATTTTTTTGCATGTCTTTCCTCGCTGACGCTGCCCTGCAGCAGAAGTTCGTCGATGCGCTCAACGCCAACGAGGCGTTCGCGACCCAGGCTGCCGTGTTCGACGGCGCCATCCAGCTCGAAGTGGACCAGGACTGTCTCTGGCTCAAGGTCTACAAGGGACGGGTCATCGATCACCAGGCGACGCCGTCACCGTTCGGTTACACCTTCAAGCTCGCCGGCCCGGAGGCCGCCTGGCGCATGCTGCTGAGTGGCGAACGCCTGTGGGCTGACCTGACCTATCCCGGCAAGCGCTACTTCGACGACGATCCCGGGCTCCAACGGGTCGGCGAGATGAGCGCCCCGATCAGCATCGAAGGCAACCTGCTCGAAGCCGGGCGCCTGACCGAGGCGACTTTCGAGATCGCCTACACCCTCAAGAACGCAGCGGCCTGAGCGCCGTCCGCCACAGCCCAGGAGACATCCCATGGCCACACCCGAGGATATTCGCGGACACTACGTCAGAGTCGACGGCACGCGCACTTTCTACGACGAGCTCGGCGAAGGACAGCCGCTGATCTGCGTGCATACCGCCGGCGCCAGCTCGCTGGAGTACGCCCACATCCTGCCGCACTACGCCGAACAGGGGTTCCGCGCCATCGCGCTGGACCTGCCGGGCCATTCGCGCTCCTACCCGGTGGCGTGGAAGCAGCACCGCTCGATCCACGAGCATGCCGAGTTCCTGCACGCCTTCGTCAACACGCTGGGGTTGCGTTCGCCCGTCGTGACCGGCTGCTCCATCGGCGGCGACATCACGCTCGACTATGCTGCCCATCACTGGCGCGAGATGGCCGCCGGCATTGCCATGGAAGGCCTCGGCCGCTCGCCGACCTTCCCGGTGCCCAGCCACCTGGTGCATCCTTCGTGGGCGCCCGGCTGGCAGGACATGATGGAGCGCGCCGCGCTCGAGTCGCTGGGGCGGAATACGCCGGCGGACAAGCGCGAGGAGCTGCGCTGGCAGCATCGCAATTCCCAGGTCAGCGCGGTCGGCGATCTCGAAGGCTGGTCACAGCACGACGTGCTGGCGCAGCTCCCCGCGGTGCAGTGCCCGATGCTGGTGGTGCGCGGCGAGGACGACTTCTGGGTGCCGCGCGAGTTGGCCGACGAGACGGCTGCCGCAATGCCGCGTGGCGAAGTGGTGCACCTCGACGGCATCGGGCATTACCCGATGTTCGAGGATCCGGCCGGGATCGCCGCGTTGACCGGCGATTTCTGCCGGCGGCACGGCGTGCTGGGGGAAGCGGGACGCGGCGCCGCCTGAGCGGCGCCGCGGACATTCTCAGCCCTTCGCCAGGGTCTCGAGCTGCCTGGCCCAGTTCTCGTAGGCGCGCAGGGGTTTCCAGCTTACCCGCGGTACGACGTGCGCGTAGCCCAGGCGCCAGATCGGCAGGCTGTGCACGATCTCGTCGATCTGGTCACCCGAGTCGACCTCCATCACTGCGATGATCTGATATTCGCCGGCGACCTTCCAGATGGCCTTAATGGCGCCGGCCTTGACCGCTTCGATGGCGGCGACCGACTCCTGCCGCCAGACCTCGAAGAATTCCTTGTTGGACAAAGACTCCGGCTTGGCCAGGTCGGCGGTCATCATTACGAGCATCGTGTTTCTCCTTGTGCAGTCGTGTGAAACCCGCGAACCGACGCGGGCGGGCGCAAGATAACCCGCTGCGCGCCTGCTTTCACCCGCTTTCCAGCACGGCCAGGTTGGAAGCGGCGCGCCGCCGGTCGGGATCCTCGGTCGCGGCCGTGTTCTCGAGCACGGCGAGGTAATCCGGCGGCAGCGCGTGACGACGGGCACCGGCCACCACCAGCGCCTTGTACCAGTCGTAAGGGACGAGCGAGCGATCGACGTGGCTGTCGTTCGGCAGGTAGACGTAGCAGCGCCCGCTCTCGCCGAGATCGAGCCAGCTTGCGGCGTAGCCCCGGCCGGCACCCTCGACACGATCGAGCGTGGCCCGCGCGCTCGCCGCGATGGCGAACACCACGCCCCACGCCGACGCACCCGGCCGGCGTTCGATCATGCACTTGCCGGAACCGTCTGCGCCGCGCTTGCAGAAGCTGAGCGCCCAGCCGTCCAGCCGCACCACTTCCAGCGGGCGCACCTCGCCGACGCGCGCGGCAAGGCGCCCGGGATGCAGGTTGGAGCCGTAGGCCAGGTAGCGCAGCGTACTCATCGAACGGGGGCAGGCTACTGCGGCCGGCGTCAGCCGGCGTAGGCGACGACCTCGATTTCGATCAGCGCCTCGGGCAGCGCCAGCGCAGAGCACACGGTCGAGCGCGCCGGGGGAGCATCACCGAAGGCCGCTGCGTAGACGCGGTTGAAAGCGGCGAAGTGGGCCATGTCGGTCAGCCACACGGTCGCTTTCACGACGTCGTCCAGGTCGAGCCCGGCCAGCTCCAGCACCTCGCGGATGTTGCGCAGACAGTGCTCGGTCTGCGCTTCGATGCCGCCGGCCAGGCGGCCATCGGGCTCGAAGCCGAGCTGCCCCGAGAGGAACACGAACCCGCCTGCACGCACGGCCTTCGCCAGCGGCAGGGCGGTGCCGTCGGCCAGTGTCAGACGGCCACCAATGAGGTCACGGGCCATGATGATCTCCTGTCTTTGACGGTTGTGCCGCGGCCATGCCGGGGCGAATCATGCAACGCGCCCGCCCCGTGCCCCGGCAGCGGCTGCGATGCCCGCGCTATAGTAGCGCGATGTCTGACCATTCCCTGCGTGCCGCACGATCGCGCGGCACGGCCCGCGACGTGCGCGCCTGATGGCCACCATCACCGGCGTCACCGCGCGTGCCATTTCCTTTCCGGTGCCCGAGGCCTACCAGGTCAGCCTCGGGATCGGCCGCACCGTCAAGCGCGACGCGGTGCTGGTGCGCGTCGATACCGACGCCGGGATCAGCGGCTGGGGCGAAGCGCACGCAGCGCGCGCACCGACCGCGATCGCGGAGCTCGTCAACACTACTCTGGCAGCACTGGTCACCGGGCTGGATGCCCGTGATACCGAGGCCGTGTGGCAGCGCGTCTACCGCATGCAACTGGCCAGCCACGGCGCCGGCGCGGCTGCCGTCATCGGCCTGTCCGGCATCGATCTCGCCCTGTGGGACATCAAGGGCCGGCTCGCGAACCAGCCGGTGTGGGCCCTGCTCGGTGGCAACGCACGGCCGCAGGCGTCGTACGCCGGCGGCATCGCGCTCGGCTTCGCAGCGCCGACGGCGCTGGTGGAGGAGGCTGCCATGCTGGTTGCCCAGGGTTATCGCGCACTGAAGCTGCGCGTCGGCGACACCGCGGCGCGCGACCGGGCGCGCATCGAGGCGGTGCGCGAGGCGCTCGGCAGCGACGTCGACATCCTCGTCGATGGCAACACCGCCTGCACCCGCGAGCACGTCGCCAGCCTCGCCCCGGTGCTCGCCGCGAATGCCATCGGCTGGCTGGAGGAGCCCTTCCCGGCCCATGACTGGCGCAGCTACCAGGCGGCGGCAGCGGATCTCCGCACGCCCCTGGCGGCAGGCGAGAACCACTACACGCGGTTCGACTTCGAACGCCTGCTCGACGACGGCGCGGTGCGGGTCTGGCAACCCGACCTGTCCAAGACCGGCGGGCTGACCGAGGGCCTGCGCATCGCGCGTCTGGCGGCGGACGCCGGCATTCGCATCCATCCGCACACCTCGCTCACGGCACTCAACATGGCGGCCTCGCTACATCTGCTGAGCGCCATCGACAACGGCGGTTACTTCGAGGCCGACGTGACCCGTTTCAACCCGCTGCGCGACGGCTTCGGCGCGGCCGCGGAGCGCTTCCACCCGCAGCGGGCGGCACACGTCAGCGCCCCCGAGGGGCCGGGCCTGGGCGTCGCACCCGAGCCCGACGTGTTCGAGCGCTTTCCGCCGATTGCCGGCGCCGGCTACGTCTGACGCGCGGGACGCCGCAGCAGCCAGACGTAGCCGGGGCAGAGCCACATCGCGGTGTCGGTCACTGCCAGCGCCAGGCGTTGTTTGGTCGACCCGGGCGGCACCATGTAGTCGGTGCCGAAGCGCTCGGGCTCGGCGATCAGGCGCCGCGTGTAGTCGGTGACCTCGAACCCCGCGACCAGGCGCCGCAGCCCCCACAGCGTGCGGTGTTCCTCGTAGTAATGACTGCCCCGGCCGGCGAGGCGCAGGTAGGGGTGGGCCAGCCACTTCGGTACCACGGACAGAAACGGCAGGTGGTAATGCGGTTCGTCGACGGCGAGCCGGTTGCCGGCCGAGAAGTAGCACACCCCGCCGGGTTTCAGCACGCGCGCGATCTCCGCCATCATCACGTTCGGATCGGGGACGTGCTCGTAGACGTGGGCGCACAGCACGATGTCGACGCTGGCATCCTCGGCCGCGATGTCCATCGCATCACCGGTACGAAACTCGCAGCGCGGCGAGGCGAACTTCTCGCGCGCGATGGCAATCGCGTGCTCGTCGATATCGACCCCCACGGCATGCCGCACGTGGCTCGCGAGCTCGGCGGTGATGGCGCCGGTCGAAGCCCCCACGTCGAGCAGCTGCGCAGCCGCGAGCCCCTCTCCGAGCCAGTCCGCCAGCACCCGCGCGATCGTGAGCGCCTTGCGCCGGCGGCGTGCAAAGTCGTGCACGTTGGCCGAGTGCAGCGAGAAATCACGCTGGTAGTCGCGCGTCACGGCTCGCTCCCGGCCGGCGGCAGCAGGTCCTGCAACGCTTCGCGCAGGGCCGGCGCGTACTGGCTCTCGCCGAAACGGCGCGCCGCTTCGCGGCAGGCCTGGCGGCGCCCGGGCTCGCGTGCCTGCGGCAGCTGCTCGAGGATGGTGCGGGTGAGTGCGGCATAGTCGCCGCCCGCGACCAGCTCGCCGGTCACACCCGGCTGCACGGCGTCGACCACGCCGCCTTCGGCGAAGGCCACGCTGAGCACGCCGTGGGCCGCGGCCTCTGCCGCGACCATGCCGAAGCCCTCGACGTCGCCGGGCACGGCGACCAGGGGAAAGACGTGCAGATCGGCGCTGGCATAAGCCTGTGCCAGGACCTCGTCGTCGACCTCGCCGAGCAACCGCAGGGCGTGCGCGGTTCCGGCCCGCGCGGCGGCCGCCGCGATGCCCGCGCGCGTCGAGACCTCGCGGCGGATCGCCTGGCCGGCCTCGCCACCGATCACCACCAGGCGCAGCTCGGGGCGGGCTGCGAGCAGATCGGGCAGGCACCTGGCGACGAACTCGGCGACCCCCTTGCGCGCGGTCAGGCGTCCGACCGCGAGCAGCACCGGACCATCGCCGAGATCGTGCCGGGCACGGAAATCGCCGGGCGATGGCAATTCCATCGGCCATTCGATGGCCGGGTGCACGATGCGGATGCGCGTGCGCGCCACGCCATGCGCGACAGCCAGCTCGGCAGTGTTGCGGCTGTTGGCGATGACGGTCGCGGCGCCGCGCAGGCGCGGCACGAACAGCGCCTGGTAGACGCGGCTGGGCGCGATGATGTCGAGGCCGTGCACGACCACCGCGTAGGGGCAACGCCGCAGCCGCGCGTAGAGCCAGGCCAGCGGCGCCGTAAGGCCGCTGCACGCCAGCACCAGGTGCGGCCGCGGCGCAGTCAGCACGCCGCGCAGGACGCGCAGGGCGGCCTCGACCAGGTAGCCCGCGGCACCCGCGGAGCGACAGGCTTCGACCGTGACCCCGGGGGGCAGGTGACGGTCGCAACCGGCCGGCCCGATGACGTGACAGGCGGCGACCTCCTGCAGAGCCCTGACCGTCGCCAGGCTGAGCCGCTCCATACCACCTCGCAGGGGCGGCAGGTTACGACTCAGGACGAGCAGGCGCGGGCGCGACATCACGCTCCGCGTAGCGGCCGCGCCTCAGCGTCCCTTGAATTCGGGCTTGCGTTTCTCGAAGAACGCGTCGACCGCCTCGAAGTGATCGTCGGTCCGCTGCAGCGTGACCTGCAGTGCGGCGGACATCTCCATGATCGCATCGAAGCTCGCCATGGTGCCGTCGCGCATCAGCTTCTTGGTCATGCGCAGCGCCTGCGGCGGCTGCACGCAGATCTTCTCGGCCAGCGCTTCGGCCGCCGGCATGACGTCGTCGTCCGCCACGACCTCCGAGACCAGGCCCCATTCGCGCGCCGTCTCGGCGTCGATCAGGTCGCCGGTGAAGAACAGCTGCGCCGCGCGCGACCAGCCGACGATGCGGGGCAGCAGCCAGGCCCCGCCATCGCCCGGCAGGATCCCGAGCTTGAGGAAGGTCGCGCCGAACTTGGCCGAAGCGGCCGCGATGCGAATGTCGCACAGGCTCGCAACGTCGCCGCCGAGCCCGATCGCCGGGCCGTTGATGGCTCCGACCACCGGCACCTCGATGTCCCACATGGCGCGGATGATGCCGTGGATGGAGTCGCGGTAGTGGTCGCGCAGTTCCAGCGGCGTGCCGCCGAAATGGCCGCTGCGCTCGCGCATCGATTTCAGATCACCGCCGGCCGAGAAGGCCTTGCCGGCGCCGGTCATGATGACGCAGCGCAAGGCCTTGTCGGCGTTGATGGCATCGGCCGCCGCGCGGAAGCGCTGGCCGTCGCCCTCGTGACCGAGCGGGTTGCGCGCGTCCGGGCGGTTGATGGTCAGGCGGGCGAGGGGACCGTCGATTTCGAGCAGCAGTTCGTCGTCCATGGAGGCCTCCGGGACAGCATTGGGTTCAGGAAGTGATGGTCGGCCAGATACCGTCGCCGCCGGCCTCGATCGCCAGCCGGCCGAGCTCCGCGCCCCAGGTCGCGGCGCCGCCGAACTCGGCCCGCCACGCCCACAGGCGCCGGGTCACGAAGTGCAGACCGTACTCGTAGGTGAAGCCGATCGCACCGTGCACCTGGTGCGCGAGGCGGGTGATCTTCTCGACGCCGTCGCTGGCGCGGCATTTGGCCGCGGCGATCGTCATCACCGCACCGCCCGCGTCGTCCAGCCCATGCCGGTCGAGCGCCTCGCAGGCGGCCATCGCAATGGCGTCGACCGACGCCGCCTGGCCGCCGAGATCGGCGAGGTAGTGCTGGATCGCCTGGAACTTGGACAGCGGGCGTCCGAATTGCTCGCGTTCGCCTGCGTACTGCACGGCGAGGTCGAGACAGGCAGCGGCGCCGCCGGCGATCTGGGCGCTGCGCAGCAGCGCGCCGAGCAGGTCCAGCGCGCCGGGCGGCAGCGGCAGCCTGGCGGCCTCGGCGACTTCAACGCTGCCGGACAGGCGATCACGCGGATCGAGGCCGACGTTCGCTTCACGCTCGACCTCGAGCCCGGTCGTATTTGCGATCACCAGCTCACCACCCTCGATCGCAACCAGGTAGTCGGCATCGCGGCCCCACGGCACGCGGGTAGCGCTGAGGGAGAGGCGGTTGCCGTCGCGCGCCGCGCTGCCGGTCACCAGCCCCGGCACGCCCTCGGGGAGGGTGAGGCCGGCGCGGCGCGCCAGCCACTGGCACAGGCACGCCTCGGCGAGCGGCAGCGGCACCGCGTGACGGCCGCAGGCGCGCAGCACCGGGTAGGCATCGCCCCAGCCGCCGTCCATGCCGCCGGCGTCCTCGGCGGCGAGCACCAGCGGAAAGCCCTGCTCGACGACTTCGTCCCACAGGGCGCGCGGGAAGCCGGCTTCCTCGATGTGCGTCAGTGCGTCCCAGTCGAGGCGATCGGCGAACAGGCGATTGACGCTGTCGTCGAGAATGCTGCGCAGCTCGTTCATCGAATTCCCATCCCTTTCGCGATGATGCCGCGCATGATCTCCGGCGTGCCGCCCCTCAGCGAGAACGACGGCGCCACCTGCACCAGGCTGCCCAGTACCTGCTGGTATTCGCTGCCGAAACCCTCCAGCGTGGGTTCCAGCTCGCTGAGCTCCTGGGCCAGCCCCGGCAGGGCCTGTTCGAACTGGCAGCCCAGGTCCTTGACCACCGCGGCCTCCAGCAGCGGGTCTTCGCCCGCGTTGAGCTTGGCCGCGATGCTGAGAGACATGTTGCGCAGCGTCACGGCCCACGCGATCTGGGTGCCGAGACGTGCCAGGGTGGTGCGGTCGGCATCCTTGCCGAGCGCGTCGATCAGCTTGCGCAGCAGGAAGAAGCACGACAGGTAACGCTCGGGACCACTGCGCTCGTAGGCGAGCTCCTCGGTCACCTGGCGCCAGCCCTCGCCTTCCTTGCCGAGCAGGGCATCGGGCGGCAGCTCGACGTTCTCGAACGAGACCTCGTTGAAATTACGACCGCCGGCGAGGTTGCGGATGGTGCGCGGCGTGATGCCCTCGGTCTTCTCCAGGTCGATCAGGAACTGCGACAGGCCGCCGTGCTTCTTGTCTGGGTCCGGATCGGTGCGCAGCAGGGCGATCATGTAATTCGCGCGGTGCGCGTTGCTGGTCCAGATCTTGGTGCCGTTGACCCGCCAGCCATCGGCCGTACGCTCGGCCCGGCTGCGCAGCGAGGCGAGATCGGAGCCCGAGTTCGGCTCGCTCATGCCGATGGCGAAGCACGCCTTGCCGGCGGTGATGCGCGACACGATCTCGTGCTTTTGCGCCTCGGTGCCGTAGCGTACGACGAGCGGGCCGCTCTGGCGGTCCGCGACCCAGTGAAAGGCGGTCGGCGCACCCTCGACCAGGCATTCCTCGACCACCACGTAGCGCTCGAACGCGCTGCGTCCGTGGCCGCCGTACTCCTTGGGTAACGTCATGCCGAGCCAGCCGCGTTCGCCGAGCCGGGCACTGAAGCCGGCATCGTAGGCTTCCCACGAATGGCTGCGGGTGACCGGTGAATAGTCAGCGAGCGCTTCGCGCAGGAAGGCCCGCACTTCCTGGCGCAGCTCGTCGAGCTCGGGAGGCAGGCCGGCTGGCTCGAAGCGCAGCTGGTCGGCTATCGATGAGGCCATGATATCGTTTCCGCTGGCGGCTTAAGGGTCATACTCCGCACCGCGCTGCGAAGATCAAGCGCGGGGGCGGTGCGGAGCGCGGGGTGTGGCATTCTGAGACGGGTTCAGGCTTCCTGCGCGTACTGCCAGGCGCGTTCGGCGAACTGCTCGACGATGTCAGTGGTGCGCGGCGCATCCGAGCTCGCGGCGGTGCCGTCCTGCACCCGCTTGATGATGCCCTGGTAGATGGCCGCGAGGCGCCACACGGTGTAGGCCTTGTAGAACTCCAGGTGCTCGATCTCGCGGCGGCCGGTGAGCTCGCAGTAGCGCGCGATGTACTGCTCGGCGGTCGGGATGCCGAGTGCCGGCAGGTCCAGGCCCTCGAGGCTGGACACGCGCTCGTCCAGGGCGGGAATGATCCACGGCGCCATGTGGTAGGTGAAGTCGCCGAGCGGGTGCCCCAGGGTCGACAGCTCCCAGTCGAGCACGGCAATCACGCGGTTCTCGCTGGGGTGGATGATCATGTTGTCGAGCCGGTAGTCGCCGTGAATGATGGAGACTTCCTGTGACTCGGGGATGTTGCGCGGCAGCCACGCATTGAGCTCGTTCATGCGCGGGATCGGCGCCGTCTCCGAGGCCTCGTAGATCTTCGTCCAGCGATGGATCTGGCGCGCCATGTAGTCGGTGGTCTTGCCGAAGCCCTCGAGGCCGACACTGGCGTAGTCCAGCCCCTGCAGGTGCGCCAGCGTGCTGACCATGGCGTCGTAGATCGCACTGCGGTCGGCGGGGGATTCGTCGGGCAGGGAGAGGTCCCAGAAAATCCGTCCGTCGACCATCTCCATGACGTAAAACATGGTGCCGGTTACCGATTCGTCCTCGCACAGCGCGTAGGCGCGTGGCACCGGGAAGCCGGCGCCGTGCAGGGCACTGATGACGCGAAACTCGCGATCGACCGCGTGCGCCGAGGGCATCAGGGTGCCGGGCGGCTTGCGCCGCAGCACGTAACGGCGTTCGGGCGTGACCAGCTGGTAGGTGGGATTGGACTGCCCGCCCTTGAACTCACGCACTTCGAGCGGACCGGCGAAGCCCTCGACATGCTCGTTCAGCCACGGCTCGAGTCGACTGGTATCGAAGCGCAGGTGCTCCTGGACTTCCTTGGTGCCGGTGAATTTGTCCTGTCTGGTGCTCATGGATTCGCTTTACTCTGCAACTGTCGTTTCGAATCAGGCGACGACGCCGTCATCGTGTAAACGGCCGATCTGAGGACTGTCCAGCCCCAGGATCTCGGCCAGGATCTCGTCGGTGTGCTGGCCGACCCGTGGCGCCGGCCGCGGCGTGCCGCGTGGCACCGCCGAGAAGGTCGCGGCGCCACGCGGCACCGGGTAGCGCCCGATGCCGGGTTGCTCGATGGTCTCGAATACCGGGTTGGCGTCGGAGCAGTCGGGGTCGTCACGGACCAGCTCGCCGATGGTCTGGTAGCGGTCCCAGCAGATCCCGCAATCGTCGAACACGGCCTCCAGCGCCGCCATGGACTGCGCCGCGAACCACGGTTCGAGCAGGGCGCACAGCTCGTGCCGCGCCTTGTAGCGGTCGCCCTCGCGCGCGAAATCGAGGCCGAGGCGGGTGGCGAGCTCGGCAGCAGCCTGCTCCAGGCCGGTCGCCTTCAGCAGCCCCTGCCATTGCTTGGCGCTGACCGCGATGACCATCACGCGTTCGCCATCGGCGGTGACGAAATCACGTCCCAGCGCGCCGTAGAGATAGTTGCCGTTACGACCACGCTCCTCGCCGTTGACATGCACTTCGCCGATCAGGCCGAGGTGTCCCACCGCGGTCAGCGCGACGTCGGCCAGGGCCAGCGTGATGCGCTGACCGCTGCCGCTCAGTCGGCGGTGGCGTTCGGCGGCGAGGATATCGATCGCGGCATGGTAGGCGGTGGCGATGTCCCAGGCCGGCAGCACGTGGTTGACCGGTCGGGTGTCGTCCTCCGGCCCCGTCACGTAGGGAAAGCCAACCTTGGCATTGACGGTGTAATCGAGCGCGCTGGTACCGTGCCGGTTGCCGATGATCTCGTGCTGGATGAGGTCGGGGCGGCGCGCGCTGAGACGCTCGTAGGCAAGCCAGCCGCGCGCCGGCAGGTTGGTCGAGAAGATACCGGCGTTCTCGCCCGGCGCACAGATCAGGTCGGTGAGCAGCTCGCGGCCGGCGTCGGAGCGCAGGTCGACCGCGATCGAGCGCTTGCCCTTGTTCATCTCGGCCCAGTAAATGCTGGTGTCGTCAGCGGTGACCGGCCAGCGCCGGTAATCGATGCCGCCGCCGATCTGGTCGAAACGGATGACGTCGGCACCGAGCTGGGCCAGGGTCATGCCACACATGGGCGCAGCGATGAAGGCCGAGCCCTCGACCACGCGCAATCCTTCCAGCAGCGGTTGCATGGCATTACTCCTCGACGATGTGCGCGCTGCCGTGGTTCAGTACCACGACGTCGCGTTCGAGCGCGCGCGCCCGGTAGTGCACGGTGCTCCCGCTCAGCCAGATCTCGGTGCGCAACGTCTCGCCGGGCAGGAACGGCGCCGAGAAGCGCACCTGCATCGACTTCAGGCGGGTTGCATCGTAGTCGCAGCAACTGCGGATGAGGGCGTGCATGGCGACGCCCAGGGTGCAGCGTCCGTGCAGGATGGGCGCTTCGAAGCCGGCGCCGCGCGCGACCTCCGGATCGGCGTGCAGCGGGTTCATGTCGCCGCACAGCCGGTACAGCAGGGCGGACTGTGGCAGGGTCTGCAGGTCGCAGACGAGGTCCGGCTCGCGCGCCGGTGGCGCCGGCATCGCCGGCCGCGCCTTACCGCCGCCGCCAAACCCGCCGTCGCCGCGGGCGAGCGTGTTGGACGTCACCGTCGCCAGCAGGGTCGTGCGATCCCCGGCCAGCAGCTCCTTGCGCAGGTACACGAAGCAGCCCTTGTCGGCGCCGCGGTCGACCACGTCCTCGACCAGGGTGCGGCCGTAGACGGTGCCGCTGACGGGCAGCGGCTGGTGGATCTCGAACGATTCCTCGGCATGCAGCACCTTCTGCCACTCGAAGCCATATGCCGGATCGCGCATCCAGAAGCCGGGGTAGGCAATGACCATCGCCATGCCGGGCAGAGAGCAGAGCCCTTCCTCGTAGACGTAGCGCAACTGGCGCTCGTCCAGCGGATCGGCGCCGAAGCCCAGCGCAAGCGCGTACAGGATGGTGTCCTGAATCGAGATGTCGGCCTGCTGCTCGTCGATGACGTGGCCGATGAGCTGACTGTGATCGCGCATGTTCCTCTCCGGGGTGTCGGCCGCGCTCAGCCGGCGTTCAGGATCAGATCGCGCGCGACGACCTTGAGCGCCAGCGTCTCCTCCGCGCCTTCGAAGATCGAGAGCACGCGCGCGTCGACGAAATAGCGGCTGACCGGCGTCTCCTCCGAGTAGCCCATGCCACCGTGTATCTGCAGCGCCTCGCGCGCGACGAACTCGGCCGCGCGGCAGGCGTAGAGCTTGACCAAGCTGGCTTCCATCTGGCCACGTCCCTGGTCCATCAGCCGCGCGACGTCGTAGGTCATCTCCTGGCAGGCGCGCAGGTTGGCCGCCATCTGCACCAGCTTCGCGCGGGTCAGCGGATAGTCCGCCAGTGCGCTGCCGAAGACCTTGCGCTCGCGGGCGTAGGCGCACGCCTCTCCGTAGGCCGCGCGCATCAGGCCACAGGCGCGGGCGGCAGTCTGCAGGCGCCCGCCGGCAAAACCCTGCATGGTGAGGTAGAAGCCGCGCCCCTCAGCCTGCGGGCCGCCGACGAGGTTCTCCTCCGGCACGAACAGGTCATCGAAGAACAGGGTGAACGAATGCATGCCGCGGTAGCCCAGGGTCGGGATCGCCTTGCCCGAGAGCTTGCCGCCGCGCGCGTCGCGGTGCTCGAAGGCATGCTCGGTGGTCGGCGCCTTCTCGACCAGGAACAGGCTGAGGCCGCGGTGCGCGGCCGCCGGATCGGGGTCGCTGCGCGCGAGCACCAGCAGCAGCCCGGCACGGCCGGCAAACGTGCACCAGGTCTTGGCGCCGTTCAGCAGCCAGCCACCGTCGGTACGCGTCGCCCTGAGGCGCACGGCGGCGACGTCGGAGCCGCAGTCCGGTTCGGTCACCGCGATCGCGGCGATTGGATCGCCGCTCGCGATCCCGGGCAGCCAGCGCCGCATCTGTGGCTCGTGGCCGCCGGCGAGTATGGCCCGCGACATGATCTCCGGGCGCGTCAGCGGGCTGCCGGCGGCCGCCAGCGAAGCCCGCGAGAGCTCCTCCGTCACCACGCACATGGCGAGGTTGTCGTGGCCCTCGTCCGGCGCCGTGCCGCCATAGGCTTCGGGGATGGAGAGGGCGAAGCAGCCCATTTCGCTCAGCGCGCCGATGATCTCTTCCGGAATGGTCAGGTCTTCGCGGTGGATGCGTTCGGCGAGCGGGGCGACGATGTCCTCGGCGATGCGTGCAAAGCTCGAACCGATGATCTGCTTGTCCTCTTCGAGCAGGGAACGGCCGTGCCCGCCGTCGCGCAGCAGCAACTCGGCGGTAGAGGAGAGGAAGGCCGGATCGAGATGCGCCGCACAGAACGCCTGCGCCGCGGGGGAATCGAACGTCTGGTGAAGCTCACGGGTGCCGATCCCGACCGCGTGCCGGATGCGCTCGAAGCGACCGCGCATGCGCACCAGCATGTCGGCGACGAAGGCACCGGCCAGGCGTCGCTCGAGGTCGGCGCCGTGCTCGGTACCGTCGGCCTCGGTCATACACAGGCGCGCGTACTCGACGATCGCGCCGGCCGCGTGCAGCTCGGCGTTGACCATGGCGAGCTCGTAGCCCTCGACCTGGAATGCATCCAGTGCGGCGGACGCCGGCTCGTCACGCGCCTCCACCGCTGCACGCAGATGGCGCAGTGCCCGTTCGAGAACGCCGCGCACCGCGGCGAGCAGGTCGGGGGCGCCGACCAGGGCCGAGGCTTCGGCAGCGCCACTCATCGCTGCCGCCTCAGACCGGGTCCCAGGGCCACACGTCCTGCGAACGGTCGAGCGGATAGAGATCCGCCTTGAACGCAGGCATCGCGTGCTCGGCGATGGTCTCGGGCGTCCAGCCGTCACCGCGGTGCATGGAGCGCAGTGGCCGGTGCTGGCTCATGAGGAAAATCTCGTTGTTGCGCACGGCGAAGATCTGTCCGGTGACCTCGCTGGCAGCCTCCGAGCAGAGGAACACCGCCATCGGCGCGATCTTGTCCGGGGTCATCTCCTTGAGACGTTCGACGCGCTCGCGCTGCGCCTCGTCGGTAATCGGGATGGTGCCGATCATGCGCGTCCAGGCAAACGGTGCGATGCAGTTCGAACGCACGTTGTAGCGCCCGAGATCGAGCGCGATGCTCTTCGACAGCGCCGCAATGCCGAGCTTGGCCGCGGCGTAGTTGGCCTGACCGAAGTTGCCGATCAGACCCGAAGTGGAAGTCATGTGGACGTAGGCGCCGGTCTCACGCTCGCGAAAATGGTCGGCGGCCGCGCGGGAGACATAGAAGCTGCCGTTCAGATGAACGTTGATGACATCGTGCCATTCATCGAGGCTCATCTTGTGAAACATGCGATCGCGCAGGATGCCGGCGTTGTTGACGACGGCGTCGAGCTGGCCGAAATGGTCGATGGCGTCCTGCACCATCTGCCGCGCCTGGTCGGGGTCCGAGACCGAGCCGAAGTCGGCCAGCGCTTCACCGCCGGCGGCCTCGATCTCCTTCACCACTTCCTGTGCCGGCGTGCCCTCGATGTCCGTGCCGTCGGTGCTGGCACCGAGGTCGTTGACCACGACCCTGGCGCCGGCGCGTGCCATCGCCAGGGAAAAGTCGCGGCCGATGCCGCGGCCGGCGCCCGTGACCAGCACCACCTTGCCGTCGAGAATACCCATGTTGCTCCCCCGTGTTCGAGTCGACCCGTTGCCGGGTGTGCGGCCGCGTCGCGGGCGCTGTCGGTCGACAGCCCGCGGCGCGAACAGAATGAGATGTCGTGCGGAGCGGTGAGCTCCGCGCGGCGCGCTCCGCGACGGAATATTACTCGATTGCACCGGACGCGAGAAATTGCCCGCAACCCGCCCGCACGGCGCTGGCGGACTGCTAGAATGCGCGCGCCGCTTCAGACCCGCGCGTCGTTCACGGGGCGCTTACCGCCGCATGCCCACACTGACCGTCAACACCCTGCCAGGCATCCCGATGGTGCGCGAAGGCGATGACCTCGCCGGCATCATCGGTGCGGCCCTCGCACACGCGAACATGGCGCTGGCGGACGGCGACATCATCGTGGTCGCCCAGAAGATCGTCTCCAAGGCCGAGGGCCGCCTGCTGCGCCTGGACGCAGTCCAGCCGGGCGCGGAGGCGGTGCGACTGGCCGCGCAGACGGACAAGGATCCGCGCCTGGTGCAGCTCATCCTCGACGAGTCGAGCTGCGTCATGCGCAGCAAACCGGGCGTCATCATCGTGCGCCATCGTCTCGGCCATGTCGGTGCCAACGCCGGCATAGACCAGTCCAATATCGGCGGCGAGGACGGCGAGTACGCGCTGTTGCTACCGCGCGATCCGGATGCCTCCGCGGTCAGTCTGCGCAGCGCGCTGATGCGCGCCAGCGGATGCCGCATCGGGGTGATCGTCGCCGACAGCCTCAACCGGCCGTGGCGTCTCGGCACCACCGGTGGCGCGATCGGCTGTGCCGGTCTCGAAGTGCTGGACGATCGGCGCGGCGAGCACGACCTGTTCGGCCACGAGCTCAAGGTCACCATGATCAACCGTGCCGACTCCATCGCCGCTTTCGCCACGCTCGCCATGGGCGAGACCACCGAGGCGACGCCGGTGGCACTGGTGCGCGGCTTTCCGGTCGACGAGGCCGACGGGCGCGCGGCGCAAATCATGCGCCCGCTGGAAGACGACCTGTTCCGCTAGGGGCGATGGGCACACCGACCTACCTCGCGGTGACCGGCGGCGTCGGCGGTGCCAAGCTCGGCCTCGGGCTGAGTCACGTACTTAGCGCGGACGCGCTGGCCTTCGTGGTCAACACCGGTGACGATTTCGAGCATCTCGGCCTGCACGTCAGCCCGGATCTGGACACCCTGATGTACACCCTGTCGGGCCTCAGCAATCCCGACACGGGGTGGGGCAGGGTCAACGAGAGCTGGCATTTCATCGAAACCCTGAGACAGTTCGGCGGTGAGGGCTGGTTCAATCTCGGTGACCGAGACCTCGCCGTGCACGTGCGCCGCAGCGGCCTGTTACGCGACGGTTACACCCTGGGCCAGGCCACGCAGGCGCTGAACACCGCGCTGGGGATCGCGTTCCGGGTGTGGCCGATGAGCGACGACCCGGTCGCGACCCGCGTCGTCACCGATGCCGGCGAGCTCGCCTTCCAGCATTACTTCGTGCGCGAACGCTGCACGCCACGGGTCAGCGCAATACGCTTCGACGGTGCCGACGCCGCGCGCGCGACGCCGGCGCTGCTCGACTACCTGGCTTCCCCGGATCTCGCCGGCGTCATCATCTGCCCCTCCAACCCGTATCTCAGCGTCGACCCGATCCTGGCCGTGCCCGGCATTGCCGCCGCGCTGCGCGCAACGGCGGCACCGGTGGTAGCGGTGTCGCCGATCGTCGGTGGTACCGCGATCAAGGGGCCGACCGCCAAGATCATGGCCGAGCTCGGCCTCGAGCAGAGCGCCGCGACCATCGCCGCGCATTACGCGGACCTCGTTGACGGCTTCATCCTCGACGATTGCGATGCCGGCATCGCCGCCGCCATATCACACAAGGGTGTCAGGGTTATCAGTGCGCCCACGCTGATGACCACGCTGGACGATCGCATCAATCTGGCGCACACTGCGTTGGGTTTCCTGCGCACCCTGAAGTAGACCTCCGAAGATGTGGGTAATCGTCCCGGTCAAGCGCTTTTCCAACGCCAAGAGCCGGCTCGCGTCGCTGCTGTCGGAAGCCGAGCGTGAGTCGCTGGCGCAGGCCATGCTGCACGACGTGCTGGCCGCGATCAGCGCTGCGTGCCTGGTCGACGGCTTCGTCGTCGTCTCGCACGAGGTGCGGGCGCGCTACGCGGCCGAACGCGCCGGCGGACTGTTCCTGGAGGAGACCGGCAGCGGCCTCTCCTGCGCCATCCGCCAGGGCGCGGACTGGCTCGCCGAACACGGCCAGCGCGGCATGCTGATGCTGCCCGGTGACGTGCCGCTGGCGCGCAGCGCCGAGATCGACGCCCTCATCGAAGGGCACCCCGGCGCCCCTGCCGTGACCCTGGTTCCGGATCGTGAGCGCGACGGCACCAACGCGCTGGCCGTCTCGCCGACCGACGCCATCGACTTCGCCTTTGGCCGCGGCAGCTTCGAGGCGCACCGTGAACATGCGACGGCGCGCGGCATCGAGCCGCGGGTGATGCAGCTCTCCGGCTTCGCGCTCGACATCGACAATCCGCTCGACCTGCGCACGCTGCTCGCCTACGACAGCGAGACCGAAACACTGGCCTACCTCGCTGACAGCGGCATTGCGCGGCGGGTCCTGCCGCGCCATGGCGGCGACCACGAGCACAGCGCGAGCGCGGCGGCGTTTCGCCTGGTCTGAATGTCCGGGCTGTCGTCAATCCTGGCCCGCGCCGCCGCCGGGCACCGTCTCGCAGACGGCGACGCACTGGCGCTCGCTGCCTGCGCCGACACCGGCGCCCTCATGGAGATTGCCGCCGCCCTGCGTGACGCGGGCTTCGACAACCGCGTGAGCTATTCACGCAAGATCTTCATTCCGCTGACCAAGCTCTGCCGTGACGTGTGCCACTACTGCACCTTCGCGCAGGCGCCACGCAATGCCGGCGACCCCTACATGAGTCTCGATGCGGTGGTCGATCTGGCGCGCGAAGGCCAGCGCATGGGCTGCAAGGAAGCGCTGTTCACGCTCGGCGAGCGGCCGGAGCTGCGCTACCGTACGGCGCGCGAAGCGCTCGCCGCCAGCGGCCACGCCACCACGCTGGAATACCTGCGCGACGCCGCGGATGCCGTGTTCAGCGCGACCGGGCTGCTGCCGCACATGAATCCGGGGACCCTGTCGGCCGACGAATGCGCGATGTTGCGCGAGGTCTCGCCGAGCATGGGCATCATGCTGGAGTCGGCCAGCGAACGCCTGTGCGCCAAGGGCATGCCGCACCACGGTTCGCCCGACAAGCAGCCCGCGGTTCGGCTCGAAACCCTGCGCCAGGCCGGCCTTGCGCACATTCCGTTCACCACCGGCATCCTCATCGGCATCGGCGAGACGCGGCGTGAACGCATCGAGTCGCTGCTCGCGATCCGCGCGCTGCACGAGGCACACGGGCACGTGCAGGAAATCATCGTGCAGAACTTCCGCGCCAAGCCCGGCACCAAGATGCACGATGCGCCCGAGCCCGATCTCGACGACATGCTGTGGACCATCGCCGTGGCGCGGCTGGTGTTCGGGTCGGCGATGAGCATACAGGCGCCACCCAACCTCAGCCCGGGCAGCCTGCCGCAGCTGGTCAGGGCCGGTATCAACGACTGGGGCGGGGTCTCGCCGCTGACGCCGGACCACGTCAACCCGGAGGCGCCCTGGCCGCATCTCGATCGCCTTGCCGAGGACACCCGCCAGGCCGGCAAGTACCTGCACGAACGCCTTACGATTTATCCTGCCTACGCGCGCGACGCGGCGACCTGGGTCGACCCGCGCTTCGCCAGTGCGCTGCTCGACCTCACCGACGCCGACGGCTACCCGCGCAGCGACGACTGGTCGCCGGGCGAGGCGGCGGCGCCGCCGGCGGCGATCCTGCAGGCGATTGCGGCGCCCGCGCCCGAGCCGTCCTCCGGCATCGCCGGGATACTGGCGCGCGCACAGGACGGCGAGCTGCTGGACGACGATGACATCGAGCGCCTGTTCCGCGCACGCGGCGACGACTTCAGCGCGGTTTGCCAGCATGCCGACGCGCTGCGGCGCGCGGTCAACGGCGACGTCGTCAGCTTCGTCGTCAACCGCAACATCAACTACACCAACGTGTGCTACTTCAAATGCCAGTTCTGCGCCTTCTCCAAGGGCAAGCTGAGCGAGAACCTGCGCGGCAAACCCTACGATCTCGATCACGCCGAGATCGCCCGGCGTGTCAGCGAGGCCTGGTCGCGCGGCGCGACCGAGGTGTGCATGCAGGGCGGCATTCATCCGCAGTACACGGGCGACACCTACCTGCGCATCCTGGACACGGTCAAGACCGCGGTGCCCGAGATCCACGTGCACGCGTTCTCGCCGCTGGAAGTGTGGCAGGGCGCGGCAACCGCCGGGCTCGACCTGGAAACCTATCTCGCGCGACTCAAGGCAGCCGGCCTCGACACCCTGCCGGGCACCGCCGCCGAGGTCCTCGACGACGAGGTCCGCGCCATCATCTGCCCGGACAAGATCAACACCGCACAGTGGCTGGAGGTGATGCGTGCCGCGCACCGGGTCGGCTTCCGCACCACCGCCACCATCATGTACGGTCACGTCGATCGGCCGCGCCACTGGGCACGGCACCTGCGGCGCATACGCGACCTGCAAATCGAGACCGGCGGTTTCACCGAGTTCGTACCGTTGCCGTTCGTGCACATGGAGGCGCCGCTCTACCTCAAGGGCCGCGCGCGGCGCGGTCCGACCTTCCGCGAGGCGGTGCTGATGCACGCGGTGGCACGCATCGTGCTACATCCTCATATCAGCAACATCCAGACCTCGTGGGTGAAGATGGGGCACGAGGGCGTGGTCGCCTGCCTCGCGGCCGGCGCCAACGATCTCGGCGGTACGCTGATGAACGAGAGCATCACGCGTGCGGCCGGCGCCGGCCACGGCCAGGAGACGTCGCCCGAGACCATGCTCGCCATGATCGAGGCGGCCGGGCGCACGCCCCGGCAGCGCACCACGACCTACGCCGAGGTGCCTGCGGAGCGCATCGCGGCCGCACGTGACGCCCCGGCGCTGAGCGACATCGTCAACACGCCGGCGCGGCGTTATGAACGCCGCGAACGCCGCGGCCTGGTGCGGTCCAGCGCCGGCTGATTCGCTGATCGCGTGTCGTCCCTGCCCAAACACCTGCTCAACGGCTTCCGTGTGCTGGACATGTCACACGTGCTCGCCGGACCGACGGCGACGCGTCTCATGGCGGAAATGGGCGCCGAGGTCATCAAGGTGGAGTTTCCACCGCTGGGTGACGTCTCGCGCACGCTGCCCGGATTCCGCGAGGGCCGCAGTGCCTATTACGTGCAGCAGAATCGCGGCAAGCGCAGCATCTGTCTCGACGCCAAGAGCGAAGCGGGCAAGACCGTGCTGCGCGATCTCATCCGCAAGTCGGACGTCTTCATCGAGAATTTCGCCCCGGGCGTAATCGGGCGCCTGGGCTTCTCCTTCGAGGCGGTGCACGCGCTCAACCCGCGCATCGTCATGTGCTCGATCTCGGCTTTCGGGCAAGAGGGCGAACTGTCCGCCTTGCCCGGCTTCGACTACATCGCCCAGGCCTACAGCGGCATCATGGGCATGATCGGCGAGCCCGGCGGCCCGCCGTCGTTCCCCATGGCCGGCATCGGCGACGTCATGACCGGGGTTCACGCGGCCTGTGCCATCGGCTTCGCGCTGCTGCATCGCGAGCGCGGCGGGGCGGGGCAGTACCTCGATATCTCGCTGCTCGACGCGTACACGCACTGCCACGAACTCAACATCCAGTACTACAGTCTCACCGACGGCGCCGTCGAGCCGACCCGCTCGGGACATCACCACTTCGCGGTGTGTCCGCTGGGGCTGTTCAAGGGGCCGGACAACTACGTCTGCATCATCGCCCTGCAGCCGCAGTGGGCCAGCGTGTGCCGTGCCATCGGCCGGCCCGAGCTGGCCGGGGACCCGCGATACGACACCAATGACAAGCGCGTCGCCGCCGCCGACGAGGTCATCGCGATCATCCAGGCCTGGTGCGACGCCCAGCCCTCGGACGCGGCCATCATCGACGCACTGCAGCGCGAACGCGTGCCCTGCGCGCCGGTCCTGCGCATCTCCGAGGTCGCCAACCATCCGCACATGCGCGCCCGTGGCACCGTGCGCACCGTCACCGATCCCAAGCTGGGCGAGGTGCTGATGCCGGGCATGCCGCTGCACTTCTCCGGCTTCGAGCACAACCAGCCGCTGGATGCCGCCGCCCTCGGCGAGCACAACGAGGCGGTGCTGCGGGAGATCCTGGGCTACGACGCGGCGCGTATCGAGGCGCTCGCTGACGACGGCGTGCTCTACGCCAACCCCGACACCTGATGCCGGGCCGCGTGCACGTGGTCGCGACCTTCGCCGTGCGCGCGGACGCCATCGATGCGTTCATCGATGCCGCCAACCGGCTGCTGGTCGATCCCACGCGCGGCGAAGCGGGCTGCATGCGCTACGAGCTGTGCCAGGATGCCGCCGATGCGAGCCGCTTCGCGATGCTCGAAACGTGGGCGAATGGCGACGATCTCGAGCGCCACCTCGCGCAGCCGTCGCTGGGCCGTGCGCTCGACGAGCTGCGCGGCATGGTGACTGCGGCGCCGCAGGTGACGCGCTACATCGACACCGAGTAGCCGCGCGGCACGTTGGCTCAGCGCGCGAGGTAGCGCTTCAGCGGCCGTACCAGCAGGCCCATCAGCACCATCGCGACCAGCGCGATGACGGTCAACGTGGCGAAAATGCTGACCAGGCTGAGGGTCTCGTACAGGCCGGCGACACGACCGCCGAGGTACGAACCGATCGAGCTGGCCAGGAACCACACCCCCATGGTCAGCCCGGCGATGCGCGCCGGCGCCAGGCGGCTCATGGCGCTGAGGCCGACCGGGCTCAGGCACATTTCCCCAATCGCGTGCAGCAGGTACATCACCGCCAGCCACAGCGGGCTGACCAGGACGCCGCGCTCGGCGTTCGCGGCGGCGCCGATCATGACCGCCCAGCCCAGCGCCATGAACAGCAGGCCGATGGCGAACTTGGCCGGACTCGAGGGCTCGCGCGGCCCCAAGCGTACCCACAGCCAGGCAAACCCCGGCGCGAGGCCGCAGATGATGTAGATGGGATTGAGGGCCTGCAGCCAGCTGGCCGGAAAGTCGAAGCCGAAGAGGCTCGTGTCGGTGTTGCGCTCGGCAAAGAGATTCAGCGTGGAACCACCCTGCTCATACAGCGACCAGAACACCGTTGCGCCCAGGAACAGCACCACGATCAGCACCAGGCGGCGCCGTTCGTCGGCGCTCCAGTCGGCGACCGTGAACATCCAGCCGAAGAAAGCCAGCGTGACCAGCAGCAGCACGACGCCGAAGGCATTCCCGAGCCCGGCCGCGGTCAGCTCGACCAGGCCGGCCATGGCCAGCACGCCGAGCAGGACGGCGAAGCCGAACACGGCCAGCACGCCGGCGGCGAGCTGGCGGCGCGCGTCGCGCAGCCCGGCCTCGCCGTGCGCGGGCGCCTGGCCGGCACTGCCCAGGTGCCGTTGCCCCAGGGCGTAGTGCGCGAGACCGGCGGCCATGCCGACCGCGGCCGCCGCGAAACCGAAATGCCAGGACATCGCCGGGTCGAGCCCCGCACCGGCCAGCCGGTGCCGGAAGCCCGCACCCTGCGCGAGCCAGCCGCACACCAGCGGGGCCATGAAGGCACCGACGTTGATGCCCATGTAGTACAGCGAGTAGCCGGCGTCCCGGCGCCGGTCGTCGTCGGCGTAGAGCTGGCCGACCATGGTGCTGATGTTGGGTTTGAGCAGGCCCGTACCGACTACCAGCAGGACGAGTCCGAGGTAGAAGGCAGGCAGTGCCGGAACGGCGAGCGCAATGTGTCCGCACATGATGACCACGCCGCCGCTGAAGGTCGCCCGGCGCTGCCCTATGAAGCGATCGGCGAGCCAGCCGCCCGGCAGGCAGGCGAGGTAGACCATGGCGGTATACAGGCCATACACCGCACCGGCCGCGCCGACGTCGAAGCCCAGGCCACCGCTGGCCACCGGCGCGGTCATGAACAGGATCAGGATCGCGCGCATGCCGTAGAAGCTGAAGCGCTCCCACATCTCGGTAAAGAACAGCGTCGCGAGGCCGCGCGGGTGGCCGAAGAAGCCGCTGGCCGGCACCGCCGGGGTGGTCGTCTCGCTCATGGACTCACCCGTTCTGTCCGGCGCCGTGCGAGCGGCCGGTGCGCACCGGTCCGTCGCGCGGGGAGCGGCGGCCGGCGGGCATCACTCACCACTGAAGCGTGGCTCACGCCCGGCCAGGTAGGCCTCTACGGCGGCTTTCTGGTCCGCGCCGGTCTGCGCGAAGAGGTTCTGGTCCGCGTCCATGTGCATGATCGCACGGTCCAGGGCGCCTCCGATCTGGTTCACGCTGCGTTTGATCATCTGCGCCGCCACCGGCGACTTGGCGGCGTAGGTCGCGGCGAAGGCGTGTGCGCGCTCGAGCAGCGCCTTGCCCGGGACCACCTCTTCCAGCAGCCCCCACGCGAGCAGTCGGGGCGCAGGCACGCGCTCGCCACCAATGACCAGTCGCTTGGCGCGGGTCGGGCCGACCAGGCGCACCGTCAATGGCAGCGATTGCCACATGAGGTTGAGCCCGACGTCGATCTCCGGGTACTGGATGAAGCAGTCCTCGGCCCCGATGCGGAAATCCATGGCGGTGGCGAGACAGGCGCCGCCGCCCAGCGCGCCACCGTTCCAGGCGGCGATCGTGATCTGGTCGATGTCGAGCAGGGCCTGCATCACGCGCTCGCCGATCCGCCAGCGCCGCCGGCGCAGGACCAGCGGCGCGGTCGGCGCGGCGCGCATCTCGTCGAGATCGGCGCCGGCGGAGAAATGCCGGCCGTTACCGGTGAAGATCACCACGCGGGTCTCGGCATCGTCGCGAAACGAGAGTGCGCAATGCTCGATCTCGGCCAGGTGCGCGTAGTCGAGCGCGTTGGCCCGCTGCGGTCGATTGAAGCGGACCACGGTCACCGGGCCATCGCGGTCCAGGGAGAGATGCTGGTAGCTCATGCGCAAGGGCCTCGCGAAAGGGACGGTCGCGCCGTCCTCGGTCAGGGGGAGTTGAGGGTGCCGACGTCGAGCACCGGCGCCGCCTCGATGCGGCTCGCGTCCATCAGGCTGGCGAGGCGCTGAACCACGGCCAGGATCTGGTGCTGCTCCCAGGTCTCCAGCTCGGTGAAGCGCGCCGCGAGCACGTCCTGCAGAGCCTGTGGCGCATCGCGCAACGCGGCCGCGCCGTCCGCGGTGAGGGTGACCCGGACCCGGCGGCGGTCGGCCTCGTCGCGCGCACGGGCGATCAGGCCGCGGGATTCGAGCCGCGAGATGATCGTGGTGACGGTGGCCTGGGTCAGGTTGAGCTCGCCCGCCAGCGCACCGGCCGTGACCGTGGTGGCGTTGTCGATGACCTGCAGGGCGAGCACCTGGGTCGTGGTGAGGCCGGTCTCACGTGCGATGCGCTTGGAGCGCGCGTCGGCGGCCTTGACGATCTGGCGCAGAGCGACCAGCACGTCGCGGTAGACGCGGTTGTCTGTGTTCATGACGCTTCCCCGCACCCCCCCGGGCGCAGCGTGATTGTAGCCAAATGCCGGTCGCTGAAAAGGTGCCGGGTGGCAATCATTTATTTCGAAAAAATGACTATTCAGAGACTCGGGTAAACCACATCCTACTGAAAATATTATTAAATATTTTAATTGGCAGGCGGATATTTATTTGATATTCGAAGTTTCATCCCGTACACTGCGCGCCGCTATCGACAACCCGACAGCACCGAAACCACGCCACGTGGCCCCATGACACCCGCTACAGCCGCAGCACAGAGCAGCCCGCCCATCGAGATTGACAGTCCCGGCGCCACCGATGGCGTCGCGGTTCACGCGCTGATCGCGCGTTGCCCACCACTCGATGGCAACTCGCTCTACTGCAACTTGCTGCAGTGCACACACTTCGCCGGAACCAGCGCCATCGCGCGCCAGGATGACGAAGTCGTGGGCTTTGTTTCAGGTCACCGGCTGCCCGCCCATCCGGACACGCTGTTCGTATGGCAGGTTGCCGTCGACGACCGCGCTCGGGGGCGCGGTCTGGCCCGCGGGCTGATCCGGGACATCCTCGTCCGCGAAACCTGCGCCGGGGTGCGCTTCGTGCACACCACCGTGACGCCGGGCAACGCCGCCTCGCGCGCGATGTTCCGCCGGCTGGCCAGTGATCTCGGCACCGACATGCGCGTCACCGCGGGCTTCGATCGCAGCACCCACCTGGATGACCGGCACGAGACGGAAGAGCTCCTCGTCATCGGTCCGTTCGCCCGCCCAACCGCACAGGAGAGTCGTAACCACCATGTCCGCTCACGCCCTGGCTGATACAGCCCCCAACGATACCGCGACGTTCGACGAACTCGAATCCAACGTCCAGAGTTACGCACGCTCCTTCCCGGTCATCTTCGACCGCGCCGAGGGTGCCTACCTGTTCGACGACCGTGGCAACCGCTACATCGACTTCCTGGCCGGCGCCGGCAGCCTCAATTACGGGCATAACAACGTGCACCTGCGACAGCGCCTGATCGAGTACATCTCCGGCTGCGGGGTCACCCACAGCCTGGACATGCACACCAGCGCCAAGGAAGCCTTCCTCTCGACCTTCAACGAGCTCATCCTGGCCCCGCGCGGGCTCGATTACGTGGTCCAGTTCACCGGCCCGACCGGCACCAACGCGGTCGAGGCGGCACTCAAGCTGGCACGCAACATCACCGGGCGACACAACGTCGTCGCCTTCACCAACGGCTTCCACGGCGTCTCGCTGGGCGCCATGGCGGCGACCGGCAACTCGCATCACCGCGGCGCCGCCGGCCTGCCGCTGACCGGCGTGACGCACATGCCGTACTGCAACTACTTCGGCGACGAACTCGACACCATAACCTACCTGGAACGCATGCTGGACGACCCCAGCAGCGGCATCGACAAGCCGGCCGCGGTCATCGTCGAGACCGTGCAGGGGGAGGGCGGACTGAACGTCGCCAGCCTGCGCTGGCTGAAGGACCTGGAACGCGCCTGCCGCGCCCGTGACATCCTGCTCATCATCGACGACATCCAGGCCGGCTGCGGGCGCACCGGCACCTTCTTCAGTTTCGAGCCGGCCGGCCTCGAACCCGACATCGTGACCCTGTCCAAGTCGCTCAGCGGCTACGGTATCCCGTTCGCGGTGACCATCTTCCGGCAGGCACTGGACTGCTGGAAACCGGGCGAGCACAACGGCACCTTCCGTGGCAACAACCACGCGTTCGTGACCGCTACCGAGGCCTTCGAGCGCTACTGGCGCAGCGGCGACTTCCAGCAGGAAATCGCTGACAAGTCGGCGCTCATCGAGCACGGCCTCGCCGACATCGCCGGCAGCTACGATGCCGACCTGATCAGCGCCCGCGGACGCGGCATGATGCGCGGACTGAACTGCGCCAGCGGCAAGCTCGCCGCCGACATCGCCCGCCGCTGCTTCCGCTCGGGCCTGGTCATCGAGACCAGCGGCTCGGAGGACCAGGTGGTCAAGTGCCTGCCGCCGCTGACGACGCCGAACGACACCCTGCACACGGCGCTGGAGATCCTGCGCGAAGCGGTCAGTGCGGCGACTGCCGCCTACCGCCCGCACTGAACGTGCTGACGAGGAAACGACGAACATGATCGTGAGAAACCTGCACGAGGCACGCAATGGCTCGCGCCGCATCGTTGCCGAAACCTGGGAGAGTACCCGCCTGCTGCTGAAGGACGACAGCATGGGCTTCTCCTTCCACATCACCACTATCTATGCCGGGACCGAAACCGAGATGTGCTACAAGAACCACCTCGAGGCGGTTTACTGCATTTCGGGCAAAGGCACCCTGGTCTCGATCGTCGAGGGCCTAACCTACGATATCTTCCCGGGGCAGATGTACGCGCTCGACCAGCACGACCACCACATTCTGCGCGCGGAGACCGAGCTCGAGCTCGCCTGCGTGTTCAACCCGCCGCTGTACGGCAACGAGGTGCACGGTGCGGACGGCGCCTATCCGGAAACCGCCGAAGCGGTCGGCGACTGACATCGCGAGCAGCAAGCTACACCACCATCATGAGCAAACCAGCCAGCCATCTCGATCCCTACCCATCGCGCCACGAGTCCCGGCCGCGCAGAACGCCGCGCGCCGACCCCGTGGTGTGGTCACCCGCGGCGGACGAGGCGCCGATCAGCGAAATCGAACGCGGCCACTACGAGAAGAACGGCTTCCTGGTGTTGAAGAACCTGCTCGCGGCGCAAGAGCTGGAGCGTCTGCGCGCCGCTGCCGACGCCGCGCTGGCGCGCGAGGGTATCGCAGAGGAGACCATCATCGAGGAGCCGGGCAGCCGCGAAGTGCGCTCGATCTTCGAGATCCATCGTCAGCACCCCACCGTCGACGCGCTGGTTCGCGACCCGCGCCTGGTACGGGTCGCGCGCTACCTGCTCGGCGACGCTGTCTACGTGCACCAGTCACGCCTCAACTACAAGCCGGGCTTCGCCGGCAAGGAGTTCTGGTGGCACTCGGATTTCGAGACCTGGCATGTCGAAGACGGCATGCCGCGCATGCGCGCGCTCAGTATGTCGTTGCTGCTGACCGACAACTTCGTCTGCAACGGTCCGCTGATGCTGATCAACGGCTCGCACCAGCACTACGTGTCCTGCGTCGGCGCGACGCCTGAGGAGCACTACAAGGCGTCGCTGAAGAAACAGGAGTACGGCGTCCCCGATCACGACAGCATCCGCGAGCTGGCGCGGGCAGGCATTCACAGCGCGGTGGCGCCGGCCGGCTCGGTGGTCATCTTCGACTGCAATATCCTGCACGGATCGGCGAGCAACATCTCGCCATACCCGCGCAGCAACCTGTTCTTCGTCTACAACGCGCTCAGCAACCGCTGTGTCGAGCCTTTCGGCGGCATGGCGCCGCGCCCCCAGCACATCGCCAACCGCGCCCACGTCGAGCCACTCTGAGTCGCCGCCGGCCGCGCTG
Source organism: Gammaproteobacteria bacterium (assembly GCA_041984235.1). Lineage (GTDB taxonomy): Bacteria > Pseudomonadota > Gammaproteobacteria > JBHIYN01. Next base: position 164,238 of record JBHIYN010000003.1, read on the forward strand.
TCGCGTGCCGTCGGGTCCTGATGTGCGCCGCGGCGGCGGCACGGCGCACGTCATCCCGTACCTGCCAGGGAATTCCACGCCGACGTGATCCTGACCAGTTTCATCGCGTTTCTCGGCCTGTTCGTGATCGTCGGACTCAGCTCGTCGCGGCGCGCACGGCACACGCGGCGGGACTACTACCTCGCCAGCCAGGACGTCTCGCCGCTAGCCGCCGGCCTGTCGGCGGTGGCGACCAACAACAGCGGTTACATGTTCATCGGGGTGATCGGCTACACCTACGTCACCGGCCTGGCCGCCGCGTGGCTGATGTTCGGCTGGATCGCAGGCGACCTCGTCGCCTCGCTGCTGATTCACCGGCGCCTGCGCGACGCTGCCGGCGCGACTCGGGAAACCACCTACCTGGCCCTGTTGTCGGGCTGGTACGGCACCAACTTTGCGTGGTTTCGCCGCATCGCCGCGCTGGTCACGATCGTCTTCCTGGGTGCTTACGCGGCGGCGCAGATGGATGCCGGCGGCAAGGCGCTGCATGCCATGTTCGGCTGGTCCGACGATGCCGGCGCCATTGCCGTCGGGCTCATCGTGATCGCCTACTGCCTGGCCGGCGGAATCCGCGCCTCGATCTGGACCGACGTCGCCCAGGCCCTGGTCATGCTGGCCGCGATGGCGGCGCTCTTGTTCCTCGCCGTAGACGGCCTGGGCGGCGCAGGCGCGGCGTGGCGCGCGCTCGATGCCATTCCCGGCTTCATGGACCTGGCGCCGCCGGCGGACAAGCTCGCCATGCCGGGCAGCGCCGGGATCGGCCTGTTCGCGCTGGGCTGGATGTTCGCCGGCTTCAGCGTTGCCGGGCAACCACACGTCATGGTGCGTTTCATGGCGCTCGACGCCAGCAGTCACATGCCGCTGGCGCGCGTGACGTACTACGCTTTTTTCGTCGCCTTCTACCTGTGCGCGACCGGGGTCGGCCTGCTGTCCCGCATCTACCTGCCAGAGCTGGACCGGATCGATCCGGAGCTCGCGCTGCCGACCATGGCCGGCCTGCTGATGTCGCCGGTGTGGGTCGGGCTGGTGCTGGCCGGGATCTTTGCGGCCACCATGTCGACCGCCGATTCCCTGGTGCTGAGCTGCTCCTCCGCGTTCACCAACGACCTGCCGCCGACGCCGCTGGACAGCATGGCCGTGGCGAAGATCGCGACGGTGGCGATCACGGTCTCGGCGGTGGCCCTCGCGGTGGTCGACCAGCAGAGCGTGTTCGATCTCGTCATCCTGGCCTGGTCCAGCCTTGCCTCGGCATTCGTGCCGCTGGCCCTGGTTTACGCGCTGCATGGCAAGCCGAGCGAGATCCAGGCCCTGCTGATGATGCTGGGCGGTGTCGGCGCTGCACTGGCATGGCGCCAGGCCGGCCTGCACGACATGATCTACGAGGGCCTGCCCGGGATCCTCACCGGGCTCGCGGTCTACCTGCTGACCCAGGCGCTGGTCGGCAAGCGCAGCACGGCGTTGTAGCCCACCCCCCGCGCGAGCTCAGAACAGCGCCGCTGCCAGACCCTCCAGCTCGTCGCTGAGGGCTTCCGCGTTCTCGCCGTCCAGCCACAGCACCACCGAGGTCGCGCCGGCCGCGGCCATCGCCGCAATCTCCTCGCGCGTGCGCATGACGCCGCCCGGCGGCGAAAACGCGATGAACTCGAACGTATGCTCGCCGCGGCCAGCCTCGCGCGCGGCGGCGAGAATGGTCTCGCGGCCTTCGGCGATCTCGGCCGGATCGGCCGTGAACGGCATCCAGCCGTCGCCCCAGCGCCCGACCCGGCGCCAGGCGCGCGGATTGGCGATGCTGCCCAGCACCACCGGTGGCCCGTCCGGCTGGGCCGGGGCCGGCCGGCAAACCAGTGGCGGAAAATCGAAATAGCGGCCGTGGTGCTCGACGTAATCACCGCTCCACAGCTTGCGCATGACCTCGATAGCCTCGGCCGTCTGCGTCCAGCGGTGGGCAAAATCGCCCCCCATGACCGTGCACTCAGGCTCGTTCCAGCCGGCGCCGATACCATAGACGAAGCGTCCGCCCGAATAGTGGTCGATCGAGGCAATCTCCAGCGCCGCGGTAATCGGGTTGCGCTCCGGAACCAGGGCAACGCCGGTGCCGAGGCGAATGGTGCGGGTGGTCGCCGACGCCCGCGCCAGCGCAATCAGCGGGTCGGGCATCTTGAACAGGTACTCCGGCGGCGGCTCGTCGGCCTGCTTGCCCGGGTAGATGTCCGCCGAGCCCTGCGGAATGACGGCGTGCTCGGGCACCCAGTAGGCATCGAAGCCGAGTTCCTCCGCGCGGCGGGCGACAATCGCGGGATCGCCGGCTGCCGCGTCGCACAGGTTCTGGAACACACCGACCTTGATGCCGGCACATTGCTTGCTCGCCATGATGACCTCCCCGTTGCTGGCGCAGACCCGAGCATAACCGCTCGGCGAGCAACGTGCAGCGCCGGCCCGGATCTCAGGCCCCAACCTCAGGCCAGGCGCTCGGCGAGCTCGGTCATCGAGCGGACGATGATGTCCGGCGTGTGCGGCGTCACGCCGAAAGGCCGGCCGCGGCGGTCGATGTAGGCAGTACGCAGTCCGGCCGCCTTGGCCCCGATGCAGTCGAAAGCGTGGTTGGCCACGTGCATGATCTCGATCGGCGCCGCGTCCAGCATCCGGCAGGCGGTCTCGTAGGTGCGCCGGTGCGGCTTGAAGCAGCCCGCCTCCTGCACCGACAGGGTCGCCGCGAAGGGAAAGTCGATATACGGCTTCGCCGCTTCCAGCATATCGCGATCGCCGTTCGACAGGATCACCAGCCGGTAGCGCCGCGCCAGCCGCTCCAGAGCGGCCGGCACCTCGGGGAACGGCCGCAGGCGTTCGATCGCGGCGACCAGCGTCGCCGCCTCCTCAGCGGTGTGCGCGATACCGGCGCGGGCCAGGGTCTGACTGACGGCGCGCTGGCCGATGATGCGATAGGGCGTATGGCCGCGATCGCACAGCGAGTCGATCATGGAGTTCTCGAAATGTGTACGCCGCCACCAGGTCACGAAGCGGTCCGGATCGCCCGTCCAGCCCTTGCTCCGCAGCCACGGCGTGACGAAATCGACCAGCCCGCCCTGCATGTCGACCACGGTGCCGTACTGGTCAAAGCTCAGGATGCGTACCTCGCGCTGCAGCATGCCGTCGTCTTGCATGTGGTCCTCCGCGACGCCTCGCGCCCCTTAATCCATTGGTCTCGCGGGCCCGGCCGGCGCCCGCCTTGACAGCCTCGCGCGGCGCCGGCTAGCTTGCACCGACCATCGGCCGGACAGGGGAGCGGCATGCAACTCGGCTATTTCATGATGCCTTTGCATCATATCGAAAGAGACTATCACCAGACCCTGCAGGAAGACGTCGAAGCCGTCGTCCATGCCGACCAGCTCGGCTTCAGCGAGGCCTGGGTCGGCGAGCACTACTCGTCGGCGGTCGAGCAGATCACCTCGCCGCTGATGTTCCACGCCAATCTCATCGCCCGCACCCAGCAGATCAAGCTCGCCACCGGCGTCATGTGCCTGCCGCAGTACCACCCGGCAGTGCAGGCGGGGCAGGCGGCCATGTTCGACCACCTCAGCGAGGGGCGCTTCATCATGGGCGTGGGCCCCGGCGGGCTGCTGTCCGATTTCGAGCTCTTCGGCGTGCTCGACAAGGATCGCACGGCGATGATGGAAGAGGCGCTGGACATGATCCTGGAGCTGTGGCGCAGCGACCCGCCATACCGCATGCAGGGGCAGTTCTGGAATATCGACATGAAGGAGTGGACCCACCACGACATCAAGCTCGGCTATGTTCCGAAACCCTTCCAGCAGCCGCACCCGCCGATTGCGATCTCGGCGATGAGCCCGCATTCCGGCTCGCTTCGTTTCGCGGGCAGCCGCGGCTACATTCCGGTCACCGCCAATTTCATCGCCACCTGGTCCGCGGCCACGCACTGGGCCGCGTATTGCGCGGGCGCGGAGGAGGGCGGCCACACGCCCGACCCGGCCCGCTGGCGGGTGGCGCGCAGCATCTACGTCGCCGACAGTGATGCCGAGGCGGAAGCCTTCGTGAAAAAACCGGGCGGCGCCTACGACTACTACTACGAGTACTTGTTCCATATCTTCGATCGCTCGAACTTCAAGGCGCCGTTCGTCGCCCATGCCGGCGACGATCCGGAGAAGCTCACCCACCAGGACTGTCGCGACGCCTGCGTCATCCACGGCAGTCCCGACACGGTGGCCGAGAAGATCCTCGCGTTTCGCGACGCGGTGGGCGATTTCGGCACGCTCGTCTATGCCGCGCACGACTGGGTCGACAAGGCGCGCATGAAGGACTCCATGCGCCTGATGGCGGAAGAGGTCATGCCGCGGGTCAATGCCGCCATCGGTGGCAGCGCCGCTTCCGCCGGCTGAACGCAACGCCCGAACCGGCACCGGCGCGGGCACGATCGCTCGCGCCGTACGCCGCCGCGGCGCGGCGCCCTGTACAACAACAAACAAAGAGGATCACGCGTGAGTAACGACAAACTCCGTTTCGGACTGTGGTATGACTTCCGCAATCCGCCCCAGTGGCAGCGCGACAACACCGAGCTCTACCACGCCTGCTTCGACCAGATCGTGCGCGCCGAGGAGCTCGGCTTCGACGACATCTGGCTCTCCGAGCACCATTTTCTCGAGGATTGCTACTCGCCCTCGATGCTGGCCATCGGCTGCGCCATCGCCGCGCGTACGAAGAAGGTCGACATCGGCACCAGCGTGCTGCTGCTGCCACTGCACGACCCGGTGCGGGTGGCCGAGGACGCAGCCACGCTGGACGTCATCTCCGGTGGCCGCCTGCAGCTCGGCATCGGCGTGGGCTACAAGGTCGAGGAGCTCAAGGCCTGGGGGGTGGCGCCGAAATCGCGCGGCAAGCGCATGGACGAGGGCATCGAGATCATCCAGCGTCTGTTCGCCGGCGAGCGCTTCAGCTTCCACGGCGAGTATCACAATTTCGAAGACATTCAACTGCGCCCGCTGCCGGTGCAGGGCAAGCCGCAGCTGTGGGTGGCCGGCTTCAGCAACGTCGCGGTGAAACGCGCCGCGCGGGTCGGCGCCGGCTACATCGCCATCGGCCCGGTCGGGCCGTTCACCAAGATCTACCGCGAAACCTTCGCCGCGGCCGGGCACGACCCGGCGCACGCCCACATTGCCGCCGGCTATGCCTGGCTGCATGTCTCGAAGGATCCGGAGAAGCGCTGGAAGGAGGCGGTCGAGCACCTCGCCTACCAACAGAACGAATACGGCAAGTGGTTCAGCGCCGCGGGCATGGATTTCATCAAGCCGGTCGAGGCCACGCGCGCGTCCATCGAAGATAACGAGTGCTACATCGTGAGCCCGGAACAGGCGATCGAGATGATCAGGAAGTACGTCGATGCCACCACCTGCGACCGCTTCTATACCTGGGCCGTCCCGCCGGGGCTGCATCCAAGCTGGTCGGACGAGCACATCGAACTGATGGCGAAAGAGGTCATCCCGGCGTTTCGCTGAGGGGAATCGACACCCATGACCGCACCGCTCAGCCTCATGCAGTGGACCGAGGGCACACGGGGGAAAGACCTCGTGGCCGCGGTGCAGCGACTGGACGCGCTCGGCTACCACGAGATGTGGATCCCGGAGATTTTCGGCCGCGACCCGTTCTCGACCTGCGGCTTCCTGCTCGCCCGCACCGAACGCCTGCGCGTCTCCAGCGGCATTGCCAACGTCTACGCGCGCGATGCGGACAACGCCGCGCAGGCGGCACGCACCCTGGCCGAGTTGTCCGGCGGGCGATTCCGCCTCGGCCTCGGCGTGTCACACCCGGTGCTGGTCGAGCCGCGGGGCCACCAGTGGGTACCGCCGGTACGCAAGATGCGCAGCTTCCTGTCACGCTACCACGAGGCGCCACTGGAAAGCCCGGCGCCGGATCAGCCGGCACCCGTCATCGTGGCCGGTCACGGCCGCGGATTGCTGGGGGTGGCCCGCGACCTGGCCGACGGTGCATTCCTGTTCCTGCAGCCGGTCGAGGCGGTGCGCATGGCACGCGAGGTGCTGGGTCCGGACAAGGAGATCCATGCCGCGGTGCGCTGCGTGCTCGATCCGGACGCGGACCGTGCCCGCGCGCTGGCCAGGCGCGCCAATGCTTTTTACCTGTCCCTGCCGCCGTACCACGCCCGCTGGCGGGATCTCGGCTTCGACGAGGCCGACTGGTCCGGCGGTGGCTCGGATCGGCTGATCGACGCCATTTGCGCGTGGGGCGACGCCGACGGCCTGCGCGAGAAATTCGACGCCTATCGTGATGCCGGCGCGACCCATGTCGCGATGTATCCGTGCAATCCGGACGAGGACTATGCGCCGGACAGTGCGGTGTCGAAGCACTGGCACTGGCCGCTGCTCGAGGCCATGGCGCCCGGCGCCTAGGCGCCCGGCATAGCGGCCGGGTCGTCAGGCGGCCGGCAGGTTGCTGTTGAAAATGTCGACGTGCAGCTTCCACGCACGGCCTTCACGCTTCCACACCACGACGTACTTGGCCTTGTCCAGGACCACGCCCCTGTCGCCCTTGAGGGTCGCCTCGCCGCGCTCGATGGCGGTGGCGCCGTGCTGCTCCAGCGTGACCGTGCGCAGGGTCGCGCGACGCACGCCTGCCGCCATGGCGTCGCGCCAGTAAGCGGTGATCGCCCTGCGGCCCTTGCAGGCCCTGGCATTGGGCGGCATCACCACGGCGTCCGCCGTGTAGCAGCCCGCCATGGCCGCGGCGTCACCGGCCGCGAGGTGCGCGCACAGCGCCTTGTTGCCCGCCTTGATCGCTTCGGCCAGCGCGTCCTTCTTCGTGGTTCCCATGCGACTCCCCCGTTTGTCCGTGTGGCGATGGTCTGCGTCCGCAGTGTAGGGGATCCGGGCGCGCAGCGGGGTGGTGACGGATCCGGGTCAGCCGGGGTGTGACGCGGTCCGGCGCGATGTCGCCGGGGCTGCGCTAGAATCGGTCGCGCGATCGTTCCGCAAGAAGACGACAAACCCCATGCCCAAACGCATATATCTCATCGGCCGTCACGGCAACGTCAAGCTCAACGACGAGACCGTCTCGCGCCGCCACGCGCGCCTGGAAGTCGACGGCGACACCCTGCATCTCAAGGATCTCGGCTCACGCAACGGCACCTACGAGGTGCGCGGCGCCGAGCTGTTGCCGTTCAGCGCCGGGCCGGTGCAACGCACCCAGGTCTTCGCCTTCGGCGAGTGCGTACGCACGGTCGCGCAGTTGATCCGTACCGCCGAGCTGGAAGCGGCGATGGCGCGTGCGCAGCCGCAAGCCGACATCGACATCGCCAGCGACCGCTTCGAGGCGACCACGACCGGCTCGTTGATGGTGCCGCGGCGGCGCCTGTCCGCGACGGACGTGGTGCAGATGCTCGAGCACGCGGAGGATCAGCTCGCCGAAGGTCTCTCCGTGGTCGACGTCTGCACCGGGCTCGGCATCACCGTTCACCGTTACGAGCGCTGGTGCCGCGAGTTCGGGCGCACCCGGCGCGAGCGCGAACACAACGTCGCCGTGCTGCGCCAGGAGAACGAACGCCTGCGGCGGCGCGTCGCGGCGCTGGAGCAACGGCTGGCACGATCGGCGACGGATGAATCGGACGGCGTCGGCGGGCCGGAAACGCGCGCCGCCGAGCCTCCGCGGGCGCGCCAGCGCGCCTGAGGGCACAGCCGCGCAGACCCCGGCGGCGTCCGTGGCCGGGGCGCGGCGAGCGCGCGGTCGTGCCATTGACGTACTGCAGCGACGGGACACGGTCGCATCCGCGGCGACCTTCGGCGTAGCATACTTGCCGCACACACGACTGAACTGCAGGGGAGCGCACATGGAATACACGCCTATCGACCAGGCCATCGCGGCGGACGGGCTGCGCCTCGTCATCGTCCGCGGCACGCCGAGCCCGTGGAGCCAGGCGACCAAGGCGATGATGGAGTACAAGCAGTTGGATTTTCTCGTCGCCCCCCAGGAACCCGGCGGAGAAAACGCCGAGTTGGTGGCCTGGGCCGGCATCAACAGTGCGCCGATCGTAGCCTGGAACGACGAACCGCCGATCAACCGCTGGGACGACATCGTGCACCTGCTCGAGCGACTCGCGCCGCAGCGGCCGTTGCTGCCACAGAACGTGGCGGATCGCGTCCAGGCCTACGGCCTGATGCAGGAGCTGTGCGGCGAGCTCGGCCTAGGCTGGAACCGACGGCTGTCGCTGTTCCGTCCGGCGATGCAGTCGGGCCAGGCGCCCGAGGCGATCGCCAACATGGCGCGCAAGTACCGCTACAACGAGGCCGATGTCGCGCTCGCCGATCAGCGCCAGGTGGAGACGCTGCAGCTGCTCGCGGAGCATCTGCGGGCACAGCGCGAACAGGGCCGGGCCTATTTCATCGGTGACCACCTGAGTGCCGTCGACTTCTACTGGGTCGCGTTCTGTAACCTGATCGATTTGCTGCCGCCGGAGCAGATGGACCTGGATGCCGGCTTCCGCAGCATGATGGAGGTCGTGCCGCCGGAGATCGCGGCGGCGCTGGACCCGATCCTGGTCGAGCACCGCGACCGCGTCATGAAGGCGCATTTCAAGATCCCGATGGAAATATGAGGGCCGGCGGTTGAACAAGATTCGTCTCGGCTTCGGCCTGGTCAACTACCCCTTCGAAGACGGCCGCGGCTTCTTCCGCTGGGTCGAGATGCTGGAAGCCGCCGGGGTCGACTCGGTGTGGCAGTCCGATCGCCTGATCTCGACCGACAACTACCTCGAGTCGCTGAGCGCCCTGGCCGCGCTTGCCGGTTGCACCGAGCGCATCAAGTTCGGCATGAACGCGATCGTGGCGCCGCTGCGTGACCCGTTGGTGCTCGCCAAGCAGTGCGCCACCATCGACTTCTTGAGCGGCGGGCGCCTGTTGCCGATGTTCGGCGTGGGTTACCCGAAGGCCGCCGAGTGGGCGGCGACCGGGCGCACTTCGGAGCATCGCGGCTCACGGGCCAACGAAATGTTCGAACTGCTGGCCCGGTTGTGGAGCGAGGAGTCGGTCGACTACGAGGGGCGCTTCTACCAGTACCGCAACGCGACCATCGCGCCACGCCCGGTTCAGCAACCCCTGCCGCTGTGGATTGGCGGCAACAGCGATGCCGCGATCCGGCGCACCGCGCGCCTCGGCAGCGGCTGGATTGGCGGCATCGCCAGCCCGGCCGAGGTCGAACGCGCGATTACCGGGATCAGGGCCGAGGCGGCCCGCGTCGGGCGCCACATCGACGACGACCACTACGGCGCGTCGCTGGCCTATCGCATCGGCAGCGCGAACGACGCGGCCGTGGTCAACTCGCCCTTCGTCAAGCGCACCGGCATCGGCGAAGACATGGACCTCAATCCCTTGTTCGCCATCGGCTCCAGCGACGACGTCATCGCGCGGCTGCGGGATTACATCGCCGTAGGCGCGTCGAAATTCGTGCTCTTCCCGATCGCCTCGGGAGAGGCGGACATGATTGCCCAGACCCGACGTATCATCGACGAGGTCAAGCCCGCCATCGAGAACTGACGGGCGCACCCGGGGCACGGCAGCCCCGGGCGGAGCCGGCAGCCCGGCCGTGCCTCAGCGGCGCGGGCGATCGTTGCGCGGGCGCGCCTCGTTGACGCGCACCGCACGGCCGCGAATCATCGCGCCGTTCAGTTCGGCAATCGCCGCTTCGCCTTCAGCCTGGTCGGGCATCTCGACGAAACCGAATCCTTTCGAGCGACCGGTATCGCGGTCCATGATGATCTTCGCATTGTCGACCGTGCCATGCTGCTCGAACGCTTCGCGGAGTTCATCGGTGGTCATGTCGTACGAAAGGTTGCCTACATAAATATCCATGCGTGAATGCCTCAGAGAGCCGGCCGCCGCTTATCGAGCCCGGAAATCCCGCATGACGGCCTGGATGCGGGAGGCGTTGATCGTTCGCGCGGGCTGTACGCCCGGCGACCGAATCAGAAAACATTCGTCGGGAGCACGCACGTGATGCATGTCCGCATGGAACGCAGCCGCGAACCCGCCACGGCGCACGGCTTCGGCCATTGCTGCAGGACGGAATTCGGGTGCGGTGAACAAGCGTGGAAATTCGGAATCGGGACGGGTAGGGAGGAATCGAAACGATGGCGCGCGCTTGCCGTTGTTCTGGCCTGCCGGGCTCCCCGAGCCAGGCAGCATCGCGTCTGCGCCGATGTGGTTTCTGCGAACGTCCTCGCTGCTGAACGCCTTGCGCGTATAGGCCAATAATAGACGTACACCGGGGCGCCCGCAACGATTGCGAGGTTCCGGGTTACCGCTCGATGACGACCTTGCCATAGACCTCTCTGCTTTCGATCAGGCGCATCCCTTCACAAACCTGCGCGAACGGCAGCGTGCGGTAGACGACCGGGTCGATCGCGCCCACCCTGAGCAGGTCGTAGAGGTGTTCCTGGCAGGCTACGCCACGCGCCGGGTCCCGCTGGATCCAGCTCCCCCAGGCCAGCCCCATCACGGCCATGTTCTTGAGCAGTGTGCGGTTGAGCTCGATCTTCGGAATGCTGCCACCGGCGAAGCCGATCACGAGTATGCGCCCTTCCCAGGCAATGCAGCGCTTGGTCTGCTCGAACAGCTCGCCGCCGACCGGATCGTAGATGACGTCGGCGCAGCGGCCGTCAGTGAGCGCCTTGACCCGTTCGACCAGGTCCTCGTTGCGATAGTCGATGACATGGTCGGCACCCTGCTGCCGACACACCTCGAGCTTCTCGGCACTGCCGGCCGCGGCGATCACCTTCGCGCCGAGCACCTTGCCGAGCTGGATCGCAGCCAGTCCGACGCCGCCTGCGCCGCCGAGCACGAGCAGGGTCTCACCGGGCTGTATGCGCGCACGGTGGACGAGCGCGAAGTAGGACGTACCGTAAGTCACGCTGAGTGCCGCGGCCTGTACGTCGCTGACGTGGTCGGGCACCGGCCACGCACTGTCGGCATCGACCAGGAAACGGTCGCCAAGCGTACCGCCGCCGTGACAGAAGCCGACCACGCGCTGCCCCGGAGAGAAACGGCTGCCGGCCCCGACCGACTCCACCACACCCACGCCCTCGACCCCCGAAACCGCGGGCAGCGGCGCCTTGACCTGGTACAGGCCCTGACAGATCAGCAGGTCCGGGAAATTGAGCGACACCGCCGTCGTGCGCAGCACGGCTTGTCCCGGGCCTGCCACCGGCTCTTCGCGTTCCTTCCATTCGAGCACTTCGTCGTAGCGCCCGTAGCGTTCGAATTGCCAGGCATGCATGGGGTCGACTCCGTAGCCGGCGCAGACGCGCGCCGGATTTCAAATCAGGGTGGTGGATTCGGGCTCGGGCACGACTTCGTTCTCGATGTGTCCGATGCCCTCGATCTCGATGCGTACGCGGTCGCCGCTCTCGAGGAAACGCTTGGGATCGAAGCCGATGCCGACACCGCTGGGGGTGCCGGTGACAATCAGGTCGCCCGGCTCAAGCGTGAATGCGGCGGTGAGCGTGGCGATCTGTTCGTAACAGTCGAACACCAGGTGACGGGTGTTGGAGTCCTGCCGCAGCTCACCGTTGACCCAGGTCTTGAGATCGAGGTTGTGAGGATCGGCAATCTCGTCACGGGTCACGATCCAGGGGCCGAAGGGGCTGTGGGTGTCGAACGACTTGCCGAGGGTGAAGGTCTGCGCCCGCATCTGCCAGTCGCGCACGCTGACGTCGTTGCATACCACGTACCCGGCGATGACCTCGTGCGCACGTTCGCGCGGCACGTGCCGGCAGCGTCGCCCGATGACGAAGCCGAGCTCGCCCTCGTAGTCGAGCTTGTCCGATACCCGTGGCAGGTGGATCGGCGCATAGGGACCGTTCGCGGCGGTCGACTGCTTGTTGAAGAACATCGGGAACTCGGGGGTCGGCAGGCCGGTTTCCTCGATGTGATCCTTGTAGTTGAGACCGATGGCGAGAATTTTCGGCGGGCGCAGCACGGGGGCGCACAGGGTCACGGCGTCGAGTCCGAAGGTGGGGCCGTCGGCACCGGCGGCGCGCTCCAGCGCAGCCTCGCCGGCCGCCAGCAGCTCACTCATCGCGGCCGGGAGGCCGGCGTCGGACAGGTCGACGACCGCGTCACCGTCGACGCGGCCGACGCGGGTCGAACCGCCTTCGGTAAAGGTCACCAGTTTCATGTTTCAGCTCTCAGCGGTAGTGAAGAATCTTGTACTCGTCGATGACCATCTCGCGCTGTGGCGGGATCACCACGGTGGTCATGGGATCGCGGATGATGGCGGGGCCGCGAATGACGTTACCGGGCTCCAGTGCCGCCATCTCCCATACCTCGAAGCTGACCCAGCGGTCGATATGGAACACGTCACGCTCACCGACGCGCGCCGCCGCCGGCGGCTGCTCACCGGCGAGCGGGTGCTTCAGCAGGCGCGGCTGCGGCTTGGGCGCGATCGCTTCCAGGTTGACCTCGGTCAGCGAGTAGCCGGCGCCGCTGAACTTGGCGCCCTCGGGGTAGACCTTGGCATACATGGTCTCGAAGGCGTCGATCATGGCCCGGATGTCGTCCGGCCCGGCCATCGTGCCGGAGGCCAGGGCGGTGTCGAAGCTCTCGATCTGGCCGATGTAGCGCGCCGACACCCCGTAGCGGAACGAGACGCGGCCCGGATCGATACCCTCGGCCGCCATCTCCGCGCGCGCCTCGTCCTCGAGCTCGCGCCAGGCCTGGTCGATCTCGCGTGCCGTTGCCGCCAGCTCGTCTTCACTGGCCTTGTGCGGAACGAGCACCCGCAGACCGCGGTCGTAGCGGTGCATGTACTCCGCACACGCGGCGCCGAACGCCGAGAAGCCGGCCGCCCACGGCATGGTGATGACATCGCGGAACTCGATACCCTCGGCGAAGCCGTACATGTGCACCGGCCCGGCGCCGCCGTAGTAGAGCATGGTGAAATCGTGGGTGTCGTAGCCTTTTGCCGCGACCATGGTGCGCAGCAGGTCGTTCATCTCACCGTTGATGATGCCGAGCACGCCGGCGCCGGCCTCGTAGACGTCGAGACCCAGCGGGTCGGCCACGCTCTCCTTCAGCGCGGCGAGGGCACGGTCGCGGTCCAGCCGCACCTGCCCGCCGAGGAAGTAATCCGCGTCGACGTAGCCCAGCGCGACGTTGATGTCGGTCACCGTCAGGCGGTCGTACTGGTAGCAGATGCCGACCTTGGCGCCCGCCGACTCCGGGCCGACGTGCAGGCGCTTGTACTCGTCGACCCACACCACCGAGCCGGCGCCGTTGCCGGCCGAATCCAGTTCCACCATCGGCAGCGCCAGCCGGTGGCCGGCGATGTCGGCGCTCTTGGCGATGCCGATGCGTCCGTCGACGATGAGCCCGACGTCGAAGCTGGTGCCGCCCATGTCGGCGGTGACGATGTTGTCCAGGCCGAGCTGCCCGGCCACGAACTGGGCGCCGATGAGGCCGCCGATCGGGCCCGAGATCATGGTCTCGTAGAGCCGCGGGTAGTCCATGTTGACCGCGCCGCCGTACGACAGCAGGGTCAGCAGGCGCCCGTCGAAGCCCTGACTGCGTGCCGCCTGTTCGACCCCGAGCAGGGAGTCGCGCACCTGCTCGGCCGCGAAGCACTGGAACAGCAGGCTCTTGAGGCGGCTGTTCTCCTTCGCCACCGGGGCGACGTCCGCCGAGCACACCACCGGCACGTCCAGCCCGCGCTCGGCGACGATGGATTGCACGATGTCACGCGCCTGGTGCTCGTGGCGCGGGTCGACGAAGGAGTACAGGAACAGGATGCCGATCACCTCGCAGCCGTTGTCGAGCAGCCGCGCGGCGCCCTCGCGGACCTGCCGCTCGTTGACCGGGATCAGCGTATGCCCGGCGGGCAGGTGGATGTTGCCCTGGTAACAGCCGCCGCCCATGCGCTCGCTGACGCTGACCACGTTCTTCGGATCGACCAGCGGCCGGGTGTGCTTGTGCAGCTGCTGGTGCAGACCCTCGGCCTGGCTCTGGCCGAGGTAGGTGAGGCCGCCTTCCATGACCGTGATGTCCTCGAAGCCGCGCGTCACCATGAGGCCGACCTTGCGGCCGTCACCGGTCAGGATGGTGTTCAGCATGCCGGTGCCGCAGTAGATGTCGGCGGCGCAGCGGGCGTGCACTGCGCCGGAATCGAGCCCGATCTGCGCGGCCGCGTCGGCCACCGAATCGCGGTAGCTGCGGGCCTGGTCGTCGCGCCGGCTGATCGACTTGCCGACCGTGAAGGTGCCGTCGGGCTTGACCAGGATGGCGTCGGTCATGGTGCCGCCGGCGTCGAGTGCGAGGATCAGGTCGCGCGTCGGCCCTGCTTCAGCAGCGGTGGTGCTCATGGTGAATCTCCCCAGTCAGGCTGGCGCGGCGCCGGGCGTGGCGGCTCCGCACACTATGTCATTAATGGCCATGCGGCCCGCCGCAGGTCGCCGCGCCGGTGCGAGACCGGGCGAACGCTGGCCGGTGCGGGACCGGCCGCTGCGGGCCGCGGGCGGTATGGCTCCCCTAACGCCAGGTGGCGGTGACGCTGGCCGAGCGGTCCTCGTACCAGTCTCCGGCCTCGTCGTCGAGCGGGCGTCCCAGGTAGTCACGGTAGAACTTGTCGAGATCCGGCAACATCTCGAACACGATCGGATAACCGGGAGCGACGACCTCCACCGCGTGCTGCGTCGCGCACTGCGGACAGAAAAACTCGCGGACTTCCTGCCAGCCGGGCTCCGGCACGGCTGGCGCCGGGTCGAACACCTCGGCCATCTTCTCCAGCGTCTTACGCGTACGGATGCGGCAGCGAAGCTTCCAGTTCTCGCGGTAATCGCCGAACTCGTGGCCGCATTCGCATTGCGTCACGCGGCGTTGCCCCTTGCGTACGACGTAGAGCTTGTCACCCAGGCGCATCAGGATCGGGTCGTCCCACGGCACGCGTTCCTGCAGCACCTCGATGTACTTGAAGAAGCGATCGGTGTCCTTGCGCGGCAGCTTGAGCAGGCGCTCGGCATTGTCGTCGTCGATGGTGCCGTCGACGAGCTGGCGTATGAGGTCCTTGCTGACCGAGACGTCTTCACTCACGGCTCAATCCTCACTGACCGCGAAATCGGCCGGCAGCTGCCAGAAGGCGGTGAACTCGCGCCGGAACTTGTCGAACTCCAGGCTCTGCGCATACATCTCGCGCACCTCGGTCACGAACTCGCTGCTCTCCACGGCACGGCGCTCGTCGCGCCACCAGTCCTCGACCGGCTGCGACTCGTCCAGCCGCTGCTGCCTGAGCGCCGCGCGCTTCGCCGCGGTCGCGTCCGCATCCAGGCACCAGGCGCCGTCATCGCCCTGGTTGGCGACTACGCCGTGCATGTTGCTGACGAACTCGTAGCTCGGACAGATGCCACTGTTGAGATCGGCGACGACCAGCAGCGGGTCGCGATCGAGGGGATCGCCCCAGCCGCCGGAAGAACCGGCGGCATCGACGAACAGGTCGTTGTTCTTCAGCGCGAGCTCGGGACAGTCGGTCTTCCAGATCTCGAGGTTGCCGACCTGCAGCCGGCCATCGTCGACCATTTCGAGCAGCTCGCGCGCGTCACGCGGGGTCTCGCCTTCGGCGATCAGCGCGTCGAGGTTGGTGTCACGCGCCGAGATCATGAAGCTGGCAGGCCCGGGATAGGCGCCGCTCATGCCGAGGCCAACCGACGGTGTGCACGAGAGACCGCCGTTGGGACGGGTCAGCGCGACGTGCCGGCCCGGCTCCACGCACCAGTGTACGGCCGAGTTGCCGGGGCCGCCGCGGTACTTGCCGTAGCCGAAGTAGCCCGGCAGCAGCTTGCGGCCGAGGTAGAACAGCGGCGGCACCGTCGACTCGAACTCCTCGGCGTCGCCGATGGTCGCCATCTGCGACCAGGCCGCCCACACCAGCGGCTCGCCGTCCTTGTAGCACCAGGCGCCGCGGCCGGTGCCGCCCAGCCATTCGAAGTTGGTGAAGCCGTAGCTAGTGCCGTCCTCGGTGGTGCCGGCACCCTGGAAAGCGCCCCAGTTGCCGTCCACCGTGAACGCTTCCTCGAGGTAGCCGCGGCTGAACATCGCGCGGCTGACCGAGCCGAAGCCGATGCTGTTCAGGGCCACGGTCTGCGCCCACAGGTTGGCATTGCTGGCGTACTCGTTGTCAGGGTTGTAGACGCTGCCCTTGGGATAGTGACGCTGTACCGCGAGGTCGATGCCGGCGGTGACCTTGGTGTTGTGCGAGAAGGAGTTGATCATGCCGAGGAAGACGGCGCAGTCGACCCCGCCCGGCGTCGCGTTGTAGGAGTGATAGCCCCACTTGGAGCTGCCCTCGGCGTCGAGCAGCAGGCCCTGCTCGTTGGGCTCCACGCTGCCGCGCACGTGGATCAGGGTGTTCTTGTCGGCGTGCGACCAGACGTTCTGCAGCCCCTTGTACTTGACCAGGCGGAAGGCGCAGCCGTTATAGGTGCCGGGCACCATGGTCTGGCGCATGTTGTCGACCACCATGCGCCGCGACTCCTCGATGACCTCGCGGATCGCGCGCTTGTAGTAGTCCATGCCGAACTCGTCGATCAGCTTGTGCGCGGCCTCGTGAATCATGGCGCAGCCGGCCAGGCGCATCTTGTCGTCGAGGATGTTCATGGTCGCGGCGCGCGTGCGGCGCTCCCAGATCGCCTTCCACCAGGACTCCTGCTTGAGCTTGCGCCCGGTGCGCATCGGCGGGCACACCAGTCCGTCCATGAAGGTGTCGACGGAGAAAGTCGCCCAGGATCCCGCGACCGGCGCACCGTTCTCCATCAGGTGGTTGATGCCGATCGCCCAGGCGACGATCTCGCCGTCGACGCAGATCGGCACGAAGGAGTAGAAGTCACCGGGATGCGGCACGCCGCCGGTGAGCCCGTCGGACACCGCGTAGACGTCGCCGTCCTCGATGCCGTCGTTGACGTCGTAGTCGTTGTCCGCCATGTAGCGGATCGAGGTCGGGAAGATGACCGTGTGCGAGAGGAAGCCGAGCGACACGGCGAGAGTGTCGCCTTCCGGCGTCGCGATGCCCCACAGGCATTCGCCCATCTCGCGCGAGCCCGGGCTGGCGGCGACGAAGCGCGCCGACTCGCGCGCGGCGAGCACGGACGAGTGCAGCTTGGAGTAGAAGCGCTCGTACTTGATCGGATCGGAATCGCGCAGGGACAGCTCGCGCACGCCGTAATAGTGGCCGCTCTCGCGGGTCAGGCGATCACGCTCGGCGATCATCTCGCGCAGGGTGGGGCGGCGCGGCGCCTCGACCAGGGTCTGCCGCTCGCTGAGTGCTTGTGCCATCGTCGTCTCCCCTTAACAATGGGATGCGGCGCGGATACGCCGGCGAATGGCCAGATTCTGGCATAGCAGCAGGGGTGACGAAAGCCGGCCGGCCGCGACCGGCGCCTTCGGCGACCGTTAATGCGGTAGTGCAACATACGAGGAGGGGAGATGAAGATCGCTTTCATGCCGGACACCCATTTCGGGGTCTACGACCAGGCCACGCCGCCGTCGCCGGACGCCGTCGCCGACGCCATGGACCACTGCATCGCCGAGGGCACGCTGGCCGAGCGGGTCGGATTCGACGGCCTGTGGGTGCCGGAGCGCCACCAGCGCCCGGAGACCTGGTGGCCCAACGCGACCTCGCTGATGGCGGTGCTGGCGGCAGCGACCTCGCGGGTGCAGATCGCCTCGACCGTCATCCAGCCGACCTTTCACCACCCGATCCACCTCGCCGAAACGCTGGCCGCGGTCGACAACCTCAGCCGCGGCCGCCTGGTGTTCGGCGCCGGGGTCGGTTACCACGAGGACTACTTCCGCTGCTTCGGCGTGCCGTTCGAGAAGCGCGGCAGGCGCTTCGAGGAGACCATGGAATGCATCGTCGGCGCATGGACCGAAGAGGAGTTCAATTTCGAGGGTGAATTCTTCACCTACGAAGGCGTGCGCCTGACGCCGCAGCCCTACCAGCGGCCGCGCCCGCCGATCTGGATTGGCGCGTTCGCGCCCAAGGCGATGCAGCGCGCGCTGGATTACGAGGGCTGGTGCCTGTGGTTCCCGCCACACCCGGACGAGCTGGCGCCGGCGGTCGCGGACATGCGCGAGCGCGCCGCGGCGCGCGGCAAGGACGACTTCCAGGTCACCATCGGCTTCGAAGGCTGGCTCAGCGACGACCCGCAGGTGCGCGAGAAGCACGGTCACCGCTGGGTCCGTGAATGGAGTTTCTATGCTGAGAAAGGCCTGTCTCCGGATGCCGAAGCCAAGGACATGCTGGAGCAGGTCGAGAGCATGTTCCTGTGCCTGGGCAACCGTCAGCGCTGGATCGATCGCATGGGCGAGATGAAGGAGAAGATCAACCCGGACTGGCTGTGCATCCGCACCCGCAACCCGGTCAACGGCGACCAGCATTACCCGTCGCGCACCGAGTGCCTGGAGGTGATCGAGGCTTTTGGCGAGATCCTCGCGGAGATCCGGTGATAGCGCACCGCACCCGCCGCCGCCCGCCCGTGCGCATGGACCGGGCCGCCGCCTAGCGCTTATGCTCTGGCAGGTTATTACGCTCTGACTGGGGAGACTGGATGAAACTCGGGTTCGTGTTCGGCTACTCGGGGCCCAAGGTATCCATACCGATGGACCTCATCCTGGAAGCCGAGTCGCTCGGTTACGATTCGGCGTGGAGTGCCGAGGCGTGGGGTTCGGACGCGGTGACGCCGGTCGCCTGGGTGCTGGCGCAGACGACCAGGCTCAAGGCCGGCACCGCCATCATGCAGATGGCCGCGCGCACGCCGTCGATGACCGCGATGACCGCGATGACGCTGGACCAGCTCTCCGGCGGGCGCTTCCTCGCCGGCATCGGGCCTTCCGGCCCGCAGGTCATCGAGGGCTGGTACGGCCAGCCTTACGGCAAGCCGCTGCTGCGCACGCGCGAGTACATCGAGATCATGCGCAAGGTGTTCCGCCGCGAGAAGCCGCTCATGCATGCCGGCGAGCACTACCAGATCCCCTATACGGGCCCGGGCGCCATGGGGCTCGGCAAGCCGCTGAAGAGCATCCTGCACGGCAACCCGGACATTCCCATCTATACCGGGGTGGCGACCGAGAAGGGCGTGCAGCTCGCCGCCGAGATCGCCGACGGCTGCTTCCTGGTGTGGGCCAACCCGGACCGCTATGACCTGTGGCAGCCCGCGCTGGAGCGCGGCTTCGCGAAATCCGGTGGCGCACGCAGCGCCGCCAATTTCGATTTCGCGCCGTTCGTGCGCGTTGCCATGGGGCCGGATATCGACAAGTGCCGGGCGCAGATGAAGCATCACTTCGCGCTCTACGTCGGCGGCATGGGTGCGCGCGAGAAGAACTTCTACAACGACTACACCAAGCGCCTCGGCTACGAGGAGGCGGCGGTGAAGATCCAGGACCTCTACCTGTCCGGCAAGAAGGACGAGGCGGCGGCCGCGGTACCCGACAGCTACATCGACGACTGCTGCCTGGTCGGCCCGCCCGAGCATATCCGCGAGCAGCTCACGCGCTGGAAGGGCGCCGGTGAGCGCGGCGAGATCGGCACCATGGTGATCTCGGCGAACAACGCCGACGAGCTCAGGCTGGTGGCCGAGGAACTGCTTTGAACCCTGCCGCACCCGCGGCACAACATTCGACCAGGGGAGAATGAACCATGAAATGGAAAGTGGGTGATACCACCATCACCAAGGTGACCGAGATCGTCTATCCGGAGTTTGCCGACGTCATCCCGGCGGCAACGCCGGAGGTGGTCAAGCAGGTCAAGTGGCTGTTTCCGCACTTCGTGACCGACGAGGGCGTGCTCAGCCTCAGCATCCACTCGCTGGTGGTGGAGACGCCGGAGAACACGCTGATCGTGGACACCTGCATCGGCAACGAACGTGATCGCAATCCGTTCGAGGTCATGCACATGCTGCAGACGAGCTTCCTCGAAGACCTGCTGGCGACGGGCATCAAGCGCGAGGGTGTCGACTTCGTGCTCTGCACCCACCTGCATCTCGACCACGTCGGCTGGAACACCATGCTGCAGAACGGCAAGTTCGTGCCGACCTTCCCCAACGCCAGCTACCTGTTCGGCCAGAAGGACATGGACTTCTGGGGCACTCTCGACCGCAATTCGTCCGAGGAATTCCTGCAGATCCAGAACCGCGTGTGGGACGACTCGGTGCAGCCGGTGCTGGACGCCGGCCTCGCCAAAGGCATCGAAGGACCGGCCGAGGTCTGCCCCGGCGTGCGCCTCATCTCGACCCCCGGGCACACCCCCGGCCACTGCTCGGTGCTGATCGAGTCCAAGGGTGAGAGCGCCATGATCACCGGCGACTTCATCCACCACCCGATCCAGTTCTGGGACCCGGCCCTGGTCAGCCCCTTCGACATCGACAACGACGCCGCGGTGGCCACCCGGCGCCGCGTGTTCGGCGAGTACGCCGATTCGCCGACGCTCATCATCGGCACCCACTTCGCCGGCCCCACCGCCGGCAAGCTGGTCAGCGACGGCGATACCTGGCGGCTGGACGTCTAGCCCCTGCCGCCGCCCGCCCCGGGTTCGGGGCGGGCGGCGCGCTCGTCAGTCGATCACATAACGGCTGGCGCCGGCGGCGTCCTCGACGGCGCGCGCCTTGCCCAGCACCACCAGCATCTCCAGCAGGGCGGGCAATCGCTCGCGCCAGCGCCCGCGCGCCTTGAAGCGCGCTGCGATGTCATCCTCGGTCAGTGGCGCGGGCGCCTCGGCCAGAACATCGGCGACCGCCCGCGCCTGTGCTACTGGGGCCTTTGGCCAAGGTCGCGGGGGCGCCGCGGCTATCACCGACGTGGCGGTGACCTGCCCCCCTGTTGCGGTTTCGGTGTCCGCGTCGCGGGCAGCCTGTCGCGCCTCGGGCGCCTGGTAGTCTGGGCGTAGCCAGCGCACCTGGCCGCGCGTCTCCCCGGCTGCACGCTCGACGTTGAGCGCCACTAAGCGCTCGAGCAACGCTTCCTCGGCCTTTTCCTGGTCGGCCGGCTTGCTCGAGAGCGGAGTTGTCGCCCCGGGCCGCCCGACCAGCGCCGTGGCGAGATCATCCCAGCCGTAGGCGGCGAACACGGCTCGGTCGAGACGGTCGTGCAGTCCCCCCAGGACCGACACCAAGCCTTGCTCGTGCACGCTACGTTCGCTAGCAGTCAGAGCTGCGCCCGAGCGCAGCTTCTCCAGCACGTTATAGACCCCGGTCAGGGCAAGGCCATGGTGGCGGGCCTGCTGCGTCTTGCGGTGCAGGTCGATGGCCTCTGCCAACTCTCGGATCGCTGGGACTGATGCGGAATCGAAGCTGGGGAAGGGGAAGGTTTCGAAGCAGAGACTCTTGTTGTAACGTGGGCGATCTTCGAGTGTGCCACCTAGCGCTAACGCCCAGACTACATGGAGCCTGCTGGACAGCACGCCAAGTAAGAACGCGTCGTCGGAAGCGATCGTCACCAGAGTGCTATCCGGCACGATGTTTATGTTCAGGAAACCGAAAAAACGGTGCTTCTGAGTCTCCACGGTAACGATGTAACGTTCTAGCCCTCGGACAGCCGATCTAAATTGGGGCCGTGGATGACCGATGACCCACCACTTCTCGCGAAACACCCTATTTCGATTGTGATCCCGCTCGGGCTTGACTCGATCGAGTAGATGTTGATAGCAGCGGGGAAATTGCCTAAGGACCTGATCTTCGGGCATCTGAAAGAAATCGAGTACGTATCTACCCCGAACCTTCGACACCCATTCCTTGCCGGTAAGGTACGGACGAATGTGTCCCCCCGAATTATCGAGCGAGCCGAGCCCGAGTTGCTCCGCTTTATCTGCGTCGATCAGAAAACCACTGCCGATCGTTTTCATGCCGACAGAGCACAACGCGTCGTTGGCACGTAGACCCTGCGCGGTTGTTGTGTCAGCGCCGATACTGAGATTTGAGAAGATTCGCCCGGCGCGGATCGTCATAGCCTCAACGAGATCTTCACCTTCACCGGTTGCCCGCTCGCACTCGCGGATTACTGAGGCCAACAATCCCGTACACGGCCCACGCTGCCCGACGGTCATCGAAATACGTACTGCCGCTCCGTCTGCGGAATCCACCCACGGATGGTCCGGAATCGCAAATACCAGTGATAACGGCGGCTCTGCGGTGAGGTGCGGTTCGATTGCCCGTCTTACGTAAGCCTGGCGAAGGCTGTTAGTCACGATTAATCCGAACCGCTGGAGTTTGCATTCACGGACTAGCGTCGCCGCGCTGTGCCACCACCGCGTTACGAAGTCGGTAGCTTCCGGGATTTCGGGCCATGCTGCCTGCAGCGCATCGACGTATCCATCACCCAATGCGTCTCGCATACGCTTGGAACCTATGAAAGGCGGATTACCCACCACGAAATCGGCCTCGGGCCATTCGGCGCGGCGCGGATTGACGTAGCGTTCCACCACCCGTTGCGCCGCTTCATCCGGTACGGGTTCGCCCGTTACCGGGTGCGGTTTCATCGTGCGCCCATCCCATTGCGTCACCGGCCGCCCGCTTTCGTCGACCACCAACTCAACGCGATCCCAGGCGAGCACTGCGTCGCGGCACTCGATGTTGCGGAAATCCTTCAGCACCGGCTGTGGTGGCTGAACGTTGCCGCGGGTTCGGAAATGCCACTGCAGATAGCCAATCCAGAGCACCATCTCGGCGATTGCCGCGGCACGCGGATTGATCTCGATTCCGAGCAACTGGTGTGGATCCACCGTGACCCCGGCCAGGTCCAGGCGTCCGCGACTGTCCCCGAGGTCGTCGAGCTGGTTGAGCACCTCGCCCTCGAGGCGCTTGAGATGCTCCAGCGTGACATACAGGAAATTGCCCGAACCGCACGCCGGATCGAGTACGCGCACACTGGTCAGGCGGTGCAGGAAGGTGTGCACCTGTTCGCGCGCGGCTTCGAGCTTCCTCTCGCGCGCCCGCGGCGTGGTCTCGTCTTCGGCCTCCCGCGCGAGTATCAGGGCAGCCGCCTGCGCGTCGACCCAGTCTTCCCGCAATGGTTCGATCACGGTCGGCATGACCAGGCGTTCGACGTAGGCACGCGGCGTAAAATGCGCGCCCAGCGCATGGCGTTCCTCGGGGTCCAGTGCGCGTTCCAACAGGGTGCCGAAAATCGCGGGCTCGACCTGTTTCCAGTCCGCCCGCGCCGCCGCGACGAGGAGGCTTATGTGCTCGATGGTGAGTGGCAGTGCCTCGCGGTCCTTGAATAACTTGCCGTTGAACTGCAGCACGTCTTCGGCCAGCGCGGCGCAAAAGTCACCGCGGTCCATGGCTGTCCACAGATCGGTCAGCATGCGTCCAAGCACGTCGGGACGCTCGCCATGCTTTTCCAGCAACTCGGTAAACGCATTCGCTGGCAGTAGCCCGATGTCCTCGGCGAACATCGTAAACAGGCACCGACTGAGGAATTCCGCCACACGTTGTGGCTGATGGCCCGCTCCTTCCAGGGAACGGGCGACTTCGGCAAGGGTCTGGGCAATCTCCCGCGTCACACGAGCCGATGCGCGCGCCGGATCCAGGCTCATGGGATCCATCCACACCGCGCGCAGACGCTCGCGCACGTCCTCGCGCTGCAGGGCATCCAGATCAATCCGGTGAGAAAGCGGGTCAGGGAAGGGCGTGTAAGTGCCCCCGGTGCGGGTGAACTCTGCGTAGATCTCGATCGCGCGACCCACGTCGATCACGACCAGGAAAGGCGGGCGTCCGTCCTCGGCCGGCAATGCACGCGCGTAGCGCTCTGCCTGAGACCGTGCCCGCAACAGGGCCTCGTCTACGGCCCGGCTTCCGGGGGCGACTCGGAGCTTCTTGGCCTCGAGCACGAACGCGCCACGACGATAGCAATCGATGCGTCCCGGCGAAGCGCTACCGTCACCGTGCAAGAACGTGACCGGTCGTTCAAACTGGTAATCCTGCTCCGCAGTCGCGTGCGGGTGCGGCACAGCAAGCAGGTCGCACAGGTCGCGGACAAAGCTCTGCGCGGTTGCAAGTTCCGTTGCCGGCAACACGGCGACGTTTGCCCATTTGGTCACGAACGCTTGCGCGGTCATGGCGGATTGGTCGCGTCCGTCGCTGTCCGCGCCCGTCATTCTCCGGGTTCGCCCCGCACTACGGCGACAAACCTGCGCAGGTCGTCGAGATTCTCGTGCGCCGCACTCGCCACTCGGGCAAAGTCGAGCTCCGCGTATTGGTGCACGATGATGTTGCGCAGCCCGGCGGCGCCCGCCAGGCGGCGCGCCAGTTCCGGTGTGATGCGTCCGGCGCGGCTGAGCAGGCTGAACGCCTCCGCGTAAGTCGCGGGAGCGCCGAGATTGTCATCCGCACACACGTGCACGGCGAGGTCAAGGCACGCCTGTACGGCCTGCTGCAGGTCCATGAGGACGATATTGGCCAGGTCCTCGTCGCGCTCCAGATCGGCCGCGGAAAGGGTTGCGCGCCGCTGCAGTCTGTCGCAATGGTGCAGCACCTGAGCCGTTTTGCGCCTCAGCACGTCCGGATCAACCAAGCGCAGTCTCCGCATGCCGTCGCTGCGCTTGATCGACGATAGCGCGCAGATGTTCGCCGTCCACGTACGCGATCCAGGTTGCCGCCTTGAGCCGGGCCAGCCTTCCGCCGCTGCGATCGAACAGGACACGGCCGGAGCGAAACACGCTGCGCCGCAGCGCCGGATCGGAGCGATCCAGATCGATCAGGTGGACATCACGCCCGCTTGCCAGCGCCAGTCGGCCGAGGGTATCGACAAAACCGTGCTCGAACTCGCCGCGGGCACGCTCGTCTTCGAGCAGCACCGCGACGTCGATATCACTGTCGGCACGCAGCAGGTCTCGTGCCGCGGAACCGAACAGCACCGCGGCAGCCACTCCCGCTTCCCCGGCCAGCGCCTGGCCGAGGGCCGTGGTGTCGGCGCCGTCCATGGCGCATCGTAGCACGGGGCAACGGCAGCTTTCCCTTGCCGGGTCGCCCCGAAGTGGCTGCCCCGGAAGCGCCCGAAACGACCAGCCCGGTAAGTTTACCTGGCCGGCTTCGGCGGGCGGCCGTTGGGCATGACGCCGTCGGCACGCGCCTTGAGGTAGGCGTATACCGCCGCCTTGTTCTTCTGCACGCGGGGGTTCTTGGCCAGCGACGGCATCACGCCCATCTGGCCGGAATAACCGTGTTCCATGACGTACAGGAAGCGGCCGTAATCGACGCCTTCCTCGTTCAGCCGCACCATCAGGTTGGGCGCGAAGGTCGAGCCCATGGCGCCGCCGCCGTGGCATTGCTGGCACTCGATCTTGTAGGTACGCCAGCCGTCATAGGTGGTCTGATCGACCTCGCAGACCGAAGCATCGTCGGCACCGTCGGGACAGGCCACAGCATACGCCGGTGGTTCGGTTTCAGGCTCGAGGCGGGGCTCGTGCACCGCCCAGGCGGCACAGCTCGCGAGCGCGGCAGCAAAGGTCAGGGTGCTTTTTCCAAGCATCGCAATCTCCTCTCGGGCGCCGGTAGAGCGCGTCTCATCGTTACATGCATTAATAGCTGATTGGCCGTGAATACATGCTGAACGAGATCAATTTCTGTCCTCTCCGCGCTACCAGGCGTAACCGAGCGTCAGGTAGCCGTTGATGCCGCGGCCGGGGAGGCGCTCGCCGATCGCGACGTCGCTGCCCGACACGCGGTTGAAGCCGGCCAGGTGATCACGGTAGTCCTTGTCGAGCAGGTTCTCGATGCCGAACAGCAGCCGCCAGCCCTGCTCCAGCCGCACCTGGCCACGCAGGTTGAGCACAATGTAGCCCGGGGTCGCGGCATTGCTGTTGTTGGGATTGCCGGGATCGTTGGTGAGGGCCTGCGAGACGTGCGACTGGCGCGCGGTGAACACCGATTCCAGGCGCAGGAAGCCCAGCCGGTGCTCGCGGACCAACGCCCAGCGCAGGGTCGGCGGCGCGATGCGGAAGAGGTCGTCGTCGACGTCGCGGCGCTTGCCGCGTACCCAGGCGAAGGACAGGTCGGAGTGCCAGTCGCCCGGCAGATCGATGCCGGCGAGCAGGTCGAAGCCGTAGAGCTCGGCGTCGACGTTGCTGAACACCAGCGGCGTGGCATCGCCGTTGGCATTGCCGCTGACACCGATGACCGGCATGGTGAAGGCGTTCACGGGCACGGCGGCGCCCTGGATGTAGTCGTCGATGCGATGGTAGTAGAGACGTGGCGCGAGGTAGAAGCGTGCCTTACGCCAGTCCAGGCCGAGCTCGATCTTGTGCGCGACCTCGGGGTCGAGGTCGACGTCGCCAACGTAGTTGTTGCCGTCACCCAGGCCGGCGTTGACCTCCAGCGGGATCCACAGGTAGCGCTCGATGTAGCTCGGCGCGCGCGTCTTGCGTGCCAGGCCGAGCTCGGCGTCGAGGCCGTCGCCGAGATGCCAGCCGAGGCGCGCCAGCCAGTCGACCTCGTCCTCGCTGCGCGAGCGATCGCTGGCATTGAAGCGATCGCGCAGGGCACGCACGGCGCACGGTGGCGGCAGCGGCATGCCCCCGGGCGCGCACAGCATCGGGTTGGCGTCCGCGAACTGCGCCGGCTGGGCTTCGACGGCATCGCTGTCGTGCTCGGTCCGGATCCAGCGCGCGCCGAGCTCGAGGGTAAAGCGATCACTGAGGGCACCCTGCCACTCACCGAACACGCTCCACACGTCGGTCTGCGCATTGTCGAAGTTCTCGACGAAGAACATCGGCACGTCGGGATCGCCAACGGTCGCGGCGTTCTCGTCCAAACGCCCGTCGAAACCGGTTCGCACCGTGCCGCCGAGCGCGTCGTAAGTCGCCTCCAGTGCGAAGCCGACCGTTTCTCCCTGCGCGTCGACGAAGCGCTCATCGGTGCCGACGAACGCGGGTAACGGCAGGCCGGAGAAGTCCGGCGTGCGGCGCTGGCTGAAGTTATCCATGCGATGCGCGATGTCCACGTAGTAGGCACGCGCCTCGAACGTGATACCGCCCGCCAGCACTGCGTAGCGTGCCTTGACGATATCGGTATCAAAGAACTTCAGGTCGAGTGGCAGCACCGGGTTGCCGCTGGGCCCGGTGTCGACATGGTGGTAGTCGATTGCGAGCTCGTGGCGGCCGGCGCGCACGCCATAGCCCACGCCGTAGAAATCGCGCTCGTAGGCGCTGTCCTTGATGGTGCCGCCGCCGAAACGGGTATCGTCGCCGTCGTCGCGTGCCAGCAGCACGTGGCCACGCTGGCGTTCATTGGCGACCGCGGCGAAGCCGCTGGCGTTGTAGCCGCTGTCCGCCGTATGGCCGCTGAGTGCGAGGTCGCCGCCGACGGTAAGTCCGCCATCACTGAAGGTGCTGCGCCTGAGCGTGGCCGCGGCGCTGCCGCCGATCCCGGGACCGCTGGAGATGCTGGCAAGGCCGCGACTGAAGGCAAACCGCTCGACCAGGCCGGCCGGAGCGTAGTGCAGCGGTGAGTCCATCCAGTTCGGCCCGCCGGCCTGGATCGGCGCGCCGTCGACGGTCGTGCCGACGCGCGGCCCGAACAGCCCGCGGTACTGTAACTGCCCGCTGAGCGCGCCGTTGTAGTTGTTGCCACCGCCCGGCACCCGCGCCATCAGCGCGTTGCTGTCGGCCACGCCAGGGTCGACGTCGGCGGCATCGATGCGGAAGTTGCGATCGCTATAGCTACCCTGGCCGAAAACCACGATCTCGGGTACGTGACCGGCGTATGAGATACCGCTGCTGCAGAGCAGGGCGACAACACTTCCCATGCGGCGTGCGGCGCGGATGATCCGGTTTTCAGAACACATAGGAAAGCCCTCCGACAAGCCGGTAGTCGACGTCGGTCTGGGCGCCGTTGGGATCGTCGAGCAGCGGGATGCCGACCGACAAGAAGCCGCCTGCAGCACCGTAGGAGAGACGTACCCCCGGGGCGAGGTAGACGAGATTGCCGCCCGAATTACGTTCATGGGTGCCCGCGATGGCGTTCTTCCAGCGCTTCTCTCCATTGAGCTCGAGCATCAGCTCCCAACGCAGGTGACGGTGAGCCTCGGCGGCGCCAGCGTGCGCGTGCCCGGCCGCGGCCGGTGCGTAGACGACGGCAAAGTTGTAGAACAACGCGTCCCCGATCTCGGTGTCCTGTGCGCCCTCTCCGGTCAGGTGCGCAAGCACGCTGGCATGCGAGCGCAGCGAGCCCGAACCCAGCGAGACGGCGACGCCGGCTACGGCGTCCCAGGAGCCGCTGCCCGGCTGGAGTTCGGTTTCCAGCCGTTCGTCTCCGTCGCGTTCGTGCGTCGCACCCGTCGGCGCCTTGGCCCCGGCCTGCAGCGCCAGGCCGAATCCCTCGCGGTCAAGGGCTTGCCAGCTCGCCAGGGCGACGACGTCACCGAGGCCATCGGCGCTGCCGTGATCCTCGAACGCGGCAGCGCCCTCGTGGTCGTGGTCATGCTCGTCGTGGCCGCCGGCAAGGGCAGTAATACCACTGCGGCTGACCCATGGCAGTCGCAGGCTCACGGTGAGCCGCTCGGCGGCGGCAAAGGCCACGGACAGGGAGGTGGCATTGAGCATGTCCACACTGTGGACGTCTCCGTGCTCGCCATCGGCCAGTTGCGCGAGGCGTGCGGCGGCGAACTGGTCGCGTTCGACGAACTCGTTGCGCAGACTGATAGCGACGGTGCCGGCAGGCAGGGTGGCTGCGGACAGGGTATTGATCGGTCCGGCAGCTTCACTGCCGAAGGCAACCCCGGGGTGATCCGCGCGCGCCGATGCGCAACACAGCGCGGCCAGGCAGACTGCCACGCTCCCGCGCGCGACGTGCGCCGGACAATAGTGGTCGTTCATGAAATTCTCCTCGTCGCACGCGCCGCGAAACGGCACGCGCCATGAAATCCGGCCGGCATGCGCCGGCAAAAGTTTCAGACGAGGAAGCGGGGCGGGGCGCGGGGTTGTGCGGCGGAGCGTGCGGTCGAAACCGGCAGTGCAACACGGGGCGGCGCCACGGATGGCGTCCGCGGCGGGCCGACCTGTAGCGGCGGAACGGCGTGCGCGACCGGTGCGCCGGCACTGCCGGCCCAGGCATCGCAATTGCGGTCGACCTCGATGGTCGCCGCGGCCGCCGGGTTGTCACTGCCGTGATGATGATGGGCGTGCGGATCGCCGGCGCCGGCGAGCAGCGACAGGTCGAGCTCGGGATTCTGTACCGGGCACAGCACGAGCGCCGGCCCGCCTGCCAGCCCGCCGGCCGGCAGCTGCAGCATGTAGCCGATCGGCACCAGCGCGCGCAGCGCGAACAGGGTCGCAAGGAGCAGGGCGAGGCGGGCGCGGTGCAGCATGACCGCGGCAGCATAAGATGCCGCGCGCCGGTTTGCACGAACGCGTCGCAGGGTCGATGATCCCGGTCACCGATGGGCCGCCGAATCTACCTCGACTACAACGCCAGCACACCGACCGCGGCGCCTGCCGCGGAGGCATTGACCGCGGCGCTGGCCGGCGGCTTCGGCAACCCGTCCAGCACCCACTGGGCAGGGCGCGCCGCGCGCGTCCTGGTCGACCAGGGCCGTGCGCGGGTCGCCGCGCTGCTCGGCTGCTCGCCCGACGAGATCGTCTTCACCAGCGGTGGCAGCGAAGCCAACAACACCGTCATCCAGGGCTGCTTCTTCGCCCACGCGGAGCGGCCGGTGCACGTCATCACCAGTCGCGTCGAGCACCCGGCGACGGTCGCGCCGTGCCGCTTCATCGAGAGCCTGGGGGCGCGCGTGACCTGGCTGGAGGTCGATGCCGACGGACGCGTGGACCCGGACGATCTGCGCCGTGCCGTGCGCGCCGATACCCGCCTGGTCACGCTGATGCACGCCAACAACGAGGTCGGCACGCTGCAGCCGATCGCCGAATGCGCCGCCATCGCGCACGAGCACGGCATCGCCTTTCACACCGACGCTGCCCAGTCGGTCGGCAAGATCGCGACCGCGGTCGACACGCTGGGGGTCGACCTGCTCTCGCTCGCCGGGCACAAGATGTACGCCCCCAAGGGCATCGGCGCGCTCTACGTGCGCCGCGGCACGAGCCTGCATCCGCTGGTTCACGGCGCCGGACACGAAGGCGGCCGCCGCGCCGGCACCGAGCCCACCGCCCTCATCGCCGCCCTCGGGGCGGCGGCGGAGGTGGTCGCCGATCTCGCGCCCATGTCCGCCGTGGAGCGCCTGCGCGATCGCCTGCATGCCGGCCTGGCAGAGCACTTCGGTGGCGCGCTCAGCCTCAACGGACATGTGCACGAACGGTTGCCGAATACGCTCAACGTGTCGTTCCACGGCCATACCGGCGCCGAGGTGCTGGCCGCGGTGGAGGGGCTCGCCGCGTCCACCGGCTCGGCCTGCCACGCGGGCCGCGTCGAGCTGTCACCGGTGCTCGCAGCGATGGGCGTATCGCAACAGCGGGGCGCCGGCGCGGTCCGCTTCAGCCTCGGGCGCGAGACCACCGCGGAGGAGATCGATACCGTCGTCGCGGCGCTCGCCGCGCGGTTGCGCCGCCCCGCTCAGTGCCCGTGATGGTGATGCTGATGCGCGTCGTCTCCCGGCGCGCCGCGGCGCACCTCGGCCGGCACCGTCACCGTGGTCCCGTCATCGAGCTCGAACAGCAGCTCGACGACGTCCCCCGCGGCCAGCGGCTGCGCCGGCTCGAACAGCATCAGGTGATGGCCGCCGGGCGCGAGCTGCAGGACCTGCCCCGGCTCGATGGACGGCGGCTCCAGCGCGCGCATGCGCGCCACGCCATCCTCGACCACGCTGGTGTGCCATTCGATACGGCCGAACTGCGGACTGCGGGCGCCCGTCACGCGCAGCGGCTGCAGGCCGGCGTTCCCGAGCGCGACGTAGCCGGCGAGCGGCAGGGCCGGGCTCGGCGCCTGGCGCACCCAGGCGCCACTGGCGACGAGCTCGGCCGCTGCCGGCAGCGCGGCAGCGAGCAGCAGCACGGCGAGCAGGCCACACGACTTGCGGGAACGTCGGTGTTGTTCCATGCCCGGCATGTTAGCGTGCGCCGGCCCACTGCGATCATTCGGGTGCAAAGCTGAAGCGCAGACCGAGATGGCCGCCCAGTCCCGGCGTCCTGAAGCCGAACACTTCCTCGTAGTGCGCGTCGAGCAGGTTCTCCGCCCGCCCGAACACCTCCAGCACGCGGTTGACGCGCCAGCGCGCACTCATGCCCACCACGGTGTAGGTGTCCATGCTGACCCGCTGCTGCTGGAACAGCGGTGCGAGGAATACGACGTCCTCGAAGGTCCCCGAGTAGGTCGCGAAACCGCTCAGGCGCAGCCGCCGATCGAAGCCGGTCCAGTCGAGGGCCAGGCTGGCGAGGTGATTGGGGCGCCGCGCCTCGTCCACGCGCCGCCCGCTGGCTCGGTCGATCTCGGTCGCGTCGAGGTAGGTGAACGTTGCGTGCGTGCTCAGTCCCCAGCCCGGCTCGGCGGCCAGCGCCAGCTCCACGCCCTGCCTGCGGCTGGTGCCGTCGAGATTGCGCGCGGTCGCGGTGGTGCCGGTGGCATCGGTCACGAAGCCGTTGATCTCGTCGCGCAGGCGCTCGCTGAACCAGGTCGCATCCAGTCGCACGCGGCCACCCGCGAAGGGCTGTGACAGTCCCACTTCCCAGCCCCGGGCGCGTTCCGGCTTCAGCCCGGCATTGCCGATGAAGACCGGCCCGAACAGGCCGCCGCTGGCGAAGCCGAAACGCTCGGTGAAGGTCGGCGCCTTCTGCCCGGTCGCGTAGGTCACGCTGAGCACGCTGGCGGTGGGCGCAATGCGCCACAGCGCGCTCGCACGCCAGGTCGTGGCGTCCGCGAAATCGCTGTTGTCGTCATGCCGCACGCTGCCGCCGAGCGTCACGTGGTCGCCGAAGTCGACGTGGTACTCGCCGACCCAGCCGGTGTTGTCGAGGCTGCGGTCCTGGTTGGGATCACCGAAGATCGTTACCGGGCCGCGCTGGCGGAAGGCCTGGTGCTCGACGTCGACGGCGAAGGTCGCACGGTGTGCCGAGTCGAGCAGCGCCGGCCAGTCGAACAGCACGGTCGACTGGTAGGTCAGCTCGTAGCGATCGGCGGCCGTCTCGCTCTGCTGGAACACGGCCGGGTCGACGTTATCGTTCTCGTTCGAGGTCCAGTTACCTTCCAGGCGTTGCAGCCAGTGTCCCTCGAACAGCGCCAGCGCGGCGCGGGTGCCGAGGTAGGAACGATCGTTGTCGGCGGTGCCGGGGGTATCGACCGGGATCCCGGTCAGTGCCCCGCTGTCGGTCTGCGTGGTGCTGTCGTCACTGCGCAGCACGAACGACAGCTCCAGTTCCTCGCGCGGCCGCAGCGCACCGCTCAGGTCCAGGGTGCGCCCATGGAAGGCATCGTCTTCGTCGCCAAAGCGCGCGACGTTGGTGCCGCCGGTATCGATGCGGGTGAATGCCGCGCGCAGGCGGCCGCGATCTCGCACCATGGACATGCTGGCGCTCTGTCGGTTGCTGGCGAAGCTGCCGCCTTCGAGCTCGATCTCAGAGCGCCAGCCGGCTTCGCCCTTGCGCGTGATAATGTTGATCACCCCGGCCAGCGCGTCACTGCCCCACAGGGCGCTCTGCGGGCCGCGTACCACCTCGATACGCTCGACATTCGCGGTCGAGAAGCTGCCGAGATCGAGCTCGTCGCCGTTGGCGGGGTCGTTGGCCTCGATGCCGTCGACCAGCACCATCACCTGGTTGCCCTCGGCGCCGCGCATGCGCACCTGGGTAAAGGTACCGAAACCGCCGGCACGGCTCACCGCCACGCCCGGCACGTGGCGCAGCAAATCGGCGACATAGGAGGCCTGGCGTGCCTCGATCTGCGCGCGATCGATGACGCTGACCGAGGCCGGCAGGCGGTCGCGCGCGAGCGGCGTGCGCGAGCCGGTGACGATGATGGTTTCCAGTGGCGCCGTGTCCGGCGCAGCGGGTGCCGGCAAGGCGATGGCCAGGGCGGCCAGGATGACGAGGGTACGCATGGCAGTCTCCCGCGCCGCTCCATCCCCGAAGCGGCGCTGCTCGAAGGCAGTGAGACGATGCGGATTCCCATCCCTTGTGGATGTGATGCCCCGGGCCGCCCCACCGCAATCCGGTTTGTCTTAACCGCCGTGTGTACGGCGGCCTGTCATGACGCGGGCCGGTCTCCGGGCTTGCGAGAGGCGGCGCGATCCCTGGTTCGCACACGCCCTGAAGCCCCGCCTTCCCATGCCTCGCGGCACAGTGGCTTGCTGGAGCTTCGCCTCGCCTACCGTTGCGGGGGCAGCGCCGGAATTGCAGCGTGCTGGTCGCACGCGCGCACCGGCTTCCCGTTTAACCCCGGAGGTCGGTCGACTCCCGGGGCACCCGAACGTCAGGTCGGGGAGCACCCTAGCCGATGCGGCACGCAGCGGGCAAGCGGGGCGTGCGCCTGGCGGCCCCGCCGAGCGCAGGCTTGGGTACACTGTGGCGGGCTAACGGGGGAGGGGAACATGGCGCAAGACGGTATTCTGCACGGCGTCCGCGTGCTCGATTTCTCGCGCTACATCGCCGGGCCGTACTGCGCGGCGCTGCTCGCCGGGCTGGGCGCCGACGTCGTCCGCATCGAGAAGCCCGGCGGCGGCGAG
Organism: Gammaproteobacteria bacterium; assembly: GCA_041984235.1. Classification (GTDB taxonomy): domain Bacteria; phylum Pseudomonadota; class Gammaproteobacteria; genus JBHIYN01. Next base: position 197,927 of record JBHIYN010000003.1, read on the forward strand.
GACCGCTTCGTCGGCCCGGTGGCCGAGGGCCTGAGCGCGATCTTCCTCAAGACCGGCCTCAACAAGCGCAGCATGACCCTGGACCTGACCCGGCCGGGCGCGCGGGCCGTGGTCGAGCGGCTGGTCGGCGGTGCCGACGTCGTGATCGCCAACATGCCGCCCGCGGTGCTCGCCCGCATGGGGCTGGACTACGAGACCCTGGCCGCGATCAGGCCGGACATCGTGCTCACCACCCAGACCTGCTTCGGGCACACCGGGCCGTGGTCGGAGCGCGGCGGCTTCGACGGTATCGCGCAGATGATGTCCGGCGCGGCGTGGTTCAGCGGTACACCGGGACAGCCGCAGCGCACCGCCGCGCCGCTGGTCGACTTCTCGACCGCCGTGCTCGGCGCCTTCGGCACCCTCGCGGCCCTGGTGCAGCGCGACGCCACCGGTGTCGGCCAGCATGTACAGGCCTCGCTTCTCGGCAGCGCGCTGACTGCCATGAGCGGTCCGTTGCTGGAGCAGGCGGTGCTGGGCCTGAACCGCGAGCCGAGCGGCAATCGCGGGCAGATCGGCGCCCCGGCCGACGTCTTCCGCGCCAGCGACGGGCATCTCACCACCCTGGTGCTCGGCGACGGCCTGTTCCGCCGTCTCGCCCGGGTCGTCGGGCAGCCGCAATGGGTCGACGATCCGCGCTTCGCGAGCGACGAGCTGCGCGGCGAACACCGCGACGAGATCTGTGACGCGGTCGCCGCCTGGGTCGCCGCGCGCGGCCGCGACGCGGCGGTCGAGGAGCTGGCCGCGGCCGGCGTGCCGTGCGGACCGGTGCTCGACCTGGTCGAGGCCCTGGCCCACCCGCAGGTGCAGGCCATGCAGTTCATGCAGCAAATCGCGGTTGCAGGGCTGGCCAATACGGTTCCGGCGCCGCGCATGCCGCTGGACTTCTCCGCCTGGCAGCCGCCGCACGCGCCCCCGCCGCGCATCGGCGAGCACACCGAGGCGGTGCTCGGCGAAGCCGGCTACAGCAGCGCCGAGATCGACGCACTGCGCGCCGATGGCGTGATTTGAGCGCCGCCCGATCCATGGCCAGCGGCGGAACCAGCCATTACACTCGCCTTCGTCACGGACCTGGCCTTTCAATCACGAGCAGGAGTCAATGAGTTACGGGATCCTTTCTTACGGTGCCTACGTGCCGCCGATTCGCCTCGAACGCAGCGCCATTGCCGCTGCCGTCGGCTGGGCGGTGCCCGGTATTCGCGGTCTGGCCGCCGGCGCGCGCTCAGTCGCCAACTGGGACGAGGACGCCGTGACCATGGCAGTGGAGGCCGGTCGCGACTGTCTTGCCGGGCTGGCGACGCCGATCAGCCAGATCGCGCTGGCCTCGACCACGCTGCCGTTCGCCGACCGCTCCAACGCCGGCATCGTCGCTGACGCACTCAACCTCGATCACAACCTCGTTACCGAGGATCTCTCCGGCAGTCGCCGCGCCGCGACCAGCGCCCTCGCGCGCGCCGCGGCCGGCGGACCGCAAGCCCTGCTGCTGGCCGCCGACTGCCGTGAAACGCGCCCCGGCAGCAGCCAGGAGATGCTCTACGGCCACGGCGCGGCCGCCGTGCTGCTGGGCGAGGGCGAGCCGGTCGCACGCTTCCTCGGCTGCGCCTCGGTGCACGAGGACCTGGTCGACCAGTACCGCGCCCACGACGCCGATTTCGACTACGCGCTGGAGGAGCGCTGGGTGCGCGAGGAAGGCTGGCTGAAGATCGTGCCGGACGCTGTCGAGCAGGCCCTCGCGCGGGCCGGGGTCGGCCTCGATGGCATCGATCACGTGGCCCTGCACGGCTCCGCCGGCACCGCCCGCGCACTCGCGAAACAGCTCAGGCTGGATCCCGCTCGCATGGTCGACTCGCTGCACGGCGACTGCGGCGACTGTGGCGCGGCGCACCCGCTGCTGCTGCTCGCGCTCGCGCTCGGCCAGGCTGCGCCGGGCGAACGCATCCTGCTGATCGGTTTCGGCCAGGGCGCCGACGCCATCGTCGTCGAAACCACGCCGGCGCTGACGGCGCGCCAGGCCGGGCGCGGACCGGCGCATTACCTCGCGCGTCGCCGTGCAACCGACAATTACACGTATTACCTGTCGCTGCGCAACCACATCGACATCGATTTCGGCCTGCGTGCCGAGCGCGACAACCGCACCGCGCTGTCGGCTTTCTACCGCAAGCGCCGCGACATCACCTCGATGCTGGGTGGGCGCTGCACCGCCTGCGACACGCTGCAGTTCCCGCGCGCACTGGTGTGTGTCAAGTGCGGCGCGGAGAACTCGCAGGAGCCCGAAAGCCTGTCCGGCCTGCACGGGCGGGTGAAGTCCTTCACCGAGGACTGGCTCGCCTACACGCCGTCGCCGCCCTATATCTATGGCAACGTCGAGTTCGCCGACGGCGCCAACGTGATGCTCGAATTCACCGATTTCGCCGCCGGCGAGATCGCGGTCGGTGATACGGTGCGCCTGGTGTTCCGTATCAAGGACTTCGACCACAAGCGCAACTTCAAGCGCTACTTCTGGAAACCTGCACCGCTGCTCGGCGACGCCGGGTAAGGAGGCACGCAATGGCTACTGGCATCAAGGACAAGGTCGCGATCATCGGCATGGGCTGCACGCGCTTCGGCGAACGCTGGGACTGCGGCCCTGAGGAGCTCATCGTGGAGGCCTTCAACGAGGCACTCGGCGACGCCGGTGTCGCGCGCGAAGCAATCGAAATGGCCTGGCTGGGCCTGTTCTTCCAGGAGCAGAGCGCCGGCAAGTCCGCGCTGCCGCTGTCGATGGCGCTGCGCCTGCCGAACATTCCGGTCACGCGCGTCGAGAACATGTGCGCAACCGGCACCGAGGCCCTGCGCGGCGCGGTCTACGCCGTCGCCGCCGGCGCCTGCGACGTCGCCATGGCGCTCGGGGTGGAGAAGCTCAAGGACACCGGCTACCCGGGCCTGCCCGAGCGCACCAAGGGCTCGTTCGACGATCTGTGGCTGCCGAACGCGACCGCGCCGGGTGCCTTCGCCCAGCTCGCCAGCGCCTACCAGGCCAAGCACAAGCTCGATCCGAAGGACCTCAAGCGCGCTATGGCGCACATCTCGGTCAAGAGCCATGCCAACGGCGCGCTCAATCCCAAGGCGCACCTGCGCCGCGAGATCACCGAGGAGCAGGCCATGAACGCGCCCATGATCGCGGCGCCGCTGGGCCTGTTCGACTGCTGCGGCGTCAGTGACGGCGCCGCCTGCGCCATCGTCACCAGCGTCGAGAAGGCGCGCGAGATGGGGTTGAAGGACATGGTCACCGTCAAGGCCATGCAGCTCGCGCCCTCGAACGGCCTGGAGATGTCGAACACCGCCTGGGACGGCAGCTACCTGCATACCACGCGTATCGCCGCCGAGCGCGCCTACAAGGAAGCCGGCATCACCGATCCCTTCAAACAGGTCGACATGACCGAGGTCCACGACTGCTTCTCCGTCACCGAGCTGGTGACGATGGAGGATCTGCACCTGTGCGAGGAGGGCGGGGCGGTCGCCGAGGTCCTCAACGGCACCTTCGACCGCGACGGCGAGGTGCCGTGCCAGGTCGACGGCGGCCTCAAGTGCTTCGGCCACCCGATCGGCGCCAGCGGCCTGCGCATGGCCTACGAAATCTACACCCAGCTACTCGGCCGTGCCGGCGAGCGGCAACTGGACAAGCCGGCCATCGGGCTCACCCACAACCTGGGCGGGCACCCGTTCCGTAACGTCGCCAGCGTGTCGCTCTTCGGCCTGCATTCCTGAACCCGGAGGCCCCATGTCCGCTGCTCCCGACACCGTTTACCGCTCGCCGTGGATGACCGCGGACCACGAGCTCTTTCGCGACGCCACGCGCCGCTTTCTCGAAGCCGAGTTCGCGCCCCGGCGTGAACACTGGATCGAGCAGGGCCACCCGGACCCGGAGGACTGGCGCAAGGCCGGAGAGATGGGCCTGCTGTGCCCGGACGTGCCGACCGAGTACGGCGGCGGCGGTGGCGACTTCGGCTTCGATGTCGTCACCTACGAAGAGCTGGTGCGCGCCTGTATCTCTGGCTTCGGCAACGGCATCCAGAGCATCGTCGCCCATTACCTCATGGTCTACGGCACCGAGGACCAGAAGCAGCGCTGGCTGCCGAAGATGGCGAGCGGGGAGATCATCACCTCGATAGCCATGACCGAGCCCGGCACCGGCTCCGACCTGCAGGCGGTCAGGACCCGTGCCGTGCTGGACGGCGACGAGTACGTACTGAACGGCTCCAAGACCTTCATCACCAACGGCTACAACGCCAACCTGGTGTGCGTGGTGTGCAAGACCAATCCGGAGGAACGCGCCAAGGGCATCTCGCTGCTGATGGTCGAAACCGACGGACTGGAAGGCTTCCGCCGCAACAAGCCGCTGAAGAAGATCGGCATGAAGGGGCAGGACACCAGCGAGCTCTTCTTCGACGACTGCCGCGTGCCGGCCGGCAACGTTCTCGGCGGGGAGGAGGGGCAGGGCTTCTTCCAGCTCATGAAACAGCTACCGCGCGAGCGGCTGATCATTGCCGTGAGCGCCGTGGCGATGATGGAGCGCGCGGTCGAGCTCACGGTGGATTACACGCGTGAGCGCAAGGCCTTCGGGCAGTCGCTGCTCGATTTCCAGAACACCCGCTTCACGCTCGCCGAACTGAAGACGCAGGCGAAAATCGGCCGTGTCTTCCTCGACCACTGCATCGAGCAGCTCAACCGCGGCGTGCTCGATGCCGAGACCGCCTCCATGGCGAAATGGTGGTGTACCGAGAAGCAGTTCGAGACCGTGCACGAATGCCTGCAACTGCATGGCGGCTACGGCTACATGATGGAGTACCCGATCGCGCATTTCTTCGCCGACAGCCGGGTACAGATGATCTACGGCGGCTCCAACGAAATCATGAAGGAGTTGATTGCGCGCAGCTTGTGATGGCCGACGCCAATCTGTACACGCGCCTCAGCGCCAACTTCGACCTGCCGGCGTGCGCGTTCGAGCTGACCGACGGCCGCCGTGTCAGCTTCGCCGAAGTGGACGCGGAAAGCGCGCGCGCCGCTGCCGCCCTGACCGCCCTCGGTCTGGTCGCGGGCGACCGCGTGTCGGTCGTGGCGGAAAAGTCGCTCGCCTATGTCTGGCTCTATCTCGGCTGCCTGCGCGCGGGGCTCGTCTTTCATCCCCTCAATCCCGCCTACACCGAGCAGGAGCTCGCCTTCTTCCTCGCCAATGCCGGCACCCGGGCGCTGATCTGCGACCCGTCACTGCAAGAGCGCGCGCTGGCCGCGGCGGCCTCGGCGCCTGGAGTGGAGCAGCACCTGACGCTGACCGCCGACGGCGGCGGCACGTTCCCCGAGGAGTGCGCGGCCGCCACGCCGCGCAGCACCACGGTACCGCGCGGCAGCGACGATAGCGCGGCCCTGCTCTACTCTTCCGGCACCACCGGCACGCCCAAGGGGATCCGCATTACCCACGGCAACCTGTGGAGCAACGCGCTCGCCCTGGCGAAGGCCTGGGCTTTCTCCGCCAATGACGTCCTCGTGCACGCCCTGCCGGTCTACCACGTGCATGGCCTGTTCATCACCCTGGGGCCGGCGCTGCTCAGCGGCACCACGGTGCGCTTCCTGCCGCGCTTCGACCTCGACGCCGTGCTCGCCGCGCTGCCCGGCGCGACCCTGATGGCCGGAGTACCGACCTACTACTCGCGCCTGCTCGCCGATCCGCGCTTCACCCGCGAAACGTGCCGCGACGTGCGCGTGTTCATTTCCGGCTCGGCGCCGCTGTCGGAAGCGACCTTCCACGAGTTCGAGCACCGCACCGGGCACGCCATACTCGAGCGCTACGGCATGACCGAGACCGGCATCAACACCTCCAACCCGCTGCACGGCAAGCGCAAGCCGGGATCGGTCGGGCCCGCGCTCGATGGCATAGAGGTGCGCGTCGTCGATGCCGGCCGCAAGCCGGCCGCGCGCGGCGCGGTCGGCGACATCGAGGTCCGCGGCGACAATGTCTTCCCCGGCTACTGGGAGCTGCCCGAGGCCACCGCGCGGGCCTTTTCGGCCGATGGCTGGTTCGCGACGGGCGACCAGGGCTATCTCGACGACGAGGACTACCTGTTCATCGTCGGGCGCAGCAAGGACATGATCATCAGCGGCGGCCTCAACGTCTATCCCAAAGAGGTCGAGCGCGAGCTCGAGAAGCTCGACGGCATCGCCGAGGCGGCGGTATTCGGCGTGCCGCATGCGGATTTCGGCGAAGCCGTGGTTGCCGCCGTCATCGCCACGCCCGGCGCCACCGTCGACGAGGCCGCGTTGATCGTGAAGCTAAGGGGCACCCTGGCAGCGTTCAAGACGCCGAAGCGACTGATCGTACTCGAAGACCTGCCGCGCAATGCCATGGGCAAGGTGCAGAAGAATCGCCTGCGCGAGAACTGCAGCGGGTTGTTTGCCCCGCCGGCATGAACGGCCCGCGCGCTTGGCGCCCGCGCCTCACTATAATGGGCGGCCTCGAGCCATAAGCAACCACAGAGGAGGGACCATGGCTGGCCTGTACTTCGAAGAGTTCTCGGTCGGACAGAAGTTCGATCACGCCATCACCCGTACGCTGACCGAGATGGACAACGTGCTGTTCACCGCGATGACCCACAATCCGGCGAGGCTGCATCTCGACGAAGAGTATTGCAGGAACGAGACCCAGTTCGGCCAGCGCATCGTCAACAGCGGGTTCACGCTGGCGTTAATGGTCGGCATCACGGTTTACGAGACGACGCTGGGGACCACGGTCGCCAATCTCGGCTGGGACGAGGTGCGCTTTCCGAGGCCGCTGTTTCACGGCGACACCATCCGCGTCGAATCCGAGGTGGTGGAGATTCGAGAGAGCAAATCACGGCCGGACAACGGCATCGTGATCTTCGCGCACCGCGCCTACAACCAGAACGACGACATCGTCGCGACCTGCAAACGCTCGGCGCTGATGCTGCGCAAGCCGGCCTGAGGAGGCATCATGCTGCGTTCCCTGCTATTCGCCCCCGGCGACAGCGAGAAAAAGATGGGCAAGGCGTCCTCGATCGGCGCCGACTGCGTCATTCTCGACCTCGAGGATTCGGTGGCCGCCCAGCGCAAGCCGGTCGCGCGCGAGATGGTGCGCGACTTCCTGCGTGCCGGACCGAATCCGGCGGTCGACTTCTACGTGCGCGTCAATCCGCTCGATTCCGGTCTCATCCTCCACGATCTCGCCGGCGTCGTGCCGGCCGCGCCGAAAGGCATCGTGCTGCCCAAGGTCAACGGACTGGACGACCTGCGCCGGGTCTCGCACTGTATCGACGTGCTCGAGGCCGAGCACGACCTGCCTGCCGGCTCGGTGCGGATCATCCTGGTCGCCACCGAAACCGCCGCGGCCGTGTTCACGCTCGGCGAGTACCGGCACGACCCGGGGCGCATCGCGGCCATGACGTGGGGTGCCGAGGACCTGGGCGCCGCGGTCGGCGCCAGCACCAACCTCGATGCCAACAAGGACTGGACCGCGCCCTACCAGGTGGTGCGCGCGCACTGCCTGTTCGGCGCGCACGCAGCGGGCGTCCAGGCCGTGGACACGGTGATGGCCGACTTCCGCGACGATGCCCGTCTGCGCGTGGTCTGCGACGAGGCGCGCCGTGACGGCTTCACCGGCAAGATTGCCATCCACCCGGCCCAGGTGCCGATCATCAACGAGGCTTTCACACCGTCGGCCGACGAACTCGCACATGCACGCGCCGTGCTCGACGCCTTCGCCGCCAACCCCGATGCCGGCACGCTACAGCTCGACGGCAAGATGATCGACCGGCCGCACCAGCTGCAGGCCGAGCGCATCGTCGCGCTGGCCGAGGAAATCGCGCGACGCCGCGGTAGCTGAACCAGGGAGACCGACCATGAACGAATGGACACAACAGAAGCAGTACGTCGAAGTCGAAGGCCGCCGCATGGCCTACGTGGAACAGGGTTCGGGACGGCCCATCGTGTTCCAGCACGGCAACCCGACCTCGTCCTACCTGTGGCGCAACATCCTGCCGCAGCTCGCCGATCTCGGCCGCTGTATCGCCATCGATTTGATCGGTATGGGCGACTCGGACAAGCTGCCGGACTCGGGGCCCGACCGCTACACCTTCGCCGAGCACCGCAGCTACTGGGAAGGCGCGATGGATGTCCTCGGCGTGCGCGAGGACATCGTCTTCGTCATCCACGACTGGGGCAGTGCGCTCGGCTTCGACTATACCGCCCGCCACCCGGAACGCGTGGCAGGCATCGCCTACATGGAGGCGGTGGTCAAGCCGATGAGCTGGGACGAGTGGCCGGAATCGGCACGCGACATGTTCAAGACCTTCCGTTCGCCGGCCGGCGAGGAAGTGGTGCTGGAGAAGAACGTGTTCGTCGAGCGCGTGCTGCCGGCGTCGATCCTGCGCAAGCTGGCGCCGGAAGAGATGGACGCCTACCTGGCGCCGTTCCGCAATCCCGGCGAGGATCGCCGCCCGACGCTGAGCTGGCCGCGCCAGATCCCGCTCGGCGGGGAGCCCGCCGAGGTCTGCGAGTTGGTCGAGGCCTACGGCCGCTTCCTGCGCGATTCCGACATCCCCAAGCTCTTCATCGACGCCGAACCCGGCATGATCCTGAACGGCGCGCCGGCAGATTTCGCCCGCACCTGGAAGAACCAGAGCGAGGTCACGGTCAAGGGGCTGCATTTCATCCAGGAAGACTCGCCCGACGAAATCGCGGCGGCCGTGCGCGACTGGCTGAGCCGGATCTGACCGGCCATGAGCGCGCACAACGACAACGCCGCCCGCGTCACCAACCGTACCCTGCGCGCGATGAAGGAGCAGGGCGAGAAGATCGCCTCGATGACCGCCTACGACGCCGCGTTCGCCGCGGTACTCGACCGCGCCGGCATCGATTTCATCCTGGTCGGCGATTCGGTCGGCATGGTCGTGCAGGGGCGCGCGACCACCATCCCGGTGACGGTCGAGGAGATCATCTATCACACCCAGCTCGTCGCGCGCGGCATCGAGCGCGCGATGCTCATGGCCGACATGCCGTTCATGAGCTACGCCTCCCCCCAGGACTGCCTGAAGAATGCCGCACGGCTGATGAAGGAGGGCGGTGCCGAGATCGTCAAGCTCGAATGGGGCGAGCTCGAGATCGACATGGTGCGGCGCCTGACCGAGTGCGGCGTGCCGGTGTGTGCGCACCTCGGCCTGACGCCGCAGGCCATCCACAAGTACGGCGGTTATCGCGTGCAGGGCCGCGAGGAGAAGGCGGCGCAGAAAATGAAGGACGATGCCCTGGCCCTGGAAGAGGCGGGCGCGGACATCATCCTGCTCGAGTGCGTGCCCATCGATCTCGCCGCCGATATTACCGCCCAGGCCGGTGTACCGGTCATCGGCATCGGCGCCGGCCCGCACTGCGACGGCCAGATCCTGGTGCTCTACGACGTGCTCGACATCGCGCCCGGCAAGCGCACGCGCTTCTCCAAGAACTACATGGCCCAGGAAGGCTCGATCCACGGGGCGCTGGAAACCTACGTGCGCGAGGTCAAGGACGGCGTTTTCCCGACCGAAGAATTCGCTTTCAGGTAGAACCGCACATGCATGCAGCCCTGGCGCGCCTGGTCGAGGCGCTGGCCCTGGAGAGCCTCGAGGAAAATCTCTTTCGCGGCGCCATCAGCGACACCCACCTGAAACGCGTCTACGGCGGCAAGGTGCTGGGTGAGGCGATCAAGGCCGCCCAGTCGACCGTGGAGGAGCGCGATGCGCACTCCATCCACGCCTACTTCCTGCGCGAGGCCGACTCCAACCGCCCGGTCATCTACGAAGTGGAGCGCAGCCGCGACGGGCGCAGCTTCGCCGCGCGCCGGGTCACCGCGATCCAGGCCGGCCGGCCAATCTTCACGCTGGAAGCCTCCTTCCACAAACGCGAGGCCGGTATCGAGTACCAGGGCGCCATGCCGGACGTTCCGGCGCCGCAAGAGCTGGCGCGCATCGCTTTCGACGACCTCAACCTGGACCGGGCCTCGTCCAAGGTGCAGCGCATCGCGAGTATCGCGGCACCGTTCGAGTTTCGCCCGGTCGATCCGTTCTTTGCCAACCCGCCGCGGGGTACGCCACCGCTGCGCCGCGTATGGTTACGCACGGTCGACGCGCTGCCCGACGATGCCGACCTGCATCGCGCGATCCTGGCGTATATCTCCGATTACGGCCTGATTACCACGCTGCTGATGCCGCAGGGGCTGGATCCGACACGCGAGCACCTGTTTCTCGCCAGCCTCGATCACGCGATGTGGTTCCACCGGCCGTTTCGCATGGACCAGTGGCTGCTCTACGTGTGCGAGGGCGTGTCCTCGGCTGGTGCGCGCGGACTCGCCCGCGGCAGCTTCTACGATGCCGACGGTCGCCTGGTGGTGTCGGTCGCGCAGGAAGGGCTGATCCGCGTTACCGACGACGCCGCTGGCTGAGCGCCGTCATCCTGCCACCGGCTGTGCGGCCGACAGCGGCGCCGGCAGCCACTGCGTGACGAAATCCGCGGCCGGCTGCGGCCGGCCATAGAGGAAGCCCTGCGCCGTCTCGCAACCCATGCCGAGCAGCAGCGCGGCCTGGCCCTCGCTCTCCACGCCCTCGGCCACGACGTCGATGCGCAGCGCTCGCGCCATGGCGATGATCGACTCGACCAGGTGCGCATCGTTCGGATCGGTTTCGATGTCGCGCACGAAACTGCGATCGATCTTGAGCAGGGTGACCGGGAAGCGCCGCAGGTAGCCGAGCGCGGAATAACCGGTACCGAAGTCGTCGATCGCCAGCGCCACGCCCAGGTCACGGATGTCGCTGAGCACCTCGGCGATGCGTTCGTCTTCTTCGATCAGCAACGATTCCGTCAACTCGATCACCAGCCGCTCCGGCGACAGCCCGGCCTCGGCGCAGATGGTTCGAATGAAGCCGGCGTCGAAACCGTTGAGAAATTGCTGGCTCGAGACGTTGACCGCGAGGCGCAGGTAGGAAGCCGTCTCGTCGGACCACCATTCCCGCGTTTCCTCGCACGCGCGGCGCAACACCCAGGCGCCCAGTTCGGTAATGAGATGGGTTTCTTCGGCAACGGGAATGAAGTCGCCCGGCGGCACCAGGCCGCGCTGCGGATGCTGCCAGCGTACCAGCGCCTCCACGCCGATCACGCGGCGCTGACGGATGTCCATCACCGGCTGGTAGTTGAGCACGAAGTCGCCTTCCCGCAGCGAACGCCTGAGGTCGTTCTCGATGGCGACGAACTGCTCGGCGCGGGCGGTCATGCTGTGGGTGAAAAACTGGTACGTGTTACGGCCGCGCGCCTTGGCCTGGTACATTGCCATGTCGGCATTGCGCAGCAGGACCTCGGCGTCGTTGCCGTCCTCCGGAAACACCGTGATGCCGACGCTGGCTCCGGCGTGGAACACCTGGTCGTCGAATTCGTAGGCCTGTGACAGGCGCCCGATGATGTTCTCCGCGATACGCGCGGCATTCGTGGTGTCCTCGATGTCACGCAGGATGACCGTGAACTCGTCTCCGCCGAAACGCGCGACCGTGTCGGTCTGGCGCAGACTGGCGCGGATCCGCGCCGCTGCTTCGGTGAGCAGCCGGTCGCCGGTCGCGTGGCCCATGGTGTCGTTGATGTTCTTGAAGCGGTCGAGGTCGATGAACAGCAGCGCATTCAGACCGTGCGTGCGTTGCGCCAGGCGCAGGGTGGTGTTGAGCTGACTCATGAAGCTGTCGCGGTTGGGCAGGCCGGTCAGCGCATCGAAATCGGCGCGGAACCGCAACTGGTCCTGCGCATCGCGGATCTCGGTGATGTCCTGGTAGATACCGACCACGTAACCGTCCGGCGTGCGATTCTCGGTCAGCCGCACCCAGCGCCCGGCCAGGGTCTGGAACTCCAGCGCCGTACGTCCCCCGCGGTGGCGTTGCAGGCGTTCCTGCAGCCATTGCTCCGCATCGCCGTCGTGCGGCACAACCTCGCGGCCGGCGACGTGCCGCAACACCTCCTCGAAGGTAACGCCGACCTCCAGGACTTCCTGCGCCCGCGGCATGATTTCCAGCATGCGCCGGTTGAAGATCTGCAGGCGGTCGTCGCGATCCCACAGCGCAAAGCCTTCCGCAATCGATTCGATGGAGTTGACCAGATCCTGGCGGCTACGTTCGAGTGCCGCGTAGACGCTGAGTCGTTCGGAGATATCGCGCACCACGGAGATCACCACGACACGTTCGTGCAGGCGGACACGCCGGGCGCTGACCTCGACAGGAACCTCGCCGCCATCCGCGCGTCGATGCCGCGCCTCGAATATCGCCGAACCGGTTTCCCGAATCTCTTCGATGACGTCCTGCAGGTGTGCGTGCGGTCCGGGAACGAAGAAGTCCTCCACTTTCATGTTCAACAGCTCTGCGCGCGTGTAACCGAGGTAGCGCAGCGCTTCGCTGTTGACGTCGATAATCTGCGTAGTTCCGGCGTCGTTGATGAAGACCGCATCGTTGACGTTCTCGAACAGCAGGCCGAAACGCGCCTCGGCCTCGCGCGCTGCCTCCAGCGCTTCGGCCTGCTGGCGCGCAAAACGGTCACGGTTGACAGCCAGCGCGACGACGAGCAGGGCAATGAGCAAGCCGATGCCACGCGGCACCCAGACCTGCTTTGCACGCTGCCCCAGCCAGCCGTCGACCGGCCTCGCGGCAAGCTGCCAGCTTCCGGACGGCAGCGCTACCCGGGTGGTGAGCGCGTCGGAATCGAACAGCGCGGTGTCGCCGAGGAACGCTTCACCGTGGGCGCCGCTGCTGTCGCGTCCGCGCAAGGCCACCGCATAGGGGCCGGAAAGCGCGTGCAGGCCGGCCTCGCGCAGCAGGGCGTCGTTGTCGATCACGGCGGCGATGACGCCCCACAAGCGCGACGGGCCGTCGCCATCGCTGACGAAAGCCGGCGCGCGCGCAACGAACGCGGTACCGCCCTGGATCAGATCGAGCGGCCCGGCGATGACGATGGCGTTGCGTTCCACGGCCTGCATCACGGTCTCGAACTGCGCCGGCAGCGTACGGTAATCGACCCCGATCAGGGCTTCGTTGCCGGCGCGCGGGTAGACGTCACTCACCACCAGGTCGGGCGCCAGGGCAATGTGCGTGACCGCCGCCGAATGGTCGATCAGGCGCCGCGCATAGGTGGCGAACTCGAGCGCGCCCAGGTCCGGGTGGATGGCGATATGGGTCGCGAGCCCGCGCACCGCGTAGAGGTCACCGGCCAGCACTTTCTCGAGGTTGGTGCGTAACTGGTCGAGGTGCGACCGGGTGGTCTCGGTGACCTGCTCGCGGGCATAGTCGCGCCAGGCCGTTTCCGCCAGCCAGGTGGATATGCCGACCAGCGCGAGCAGGACGGCAGTGGAGACAAACAGGGCGAATCGCTCGTGCACGGTCGGCCAGCGCTGCTAATCGGGGCGGCGGAAAGGGATTGAATACCGCGTCAATTATCCTTTTCGGCCGCAAGCGCCACAACTTTCGCGCGCGATGTCCCGGGCACATGTCCTGAAATTCACTTGCTTGTTGCAAACAAGTAACTTCTTCCATAAGCTGCGCCAATGAATCTGCCCGCCAGTCTGGAAGGAGACCGCCGCACCCAGGCCGAGCGCACGGCGCTGTCCGACGCGCGCATGCTCGATGCCGCGGTGGAGCTCATTTGTGAGCGCGGCACCGCCGGCACCACCCTCAAGGCGGTCGGCGAGCGCGCGGGCTACAGCCGCGGCCTCGCCAGCTACCGATTCGGCAACAAAAGCGGCCTGTTCGCTGCAATTATCCGCTCGATCGGTGAATCCTGGCTGCGCGAGCTGGGCCGCGCGGTGCGCAACGAGACCGGGCTGGGCGCGATTGCCGCCGCCACCGACGCCCACCACGCTTTCATCGCCGACGGCTCGCCGGCTATCCGCGCCTTCTACATCCTGTGGTTCGACTCGATCGGGCCGGATCCGGAGCTGAAGCGCGTCGTGGCGCACATCCACGAACGCCGCCGGCGCGATGTCGCCGACTGGATCGAGCGTGGTATCGCGGCCGGCCTCATCGATGCGGCGGTCGACGTCGAAGGCACCGCGGAGCAGTTCTGCGCTGCGATCATCGGTATCGTCTACCAGTGGCTGGTAGCGCCCGAGGATGTCGACCAGATACGCCATCTGCACGAAAATCTGAAGACACAAACCGCGCTGGCACTGCCTCCGCCAGCGCCAATGGAGAAGAGAGCATGAGCACCAGAGCACAGGAACTGCCCGAAAAGCCTGACACCGGCGCCGCCACCACGCCGATGCGTTTCGTCACCGCGGCCTCGCTGTTCGACGGCCACGACGCTGCGATCAACGTGATGCGCCGCCTGATCCAGGCTGAGGGCACGGAAGTCGTCCACCTCGGGCACAACCGCGCCGTGGCCGACGTGGTGCGTGCCGCGATCCAGGAAGACGCCGACGGCATCGCGGTGAGCTCCTACCAGGGCGGCCATACCGAGTACTTCCGCTACATGGTCGACATGCTGCGCGAGGCCGGCGCCGGCCACGTGCGCGTCTTCGGCGGCGGCGGCGGCACCATCACGCCCGAGGAGATCGCCGACCTGCAGGCCTACGGCGTGGAGCGCATCTACCACCCCAACGACGGCATGAAGCTCGGGCTCACCGGCATGATCACCGACCTCGTGCAGCGCGCCGAGGCTGCCCGGCAACCGAGCGACCTGCCGGACGCGGTCAGCGTCGCGGACGACCTCAGCATCGCACGCATGCTGTCGGCGCTGGAGGACGGCGCGATCGGCGAGAGCCGCCTCGAGAAGCTGCGCAAGGAATGGCGCATGGCCGCCGGCAAGGTGCCCGTCATCGGCATCACCGGCACCGGCGGCGCCGGCAAGTCGAGCGTGACCGACGAGATCCTGTCGCGCTTCTGCCAGTACTTCCCCGAGCGCCGCATCGCGGTGCTCGCGGTCGACCCGACCCGGCGGCGCACTGGCGGCGCACTGCTCGGTGACCGTATCCGCATGAACAGCCTGCGCCACGAGAACCTCTACATGCGTTCGATGGCGACGCGGCGGCAGCATCTCGCGACCAGCGCGATGCTGGCCGATGCCGTCAGCTTCCTCAAGTCGGCCGGCTTCGACCTGGTCATCGTGGAGACCGCCGGCATCGGGCAGAGCGATACCGAGATCGTCGATCTCGTCGACCTCCCGGTCTACGTCATGACCAGCGAGTACGGCGCGGCCAGCCAGCTCGAGAAGATCGACATGCTCGACTTCGCCGAGATCACCGTGCTCAACAAGTTCGACAAGCGTGGCGCCGAAGATGCGCTGCGTGACATCCGCAAGCAGTGGAAGCGCAACCACACGAAGTTCGACATCGACGATGCCGACATCCCCGTTTTCCCGACCATCGCCAGCCAGTTCAACGACCCGGGCCTGTCCTGGATGTTCGTCAACCTGTGCCGCCGCCTCGCCGAAAAGCTGGAGCTCGACGCCGGCGACTGGGTGCCGGACATCGAGCTGGCGACGAAAGAGCCGCGGGCGACCGTGCTCATCCCGCCGGCACGCGTGCGCTACCTGGCCGAAATCGCGGAGCAGGGACGCGCCGTCAACAGCGGCATAGAGACCCTGTGCGAGGCAGCCAACCGCGCCCAGCATACCTACGAGGCGCTGCGCGAGCTGGAGGACGAGGCGCTGCCCGCGGCGCTGGAGGCCTACCCGCAGGACGCCCTCACGCAGGGTGGCGACAACTCGTTGCGCACTTTGCGCCAGCGCTACAACGCGGCTCTCGATGACCTCGGCGCCGAAGGGCGCCAGCTGCTGCTGGAATGGCCGGCGCGCTATGAAGGCGTCACCGCGGAGAAGTACAGCTACGAGGTGCGCGGCCGCAAGATCGAAGGGGACAACTACCGCGAGAGCCTCTCGCATCAGCGCATCCCGAAGATCGCGCCGCCGAAGTTCGACGGCTGGGGTGACCTGCTGCGTTTCCTGATGCGCGAGAACCTGCCCGGCGGCTATCCCTACACCGGCGGCGTGTTCCCGTACCGGCGGGCGGGCGAGGATCCGACCCGCATGTTCGCCGGTGAGGGCACGCCCGAGCGCACCAACCGGCGCTTTCACTACCTCTCGGCCGGGCAGCCCGCGGCGCGCCTGTCGACCGCCTTCGACTCGGTCACGCTGTACGGCGAAGATCCGCACGAGCGTCCCGACATCTACGGCAAGGTCGGCAACTCCGGCGTCTCCATCGCCTCGGTCGACGACGCCAAGAAGCTCTACTCGGGCTTCGACCTGTGCGCGCCCACGACCTCGGTGTCGATGACCATCAATGGCCCGGCGCCGATCATCCTCGCCTTCTTCATGAATGCCGCCATCGACCAGCAGATCGAGAAGCATCTCAAGGAATCCGGCGGCTGGGCCGCGGCCGAAAAGAAGATCGCGAAGTACTTCGAGGGCAAGCAGCGGCCGGTCTACAAGGGCGAGCTGCCGGAAGGCAACGACGGCCTCGGCCTCGGCCTGCTCGGTATTTCGGGCGACCAGGTGGTCGACGCCGAGACCTACGCGCGAATCAAGGAAGCGACCCTGAAATCGGTGCGCGGCACGGTGCAGGCCGACATCCTCAAGGAGGACCAGGCGCAGAATACCTGCATCTTCTCGACCGAGTTCGCGATGAGGATGATGGGCGACGTGCAGGCCTATTTCGTCGAACAGGCGGTGCGCAACTTCTACAGCGTCTCGATCAGCGGCTACCACATCGCCGAGGCCGGGGCGAACCCGATCAGCCAGCTCGCGTTCACGCTCGCCAACGGCTTCACCATCGTCGAGTACTACCTTGCACGCGGCATGCAAATCGACGACTTCGCACCCAACCTGAGCTTCTTCTTCTCCAACGGCATGGATCCCGAGTACACCGTGATCGGCCGTGTCGCACGCCGCATCTGGGCGCGCGCCATGCGCGAACGCTACGGGGCCAGCCCGCGCAGCCAGATGCTCAAGTACCACACCCAGACTTCGGGGCGCAGTCTGCACGCGCAGGAGATCAGTTTCAACGACATCCGTACCACGCTGCAGGCACTGTACGCGCTGTTCGACAACACCAACAGCCTGCATACCAACGCCTACGACGAGGCCATCACCACGCCGACCGAGGAGTCGGTGCGCCGCGCGGTTGCCATCCAGCTCATCATCAACCGCGAGTTCGGACTCAACTTCTGCGAGAACCCGTGGCAGGGCTCGTTCATCATCAACGAGCTGACCGACCTGGTCGAGGAGGCGGTGTACAAGGAGTTCGAGGCGATCTCGGAGCGCGGCGGCGTGCTTGGCGCCATGGACACCATGTACCAGCGCTCCAAAATCCAGGAGGAAAGCCTCTACTACGAGCACAAGAAGCATGACGGCAGCCTGCCGCTGATCGGCGTCAACACCTTCCTGCCCAAGCAGGGCCAGGAGGACGAGGTCACCGAGGTCGAGCTGATGCGCTCCAGCGAACAGGAGAAGCAGGACCAGATCGCCTCCATCCGTAATTTCCAGGCGATTCACGACGCCACGCGTAGCGAGCGTCTCAAGGCTCTGCAGAACGTCGCCCGCCGGCGTGAGAACTGCTTCGCGGAGTTGATGGAAACCGTCAAGCACGCGTCCCTCGGGCAGATATCGAGCGCGCTGTACGACGTTGGCGGCGAGTACCGCCGCAACATGTGAGGGCGAGCCGCCGACCGATGCTGACGGACGCCCACGGGCAAGTGCATGCGCGCGCCGCCACCGGCGCGCGCATCGTTTCCCTCGTGCCGAGCATCACCGAGCTGCTGTTCGCGCTCGGTCTCGGCGCGCAGGTCGTCGGGCGCACCGGCTTCTGCGTGCATCCGCGCGCAGCGGTGCGCGCGGTGCCCAAGTTGGGCGGAACCAAGGACGTCGACCTGGACGGCGTGCGCGCACTGGCGCCGACTCACGTGATCGTCAACGTCGACGAGAACACCCGCGAGACCTTCGACGCACTGACCGGCTTCGTCCCGCACGTGGTCGTGACCCACCCCAATGCGCCGCGCGACAACCTGGATCTCTACCGGCTGCTGGGCGGCATCTTTGGCCGCGAGGCTGAGGCCGAACGCCTGTGCCAGGCCTTCGAAGCGCGGCTCGCGGCACTCACACGATGCGCGGACGGCGCGCCGCCGCGACGCGTGCTCTACCTCATCTGGCGCAAGCCATGGATGAGCGTCTCGCGCGATACCTACATCGCGCGTACGCTGGCGCTGATCAACTGGCACACCGTCCCGCTGACGGCGAGCGCGCGCTATCCCGAGATCGAAGCCGAGGCGCTCGGCGCACTGGATGCGCAGGAATGCCTGCTCAGCAGCGAGCCGTATCCCTTCCGTGAGCGCCACCTCGACGAGGTCGCGCGGCTGGCCGGCGCCCCGGCACGCCTGGTCGACGGCGAGATGCTGTCCTGGTACGGCAGCCGCGCCATCGACGGCCTCGACTACCTGGCGCGCCTCGCGGCCTCGGCACGCGCCGCCGCATGAGCGCCACCGGCACCATCGCCTCGCCGTGCATCGGCGTGTGCCTGATCGATGCCGAGCACGAACGCTGTCACGGCTGCCAGCGCACGCTGACCGAGATCGCCGCCTGGACCGGCTACAGCGACGCCGAGCGCGCGACGATCATGGCCGAACTGCCGGCACGCCATGCGCTCGCCGGCAACCCTTACGAAGAAGACGACCCCGAGGAGGGAGGACCCGCATGGAATTCGAAACCCTGAAGTTCGAGCGCGACGGCGGCGTAGCCGTGGTCACGCTCAATCGCCCCGACGCCGCCAACAGTCTCAACGGCCCGATGTCGGAAGACCTGGTCAAGGTCGCCACCCACTGCGATTCCAACCCGGATATCCGCTGCGTGGTCTTCACCGGGGCCGGCAAGATGTTCTCCGCCGGCGGCGACCTGCACAGCTTCGCCGCGCAGGGCGAGGGCATGGCCGAGTACATGCGCTACGCGACGGCGGGGCTGCACGTGGCGATCTCGCGCTTCGCGCGCATGAACGCGCCCTACCTGGTGGCGGTCAACGGCGTGGCGGCAGGCGCCGGCTTCTCGATGGCGATCTCGGGCGACATGGTGTTCGCCGCCGAGTCGGCCAAGTTCACCATGGCCTACACGCGTGCCGGGGTGTCCCCGGACGGCTCCAGCACCTGGTTCCTGCCACGCCTGGTCGGGCGGGTGAAGGCCATGCAGCTGATCATGATGAACGACCTGCTGAGCGCCGAGCAGGCGCTCGAGTGGGGGCTGATCAACGAGGTCGTTGCCGACGACAAGCTCATGTCGCGCGTGATGGAAGTGGCGCACCAGCTCGCCAGCGGCCCGACGCTGGCCTATGGCGAGTCGAAGCGGTTGATTACCGACAGCCTCTCGACCCCGCTGGAGACCCAGATGGAGATGGAGACCCGGGCTATCGCCGGCCTCGCGCGCGCTTCCGAGGACACCGTCAACGCGATTCATGCGTTCACCAAAAAGCAGAAACCGGAGTTCAACGGCCGATGAAAGCACTCGTCCTGCATGAGACCGGCGGGCCGCAGAAGCTCGCCATCGAGGACATTCCGCAGCCCGAGCCCGCGGCCGGCGAGGTACGGGTGAAGATCCACTGCGCCGCGCTCAACCGGCGCGACTACTGGATCACCGTTGGCGCCTATCCGCGCATCCGCTTCCCGGCGACCGCCGGCTCCGATGGCGCCGGCGTGGTCGAGGCGGTGGGCGAAGGCGTCGACCCGGCGCTGGTCGGCGACGAGGTGGTGATCTACCCGGCGCTCGCGTGGGGCGACGATCCGCGTTGCGGGGGTGACGACTTCCGCGTGCTGGGCATGCCGGACCAGGGCACCTTTGCCGAGTACATCTGCGTGCCGGCCGACTCACTGGCGCCGAAACCGGCCCATCTCGACTGGGCCGAGGCGGCGGCTTTCCCGCTCGCCGGTCTCACCGCCTGGCGCGCCACCGTCACCCACGGCGAAGTGGCGGCTGGGCAGAAGGTCCTGGTCACCGGCATCGGCGGCGGCTGCGCCGGCTTCGCGCTGGCCTGGGCGCGCGGTCACGGTGCCGAGGTCTACGTCACCTCGAGCAGCGCGGAGAAGCTCGCCGCGGCGCAGAAGCTCGGTGCGGCCGGCGGTTACAACTATCGCGAGGACGGCTGGCACAAGGCCTGCCTGAAGGACTCCGGCGGCATCGACCTGGTCATCGACAGCGCCGGTGGCAACGGCATACACGAAGTCGTCGACACGCTGGGCCGCGGCGGCCGCTACGTCTTCTTCGGGGCGACCCAGGGCAATCCGGAGCAGGGCTTCAACATGGCCAAGCTGTTCTTCAAGCAGGTCCGCATCCAGGGCACGACCATGGGCCGGCCGGAGGAGTTCCGCGCCATGGTCGAGTTCATCAACGCGCACCAGCTGCGCCCGATCGTCGATCACGTCTACCCCTTCAGCGAAGCGGTCGCCGCGCACGAACGCATGGCCGGCTCGGAGCAGATGGGCAAGCTGGTACTCCGGATCGCCTGAGCCCCGCGCCCCGCGCTGCGCGGCGTCAGGCGCGCGTTGCACTCAGGATGTGCGCGGGCGCGGCAAAGCTGATGCGGCCGTCGGCGCCGGCAAAGCGCCCCAGGTGTTCCGGCGCGGCGGCGAGCAGTCGCTCGAAGCCGGCGTCGTCGATGGTATCGGCCAGGGTCCAGCCGCGGATCTCGGTGTGCAGCCAGTCTTCGAGCGAGGCGAAGCGGGCGTGCCCGGCCACGGTCTCCACCGTGGCGCCGGCAATGCCGGCCTCGCGCGCCAGGGCGTGCAGCATGTCGGCCTCGCCCAGCGCGAACGGCGCGTGCAGGGCGCCGGCGATCTCCGCGCCGAACAGGTCCTGCAGCAGCGCGTACATGGCCGCGTAGCCGGGCGAGGTCGGGAGCGCAGCCCACGTCGCCACGGCCAGCCGGCCACCCGGTCGCAGCACCCGCCACATCTCGGCCAGCGCGCCAGCGCGATCCTCGAAGAACATCAGCCCGAACTGGCACAGCGCCACGTCGAAGCTCGCGTCGCCGAATGGCAGCGCCTGCGCCGTGCCCGCGCGCCAGTCGACCTGCGGCGCGATGCGTGCGGCCACGCCGAGCATGTCCGGGTTGCAGTCGAGACCGCTGACCCGCCCGCCGGGCGCGACCCGCGCCAGCGCTTCGCGCGCGGCCACGCCGGTACCGCAGGCGACGTCGAGCACCCGGTCACCGGGCCCGATGGCGCTGCGCTCGGCGAGCCGCGGGGCCCACTCGGCGAACAGGGCCGGCAGGAAGAATCGTTCGTAGATGTCGGCGGCACTGCCGCTGACCTGTCCGCGTTCGGCTGCCCGGGTCATTGACACCCCCTCCGTCGTGTCGCTGGGGGTCATCCTGCCGCCCGGCTCCGGCCACGCCTAGTACACTTTATGTAGTTCATTCCGAGGCCGGGCCAGCGGATGCTGGTGCCAGCAAGCCGCGAGGAGAGGTGCGCCCATGAAACGTTACGGCCAGTTCTGTCCGGTCGCGAAGGCGGCGGAGCTCTTCTGCGAGCGCTGGACACCCCTGATCCTGCGCGACCTGGCGGCGGGCGCCACGCGCTTCAGCGATCTCAGGCGCGGGGTACCGCTGATGTCTCCGAGCCTGCTGTCCAAGCGCCTGCGCCAGCTGGAATCCGAAGCCATCATCGAACGCCGCCAGGTCGCCGGCAAGCGCAATGCCAGCTATCACCTGACCCCGCGCGGCCGCGAGTTCGTGCCGCTGGTGGAGGCGCTCGCCGTGTGGGGGCAGCGCTGGACGCGGCGCGAGCTGGCCGAGGACGAAATCGACCTCGGGCTGCTGGTGTGGGCGCTGGAACGCAGTGTCGATGCCAGCGCCTTCGACACGCCCCGCGCCGTGGTGCGCCTCGAGCTCAGTGACCAGCCGCAGGCCAAGCGCCTGTGGTGGTTCGTCAACGAAGGCGGCGCCTGCGAGCTCTGCCTCGAAGAGCCGGGCTTCGAGGTCGATCTCTACCTGCGCGCGACCCTGGTCGACGTCATCTACCTGGTGCGCGGCGATCTGCCGCTGGCACGCGCCCTCGATAGCGGACGCCTCGACGTCAGCGGGCAGGCCGGCGCGCGGCGCGCGCTGCGCCGCTGGCTCAACCTCGGCCCGCTGTCAAAGGTACACTCGCAGCGGGACGACGCACCCGAATTCGACTGAGCTTCCGGAGATCCGTTCGCATGCGCACCGATTACGACACTCTCACCCTCGAACGCCCGCATCCGCAGGTGCTGCTGCTGACCCTGGATCGCCCCGAGCGGGCCAATGCGATGAACACGCAGATGGGCCTGGACCTGCGCGCCGTGTTCATGGATCTCTACGTCGACACCGACGACCTGCGCTGCGTGGTGGTCACCGGCAGCGGCGACAAGGTCTTCAGCGCCGGCGGTGACCTCAAGGATCGCAACGGTATGACCGACGCCCAGTGGCAGCAGCAACACGCCATTTTCGAGCAGATGGTGCGCGCGCTGCGCGACTGCCCGATCCCGGTCATCGGCGCGATCAACGGCGCTGCCTACGGCGGCGGCTGCGAGTTCGCGTTGTCTTGCGATTTTCTCTACGCTGCCGACCACGCACGCTTCGCGCTGACCGAGATCACGCTCGGCATCATGCCGGGTGCCGCCGGCACGATTAACCTGCCGCACGCGGTGGGTGAGCGGCGGGCGCGCGAGATCATCTACACGGGTCTGCCGTTCAGTGCCGAGCAGGCATTCGCCTGGGGCCTGGTCAACCGCATCCTGCCGCGTGAAGACCTGCTGCCCGAGGTCATCGTGACGGCGCGGCGCATTGCCGAGAACGCCCCCATCGCCGTGCGCCAGGCGAAGAAGTCGATGAGCGTCGCGACCCAGGTCGATCGCCACGTCGGCTACATGTTCGAGCTCGAAGCCTACAATCGCATGGTCCCGACCGAGGATCGGCTGGAAGGGGTGCGTGCGTTCAACGAGAAACGCAAACCCGAGTTCAAAGGTCAGTAAGCAACAGGGGAGAGCCCGTCATGACACAGCAACCCGAAGTGTGGGTGCGCGAGGTTGGCA
Source organism: Gammaproteobacteria bacterium (assembly GCA_041984235.1). GTDB lineage: Bacteria > Pseudomonadota > Gammaproteobacteria > JBHIYN01. Next base: position 221,030 of record JBHIYN010000003.1, read on the forward strand.
CCCGCGACGGCCTGCAGAGTATCCCGACCCGGCTCGATACCGCCGCCAAGCTCGAGTGGATCGCGCGCGAAGCCGGCGCCGGCGTGCCCGAAATCGAGGTCGGCTCCTTCGTGCCCCCGAAGCTGCTGCCACAAATGGCCGACACGGCCGACGTCGTCAGCGGCGCGCTCGCCATCGATGGCCTGGCGGTGTCGGTGCTGGTGCCCAACCTGCGTGGTGCCCAGGCCGGCTTCGCCAGCGGGGCGCACCAGCTCAATTTCCCCGTCTCCGTTTCCGAAGCCCACAGCCAGGCCAACCTGCGCAAGCCGGTGGCCGCCGCGATCGAGGATTTCGCCAGCGTCATCGCGTGGCGCGAGGCGCACCCGGAGTACGCCGGCGTGCGCGTCGGCGCCGGCCTCGCCACCGCCTTTGGCTGCACCATCGCCGGCCAGGTGGCGCTGGACGACGTGCTGGCGGCGGCGGAACGGATCATCGCCCTGGGACCGGACGAGATCGCGGTCGCCGACACCGTCGGCTACGGCAACCCCGCGCAGTGCCGCATCATCTTCCGCGAGATCCTAGCGCGCGCCGGCGACATCCCGGTCGCCGCCCATTTCCACGACACCCGCGGACTCGGACTCGCCAACGTCGATGCCGCGCTGGAGGTCGGGGTGCGCCGCTTCGACGCGTCGCTGGGCGGGCTCGGCGGCTGCCCCTATGCGCCGGGGGCGAGCGGCAACATCGTCACCGACGACCTGGTGTTCATGCTGGAGGCGATGGGCCTGCGTACCGGTATCGACCTCGACGCCCTGCTGGAAGCCCGGCGCTACATGGAAAGCCAGCTCGGCGGCGAGCCGACCCACGGCGCGATCGTCAACGCCGGACCACCGAAGGGCTTCGTCGCTGCCAGCGCCACGGGCTGAGCGCTGCGGTGGTGAGCGCGATGCCGTGGCGGCTGTGGCTGGCTGCCGCGCAGCCGCGCCGGCTGCTCGCGCTGGGACTCGCCGGCATCGCGCTGGGCGCGGCGCTGCTCGGCGCCGGTGCGGGCTTCCTCGAAGCCGGCCTGGTGCCGTTCGATGCGCGGCCGTTCTATACCGCCGAAGACATCACGGCGGTGCGCGACAGCGTGCCCGCGGTAACACTGCGCGGGTACGTGCGCAGCGCGCTGACCCTTGACCTGCTGTTTCCGCCGGTTTACGCGGGGCTGCTCGGCGCGGCCCTGGTTCTCGCCTCGGGCGTGCGTGAAGCCACGCCGCCTGTGTCGCTGGCGCGCTGCGCATGGGCACCGATCGCCGCGCTCGCGCTCGACTACGCGGAGAACCTGCTGGTGAGTGCGGCGCTCAGCGTGCCATACACGCATGCCGCGGCCGTGCCGCTGGCGCGCAGCGCCGGGTTCGCGACCGCGGGCAAATGGTTGGCGGTCGGGGTTGCGCTGGTCGTTCCGGTAATACTGCTCGCAGCCCGCCGCTGGCGACGCTGAACGCGGTGCGCGCTCAGCGCGTCTCGCCGGCGCTGTCGTCCACCTGCACCAGCAGGGTGCCCTCGTTGGCACCGCTGAACAGGGCGGAGAAGGCCTGCGGCAGGTTCTCGAACCCGCTGCGCAGGTCCTCGCGGTAGACAATCTCCCCGGCCTCGTTCCAGCGTTTGAGATCGGCGATCGCGGTGCCGAATTCGTCGGCATAGTTGCCGCACAGGAAGCCCTGCATGCGGATGCTGCCGTAGACCAGGCGCATCATGTTGCGTGGCCCCTCGGGCGACGCTTCGTTGTCGTAGCTCGAGATCTGGCCGCACAGCACGATGCGGCCGAACGGCGCCATGTGGTCGACCGCGGCCTGCAGGATCTCGCCGCCGACGTTGTCGAAGAACACGTTGATGCCGTCCGGGCACAGCTCGGCGAGACGCGCGGCCACGTCCTCCGACTTGTAGTCGATGGCCGCGTCGATCCCGCAGGTGCCGGTCAGCCAGTCGCATTTCGCGCGGCCGCCGGCGATGCCGACCACGCGCAGCCCCTTGATGCGTCCGATCTGGGCGACAGTGGAGCCGGTCGAGCCGGCAGCGCCGGATACCACCAGGGTCTCGCCGGCCTGCGGCTGGCCGACCCGCAGCAACCCGAAATAGGCCGTCATGGGATTCAGCCCGTAGCGGCCCAGCGCCTCGACGAAGGTGATGCCGTCGGGCAGCACGGTCGGGCGGCGTACCGCGGTCGCGGTCACGGTCGCGTAGTCCTGCCAGCTCGACAGGCCGGACACGCGCTGCCCGACCGCTATACCGGCGGCGTTCGAGGCCACCACGCGCCCGACCGCCGGCGCCATCACCGGCTGGCCGAGCGGGATTGACGGGTAGAGGCTGTTGCCCGGCGGGTCCATCCAGTTGCGCATGGTCGGCGCGCACAGAAAGACCACGTTGCGCACGCGGATCTCGCCCTCGGCCAGCGGCGCGTCGGTCAGATCCACCTCGCGGTACTCGAAATCATCCGTCGACAGCGCACCCTGCGGACGCCGTTTCAACAGCCACTGGCGGTTGATCTCACCCATTGCGTGCCTCCTCCCCGAATCGATGGCGGGTAAAGGTCACATGGTTGACGCGGCGCGCGCAAGTGCCGTTAAGATGGCCGCTGTTCGAGCGCAGGGGAGAGCGTATGAGCACGGGAACCCACTTCCGCGTGATTATCATCGGCGCCGGCGGCGGCGGCCTGTGTGCCGGCATCCGCCTGCGCCAGGCCGGCATCGACGACTTCGTGATCCTCGACAAGGCCGGCGGCGTCGGCGGCACCTGGTACTACAACACCTACCCGGGTGCCGAGTGCGACGTGCAGTCGCACCTGTACTCGTTCTCCTTCGAGCCCAAGCTCGACTGGAGCCGGCCGTTCGCCGGCCAGGCCGAGATCCGGGCCTACTTCGAGCACTGCGCCGACAAGTACGGCCTGCGTCCGCACCTGCGCTTCGGGACGCCGGTCGCGGCCGCCCGCTGGCAGGACGAGGCCGGACACTGGCGCGTCGAAACCGGCAGTGGCGAGGTCCTGAGCGCAGATGTCGTGATCTCGGCACTCGGCATGTTCAACAACATCGTGTGGCCGGACATTCCGGGCATCGAGGACTTCGCCGGCACCTGGTTTCACTCGGCGCGCTGGAATCACGACCACGATCTCAGTGGGCGCCGGGTCGGCGTGGTCGGCATTGCCGCCAGCGCGGTGCAGTTCGTGCCCGAGATCGTCGACCGGGTCGAGCACGTCACGCTATATCAGCGCACCGCCAACTGGGTCGTGCCGAAACCGAACGAGCCCTATTCCGAGGACGAGATCGCTCACTTCCGTGCCCATCCCGAGGCGGTGCGCGAGAGTCGCGAGCACATCTATGACACCTGGAACACGCTGTGTACCTTCAGCGACAAGGCGGTACTGGCCGAGATCGAGCGCCAGGGGCTGGAACGCATCGCCGCCGTGCGCGACCCCGAGACCCGGCGCAAGCTGACGCCGGATCACCCGTTCGGCTGCAAGCGGCCGCTGTTCTCCGATCGCTACTACCCGATCTTCAACCGCGACAACGTCAGTCTGGTCACTAGCGACATCGAGCGCATCGGGCCGCACGGCGTGATCACGGTCGACGGCGAGTGCCGCGAGGTCGATACCCTGATCTACTCGACCGGCTTCGAGACCACCACCTACCTCAACGCCATCGAGGTCAGCGGCCGCGGCGGCCTGAGTCTGCGCGAGGCCTGGAGCGACGGCGCCCAGGCCTATCTCGGCATCACCACGGCCGGCTTCCCCAACCTGTTCATGCTCTACGGCCCGAATACCAACCAGGGCTGCATCCTGTTCATGATCGAGCGCCAGGTCGACTACGTGGTGCGCCAGCTCGAGCGCATGGAGAAGGAGAAGCTGGCCTGGATCGACGTGCGCCCGGAGGTCATGACCGACTTCAACGACGACCTGCAACGCGCGCTGCGCGCGGTCGACGTATGGCAGGCGAGCTGCGGCAACGACTTCTACTACCGTTCCGCCTCGGGGCGCATGGTCACCCAGTGGCCGCACTCCATGGACGCCTTCACCGCCGCCACCACGCGCGCCGACGCCGACGCCTACGAGGCCGTTCCGGCCGCCGGCTGAGTCCGCGCTACAGCGCGCGCAGGCCGCGCACCAGGCGGTGCATGGCGGCGGCGTCGAACGCGGGCAGGAAGTGGTCGACGTAGGGCAGGGCGGCGCGCATGCCGGCGGCGCGCACGGTAAAGGTGCTGGCGCCGTACATGGGATTGATCCAGACCAGGGTGCGGATGCGGCGGCGGGCCGCTTCGAGCTCGCGCACGATGCGCTCGGGTTCGCCGTTGTCGTAGCCGTCGCTGATCACGATCAGCACGGTGGCGCGGGAGGAGCCTTCGCGCAGGATGCCGCGGTTGAGCTCGCCCAGCGCGGCGCCGATGTCGGTCCCGCCCGACCAGTGGCGCACCTTGTCGCTGACCGCGGCGAGCGTGTCGTGCACGCTGCGCCGCCGCAGCAGGTTGGTGATCTCGCTGGTGCGGGTGCTGAACACCAGCGTGCGCGAGCTCGGCAGGGCCTGCTGCAGGCCGAGCATGAGCTGCAACAGAAAGGGGTTGAAGGCGTCCATCGAGCCGCTCACGTCGCACAGCATGACGATGCGCGTCTTGCGCATCTTGGGCCGCACCCGGGCCAGGCGCAGCAGCTCCAGGCCGTGACGCACGCTCATGCGTACCGAGCGGCGCAGGTCGATGCGCGGCCCGTGCCGCGCCGCCTCGCGCCGGCGCGACGGCCGCGTCGCCAGGCGCCGCGCAAGCTCGCGTATGACCTCTTCCAGCGGCGGCGCGTCCGCGTCCCAGCGCAGCGCGAGGTTGGCGCGGCGCGCGACTTCCTCGGCGCCGAAGGTGTCGGCCTCGGTGAGCATGTCGCGATGGCCCTCGTTGGAGCGCCCGGCATCGAGGTTGCCGCGCAGCATCTCCGAGCGGGCGAGGATGTGGTCGCCGTCGTACTCCGGCGCCGCATGGCCGAAGTAGGACTGGAACACGCGGTCGAAGAGGATCTCGTCCTCGCGGCTGGAGACCAGGTTGGTGCGCAGCGCGAGGCGATAGTCCTCGGCGTTGTGCCACTCGATCGTCTTCAGGGCGCGGAAGACGTCGATCGCGCGCGCCTGGGTCACCACCAGGCCGGCCTCGCGCGCCGCCGCGCACACCCCCAGGGTGTGCGCGGCGAGCTGGTCCGCGGCCGGCGCGGCGGCCGCGTCGCGGTCCGTCATCAGGCGCCTTCCGCGGCCTCGGCGGCACGCCCCTCGAGCAGCGCCGGGAGGTCCAGCCGCGCCAGGCGTTCGACGTCGTCGCGGTACTTGAGCACCACGCCGGCGGTTTCCAGCACCACCTCGGGAACCAGCCGGGCGACGTCCAGGCCGAGCAGGGCGCGCGCCCAGTCGAGACTCTCGGCCACGCCCGGACGCTTGTAGAAATCCACCGCGCGCAGCCCCTGCATGACCTGTACCACCGCGGCGGCCAGGTCGGCCGACAGACCGGGCACGCGGCGGCGAATGATCTCGCGCTCCTTGTCTGCATCGGGGTAGTCGATCCAGAGGTAGAGGCAGCGCCGTTTGAGGGCGTCGTTCAGCTCACGCGTGCGGTTGGAAGTGAGGATCACGATCGGCCGCTGGCGCGCCTCGAAGGTCCCGATCTCGGGTACGGTGACCTGGAAGTCGGACAGGATCTCGAGCAGGAAGGCCTCGAACTCCTCGTCGGCGCGATCGATTTCGTCGATCAGGAGTACCGCGGGACGCGGGCCCGGATGCCGGATGGCACGCAGCAGCGGCCGCTGGAACAGGAAATCCTCGCCGAAGATCGAGCTTTCCAGCTCGCCGCGCCGCGCCGGGTCGGCCTCGGCCAGGCGGATCTCCAGGATCTGGCGCGCATAGTTCCATTCGTAGAGCGTGGCCGCGGCGTCCAGCCCCTCGTAGCACTGCAGGCGGATCAGCGGGGTATCGAGCACGCGCGAGAGCACCTTGGCGACCTCGGTCTTGCCGACCCCGGCCTCGCCCTCGAGCAGCACCGGCTTGCCGAGGTCCAGCGCCAGCTTGGTGGTCAGGCACAACGGCCGGTCGGCGACGTAGTCCTCGCCTTCGAATACGCGGGCAACGTCCTCGACCCGGGCAAAGGGATGAGGGGCAGGGGCGGCTTGAGACATGGCGCGGGGGATCCTCGGGCGGTGACGACGGCCGCGCCGCTCGCATGCCGGCTGGCCTCGGTGCGGCGCGCGGCGTTATTCTAGCGGACTGCGTCGCGGCTGCCGGCAGACGGCAGTACGCGGCCACGGGGAGTCCCGGTTGCCGCACCAGCGCGGCGCGGAGCAAGGCCGGCCGCACTGGCGACGTGCCGCGTGCGTGCGCCGGCACACGGCGCGGCCGGGCCGCACGATTCCCCCTGCATACCCCGACCGAGCCCACAAGCGGAGAAATTTAGTGAGTGACAGCTTCAATGCCATCGTTGCCGACAAGGACGGCGACGGCAACTTCCACGCCGGCCTGCGTACCCTGAGCCCGGCGGACCTGCCGGACGAAGCCGTGCTGGTCGACGTCGACTACTCGACGCTGAACTACAAGGACGGCCTCGCGGTGACCAACACGGCGCCGATCTGCCAGAAGCTGCCGATGGTGTGCGGTATCGACCTCGCCGGCACGGTGGCCGAATCCGATGCCGGCGCCGACTGGCAGCTCGGTGACAAGGTGCTGGTCAACGGCTACGGGCTGTCCGAGCGCCACTGGGGTGGCTACAGCCAGAAGCAGCGGGTGAACCCGGATTTCCTGGTGCGCGTGCCGGCCGCCTTCAGCACCCGCGATGCCATGGTCATCGGCACCGCCGGCTACACCGCCATGCTCGCGGTCAACGCCATTCGTGATCACGGCGTCACCCCGGGCGACGGCCCGGTACTGGTGACCGGCAGCGCCGGCGGCGTCGGCTCGATCGCGATCCTGCTGCTGTCGAAGCTCGGCTACGAGGTTGCCGCCAGCACGGGGCGGCCGCAGACCGCCGATTACCTGCGCTCGCTGGGCGCGAGCACCATCGTCGCGCGCGAGGATCTCGCCCGCAAGAGCAAGCCGCTGGAGAAAGAGAACTACGCCGCCACCGTCGACAGCGTCGGCTCGACCACGCTCGCCACCGCGCTCGCCCAGACCCGCTACAACGGCATCGTCGCGGCCTGCGGCCTGGCCGGCGGCGCCGACCTGCCGGGCACGGTGATGCCCTACCTGCTGCGCAACGTGTGCCTGCAGGGCATCGACTCGGTGATGGCGCCGATGGCGCTGCGGGAACGTGCGTGGCAGGACCTCGGCGAGCTGCTCGATCCGGCGCGGCTGGCCGACGTCGCCAGCGACGAACCGCTGGCGCGCGTCCCCGAGCTGGGTGCCGCCATCCTGCGCGGGGAGATCCGCGGGCGCGTCGTGATTGACGTCAACGCCTGATTGGGGTGTCTTCGCCGATTCTATATTTAACTTTAGATAATGATATTAATTTATTGATATTTATAATATTTATAGCTTCATAACTTACCTGAGGAAGGGTGCAGACGCGCCCCGCCGAGCGCCGCCGGCGAGGCGCGCCCGTGGGCTATAATCCGCCGCCTGCACGCTGCGGGATCGCGTCGCTACCGGCGCGGCCGCCCGCCTTGGAACCGCACCAAACGAACACACAAGGAAAGCTTCTATGGGAGACGTCGTCAGCTACAGCCGCGAGGGTGACATTGCCTGGATCACGGTCAACAATCCGCCGGTCAATGCCCTGTCATTGCCGGTGCGCCAGGGCCTGCAGAGCGCCGTGCGCGAATTCGCCGCGGACGCTGCGGCCAAAGCTGCGGTGTTGATCTGCGACGGCCGCACCTTTATCGCGGGCGCCGACATCACCGAGTTCGGCAAGCCGCCGGAAGACCCCTGGCTGCCCAAGGTCATCGCCGAGATGGAGGCCTGCGAGAAGATCATCATTGCCGCCATCCACGGCACGGCGCTCGGTGGCGGCCTGGAGACGGCAATGGGCTGCCACTATCGCTGCGCGGTGCCCTCGGCCAAGGTCGGCCTGCCCGAGGTCTCGCTCGGTCTCCTGCCCGGGGCCACCGGCACCCAGCGCCTGCCTCGCCTGATCGGGCCGAAGGCGGCGCTGGACGTCATGATCAGCGGTCGCCCGATGGACGCCGCCAGGGCCCACAAGGCCGGCGCCATCGACGAAATCGTCGACGGCGACCTCAGGGCCGGCGCCGAGGCCTACGCCAGGCGACTCGTCGCCGAGGGCGCCAAGCCGCGGCGGATCAGCGAGATGGCCGTGGACACCAGCGAGATCGACGAGCACTTCTTCGCCGAGTACCGCAACAACATGGCGCGCGCCACGCGCGGATTCTTCGCCCCGGAGAAGATCGTGCAGTGCGTGGAGGCCGCGGTCTCCATGCCGTACGCCGATGCCGTCAAGCGTGAGAACGAGCTGTTCATGGAGTGCATGATGTCGCCGCACTCGGCGGCACAGCGCCACCTGTTCTTCGCCGAACGGGCCTGCTCCAAGGTGCCCGACGTGCCCGGCGACACCCCGCTGCGTGAAGTCCGGCAGGTCGCCGTGCTCGGCGGCGGCACCATGGGCGGCGGTATCGCGATGAACTTCGCCAACGTCGGCATCCCGGTGGTGCTGAAAGAGATCAACGACGAAGCGCTGGAGCGCGGCCTCGGCATCATCCGCAAGAACTACGAGAACAGCGTCGCCAAGGGCCGCATGACCCCGGAACAGCTCGAACAGTGCATGGGACTGATTTCGGGCACCACCGACTACGCCGGGATCGGCGACGCCGACCTCATCGTCGAGGCGGTCTTCGAGAACATGGCGCTGAAAAAGGAAATTTTCGGCGAGCTGGACAAGGTCGCCAAGAAGGGCGCCATTCTGGCCAGCAACACCTCGACCCTGGACATCGACGAGATCGCGGCCAGCACCTCGCGGCCGCAGGACGTCATCGGCTGGCACTTCTTTGCGCCGGCCAACGTCATGACCCTGCTCGAGCTGGTCCGTGGCGCCAAGACCGCCAAGGACGTCATCGCGACCTCGCTGGCCATGGCCAAGAAGATCCGCAAGACCGCGGTGCTGGTCGGCGTGTGCTTCGGCTTCGTCGGCAACCGCATGTTCTTCCCTTACGTGCGCGAGGCGCAGCAGATGATCCTCGAGGGCGTGCCGCCGGAGCGCATCGACCAGGTCGCGTTCGACTGGGGCATGGCGATGGGTCCGAACGGGGTCTCCGACCTGTCCGGGCTGGACGTGCTGGACAAGGTCAAGAGCGAGTGGACCGAGCGCCCCGACGACCCGGCGCTGTGGGCACTGGTCAGCAAGCTGGTCGAAGCAGGGCGCCTTGGCCAGAAGACCGGCAAGGGCATCTACAACTACGCCGGTCGCAGCCCGGTGCCGGACCCGGAGGTCACGGCGATGGCGAAGGCCGAGGCCGAACGGCTCGGCGTCGAGCAGCGCAGCGACGTCAGCGACGAGGAAATCATCGAGCGCCTGATGTACTCGATGATCAACGAGGGCGCGCTGATCCTGGAGGAGGGCATTGCCATGCGCCCGGGCGACATCGACGTCGTCTTCGTTCACGGCTACGGCATGCCGCGCTACCGCGGCGGCCCGATGCACTACGGCGACGCGGTCGGCCTCGATAACGTCGTCGCGGCGATGGAGAAGTACCGCAAACGCTACGGTGACCTGTACTGGAAGCCGGCACCGCTGCTCGCCCAGCTTGCCGCTGACGGCAAGACCTTCGAGCAGTGGGCGGCAGCGCGCGCCTGATCCGCTACCTCTGAGTGCATCCCCGCGGCGGCCGGCAGGGCCGGCCGCCGCGGGGCGCAAGCCTCATTTTTCCTCTTCGGCGAGCAATTCGTCGATTTCCGCCAGGCGCGAGCGCGCCCGTTCGATGTCGCGGCTGGTCGCCGCCGTATCGGCGTCGTCGCCCTCGCCAGCTTCGCGTTCCAGCTCGCGGACCTGCTTCGCCAACTCCTCCCGCTCGTGGCGCAGCGCCCCGATGCGCTCCGCTTCCTCCGCCTTGTCGAACACGATCTCCTCGGGCGCGGCTTCGTCCCGGCTGCGCGGCGCGCGCCGATCGGGCTGCGGGATCAGGCGCTCGTCCGCCGCCAGGCGGCGTTGTGCCATGATTTGTGGCGAGGCGATCTCGACGCCCGCATGGTGCAGGGTGTCGAGCACCGCGCGGCGCAACTGGGTGCTGGCCGAAACCAGCTTGCGCGTCTCCTCCAGGAATCCGGCGACCCGGTAGGTAATCGCGTGGTCGCCGAGCGCGAGGATCTGAACGAAGGCCTCGTCCAGTCCGGCGGCTTCGGCGGCGCGCACCAGCAGCTCCTCGGCCCGCGTGTGGGCCACGTCGTAACCGAGTGACAGCGTGGTCTCGATGATGGTGCCCGAATGCCGCACGACGGTGACCGGGTGGGTGACCAGAAAGGCATTCGGAATCGCCGTCAGGTCGCGGTTGCCGGTCTGGATCTCGGTATGGAACAGCCCCTGTTCGGTGACCCGCCCGAAATGCTCGCCGGCACGGATGAAATCGCCGGCGTGGAAGTTGCGCATCGCGCGCAGCATCAGGCCGGCCATGGCGTTGGTCACCAGCGTGGTCGAGGAAAACGCGATGATGGCCGTCAGCAGCAGGCCGAACAGGCTGAGCAGCTGCGTCTTGGTCTGCTCGGTGATGGGCAGGACCAGGATACCCACCACCACGCCGATGGCGACGAGGACCACGACGCTGAGCTGTTGTGGCAGGGTATTCTCGTGCCGTGCCGCGAACTTCAGCACCATCAGCCGGTGCACCGCCCACGCCGTCACCGCGGTGACGGCGGCGACGGTGAGCACCGGGATCAGGGTCGCGAGCCCGGCCAGCCATTCGAGCAGCCATTCCATCGGGCGATGATAGCGGCCGTGGACCGCGCTACACCGATCCGCGTCAGGCGCGGGGCGGATCAGGCGAAATCCGCGGGCGCCCGCTGCGCGCGCAGCGGCGCTGCGAGCCCGTCCCGTCACGCCGCGGCACCTCCCGCCCCGCGGAGAATGGCCTAACATGCCGCTCATGAACGGACGCCTCGCCTACCTGCGCGAACGCCTGGAAACCAGCGTCTGGGTGCTGCCGCTGGGCTTGTGCCTGCTCAGCGCCGCGCTCGCCGTGGCCATGTTGTGGCTCGATCGGCACACCGCGGCGAGCGGCCGCGAGCTGCTCGGAACCGCCATGCCGGTGGCCGCGGCACGCCAGGTGCTGGGCGTCATCGCGGCCTCGATCATCGGCGTCGGCGGGGTCGCCTTCTCGCTCACCATGGTCGCGCTGACCCTGACCTCGGGCCAGTACGGCCCGCGCATCATCCGCCATTTCCTCGAGGACACCGGCAGCAAGCTGAGCCTGGGACTGTTCCTCGGTGTCTACGTCTATGCACTGGTCGTCACCACCGGCTATACCAGCAGCGACGTGGCGCGCTACAGCGTGCTTGGCGCGGTGGTGCTGGCCTTCCTCGCCCTGGTCGGCTTCGTCGGCTTCATCCACCGTACCGCGACCGATTTGCAGGCCGATCGCATCATCGAACGCATCGGCACCCAGCTCAGTACGGCGCTCGGTCGGATGGCCGATCCGCAGGCATTTGACGGGCGCGAGCACGACACGCTGGCGTGGCGCCGTGCGGCGCGCGGCCAGCCGGCGACCGCACTGCGTTCGCGCCATCACGGCTACGTGCAGGTCATCGACCATGCCGCGCTCGCGGCCTGGTGTGACAGCCATGACTGCCGCATTGCGGTACGCGTGCGCGCCGGCGATTTCGTCGTCGAAGGCAGCGACGTGATGAAGGTCTACGGCACGCCCGGCAGCGACGTCGAAGCGCTGGAAGCGGCGCTGGTGCCATTCATCGTGACCGGCCCCATGCGCACCCCGGTGCAGGACCCCGAGTACGCCATCACCCAGCTCGTGCAGCTCGCTGCGCGCGCCCTGTCGCCCGGCATCAACGACCCCGGCACGGCGATCACCTGCGTCGACTGGTTCAGCCTGGCCCTGTCGCACATCGTCGACCGCGAGCTGCCGGGCAGCGTCCACCCGGACAGCACCGGCACCCCCCGACTGCTCGCACGCAGCAGCGATTTCCCCGGCATCATGAAAGCCGGCTACGCGCAGATGCGACAGTTCGCCTGCGGCGACGTCTCGGTTTCGGTCAGCCTGCTCGAGTCGCTCGCCCGCCTGGCACGGCTCACCCGCCGCCCGCGGCGCCTGCGCGTGTTGCGCGAGCACGCCGAGCTGCTGTGGCAGGACGTCCATCGCTGCGCGTTGCCCGCTTACGACGAACAGGACGTGCGCAGGCGCTACCGCCGGGTGCTCGCGCTGACTGCAGCCCTTAACGACGACAACGCGGCGCTGCGCGATTGACGGCACTGCCCGGGCTGTCTAACTTGCGCGCTCGACAGCGCGTCGCGGGCGCAGATACGGGGAGGGGCGCATGAACTACATCGACATCGACCAGGCGATAGCGGCCGACGGGCTGCGCATCGTGCTCGTGCGCGGTTTTCCAAGCCCCTGGGGCCAGGCCGCCAAGGCCATGATCGAGTACAAGGGCCTGGACTACCAGGCCGCGCCCCAGGTGGCCGGCGGCGACAATCCCGAGCTCGTGGCGTGGGCCGGTACCAACAGCGGCCCGGTGGTAGCGTGGAACGACGAGCCGCCACTGAATCGCTGGGACGACATTCTCATGCTGCTCGAGCGGCTCGCACCGGGGCACCCGCTGCTGCCGTCCGCGGCCGGGCCGCGCGCCCAGGTGCTGGGCCTTTCGCACCTGATCTGCGGCGAAGGCGGGCTCGGCTGGAACTGCCGCCTGAACATGTTCCGCCCGGTCATGGAATCCGCGGAGCCGCCGCAGGGCTTCGCCGCCATGGCGCGCAAGTGGCGCTACAGCAGCAGCGAAGCGCAGGCCGCCAGCAGCCGCTGCGTCGCGATCCTGGAACACCTGGCGCAGGTGCTGGCCGCACAGCAGGCGGCCGGTCGCGACTGCTTCGTCGGCGACGGACCGACGGCGGTCGATTTCTACTGGACCGCCTTCAGCAACCTGGTCGACCTGATGTCGCCCGACCTCGTGCCGCTGGACGATGCGGTGCGCCCGATGTTCGAGCAGGTGCCGGAGGCGGTTGCCGCGGCGGTCGCCTCCGTCCTCGTCGAGCATCGCGAACGGTTCATGCGCGCGCACTTCAGGGTGCCGATGGAGCTGTGACCCGCCGCTACCCGCGGCGAAACCGAAGGACCCGGCACATGGTGCAGAACGTCAAGCAAACCGGCCCGAATCGCTACCGCGAGACTTTCGGCCGCTATTTCGAGGATTTCCGCGAAGGCGACGTCTACGAGCACCGCCCCGGCAAGACCGTCACCGAGTACGACAACCACCTGTTCACCCTGCTCACGCTGAACACCCACCCGGTGCACTTCGACCGCGAGTACGGCAAGGCGTCGGAGTTCGGCCAGAACCTGGTCAACAGCACCTACACCCTCGCGCTCGTCATCGGCATGAGTGTCAGCGATACCAGCCACAAGGCCATCGCCAACCTCGGCATGGAGGAGGTGAAGTTCACCGCACCGGTCTTCGCCGGCGACACGCTCTACGCCGAGAGCGAAGTGCTGGCCCGGCGCGAGAGCCGCTCGCGGCCGACCCAGGGCATCGTCACCATCGTCACCCGGGGCTACAAGCAGGGCGGCGAGCAGGTCACGAGCTTCCGGCGCAACATGCTCATTCCCAAGCGCGGTCACGCCGTCGAGGACCGCATCGACAACTACTGAGAGATCCGTATGGCCACACCCGCCACCCACGTCGACGAGAGCGACGAACGCATCATCCTGGAGGCCATCGAGAAATGGCTGGCGCAGAAGGTCCGGCCCGTGGCCATGGACCTGGAGCACGACGACGTCTATCCCGCCGAGCTCGTCGAGGACATGAAGGAGCTTGGCCTGTTCGGCGCGCTGATCGACCCGCGCTGGGGCGGGCTCGGCCTGTCCGCGAGTACCTATGCCCGCATCGTCTCGCTGATCTCCGAAGAGTGGATGAGCCTGACCGGGATCTTCAACTCCCATCTCATGATGGCGCGCATCGTCGAGCGCTACGGCACCGAGGTACAAAAGGACTACTGGCTGCCGCGCTTCGCGAGCGGTGAGCTGCGCGGGGGGCTGGGCCTGACCGAGCCCGACGCCGGCACCGACCTGCAGGGTATCCGCACGCTGGCACGGCGTGACGGTGACGACTACGTGGTCAACGGCAGCAAGACCTGGATCTCGAATGCCATCGAAGGCCACTGCGTGGCGCTGCTGGTCAAGACCGATCCGGACGCGGAGCCGCGGCACAAGGGCATGACCATGCTGATCGCGCCGAAGATCGACCCTGAAACGCGCGCCCCGCTGCCCGGCGTGCGCAACGGGCGCAAGCTGGAGAAGCTCGGCTACAAGGGCATCGACAGCGGCGAGTTCGTGTTCGACGACTACCGCTGCAGCGCCGAGCTGTCGCTGGTCGGCGGGGCCGAGGGGCAGGGCTTCTACATGGCGACCGGCGGGCTCGAGATCGGGCGCATCAACATTGCCGCGCGCGGCGTCGGCATCGCGCGGCGCGCGCTGCGCGAGTCGGTCGCCTACGCCCAGGTGCGGCGCACCATGGGCAAGCCCATCTGCGAGCACCAGGCGATTCAGCTCAAGCTCGGCGAGATGGCGACCAAGGCACGCGCGGCCGAGCTGCTGGTCGCCGACGCCGCCGCGGCTTACGACCGCGGCGAGCGCGTCGACCTCGAGGCCGGCATGGCCAAGTACTTCGCGTCCGAGACCGCGGCCGAGCTCGCCCTGGAGGCGATGCGCATCCACGGCGCCTACGGCTACTCCAAGGAGTATCCGATCGAGCGCCTTTATCGTGACGCCCCGCTGCTGTGCATCGGCGAAGGCACCAACGAGATGCAGCGCATCATCATCGCCAGGCAGCTGGTGAAGCGGAATCCCGTCTGATCCGTCCGCACGCTCAGCTCGCACGCACGCCTGCGAGCCGGCTGGTCAGCCAGCACAGGACTTTCCACGATGCGTACATGGCCAGGATGTAACACACCGGCCGCATCGGGATCGCGTAGCGGGGGAAAGGCGCCACGACGAGGTGCACGGCGATGAAGTAGAGAAACAGCAGCGACAGCAGGCGCGCGGGTGTCGCGCCCGCAGGCAGGCGCCGCAGTGGTACCCACGCCAGCAGCGCGCCGGCAGCGGCCAGCAGCATGAGCGGCGCATGCAGCGCGCGCATAGCCGCGTAGATCCAGTAGTAAGCCGGCGAGGTCAGCCACGGGCTGGCCAGCGGTGGGTAGACGAACATCTCGCCGGCACCCTGGATCGTGGACCACGACATGAGCGTCAGCGGCTTGCCGAGGAAGAACCACTCCAGGTGCGCCAGCGGCTGCTCCTGGAAACGGCGGGCGATCTCGGCGAGCACCGCGCCCAGCGAGGCGCCGATCTCGGCCGCACGCGGATCGAAGCGGTACGGGTAGCCGAACGTCGCGGCGTCACCGGCGAAGACCAGGCCGGGATACATGCCGTGGTGAAGGCCGTTGATCATCAGCGTACTGTCTCCGGTGACGCCGAGCGTAACGACATTGCGCACCACCCAGGCGCCGAACACCAGTGCGAAGACCAGCAGCGCGCCCCCGGCCGAGCGCAGTCGCTGCTTCACGCCATGCTCGAACAGAATCCACGCGCAGCACGGCACGACGAAATACTGCAGCCACGGCCGGGTCAGGGCGGCGGCCGCGAGCAGCGCACCGAGCGCGAGCGCCCAGGCCGCGCCGCCACCACGCACCAGGCGGACCGCCGCCGCCAGGCCGCACAGCAGCAGGCCACAGAACAGGGTTTCGGTCAGAACGTAGGAGTTGGCGAGGATCAGGTGCGGGCTGAGCGCGCTCAGCAGGGTCGCCAGCAAGGCGCAACCGGTGCCGGCGACGGCCGCGGCGACGTAGTACACGGCGAGCAGCGTGAGCACGCTCAGCCCCGCCTGGGCGAGGTAGACCGGCAGCAGGTCGGCCTCGGAGACGACGCGCGCCGGCAGTGTCAGGCGCAGGAACAGCGGGTAACCCGGCGGCCGGGTCGCGTCGGCCTGCGGCTCGCCCGCGGTCACCAGGCGCCGCCCGTAGATGCCGTGCGTGCGCAGGTTGAGTGCATAGCTGAAGTAATCACCGGCGTCGGCGCGGAGCGGCTTGTCGATGGTCGTGTGCAACGCCGACTGCAGCCGCAGGTGGGCGCCGAGTGCGACGATCAGCAGCAGCAGCGCCAGGCCGGCGCGGCCGACGGGCTTGCCGCCCAGGCCAGGGATCAGGTCCCGCGACCGGACGGCGGCAGCCTGTGGGTCAGGCGGTACGTGCCTGCTCCAGGCCGAGATCCCCGGCCATCGCATCGCGCATGACGAACTTCTGGATCTTGCCGGTTACGGTCATCGGGAACTCGTCGACGAAGCGGATGTAGGCGGGCACCTTGTAATGGGCGATCTGGCCCTTGCAGAACTCCCGGATCTCGTCCTCGCTGGCGCTCTCGCCATCGCGCAGCCGAATCCACGCCGCTACCGCTTCACCGAAACGCGCATCGGGCACGCCGAACACGGCGACATCCTGGATCTTGGGATGCCGGAACAGGTATTCCTCGATCTCGCGCGGGTAGACGTTCTCGCCACCCCGGATGATCATGTCTTTCACGCGCCCGACGATGTTGCAGTAACCCTCGGCGTCGATCACGGCGAGGTCGCCGGTGTGCATCCAGCCGGCGTCGTCGATCGACTCGGCGGTCTTCTCGGCATCGTTCCAGTAGCCGCGCATGACACTGTAGCCGCGGGTGCACAACTCGCCGCGCTCGCCGCGCGGCACCACCCGGCCGGCCTCGTCGATGATCTTGACCTGCACATGCGGCATGATGCGCCCGACCGTGGAAACCCGCTTGTCGAGCGGGTCGTCGGTGCCTGACTGGAAGCTGACCGGACTGGTCTCGGTCATGCCGTAGGCGATCGTGACCTCGTCCATGTGCATGTCCTTCTGCACCCGCTTCATGACCTCGACCGGACACGGTGCACCGGCCATGATGCCGGTGCGCAGGGTCGAGAGATCGGTGTGCGCGAAATCCGGGTGGTCGAGCTCGGCGATGAACATGGTCGGCACGCCGTGCAGCGCCGTGCAGCGCTCGGCCTGGACCGCGGCGAGCACATCGCCCGGCTCGAAGCCTTCGCCGGGGAAGATCATCGCCGCCCCGTGCGTGGTGCAGGTCAGCACGCTCATGACCATGCCGAAGCAGTGATACAGCGGCACCGGGATGCACAGCCGATCCTGCTCGGAGAATTTCATCGCGCGGCCAACGAAGTAGCCGTTGTTGACGACGTTGAAATGGGTCAGCGTGGCGCCCTTGGGCATGCCGGTGGTCCCGCTGGTGAACTGGATGTTGATGGCGTCGTCGGGGTCCAGCGTGGGAGCGATGGCGGCCAGCCGCGCGCGCGTCTCTTCGGTCGCGGCCGGCGCGATGTCGTCGAAGCGATACATGCCCGCCCGCTTTGTGTCGCCGGTGCATATGACACTCCGCAGGTGCGGCAGGCGAGCACTCTTCAGTGAGCCGGGTGCGGCATCGTCCAGCTCCGGGGCCAGCTCACGCAGCATGCCGACGTAGTCGCTGGACTTGAACCGGTCAGCGATGACGATCGCCTTGCACTCGACCTGGTTCAGCGCGTACTCGAGCTCGGCAACCCGGTAGGCCGGGTTGATGTTGACCAGCACCAGGCCGACGCGCGCGGTAGCGAACTGGGTCAGCACCCATTCGATGCGATTGGGTGACCAGATGCCGATACGCTCGCCGGGCTCCAGGTCCAGGCTCAGCAGGCCTGCGGCGAGCTCGTCGACCGCGGCGTCGAATTCGGCCCAGCTCAGGCGCACACCCTGGTTGCGCACGATGACCGCGTCGCGCTCGGGGAAACGCTCCGCCGCCAAGGCCAGCGCCTGGCCCACGGTCTGGAACAGCAGCGGCGTGTCACTGGTGCCGCTGACGAAGCTCGGAACGGTGGTGCTCACGATATCCCTCCCCGGTAGTCGGAGCCTGGTCAATCAGTCCTGCACGAGCCTGGCGTGCACGCTGTCGACCTTGTCCTGCATGGATTGCGCCCGGTCGGTACGGGTGCCGACCTTGAGCGAGGTGAAAATGCGCGGCGCGCCCATTTCGTGAACACGCTCGTGGCACTGGCGCACGACGTCGAACACCGCGTCCCACTCGCCTTCGATGACGGTGCCGTAGGGATGCAGCTGCGATGCCAGTCCGGCGCGGGCGATGATGCGCTCACACTCGGCGACGTACTCGGAGACGGAGACGCCGACCCCGATCGGCACGACGCACAGGTCGACCATTACGTGCATGTGGCCAGGCTCTCAGAATTCCAGGTTTCTCGGCGTGCGCGGAAAGGGTATCACGTCGCGAATGTTGCCGACGCCGGTGACGAACATCAGGAAACGCTCGAAGCCGAGGCCGAATCCGGCGTGCGGCACGCTGCCGAAGCGGCGCGTGTCCAGGTACCACCAGTACTCCTCCTCGGGCAGGCCGAGCTCGGCGATGCGTGCGGCGAGCACGTCGTGGCGCTCCTCGCGCGCGCTGCCGCCGACCAGCTCACCGATGTGCGGCACCAGCAGGTCCATGGCCGCGACCGTGCGGCCGTCGTCGTTGCCGCGCATGTAGAAAGCCTTGATGTCCTTCGGCCAGTCGTAGACGAAGACCGGGGCGCCGAAATGCTCTTCGGTGAGGAAGCGCTCGTGCTCCGACTGCAGGTCGGCCCCCCATTGCGGCGCGAACTCGAACCTGCGGCCGCTGGCACCCAGGATCTCGATGGCCTCACCGTAGGGCAGGCGCACGAACTCGCTGTCGGCGATGCGCGACAGGCGGTCGGCGAGCTGCTTGTCGACGAAGCGTGCGAACAGGTCGAAGTCGTCCGCGCACTCCTCGCGCACGAAGGCAATCAGGTGCCTCACCATCTCCTCGGCGAGCTGCATGTCGTCAAAGATGTCGGCGAACGCGAGCTCCGGCTCGATCATCCAGAATTCGGCCATGTGCCGGCTGGTGTTCGAGTTCTCGGAGCGGAACGTCGGCCCAAACGTATAGACCTTGCTCAGGGCGAGGCAGTAGGTCTCGACCGAGAGCTGCCCCGAGACGGTGAGATGCGCCGGCTTGCCGAAAAAGTCGTCGTCGACCATGCCGCCGCCGGCATGCGGGTCCAGGGTGGTGACACGAAACATCTCACCCGCACCTTCGCAGTCGGAGCCGGTGATGATGGGCGTGTGTACGTAGTGGAAGCCGCGCGCCTGGAAGAAATCGTGGATGGCGAACGAGAGGCGCGAGCGGATGCGCGCAATGGCGCCGTACTTGTTGGTGCGCGCACGCAGGTGCGCGATGGAGCGCAGGAATTCGTCGGAATGGCGCTTCTTCTGCAGGGGGAAATCCGCCGCACAGTGGCCGATCACTTCCAGCGCAGAGGCCTTGATTTCCCAGCGCTGGCCCTTGCCCGGCGACTCGACCAGCGCGCCGCGCACCGCTACCGCGGTGCCGGTCGCGACCTGCTCGAGATGTTCGTAGCCCTCGGCGTCGGCATCGATCACGACCTGCAGGTTGGCCAGGCAGCTGCCGTCGTTCAGTTCCAGGAAAGCGAAGCCCTTGGATTCGCGCTTGGTGCGCACCCAGCCGGTCGTCAGCACCGCCGCCGCCGGCGCCTCGGCGCGCAGCAGGGCGGCACACTCGGCACGCTCGCGGAAAGACAGCTCGGCCACGGTTCTATTCTTCCGGATCGTAGTTCAGATTCGGTGCCAGCCAGCGCTCGGTCTCGTCGATCGACATGCCCTTGCGCCGGGCGTAGTCGGCGACCTGGTCGCGGCCTATCTTGCCGACGCCGAAATAGCGCGACTCGGGATGCGCGAAATACCAGCCGCTGACCGACGCCGCCGGGCTCATGGCGAAGCTCTCGGTCAGGGTGATGCCGGCATGCCGCTCGACCTCCAGCACCTGCCACAGCAGCGCCTTCTCGGTGTGGTCGGGGCAGGCCGGGTAACCGGGCGCGGGGCGGATCCCGCGGTAGCGCTCGGCGATGAGGTCGTCGTTGGACAGCGCTTCATCGCGCGCGTACCCCCAGTACTCCCGGCGCACCAGCTGGTGCAGGCGCTCGGCGAAGGCCTCGGCGAGGCGGTCGGCGAGGGCCTTGGCCATGATCGCGGCATAGTCGTCGTGCTCGGCCTCGAAGGCGGCGACCAGCTCGTCGAGCCCGAACCCGGTGCTGACCGCGAACGCCCCCATGTAGTCGGCGACCGCGACGTCTTCCGGGGCGAGAAAATCCGCCAGCGCGAAGTTCGGCTGTCCGGCCGGCTTGGCCGCCTGCTGGCGCAGGCTGTGCACCACGGTGAGCGGCTCGCGCCGTGACTCGTCGGAGAAGATGGCGATGTCTTCGGCGTTGACCGCGGCGGCCGGAAACAGGCCGAACACCGCGCGGGCGCGCAGGCGTCGATTGGCGACGATGTCGTCCAGCATGTGGCGCGCATCGGCGAACAGCTGCCGTGCCTGCTCGCCGACGACTTCGTCATCGAGGATGCGCGGGTAGCGCCCTGCCAGCTCCCAGGTCATGAAGAACGGGGTCCAGTCGATGAAGTCGACCAGCTCCGCCAGCGGGTAGTCGTCGAGCACGTGGATCCCGGGTTTTTCCGGCGCCCGTACCTCGTAGTGCGCCCAGTCGGTCGCGAGACGATTGGAGCGCGCCTCCGACAAGGCCACCAGGCTGGCGCTGCGCCGGCGTTCGGCATGCCGCTGGCGCACGGTGGCGTACTCGTCGCTGACCTTGGCCACGTAGCCCGGCCGCATGTCGTCGCTGAGCAGGTTGGTCGCCACGCCCACCGCGCGCGAGGCGTCCTTGACGTGGATCACGGGACCGTCGTAGGCCGGGTCGATCTTGACCGCGGTGTGTGTGCGCGAGGTCGTCGCGCCGCCGATCAGCAGCGGCAGGTCCATGCCGCGTTTCGCCATCTCGCGCGCGACCAGCACCATTTCTTCGAGCGACGGTGTAATCAGGCCGGAGAGCCCGATTATGTCGGCATTCTCGCGCTCCGCGGTGTCGAGAATATCCTTCAGCGGCACCATCACGCCGAGGTCGATGACCTCGAAATTGTTGCACTGGAGCACCACGCCGACGATGTTCTTGCCAATGTCGTGGACGTCGCCCTTGACCGTGGCCAGGACGATGCGTGCCTGCGCCGAGGTTTCGCCACTGGCCGCCTTCTGCTCTTCGATGAACGGAATCAGGTGCGCGACCGCCTTCTTCATCACGCGCGCGCTCTTGACCACCTGCGGCAGGAACATCTTGCCGGCGCCGAACAGGTCGCCGACCACGCCCATGCCGTCCATCAGCGGCCCCTCGATCACGCCCAGCGGGGACGGGTAGGCCAGACGCGCCTCCTCGGTGTCCTCGACGACGAAATCGGCGATGCCGCGCACCAGCGCGTGACTCAGGCGTTGCTCGACGGGGGCATCGCGCCACGCCAGGTCGCGCTCCACCTCGCGCGTCACACCCTCGACCCCGCGGGCGAAATCGATCAGGCGATCGGTGGCATCCTCGTCGCGATTGAACAGCACGTCCTCGATGTGCTTCAGCAGGACCGGCTCGATGTCCTGGTAGATGCCGAGCTGTCCCGCGTTGACGATGGCCATGTCGAGCCCGGCGCGGATGCCGTGGTAGAGGAACGCGGCGTGCATCGCCTCGCGTACCGGATTGTTGCCACGGAAGGAGAACGAGACGTTACTGAGCCCGCCGCTGACCAGCGCATGCGGCAACTTTTCCTTGATCTCCGCGGTCGCTTCGAAGAACGCCCGCGCGTAGTCGTTGTGCTCCGCCATCCCGGTCGCGACCGTGAGCACGTTGGGATCGAAGATGATGTCCTCGGGCGCAAGGCCGACCGTCTCGGTGAGGATGCGGTAGGAGCGCTCGCAGATGGCGAACTTGCGCTCGGTGGTATCGGCCTGGCCCTGCTCGTCGAACGCCATCACCACCACTGCCGCGCCGTAACGCTGGACCAGGCGCGCCTGCTCGACGAACTTCTCCTCGCCCTCCTTGAGGCTGATCGAGTTGACCACGCCCTTGCCCTGCAGGCAGCGCAGGCCGGCCTCGATCACCGGCCAGCTGGAGGAATCGATCATCACCGGCACGCGGCTGATATCCGGATCGGAGCCCATCAGGTTGAGGAAACGCGTCATCAGCTCGACCGAATCGAGCATGCCCTCGTCCATGTTGACGTCGACGATCTGTGCGCCGTTCTCGACCTGCTGGCGTGCGACCTCGATGGCGGTCTCCAGGTCACCGTCCTTGATCAGCCGCGCGAAGCGCGGCGAGCCGGTGACGTTGGTGCGCTCACCGACGTTGATGAAACCTTTCTCGGGCGTGATGTTGAGCGGCTCCAGCCCGCTCAGGCGGCAGCAGCGCCGTACCTGCGGTATGCGCCGCGGCGGCAGCTCGGCGACCGCCTCGGCGATGGCACGAATGTGTTCCGGCGTGGTGCCGCAGCAGCCGCCGACGATGTTGACCAGGCCGCTGGCGGCAAAATCACCGATGATCCCGGCCATGTACTCCGGGCTCTCGTCGTATTCGCCGAACTCGTTCGGCAGGCCGGCGTTGGGATGCGCGCTGACGTGCACGTCCGCGACGCGCGACAGCTCCTCGACGTAGGGTCGCAGGTCGTCCGCCCCCAGCGCGCAGTTGAGACCGATGGCC
The DNA here is from genome assembly GCA_041984235.1 of Gammaproteobacteria bacterium. Lineage (GTDB taxonomy): Bacteria > Pseudomonadota > Gammaproteobacteria > JBHIYN01. Next base: position 243,796 of record JBHIYN010000003.1, read on the forward strand.
AGCGGCCTGGCATGACGCACCGAGTTCCAGAACGCCTCGGTGGTCTGCCCGGTCAGCGTGCGTCCGCTGCGATCGGTGATGGTGCCTGAGATGATCAGCGGCAGGTCGAGTCCGCGCGCATCCAGGCACTCGCGCACGGCGAAGATCGCGGCCTTGGCGTTGAGGGTGTCGAAGACCGTTTCGATCAGCAGCAGGTCGACGCCACCCTCGATGAGCCCCTCGCAGGCCTCGGCGTAGGCGGCCCGCAGGGTCTCGAAATCGATGTTGCGGAAGCCCGGGTCGTTGACGTCCGGCGATACCGATGCGGTGCGGTTGGTCGGCCCCAGCACCCCGGCGACGAATTTCGGCGCCTCGTCCCCGCTGGTCGCGCGGTACTCGGCAATGGCATCGCGCGCCACCCGGGCAGCGACCGTGTTCAGCTCGCGCGCGAGGTCCTCCAGCCCGTAATCGGCCTGCGATACGCGGGTCGCATTGAAGGTATTGGTCTCGATGATGTCGGCGCCGACACCGAGAAACGAGCGATGGATGCCCTTGACCAGCTTGGGCTGCGTGATGCTCAGCAGGTCGTTGTTGCCCTTGAGCTCGCGCGGGTGTGCGGCGAAGCGTTCGCCCCGAAAGTGGCTCTCCTCGAGCTGGTGCTTCTGTATGACCGTGCCCATGGCGCCGTCGAGCATGACAATCTTGCGCTCGAGCAGCGTTTGCAGGGCGTGTGCAGGGGAACTCATGGTGCGTCCGTTAGCTTCGATAAAGCCGGCTAGTTTACCCCGGCCGGCGGCGGCTTACGCGGGAAGCAGTTCCTGGGCCGGCCGCCGGCGGCGCAGGTTCAGCCGCCGGCGCTGCCACAGCAGCAGCACCACCACCAGGCCCGCGAACAACAGGTGCACCGGCCACAGCCCGAGCTGCGGCGGCAGGACCTCCTTGCGCATCAGGGCGCGTCCGACGCCGAGCACGTTGGTGTAGGCGAAATAGCACGATACGGCCGTGATCAGGCCCAGGTACCAGTTGCCGCGCTGGTTCGAGAGCGCGATCAGCAGCGCCAGGGCCGGCCCCAGCAGGGTACATAGCGGCAGGGCCAGCCGCCACTGGAACTCGATGGCGTAGGGTGGCTCGTCGTGGCGGAACAGCTCGCTGGTGAACAGGAACCCGATATGGGCGCCGAACTGCCGCGGCTCGCGATTCTCGATGCGTACCGCGTAACGATCGAATTCCGTCACCACCAGCTCGGCCTGCCCGGGCTCACCGGCGTAGCTTGCGCCGGCCTCGAACACGGCGAAGCGGTCGCGCGACGTGCGGTCGGTCTCGATGCGGGCACGTGCCGAACGCAGCACGGTATCGTCACCGCCACGCTCACTACGCACGAAAGCACGCTGCAGGTAACGTTCGTCCGGCGAGATGGATTCGGCATAGAAGACCTGGCGACCACTGCCGAACTCGCGGAAGCGTCCGGCCTTGACCCCGGCGACGGTGGCCTCGTTCTCGGTCTGCTCCTGGAGCTCCTGCAGGTCGAGCTCGGCACGCGGCCCGACGACCAGCGTAATCAGTCCGACGATGACGGCGGCCGTAGCGGTCAGCGCGAACAGCGGTTTGAGCAACTGCTGGTGGCTGAGCCCGGCGGCGCGCATCGCGGTCCACTCCGAGGTCTGCTGCAGGCGCACCGCGGCACCGAAGGTGCCGAGGAAGAGTGCCATCGGCAGCAGGTCCTTGATTGACACCAGCATCTTCAGCAGGACGATGCGGCTGATGTGCTGCGGCGCCATCTTGCCTTCGGCGGCCTCGCCGAGCGAGGTCGCGAAACGCATGCTGATGTAGATGACGAACAGGCCGCCGATGATGGCGGCGCTGAGCTTGAGCGCCTCGCGGATGAAATAACGCGACAGGATCACGTGCTGGTCGCGTCGGCTCCGGAGACCTCGCGCAGGAGCAGGCTCAGGTTGCGCAGGTAGATGGCGCTGTTCGCCAGGTGCCCGGCGATGAAGACCGGGTCACGCAGGTGGAGGGCATAGGCGAGCAACGCCGCGCTGCCGGCGAGGCTGAAATACCAGAACGCCATCGGCACCACGCTGCGGCGCACCCGTTCGCTCGATATCCACTGCACCAGCCAGCGGCAGGCGAACAGCAGCTGGCCGGTAAACCCGATGGCAATCCAGACATGGTTGGCGGTCATCACGAATTCTCCTGCTTGCGCGAGTCGAGCTTGCGCCGTGTCAGCCACATGACCCCCAAGAGGTCGACGATACCCACCCCGAGACGGTTACGAATGCCGTACTTGGATTGTCCGTGGACGCGCGGACGGTGGGAGACGGGGACGGAGGCCACCTCGCCGCCGTCGCGCTGCACCAGCGCGGGCAGGAAGCGGTGCATGTGATCGAAACGCGGCAATCGCCGGAACCGGCTGCGCGAAAAGACCTTCAGGCCGCAGCCGGTATCGGGCGTGCCGTCGCCGAGCAGCGTTGCGCGAACCCGGTTGGCGACGCGCGACGACACGCGGCGCAGCAGGTCGTCGCGGCGCTCGCGCCGATGCCCGCAGACCAGCGCCGGTCCCGGCCCCGGACCCTGCAGCGTCGCGATCAGGGTCGGTATGTCGGCCGGGTCGTTCTGCCCGTCGCCATCCAGCGTGACAATCCAGCGCCCGCGCGCGGCATCGATCCCGCTGCACAGGGCGGCACTCTGCCCGCGGTTGCGCTCGTGCTGAACCAGGCGCAGCCACGGCAGGCCGGCGGCGCGCTCGCGCAGGTGTGCGGCGCTGCCGTCACTGCTGCCGTCGTCCACCACCACGACCTCGAAGGCCAGGCTGGCCATCGCCGCGGCAATTTCCGCGAGCAGGCCATCGATGTTCTCGTGCTCGTTGAGCACCGGCACGACGACCGAATACTGCACGCCTTGCGCGTCTGCGTCCCGCCCCGGCGGCACGTCAATCTGTGGCTGTGCAGTCATCGCTCATCTCCCGGCCTGACCATGCGGATGGTGCCCGCCCGAAGGTTAAGGCCCGGTATATTCCGCCTGCTGGCGGGGCGTCGTGCCGAATCTCTGTGCCTGTACACTTTACAAGTGTATCAAGCACGTACGCGCGATGCCTTGCGCTCGGTCATAAGGTGCCCGGGCGATTGGCGGGGACGTATTGCCGCTTGCCGGCGCGCTCATTACAGTGGCACTCCCGCCAACGCCCGGATCGATCGACATGGGACATCGCCTCTCCAAGCTCTATACCCGTACCGGTGACGCCGGCACCACCGGCCTCGGCGATGGCTCGCGCACGCCCAAGCACAGTGCGCGCATGGAGGCGATCGGCGACATCGACGAACTCAACTGCAACCTCGGCCTGTTGCTGGCGGAGACGCTGCGCCCGGACATGCGCGAGCTGCTGGTGGATATCCAGCACGACCTGTTCGATCTCGGCGGCGAGCTGTCCATTCCGGGCACCGAGCTCGTCGGCGAGGCCGCCGTGAGCAAGCTCGAACAGGGTATCGACCGCTACAACGAGGAGCTGCCGCCGCTGAAGGAATTCCTGCTGCCCGGCGGCAGCCGTGCCGCGGCGGTCGCCCACCTGTGCCGCGCGGTGTGTCGCCGTGCCGAGCGACGCATGGCGGCACTGGCCGCCGCCGAGCCGGTCTCGGCGCACGCCACGCGCTTCATCAACCGCCTGTCCGACCTGCTGTTCGTCGTCGCCCGCATCGTCGCGCGTGACTCCGGCGCCGGCGAGGTGATGTGGCAGCGCGGTCGCTGACGGTGCCACGGCGCGGCGGTCGCGCCACAGGATGCGGGCGCCTCAGCGTGCCCTGAGCTCCATCACCTGCCCCTCGCGGTGGATGTCGAGGCGGTTGAGAAAAGACTGGCCGAGCAGGGCCTCGCTCGGTGCGTCGCCGTCAATGACGATGCCGCGCACGCGTTTGAGGGTCAGCGCCTGCACCTTGACCTCGTCGAACGTCACGCTCCAGGCCATGGCCAGCCCGCCGGCCGTCTGCACTGTGCCGCGCTTGCCGTCGACGCGGTAGGCAATGCCGAGACCGCGCGCGGTGTCCTTGCTGATCGCGACCGTGCTGGCACCGGTATCGACCAGGAAGCGCACCGGGTTGCCATTGATCTGGCCGTCGACGAAGTAATGCCCGTGGCGGCCCGGCACCAGGCGCACCACCGCGCGCGCCGGCGCGGCGCCGAAGCTGCCGCTGATGCGGCCGTCCAGGGCCAGCGTACGGCGCTCGCCGGCCACCTCGATGACCGCCTGCCCGGCGTCCGCGCTGACCAGCGTGACCCCGTCGGCGCTGGTCTCGCCCGCACGCAGGACCTCGCGGCGCCCGTCGATGCTGAGCACCGCCTTACCGGCGAACAGGGCCTGCGCGCGCACGCTCTCGACGGCCGCCGCGGGCATGCCGGCGGCGGCCAGCCACAGGCCGGCGAGCAGGCACAGCGGCCGCGCCGTCCTCATGCGCCGGCTCCGCCGCTTCTGCTAGACTCCGCGCGCCTGTCGCAGCCGCCCACCACGCGAGGACCCCGCCGCATGAAAGTAGCCTGTCTCGATTTCGAAGGCGTGCTCGTACCGGAGATCTGGATCAGCCTGGCCGAGCGCACCGGGATTGACGATTTGAAAGTCACGACACGGGACATACCGGATTACGATGAGTTGATGACCTATCGCCTGGGCATCATGGACCGCGAGGGACTCGGCTTCGAGGCGCTCAACGCAGCCGCCCGCGGGCTGGAGCCGCTGCCCGGGGCACATGACTTCCTCGACTGGCTGCGCGGCGAGTACCAGGTTGCGATCCTCTCCGACACCTTCCACGAGCTGGCCGGCCCGCTGCTCGCGAAGCTCGGCCACCCGATGATGCTATGCCACCGGCTCGAGGTCGAGCCCGGCGGCCGTATCAGTGGTTATCGGCTGCGCCAGCGCGATCCCAAGCGCCACGCGGTAAAGGCTTTCCAGGCCCTCAACTATGCCGTCGTCGCCACCGGCGACTCCTACAACGACATCGGCATGCTGGAGCAGGCCGACAGCGCCATGCTGTTCCGGCCGTCGGAGAAGGTCGTGCGCGATTACCCGGACTTTCCGGTCGCCGAAGACTACCCGTCGCTGCGCGGCATGTTCGCCGCGGCGGCGGGGTAGGGGCGCGCCGCCGTACCGGGCAGGTCCAACCGCCAGCGCGGCAGGGCCCAGGCCAGCAGCTCGCCCGGCAACGCCCCGACCAGTGCGGGCGGCGGTGTCAGGCCGAGAAAATCGAGCGCCGCGGCGAGTGCGGCCGGCGCACTGTCGGGCAGCACCGCGGCGGCCCCGGTCTGCTTGCTGAGCTTGCTGCCGTTCCGCCCGAGCACGACGGGTAGATGGGCGTACGCCGGCGTCGGCAGGCCGAGCAGGCGCTGCAGCCAGACCTGCCGTGGCGTCGAGTCGAGCAGGTCCAGTCCGCGCACCACGTCGGTAACCCCGGCGGCGGCATCATCGACCACCACCGCGAGATGGTAGGCGACCAGGCCATCGGCGCGGCGCACCACGAAATCACCACAGGTTCGCGCCAGGCAGGCCTCGAACCGGCCCTGCACGGCGTCGGCGATGACCACCGGTGTGTCGTCCACGCGGACCCTCAGGGCCCGCCCGCGCACCCCGGCGGGCAGGCCGTTACGACAGGTGCCGGGGTAGGGGCCGGGGCCGACCTGGCGCCGCGTACAGGCACACGGAAAGATCTGCCCGGCGTCCTGCAGCCGCTCCAGGGCGGCGGCATAGGCCGTGCCGCGCCGGCTTTGGTAGACGACCGCGCCGTCCCATTCCAGGGCCAGTGCCTCCAGCGTACGCAGAATGGTCGCGGCTGCGCCTTCGACCTCGCGCGGGGGATCGAGATCGTCGATGCGCAGCAGCCAGCGCCCACCCTTAGCGCGTGCGCTGAGCCAGCTCGCGAGCGCGGCAACCACCGAGCCGAAGTGCAGCGGTCCGGTCGGCGAAGGCGCGAAGCGGCCGACGTAGCTCGCCGCCCGGGCGGACTCAGCCATGCCTCGGCGCCACCCTCAGCGCGTCACGTCGCGGCGAGCGGCGCGCGCCCGGCGATGCGCGCGCAGTAGAGGCTGGTCGCTCCCGCCACGCCGACCGGCATGGCGATGAAATTCAACACGGGGATCAGGGTCAGCACGGTCATCGCCAGGCCGAAGCCCAGCGCCAGCGGACGCCGCGCGCGCATCTCGTCGATCACGCGCGGAAAGAACGCGCTGTGGTTGCCGAGCGGGCAGTCGAGGTACTCCAGGCACAGCATCCAGGCCCCGAACAGCAGCCACAGCGCCGGCGCCAGCACGTTCAGGCCGGGGATCAGCGACAGCACCAGCAGCGGCAGCGCGCGCAGCCCGATGTAGACCAGCTTGCGCAGCTCGGCGACCAGCGTGCGGCGCACGTCCGCCAGCACGCGCCGCCACGAGGTGTCGACCGCGCCGCGGCCCGGCTGCAGGTGGTGCTCCACGGCCTCGGCCAGCAAGCCGTTGAAGGGACTCGCGATGATGTTCGCGACCACGCTGAAGGTGAAGAAGGCGATCACCGCGGCGAGGGCCGCGAACAGCAGCCAGACCAGCCATTCCAGGAGGTCGACCAGCCACTGGATCCAGTCCGGCCAGCCGTGCAGGTAGCGATCGAGAAAGTAGTCGAGCAGGTTGCCTGCGCCAATCAGCGCGCCGGCGAACAGCACCACGTTGATGAGCAGCGGCACGATCACGAACACGCGCACACCGCGCGCGCGGATCAGCCCGAAACCGCGCAGTGCGTGCCGCACCCCGTCGAAGAAACCGCCGCCACCGCTCACAAGGGCGGCACCACGCTGTCGTCGCGCGGGACCCAGCCTGCCGCGCGATGCTCGGCGACGATGGTTGGATAGGTGCCGCCGCGCACGTTGAACACCGCGCTCAGGCGCGCGAAGCGTGGCTGGCACGCCGCGATGACGTCGTCGAGGATGGCGTTGGTGACGGCCTCGTGGAACGCGCCCTCGTCACGAAACGACCAGGCATAGAGCTTCAGTGCCTTGAGCTCGATGCAGCGCTGATCGGGAACGTAGGCCAGCGTCAGCTCGGCGAAATCGGGCTGGCCGGTCATTGGACACAGGCAGGTGAATTCCGGCACGCGGATCGTGATCAGGTAATCGCGGTCCGGCTTGGGGTTGGCGAAAGTATCGAGTTCGCGACTCGGTCTGGTGGTCATGTCGGGGCTCTCTCAGGGCCGCTGGCGCGGCGCCAACCTTAGCACAGGCGGGTCGCTCCCAGGCCACTGTCAGCGCCCCGGGCGGCGCTCGTTGGAGCCAGCTAATTTTTAAATGAAAACATCAAGTTAAAAGATTTTCCGCGAACGTCGAAGTTGGTTTTGCGGTGCGATGACGATGGGGTATGCTGTGCGCCCATGCGCATCAACCGAATCAAGCTTTCAGGCTTCAAATCCTTCGTCGATCCGACCACGCTGACCCTCCCCGGAAACCTCACCGGCGTCGTCGGTCCCAACGGTTGCGGCAAGTCGAACATCATCGACGCACTAATCTGGGTGATGGGCGAGAGCTCGGCCAAGCACCTGCGCGGCGAATCGATGGCCGACGTCATTTTCAACGGTTCCAACACGCGCAAACCGGTCGGGCAGTCCACCGTCGAAATCGTGTTCGACAACACCGACGGCACCATCGGCGGACAGTACGCCGGCTTCGGCGAGATCTCGATCAAGCGCACCATCAGCCGCGATGGCCTGTCCTCGTACTTTCTCAACGGCTCGCGCTGCCGGCGCAAGGACATCACCAACGTGTTCCTCGGCACCGGCATCGGCTCGCGCGGCTACTCGGTCATCGAGCAGGGCATGATCTCGCGCGTCATCGAGGCGCGGCCGGAGGAGCTGCGCGGCTTCCTCGAGGAAGCGGCCGGCATCTCCAAGTACAAGGAGCGCAGGCGCGAGACCGAAAACCGCATGCGTCACACCGAGGAGAACATCGAGCGGCTGGACGACATCCGCGAGGAGCTGGACAAGCAGCTCAACCACCTGCAGCGCCAGGCACGTGCGGCCGAACGTTACCAGGTGATGAAGGCCGACGAGCGCCGCCTTGAAGCGCGCCTGCTCGCGGTGCGCTGGCGCACGCTGGACGCCGAGCGCAGCCAGGCGCGCCAGCTCACCGAGCAGCGCAGCAACGAGCTGGAAGCCGAGGTCGCACGCCTGCGCGAAGTCGAAGCGCAGCAGACCGGCTACCGCGAGGCCCAGGCCGAGGCGACCGAGGCCTTCAATGCCGTGCAGGCCGAGTTCTACGCGCGCAGCGGCGACATCTCGCGCCTGGAGCAGGCGATTCGTCACGCCGACGAGCGTGAGCAGGCGCTGGCAGGCGATCTCGCCGAGACGCGGCGCGCCCTGGAGGAGCTCGATCGCGGCATCGAGGGCGAGCGCGGGGAGCTCGAGAGCACCAGCGCCGATCTCGCCGCCGACGAGCCGCGCTTCGCCACCTCGCGTGACACCGAGGCCGAGGCCTACGAGGCGCTGCGCGCGGTCGAGGCCCGCTTCGCCCAGTGGCAGAACGACTGGGACGCGTTCAACCACGAGCACACCGAGCTCGCGCAGCGCGAGCACGCCGCGCGCATCCGCCTCGAGCACCTGCTCGAGGACATCGCCGATCACGACACGCGCCGCACCTCGCTCAGCGCCGAGGCCGATCGCAACGAAACCGGTGATCTGAGTGCGCGCATTGCCGAGGACGGCGCGGAGCTCGAGCAGCGCGCCCGCGCGCGCGACGACCTCATCACCCGGCTCAACGCGGTGCGCGCGAACCTGGCGCAGAGCCGCGGCGCCGCCCAGACCCTGAACAGCGCCCTGCACGAGCGCCAAGTCGAGCTGGAAGAGCAGCGCGGCCGGCTGGCCTCGCTGCGCGCGCTGCAGGAGAACGCCTACGGCGACGACCAGGAGAGCATCGAGCGCTGGATGGAGCAGCACGGCTTCAGCGACGCCGCGCGCCTGGCCGAGTACGTCGACATCGAGCCCGGCTGGGAGACGGCGCTGGAGGCGGCGCTGCGCATCCCGCTGGGCGCCTTGTGCGGGGATGGGCTGCAGCAGCGTGTGCTGTCTGTGAGTGACGGCGGTCGCCCGGGTGGCGCGGTCACGGTGATCGACCGGCGCACCGGGCCGGGCGCCACACCCGCGGACCCGGCGCTGCTCGCCGCGCGCGTCAGCGGCGCGGTCGACCTCGGTCCTCTGCTGCAGGGCGTCTACGCGGCGGAGGACCTGGCGACGGCACGCGAGCTGCGCGCACGCATCGGCGCTCACGAGCTGGTCGTGCTGCGTGACGGCACCCTGCTCGGTGCCAACTGGGCGCGCCTCGCCGGGGCCGGGGACAGTGCCGAGAGCATCCTCGGCCGCGAACGCAACATTGCGGCCCTGGCCGCCCAGATCGAAAAGCACGAAGCCGATACCGACAACCTGCGCAGCCAGCGCGACAATGCCCAGCAGCGGCTGGCGACACTGGAGCAGGAGCAGCACGAGCTCGGCGAGCAGATCGAGAGCGCAACCCGGGACGTCAACGCGCGGCGTGACGCGCTGGCGCAGATGGAAGCGGAATTCCAGCGCCGCCAGGCACGCTCGGCCGACGTACTGGCCGAGCTCGAACGCCTCGCCACCCAGTCGCAGGAGAACGAGCAGGCGGTCGCCGCGGTGCGCGCCGAGCGCGACAGCGCCGCCCGCGCGCTGGCCGGGCACGCCGAGCGTCGTGAGGCACTCGCGGCGGCGCGCAACGCCATCCAGCAGGAAGTCGATACCGCGCGCGAACGCTGGCGCGAGCTGCGCGACGCCACCCACGCCCTGGAGCTGCGCATCAACAACCTGCGCGCGCGACGCGAATCGCTGGAGCAGGCAGCGGCGCGCAACGCCGGATCACGCGAGCAGCTCGTGCAGCGCGGCGCCGACATGGAGAAAGCCATCGCCGAGCTGGAAGGGCCGCGCGCGCAGATGCGCAGCGAGCTCGAGCAGGTGCTGGAACACAAGCTGACGGCGGAGAACAAGCTCACCGAGGCGCGCCAGGCACTCGGCTCGCTGGACGAATCGATGCAGAACGCGGCGCGGCGCCGGGTCGAGATCGAACAGGCGATCAGCGAGCGCCAGCAGCGCCTGGAGCAGGTGCGCCTGGACCAGCGTGCGCTCGACGTGCGCCTGCAGGAGCTCGCCAGCCGTTTTGCGCAGACCGGCGAGGACCTCGACCAGACCGTCGCCGCGCTCGCCGCCGAGGACAACGAAGCCGCGGTCGAAGCCGAGATCGAGCGCCTCGCCAACCGCATCGCGCGCCTCGGCCCCATCAACCTGGCGGCGATCGACGAGTTCAACCAGCTCACCGAGCGCAAGACCTATCTCGACCAGCAGCACGGCGACCTGATCGAAGCGCTGACCACGCTGCAGGATGCCATCCGCAAGATCGATCGCGAGACCCGCACGCGTTTCAAGGAAACCTACGACAAGGTCAACAACGGCCTGCAGGCGATGTTCCCGGTGCTGTTCGGCGGTGGTCACGCCTACCTCGAGCTGACCGGCGACGATCTCCTGGAAACCGGCGTCACGGTGATGGCGCGCCCGCCGGGCAAGCGCAACAGCACCATCCACCTGCTGTCCGGTGGCGAGAAGGCGCTGACCGCGCTGTCCTTCGTGTTCTCGATCTTCGAGCTGAACCCGGCCCCGTTCTGCCTCCTGGACGAGGTCGACGCACCGCTGGACGACGCTAACGTCGTGCGCCTGACCGAGATGCTCAAGTCGATGGCGGGCAGCGTGCAGTTCCTGTTCGTGACCCATAACAAGATCACCATGGAGATTGCCGAACAGCTCATCGGCGTGACGATGCAGGAAGCGGGCGTCTCGCGCCTGGTCTCGGTTAACATGGAAGAGGCGGTCGAACTGGCCGCCACGGCCTGAGCGCCGGGAGCCGCGGCGGTGGAGCTGTCGCTGCGCCTGGTGCTGGTGCTGGTCGGCATCGCGATCGTCGTTGCCGTCTATCTCGCTGCGGCAGCCAAGCGCCGGCGCGACAGCCGCGTCAGCTTCGACCGCCGCTTCAATCGCATGGACATCCCCGATGTCATCCTCAGCCACGAGGAAGACGACGAGGACGAGGATGACGAGGACGAGCCACGGCGCACGCCGGCCGAGCTGCCGCCGGAGTTCGCGCCGGCGGCGCTGGCGGTCGCCGGGGCCGAAGACGACGCAGCGCCGGGCGCCGCCGCCGCAGCCACGGAGCCTGACGAGCTGCCGCAGATCCGCCATCTTGACGACGACGATGACGATGTCGCCCCGGCGCGCCGGGGCAGTGACCAGCTCGACCTGTTCGGCAGCAGGGCAGAAGGTGAGCGGGACAGCGCGCCGCGCGCCGCACGAGCCGGAAACACCGTCCCCGACACCGCCACGCCCGTCGCCCCCAGCGATGCCGCCGAACCCCGCGCGGCACCGGCAGGCGCGGCCGACAACGGCCTGATCACCCTGTTCGTGCGCGCGCCCGAGGGCCGCAGGTTCGGTGGCCCGGAGCTGGTGCGCGCGCTCAACGCCGTTGGCATGCGCCACGGCGAGATGTCGATCTTCCATCATTTCGGCAGCGCCGAGCTGCACAGCGAAACGCCGATTTTCAGCGCCGCCGATATGCTCGAGCCGGGAACCTTCGATCTCGCACGCATCGAGGCCATGCGCACCACCGGCCTGGCCCTGTTCATGCAGTTGCCCGCGGCGCTCGACGGGCCGGTCGCGTTCGAGCTGCTGCTGGGTACCGCGCAACGCATCGCCGAGCTGACCGGCGGAGAGTTGTTCGTGTCGCCGCGGCAGGCGCTGGACCCGGCCGCCATCGCCGAGCTGCGCGCCCGCGCTGCGCGCTTCGAATAGGGTGGCGAGCAAGCGGGAGCGAGAGCGCGCAGCCGAGCTGCGCCAGGCCATCGAGGCGCACAATTACCGTTACTACGTGCTCGACGACCCCTCGATTCCGGACGCCGATTACGACGCGCTGATGCGCGAGCTCGAAGCGCTGGAGGCCGCCAACCCGGAGCTGGTCGATGCCAGCTCCCCCACGCAGCGGGTCGGTGCCGCGCCATCGGGCGCGTTCGAGAGCGTGCGCCACGCCCTGCCCATGCTGTCGCTGGGTAACGTCTTCGATGCTGCCGGCTTCGAGGAATTCTACCGTCGCGTCAGCCAGTCGCTGGAGCGCGACGTGCTCGAGTTCCAGGCCGAGCCCAAGCTCGACGGTCTTGCCATCAGCCTGCTCTACGAACACGGCGTACTGACCCGCGCCGCCACCCGCGGCGACGGTACCCGCGGTGAGGACGTCACCGCCAACGTGCGCACCATCCGCGCGGTACCGCTCAAGCTCAGTGGCGACGACGCGCCGCCACTGATCGAGGTGCGCGGCGAGATTTACATGGAGAAAGCCGGCTTCGAGGCGCTCAATGCACGACAGCAGGCGCAGGACCAGAAGACCTTTGCCAACCCGCGCAATGCCGCCGCCGGCAGTCTGCGCCAGCTCGATCCCGGGGTCACCGCGCAGCGGCCGCTGACCATCTGCTGCTACGGCATCGGTCAGATCGAGGGTCGCGAGCGGCCGCCCACCCAGGCCGACTCACTTGCCATGCTGCGTGAGCTCGGCCTGCGCGTTTCCGGCGAGGCGCGCGTCCTCAGCGGCCTGGAGGCCTGCCTCGACTACTACGCGGACATGGCGACGCGACGCGCCGATCTCGGTTACGAGATCGACGGCATCGTGTACAAGGTCAATGCGATCGTCGACCAGCAGCGCCTCGGCTACGTGTCGCGCGCACCGCGCTGGGCAGTGGCCTTCAAGTTTCCGCCCGACGAGCGCATGACCCGCGTGCTCGCGATCGAGGTGAACGTCGGCCGCACCGGGGCGCTGACCCCGGTCGCCCGCCTGGAACCGGTCGCGGTCGGTGGGGTGACGGTCACCAACGCGACCCTGCACAACGCCGACGAGGTCGCCCGCAAGGACGTCCGCGTCGGCGACACGGTGATCGTGCGTCGCGCCGGCGACGTCATCCCCGAGATCGTAAAGGTGGTGCTCGAGCAACGGCCGGCGGGCACCGTACCGTGGCAGGCGCCGGACTCCGTGCCCGACCAGGAGCGCGAGCGGCGCGTGCAGGAGATCATTCACTTCGCTTCGCGCCGCGCGCTCGACATCGAGGGCGTGGGCGACAAGCTCATCGCCCAGCTGGTCGGCGCCGGCCTGGTCGAATCACCGGCCGACCTCTTCGAGCTGGATGTCGAGAGCCTGGCGGCACTGGAGCGCATGGGCGAAAAGTCGGCGGCCAACGTCGTCGCCGCGATCGCGGACAGCCGGCACACGACCCTGCCGCGCTTCATCCACGCGCTCGGGATCCGCGAGGTCGGCGAGGCCACGGCCGCCAACCTCGCCAGCCATTTCGGTTCGCTGGAACGCATTGCCACGGCCGGCGAGGAAGCGCTGGAAGCAGTGCCCGACATCGGCCCGGTGGTCGCCGCGAGCCTGGCCGCCTGGTTCGCCGAGCCGGCCAACCGCAGCCTGGTCGAGCGACTGCGCGCGGCCGGCGTGACCTGGGAGGAGCACGAGGGGCAGGTGAATGCGCCGCCCGGCCCGCTCGATGGCCTGATCTGCGTGCTCACGGGCACCCTGGAAGCGTTCACGCGGGACGAGGCCAAGGCCCGGCTCTCCGAGCTCGGCGCCCGCGTTACCGGGTCCGTGTCGAAGAAGACCGATTTCGTCGTCGCCGGCAGTGCCGCCGGCAGCAAACTGGAGAAGGCCGAGCGTCTCGGCGTGGCGGTGCTGGACGAAGCCGCCCTCGCCGAGGTCCTCGCGCAGCCGCAGGCGATCAGGCGCTGGCTTGCGCCCCGCGCATCGGAATAGAAGGCGCGACCAGCACCTGGTTGCGTCCCTGGCGCTTGGCGTCGAGCAGGACCTCGTCGGCGCGGGTCAACAGTTCGCCCTGGCCTTCGCCCGGCAGCAGGTGGGCGACGCCGATGCTGGCAGTGACCCTGAGCTGCGGCGGTACCGAGTCCATGCGCAGGTCCTCGATGCTGGCACGAATGCGCTCGGCGAGCAGCTCCGCGCCCTGGCTCTCGGTACTCGGCAGTACGACCACGAACTCCTCGCCGCCGTAGCGGAACACGCCGTCACTGGTACGGGTACAGCCGACGATGCGCCGCGCGACCTGGGTCAGCACGACGTCGCCAATCATGTGGCCGTAGCGATCGTTGACCGACTTGAAGTGGTCGATGTCGATCATGAGCAGCGACAGCGGGGTCTCCTGGCGCTGCGCCAGTGAGATGTGATGCTTGAGGTGAGCCCCCATGCTGGCCCGGTTGCTGACCCCGGTCAGCGGGTCCTTGAGTGCAATCTTGAGCGCACTCTCGTACTGCAGCGAGTTGCGCAGCGGGTAGATCAGGGTGCACAGCAGCACTTCGAGGATGGCCAGTTCGTCCTCGCTCAACGGCGAGTTACGCGAGAAGGTGACCTCGCCCAGGTAACGCCCGACCAGGTTGAGCTCGTAGCTGTAGCGATTGAGTCCGCCGACCCCGTCCTCGACCGTGACGTGGTGTGCCTTGTGCCGGAAGCGCACCGACACCCCGCGCACGATGCGCCGCGCCTCGCGGGCAAAGCCCTTGACGATGTCGCGCACGTGCAGGCTGGACTGCAGTGCGGTCGCGATGCGCAGCTTGATGGTATCCGACACCAGGTGCCGCTCGTCCTTGATGTCGGGCGAGAAGGGCAGGTAGTCGTGACTGAAGGTCGCGCCCGCCTCCCATGGCGTCGACTCGGTAATCGCTTTCATTTGAGTACTCATCTGTGGTCGCGGCGATCTGCTGGTATGTGCTTGGCGGTCATGGTGCGAAAAACGTGCCAACTGGAGCCCTGCACTGCTTCAAACGAGTCAAGAAATCCGCTATATCCTTATGAAATAAAAGATTTTCATGCAATTGACCGGATTGGCGCCGTGCCCCAGGGCGGCGAACCCGGGCCGGGCCGACGTCAAGAACCCGACGCGGCGCGGCCGCGTCCCCGGAATTGCGGCGGAAAGTTGCCGCCGGGGCGGCGGCCGGTGGCGGCAATTCATGCCGCGCGTGCGACGCGGCAGCCGCTCAGGCCGGCGCCGCGCTCCGGTCGCCCGGCTGCCGTACCTCGCCGTGGCGTCCGGCCCCGCGGGGTCCGAGCAGCAGCAGGTAGTCGGCGCACAGCGTGCGCGGGTCGGCGAAGGCGTCGGCATCAGCGGCCGGAAAGGCGTTGCGCCGCAGGCGTGTACGGGCCGGTGGAGGCATGACGCCGTTCACGCGCACGCGGTCGCCGGGCGCGTATTCGCCCACCGCCAGGTCCATCAGGCCGCGCAGGGCGTACTTGGACACGGCATACGCGCCCCAGTTAGCCCGCGCCTGCTCGCCCTCCGCGGCGAGCGTGAATACCACCGAGGCGCCGCTGGCGCCCTCCAGCAGTCCCTGGCAGGCCTGCAGGAGCAGGAAGGCGCTGTGCACGTTGACCTGGAACACGCGCGCCCACAGCAGCGGATCCTGGTGCGCCAGCGGTGCCAGCTCGCCCAGCGCGGCCGCGTTCAGGACCAGGCCGTCGAGGCGGCCGAACTGGCCGTCGATATGCGCGGCCACCGTTTCGTAGTCGGCTACCGTGGCTCCCTCGAGGTTGAGCGGCAGCAGCACCGGGCTCTCGCCACCGGCCTCGACGACGGCATCGGCGACTTCGCCCAGCGCCCGCACGTCGCGGCCACTGGCGATGACCGTGGCACCCGCAGCGGCGCAGGCGATGGCGACCGCGCGGCCGATGCCACGGCTGGCGCCGGTGACCAGGATCACCCGGCCGGCAAGTTCGGCGCTGGCAGAGCCGCTCATGCCGCGCGCATCGCTCAGCTGAAGTCGCCGGCGCGCAGCACGGTATCGCGGGCGTACTTGCGGTCGTCAGGCTGGGGGTAATCCAGCGTGTAGTGCAGCCCGCGGCTCTCGCGGCGCTTCATCGCCGAGCGGATGATGAGCTCCGCCACCTGGACCAGGTTCCGGAGCTCGATGAGGTCGCCCGAGACGCGGAAATTGCCATAGAACTCGCTGATCTCCGCATGCAGCAGCTCGACGCGGCGGCGCGCCCGCTGCAGGCGCTTGGTCGTGCGCACGATGCCGACGTAGTCCCACATCAGCCGCCGCAGCTCGTCCCAGTTGTGCGAGACCACGACTTCCTCGTCCGCATCGGTAACCTGGCTCTCGTCCCACGGCGGGATCTCCGGCAGCGGTGGCAGGTCGGCGCGTGCGGCCATGATGTCGTGGGCCGCCGCGTCGGCGATCACCAGGCACTCGAGCAGCGAGTTGCTGGCCATGCGGTTGGCGCCGTGCAGCCCGGTGCAGGCCACCTCGCCGACCGCGTACAGCGCCGGCAGCGAGGTGCGGCCACGGATGTCGGTGACCACACCACCGCACAGGTAATGCGCCGCCGGCACCACCGGGATCGGCTCAGCCGTGATGTCGATACCGTAGGTCAGGCACTGCTCGTAGGCATTGGGAAAATGCTCGAGGATGAACTCGCGCGCCTTGTGGCTGATGTCGAGGTAGACGCAGTCCAGCCCCAGCCGTTTCATCTCGTGGTCGATGGCCCGGGCGACGATGTCGCGCGGCGCGAGCTCCGCGCGTTCGTCGAAACGCGGCATGAAGCGCTCACCGTCGGCCAGCAACAGATGACCGCCCTCACCGCGCAGCGCCTCGGTCAGCAGCAGGGTCTTGGCCTCGGGGTGATACAGGCAGGTCGGATGGAACTGCACGAATTCCATGTTGGCGATGGTGCAGCCCGCACGCCAGGCCATGCCGATGCCATCACCGGTGGCGACGTCCGGGTTGGAGGTATAGAGGTAGACCTTGCCGGCGCCGCCGGTAGCGAGCACCGTGCAGTGCGCGGCAACGGTGACCACGCGGCTGTGAGCGACGTCGAAGACGTAGGCGCCCGCGCAGCGATCGGGGATGCGACCGAGCTTGCCGGTGCTGATGAGGTCGATCGCCATGTGCGACTCGAGCAGGGTGATATTGGCATGGGCCCGCGCGCGCTCGACCAGGGTCTGCTCGATGGCCCGCCCGGTGGCGTCGGCGGCGTGCACTACGCGCCGGTGGCTGTGCCCGCCCTCGCGCGTGAGGTGGAACTCGACCCGGCCGCTGCGTGAAGTGCGCTTGGTAAACGGCACGCCCTGGTCGATCAGCCACTCGATGCGCTCGCGCCCGTGGCGCACGACGTAATCGACCACGTCCTCGTGGCACAGGCCGCCGCCGGCGCCCAGGGTATCGGCGATGTGGGACTCGATGGAGTCGTCGCGGTCCATCACCGCCGACACGCCGCCCTGCGCATAAGCGGTCGCGCCCTCGTCGAGCGATTCCTTGCTCAATACCACCACGCGCAGGCGCTCGGCCAGGCTGAGGGCGAGACTGAGACCGGCAGCGCCACTGCCGATGATGAGGACGTCGTAGGTTTCCGTGTGCTGCACCCTGGGGCACCGTTACTCGCGCCGTCGGGCGCCCGCGCCGCCTCGGATCAGGTGGCTGTTGCTATAATCCGCGCCGGATTTCCCGGCCGTCCCTCCAGAACTTATCAGGCACCCCATGGTCTACGCAGAAGAGCCCGTGCGCCGTCCCCGGCATAATACAGGGAAGGCGCGCTAGATGGGCGACAACGCCACCGACGCCGAGCTGGTAGCGCGCGTCCAGCAGGGTGACCGCAGTGCATTCGATCTTCTGGTTCTCAAGTATCAGCATCGCATCGTGAAACTGGTGTCCCGCTACGTGCGCGAGCCGACCGACGCACTCGACGTCACCCAGGAGACTTTCCTGAAGGCCTACCGCGCGCTGCCGAAGTTTCGCGGCGACAGCGCCTTCTACACCTGGATCTACCGCATCGCCATCAATACCGCGAAGAACTACCTCGTCTCACTGTCGCGGCGGCCGACCGAGGTCGACCTGGAGAACGACGCCGGCGAATCGATCGGCATCGAGTCGCTGGAGAAGTCGCTGGATACGCCGGAACACCTGCTGCTGACCGATGAAATCCGGGAAACGATACTCGATGCCATGAGCAAGCTGCCGGACGACCTGCGCGAGGCGATCACCCTGCGTGAAGTCGACGGCCTCAGTTACGAAGACATCGCCGAGGCGATGGCGTGCCCGATCGGCACCGTGCGGTCGCGCATCTTCCGCGCCCGCGAGGCCATCGATCAACGCCTGAAACCCCTGCTGGAGCATTGACGGGATGACACTGACATGAACCACGAAGACCTCTCGACGCTGGTCGACGGCGAGACCGCCGCGGACCGGCGCACTGCGCTGATCGACGAGCTGGCCGCTGACCGGGAGGCGCGCGCCGCCTGGCAGCGCTACCACGTGATCGGCGACGTCCTGCGCGCCGGCGGGCAAGCGCCGGCCAAACCGGCGACGGTGGTCGAGCTGCCGCGCCGCGAGCGCCGTGCGGCCGGCCCGCTGGCGGGGCTTGCCATTGCGGCGTCGGTAGCCGCGCTGGCCGTGATGTTCGTGCTGCAGCGTCCGGGCGGCGACGCCGGGTCAACGGGTTTCGAGGTCGCCGAGAGCCTGCCACCCGCACCGCGGGTCGCGGCTGCCCCGGCACCCGCGACGGCAGCCGCGACAACGGCCGAGCCGGCGGCCATGACGGGCGCCGGCTCCGAGCAGCGCCTGAACGGCTACCTGGTCAATTTCAACGAACAGCGCGCGCGACTGGGGGTACCTGGCGTGCATCCCTACGTGCGCATCGTCGGGTTCGAGTCGCGCTGAGATGCCCGCGACGCGCATCGCAGCCTGCTGCGCGGCGCTGCTGGCGCTGCTCGCGGCAGGGCCGGTCGCGGCGCAGAGCGCGCAGGATCTGCTGCGCCGGATGGAAGAGGCCACCCGGCGCCTCAACTACGACGGTGTGTTCGTCTACCAGCGCGGCACGCAGATCGACAGCATGCGCCTGGTGCACATGTTCGACGGCGACCGCGAGCGCGAGCGGCTGCTGTCACTGAGCGGTCCGCCGCGCGAGGTGGTGCGCGACGGCGCCCGCGTGACCTGTCTGTACGCTGACGACCAGGCCGCGGTGGTGGAGCGCAATCCCAGCCATGATCTCATCGGCATCGGCTTTTCCGCGCCGGTCGATTCCCTGGTCGACAGCTACGGCTTCAGCCTCGAGGGCAGCGACCGCATTGCCGGCCGCGAGGCCTGGGTGGTGGCCGTGGACCCGCTCGACCGCGACCGCTATGCCTACCGGCTGTGGATCGACGGGCAGACCGGCCTGCTGCTCAAATCGGTCATCCTGGGGCGCGGCGGGCGCGTGCTGGAGCAGGTCCAGTTCACCACCCTGAGCATCCTCGAGCAGGCCGACGTGACCCTGCTGGAACCCGAGATCACCGGCAGCGGCTTCACCTGGCGCACCGACCGGGAGGAGTCCGCGGCCCCGGCCGCGAGCGTGAGCGAGACCGCCTGGCGCGTCGAATGGGTACCGCCGGGCTTCGACCTGAAAGAGAACAACGTGCAGAGCATGGCGACCCGCGAGATGCCGGTCGGCCACCTGGTTTACTCTGACGGACTGGCCATGGTGTCGGTTTTTATTGAACAATTGATGCCTGACGAGACGCCGCTGCAGGGTTTCTCCGCGCGCGGCGCGGTCAATGCGTTCAGTCGCGTGGCCGACAATTACCAGATCACGGTCGTCGGCGAGCTGCCGCTGCCTACCGTCCGACAAATCGCCGCTTCCGTGGCCCGAACCGGAAACTGACCTCCCGCCATGATTTCACGCTTGATCCCGGCGCTCGTGCTGCTTGCCGCTATCGCCTGCAATGCCGGCGCAGCCCCGGCCGTCTCCGGCCTGCCTGACTTCACCGCGCTCGCCCGCGCCAACAGTCCGGCGGTCGTCAACATCAGCTCGACCATCAAGACCGATGGCAACGCCAGCCGCCTGCCGCCGGGCTTCTCCACGCCGGAAATCCCCGAGGACGGCCCCCTGGCGGAATTCTTCCGCCGCTTCTTCGGTGAAGAAGGCCCGGGCGGCGCACCGGGCGCCCCCGACCCGCGCACCTCGCTGGGCTCGGGCTTCGTCATTTCCGACGACGGCTACGTCATCACCAACTACCACGTGGTGCGGGAAGCCGACGAGATTATCGTGCGCATGTCCGATCGCAGCGAGTACCCGGCACGCATCGTCGGCACCGATCAGCGCAGCGACCTCGCGGTACTCAAGATCGACACCAGCGACAAGCTGCCGGCGGTCCAGCTCGGCAGCTCGGCCGACCTCGAGGTCGGCGAATGGGTGCTCGCGATCGGCTCGCCATTCGGATTCGACTACTCGGTCACCGCCGGCATCGTCAGCGCCAAGGGACGCAGCCTGCCGAACGAGAACTACGTGCCCTTCATCCAGACCGACGTCGCCATCAACCCGGGCAATTCGGGCGGCCCGCTGTTCGACCTCGACGGCAAGGTGGTCGGGGTGAATTCACAGATCTACAGCCGCACCGGTGGCTTCATGGGCGTCTCGTTCGCCATTCCCATCGACGTCGTCATGAACGTCTACCAGCAGCTGCGTGACACCGGCAGCGTGACCCGCGGCTGGCTCGGCGTGCTGATCCAGGACGTCACCGCGGAGCTCGCCGAGTCGTTTGGCATGGACAAGCCGCGCGGGGCGCTGGTGAGCAAGGTGCTGGACGACAGCCCGGCGCGAGCCGGCGGCATCGAGACCGGGGACATCATCGTGCGCTTCGGCGGTGCCCGGGTCGACCGCTCCTCGGACCTGCCACCCATTGTCGGCACCACCCAGGTCGGCGACAAGGTTGCCGTCGACGTCATTCGCAGTGGCAAGCAGAAGAAGCTCACGATCGAAATCGGAGCGCTGCCGGAAGAAGATGCGCCGCTGCTGACCGGTGCTGCGCCCGCCAAGTCGGCACTCGACGACAAGCTCAAGATCGCCGTTGCCGACCTCGAGCCGGAGCAGCGCCAGCAACTGCAGGTCGACGCCGGCGGCGTGGTCGTCAAGGATATCGAGAACGGGCCGGCGGCCGCCGCCGGGCTGCGTGTTGGTGACGTCATCCTGCAGCTCGACAATCAGAAGATCACGGACCGCAAGCGCTTCGAGGAGATCGCCGCAGGCCTCAAGGCCGGTAAGACCGTCCCCATCCTGATCCAGCGCCAGGGCGGCCCCCTGTTTCTGGCCATGAAGGTGCCGGCCGGCGACGATGAGTGAAGCAAGCGAGACGTCATTCAGCCTGACGCTGCTCACCCGGCACGACTGCGGTCTGTGCGAGGACATGCAGCGCGCGATCGCCGAATGGGACGCCGGGCGCCGGTGCGTGCGCCTGGACGTGGTCGACATCGACGGCGACCCGACCCTGCTGGCCAGGCACGGTGAGCGCATCCCGGTCCTGCTTCACCGCGACCGCGAGCTGTGCCACGGCCGACTGGCCGACGGCGTACTCGATGCCGCGCTCGCCGCGGCGGCCGCGGACTAGGGCAGGGGGCACCCCGGGCCGCGGCCGCGGGGCGTATCACGCGGGCGCGCCGCCGACGATGCCGGGCGCCGCCCGGTACGCTAGAATCGCGCTCCCTTCGCCATCCACCCAGCCCGCTTCCCGCGTCCCACGGCCATGCAGCGTCCGCTACAGAACATTCGCAACTTCTCGATCATCGCCCACATCGACCACGGCAAGTCGACCCTGGCCGATCGCTTCATCCAGATCTGCGGCGGCCTGAGCGAGCGCGAAATGGCCGCACAAGTGCTGGACTCGATGGACATCGAGCGCGAGCGCGGAATCACGATCAAGGCACAGAGCGTGAGCCTGGAGTTCAGGGCCGCCGACGGCGAAGTCTACAGCCTGAACTTCATCGACACCCCGGGGCACGTCGACTTCAGCTACGAGGTCTCGCGTTCGCTGGCGGCCTGCGAAGGCGCGCTGCTGGTGGTCGACGCGGCGCAGGGCGTGGAAGCGCAGTCGGTGGCCAATTGCCACACCGCCGTCGACCAGGGACTGGAAGTGATCCCGGTGCTGAACAAGATCGACCTGCCCTCGGCCGAGCCGGAGCGGGTGTGCTCGGAGATCGAGGACATCATCGGCGTTGAGGCGAGCGATGCCATCCGTGTCAGCGCCAAGACCGGCAGCGGCGTACCGGAACTGCTCGAGCAGCTGGTAAAACGCGTCCCGCCACCGGCCGGCGCCGTCGCCGGCGAGCTCAAGGCGTTGATCATCGATTCGTGGTTCGACAACTACCTCGGCGTGGTCTCGCTGGTGCGGGTGTTCGACGGCGAGCTGCGCCAGGGACAGCGTATCCGCGTGATGTCGACCGGGCGCGATTGCGACGTCGACGAAGTCGGCATCTTCACGCCCAAGCGGGTCCGGCGCGAGCGTCTCGGCTGCGGCGAGGTCGGTTACCTGGTGGCCGGCGTAAAGGACATCGATGGCGCGCCCGTCGGTGACACCATCACCGACGCGGCGCGGCCGGCAAGCGCCATGCTGCCCGGTTTCCAGCAGTCCAAGCCGAACGTGTTCGCCGGCCTCTACCCGGTCGATTCCGGCGACTACGAGCAGTTCCGCGAAGCGCTGGGCAAGCTGCGCCTCAACGACGCCGCATTGCACTACGAGCCGGAAACTTCCGAGGCTCTGGGCTTCGGCTTCCGATGCGGCTTTCTCGGCATGCTGCACATGGAGATTATCCAGGAGCGGCTCGAGCGCGAGTACGGCATCGAACTCATCACCACCGCGCCGACGGTGGTCTACGAGGTCGTGCTCAACAACGGCGAAACGCTGGAGATCGACAACCCGGCACAGATGCCGGAAGCGAACCAGATCGCCGAAGTCCGCGAGCCGATCATCACCGTCGACATCCTGGTGCCGCAGGACTACCTCGGCAACGTCATGAGCCTGTGTATCGAGAAGCGTGGCGTGCAGACCCGGCTCAATTTCGTCGGCGGGCAGGTCTCCATCGCCTACGAGATGCCGATGTCGGAGATGGTCATCGACTTCTTTGACCGGCTGAAATCCGCGACCCGCGGATTCGCCTCCATGGACTACAACTTCCTGCGCCACCAGGCCGCCGACATGGTCAAGATCGACGTCCTCATCAACGGTGAGAAAGTCGACGCCCTGTCGTTGATCGTGCACCGTGACCAGGCGCAGCGGCGCGGGCGCGAGCTCGCGCAGAAGATGCGCGAGATCATCCCGCGGCAGATGTTCGATATTGCGATCCAGGCCTCCATCGGTGCGCGCATCGTCGCGCGCGAGACGGTCAAGGCGCTGCGCAAGAACGTGACCGCCAAGTGCTACGGTGGCGACATCACGCGCAAGCGCAAATTGCTCGAGAAGCAGAAGGCGGGCAAGAAGCGCATGAAACAGTTCGGTTCGGTCGAGATTCCGCAGGAGGCCTTCATGGCGGTACTAAAAACGGGCAAAGCCTCATGATCTGGGATTTCGCCACCATCCTCACCCTGCTGGTCGCGATCAGCGGAGCCATCTGGGCGCTGGACTCGACCTTCTTCGCGCCGCGCCGGCGCGCGGCCGGACCGGCGGACGCGGGGGAGCCGCCCCTGCCCATGCTGGTCGATTACGCGCGCTCGTTCTTCCCGATTTTCGTCGTCGTCCTGCTGTTGAGATCGTTCCTGGTCGAACCGTTCCGGATCCCGTCCGGCTCCATGATCCCGACCCTGCTGGTGGGCGATTTCATCCTCGTCAACAAGTACACCTACGGCATCCGCCTGCCGGTCATCAATCGCAAGATCATCGACATCGGCAGCCCCGCGCGCGGCGACGTGGTCGTGTTCCGCTACCCGCTGGACCCCTCGACGCCGTTCATCAAGCGCGTCATAGGCCTGCCCGGGGATCGCGTCCGTTACGTCGACAAGCGCCTGTTCGTCAACGGAAAAGAAGTGCCGCGAGTTCCGGCCGGCACCTACGTTGGTGTACGATCATCGGTACAGCACACCGGGGCGCGGATATTCATCGAGGATCTGGGTGCGGTCGAGCACGAAATGCTGATTACGCCGGGCACGCAGTCGCTCAACGGCGAGTTCGAGGTGCCGCCGGGGCACTACTTCGTGCTGGGCGATAATCGTGACAACAGTCGCGATTCGCGCTTCTGGGGCTACGTGCCGGATGAAAACCTGGTTGGAAAAGCGTTCTTCATCTGGCTGAATTGGGATCGCGGACCGGATCTCAGCCGCATCGGCACGAGCATCGAGTAGACGGCCGGGACCGACCGCACGACCGCACCGCACGATAAAACGAGAAGGGGACAGCGATGACTGGAATGCGCAAACAACGCGGAATCACGCTCAGCGGCATGATCGCGGCCTGTGTCGTGCTCGGGGCGGTGGCCCTGGTCGGCATGAAGCTGTGGCCGGTATACAACGAGAAGTTCAAGGTGGACCTGGCCATGGACAAGCTCGCCTCCACCCCCGAGGGCTCGCGCATGAGCAAGGTCGCGATGTCGAAAGTGCTGGAGAAGCAGTTCGACGTCAACGGCGTTACGTCCATTCATCCGCACAAGCTGCCGAAGATGCTCAAGGTCGACCGCGTCAAGGGTGGCGGCAAGCAGGTCACCCTGGCCTACGAGATCCGCGGTCAGTTGTTCGGCGATCTCGACGCCGCGCTCAACTACAGCAAGACCATCCAGTTCGGCCAGCAGAAGACCGACTGAGCGGCTGCACGGTAGCCGCGCACGTGACCGGCACGCCGCTGGAGCTGAATTACGCGTTCCGGGACGACCAGCTGCGCCAGCGCGCACTGACGCACCGCAGCGCCGGCGCCGCCCACAACGAACGCCTGGAGTTCCTCGGCGACGCCCTGCTCGGGATGCTGGTCGCCGAGTTCCTGTTCGAGCGCTTCCCCGATGCCGACGAAGGGCAGCTCACCCGCACCCGCGCCAGCCTGGTCAACCGCGACACCCTGGCCGGTATCGCCCGGCGCCTGCGCCTGGGTGAGGCGCTGGTGCTGGGCGAGGGCGAGTTGAAGAGCGGCGGCTGGCGCCGCAGCTCGATACTCGCCAACGCGTTGGAGGCCCTGCTCGGCGCGGTCTACCTGGACGGCGGCATCGACGCCTGCCGCGGAGTCATTCACGAACTCTATGACGATCTGTTCGCGAGCGTGGATCCCGCCGTGGCGAGCAAGGATCCCAAGACCAGCCTGCAGGAGTACCTGCAGGGGCGCCAGCAGAGCCTGCCCCGTTACGAGACTACCGAGGTGGAAGGGCCGTCGCACGAACAGACGTTCACCGTGACCTGTCACATCGACGCGCTGGCGGAACCGGTTACCGCCTGCGGACGCAGCCGGCGCAAGGCGGAGCAGGCGGCGGCGCGCGCCGCCCTGCACAAGCTGCGCGCGCAGATCGGCGCATGAGCGCGCGCGCCGCCCTGGTCGCCATCGTCGGCCGCCCCAACGTCGGCAAGTCGACCCTGCTGAACCACGTCCTCGGACAGAAAATCAGCATTACCTCGCGCAAGCCGCAGACCACCCGCTACCAGATCCTGGGCGTGCATACGCACGGCGAGACGCAGCTGGTGTTCGTGGATACGCCCGGCTGGCAGCGGCAGCCGCGCGGCCAGCTCAACCGACTGATGAACCGCCAGGTGCGCCAGGCCCTGGGCGACGTCGACTGCATCCTGATGCTCGCCGACGCGCGCGGCTGGCAGAACGACGACGACGCCGTTGCCGGGCTGATTGCCGAGGCCGGCGCGCCGGCGTTGCTCGCGCTCAACAAGCACGACCTGCTGCGCAGCAAGCAGAGCCTGCTGCCTGAGATCGCGACACTCGCGGAGCGCTACCCGTTCTTCGAGGAGTTCTTTCCCGTTTGCGCGCGCACCGGGGAGGGCGTGGACGCCGTGCTGGAAGCGCTGGAGCGGCGCGCGCCGGCGCGCGAGCACCTGTTCCCGGCCGACCAGGTGACCGATCGCTCGGAACGCTTCCTGGCCGGCGAGATCGTGCGCGAGAAAACCATGCGTTACCTCGGTGACGAATTGCCTTACCGCTCGACCGTGCTGATCGAGGAATTCATCGACGAAGACGAACTTACCCGCATCACGGCTACCGTGTGGGTGGATCGCGAGAGTCAGAAAGCCATCGTCATCGGCAAGGGCGGAAGCCTGATGAAACGCATCGCCAGCGATGCGCGCCAGGAGCTCGAAGAGGTGCTCCAGCGCAAGGTGTTTCTCAAGGTCTGGGTCAAGGTCAAGCGTGGCTGGGCCGACAATGCCCGCGCACTGCAGGAAATCGGTCTCGGCGACTAGCTGCCAGCGGATCGCCGAATTGAACCACGGTTACGTACTGCACCGGCGTCGCTACCGTGAAACGAGCCTCATCATCGAATTCCTCACGCGCGAGCAGGGGCGGGTGGCCGCAGTGGCGCGTGGCGCGCTGCGCCGCAGATCGACACTGGCCGCCGTGCTGCAGCCGCTGGTGCCGCTGGACATCGAGACCCGCGGCCGCTCGGAGCTGCTCACCCTGACCCGCGCCGAGCCGGCCGGTTCGGCCCCGGCCATCACCGGTGAACGCCTCTACGCGGTGTTCTACGTCAACGAGCTGGTGATGCGCCTGACCGTGGCCCACGACCCCGTGCCCGAGGTCTTCGCGCGCTACCGTGGCGTGCTGGCGGAGCTCGCCGGCGACGCGGCGCTGGAGCCCGCGTTGCGCGCGTTCGAGCGTGACCTGCTGGCCGCGATCGGGCTCGGTCTCAGCCTGGAGCACGACAGTGACGCCGGTGCCCCGATCGACGCCTCGCGCGAATATGTCTACGTCGTGGACCAGGGCGCGTGCGTGGCCGCCGGTGCAGGGGCGGGGGTGCGCGTGAGCGGCGCCACGCTGGATGCACTGGCCGGGCGCCGTGACTGGAGCGCGCCGGGGCTGGCCGAGGCCAAGCGCCTGATGCGCTTCGTGCTCAACCATCATCTCGACGGTCGTCCGCTCGCTTCGCGTGAACTGTTCCAGGCAGGCACGGCGCGAAAATCGTAGAATTCGCGCCTCGCTTTTTCCTCGCAGGGCGCATCAGCGCAGCTTCCATGACCGCCACCCCCCTGAGACTGGGCGTCAACATCGACCACGTCGCAACCGTGCGCCAGGCGCGCGGCGGCGACGACCCGGACGTACTCGCCGCCGCGCGCGCCGCCGTCGCCGGCGGCGCCGACGGCCTCACCGTGCACCTGCGCGAGGATCGGCGGCACATCCAGGACGCCGACGTGTTCGCGCTACGCGAGCAGGTTCGTTCGCGCCTCAACCTGGAGCTCGCGGCCACCTCGGAGATGGTCGCCATCGCCTGCCGCCTGCGCCCGCCGGCCTGCTGCGTGGTGCCGGAACGCCGCGCCGAGCTGACCACCGAAGGCGGTCTCGACGTGGCCGCGCTGGCGCCCCAGCTCGCGCCGATGTGCGCGACCCTGGCAGCGGCGGGCATCGAGGTCTCGCTGTTCGTCGACCCCGACCCGGCCCAGATCGCCGCCGCGGCGGGACTGGGCGTAACGGCCATCGAGCTGCATACCGGCCAGTATGCGCAGCATGCGGCGGGCTCCGCGCGGGAGTCCGCGCTGGCCACCCTGCGCGACGCGGCGCGCGAGGCCGCCGCTGCGGGCCTCGTCGTCAACGCCGGGCACGGCCTCAATTACGACAACGTCGGACCGGTCGCGGCCATCACCGAGCTCAACGAGCTGAACATCGGCCACGCCATCGTCGCGCGGGCCCTGTTCACCGGGCTCGAAGCGGCCGTCGGCGAGATGCTCACCCTGATGCACGGGGCGCGCGCGTGATCTACGGCATCGGTATCGACATTGCCGAAATCGCGCGCTTCGAGGCCGCCTACGCGCGCTTCGGTGAACGCTTCCCCGGGCGTATCCTGAGCGAGGAAGAGCTCGTCGCGCTGCCGGCGGCGCGCAACAGCGCGCGCTTCCTGGCCATGCGCTTCGCGGCCAAGGAGGCGACCTCCAAGGCCCTGGGCACCGGCTTCCGCCAGGGCGTGGCGCCGCGCCAGATCGGCGTCGTGCACGCGCCCAGCGGCAAGCCGGGGCTGGTCGTCAGCGGTACCGCCGCCGCGCTGTTCGAGCGCCACGGGATCGTCGCCAGCCACGTCAGCCTGTCCGATGACGGTGGCTTTGCCATCGCCTACGTCGTTCTCGAAGTCGCCAGCCACCACCTCTAGCACGGGCGCCGCCGCTGCCCGCCGCCCGCGGCGCGCCGTGCCGATGCCCGATCCGGAATCCTGCCATGAGTGAACATCGCAACGAAATCCTGCGCCGCCGGACGTTCGCCATCATCTCCCACCCCGACGCCGGCAAGACCACCGTCACCGAGAAGATGCTGCTGCTGGGCGGAGCCATCAACATTGCCGGCACGGTCAAGGCACGCAAGAGCGCGCGCCACGCCACCTCGGACTGGATGGAGATCGAGAAGCAGCGCGGCATCTCCGTCACCTCGTCGGTGATGCAGTTCGATTACGGCGGCTGTGTCGTCAACCTGCTCGATACGCCGGGTCACGCCGACTTCTCCGAGGACACCTACCGCACCCTGACCGCCGTCGATTCGGCGCTGATGGTAATCGACGCGGCACGCGGCGTAGAGGAGCGCACCATCAAGCTGCTGGAAGTCTGCCGACTGCGCAACACGCCGGTGATGACCTTCATCAACAAGCTCGACCGGCACGCGCGCGATCCGCTGGATCTGCTGGACGAGATCGAAAGCGTGCTCGGAATAAGCTGCGCGCCGCTGACCTGGCCGATGGGTTCCGGGCAGCATCTCGACGGCCTCTACGATTTCCGCGATCGCTCCGTGATCCCCTACCGGCGCGCGCACAAGGGCCAGGAAGAGGCCGCGGAGCCGGCCGTCAGCCTGGAAGCGGCGCGTGCCGACGTGCGCTTCGCCGACAGCATCGGTACGCTGGACGAGGAGATCGAACTGCTCGAGGGAGCCGGTACCGATTTCGACGAGGACGGCTACCGGCGCGGCGCCATCACGCCGGTCTTCTTCGGCACCGCGCTGCGCAATTTCGGATTGCGCCAGATGCTCGACACCTTTGTGCGCATCGCACCGCCGCCGCTGCCACGGGAGACCAACGAAGGCGTGGTCGACCCGCTGGACCAGCGCTTCTCGGGCTTCGTCTTCAAGGTGCAGGCGAACATGGACCCGAATCACCGTGATCGTGTCGCCTTCGTGCGCATCTGCTCGGGCAAGTACGAGGAGGGCAAGCGCCTGTTCAACGTCCGCCTGGAGCGCAACGTGCAGATCGCCAATGCGATTCGCTTCATGGCCCAGGATCGCGGCGCCACCGATATCGCGTGGGCCGGCGACATCATCGGCTTCCACAACCACGGCACGATGCAGATTGGCGATACCTTCACGGAAGGCGAGCGTTACTCCTTCACCGGCATTCCGAGCTTCGCCCCGGAGCTGTTCCGCCGCGTGCGGACCGCCGATCCGCTGAAGAGCAAGGCGCTGCTGAAGGGGCTGACCCAGCTGTGCGAGGAGGGCGCGGCACAGGTCTTCAACTACATCGAACGCAACGACATCGTGCTCGGCGCGGTCGGCATGCTGCAGTTCGATGTCGTCGCCTGGCGCCTGCGCCACGAATACAGCGTCGAGTGCGTGTTCGAACCGGTGCAGGTGCAGACCGCACGCTGGGTGGTGAGCGACAGCGCTGCCGCGATCGAGAGGCTCAAGGCGCATTCCCCCAACCACATGGCGGTCGACGGTGCCGGGCAGCTCGCCTACCTGGCGCCGACGCGCGTCAACCTGCAGCTCGCCGAGGAGCGGTGGCCCGAAATCGAGTTCCGGGCCACCCGTGAAATGCTCGCCTGAGCCGGCGCGCGCTCAGGCGTCTTTTTCGGCGCGGCCGCGCTCGGTCCCGCCGTCAGCCGCAGCCGCCGGCGCTGGCGCCTCGGTAGCGGCGGGCGTGCCTGCCGGCGCGGGCGCCTCGTGTACGATCTTCTCCAGCTCGGCGCGAAACGCGCGTGGATCGGGTGGGGTCACCACCTTGACGTGCTCGGGAATGCCGGCGGTGTTGCGCTCGGTCGGATCCTCGTCACTGCTGCCGCGCGGTGCCGCCGCTGCGGCACTGCCGGCGGCCGCTGCAGCAGCCGGCTGCGCGCCTTGTTCGCCGCTCGCTGCAGGCCTTTCGGCAGGTGCGTCGGGCCGCGACCCGGGCCGCTGCTCAGCCGGAGCAGGGGCGGTGCCAGTGCGCTCCCCCGGCTCTGCGCGACTCTCACCCTCGGCACGCGCGCCGTCACCGGCACGTTCGCCGTCGCCGCCGCGCTCGTTGGGCCGGCGCTCGCCGCCACCGCCACCGCGGCGACCACGCCGCCGGCCACTGCGTTCGCTGCGTTCGCCGCCGCGTTCGTTGTTGCTGTCACCGTCGGCACGTGCGCCGTTGCGTTCCTTGTCCTGGTCACGATTGCGGTCCCGGTCCTGACCGCCTCCGCGTGACCGGCGGCCGCCGGAACCGCGCCGCCGCTCACCGCCACCGTCGCGCGAGCCCGAAGAGCGGCGCCCCCGGCCACCCCGGCTGCGACCGCCGCCTTCGCCCTCGTCACGGCTCGCGTCGTCGTTGCGTTCGCGGCGTGGTGCACGCTCGCTGCGCGCCGGTGCCTGCGGCGCTTCCGCCGCGGCCTTGCCGGTGCCGAACAAGGTGCCGAACAGGCGGCCCAGCAGGCCGCCCGGCGCCGCTGCGGTGACTTCCGTCTCCGCTTCGGGCATGGGCGTGGTGCGGGCAAGCTCGCGCACGGCCGGCTGCTCCGGCGTCGGCAGCGGCTCGGCCGCGTAATCGAGCGACGGATTCTCGACGGCCGATACCATTTCGTAGGATTCGCCGGAGGCCATCTTGGGGACGTCCTGCTCGCGCACGCGCTGGATCTCGAAGTGCGGCGTCTCGAGGTTCTGGTTCGGAATCAAAAGGACATCGACGTTCTGGCGACTCTCGATA
Organism: Gammaproteobacteria bacterium; assembly: GCA_041984235.1. GTDB lineage: Bacteria > Pseudomonadota > Gammaproteobacteria > JBHIYN01. Next base: position 274,655 of record JBHIYN010000003.1, read on the forward strand.
CCGGTCACGTCCTGCCGCTTCTCGTTGAGCAGGAAGGTGGCGACATCGACCGGCACCTGCGCCGTGACCTTGGCGGTCGAGTCCTTCATGGCCTCTTCTTCGATGATGCGCAGGACACCGAGCGCGGTCGACTTGACGTTGCGGATGGTGCCGACGCCTTCGCAGCGCGGGCACAGTTCGTGGCTGGATTCAGCCAGCGACGGGCGCAGCCGCTGCCGCGACATCTCGAGCAGGCCAAAGCGCGATATGCGGCCAATCTGGATCCGCGCGCGGTCGACCTTGACCGCGTCCCGCAGCGTGTTCTCGACCGTACGCTGGCTCTTGCTGGAGAGCATGTCGATGAAGTCGATGACCACCAGGCCGCCGAGGTCACGCAGACGCAGCTGGCGCCCGATCTCCTCGGCCGCCTCGACGTTGGTCTTGAACGCGGTCTCCTCGATGTCGCCGCCCTGGGTCGCCTTGGCCGAGTTGATGTCGATGGTGGTCAGCGCCTCGGTCGGCTCGATCACGATCGAGCCGCCGCTCGGCAGGCGGATCTGCCGGCTGAACGCCGACTCGATCTGACCTTCGATCTGGTAGCGGTTGAACAGCGGCACGCTGTCCTCGTAGAACTTCAGCTTGGACAGGTTGTGCGGCATGACCTGCTGCATGAAGTCGCGCGCGAGATCGTAGAGCTTGCGATCGTCGACCAGGATCTCGGCGATGTCGTTACGAAGATAGTCGCGAATGGCGCGGATGATGACGTTGCGATCCTGGTAGATCAGGAAGGGTGCCTTGCGCTCGTCGGCGGCGGTATCGATCGCCTGCCACAGCTGCAGCAGGTAATCGAGGTCCCACTGCAGCTCCTCGGTCGACTTGCCGACCCCGGCGGTGCGCAGGATCAGGCCCATGTCGGAAGGAATTTCGAGACCGGACATGGCCTCGCGTGCCTCGTCGCGGTCGTCGCCCTCGATCTGGCGCGAGACGCCGCCGGCACGCGGGTTGTTGGGCATGGCGACCAGGTAGCGGCCGGCCAGGCTGATGAAGGTGGTCAGTGCGGCACCCTTGTTGCCGCGCTCCTCCTTCTCGACCTGCACGATCAGCTCCTGGCCTTCGCGCAGCGCATCCTTGATGTTGACGCGGCCGTTACCACCCTTGGCCTTGTCGCTGAAATAGGAGCGGGAGACCTCCTTCAGCGGCAGGAAGCCGTGGCGATTGCCGCCGTAGTCGACGAACGCGGCTTCCAGGCTGGGCTCGATACGGATGATCTTGCCCTTGTAGATGTTCGACTTTTTCTGTTCTTTCCCGGTGGCTTCGATGTCCAGATCGTAGAGACGCTGCCCATCGACCAAGGCGACACGCAGCTCTTCCGGCTGGGTCGCGTTGACCAGCATTCTTTTCATGGAGAAAACCCTGTTAGCGGGGCCGGACGGAAGTGCACGCCGTGATCCGAGTCGCGTCCGGCGCGTCAGCTTCCGGCACGCGCATGTGCGCTCGGCGTGCCGCGGGGCCGATCGCGGCGCCCGAGGCGCGCCATCGACCCTGGTTTATTCAATCCGCCCGAAGCCAGTTCGCCCGGGCAGCCGTTGCGTTGCCGGTAGGGGCTCGACCGTCAGAAGGGCCAGGTTTCCGCCCGCCGTTCAACGCGGCGGACGACTGCCATCGAATCCTGCGCCGGACGGCGCGCACGAACCGGATACGATGTCTGAGCGGTTTGCTAAACTGCTTGCAGTTCAGCCGTGATGTCCCTCGGATACCGGACTTTTTCGCTTTTATGATCCCCGTGCCAGCGTGACCCGGGGAGCGCGCCGGAATATAGCAACCTTGGTTCAATCGGGCAACGACGACACGCCGCGACAGGCGGTGCGCACCGAGATCATCGGTGCCGCCGATGCCGGTCGCCGGCTCGACAACGTCCTCGCCGCCGTCCTGCGGGGTGCGCCGCGCAGCCTCATCTACAAGCTCGTGCGCAGCGGCCAGGTGCGGGTCAACGGGCGGCGCGCGAAGCCGGATTACCGCGTGCTCGCCGGCGACCAGGTGCGCATACCGCCGGTCGGGGCACCGGCACAGCGCAGCGGCGGCCCGCCGCCGGCCTCGCGCCTGGCCCAGCTCGAGGCCGCCATCATCCATGAAGACGAGCAGGTGCTGGTCGTCGACAAGCCTTCCGGGCTGGCCTGCCACGCCGGTAGCGGCATCAGCTACGGCGTGATCGAAATCGCACGGGCCATGCGCCCGCAGGTCGAGCGTCTCGATCTCGGCCACCGTCTCGACCGCGAGACCTCCGGCTGCCTGGTGCTGACCAAGAACCTGGCGACGCTGCAGGCCTTTCATGCCGCGCTGCGCGAGCGCGAGAGCATCAAGCTCTACCAGGCGCTGCTCGCCGGGCACGTACCCGCCGGCCTGCAGCGCATCGAAGCGAGCCTCGCCAACAGCCGTGCCGATCAGCCCGAACGCCGCGCGACGGTCAGCGACGCCGGCCGGCCTGCGAGCACGGTTGTCGAAGAACGTGAGCCGTACGGCCCGCATACCTTTGTCCGCCTGCGCCTGGAGACCGGTCGCATGCACCAGATCCGCGCCCATGCCAGGCATATCGGCCACCCGGTCGCCGGCGATCGCGAGTACGGTGATCCGGCGGTCAACCGCGCGCTGCGCAAGCTCGGTCTGCGCCGCCTGTTCCTCCATGCGAGCGCGCTGCGGGTCGACGTGCCCGGCCTGCACCTGGAGGTCAGCGCCGGGTTGCCGCCTGCGCTGCAGGCGGTGCTCGCGCGTCTCGACGCCGGCTGACCGCGCACCGCCCGCCGCGCGGGCGTTTGCTAAACTGGCGTGCCAGCGACCGGCGTCCTGCCGGCGCACCCGGAGCACGTACATCATGGGCTGGGACAACCCCGATTCCGACCAACCGCCGGCGCCGCCGATGCCGCAGAGCGACAGCGAGTTCGAGCGCGCACTGGTCGCCCGCCTGTCTTACGAGTTCCTGCGCGAGCAGCGCCGCACCCGGCGTTGGGGCATCTTCTTCAAGCTGCTCGCCTTCGCCTACGTCAGCATGTTCCTGGTCATGTCGATGCGCCCGCTCGGCGGGCTGTCATGGCCAGGCGGCGAGCAGGTCACCGCGCTGGTCGACCTGCAGGGCGTCATCGCCCACGGCAGCGAGGCCAGCGCCGACGTCATCGTCGGCGGCCTGCGCAAGGCGTTCGAGAACGAGACCACGGCCGGTGTCATCCTGCGTATCAACAGTCCCGGCGGCAGCCCGGTGCAGGCCGGCTACATCAATAACGAGATCTATCGCCTGCGCGAGAAATACCCGGACATCCCCCTGTACGCCGTGATCGAGGACATCTGCGCCTCGGGCGGCTACTACGTTGCCGCCGCCGCGGACAGCATCTACGCCGACCGCGCCAGTATCGTCGGCTCGATCGGCGTCCGCATGGACAGCTTCGGCTTCGTCGAGAGCATGGAGAAGCTCGGTGTCGAGCGGCGCCTGCTGACGGCGGGGGAGAACAAGGCCTTTCTCGATCCGTTCTCGCCGCTCGATCAGCGCCACGTCGAGCACGTCAACGGCCTGCTGGGCGAGGTTCACGCGCAGTTCGTGGAGACCGTCCGCAAAGGCCGCCACGACAAGCTCAGTGACGATCCGCAACTGTTCTCGGGCCTGGTGTGGACCGGTGAGCGTGGCCTGGAGCTGGGCCTGGTCGACGCCTTCGGTTCCAGCGGCTACGTCGCGCGCGAGATCATCGGGGCCGAGAAGATCGTCGACTTCACGCCGCGGGATTACAGCCTGGAAGGGCTGTTCAAACGGGTTGGCGCCAGCGTCATGACGCGTCTCGCCGCTGCCCGGCTGTGGTGAGACGCACGGACGCATCCAGGACATCGACACCGTGGCGCCCGAGCAGGCTGACCAGGGCGATCAGCGGCAGGCCGGTCAGCGCCGAGGGATCGGGACTGCTGATGCGTTCGAACAGCACGATGCCCAGGCCCTCGGCCTTGAAGCTGCCGGCGCAATCGTAAGGGCGCTCCAGCTCGAGGTAGGCCTCGATGCGTTCCCGCGTCAGGCGCCGGAACACGACCTCCGTCGTCACCACCTCCAGCGCCGCGCTGCCGCTGGCGGCATCGAGCACGCACAGGCCCGTGTGGAAGGCCACGGTCCGGCCCGAGCAGGCGCCAAGCTGCCGCACCGCTGCCGCGTGGCCACCCGGCTTGCCGAGCACGTGGCTGCCGTTGACCGCGACCTGGTCGCTGCCGATGACCAGCGCGCCGGCCGCCTGCGGGGCGACGGCCGCCGCCTTGGCCTGGGACAGGCGACGCACCAGCGCCAGCGGTGTTTCGTTCGGCAGGGGCGATTCGTCGATCGCCGGCACCCGTGTACGGTAGCGCAGGCCGAGCCGATCCAGCAGCGCGCGACGGTGCGCGGAGGACGACGCGAGCAACAGCTCGCGGGCGGTGTCGGGAGGCGCGGACTGGGCCAATGTTGCTTGTTCTAACTGCCTGATGTTTGGCCTATAATACCGCGCCCCTATGACACGAGAGCTTCCCGCTTCGGTCGATTGCCGGCGCCTGTTGGCAGACGGCGGCCGGCTCGAAGGCCACATCGAGGCGCACCGCATGCGGCGCGTGGACGGGAATCTCAGGGTCGCGGGGCCGACGCATGCCGAGCTCAGGCTGGCACGCGAGGCGGACGGCCGGCGCCTGTTGCGCGGGCATTTCGAAAGCACCCTGGAAGCGCGCTGCCAGCGCTGCCTGGAATGGATGACGCTCGGCCTCGACGGCGAGATCGAGGTCGAAGTCGTGGAGGCGGGAAACGCCCCCAGCCTGGATGACCATGTGCTGGCGGTGGATGGAAAACTGGACCTGATTGCGCTGATCGAGGACGAACTGCTGCTCGCCTGCCCGATGATCCCGCTGCACGCCGCACGCGACTGCGCGGGCGCGGCAGCCGGGGAGGCCGAGCCGGCACCCGAGGAACAACGCCACAAGCCGTTCGCGGCGCTGGCCGAGATGATGAACACGAACCGGGACGACCATTGAGGTCGTCATTTTTCTGGAGCTGAGAACCATGGCCGTACAGCAGAACAAATCGACTCCCGCCCGGCGCGGCAAGCGCCGTTCGCACGACGCGCTGGGCAATCCCGCGTTGTCCGAGGACCCGACCACCGGCGAGATCCATCGCCGGCACCACGTCAGCGCGGATGGCTACTACCGCGGCAAGAAGGTCCTGCCGGACGCCGAGTAAGCCCGCCCGCCTACCCGACGTACCGTTTACGGGCAGGCCGCCGCGGGCAACGCGGCGACCTGCCGGTCGACCCGGCCGCACGTCACAGCCGACACAATCAACGCGAGATCGCCGAATCCCTGCCGTGGCCGAGATTGACGCAAGCGTGCCGCACGCCCACCGCACAGGCGCGATGCCTGCTGCGCGACCGCCGCCGCCGCCCGCCACCTGATGACGACCACGATCAGTCTCGATGTCATGGGCGGCGATCACGGACCCGAGGTCACGGTCGCGGCGGCCGCGCGCGCGCTCGCGGGCAATCCCGCGCTGCACCTGGTCCTGGTCGGTGACGAGGCGGTGGTGCCGCCGGTACTGGAGCGTCACGCACTGGCCGGCCACGAGCGCGCGCGCTTCGTGCACGCACCGCAGGTGGTGGAGATGCACGACCGCCCGTCCACCGCGCTGCGCAGCAAGCGCGAGTCGTCGATGCGCAGGGCGCTGGACCTGATCAAGGCCGGCGAATGCCAGGCCTGCGTCAGCGCCGGCAACACCGGTGCACTGATGGCGATTGCGCGCTTCGTGCTGAAGACCCTGCCGGGCATCGATCGTCCGGCCATCTGCGCGAGCATGCCGAGCCGCGAACGCACGACGCACATGCTCGATCTCGGCGCCAACGTCGACTCGACCTCGGCCGAGCTGTTTCGCTTTGCCGTGATGGGTGCGGTGCTGGCCGAGGCCATCGACAACCGCGACAACCCCACCGTGGCCCTGCTCAACATCGGCGAGGAGGAGATCAAGGGTAACGACCGCGTCAAGCAGACCGCCGTGCTGCTCGAGAAGAGCAGCCTGAACTATGCCGGTTTCGTCGAGGGTAACGACATCTTCGCCGGTAAGGTCGACGTCATCGTGTGCGACGGCTTCGTCGGCAACGTCGCGCTGAAGGCGAGCGAGGGGGTCGCGCGCATGCTCGCGGACATGGCGCGCGAGGAGTTCACGCGCAACCCGTTCACGCGCCTCGGCGCCCTGTGCGCGATGCCGGCGCTCAAGGCCCTGCGCCGGCGCGCCGACCCGCGCGGCTACAACGGCGCCAGCCTGCTGGGCCTGCGCGGCACGGTGGTGAAGAGCCACGGCAGCGCCGACGTGATGTCGTTCACCCACGCCATCGAGGTCGCGGTACTGGAAGCAGAGAAATCAGTCCCGGAACGCATCGCGCACCTGCTCGAAGACGTGCTCGAGAACCAGGAAACGGACCCATGAACGCACCGGTAGTGGACGATCTCGCCTTCATTTTTCCCGGCCAGGGCTCGCAGGCGGTGGGCATGGTCGACGCGCTCGCCGCCGCGTTTCCCGCCGTACGCGAACGCTTCGGCATCGCCTCGGAAGTGCTCGGTTTCGACCTCTACGAGCTGGTCGCGAACGGACCCGAGGACGAGCTCAACAGCACCCGCAACACGCAGCCGGCCCTGCTCGCCGCCAGTGTCGCGACCTGGGACGCCTGGCTCGCCAGCGGCGGGCCGCGGCCGCGCCTGATGGCCGGTCACAGCTTCGGCGAGTACACCGCGCTGGTCTGCGCCGGCGCGCTCGATTATGCCGAAGCGGTCACGCTGGTCGCGGATCGCGGCCGCTACATGCAGGAGGCGGTGCCGGCAGGCGAGGGGGCGATGGCCGCGATCCTCGGTCTCGCCGCCGATGCGCTGGAGCAGGCCTGCACGCGCGCCAGCGAGGAGGCCGGCATCTGCGCCTGTGCCAACCTCAATGCGCCGGGTCAAATCGTGATCGCGGGCGCCCGCGCGGGCGTCGAGCGTGCCTGTGAGCTGGCCAGCGAAGCCGGCGCCAAGCGCGCCATGGTGCTGCCGGTCAGCGTACCCGCGCACTGCGAGCTCATGCGTCCGGCCGCCGAGCGGCTTGCGCAGCGCCTGGCCGGCATCGAAGTCGGTCGCCCGGACACCGCCATCATCCATAACGTCGACGTCCGCCCGCACGACGCGGCGGCGGAGATCCGCGACGCCCTGGTCGCGCAGCTCTATTCACCGGTCCGCTGGATCGAAACCATCGAACACTTCGCGGCCGCCGGCATCACCCGGCTGTGCGAATGCGGGCCGGGCAAGGTCCTCGGCGCGCTGGTCAAGCGCATCGATCGCAACCTCGACTGCGCAAGCCTCGCCGACCCGGATCTGATCCGCGGCCGTGTCACGCAACTCACGGAATGACCCCTCATGAGTGATCAACGTCTCGCGCTGGTGACCGGCGCCAGCCGCGGCATCGGCCTCGCCATTGCCCGCGAACTCGCCGGCAGCGGTTTCCGCATTATCGGCACCGCCACCTCGGCCACCGGCACCGCCGCCATCGAGCAGGCACTGGACGGCGACGCGCTGGCCGCGGCGCTCGAACTGGACGTCACCGACGGCGATTCGATCGAAGCGTTCTTCGCCGCTCTCGCCGAGCGCGACCTGGCCCCGCTGGTGCTGGTCAACAACGCCGGTGTGACGCGTGACAACCTGCTGCTGCGCATGAAGGACGAGGAATGGCACACCGTCATCAGCGCCAACCTGGACGCCGTGTTCGCGCTCACCCGCCGCTGCCTGCGCAGCATGGTCAAGGCGCGCTACGGACGCATCGTCAACGTCACTTCGGTGGTCGGCGCCTCGGGCAACGCCGGACAGAGCAATTATGCCGCGGCGAAAGCCGGGGTGGTCGGCTTCACCAAGTCACTGGCGCAGGAAATCGCGGCGCGCGGGATCACCGTCAACGCGGTCGCACCCGGCTTCATCGACACCGACATGACGCGCAAGCTCAGCGACGAGCAGAAGAGCGCCGCGATGGCGCGCATCCCTGTCGGCCGCATGGGCTCGGTGGAAGAGATCGCGGCAACGGTCGCGTTTCTCGTCTCCGATCGGGCTGCCTACATTACCGGCGAGACGATCAACGTCAACGGCGGCATGTACATGGCGTGAGCTTCCTGCCGCGTGGCGGCGAAGGTCTGACAACAACATCGAACGCGGCGCCAAACATGCGCCGATGTAGATGTTTTTAAGGATGATTTTCCTGACGCAGCAAGCAGTTGCTTGCAGTTTATCGGGTTTTCACTAAACTAACACACGCCGCGAACAGGGCGGCACCTAACTGGGAGGATTTTCATACGATGAGCAGCGTTGAAGAACGTGTCAAAAAGATCGTCGTGGAGCAGCTTGGCGTAAAAGAAGAAGAAGTCACCAACGAAGCCTCCTTCGTCGACGATCTGGGCGCTGATTCACTCGATACCGTCGAACTGGTGATGGCTCTGGAAGAAGAATTCAAAACCGAGATTCCCGACGAGGAAGCCGAAAAGATCACCACGGTTCAGCAGGCGATCGACTACATCAACGAACACCTGGACGCCTGACCCGACAACCCGATCTGTAAGAGGCCGCGGTTCGATTCCGGACGCGGCCTTTTCATTTTCGGCAGAACGGCAGGCACAGGCAAAGTGGACGAGGGTATAGCACGGTGACGCATCGGGTTGTTGTGACAGGACTGGGACTGGTTGCCCCCAATGGCAACACGGTGGCCGCTTCCTGGGAGAACACGCTCAACGGCGTCAGCGGAATCGGGCCGATCGAGTCGTTCGACGCGTCGGCGTTCTCGGTGCGCATCGCGGGCGAGGTCAAGGATTTCGACATCACCCGCTACATGTCCGCCAAGGACGCGCGCAAGATGGACCCGTTCATCCATTACGGGCTCGCCGCCGCGATCGATGCGATCGAGGATGCAGGTCTGAAGATTACGGCCGACAACGCCAAGCGCGTCGGCACCATCATCGGGTCCGGCATCGGCGGTCTGCCCGGTATCGAGAAGGGCTACCAGTCGTTTCTGGACGGCGGTCCGCGGCGCATCTCGCCGTTCTTCGTGCCGAGCAACATCATCAACATGGTCGCCGGCAACCTGTCGATCATGTACGGCATCAAGGGCCCCAATTACGCCATCGTCTCCGCCTGCTCGACCGGCGCCCACTGCATCGGGCTGGCGGCGCGGACGATCGAGCGCGGCGAGCAGGACGTCATCATTGCCGGCGGTTCGGAGTTCGCGACCTGCCCGACCGGCATCGGCGGCTTCGCCTCCGCGCGCGCTCTCTCCACCCGCAACGACGAGCCGACGGCAGCCAGCCGCCCGTGGGATGCCGAGCGTGACGGCTTCGTGCTGAGCGATGGCGCCGGCATCCTGGTACTGGAATCGCTGGAACATGCCGAGGCGCGTGGCGCGCGCATCTACGCCGAGCTCGCCGGCTTCGCCATGAACAGCGACGCCTACCACATGACCGCCCCGTCGCCCAACGGTGAGGGCGCCGCGGACTGCATGCAGATGGCGCTGGCCGATGCCGGCGTCGAACCCGAGGCGATCGACTACATCAACGCCCACGGCACCTCGACCCCGGCCGGCGACAAGGCCGAGACCGAGGCCGTCAAGAGTCTCTTCGGCGAGCACGCCTACAAGCTCGCCATGAGCTCGACGAAATCCATGGTCGGACACATGCTGGGTGCGGCCGGCGGCGCCGAAGCCGTCTACACCGTGCTCGCCATCCGTGACCAGGTTGCCCCCCCGACCATCAACCTGAGCAATCCCGATCCCGAATGCGATCTCGATTACGTGCCCAACGCGGCGCGCAAGATGCCGATTCGCGTGGCGCTTTCCAACTCGTTCGGTTTCGGCGGCACCAACGGCACGCTGGTCTTCAGCCAAATCTGACCGGCCGCACGGCGGCGACCCGTGATCCTGGTTGACGGCGAGCCGGCACACGCAGTGCCGGCAGACGACCGCGCCGTGGCCTACGGTGACGGCCTGTTCGAAACCCTTGCCGTGAGCGCCGGGCGCGCGCTGGCACTGGACCGCCACCTGGAACGCCTCGCCCAGGACGCCGCGCGGCTCGGCCTTGCGGCGCCGCCCGCGGCCGCGTTGCGCGCCGACGTCGAACGCCTCACCGCCACGGCGTCGCAGGCGGTGGTCAAGATCATTGTCACCCGCGGCAGCGGCGGACGCGGTTACCGCCCGCCGTCGAGTGCCGCACCGCGGCGCATCGTCAGCCTGCACCCGTGGCCGGCGACGCTGCCCGCAGATGCGGACGCCGGCGTCGACCTGTGGCTGTGCTCACAGCCGCTGAGCGATAATCCCGCGCTCGCCGGCATCAAGCACCTCAATCGCCTCGACCAGGTCATGGCGTCGCGCGCCTGGCCCGCACACGATCCGTTCGAAGGGTTGATGCCGGATACCCGCGGCCGTCTGCTCGAAGGCACGCGCAGCAACCTGTTCTTCGTCACCGACGGCGGCCTGGCCACGCCACGACTCGCTACCTGCGGCATACACGGCATCGTTCGTGGCGCCGTCATCGAGCACCAGCGTGCGCAGGGACAGGCACTGCTGTGGCAGGACCCGACGGCGGACGACCTCGCGCGCGCGCACGAGGTGTTCGTGACCAACTCGATCATCGGGATCCGCAGCGTGCAGCGTATTCACGACCTCGCGCACAGCGACTACGACACCGCCGTCGCCCGGGGGCTGCGAGACGCGCTGCGCGCAGGGGGCATCATCCCGTGAAGCCCGTGTTACGCCGGGTGGCACTGGCCGGGTGCCTGGCCGCCATCGCCGTGGTCGTCGCCGCGCTCGCACTGGAGCGCGAGATGCAACGCCTCATGCAGCACACGATAAATCTCGATGCGCCGGTTCTGCTGCGGGTCGCCCCGGGCAGCAACGTGCGCACCCTGGGCCGCCAGCTCGAACGCGAGGGCTGGCTTGCCGACTATCGCCTGTTTGCCCTGCACGCGCGCCTCGCCGGCGACGCCAGCCGGATCCAGGCAGGCACCTACGAAGTCCTGCCGGGCGACACGCCGCAAGCCGTGCTCGCGCGCATCGTCGCCGGACGCACCAAGCGCTTCGACATCACCTTCGTCGAGGGGGCGACATTTGCCGACCTGCGCCGGGTCCTGGCCGCTGCCCCGCACCTGCAGACGACCCTGGCCGGGGTCGCCGACGACGACGTGATGGCGGCCCTGGATCTGCCGCCGGGCCCGCCCGAGGGCCTGTTCTTTCCCTCCACCTATCACTACGCGGACGGCAGTACCGATCGCGACGTGCTGCGGCGCGCCTGGCGCAAGATGCAGCAGGTGCTGGATGCAGCCTGGGAGCTACGCGCACCCGAGCTGCCGTATACCGACGCCTACGCGGCCCTGATCATGGCCTCGATCGTGGAGAAGGAGACCGGCAGCGCCGGCGAGCGCGCCGAGATCGCGGGCGTGTTCGTGCGCCGCCTGCGCCGCGGCATGAAGCTGCAGACCGATCCCACCGTGATCTACGGACTCGGCGCCGCCTTCGACGGCAATCTCACCCGCGCCGACCTGGCCCGCGACACGCCGTACAATACCTATACCCGGGGCGGCCTGCCGCCGACGCCCATCGCCATGCCCGGACGCGCCGCGATCGAAGCGGCCCTGCATCCCGCGGACGGCGAGACGCTCTATTTCGTGGCGCGCGGCGATGGATCGCACCAGTTCTCCAAGACCCTGCGCGAGCACAACCAGGCGGTGCGGCGCTACCAGTTGCGACGCTGAGGCATGAGCAAGGGCGAATTCATCACGCTGGAAGGTATCGAGGGTGTGGGCAAATCGACCGCGGTCGAGGTCGTCGCGCGCGTCATGCGCGGTCTCGAACGCGAGGTCGTCACGACCCGCGAGCCGGGCGGCACACCACTGGCAGAGCGGGTACGCGAGCTGCTGCTGGCGCCGGATGCGGAGCCGATGGCCCCGCTCACCGAGCTGATGCTGATGTTCGCGGCGCGCGCCCAGCATCTCGCGGCGGTGATCCGCCCGGCGCTCGCCGCCGGACACTGCGTCGTCTGCGATCGTTTCACCGATGCCACCTACGCCTACCAGGGCGGCGGCCGCGGCCTGTCCGAAGACCTGGTCGCGCAGGCCGAGGCCCTGGTCCATCCGGACCTGCAGCCGAGCCTGACCCTGCTGCTCGACGCACCGCCCGAGATCGGCCTGGCACGCGCCGCCGGACGTCGCGGCACCGCCGATCGTTTCGAGCGCGAGCGCGTGGAGTTCTTCCAGCGGGTACGGGCAAGCTACCTGGCGCGCGCCGAGCGCCATCCCGCGCGCTTCGTCGTCATCGACGCCGGCGCTCCGCTGGACGAGGTCGCGGCACGCCTGATGGACACACTGGAGGCACGTTTCGCATGAGCGCGCCTTATCCCTGGCTGGAGCGCGCCTGGGCCGACTTCGTGCGACGCCTGGACGCGGATACGCTGGGCCACGCCTACCTGTTGTGCGGCCGGGCCGGGGTCGGCAAGTTCGCCTTCGCGCACGGTATCGCCAGCCTGATCCTGTGTGAGCAGCGCGCCGGCGGCGCGGCCTGCGGTGAGTGCCGCGGCTGCACGCTGACGGCAAGCGGTAATCATCCCGATCTGCGCGTGCTGCAGCGGGAGGAGGAACGCAGCGCGATCGTCATCGACCAGGTGCGGGAGCTGATCGAGTTCTACAGCCTCAAACCGCACTACCGCACGCACAAGGTTGCCATCGTCGACCCGGCCGAGGCCATGAACGCAAGCGCCGCCAACGCGCTGCTCAAGCTGCTCGAGGAGCCGCCGCCGGGCGCCCTGCTGTTGCTGGTCTCGCATCGGCCGGGCCAGCTGGTGGCCACGATCCGAAGTCGCTGCCAGAAGCTGACGCTGGAGGCGCCGCCCTGGCCCGATCGCCTGGCCTGGCTGGAGCAGGCGTTGTCCGTCGCCGGCAACGAATCCGACATCGCCGGACAAACGCTTGCCGGCGCGCCCCTCGAGTTGCTCGACCAGCTCGGCGCTGAGCAGGGACCGCCATTCGACCGCCTGATCGAGTCCCTGGGCGCGATCAGCACCGATCCGCACAGCACGCTGGAACGCGCCCGCGAGCACGCCGGCGACGACGTGCGCGCCACCCTCGATGCGCTGGAGCTGCTCGTGCGCAGCATGCTCCTGCTGCGCAGCGGCCACCCGTTGCCGGCGCTGCACCTGCCCGCTCAGCAAAGCCGGCGGTTGCAGGAAATTGCAGATAAATTAAACTTCAACGGTCTTTTTCTGTTCCTCGATCGAATTGGCGGGGAACGCCGCGTGGTACTGCGCTCGAGTGGCGTGAGGGGCGCGGAAGTGATCGAGAACGTTTTTCATTCCTGGGCCAGGGTCACGCAAGCGGAGAGCCAGCCATGAGCGCAGCCGGCAAGAACCCGAGACAGGGCATCCTGTCGCTGACGATCCGCGACAAGAGCTCGCTCTATGCCGCGTACATGCCGTTCATCAAGAACGGTGGCCTGTTCATCCCCACCAACAAGGGCTACAAGATCGGCGACGAGGTGTTCATGCTGCTGACCCTGACCGACAGCAAGGAGAAGCTGCCGGTCGCCGGACGCGTGGTCTGGATCACGCCCAAGGGCGCCCAGGGCAACCGCACCGCCGGCATCGGGGTGCAATTCAGCGAACTCGACAACGGTGCGACGCGCAACAAGATCGAAACCCAGCTCGCCGGCGCCCTCAAGTCCGACCGCCACACCCACACCATGTAAGCGCCGCGTGCCGGCGCCCCCAAGCGCGCCGCGCCTCCTGCTCTCCCCACGCCGATGGAACTCGTCGATTCACACTGTCACCTGCCCCTGATCGATGGCGGCGAAGCCGGCATGGCCGGGGTCATCGAGCGCGCCCGCACGGCCGGGGTACGACACATGCTGTGCGTTTCGGTCGACCTCGAAACCTGGGACGGCGTCGCCGCCGCCGCCGATCGCTTCAGCGGAGTCTCGGCCTCGGTCGGCGTGCATCCCAACACGGATGCCTCGGCCGCGGAGCCCGCTGTCGACGACCTGCTGGCGCGAGCCGCCCGACCCGGCGTCGTCGCGATCGGGGAAACCGGGCTGGATTATTTCCGCAGTGAGGGCGACCTCGACTGGCAGCGGGCTCGTTTCCGGACCCACATCCGCGCCGCGCGCGAGTGTGGCAAGCCGCTCATCATCCACTGCCGCGAGGCCGCCGACGACCTGATCGCGATCATGCGCGAGGAGGGCGCGGCGGAGGTCGGCGGCGTCATGCACTGCTTCGTGGAGAGCTGGGAGGTCGCGCAGGCCGCGCTCGACCTGGGCTTCTACATCTCGCTTTCCGGCATCGTCACCTTTCGCAACGCTGACGCGCTCAGGGACGTGGCCATGCGTGTTCCGGCCGAGCGGCTGCTGGTCGAAACGGATTCTCCGTGGCTGGCCCCGGTGCCGGTGCGCGGCAAGCAGAACGAGCCGGCCTACGTGCAGCACACCGCGAGCTGCGTCGCGGCCCTGCGCGAGGTCGACGCCGAGGACTTCGCCAGGCAGACCACGGCAAACTTCTTTCGACTCTTTACCGCGGCGGCCTGAAAGCGCCGCGCCGGGGCGCGGCGGCGGTCTGGTCGAACCGCGCTTTTCTAGGACGCAAACCCGCCGGCATCTAGCGAGGCCCGCCGCACGGGCGAGGAGGGGAGACATGGGATTACTGGTCGACGGCGTCTGGCACGACCAATGGTATGACACCGACAAGAGCGGCGGCCGCTTCGTGCGTTCGGAGTCGCGCTTCCGTAACTGGATCACGCCGGACGGCAGCGCCGGCCCGTCCGGTGAGGGCGGTTTCCCGGCGGCCGCGGGGCGGTATCGCCTGTACATCTCGCATGCCTGCCCGTGGGCGCACCGCACCGTGATCTTCCGCCTGTTGAAAGGCCTGCAGGACATGATCCCGGTCTCCGTCGTGCACTGGTACATGGCCGAGCACGGCTGGACCTTCGCGCCCGGCGACGGCGTCGTGCCCGACCCGGTGCACGGTGCCGACTACCTGCACCAGGTTTACACGGCGGCGGCGCCGGACTATTCCGGGCGCGTGACCGTGCCGGTGCTGTGGGACTGCGAGCGCGGCACTATCGTCAGCAACGAGTCGTCGGAAATCATCCGCATGTTCAACAGCGCCTTCGACGACCTCGGCGCCCGCACCGGGGACTACTACCCGGAAGACCTGCGCAGCGAGATCGACGCGGTCAACAAGCGTGTCTATCACGCCATCAACAACGGCGTTTACCGGGCTGGCTTCGCCACCACGCAGGATGCCTATGACGAGGCCGTGAGCGAGGTGTTCGATACCCTCGGCTGGCTCGAGCAGCGCCTGTCAGGCAGTGATTACCTGTGCGGCGACCGGGTGACCGAAGCCGACTGGCGACTGTTCACCACGCTGGTGCGTTTCGACGCGGTCTACCACTACCACTTCAAGTGCAACCTGCGGCGCATTCGCGACTACACCGCCGTGTACGGCCTGCTCGAACGCCTGTACAACGTGCCGGGCGTGGCCGACACCGTGCACATGGACCACATCAAGAACCACTACTACGGCTCACACGAGTCCATCAACCCGACCCGCATCGTGCCGCGTGGTCCGCTGCAGCCGATCTGAGCGCAGCCGCGTTCAGGGTCGCGCGCCCAGCCCCGCGCTCCCGGCGGCGGGCCGGATCGAGAAATCCGTGAGCAGGAATCCCGCGAACATCGCGACCACGAACACGACCACGTCCATGGAGCCGCTGGCCAGCGCCACCAGCGCCGGGCCGGGGCAGAAACCGGCCAGCCCCCAGCCGAGTCCGAACAGGGCCGCGCCCGCGACCAGCGGCAGGTCGATGTCACTGCGCTTGGGGATGTCGAAGCCGCGAGCGAGGACGGGCAGGGGACGGCGCAGGACCACGCGGTAGCCGAAGAAGGTCACCATCACGGCGCCGCCCATGACGAAGGCCAGCGCCGGATCCCACGCGCCCGCGACATCCAGGAAACCGATGACCTTGATCGGCTGGGTCATGCCGGAAATACCCAGGCCGACGGCGAACAGCACGCCGACCGCGAAAAAACTCAACGCCTTCATGCGAGCCCTCCCAGGACATGATGGGTGACGAAGACGGTGACACCCGCCACCGCCATGAAGATCCCCGTCGCGGTAAAGGAGCGCGGCGACAGGCGCGACATGCCACACACGCCGTGACCGCTGGTGCAGCCGCCACCGAGCCGCGTGCCGAAGCCGACCAGCAGGCCGGCGGCCGCGAGCAGGAGCTGGTTCGACGTGATCGCGCCGGGCAGGGCGGCCGGCAACACCTGGCCGACGGCGACGCCGCCGGCCAGCATGCCGACCAGGAACAGGGCACGCAGTCCGCGATCGGTCGATCCTGGCGCGAGAATTCCGGCGGCGATGCCGCTGACGCCCATGATGCGCCCGTTCAGCAGCAGCATGAGCACGGCGGCGAGGCCGATGATTGCGCCACCGACCAGCGCCATGGGGATGGATCCGGGTTCCAGCATGGTGAGTGATACTCCTCGGGGGAAAACGCTCAGAAGGCCTTGAGGTGCGACTCCGGCATCAGCCACGGCCACTGCCGCCCCTCGATCAACCCCTTCCAGTAGATCACCGGCAGCACGTTCTTCTTCAGCTGATACATGCTCCAGCGTTCCTTGCCCTGGTCGAAGGGGAAGGTCTCCTTGGGGTTGAGGTCGTAATCGAACTCGGCCAGTACCAGTCGCCCGTAGCCGGTGACCAGTGGACAGGACGAGTAGCCGTCGTAGGTTTCGGTCAGCGCACGCCCCTGCATGGCCGCGGCCAGGTTCATGATCAGCACCGGCAGCTGCGCGCGTACGGCCGCCGCCGTCTTCGACGTCGGCAGGCTGCTGGCGTCACCGAGGCTGAACACGTTCTCGTAGCGCACGTGCTGCGTCGTCGCCTTGTTGACGTCGACGAAGCCGGCCTCGTTTGCGAGCGGGCTGTTGGCGATGAAATCGGGCGCGCTCATCGGCGGCGTCACGTGCAGCATGTCGTAATGCTCGGTGCGCGTCTCGCCGGACTTGGTGTGCTCGAACCGCGCCTCGTGCGCCGCGGCGTCGACCGCGACCAGCTTCCACGCGAAATTGGTCTCGATATCGCGGCTGGCGCAGATATCGTTCAGCACGGCAGCGTATTTCTTGACCGCGAAGATGCCGTCGGCGGCGCAGAAATAGCGCACGCGGATCTGGTCGCGCACGCCACTGCGGCGGAAATGGTCCTCGGCCAGGTACATGATCTTCTGTGGCGCGCCGGCGCACTTGATCGGCGGCGGCGGGAAGGTGAACAGCGCATCGCCGCGGGTCAGTGAGCGAATGTTCTCCCAGGTCGATTCGACCGAATCGTAGCTGTAGTTGCTGCAGATTCCGTGCTTGCCGAGGTTCCCTTCGAGCCCTTCGATCTTGTGCCAGTCGAGCTTGAGACCGCCGGCGACGATGAGCCAGTCGTAGTCGACCTGCTCGCCGTCGACGGTGGTGACGTTGTTCGCGCCGGGGTCGAACTCTGCCACCGCGCGGTTGATCCAGTTGACCCCCTCGGGGACCAGCTCGGCCATGGGCCGGCGCGTGACCTCGCGCGGGAACAGGCCGCCGCCGACCATCGTCCACTGTGGCTGGTAGTAGTGGTAGTCGGACGGCTCGATCAGGGTGATGTCCAGCCGATCACGCCCCGGCCACCGGTTGAGCGCCGCAACTACTGCCATGCCGCCCGTACCGCCGCCTACGACCACGATCCGGGTCGTGTTTTGCTTCGCCGTCATCTCTTCCTGCCCTCCGCGTCGATTGTCCAAGGCCCGTGTCGCCGGCTGCTTCAGTGCGAGACGCGAGGCTCGGAGGCTCCGAACAGGCGCCGCACGACGAGCATGATGGCGAGCAGGGCTTCCACTCCGCCGAGGGCGGCACCCGCGAGCTGGCGCTCCATCCCGAACGCCGAAGCCATCAGTGCGCTGCCCTCGATGACGATGAGTATAGCCGCGATGCACAGCACGAAGATGCCAAAGCCACGTTGCAGCAGCGGGCCGGAGACGATGCGCGCGATGCGCGTGCCGAGCAGGGTGCCGAGAATCGCCAGCGCGCCGACGATGGCGGCCGAGGTCACGTCGATCGGTACGTGCGAGACATAGCCCGCGAGACCGGCAAAGCTCTTCATGGCGATGACCAGCAGCGAAGTACCGACGGCCGCGTGCATCGGCAGGCCGCCGAGCAGTGCCAGCGCCGGCACCACCAGGAAGCCTCCGCCGGCGCCGACCAGGCCGGTGACGATGCCGACCACGAAGCCGTCACCGACAATCTTCCACCAGCTGCGCGCGGCCCGGGGCACGGCGTCCGGCAGATCGCAGCGCTTGCGCAGCATGGCAATGCCGCTGCCGATCATGACCCCGGCGAAGAGCAGCAACAGCAGGGCGTCGGCGATGTACTGGGCGATGCGTCCGCCGGAATAGGCACCAGCCATGCCGGCCACGCCGAAGATCAGGCCGGTGCGCCAGTACACGTTACCGGCGCGCGAATGCGGGAGCAGGGCGGCGAGGCTTGCCAGGCCGACCACCAGCAGTGAGGTGGCAATGGCGATCTTGGCGTCCAGGCCGATGATGTAGACCAGCAGTGGTACGGTCAGGATCGATCCGCCGCCGCCGGTCAGTCCGAGCAGCAGGCCGATGATGGTGCCGGCGATGACGACCGTTAGGGTGGACAGTGACATCCTTCAGCTCGGCTCACGAACCATGATGCACACAGTATATATTACTTTTTGATATATCTTTATATTAATTCGCTATATATGTTCTCCCCTGATACCGTCCGCCCCTTTCAGCGTGCCGCGGCACCATCGGCAGCCGGACCTTCGACGGCATCGAATCCGTCCGCGTTAGGCATGCGCAAACCGGCGAGGGCGGTCGCATCCAGGCTGGCGTCGGGCTCCAGCAGCCCGTTCAGGTGGAGCAGGTAGGCGACCACGGCGTAGACCTCGCTGTCACTCAGGGACCATGGCGCATCCAGCGGCATGGCGCGGCGGACGAAGTCGAACACGGTGGTGGCATGGGGCCAGTAGGTGCCGATGTTCTGGTCGGGCGGCTCGGCCGTCAGATGCGGGCGTCCGCCGGCCAGTTCACCACCGAGTCCGCCCCGGCCGCGCTCGCCGTGGCAGGCGAGACAACGCTGCCGGTAGAGCGCCCGACCGTCGCCGACCGAACCGCGGCCGGGCGGCAGTCCGCGCCCGTCCGGCCACACGATACTGGCGCCGACGAGCGCGGCTTCGGCGTCGGCCAAGGGCCGGCCGAGCGCGGGTCCGGCGCCCGCACCATCCTGCGCCCGGGCACACGGCACCAAAAAAATAAAAAATAAAAACATATAGATATATTTCATAATTAATCCCATTCATCATCGATGAACAGGTCATCCAGGGCGCTCTCCGGGCCGTCTTCCTCGTCCACGTAGACGTGGCTGACGCGCCCGTCGCCGGCGACTGCCCAGCTCACCACGCCGTTGAAGTGGTAGTAACCGTGGCGGCCGCGCTCGGCGAGCAGGGCGGCGCGTGCGGGCTGCACGCGCCCGCTGTCGTCGGTCACACGGCTCTGCAGCACCGCGGCCTGCCCGTCCCACTGCCAGGGAATGCGGAAGCGGGTCAGGCAAGCCGGCAATCGCGGCTCGTTCAGCGCCGCATCGCGCCAGCTCGCACCGCCGTCGGCGGACACCTCGACCCGCGCGACCCGCCCGTACCCGGACCAGGCCAGGCCGCTGATCTCGTAGACGCCGTGCGCCGGCAGACGCATCTCGGCGGACGGCCGCGTGATCAGCGATTTCGGCCCCATGGTGAAGGTGAACTGGCGCGCGCGGCCGTCCGGCATGAGCTCGGTGTACTTCGAGGTCTCGTTTCTCGCCATCGCCGGCTGCGCTGAAACGATTATATTTTTCAACCACTTGACGTTCAGCGCGCCTTCCCAGCCGGGGACCAGAAGGCGCACCGGGTAGCCCTGCGAGGGACGCAGTCGCTCGCCGTTCTGGAACAGCGCCAGCAGGCAATCGTCCAGCGCCTTGTCGAGCGGAATGCTCATGGTCAGCGAGAAGGCGTCGGCGCCCTCGGCCACGATCCAGCGCGCGCCCGGCTCGATGCCGGCCTCGTCGAGCAGCACGCGCAGCGGGACGCCGGTCCACTCGCTGCACGACACCAGGCCGTGAAAGAAGCCGGCCGCGGTCTGTACCGGCTTGCGCCGCCACGCCGCATTGCTGTTACCGCCGCACTCGATGAAGCACTGGCGTGTGACCCGCGGATAACGCAGCAGCGCGGCCATGTCGAAGGCCAGCGCACGGCGTACACGGCCGCCGAGGCGCACCGCGTGGCGCTCCGGGTCGAGCTCCGGCACACCGTTGTGGTGTCGCTCGAAATGCAGACCATTGGGCGTGATGGTGCCCTCGAGCTCGTGCAGCGGTGACCACGAGATGCCGTTGCCGGGCGCCGCCGCGTTGGCGGAAATCCAGCGCACCACGTGGCGTTCGGCAGCGGCCGGCTGGCCGTAATTGATGAACGGCGCACCTGGCCGGCGCTGCGCCGGCACCAGCGCGGTGCGCGGATCCGGGGCCGGCGCTGCAGCCAGGGGTACGGCGCTCAGCAGCGCCACGGCGCCACCGCCGAGAAATCGACGCCGATCGAGCAAGCCGTTCGCGGGCAACGCCGCGGGTCGCTCTGGCGCGCCGTCTTCAGGCCCGGCTGCGGTCACGTCATCGGTCGGCACGTCGACCTCCCATGGCATCCAGAAACGAAATCAACTAATCCAAAAATAATTATTCAAATCATCGGATTCGGAGACATATTAAAAGTAACTTAAAGCCATGGCGCGAATCGTCTCAGGGGCTGCCGCCGACGCCGGAGCCACGGCGGCCATCGCTGGCAGCGGCTGCGCCGACCGCTGGTGCAGCGCGGCCACCGGTGGATGCTGCGCCGGCCAGCGACCAGGCGCCGGACCCGCCCTCGTTCGCCCGCCATTACTTCGCATAATGTATATTATGTTAAATCACGTTGAGCACCCGGAAACCTGGGCCTGTCTCCCGCTGCTACGCATAGGCCCTCACCCCGCCAGCGCGGCCGCCTCAGTCGTCGCCACCCAGCCAGCCACCGTCGACCGGCAACACGGCACCGGTGGTGAACGACGATGCCGCGCTGACGAAGTACAGCGCCGCGCCGACGATCTCGTGCGGCTCGCCGCCGCGCTCGAGCGCCATGCGCTCGGCGCGTGCCGCGAAGGCATCCATGTCCCAGGCCTTGGAGATGTCGGTCAGGAACGGGCCGGCCATGATGCAGTTGACCCGCACGCTGGGCCCGTACTCGTGGGCGAAGGCGCCGGTGATCGAGTTCAGGCCGGCCTTGGCTGCCGCGTACGGCTGCGAGCCCGGGCTCGGCTTCATCGCCGCGGTGCTGGAGATGTTGAGCATGGTACCGCCGCCGTTCTCCACCATACGCTTGCCGACCAGTGCCATGAGGCGGAACGGGCCCTTGAAATTGAGTGCCACGACCTTGTCGAACAACTCCTCGCTGATGTCGTGCAGCGAGGGATACAGCGGCGACAGGCCGGCGTTGTTGACCAGGATGTCAATATGGCCGAAATGGTTCCAGACCTCCTCGACCATCGGCTCGAGTTCGTCCCAGTGGCCGACGTGGCAGGCCAGCGGCAGGGCCCGGCGGCCGCGCGCCCGGATCTCCTCGGCGACCTGCTCGCAGGCGTCCAGCTTGCGGCTGACGACGGCGACGTCGGCGCCGTGATCGGCGAAGGCCAGCGCCATCTGGCGCCCTAGGCCGCGGCTGCCGCCGGTGATGAGTGCGACTTTGCCGCTGAGATCAAAGAGATTGTCGGGCATGGGTTCCTCCGCTCGGTATTGATGCCTGTGCGCCGGCCTCAGTCGGCCGGCCCGTTCTCGCTCGCGGGCCTGAAGACGAAGCCCTCGATCAAGGATTCGATGAAATGACGGACGCGTCCGGCGCCCATGCCATTGAACTGCATTTGCGCGATCATGTGCGCGGATCCGACCAGCAG
Source organism: Gammaproteobacteria bacterium (assembly GCA_041984235.1). Classification (GTDB taxonomy): domain Bacteria; phylum Pseudomonadota; class Gammaproteobacteria; genus JBHIYN01. Next base: position 296,711 of record JBHIYN010000003.1, read on the forward strand.
GCGCACCGCGTCGTCGACGTCCAGGTTGGCCGGCAGGCTGCCTTCGCGGCGCCCGCGCAGCATGGTCGGCAGGAAGACCTCGAACACCCGGTCCTGGAATTCCAGGTAGCGCCCCCATACGCCGTCGCGTACCGCGGTGCTCCAGTCGAGCCAGATGCGCGCGTAGTCGGCATGTTCCTGCACCGCGTTGGCCCAGGCCAGCGCCGACTCGACCAGCACCTCCGGCGCCGGCGCATCGTGCGCCTGGATCGGCCGCAGCACGTCGTCGAGGATGAAACGCTCGACCTCGTCCAGCACCGCGGCGAGCAGTTCATCGCGGGTCGCAAAGTAGTTGAACACGGTCGGCACCGAGGTGCCGGCCTCGCGCGCAATCTCCGCGTGGCGCCCTTCGCCCAGGCCGCGCCGCGCGAACACCATGATGGCGCAGCGCAGCAGCTGGGCGCGCCGCGCCTGCGGCGCCATGCGCCGGGGCGTCGGGTGTGGATTGCGTACGGTCTTGATCACGATCAAGTTTTTCCTCGCGCATACTGTTGACAGAATTATCAACAATCAGCAGTCTGACCTGACGGCGGCACTGCCGGCCGCCGCAGCATGTTTCTGCCCAGGGGAGTTCAGACATGAGTGCACGGATTCAGGATATCGACCCGTTACCGCCCGCGGTGGCCATGAACGAAGAAGGCCTGGCGCGCTACGAAGACGCCTTCCGCAATCACTACAAGGCCTGGTCCGAAGTCCTCGAGCGCAACAAGGAACGTATCCACGCCGGCTCCTACTCGCTGCACTGGCTGGACACCGACCAGGCCAATTGGGGCAAGCGCGCCAAGACCTCCTCGCGTGGCATGACCTACACCGACATCAACCGCATCCGCGGCTACGGTACCCTCCCCGATCAGGCAAGCTGGCTGAATTTCGCCCCGCGCGGCTCGGTCCGTGATCCCTACCGCGACGAGATGCCGATCATCGGGGATTACACCGTCACCGACAAGAACGAGTTGTGGGCGGAGAACGTGCTCACGCTGTTCGAGGAAGCCAAGGCGCGCCAGTGGAACGCCACCCGCGACATTCCCTGGGACGAGCTCGAAGCCCTGCCCGAAGACCTGGAAAAGGCGACCTGCCAGCTCTGCACCTTCCTCACCGAGGTCGAGTTCGTGGCGGGCGATTTCCCGGCCAAGTGGCTCTACCGCATCCCGCAGGACTTCCTCGAGGTGAAGAGCTTCCTCTCGACCCAGATCATGGACGAGGCCCGCCACCAGGAGGTATTTCGCAAGCGCGCCATCGCCGGCGGCGGCCTGCTGCACGCCTCGCCGGGCTTCGAGTGGGCGCTGGCCGCGATCCTCGAGGCGCCGACCCACACCATGGGCACCTTCCTGCTCAACCTGCTCGGCGAGGGCCTGGTGCTGTCGGTGTTCCGTTCCGGCGAGATGATTGCCAAGACCCACGTCGACAAGGAAATCTTCCGCCGCTGCCTGCAGGACGAGGCGCGCCACGTGTCCTACGGCGTGCTGGAACTCAAGTCCTACCTCGAGAACCATCCGCAGAAAGACAAGGCGCTGGAGGACATGCACCGCTTCGCCGACGTCGGCGAGCAGGTCATTCTCACCGCGTTCTCCGAGGCCGCCCTGATCGAGCCGGTCGCGGTGCTGCTCGGCGGCGGCCTGAAGAAGATCGACGAGGGCATGGAAGGCCTGCGCCTGGTGTGGAAGATGTTCATCGACGAGTACCTGCAGCGCTGTGCCTGCGCCGGCTTCGACCGCGAAGCGCGCTGCACGATCCCGCGCGAGCTGCCCTGGGGCTCGCACGCATGAGCGCGGTCGCCGCAACGGCGGCCGCCGTCACCTTCCCCTCCGCCGCCTGGTTCGAACGCCTGGCCGCGGAGATGAAGGCCGACCGCGCCCGCCACGAGCACCTCGGCTACATCGACTGCGTCGCGGGATTCGTCGTCGACGACGCTGGCGGCGCGCGGCGCTTCCACGTCACCTTCGAGGAGTTCGAGGCCACCGACGTGCGCGAGGTCGGCGCCGACCAGGCATCGCAGGCGGATTTCTCCCTGATCGCCTCGCTCGCCACCTGGCGCGAGATGATCGAGAGCATCGTCGCCGGCAACGGCCGCCCGGACCTCGAGCACACGCTGAACCGGCTCAGCCACCTCGCCACCCCGATGCGTCTGGATGCCGCCGACCCGGTCAAGGCCGATCTCTACTTCCGCTACGCACAGAGCCTGCAGGAGTTCTTCAACGCCGCGGCGCGCCTACCGACGGCCTTCGACTGAGCACGGGCCGGCGGACATGGCGAAGGCCGACAAGGGCTACTTCTACATCGACGAGACCTGCATCGCCTGCGGCGCCTGCGATCACGCCTGCCCGGCCCAGGTCGAGGCCATCTACCGGGTCGAGACCGATTTCCTCGGCCGCTTTGCGATCCGCGAAGAGGAATGCATCAACTGCGGGATCTGCGTACCGCTGTGCCCGGTGCGCTGCATCCACGACGCGCGCGAACGCGGCGTCGCCGGCGGCAGCGGCGGCTACAAGTCGATCGACGAGCTGCAGGCCTGGGCGCGGCAGAACGCCTGATTCGGGCTCGCGGCACGGGACGCCGGGGCTGACCGCGAGGCCCGGCTGCGCGGGCCGGGATCGTCAGCCGAAGGGGTTCTCGCGGAACGTGGCCTGGATCTGCTCGACCGCGGCGCGCTCTGCGATGAGGGCTGCGACCGCCCGGCCATCGAAGCGGCGGCCGGACTCGCCGAGCAGGTACTCGAAGGCCTCGTCGTTGCTCCAGGCGGGCTTGTAGGGCCGGGCGCTGGTCAACGCGTCGAAGACGTCGGCAACGGCGACGATGCGCGCCTCGATCGGGATGGTGCGGCCGGCGATGCCCTCAGGGTAGCCGCCGCCGTCGACCTTCTCGTGATGGTACTCGATGATGTTGCGCATCATTTCGATGTGCTCCAGCGCGTGCAGACCGAACTGTCCCACCACTTCGTCGATGATTTCGCGGCCCTTGCGGGCATGCGTCTGCATGACGCTGCGCTCACCGTCGTCGAGCCGGCCCGGCTTGAGCAGGATCTCGTCCGGGATGCCGATCTTGCCGATGTCGTGCAACGGCGCAAACAGGAACAGGTGCTCGACGAAGGCGTCATCGAATCCACACTCGTCGGCGAGTGAGGCGGCAATCAGGCGCGCGTAGCGCGCCATGCGGTCGAGATGCGCGCCGGTCTCGTTGTCGCGCAGGCGCGCGATGTGCTGCGTCGCCCGGGTCGCGGCAAGCAGCGTGCGGGCGCTGGACAGCTCGTTGATGACGAGCAGGGACACCATGTGGCCGACCACGTCCAGCTCGCCCAGCACGGCTTCGGAGAACACCTCCGGCTCGGTCGAGTTGAAGAAGATGAAGCCGAAGAACTCGCCGTTGCAGAACATCGGCAGCGTGTAGCTGGCCGCGTAGCCGTACCGGCCGATGCGGCGCTGGTGCTCGCTGGTTTCCTGCTCGCGGGTCACCGGGTGCTCGATGACCCGCGCCCTGCCCTCGCGGCGCAGCGCCTCCAGCGACGGCACGCAGTCGAGCCGCGCGCTGTAATGCGCCATCGGGTCCTGCTCGGTACCACTGTGCAGGTACTCCTTGAGCACCTGGGTCCCGGGGTCGTAGGTGGTCACCGCGATGCGGGCGACGAACGGGAACAGGCCGCGCACCCACTCGTGGATACGGCACAGCTTGTCACGCGCCGGGATCGGGTGATTCAGCGCCTCCAGGACGTCACGATGGGTCATGGCCGTGGACACGCCCGGCTACCGTCAGGACAGCTCTGCCATTTCCGTTCTAGCGGCCGCCGGCGGCGTCACTTGAACCGGCCCAGAAAAAAACGGGCCGCAGTGCGGCCCGGAAACCACTGACTGACGTGGCGCGCCGGCGGCGCAGCAAGACAGCGTGGGAGGAAGTTCGGTAACGGCGTTCAGCGCATGAACGATTGCATCGTCTCCGCGTAGCGCGCGACCAGCTCGGGCGCGGCGACGTCCTGCACGGCGGCAGGCGCGAAATCGCGGTTGACCGCCTGCGACTCCAGTGCCGGGCGCTCGCCGCGGTAGATCATGCCGAGCGGCAACCGCCCTTCTTCGCGCAGCTCCAGCACGCGGGCGAAGGCCGCGCCACGATCGGCCGGGTCGTAGCCACTCTCGGCGTCGAGGTCGTAAACCGCGGTGCGCCACTCGCGGTAGGTGTCGTTGTAGGTCACACAGGGCGACAGCACCTCGAGGAACGCCATGCCCTTACCGCTCTCCGCATGCTTCAGCGCCTCGGTGGTGAGTCTGAGGAGCTGCGCCGGCTGGCCGGTATAGCCGCGTGCGAGGAAGGTCGAGCCGGGAATGCCGAGCCCGATGGCGATCGGATCGAGGTCTTCCTCGATGTTGTTGCCGAAGCCCCTGGGGCTGGTCGGCGACGGCTGCCCCTTGGTCAGCCCGTAGGTACCGTTTTGCATCACGATGTAGGTCAGGCTGGGGTTGCGCTTGAGCGCGTGCACCAGGTGGCCACCGCCGATGGCGTAACCGTCGCCGTCACCGCCGACCCCGATCACGGTCAGCCCGGGATTGGCCAGCTTGGCCCCGGTCACCGTCGGCAGCACGCGGCCATGCAGCGCGTGGTAGCCGTAGCAGGACAGGTTGTTCTGCAGCGATCCGGAGCAGCCGATGCCGGCCACGACCATGCGCTGGTGCGGGGGAATGTCGAGATCCTCCAGCGCACTGACCAGGGCCTGCAGGACACCGAAATCGCCGCAGCCGGCGCACCAGATGGGACGGGCGGGAGTGAAGGTTCTGCTCATGCGACTCGGGCCTCCTCGTTGCGCACGTCGGCGATGACCCGCTGCACGATTTCTTCGGCGCGCATGGGCGTACTGTCGTACTTGATGAACTTCTCGATGGTGTCGGTATTGCCGCCCTGGCCGATAATGAGATTCGCGAGCTGGCCAACGGCGTTGTACTCGACCACGTAGACCCGCGCGCACTGGTGGGTGAACTCGACTGTCTCGTCGAGCATCGGCCACAGCGTGCGCGGCTGGTGATAGCAGGTCGGAATGCCCTGCTCGGCCAGCAGGTCCATCGCCTCCAGGATCACCCCGTAGAGCATGCCCACGCCGATGAAGCCGATGGCGGCGCCCTCCTCACCGTGCAGCACCGCGCGCGGCAGCTCCGGCAGCATGGTCTGCATCTTGCGCATGCGCTTGTCCATCATGCGCTGGCGGTTGCCGGGATCGGTAGAGACCAGGCCGAACTCGTCATGCTCGTTACCCGTCACCAGCGACATGCCGCCAGGGGTGCCGGGTGCGGCGAATGCGGACACGCCGTCCTCGCTGAAGGCGTAACGCTTGTACACCTCCATACCCTCGAGCTCGGCAGCCTCCACCCGTTTGCCACGATCGACCTCGACCGCGGCCAGGTCGAAAGGATCCACGGTTGCTGTGTTCTGCGACAGACCCTGGTCGGAGGCGATGAAGACCGGGCACTGGTAACGTGCCGCGAGGTTGGTCGCCTTGACCGCCATGTGGAAACACTCCTCCGGGTGTCCCGGCGCGAGCACCACGCGCGGGAAGTCGCCATGCCCGCCGTAGACCATGAGATTGATGTCGCTCTGCTCGGGCTTGGTCGGCAGGCCGGTGCTGGGCCCGCCGCGCTGGGCGTCGATGATGACCAGCGGAATTTCGCCCATGCCGAGCTGGCCGACGCCTTCCTGCATGAGAGACAACCCCGGCCCGCAGGTCGCGCACATCGCACGGGTGCCGGTCAGCGCCGCCCCGATCGCCATGTTGATCGCCGACAGCTCGTCCTCGGCCTGGCGCACGACACCGCCGTACTTCGGCAGCCACTTCGTCAGCCACTCCATGACCTCGGTCGACGGAGTGATCGGGTAGCCGGCAAAGAAGCGGCCGCCGGCGACGAGGAAGCCGAACGCCATCGCCTCGTTCCCTGTGATCAGCATGTGCGGTTTCGAGTCCATCGCCTCGATGCGGTACATGCCGCTGTCGGTGTCCAGACCGGCCTCTTCGGCGAGCCCCAAACCAACGTCCAGCGCCTCCAGGTTGTACTTCAGGGCTTGCGGACCACGGCGCGAGAAGCGCTTCTCGAACGCGCGCCGCATGGCGTCGTCGTCCAGCCCCAGCAGGCGCCCGATGACGGCAAAGGAGATACTGTTCTTGTAGATGTCGCGGCGGAAGGCGCGCACCGCCTGGCGGCTGAGCGGCACGCCGATGACGCGCGCGCCCTCGGGCACCCCGTAGCCGTCCGGCAGCGGCCCGCCGGAGTTGTCGTAGATGACCACGCTGCGCTCGTTGAGGCGGTAGGCGTGCTTGGCCACCGCGGCAACGTCGAAGGCGACCAGCAGATCGATGTGACTGCCGATGCACAGTCGTTCGCCGGCGTAGGCGCGCAGCGTCGCGGCCGTGATGCCGCCCTTGATGCGCGACAGCACGTCGCGCTCGGTGTAGACGCGCATGCCGCCGGTGCGCAGCACGTCGGCGAGCACGTTGACCACGGTCAGCGAGCCGTCCCCGCCCTGCCCCGCGACGATGACGTTGAGATCCTTCAGCGTCGGTTTGACTGCCGCGTTCATGCCGCGTCCTCCTTTTTCGGTGCCTTTTTCTTCTTCGGCGGTGGCGGCGGCAGCGGCCGCCATTCCTGCGGCGAGTTGCCGGCTTCCCAGCCGCGGTAGTAATTCTTGGGGTCGAGATTGCCGATCGCCTCGCGCTCGGGCAGGGTCGGCATCAACGCCGGCAGCGGCCGGTTGCGCTTGTAGATGGACAGCCGCGCCACCAGGTCCTTGCCCTTCGGCTCCTCGTCGAATTCCTTCGTCTCGACCCAGCCGTCCGCGACCAGCGCCTGCCACGCCTTGTGCCCGGCCTCGGTGCGGATCACGGTGAAGGTCCAGCCGTCGATGCCAATGCCGCCGAAGCCGATGTCGGCGTTGTCCGCCGAGTAGTCCATGCAGTACAGGCAGGCCGGCCGCGCGTACTTGCCGAACGCCTTCAGCGACTTCACTTCCTCGCGCCCGTCACGCAGCTTGATCTCGACGCGGCCCTTGATGTTGATGTTGGCGATGTCGCGCTTCTCGACGGCGAGATCCTCGGCCAGCCAGTCGATACCCTTTTCAGTAAACGACTCCGAACAGAACAGGCCGATGACCAGCGCGATGTTCTCGCGGTACCACTCGGCGACATCGAGCCGGATGGAGGAATGCTGCTGCTGGCGTACGCCGTCGACCTGGCACGGCACGCCGACCACGGCGAGCGGCGCGACGCCCTTCTTCATCGCCTCGACCAGCGCCAGGGTGTTGGACTGGTAGGTGTAACGCGAGCGCGCCCCGGCCAGCACCTGCTCCTCGCTCGTCTGCAGCATCGACGATCCCATCTGCGGGTTGTCGCTGACCTCTTCGCCGGCGACCACGCCCTTCAGCGTGCCGTTGCGCAGGCCGTGGATGAGCAGCGCCGAGCACACCCCGCCGTCCTGGCCGTTCTCGGCCCAGGCCTTGTCGGTCGCGCGCGCGTAGACCCCGTAGGCGTAGGGCCCGAAGCCCTCGTCCCTGACCGGCTCCTTCAGTCCGATCTGTTCGCGCAGGTCCTGGTCGGTCGGGCGCAGCACCGGGCAGGCGTCCACGCACAGCTCGCAGAACACGCAGGCGTCGTCACGCGCATCGACCGGCTTTTCATCGACGTAGTCGAACACGTCGACCGGGCAGATCGTCACGCAGGCGGCGCAGCCCACGCACTTGCCCGGATTCACCACGCGATCCATCAGGAAATCGACCGCCTTGAAGCCGCCGCGGTTGTACTCGGAGCGCCAGGCGTAGGCCCATTCGTTGGGATCGGCGCCCTCGTCGAGCAGCGTCTGGTAACGCCGGTCGACTTCTTCGGTCAGGTGATCGAGATCCAAAGTGTCCTCCTCGGGCGGCGTTCAGCCGCGCATCAGGTTCGAACTGGCCACGCGGCGTGGCTACGCCGCGCGACTCGGTTAAAATCGTGTTTCATCGTGCTGGCCAGGAAAGCCGACGAACCATGCCCAAATCCAGTAAACCCAGCCTGCATCGCGACGCCTGGCTCAGGAAGGCGCTCGACGTGCTCTTCTCGCAGGGCATCGGCAACGTCAAGGTCGAAATCCTCGCGCGCGAGCTCGACGTGACCAAGGGCAGCTTCTACTGGCATTTCAAGAACCGCGAAGAATTGCTGCACAACATGGTCGACTGGTGGCGTGACAACCAGGTCGCGTTCATCGAAGATCTCGACATCAACCACATCAACGATGCGCCCAACCTGATCAAGTCCGTCATCGAGTTCACCGACCACACTGACGATTCGCGCCACGATGTCGCCATGCGCGAGTTCGCGCGCTTCGACGACTATGCCCAGGCCGCGGTGGCGGAAATCGATCGCCGCCGCATCGACTACCTGTGCGCACTGTTCGCCGCCGCCGGTTTCGACGATGCCGAGGCGTTGCTGCGCGCGCAGGCGCTGTACTTCTATCAGGTGGGGGAATACACGACCTCCCTCAGTCTGCCGGCCGAATTGCGCGACGAACTCGCCGAGCGGCGCTTCCGACTGCTTATCGCTTCGCCTCGGGACAACCCATGAACGGGGCCCCGGCTGACGTCGCGTTTCGCTCTGCGGATCAACCGCTTGGCGTCTCCGTACTGAACCGTACCGTACGCCGCCGTATGGAATAGCGGCAAAGTCTACCCAGCGGCCTGCCCGATTGCAAGGCGGGTCGCCGCGGTGCCGGGCGTGCGGCCTGCCGGGACGGCCAGGGGTGCGGGCCGCTTACACCGCGCCTGCGGCGTAAGCGGCGTGCGGCGTCCTCAGTCCTCGGCGTCCCAGGCGCCGTAGCCGCCGGCGATCGACATCACGTTCGTGAAGCCCATCTGCGCGAGCGCGACCGCGGCCAGCGCGGCGCGGCCGCCGGCCTGGCAATAGACCACGACCGGCTGCTCGCGATCCGCCAGTGCAGGTTCGGCGCCGACCTTCCATTCGAGCACCCCGCGCGGCAGCTGCAGCGCACCGGGAATGGCGCCCTTGGCGCATTCAGCGGGCTCGCGCACGTCGATGAACACCGCGCCCCCGGCCTGCAGCTCCCGCGCGCGGGCGACGTCGATCTCCTCGACCTGCGCGCGCGCCGCCTTGACGATGTCTTCTACGGTCATGCCCATGGTTCGATGCTCCTGTTCACCATTCCTGAGCGCCCGGCGGACCTCTCCGCATCAGAAGTCCGACCCGGCCCATTTGAAGGGTCCGTACAGCCCCTGCGCGATATCCAGCCGGTCACGCTGCGCGCCACCCAGCCACATCTGCACGATCTTGTAGTCGCGCATGTACTTCTCTACGTGACTCTCGTAGGCGTAGCCCGCCGAGCCCATCAGCTCCATGGCACGGTTGCACACCATCTCCGCGGTGTCGCCGGCGTAGGAACGCGCGGCAGAACACTTCGCTTTCATCTCCTTCGACCACGGCGAGCCGTAGACGTCGGGCCGCGTCACCTGCCAGGTCACCGACAGGTAGTACTGCCGGGCAATGTCGATCGCGCGATACATTTCGGCCAGGTAGGTCGCGAACAGGGAACGCTCGCGCATGGGGGTGCCGGCAATGATGCGGTGCTGGCTCCAGTCGAGCACGATCTCCAGCACCGCCTCGGACAGGCCGACCAGGCGGGCGGCGCCGGCCAGCCGCCCGAGCGCAATGATGAAGCCGGACACCAGCTGGGCGCCCTGCCCCGGCTCGGTGTCGACCCGGTAGCGTTCGGGAATACGCACGTCGTTGAACCAGATATCGGAATTCGACTCGGTCCAGGAGAAGCCCATTTTCTGGTAGGGGTTGGAGAACTCCAGACCCTTCGCGTCGGGCGGCACGTGGAACAGGCCGACGCCCTCGGCGCCGGCATCCGGATCGGTGGTCGCCACCGTCCAGTAGCCGAGATGCCCCTTGAGGTGCGCACTCTGGAAGCGGTCGAGATAGCCTGAAGGCCCCGGCCACAGCTTGTGCCCGTTGATCACGTAATCGCCGCCGTCGCGCTTCGCGGTCACGCGCAGGGTGCGGAACTGCAACGCCGGATCCTCGACGTTGGCGCCGCCCTGTGGCTCGGTGATGGCCACGCAGGCGGTCCAGGATTCGTCACCGACGATGCGCGGCGCGAACTCCTCGAGCAGGTCCTCGCGCCCCGCCGCGACCATGCACGACACGATCCAGTGGATCTTGCCGACCTTGGTCGCCAGCCCGATGTCGGCGCGCGACAGCTCCTCGTTGATCATTTGCCGCACCACCGGCGAGTAGCCCAGGCCGCCATGCGCCTCGGGCAGGTTGGTCTTGGTCACCCCGAGGTCGGCCAGCTTCGCATACAGCCGGTGCAGGGTTTCCTTGGCCAGCTTCTCGTCACGGTGCCAGCCCCCCTCGAGGTCGTGGCGGTACGGCATGATCTCGCGGGTGACGAAATCGCGGATGTGTCCGGCAATCTGGATCTCGTCCTCGGTGCAAAACGCCTGCGTGTACTTCTGGGCGGGCTCGAGCAGCCGGTAGCCCTCGCTCACGGTACGTTCCAGTCGCTCGGCAGCTTCGGCGTTCATGGCTTCTCCTCTCTTTCCGGTGCGGACATGCCGCTTTTATATGCGCTCGACAGCACACGATCCACCGTCAACGCCGATCTGCTGCCGCCATTCATCCGCGGGGAAAGCAGGTATGCCCGTTGCGGAAACGGCCTGTCCCGGCCTGTCAGATACTCATGGCCAGCACGCGGCTGATTGCGGTCAGCCCGCGGCCCGATTCGTCGCTCCAGCGATTGAACGCGTCCTGTACCGCACGCTGGTCGCGCTGCGAGGTCGGGGTGCGCGTGATGACGCCTTCGCTGACCAGCACCGCGACCACGTCGCGGGTGAGCAGGAAGCTGTCCTTGCCCATGCTGCGCAGCCAGTACTGCGCCGACATGCCGCCCATGCGGCTGGCGCGTTTCTTCAGCACCTGCAGTAATCCCACGTAATCCTCGCCCGGCCAGTCGGCAAAGAATTTCGCGGCGCTGCCGTGCTCGGCCGCGAGATCGAGCATGAAAACCGCATTGTCACGCGCCGCGCGCAGCTTGGCATGGTGCCGGATCAGGTTCTTGTCACCGAGCAGGCGATCCATGTCGTCCTCCGACAGGTAGGCCACCGCGTGCGGGTCGAAGTTCTGGAAGGCGTGCTCGAAGGCCGGCCACTTGGCCGCCACCACGCGCCACACGAAGCCGGCCTGGAACACCGCGCGGGTCATTCCCGAGAGCCAGCGATCGTCGCCGATGCGGGCCAGCGCCGCGGCCGGCTGGGCAGCGGGAATCAACGCTTCCAGCGCGGCTTCGCCGCCCTTGCGCGCCGCGGCCCGGGCGTACAGGTCGGCGAAGCGGTGCACGGTCGGTGGCCGCCCTCAGGCGGCCAGGAAATCCCGGACCACGGCCGCCACGGCCTGCGGGCGGTCGAGCTCGGCGAGGTGCCCGGCACCCTCGATGTGGGCGATTTGCGCCGGACCCGAGACGCCGCGCGCGAAATGCTCGAGGTAGGCTGCCGGGATCACGCGATCCTCGCTGCCGCGCAGCAGCAGCAGCGGGCAGCCGATGCGTCCCAGGCGCGCCGCCAGCCCGGTGTTGCCGGTCGGAAACAGGTAGCGCGCGGAGGCCTCCAGGGCGCGCATCTGCTCGACCTTCCATTCGATCGGATCGGCCTCCTCGGGCTGCTCGATGAAGGCCTTGTAGGTCTCGCGATCGGCGCACATGAAGTCCGGCAGGTGTCCCGGGCGGAAAGCCCAGATATCGGTCGCTGGCTCGGCCGGATCGAACAGGCCGAACGGCGCCAGCAACGCCAGGCGGCGGATCGAGCCCGGCCACACGCCCGCGACATCGGCGAGCAGCGGCGCGGACACCGACACCGCCATCACGTCGGCGCCGTCCAGCCCGCTCGCGGCAAGGATGTCGCGCGTGGCCAGCAACCAGTCGAACAGGGTATCCAGCTCGTCGTGCCCGGCTGCTCCCGGGAAGCCCGGCAACGACGGCACGATCACCTCGCGCTCTTCGGCGAGGGCGTCCAGGAATGGCGTCCAGCGCGGCAGCCCGCCGATCCCGGCAAAGAATCCCAGCTTCTCGCCGCGCCCCTTGCGCCACACCCGCACGGCGTGGCCGTTGACGTGGACTTCGCTCTGCCCGGGCGCGCTCACGCGGCGGCCTCTGAATGGCGGGCGCGACGGTCCATGGGCTTCACCCACCAGTGGTCCTCCCACTCGTCCTCGAACAGGTCGCGGATCTGCGGCATGACCTGCTCGGCGAAAAGCTTCGTGTTGTACTTCACGAGGTCCTTGCCCATGTTGCCGAACTGGAGCAGCAGCATGAGGTGGCCGACGCCGAGATCGAGCGCGATCTCGCGCAGCTTCTCGGCCACTTCGTCCGGGCTGCCGACCAGCACGTAGCCGTTGTCGACGATGCCCTCGAAGTCCTTGGCGTTCTGGTTGATCGACGGACCACCGCCGGCCGATGCCTTCGCCGCGAGCTGCACCTGCGACTCGACGCGGGCACGGATGGTCGCTTCGGTCATGTAACCCGGCGGCACCACCCAGCGCGGATCGACGTGCAGGCAGCGGTCGTAGAAATACTCGGCAGGCTCGCGGTAGAGCTGCATCGCCTCCGCGCGTGTCTCGGCCACACCGACGAACTGCAGGAAGCCGGCGCGGAACGGGTTGGGGTCCTTGCCGAGACGTTTCATCTCGGCCCAGTAGCCCTGCATCTGCTCGCGCGCAATCTTGTAGCCGAAGTAGGACAGGAAGCAGTACACGTAGTCATGCTCGGCGCAGTAGCGCCACGTTTCCACCGAGCCACCGCCCGGAATCCAGACCGGCGGATGCGGCTGCTGGATCGGGCGCGGCCAGCAGTTGACGTAACGCTGCTTGGTGAAGCGGCCGTCGAAGGCGAACACCTCCTCCGCGGTCCAGGCGCGCAGAATGAACTCGATGGCCTCGAAATAGCGCTGCCTGAGCATGCTCGGGTTCTGTCCGTAGGCGAAACAGGTGTCCTGCGGGCTGCCCACCGGGAATCCCGCGATCATGCGCCCGCCGGAGATGACGTCGATCATCGCCATTTCCTCGGCCACCCGGGTCGGCGGGTTGTACAGCGCGACCGAGTTGCCCATCACGCAAATCGCCGCGTCGTGCGTGGAGCGTGCGAGGGCCGAGGCGACCAGGTTCGGCGACGGCATCAGGCCGTAGCCGTTGGCGTGATGCTCGTTGACGCATACCGCGTCGAAGCCGACTTCGGCGGCGTACTCCAGCTCGTCGATGAAATCGTTGTACATGGCGTGCCCGCGCTGCGGGTCGAACAACCCGGGATCGATGTCGATCCAGACCGAGGGGTGCCGTTCCTTGAAGTCCTCGGGCAACTCCGTGTAGGGCATCAGGTGGAACCACATCAGTTTCATAGCTCGTCTCCTCCGGCGGAACGGACCCGCTCCGCCCTGCTCATGTTGCGCCGTTCTACAAACGTCTCAGCGCTCACCCTGGACCAGCACTCCGGCACCGGCAAGCGCCGCGATGCGCGCACCGTCGTAGCCGGCGACTTCGCCGAGAATGTCCGCATTGTGCTCGCCCAGCAACGGCGCCGCCCGCGCCGGGTACTCGGCCTGGCCGGAGAAACGCAGCGGAAAGCCGGGCAGGTCGAGCGCGCCCAGAAACGGATCGACGACCTCGCGCACGGTGCCGCGCCCGCGAAAGTACGGGTGGTCCACGGCATCGGCGGGATTCAGCACCGGCCCGCACGGCACGCGGTGTGCCTCGAGACGTTCGAGCACCGCCGCGTCACTCGGGAAGCCCGCCATCCACGCTTCGATCATCGGGATCAGCGTGTCCTGGTTCTCGGCGCGCGCCGGCGACTCGGCGAAGCGCGGGTCGGTCTCCAGGTCGGGACGTTCCATCGCACGGCACATGTTGGCCCACTGCGGCTGTACGATGAGCAGCGCGATGTGGCCCTCCGGCCCCTGGTAGACCCCGCACGGGCACAGCAGCTGGTGATGGTTGCCGACCGGGCCCGGCCGGAACGCACCCTCGGTGATCTGGTTCACCTGCAGGTTGATCTCGTGCATGTGGAACAGGCAGTCAATCATCGAAATATCCATCCACTGGCCCTCGCCGGTGCGTTCGCGGTTGAACAGGGCGTAGCCGATGGAGGAGAAGGCGTGCACGCCGGCGTTGACGTCGGCCATGCCCATGCCGACCGGGTGCGGCGCGCCGCCACGCGGCCCGGTCACCGCCATGACGCCGGCGAATGCCTGCGCGATCCAGTCGAAGCCGGTCTTGTGCGAGAGCGGGCTCTCGCGTCCGAAAGCCGAGATTGACGCCATCACCAGGCGCGGATTGAGGGCGCTCAGCGCGGCGAAGTCCCAGCCGCGTTTCTCCATCACGCCGGGACCGAAGTTCTCCACCACCACGTCGACGTTGGGGACCAGGTCGCGCACGATGGCGTCGACCTCGGCACTGGCCAGGTCCATGCACAGGCTGCGCTTGCCCAGGTTCTGCTGTACGAAGTAGCCGCTGCGGCCCTCCTTCACTGCCGGCAGTGCACGCGAGGGATCGCCGGCCGGCGCACGTTCGACCTTGATGATGTCGGCGCCCATCTCGGCCATCAGCCGGGTCACCGTCGGCCCGGCCAGGTACTGGGTGAAATCGAGCACCCGGATGCCCTTCAAGATCATGTTTGCCTCCCCTGATTTGCGCTATCGTAACGAGATTACCGCCGTGGCCGGCCGTGGCGGTGCGTTTCGGTAATCACGGATAGCCGCGTTGCCGAAGCGTTGGTTAATTTAGCAGCAATCCCGCCGCGCGGAGGCATCGGATGGAAACGCTCAATCACATTCTCGTCGCCACCGACGGGTCCGACCACGCGCTGCATGCCGCGCGCTTCGCCGGCATGCTCTCACGCGCCACGGGCGCCGCGATCTCCATCGTGACCGTGCACAACGACGACGCCGTCATGCTCAACGCGATGGGGCCGGCAATCTGGCCGGCGACGGTACCCTACTCGTCGATGACCGCGGAGGAGATCCGCAAGAACGTCGAGGACAATGCCGCCGAATCACTGCTGCCGGAAACCGTGCACGCCTGCGGCGACGGCGCACGCATCCAGGACACGGTCCAGCTATGGGGCCAGATTGCCGAGCAGATTTGCCAGTTTGCCGACGAACATCAATGCGATCTGATCGTCCTGGGTACCCGCGGCCAGTCGAATTTCAGCCGCCTGCTGCTCGGCAGCGTGAGCACCCAGGTCACCAGCCACGCGCACTGCCCGGTCACGCTGGTGCGCTGATCCCCTGAATCCCACCCGAGAGAAATTGATGAAGATCACCCGCACCCTCGTCGCAGGCCTGCTGCTCGTGACCAGCACACTCGCCGGCGCCGAGTCGACCGGCGTCGTCATGCGTGACGTGTATGACGCCATCGCCTACCTGCTGCCGCTCAGCGTGCGCGGCTCCGATCAGCGCTCGCCCTGGGATCGCGAGCTGATCGATGCCAAGCTCGAAATCCTGACTTCCGCCTCCGGCACCCTGGTCGAACATGGCAAGCAGCAGGACGCCGAGTTCGACCTGCTCGCGCGGTCTTTCGACCGCCTGGTGCGCAACACGGCGGCCTCCTTCCGCGAGGAGTGGCCCGACTACGCTTACTACTCGCTGATGGAGCTGACCGACCACTGCGTGGCCTGCCATTCGCGCCTGCCGTCCGACTCGCAGGAGCTGTTCAGCCAGCGCCTGGTCGCGCGCATGGCGATGGAAGACGTGCCGCCGGAATCACGCGCCCTGCTGTTCGTCGCCACGCGCCAGTTTGACGCCGCGATGGAGGTGCTGGAGCAGCGCCTGATGGACCCCGCGATGGATCCGGTCGAGGCCGAGTATCGCGGCATCATGGTGCGCTACCTGCGCATCGGCATCTCGGTCAGCAACAGCGTCGAGCGCGTGCGCGGGTTTCTCTCTCGCTATGCCGCCCGCGACGACCTGCCGTACTTCATGCAGCGGCGGCTGGCGCACTGGCAGAGTGCGCTCACCCGCCACGTCGGCAGCCTGTCCGGCACGCCCAACCTGAAGCGTGCATTCCAGATCTTCGACCATGCCACCCACCTCTCGCCGGCCCCCGGCAACCGCATCCGCGCAGTCGAGGATTTCATCGCCGCGCGCATCATGCGTACCTATCTGCAGGCGCATCCGGATCTCGACGATGCCACCCGCGCGGAGGTGTACTTCCGTCTCGCGATAGTCGCCCTGCGCACCAGCGAACCCGAACCCGGAGTACCGGAAATGGAGATCCTGCTGGCCGCCGCAATCGAGGCCGATCCCGAAGGCGAACATGCCAGGGAGGCCTACAGCCTGCTCGAGGAATACGGCTACGTGCACGAAGAGCATCTCGCGCGTCAGCTCGAGTCGCGCATCCTCATCGACATGGCGGCGCTGCGCAAGAAGGTCGGCGTCACCGCGCCCTGAGTGCCGCGGGCGCGCGCCGGCCGCGTACGGGCCGCCGACCTACTCCGCGCAGCGGATGCAGTGTTCGGCGTACGGCAGCGCCTCCAGCCGGGCCGGCTCGATGTCTTCGCCGCAGCGGGCGCAGCGGCCGAAGTCACCCCGCTCCAGGCGCGCCAGCGCGGCGCTGATCTGGCGCAGCTCGCCGTCGATCTGCACGCCGAGCGAGTTGACGACGTCGTCGTTCTCGCGCGCGGTCGCCTGTTCCTCCAAATCGGCCGGCACGCCGTCCCGGCCGTGGGCGGTGATGCGCTCGCGGCGCGCGGTAAGCTCGGCACGCAGCTGCTCGAGCTGCGCACGCATCTGTTCGGCATTGGACATGAACGGACTCTCGCTGTGTGATGCGCCTAGTGGGCGCCGGAGAAAATCAGGTTGTCGTCGCGCCAGCGATCGGCGAGCAGGCGGAAGATGTTCGACTCGGTGACCAGCCCGACGACCTTGCGTCGTGTGTCGATCACCGGCAGGCCGCCAATCTTGTGCTCGAGCATGAGCTCGGCGGCATGACCTACAGTATCGTTGTCGAACGCGCTGATCGGGTCGCGTGTCATGATCGTGCTGACGACCAGGCGGTCCAGCGCCTCGGCGACCTCGGCCAACGACAGCCGCCGGCCCGGATCGCCCGGCTTGGCATTGAGGATGTCGCGCTGGGTCAGGATACCGGCCAGGTCGTCGCCGTCCATCACGGTCACGCGGCGGATGCGGTTCACGCTCATCAACTCCCAGGCCTGCGCCAGCGAGTCGTAGGGACCGACGCTGATCACCTCGCGGGTCATGCAGGCGTGCAGCGGTGTGTGGACGAGAGACTCGGACATGGTGCGACGATGGACGATACGAACGGGACGTCCGGCATAGTCTATCGCTCCGGGCGGCCCGTGATCGACCGGCGACGCGGGCGGCACCGCCGGTGAACGACCTGCATCTCGTCGCCGACCTGCTGATCGCCTTCAACCTCGGGCTGGTCAGCCAGGTGCACTGCGTCGGCATGTGTGGCGGCATCGTCGGGGCGCTGTCGCTGGCGGTCGACGGCGATGCACGGCAGGCACGTGGCATGCTGCCGTTCGCGCTCGCCTACAACGGCGGACGCGTGGCCAGCTACATGCTGGCCGGCGCCCTGCTCGGCGCCGCCGGCGGCGGCCTGGTCACCCTGTTCGCCTCCGGTACCGGGCACACCGTGCTGCGCACGCTGGCCGGCGCGATCCTGGTGGTCGCCGGCCTCTCGCTGCTCGGTGTCGGCGCCCCCGCGGCCATGCTCGAGGGCTTCGGGCGTCGCCTGTGGCTGCGCCTGCAACGGCCGGCGCGGTCGCTGGTGCCGGTGCGCAGCGCGCGCGCGGCGTGGCTGTTCGGCATGCTGTGGGGCTGGCTGCCCTGCGCCCTGGTCTACGCCACGCTGCTGTTCGCCGCGGCCAGCGCGCAGCCGGGTCACGCGGCCCTGGTCATGCTCGCCTTCGGCCTCGGCACCTCGCCGGCGCTGTTGCTCGCCGGTACCCTGGCCGCGCGCGGCAAGCTGCTGCGGCACGCCCGGCTGCGCCGCGCCGCCGGCACGCTGCTGGTTCTCGCCGGTCTCGTCTACCCGTTCGCGGGCGCCCTGTTCCACCATCACGGCCACGCGCATCCCGGGCCCGCGCCGGCGGCGTCGGCACCGGCCCACCACCACTGACGGGCGCGGTGGCGCGTCTCAGGACGCGTCGTCGTTGCGACCGGGTCGGTCGTCGTCCTCGCGCAGGATATCGCTGCCGCGACGCTCGAGGTCGTCGAACTGGCCGTGGTTGACCGCCCACAGGAAGGCCCACACGATGACCGCGACCAGCACCAGCGACAGCGGGATCAGGAAGTAGATGATCTCCATCGTCGCGCCCCGCTCAGCGCCGCACCCGGATGCGCAGCGCGTTGGCGACAACCGCCAGCGAGCTCAGCGACATGCCGATGGCCGCGGCCCACGGCGGCAACCAGCCGCCCACCGCCAGCGGGACGGCGCCGGCGTTGTATGCGATCGCCCAGGCCAGGTTCTGCCGCACCACGCGGCGCAGGCGGGCCGCCACCGAGACCGCGGCGCGCACGCCTTCCAGGGTAGGCGCCAGCAGCAGGATGTCCGCCTGCTGGCGCGCCGGAGCCGTGGCGTCCGCCACCGCGATGGAGACGTCCGCGCGCGCCATCACCGGGCTGTCGTTGATGCCGTCACCGACCATGACGACGCGCTCGCCGGCGGCCTGGCGGCGTTCGACCTCGGCCAGCTTGTCGGCCGGCCGCATGGCCGCGTGCCAGGCCCCGATGCCGGCAGCCCCGGCGATGGCGGCTACTGCGGACTCGCGATCGCCGCTCACGATCAGGCTCGGCAGGCCGTGCTGCGCCAGCCAGGCGATCAGCCCCGGCGCCTCGGAGCGCAGCGTGTCGGCGAACTCGAAGCGTGCGACGACCCGGCCATCGCACGCCAGCCACGCTTCCTTGCCGCCGTCGTCGCGTTGCGGCGCAATACCGGCGAAGGCCGCAGTGCCAACCGTCGCGGCAACGAACTCCCGCGAGCCGAGACACACCCGCTCGCCCGCCGCGGTGACCGCGCTCGACCCGCGACCGGCGCGGCTGGCCAGGGTTGCCGGGCGCAGCATCGCCGCCGCCAGCTCGACACGGCGCAGGGCGCGGGCCAGCGGATGCTCCGATGCTTCGGCCAGCGCTACCGCCAGCGCCACGCAGTGCGCCTCGTCGCGCTCGCCGAAAACCTCGACGGCTGCCGGCTCGAGCTCTCCCGTGGTGAGGGTCCCGGTCTTGTCGAACAGGACCACGTCGGCCGCGGACAGGCGCTCCAGCGCGCCGGCACCGAGCACGGCCACGCCCTCCCCCAGTAACGCGGCGTGCGCGGCGGCATGCGCCGCCGGCCGCGCGAGGGCGAGCGCGCACGGACAGGACACCACCAGCACGGCGAGCGTGGCCGCGAACCAGCGCCCGGGGTCGACCAGTGCCCAGCCAGCGGCCGTCACCGCGGCCACCACCAGGACGCCGAGCACGAACCAGCGCGCGACCGCTGCGCCCAGCCGGTCCTCGCCCGGGCGCAGCGCCGCGGCGCGCTCTACCAGCCGCGCGAGGTGCCCGGCGAACGACTGCGCGGCGACCGCACCGACGCGCAGTTCCAGCGGCGACTCCAGGTTCACGCTGCCGGCCAGCAGGCGGCTGCCGGGGGCGCAGGGCTGCGGCAGCGACTCGCCGGTCAGCACCGAGGCGTCGACACTGCTGCGGCCGGTCACGATCTCGCCGTCCGCCGGCACCACCTCGCCGGCGCGGATCCAGAGGTGATCGCCAGGCTCCAGGCTTATGCTCGGCACGGTCTCGAACGCCGTGCGCGCACCGCTGCGCGCGATGCGCCGTGCAGCGTCCGGCAGCACCGCACCCAGCGCCTCCAGCCGCGCTGCCGCGCGCACCCGTGCACGCAGCTCGAGATAGCGGCTGGCGAGCAGGAAGGTCGCGAACATCACCACCGAGTCGTAGTACACCGCGCCGGCGCCGGCCAGGGTGTGCCAGGCGCTGCCGCCGAACGCGAGCACCAGGGCCAGCGTGACCGGCACGTCCATGTTGACGCGCCGCGCGCGCAGGGCGGCCAGCGCGGAGCGCCAGAACGGCTGTGCGGCGTAGGCCATCACCGGGACGGTCAGGACCAGCGCGGCCCAGCGCAGGAAGCCGGCCAGCGCGCCGTCGGCCGCGGCGTCATCACCGCCGAGATAGAGCGCGAGCGCGATCATCATCACCTGCATGCCGCAAATCGCGGCGACACCGAGACGTCGCAACAGGTCGCGCGCCGCACCGGTCTCGCTGCGCCGGCGCGCATCCGGGGTATACGGGCGCGCATCGAAGCCGAGCCCGTCAATCGCTGCCAGCATCGCGCTCAGCGCCGTGCGTGACGGCTGCCAGCGCAGGTGTGCGCGACCGGTCGCCAGGCTGACCTCGCAGGCCTCGACGCCGTCCATGCCCGCCAGGCGCTGCTCGAGCAGCCACGCGCAGGCCGCGCAGGTCATCCCGGCCACCACCAGCGAGACCTCGCGGGCATCGCCCGCCGCGCGCGAGAAGCGCTCCAGCAGGGCGGGATCGTCGTACACGGCGAGGGTGTCGCTTGCGCCCGCCGACGGTTTCAGCGCCCGCGCTTCGCGGAAGCGGTAGTAGTCGCCCAGCCCGCAGCCGACGATGGCCGCCGCCGCCGCCGCGCAGCCGACACAGCACATCGGGCGCTCCTGTCCCTCGATGGCCGCACCGAAGTGGCTGCCGGGCGGTACCGGCTCACCGCAGTGAAAGCAGTTCGGGGTAGTGGCGGCAGGCGTCGCGGTCGTTTGTATCGGGGCGCTGGTCATGACGGCTGTGGTCGCGGGGCGCGGCACCTTGTGCTATTCATTTTCGGCGCGGTTGATCCAGATCATGCGCAATTTGCTGCACCTGCGTCATTGTCTCGCCCGGCAGCCGGACGTGCTCGCCGCAGGAGTCATGCGGGAGCCCCGCCGGCGCCGCCACGGCCCGCCCTGACGCACGGATCAGACCGCGCCTCGGGGCGCCGGATAGTCGCCATTAAAGTCGGGGAACGACCATGCACTGCAAGCACCTCAATCTCTCTTCCCTCCGCCGCGTGCGCGGCGCCGCCACCGTGCTGCTCGCCGCCGCCCTGGTCACGGGCACACCGGCCGCTCTTGCCGAAGGTTCGCCGGCCGATTCCAAGTGGCGCGTGCGTGGCCGCGTCATCGGCATTATCCCCGACGACTCCAGCAGCAACATCAACCTCGAGACCGCGACCACCAGCACCCCGCTCACCGCCGGCGTCGGCGCCGACGCGGCCTGGGTACCGGAGCTCGACGTGACCTACATGATCACGCCGCATTTCGGCATCGAGGCGATCGCCGGCATGGCCAACCATGACGTCGAGATCGATGGCTCCGACCCGGTGCTGAACGGGCTCGGCGTGCCCGACGGCACCAAGATCTTCGACGTCTGGGTGCTGCCGCCGACGGTGACCCTGCAGTACCACTTCCGGCCGGCGGCCAGGTTCCGGCCCTACGCCGGTGTCGGCGTCAACTACACGGCATTCCTGTGGAACGACGCGACCAAGAACCTGGAACGCACGCTGGGTGGCCCGGTGGACGTCGATACGTCCAGTTCGTGGGGCTGGGCGGCGCAGTTCGGCCTCGACTGGGACATCGGCGGCAACTGGTTCGCCAACATCGACGTCAAGTACATCGACATCGACACCACCGCCTCCCTGCACCCGGCCGCGCTGCCCGGCGTCGGCCTGCGTGTGAATCTCGACGTCGACCCCTGGGTCGTAGGCGCCGGAATCGGGTATCGTTTCTGAACCTGGATACGGGTGGCGGCGGCCGCGCCGCAGCCGCCGCCCTTGACGCGGGGGCGTCATAGCGGGCTCCGCGGCAGCGGCCAGCCCGGCAACACGCAACGGGAGTGGTTCGGATGACCGAAACGTACAACTACAAGGTAGTGCGCCAGTTCGCGATCATGACGGTCGTGTGGGGGCTGGTCGGCATGCTGGTCGGGGTGTGGATCGCGGCGCAGCTCGCCTTTCCCGCCCTCAACTTCGACCTGCCGTGGCTGACCTTCGGCCGGCTGCGCCCCCTGCACACCAATGCCGTGATCTTCGCCTTCGGCGGCTGCGCGCTGTTCGCCGGTTCCTACTACATCGTCCAGCGCACCTGCCACGTGCGCCTGGTCAGCGACCGGCTCGCGGCCTTCACCTTCTGGGGCTGGCAGGCCGTGATCGTGCTCGCCGCGGTGACCCTGCCGCTCGGCATCACCACGTCGAAGGAATACGCCGAGCTCGAGTGGCCCATCGACGTGCTCATCACGGTGGTGTGGGTCGCCTACGCGGTGGTCTTCTTCGGCACGGTGGCGCGGCGCCGTGTGAAGCATATCTACGTCGCCAACTGGTTCTTCGCCGCCTTCATCATCACCATCGCGGTGCTGCACATCGTCAACAGCCTCGCGCTGCCCGCCAGCCTGACCAAGTCGTACTCGATGTTTGCGGGCACCCAGGACGCCATGGTGCAGTGGTGGTACGGCCACAACGCGGTCGGGTTCTTCCTGACCGCCGGTTTCCTCGGCCTGATGTACTACTTCATCCCCAAGATCGTGGAACGGCCGGTGTACTCCTACCGCCTCTCCATCGTGCACTTCTGGGCGCTGGTGTTCACCTACATCTGGGCCGGACCACATCACCTGCACTACACCGCGCTGCCGAACTGGGCGCAGTCGCTGGGCATGGTGATGTCCCTGATCCTGCTGGCGCCGTCCTGGGGCGGCATGATCAACGGCATCATG
The DNA here is from genome assembly GCA_041984235.1 of Gammaproteobacteria bacterium. Classification (GTDB taxonomy): domain Bacteria; phylum Pseudomonadota; class Gammaproteobacteria; genus JBHIYN01. Next base: position 319,526 of record JBHIYN010000003.1, read on the forward strand.
ACTCTCTCGGGCGCGTGGCATAAGCTGCGCACCGACCCGGTGCTGCGTTTCATCATCGTGTCGGTGTCGTTCTACGGCATGTCGACGTTCGAAGGGCCGATGATGTCGATCAAGACCGTCAACGCCCTCTCGCACTACACCGACTGGACCATCGGGCACGTGCACTCCGGCGCCCTTGGCTGGGTCGGCTTCATCTCGCTCGGCGTGATCTACTACCTGCTGCCACGCCTGTACGGCCGGGAAATCTACTCGCTCAAGCTGATCGAGGTGCATTTCTGGGTCTCGACCATCGGCATCGTCCTCTACATCACGGCGATGTGGGTGGCGGGTGTCATGCAGGGGCTGATGTGGCGTGCGGTCAACGACGACGGCACTCTCACCTACAGCTTCATCGAGTCGGTAGAAGCGATGTTCCCGTTCTACCTGATCCGGCTGCTCGGCGGCCTGCTCTACTTCGCCGGCACCGTGATCATGGCCTACAACCTGTGGCGCACCTGCGCCGGCAGCAAACCGGTGGCGGCGGAAATCCCGACGCCGGCCATGGCGCACTGAGGCAGGAGACCGGCTATGAAACACGAAAGCATAGAGGTCAACATCGGCTTCATGATGGTGCTGATCATCCTCACCATCTCGGTCGGTAGCCTGGTCACGATCACGCCGTTGTTCTTCCAGCACTCGACCACCGAGCCGGTCAAGGGGCTGGAGCCCTATCCCGCCCTGCAGCTGGCCGGGCGTGACGTGTACGTTCGCGAGGGCTGCTATACCTGTCACTCGCAGATGATCCGGCCGTTCCGGGCCGAGACCGAGCGCTACGGCCATTACTCGCTGGCCGGTGAATTCGTCTACGACCGCCCGTTCCAGTGGGGCTCCAAGCGCACCGGGCCGGACCTGCACCGCGTTGGCGGCCGCTACAGCGACGAGTGGCACCGGGTCCACCTGGTCAACCCGCGCGACGTGGTGCCGGAGTCGATCATGCCGGGCTACCCGTGGCTGGAGGATGCCGGCCTGGACGGCGCAGCGGTCGCACAGAACATGCGCACCCTGCGCAAGCTCGGCTCCCCGTACAGTGACGAGCAGATCGACAAGGCCCCCGCCGAGCTCGCCGGCAAGACCGAGATGGACGCGCTCATCGCCTACCTGCAGGGCCTGGGCACAGCGGTGCAGACGCGGAGATAGGCGTGGGCTGGGTGTTCTCACTGTGGACGGTATTCGTCGCCGTCGTTTTCGCCGGGGTCGTGGTGTGGGCTTTCCGCCGCAGCAGCCGGCCGGAATTCGAGCAAGCGGCGCGAATTCCGCTGGAAGACGACGACATTCCTACTGAACGGCGCCAAGGAGACTAAGCATGGCCGACTTCACCAGCCTCTTCTGGAGCGGTTTCATCGGCAGCGTGACCCTGGTCAGCATTTTTGCCCTGCTGTGGTTCGTGTGGGCACAGTCCAACGCGCGCAAACCGAGCGTCGACGAGCAGGGAACGCCGGAGACCATGGGCCACAAGTGGGACGGCGACCTCGAGGAATACAACAACCCGCTGCCGCGCTGGTGGCTGAACCTGTTCTACATCACGCTGTTCTGGGGCCTCGGCTATCTCATCGCCTATCCCGGGCTCGGCCACTTCGAGGGCGTACTCGGCTGGTCCCAGCTGGGACAGTATGCCGAGGAGGTCGCGGCGGCCGAAGCGCGCCACGGCGAGCTCTTCGAGCGCTTCGCCGACACCCCGATCGAGACGCTGGCCGGTGACGAGGAAGCGCTGGAGGTCGGCGAGAACCTCTACGCCAGCTACTGCACCCAGTGTCATGGCTCGGACGCCGGTGGCGCACGCGGCTTCCCCAGCCTGGTCGACGACGAGTGGCAGTGGGGCGGAACCCCGGAGGCGATCGAGGCGACCATCCTCAACGGACGCATCGCCGCCATGCCTGGCTGGGGCGCGGTCCTCGGCGCGGACGGCGTGCAGCAGGCAGCCGACTACGTCGAGCACCTCGCCGGGCGCGACATCCCCGCCGATCGCGTCGCCGCCGGCGAGACCGTCTACACCACCAACTGCGTGGTCTGCCACGGCGCCGATGGCGGCGGTAACCCGGCGCTGGGCGCGCCGGCGCTGAACAACGACATCTGGGTCTACGGCGGCACCCGCACGCGCATTGTCGAGACCCTGACCGAGGGTCGTAACGGGCGCATGCCGGCACACGAGAACTTCCTCGGCCCGGCCAAGGTGCACGTGCTCGCTGCCTACGTCTACAGCTTCACCCGCGGCAACGCCCCCAACCGCTGAGCGGCAGACCGGCGATGCTCAACAGCCCGTTCGAGCCGGCGCCCTGGATGCCGGTCCCGGCCCGCTTCGGCGCCGTGCTGTGGCTGTCCTTCCTGCTCGCCGGGGTGGCCACGGGCGTGTTCTTCTCGCTCATCGACCCCGACGCGCTGCGCCCCTGCGTGCCGTTCCCGGACGTCAGTCGCACCGCGGCCTACAGTATCGGCTTCTTCGCCTTCTGGTTGCTGACCGCGGCGGCCGGCGTGCTTTCCGTCATGTTCACCTATCCGCCGGCGCCCGATACGCCTGACGACCACGATGGATGATCGCAGCGCCGCGGCGCCGACCACCGTCGAGCAGAGCCTCTACGAGAAGCGCGAGAAGATCTACCCGCGCGAGGTGCACGGCACTTTCGCGATGCTGCGGGTCACCGCGGTACTCGGCCTGCTCGGCCTGTTCTACGTCATGCCCTGGGTGCAGTGGGACGGCCACCAGGCGGTGCTGTTCGACCTCCCGGCGCGCAAGTTCTACATCTTCTGGCTGACGCTGTGGCCGCAGGATTTCCTGCTCCTGACGCTGCTGATGATGATGGGCGCGCTGTCGCTGTTCTTCTTCACCGCGCTGGCCGGCCGGCTGTGGTGCGGATACGCCTGCCCGCAGACGGTATGGACCGAGGTCTTCCTGTGGATGGAGCGCCACATCGAGGGCAACCGCCAGCAGCGCATGAAGCTGGACCGCGCGCCGTGGAGCCTCCGCAAGCTGCGCATCAAGGCGACCAAGCAGCTTGCCTGGGTGAGCTTCGCGTTGTTCACGGGTTTCACCTTCGTTGCCTACTTCACCCCGGCCACGACCCTGGTGGACAAGACGCTGAGCCTCAGCCTGGGCCCGTGGGAAACCTTCTGGATGCTGTTCTACGGCTTCGCCACCTATGGCAACGCCGGCTACATGCGCGAGCAGGTGTGCAAGTACATGTGCCCCTACGCACGCTTCCAGAGCGCGATGTTCGACCGCGACACGCTGGTCGTCAGCTACGACAGCGAGCGCGGCGAACCGCGCGGCTCGCGACGCTCCGGCGTGGAGCCGGCCAGCCTCGGCCTCGGCGACTGCATCAACTGCACCCTGTGCGTGCAGGTCTGCCCGACCGGCATCGACATCCGCGACGGTCTGCAGTACGAGTGCATCGGCTGCTCATCGTGCATCGACGTGTGCGACGACGTCATGGACAAGATGGGCTACGCGCCGGGCCTGATCCGCTACACCACGCAGAACGCGATGGATGGCCAGCCCACCCGCATCGTGCGGCCGCGCACGCTGATTTACGGCGCCCTGCTCGTGATCGTCGGTGCCATCTTCCTCTACCTGCTGACCTCGCGCACGCCGCTGGGCCTGGACATCATCCGGGATCGCAACCAGCTCTACCGCGAGCGCGGCGGGCTGATCGAGAACGTCTACATGCTGAAGGTGCTCAACCTGGCTGACGTCGAACGCACGTTCACCCTGGCCGCCGAAGGCATTCCGGGGCTGCAGCTCGACGGACCCGAGGGGACCTTCGTCGTCGCCGGCGGTGACGTACGCGAAGTGCCGGTGGTGCTGCGCGCACGGGAAAGCGACCTCGGCTCGCGCAGCAGCGAGGTGCGCTTCACCGTGGCCGCGAGCGATGCGCCGGAAATCAGCGTGACCGAGCAGGCCAAGTTCCTGGGGCCACAGCCGTGAGCAACGAAGAGAAAGGCCAGAGCTGGTACCGCGAGCCCTGGGCCTGGCTGGTGGTCGGACTCCCGCTCAGCGCCGTCGCCGCCTGCATGGTGACCATCGTCATCGCGATACGCACGGCCGACGGCCTCGTCGTCGACGACTATTACAAGCGCGGACTGGAGATCAACCGGGTGCTGGACCGCGAGGCGCGCGCGGCCGAGCTTGGTCTGGCGCTCGAGGTCACGGCGCTCAACCGCGGTGACTATGCCTTCACCCTCGCCGCGCAGACGACCGCGGCCTTCCCGGACGACCTCGACGTGCTGTTCGCGCACGCCACGCGCGCGGCCGGTGACCAGGCCACGCGCGCCGAGCACCTCGGCGGCGGACATTACCGCGGCCGCATCGACCCGCTGGACCCCGGCCCCTGGTACCTCGATGTCTCGACACCCGAGTGGCGCCTGGTACGCCGCGTGGTAGTCGGCAGCGAGGGGCGCGCCAGCCTGCGCTGACGCGCGCCGGCTCAGCGTGCCGCCATGATCGCCTGGTAGAGGCGATCGAAACGCTGGTCCACGGTGCGTCCGAACACCGGGTCGGCCGTGGCTGCCTTGGTTGCCTCGATGTGCCTGAGCTCGGCCGCGGTCAGCGCCGTGCGCGCGGCGCCGAAGACGCGAGCCTCTTCGCGGTTCATGTGCTCGCGGTTGCGTTCGAGGAAGTCCTCGCTGAGCTCGAGCAGGCGTTCCCGGGAAACCATCTGGCCCGCGCAGGCGCCTTTCAGCAGGTCGCGCAGCGTGACCCCGAGTTCGCCCAGCTCGTGGTGCTGGCGGCCGAGCAGTTCGAGATCCCCGGCGACGCCGGGCTCGCGCTCCGTCAGCAGCGCGTAAACCGCGTCCTCGGCCGGATGATGGACGACGTCGGAATAGGCCGTGAAGTAGGACACGATGTCCAGCATCAGGTGGTAGTCGGCGTCGGCGTCGGCCTGCTGCAGCAGCGCCACCTGCTGCGCGAACAGGTCGAGCAGTGCCGCCATGTTGACATGATCGTGGTGCAGCTTGTCGAGCAGGTCGCTCATGTGCGGGTCTCCGTTGCGAACGGTGCGTGCTACGTGCCTCAGCCAGCCTCGTCGGGGCGCCGCGCCAGGGCGCGGCGCAAGGCCTGCACGATGCGTGCGTCCGGCGGGTCGGGCAGGAAATCGCTGACCCCGGCGCGCACCGCGCGCACCGCGGCGCCGACCTCGCCGCGTCCCGCGGTCATGACGATGACCGGCTCCGGGCCGTCACAGCGGTACACGCGCAGCAATTCCAGCCCGCTCATGTCATCGAGCATGTAATCCACCACCAGGCCCTTGCACGGCGCTGCGCGCAGCAGCCCCAGCGCCTCGGCCGCGGTGGCGCAGCCGACTGCCTCCATGTCCGCCGCCGACAGCAGTGACAGGATTCGCTCACGCGCGAGCGGCTTCGAATTGACCACGACCACGCGCGCCGAGGGCTCGACGTGCTCGGCCACCCTCATGGCGACGGCCTCCTGACCTCCCACGCGCGGCTCAGCCCGAGGTCGCGCGCGGGCCGGCCTGCGGCGCATCGCCCGCGGTCGCCCGCAGGGCGTCGAAGGACAGGATGCGCACGTGGCGGCGGTCGACGGCGATGGCGCCGGTCGACTGCAGCTCGCCGAACAGGCGGCTGACCGTTTCCACGGCCAGCGACAGGTAATTGGCGATGTCCTGGCGTGGCATACTGAGATTGAACTCGTTACGCGCGCAGCCGCGCGCGGCAAAACGTTCCGAGAGGTCCAGCAGCAGGGACGCGAAGCGCGCCGCGGCGGACTTCTGTCCCAGCAGCAGCGCGTGCGCGTTCTTGTCGTTCATCTGGCGCGCCGCGGCACGCATGACCTCGCGCCACAGGCGCGGTGTGCGGGCGAGGCCATCGTCGTCGACATTGAACGGAATGCGGCACAGGGCGGCGGTCTCCAGCGCCACCACCGAGGTCTGGTGGCGGCCACTGTCGAGCGCATCGAAGCCGAGCAGGTCGCCGGGAAAATGGAAGGAGACGATTTGCTCCAGGCCGTCGCTGGAATCGAAATAGCTCTTGGCCGAGCCCGAGCGCAGCACGTACAGGTACTCGATGCGGTCACCCTGGCGGAACATGTGCTGGTTGCGCTTGAGCGGGGTACTGCAGCGCTGTGCCTGACTCTCCTCGACCACCTCGCCGACGCCGTGGACGATGCACGAACGCGCCCACGGGCAGCGTTCGCAAGTCGTTGAAGCCTGTGGAAAATTAATGACTTTCCCGCGCATACTGACCCCCAAGTCCTGTCGTCGTGCGTCGGGATCAAGTCTCGCTCACGCCTGCCGGGGGCGACATTCGCGGTTTCGCGTAAGGCGGATTCGGAAACTACGTAGGCCCGCGACAGGGCCGGCGCCGCGCCCGCGGCCTACTCCGGGCCGGCCTCGAGGCGGGTCACCATGGAGACCAGCTCGGCGAGCGAGCCCGCGCCGGTCTTGGCCATGACCTTCGCGCGGTGAATCTCGACCGTACGCTCGCTCAGCCCCAGCTCGATCGCCACCACCTTGTTGGCCTGGCCGGCGACGATGCGGGTCATCACCTCGTGCTCGCGCGGCGACAGCAGCGCGATGCGGGCGCGCGCATCCTCCAGCGCCCCGCGCGAGGCGCGGTTGACGCGATCGAGCTCCAGCGCCTGGTTGATGCGTTCGAGCAGCAGCTGGTCGTTGAACGGCTTCTCGATGAAATCTATCGCGCCATGCTTCATCGCCCGCACCGCCATCGCGATGTCACCGTGGCCGGTGATGAAGATCACCGGCATGGCGATGTCGCGCGCACGCAGCTCGTCCTGCAGCTCCAGCCCGCTCATACCGGGCATGCGGATATCCAGCACCAGGCAGCCGCTGCGCTCCGGGTCGCAGCCGTCGAGGAAGGTCTGGGCAGAGTCGAAGGTCTCGACCGGCAGGGCCATCGAACGCAGCAGCAGGGACAGGGACTGGCGTACCGCGGCATCGTCGTCGACGACGAACACGGTGGCGTCGGTGGATGGTTTCATGCGTGCTCCACGGCTTGCGGGATTTCGACGGAGAACACGGCTCCGCCCTGCTCAGCGTCCGCGTAGCGGATGGTGCCGCCGTGTGCGCCCACGATCGAGCTCGAAATCGACAGACCCATGCCCATACCCTCCGCCTTGGTGGTCTGGAACGGCTGGAACAGGCGCTCGCGCATCTCGGCATCGACCCCGGGGCCGCTGTCGGCAACGCGGACCACGGCGCCGTGCGGCGTAGCCGCGGTGGTCACCGCGAGGTGGCGCGCGGCCGGCGGCAGGTCGAGCATCGCATCGATGGCGTTGCGCAGGAGGTTGAGGCAGACCTGCTGGATCTGCACGGGATCGGCGAGCACCGTCGGCAGGCCTTCGGCCAGGTCCACGTGCAGACGCACCTGGTTGGCGCGCAGGTCGATGGTGGCGAAATCCAGCGCGGCCTGCACGATTTCGTTGAAATCGCACTCCTCGCGTTCGCTCTCACGGTTGCTGACGAAGCCGCGGATACGGCGTACCACGTCGCCGGCACGCAGCGCCTGCGTCGTGATCGCCTCCAGCGCCTCAACAACGACCGCCGGGTCGTGGCCGGGCTGGTCGAGGATGCGGCGGCAGGCCTGCGCATAAGCCGAGATGGCGGTCAGCGGCTGATTGATCTCGTGGGCAATGGCCGACGCCATCTCGCCCAGGGTGGAAACGCGCCCGGCATGCGCCAGCCGCGCGCGCGCATCCCGGCTGGCCTCTTCCGAACGCACCTGCTCGGTGCGATCGAGGACCTGGCCGATGATGCGCTCGGGCGCGTCGCCGACCAGGACCGCGTGCAGGCTGACGTTGATCGTCTCGCCGTCGCGGCGCCGCCAGCGCAGCGTGCACTGGCAGTCCTGCTTGGCGGCCCCGGTCAGCTCCGCCAGCGAGCGCTCGATCTGCTCACGATCGTCCTCCACCGCCAGTGCCGCCGCGCTGAGCGTCACCAGCTCCGCCTCACTGTAACCGACCATGCGGCAAAGGGCCGGGTTGACCCGCACGAAACGCCCGCCCAGGGCCGCGGCGAAAATGCCGATTGGCGCGTGGTCGAGGAGCTGGCTGTGCTCCTGCTCACGCTGCCGGAGCGCATCTTCCAGCGCACGGCGCGTCGTGATGTCACGGATGGTGCCGACGAAACGGCGCGGGACCAGGCCCTCGATCTCGCCCACGGCCAGGTCCATGGGGAAACACTCACCGGACTTGCGGCGCCCCACGACCTCGCGCCCGATACCGATGATGCGCGGCGCCCCGCCGTCCAGGTAATGGCGCAGGTAACCGTCATGATGCGCCGCATCATGGGGCGGCATGAGCATGTTCACGTTGCGGCCGACGACTTCCGCAGCCGAGTAGCCGAAGGTGCGTTCGGCGGCCGGATTGAAGATCTCCACCATGCCGGTCTCGTCGATGATGATGATGGCATCGACGGCCGCCTCGACCACGCCGCGGTAACGCGCGAGAAGTTCCTCGTAGGCGACTGGCGCAGGCATACGGTTCATGGTCGAGCCTCGCGCGGGGGGGGTTGTCATGCGCATGGTCCGGCGGGGTGGGCACCGCTGGGAAGGACAGCAATGGAAGTCCTGCGACCGGGGAGCGACGGCATTATCGACCCGCCTCGCGCGGCCGCCAAGCCCGGCCACCAGGCCCCGGGGGTACGCTTGCAGGGCCACGTCCGGCGCAGGGCGCGATGAGAGAAGAATTCCATATCTATAAATTAAATTAGATGACAAACGTATTAGATTGTTTTTTATATTTTTATAATTGAATTCCATGCAATTTAATCATGAAAACGGCCAGCCTTTCTTCCATAAAAATCAGGGTGTTGCAAAACGCCCCATCTCCAAGGCCAGAAAAACCAAATATATATTTATTTTTCAATATATTAACTTTCGTTGCTAATCTTATTTATTCTTTTCTGCGTGGCGCCAAGAGGTAGAAGCCACTGCGCTGCGGCGCCCCGGCTGGCATCTCCGCAACCACTGCGGCGATGTGCCCCGGCGCCAGGGCGGCGGCAGCGGCGACCCGCATGAGCACGTAGTCGCGGCCGCTACCGGGTGGCGGCCGTTGCAGCGCGGCAAGCCGCTCGATCACAGCGACCGGACGCCCGAGCTCGAACACGTAGACCGCCGGCTCCAGGCCCAGTGCGGAGACGCGATCGGCCGGCGACAGGCGCGGCGCAAGGGCCGCGGCGAGACGCTGCTTGTGCATGCGCTCGGCGTTCCATAACAGGGTGCTGTCGGCGTGGGTGACGTAAACCGCGCCGACCAGGAGCGCGGTGACGAAGCCACCGCACGCCGCCACGGACGCAGCCCGGTACCCGCGGGCGAGCAGCGCCAGGCCCAGCGCAACGCCCAGTGCCAGCAACGCCACGCCGCCGCCAGCAGGCGCCAGCAGCCCGAGTGCGGCGGCCCCGGTCAGCGCACCCTGCCCCGCAACCACGCGACGCCCGCGCGTGCCCTGCCACAGCAGCACGCAGCCGCGGCCCGCCAGCAGGCACATCGGAGCCAGCAGGGGCAACAGGTAGAAATAGCGCTGCTGCGGGCCCAGCGAGAAGCCGACGACCGCTGCCGCCAGGGTCAGACCGAGCAGACCGCTGCCCGTGCGCGCCACCCCGGGCTCGCGCAGGGCCCACCACCACGCCAGCGGAAACAACGGCAACCACGGCAGCACGAGCTGCAGCGGGCGATACAGGTAGTAGCCGTCGAACAGGTGCCCGGCACCCGGCTGCAGCAGGCTGCCGGCGAGCTGCGATTCGGCCAGGGCGTGGGGCATGCGCAGCCACAGCGCGACCCACCAGGGCGCGGCGATCAGGATAAACAACAGGGCGCCGGCGAGCGGTCGCAGCCGGGCGACGCCGGCGAGCCCGTCGCGCCAGGCCAGCCAGGCCACGAACGCGGCCAGCAGCATCAGCGGCACATGCGGCCCCTTCGCCAGCGTCGCCAGCGCCAGGCAGGCCCACATGACGAGCATGCGGGCCCCGCATCGTGGCGGCGGCGCACGCACGGCGCTGACCATCGCTGCGATTGCCGCGGTGCACAGGAAGGTGTAGAGCAGATCGGGACGGGCGTCGTGGGTGTAGGTGAAGAATGCCGCGCTGGTGACCAGCAGTCCGGCCCCGGTGAGCGCCGTCTCGCGGTCGTACAGCGCGCGCCCCAGGCCCAGGGTCAGCCACAGCACACCGAGTCCGGCAAGCAGCGATACCCCGCGGCCATGCCAGGCAGCGACCGTGCCGGCGTCGCCGGCCGCAGCCGCCACGGCGGCGGTCAGCCAGTAGCTCAGTGGCGGCTTGTTCAGGCGCGGGGCGTCGTTGAACCACGGCACCACCCAGTCGCCGCGCGCCGTCATCTCTTCGGCGGTGCGCAGCACCAGCGCCTCGTGCTCGTCGATCGGCAGGCGCGCGATCGCCGCCAGGCCGATGACCAGCGCGAGCCCGGTGAGAAACCCCACGGCCCACCCCGGAAGCCGTGCATTCCCGCAGGTATTCAGCATGTTACGCGCGAAACTCCGGTCGGATTCGTCATCCTGCGGGGCGCTCCCCGGCGGCCCCCGCCGCGCCGCTCTCGCGCTCCGCCTGCATCAGGCGTTCGAGATCCGCGCGCGCGGCCGCAGCCAGGGTGAGCAGTTGCTGCTGGTCGCCGCGCACGCCGTGCAGGCGCCGCAGGGTCGCCTCGTCGTGCCGGCGGAAGGTCTCGGCGGCGCGCGCGGCGCGCGCGGGCTCGACCCCGAGCGCGGTCAGCGCCCGCTCGCCGGCGTTGAGCGCCCCGGCAAAGGCCTCGCGTTCGAAGATCTCCACCCCGCGGTCGAGCATCTCGTAGGCCTCGGAACGATTGCGCACGCGGACCACCAGCGGCAGCCGTGGGAAGTGCCGACGCGCCAGGTCGACCACGCGGCGGGTCGCCTCGACGTCGTCCAGCGCGACCACCAGCAACCGCGCCTGGGCCGCACCGGCGGCCTCCAGCAGATCGAGCCGCGTGGCATCACCGTAGTGCACCGTCGCGCCGAAGCGCCCGGCCAGCTCGATCTGGTCCGGGTCATGGTCGATCAGGGTGGTGGCGAAGCCGTTGACGTTCAGCATGCGGCCGACGACCTGGCCGAAGCGGCCGTAGCCGGCGACGATGACCGGCCGCGCGGGATCCTCGATGAGGTCGGCCGGGCGCTCGCTGGCGGCGGCCAGGGTACGCCGGGTGCCCGCCTCGACCGCGGCCAGCACCAGCGGCGTGGCGACCATGGAGAGCACGATGACCGCATTGAGGATCTCGGCCAGCGCGCCGTCCAGCACGCCACCGTTGGCCGCGGCAGCGAACAGTACGAAGCCGAACTCGCCACCCTGGCAAAGCAGTGCGGCGAGCTGCCAGGGCTGGTGGCCGCGCATGCCGAGCATGCGGCCGAGCAGGACCAGCACGGCGAACTTGGTCGCTACCAGGGCTACCGTCAGCAGGGCCAGGGTGCCCGGCTGGCTGAGGCACAGGCCGATGTCCATGGACATGCCAACGGCCATGAAGAACAGCCCCATCAGCAACCCCTTGAACGGCTCGATGTCGATCTCGAGCTGGTGGCGGTACTCCGATTCGGCCAGCAGCACGCCACCGATGAATGCCCCCAGCGCCATCGACATGCCGGCCAGGCTGACCAGCAGGGCGAGGCCCGAGACGATTAGCAGCGAGAGCGCCGTGAACAGCTCACGCGAGCCGCTCGCGGCCACCAGGCGGAACAGCGGCCGCGCCAGCCGCGGGCCGGCGAGGAGTACCGCGGCCAGGATCGCGGCCGCCTTCAGCACGCCGGGCCACAGGGCGGCGTCGGTCGCTCCCACGCCGCCCGCGCCGAGCAGCGGGATGACGGCGAGCAGCGGGATGACCGCGATGTCCTGGAACAGCAGCACCGCGAACGCGGTGCGCCCGGTGACGGTCTCCGACCAGCCACGCTCCTCGATGAGCTGCAGCGCAAAGGCGGTCGACGACAGGGCCAGGACCAGGCCCGCGACCAGCGCGCTGGCGGCGCCCAGGCGCCACGTCCACAGGATGAGCGCCAGTACCAGCGCACTGGCGGCGAGCTGACTGAGCCCTGCGCCGAGAATCGCGCGGCGCAGCGCCCACAGCCGTCGCGGGTTGAGCTCCAGGCCGATCAGGAACAGCAGCAGCACCACGCCGAACTCGGCGAAATGCAGGATGACCTCGCCGTCCAGCACCAGGCCCATGCCCCACGGTCCGATTGCGAGCCCGGCGAACAGGTAGCCGAGCACCGCTCCCAGCCGCAACCGTCGCGCCAGCGGAACCACGGAAACGGCGGCGACGAGGAAGATCAGCATGTGCCCGAGTATCGATTCCATGGCCGGAAATCCGCAGGTTGCGTTGCAACACGGCAGTATCGCACGCAAGGCGCGGCGCCGATCAGGGGCGGCTAGAAGTAGCGCAGGATCTCGAGCTGGACGTGGTCGTCGCGGTTGAAGCCGGCCAGCGCATCGCGCGGGTCGACGTCGAGCAGCAGGCGCAGCTCGAGCTCGGCCTTCCAGTAGGCGCCGAAGCGGCGGCTGGCCTCGATGTTGAGAAAGTGACCGCCGCCGTTGAGATCGGTCACGATCCCGCCCAGTACCTGGCTGTCCGCCGCATCGTTGAGCGCGATACGGGTACCGGCGAAGAGGTCGTCGTTGAACGGTGTCGGCGACGCCTTGCCGCGTTCGTCCCAGTGGAACTCGCCCAGCACGCCGATGTCGGCAGCGCTGTCGAACACGCCGACGAAGGTGTACTCGAAGCCGGCCACGGCCGCGGCGAAGGTGTCGCCCTGCCCCTGCCGGCGCAGCGCCTCGAACTTCAGCAGCCAGTTGGACAGGGTTGCCTGCACATCCGTGCCCGTCTGGTGGATGATGTCGTAGTACGGCGCCAGCACCGGCTCGCCCGAGCGGGTCAGCTCCGGCACGAAACGCGGTTCGCGCGAGGTCCCCCAGAAATGGTAGAAGCCGACGTCGATGGGGCCGAAGTAGTTGAAATAGCGGGCCGCGAAGTCGACGTGGGTGTGCTTGGCGGCGGATTCGTACTCGACCGCATCCGGGTCGACCCGCAGGGGGAACTGGAAACGGCCTTCACGGCCGGGGAAGGTGCGCTCGCGGAAGCCCGGCAGCACGAACAGGTCGAGGGTGCCCCAGTCGCGCACCAGCGCCAGGTTGACCATGGGCTGGCCCAGCTTGTCTTCCAGGTCGATGTTCTCGACGAAGTCGGTCTGGTTGATGATGTCGACCAGGTGATTCGACTCCGCCACGCCCCAGAACACCTTGCGCACGCCGGCACGCAGCTCCCAGGTGTCCGCCGCGTAGATGTAGCTCAGCTCGCGCAGGTCGGCATGGGTGCGGCGGCTGTCGTTCTGGTCCAGCCGCGCGAAGGGAATGAACAGCAGGCTCTGGCGATCGTCGTCCCACAGGGCGTAGATCTCCGGCGTGAACGCGATCGAGCCGGTCGCGTCGGCCTGGCTGGCGAAGCGCGGGCTTTGGAAGAACACGCGCGCCTCGGCACCGATCGCGCCGCTGACGTCGAGCTCCACGGCGCACGCCGCGCTCGCGCCCAACAAGGCTCCCACAAGCGCGGGAGCGAGCAGGTATTTCACGTATCCGTCTCGCTAACAGGATAACGCGAAATCTAGCATACTTTCTTTAGATTAGTAAGTTAGAGTAGTTATCTAATCCTAGATCTACTATGAGGTCCGGCTCCTCGGGTCGGGCTCAGCCGGAACCCTGCGAGAGCGATTCCAATACCGCCCGCGCCTCTTCCGCCCCGCGGAAGTCGATGTTCGCCTCCAGCGCCCGGGCCAGGTGCTCGCGTGCGGCGACGGCATTGCCGCTGCGATGGTGGGCCATGCCGAGGTGATAGTGCAGCAGGGTCGCATCGGGCGCCGCCTCCACTGCCCGTTCCAGGAACAGCACCGCCTGCTTGTAGTCACCGAGGCGGTATTCGACCCAGCCGATGGTGTCGAGATAGGCCGCCTGGTTGCTGTTACGCAGCGGCTGCACCAGCTCGCGTGCGCGCTTCCAGCTCGCCTCGTCGTCGCGGTACTCGGCCAGCAGCATGGCGAGATTGTTGGCCGCCAGCTCCGAATCGGGCTGCTCCGCGAGGATCGCCTCGTACTCGGCCATGGCGGCATCCAGGTCGCCGCTCTGCTCGAGGTAGGCGGCGAGACTGGTGACCAGCAGCGGCGAGCCGCCGGTCGCCTCTATGCCGGCCTTCATGAGGGTGATAGCCTCGTCGCGGCGTTCGTCGAGAACCATCACCGAGGCCAGGTTGCGGTACGGAATGGGCCAGCTCGGGCTTTGCTTGCGCGCCTGCTCGAACTCGGCCTCGGCGGCGGCGAGGTCCTTGTCGGCCGCGTACAGCTCGCCGAGCAGGTTGTGCGCCACGAAGTGCTCCGGTTGGGTCGCGATCACTTCCTGCAGGCGCTTCTTGGCATCGTCGCGGCGCTCCAGCGCGGCGTAGCTGCGCACCAGCTGCGAGAGCGGCTGGATGGCGCGCGGCGAGCGGTCCAGCGCCGACTCGAACTCGCCGATGCTGGCCTCGAACTCACCCTTGGCCTGGCGCACCAGGCCGGCGAAATAGTAGCCCTTGACGTCGTTCGGCTGCGCCCGCTTGATCTGCTCGGCGATCTCGAGCGCGGCGTCCATCTCCTTGCGGAAGACCATGATCTTGAACTTGCCCTCCAGCGCGAGCCCGTCGTTGGGATTGCGCTGGAGAATGTCGTCGAGCGTGGCCAGGGCGTCGTCCACCCGGCCGTCGGCGGCATACTGGTTGGCCAGGTCGAGCCCGATCACGCTCGCGCCGGGATTGGCCTCGATGCCGCGCTTGAGCACGTCCAGCGCGAGCTCGGGCTCGCCGTTGGCCTGGTGCGCGCGCGCCAGCAGGCGTACCGCCGCGACGTTGGTCGGCTCGTCACGGATCACCGTGCGCAGGTCGGCAATGGCGCCCGTGGCGTCGCCGTCGTTCAGCAGCAGCGTGCCGCGCAGGGTCAGGGCCTCGCTCGCGCGCGGGTTCTCCTCGAGCACCTCCTCGACCAGCCTGCGGGCGGCTTCGAGGTCGTTCTGGCGCGTGCGGATGACGGCCAGGCGCGACTTCGCCTGCAACAGGTCCGGCCCTTCGTCGAGCTCGTCGATCACGCCCTGGTAGACCGCGGCCGCCTCGTCCAGGCGCTGCACGGCCTCGTAGATCTTGCCGAGCGCGAATCTGAAGCGGCGCTCGCCGGGCTCCGCGGCAATCATCTTCTCGAGCTCGGCGATCGCCTGGTCGACGCCCTGGGTACCGGACAGGTACTCGACGTAGGCCAGCTTGGCCGTATGGTCGGCGGGGAAGTCCGCGACCGCCTTGCGCAGCACCTCGCCGGCCTCGTCCTCGCGCTCGAGGCTGAGCAGGAAGCGCGCGTAGGCGCGCCGCAGGGCGAAATCGCCCGGCTTCAGCTTGACGACCTCGGCGAAGGCGGCACTGGCCTGGTCCGGGCGCCCGGCACGGGCAAAGACGCGCGCCAGGTTGACCCTTAACGCCATCTCCTCCGGGTGCGCCTCGATGGCGCGCTCGAGCATGGCAATGCTGTCGTCGACCCGCCCCTCGACCAGCAGCAACGACGCCAGCAGCGAGGCGCCCTCGGCATTGTTCGGATCGATCTCCAACACCCGCTCGGCCAGGCGCCGGGCCTCTTCGCGATCGCCGGCGCGTGCGGTAACCCCGGCCAGCAGCATCATGCCTTCGACGTCGTCCGGCGCGCTCGCCAGGATCTTCTCGGCATGCTCGCGGGCCTTGTCGTCGGCGCCGCTCAGCAGGTAGAGCCGCCCCATGTGCAGCAAGGCGCCACGATGGTCGTCCTTCTCGCCAAGGATTGCCAGGTACTGGCGTGCTGCGCCCTGCCAGTTCTCGAGCTTCTCCAGCGTCTCGGCCAGTGCGAAGCGCGCCTCCAGGTCCTTGGGATCGATCTGCAGGACGTTCTGAAACTCGAGCCGCGCCTTCTCGTAGTTACCGGCCGTGAACAGGTCGCGGCCCTTGTTCATGTAGGCGGTCTTGCGGTCCTCCGCGCCGCCGCAGGCGACCAGCAGAACGACCAGGAGGGATATGAGGATAGGCTTGATTTTCATCGACGTACCGAACTGTCAGACGGGCGGGATGCTGCGCTGCGATTGTACATGCGCGCAAGTTAAATTGCTGTAATCAAAGCAGGATTGTGACGCAGTCGCGGCAACACGCGCACGTGCATTCAGGCCACGTGGTCGCAGTACCAGGCGTAGGTCGCGCGTATCCCCTCCTCCAGCCCGATGCGCGCCTGCCAGCCGAGCGCGTTGATGCGGGTGACGTCGACCAGCTTGCGTGGGGTGCCGTCCGGCTTGCCGGGGTCGGTCAGGATGTCGCCGGTGTAGCCCACCACCCGCGCCACCAGGCGGGCAAGATCGATGATCGCGATGTCCTTGCCGACGCCGATGTTGATCACGCCAGGCTGGTCGAAATGGCGCATCAGGTGCAGGCAGGCGGCGGCGCAGTCGTCGACGTGCAGGAACTCGCGCAGCGGCGTGCCGGTGCCCCAGATGGTGACGCTGGGCAAGGCGTCGCGGCGGGCTTCGTGAAAGCGACGGATCATGGCCGGCAGCACGTGCGAGCTGTCGGGATCGAAATTGTCGTTGGGTCCGTAGAGGTTGGTCGGCATCGCGGAAATGAAATGCGCGCCGTATTGCTTGCGGTAGGCGTCGCACAGGCGGATACCGGCGATCTTGGCGATCGCGTACCACTCGTTGGTCGGCTCCAGCGGCCCGGTCAGCAGCGCGTCCTCGCTGATCGGCTGCGCCGCGAGACGCGGATAAATGCAGGTACTGCCGAGGAACAGCAGCTTGCTGACGCCATGGGCGTGCGCCTCGCGGATGACGTTCAGCTCCATCATCAGGTTCTGGTAGAGGAAGTCGACCGGGCGGGTGTCGTTGGCGAGAATGCCGCCGACGGTGGCGGCGGCCATGAACACCAGCTCGGGCCGGGTGGCGGTAAAGAAGCGCGCGACCGCGTCGCCGTCCATCAGATCGAGCTGGGCGCGCGGCGGCGCCAGCACGCGGTCGCAGCCGGCCGCTTCGAGTGCGCGCACGATCGCCGAGCCGACCATGCCGCGCGCGCCGAGGACCAGCACCGGCGTCTCGGGCGACAGTACGGCCTCACTCATAGTAGCGGTACACGTTGAAGCCCTCGCGGCGGCACATCTCGTCCTTTTCCGCATCGCGCAGATCGGCGTCGACCATTTCCTCGACCAGCGTGTCGAGTCCGATGCGCGCCTCCCAGCCGAGCCGCTCACGCGCCTTGGACGGATCGCCGAGCAGGGTCTCGACCTCGGTCGGGCGGTAGTAGCGCGGGTCGACCGCGACCAGCACCCGTCCGCTGGCTTCGTCGATGCCCTCCTCCGCGCTGCCGGCGCCGCGCCAGGCGATGCGCATGCCGACCCGCGCGAAGGCCTTGACCACGAATTCGCGCACCGAGTACTGCCGCCCGGTGGCGATGACGAAATCGTCCGGCTCGTCGTGCTGCAGGATGCGCCACATGGCCTCGACGTAGTCGCGCGCGTGCCCCCAGTCACGCAACGCGTCCAGGTTGCCGAGGTAGAGGCGGTCCTGCAGCCCCATCGAGATCCGCGCCACCGCGCGCGTAATCTTGCGCGTGACGAAAGTCTCGCCGCGAATCGGCGACTCGTGGTTGAACAGGATGCCGTTGGCGCAGAACATGCCGTAGGCCTCGCGGTAATTCACGCAGATCCAGTACGCGTAGACCTTGGCCGCCCCGTACGGACTGCGCGGGTAGAACGGCGTGGTCTCGCGCTGCGGCACTTCCTGCACCTTGCCGAACATCTCGCTGGTCGAGGCCTGGTAGTAACGGACCTGCTGCTCCATGCCGAGGATGCGAATGGCCTCGAGCAGCCTGAGCGTGCCCAACGCATCGGCATTGGCCGTGTATTCCGGCGTCTCGAACGAAACCGCCACGTGGCTCTGCGCGGCGAGGTTGTAGATTTCGTCCGGCCTGACCTCCTGCACCACGCGAATGAGGTTGGTCGAATCGGTCATGTCACCGTAGTGCAGGAACAGGTTGCGCTCGGCCTCGTGCGGATCCTGGTAGAGATGGTCGATGCGCGCGGTGTTGAAGCTCGACGAGCGGCGCTTGATGCCGTGCACGGCATAGCCCTTGCGCGTGAGGAAATCGGCGAGATAGGCGCCATCCTGGCCGGTGATGCCGGTGATGAGAGCGGTTTTGCGCGGCATGGGGGATCCTCGTCGAGATCGGGACTGGCGGGCCATCGTGCCCGTGCCGTTTGCTTAGCGGCCCGAAAACGCAGCGCTGCAGCCGCACCGGCACCACAAGGGGCAGTTTACACGGCTGAAAAACGCCGCCGCCACGGCCGCACAGGCCGGTGGCCGGCGCCCGGCCGCGCGCTCATCCGGCAACAGCGACGTCGCCGAACGTCAGCCTGAGCGCGAATACCGTCAGCACCACGCACGCGCCCGCGCGCACCCGCCACAGGCGATCCCGCCACTCCGCCAGCACCAGCTCCAGGGCATAGAACAGCACCAGCGTCTTGATGGCGATCTCCCCGACCAGGGTATGGGGAAACAGGGTCCGGGTCAGGGTCGGCACCAGCACCGCGATGATGATGATGAGAAAGTCGGTCGGCGTGACGTTGAAGGAACGGTTGTGCCCGAAGCGGTAGGCGATCAGCACGCTGACGCCGAGCGCCGCAAAGTAGCCGGTCTCCAGCGACAGCAACCCCGGGTCCGAGCCGCGGCCGCCGCACCAGTAATAGACCACCGTGGTCAGTGCGACGTAGAGCAGCAGGCGCTCGACCAGCGCCAGCTCGGTGCTGCCGCGGCGCCACACGGCGGCCAGCATGAGGCCCGCCCACAGCACCAGGCTGGTGAGGCGGCCGTCACTCGGCACGCGCTCCAGCTCGAGCACCACGAACAGGGCAAACACCGGGATGGAAAACGCTGCGAACAGCGTGGGGACGCGCGTCAACAAGGCGCTGCGCTTCAGGCGGCCGGCGAATCGCCGCACCGCACTTTCCGGCGCGGTCGCATCCGTGCCTCGCAAGCGCCAGCCATAATGGCCTGCCGCACCGAAACCGATCGCGAGCGCGCCCAGGACGCCGAGGAAGATACCCATGTTGAGCAGGTCGGACTGGAAGCGACAGAGGAAGGCGAGCGAGACCAGGCTCGCCTGCAGGGCGTAGATCACGACCACCGCTTCGTAATGGTCCAGGCCCAGCTTCAACAGCTTGTGGTGAATATGATTGCGATCCGGCCTGAACGGCGAACGCCCCTCGATCACGCGCTGTCCCATCACGAGGAACGTATCGATGAGTGGCAACCCGAGCAGCAGCAAGGCCATGGCAGGACTCAGAATCGGACTCGCCTGCTGTGTCAGCACGATGACCAGAACCCCGGCCGAAAAGCCGAGAAACTGACTCCCTGCATCGCCCATGAAGACCTGAGCGGGGTGGGTATTGAAGCGCAGGAAGCCGACGATCGCGCCCATCACCGCCATCGCCAGCAGAACCAGATCGTGATCGCCGGCCATGAACGCGAGCAGCGCCAGCATGCCGATGCTGAGCAGGGTGGTGCCGCCAGCAAGGCCGTCGAGGCCATCGGCGAGATTGATCGCATTGGTCACGCCGAGTAGCGCGAACACGCTGAGCGCGAAAGCCGGTGCATGGGGAATCGGATCAATGCCGCCAAACGGTACGTAGTAGATCACCACGTTGCCGTACCAGACGACGATCAGCACCGCGATCAGCTGACCGATGAACTTGCCGCGGTAATCGAGCGAGCTGCGATCGTCCCACATGCCGAACACGATGATCACGGCCACACCCCACAGGTAGGCGAGCACGAAGCGCGACTGGTCCACCCATAGCAGAATGGGTGTCACCGCGCCGGCGACCATTGCCAGCCCGCCAATACGCGGAATGGGTATGTCGTGCACCTTGCGCGCGGAAGGCACGTCCACCAGCGCGTAGCGCTGCGCCGAGCGCATCAGCGGCGGGATCAGCAGCATGCTGATGAACATCGCTGCGATGAAGGCGAAGAAGGCCAGCATGAACCGGTCAGTCCGGAACGAAATCCGGCAATATCGGCGCAGCAGCCTGTGCAAAAGAGGTCAGCGCAGCATCAGCGACGGCGATGTCCTGTCCGGGCGCGAGCGGCGCGATGAGGCGCACCAGGGCGCCGTCGCTACGATTACGCGTTAGCGAATCCCAGAACACGTACCACTTGACGAGATACTCGTTACTCAACACACGACCGCGCTGCTGAAACCAGTAGTAGACGAGTTGCCGGGAATCGCCGTGACTGATCAGGGCGCGGTTAACGGTAAGCGGCACGTCGTCGATGTCGACATCCTTTACGCGATGATCGTCGAGGGACTCGATCACCCATCCGCCGCCCGGCAGACATGATTTAGGCGAATGTGCTGACTGCCCCTTCTTCTGAGAAGCATAGTAGGCAGCGTAGAAGTTGACCGGCGGATCGCCCTCGCGCATGTAGTCGGCCAGCGCATAGTCGGTCAGCTTGAGCGCCCTGAGGTAAACCTCCTCCAGGCGTCCTTCCCGACCGTGCCAGCTACCGACCTCGAGCGGCCAGGCGGCGAAGCTTTCGCGTTCCGGGACCACCTCGTCCCGGCTGGGCAGGGTCTGGGTCGGGACGACCGCGAGTAGCGTCATAGCGACCAGCACTTTGGCGCTCGAGGGGATCACTCGCTCCTGCCACTGAGCGTCTGGCTCGGCCGCACGGGGCGGGTCGATACCGAAGACCTCGCCGAGCGGGCGGCGGTCCCGGCTCAGGCGCATCAGCAGCCACATCTCCAGGAACAGGATTCCGAAGCAAGCCATGAAGATCGCCCAGCCCTCGAAATCGTGCAAAAAACCCTCCGCCATCGACTGCCCCCAATACTCGACCATTACGCCGATCACACCAATGCGGAAGCTGTTCATCAGAATCGTGATCGGGATGGTCGAGAAGAAAATCAGCAGCCTCTTCCACAGCGCGGCATGGTAGAAGTACGCCACAATCACGCCCAACGTCATCAGCGGAAAGAGGTAACGCAATCCGTTACAGGCCTCTACGACCTGGAGCTTGTAGTTGCCAAGGTCGATGACGTTGCCCTCCAGGAAAACGCTGATACCGAAGGCGCGGATCACCACAACGCCAATCTCGGAGGAAAGCAGCTGGAGCTGCGAAGACAGGTTGTTGTAGATGAAATTGGGAAAGGGAACCATGAAAAACAACAGCATCATCGGCACCGCGATGATCCGAAATGCCGGGGTCCCCAGCCATGCCCACACCCCGCCGACGAGAAACACGACGAAGCCGTACTGGATCACCGCGTAAATGGTGCTCAGCTCGCCGACCAGGTAGAGCAGCAGCCCTGTAACGGCCGCTCCAAGCCCCAGCCAGGAACTCCCGAATTCCATTTCTCGTAAACGGTCGCCGCGCTGCCAAATCAGATAAAGCGTGATGACAGGAATGAGAAAGCCATGACTGTACTCCTCGCGGGTCGACCACCACTGGACCATGACCTCGACGCTATCGTAGAAAATCCAGCTGCCGACTCCGGCCACGAGGGTCGCCAGGATCCAGGCGTTCGCGCCTGTCTTCCAGTAGTTCGTCGTCACCGTGCCCTCTCCCTGCATCACGTTACGCGGCCTGCCCGTGCGCCGATCCGACCACCTGCCGCAGCAACTCGAGATAGGCCGCCGCCAGCCGCCGGCGGTCGAAATGCTGCCGCACGAACGCGTGCCCCTGCTCACCCAACCGACGCCTGAGCGTCTCGTCGTCCGCCAACAGGACGACGTTTCGGGTGAGCGCCGCCGCGTCTTCGGGCTGGATAGCCATCCCCGCGCCAGCCTGCTCGACGATCTCACGAGCCTCGCCTGCTACCCCGAGCACGATGGGGGTGGCCATGCCCATAGCCTCGAAGATTTTCGAAGGAATCACTGTGCGAAACAGGGGCGAGTCACGCAGCAGCACCAGGCTGATGTCGGCCGCCGCCCACAAGCCGGGCATGGCCGCCTTCGGTTGCTGTCCGAGCATGACCACGTTACCCAACTTGCGTTCGTCGCGCAGCGCCAGCAGCCGGTCACGTTCCGCGCCGTCACCGACGAGCAGGAAGACGATGTCTTCACGCTCTCGCAGCGCGGCAGCGGCCTCGAGCACGGTTTCGAGATGATGCGCCATGCCATGGGTGCCGAAGTAGGCGGCCACTATACGTTCTCCGAGCCCGTGCTCACGGCGTGCTGGCCCGCCATCCGTATGGCAGTCGAACAGCCGCGTGTCCACGCCGTTCTTGATTACCGTGATCTTCTCCGCATCGACACCCGCTTCGATCATGTACCGGGCAAACGAATCGGTGACCGGGACGATGTGATCAGCCTTCCGATAGGTGAAAGCCTCAAGCCAGCGCAGCACCGCGATGACTGCACGGTTTCTGATTGCTCCTACCGCCAGAATCGACTCCGGCCACAGATCCCGAATCTCGAGCAGCCAGCGTGCGCGCCGGATACGGCTGACGAAATAGCCGGCCAAACCGTTGAAGAACTGCGGCGAAGTCGAGATGACGATGTCTGCCGCCGGCAGCCAGGGCGCCGCGGCCACGCAGGATATCAGGTAGGACACGTAATTGAGCGTGCGTCGGCCGAAGCCCTTGTTCGCAGAAAGAAAAGTCCATAGCCGGACAATCTGCACACCCTCTTCCTCGTCGCGCAGAAACCACCCGTTGCGGTAACCTGGATAAACCTCACCACGCGGGTGGTTGGGCGCGCAGGTCACGACCGTCACCTGGTGTCCCGCGCGCACCCACTCGCGACAGTGCTCGGCCGTGCGCGATGCCGGCGCGTTGATCTCCGGCGGGAAATAATGTGAGAGAAAGAGAATTTTCATGTCTGGGACAATGCCGCGGATACGGCCCGCACCGCGGTCCGGTGTGCGCGCGATTATACGCCTGCAACATTAAGCTCCTTTGACACGTTCAGGAGGTACGTGGCAGCCGCAGGATGGCGCATTCAAATTCGATCGGCAGAGATCCACGTCGCGAAAGACGCACACTCGTACCCTCCTCGGTGCGACCAAATTCCGGATAGCGCGGTGTGCGCACCAAATCCAGCGAGACCGTACCCGCGACCTCGACGGTGAGCAGCGGCTGATTCCGGCGGCTCACGACTACCCGCCCCTGCTCGTACTCGGCTGCGCATGCCGGGGCAAAGTGAAGCCAAGCCGTCACTGCATGCTCGCCGCGCCCGCTCACACGGTCCCGGACCCTGACGGTGAAATCCTGCCCAATACGGATTTCCCGCGAATGGACGATGTCACCCGCGAGATGACGATAGCCGTCGTGACTGCCGCGAAACACCACCGCGTCCGCTGATCCAAGCTCAATTCCCGCATCGATTGGTCGCGCACGACGTCCGACACGAAACACTCCCCACATTTCGCTCTGCTCGGTGCCGTCTACCAATACCGTGTTGTGCGCGCCGGTGCTGCGCGCGAAGCTGCGCGCAGCACCGGCCTCGTAATCACGGTTGCCGCAGTTCCCGATGACGCGCTCACCATCGAGACATAATTCGAAACTGAGCAGGTCGCAGTGAGCGTGCCCCGGCTGGTAGGTGGGCCCGATCGGCCCACAGTCGACGAGCAGGGCATCGCGCCCTTCGCGCACCCCGTAATAGCCGCTGAAACGGCGCTCGATCAATCGTCGGCCAGCGACCTGTTTCATCGCCGTCGTGCCGCAGTTTTTGCGGGCAAACTCCTCCAGGTCCGACAGCCTGGGGGCAATCCCTTCGGTACTGTCGTTGAAGCACGGCACCACGTCGCCCGGCAGCACCAGGTCCCGCGCAAACCCGAGCGCCGCGACCGCGCGCTGTTCGATAATTGCGATCGCGTCCGCAGGGAACAGATGAGCATTGAGCCGGACAAGGGCGCAGAGTTCCAACAGGTCCCCTGTCAACAGAAGATGGTACATGGGACTACGCTCGTAGTGACCGCCATCGTCCAGGAACTGCTCGGCGAGCTCGCGCTCCAGCAGGTGCCAGCCGCGATCGAGCAAGCGTCGTCCGAAAGTCCCGTCAAACCACACGCCTGCGAATATCAGTGCTTTGAGGTTGACGAACAGATGGTTCGCGCGCAGGTGATGTTCCAGGTTATGCGACAGCCAGGAAGCCTGCAGCGCCATACTGTCGCGCAGCGCGGATTCCGTGGTCGCGGCGTCGAAGACGCGGGTCCAGTTGACCAGGCGCAACGACGTCGGATAGGGCTCCCACCCAGCGCCACGGAACGGCTGATTGTGCGCGACCCAATGTCGCGCCTGGGCGGCCGCAACTGCGGCCGGCAGGTCCGCTTGGCGCAGCCAGTCGAAATAATGCAGGTTGTAAGCCCACAGCCGGCTGCGTCCGGCGGCACTCCAGTCGATCGTCTCGCCGAAATCACTGAACTCGTTCAGGAACTCGAAGCGGTTGCCGCCGAGCCAGGCGCGCCGCGCCGGCGGCAGCGCCGGGACACGCTGCACACCGGCACGTGGCGCGGCGTCGCGCGGAGGCGCAACCCGCCTCGGCATGTGCGCCAGCCGCCGCCATGCGAGCCAGGCGAGCTGGCCCAGCGGCAACCAACGCAGCGTGCGCCAGTAACGGCCGAAGTCGCTCGGGCTCATGCCCCGGCCAGGGCAGCGATACGGAAAGTAGCCTCGTGAACCTCGATCAGCTGCTCGAACGGAATCGGTGCCGGCGCACCGTTCTCGAGCGCGGACACGAACGCTGCCACGCACGCGCGCTGCCCCTTGTCCTGCCGCGACAGCCGCATGCGGCTGAACCCGGGCCAGCCATAGCCGCGCATGTCGCGGAAGTTGTCCAGTTGCACGATTGCCCCACCACTGAACACCTCCAAGCGCTCCTTGGGAAAGCGTTTGTGGCCATTAGCGAGATAGTGGATCGTGCCCAACGCTCCGTTGACGAAGGTGAGGGTCGCCGTGACACAATCCGGCGGCGTGCCGCGAGTCATGTCGTGCACGGCGTTCGCCGAAACGTCGGCGATCGGACTCCCAGCCAGGTGGCGCAGCAAGTCGACGAAGTGGCACGCCTCCCCGATGATGCGTCCGCCGCCGACGCGGGGATTCTGCGTCCAGTGATCGGACGAGACTGCGCCTGCGTTGACTGTCATGATGAAAATCGGCGGCACCGCGCGCCCCTCGAGCAGGCGCTGCAGCTCTATGACCTGCGGCGCAAACCGCCGATTGAATCCGACCATGACCTGCGCCGCCCCACCCGCTTCCTCCCACGCGGCACGTACCGACGCGAGTTCGTCAGCGTCGAGCGCGAGCGGCTTCTCCACGAATACGTGCTTCCCCGCTGCAAGGGCTCGGCGCGTGTAGGCGGCATGGGAGTCGTGGCGCGTGGCGACGACTACCAGGTTGCAGCGCTCATCTTCGAGAATAGCTTCGGGCTCCGTCGTCGCGGCGGCCATGCCATGCGCGCGCGCCAGCCGCGCGGCGCTGATCCCGGTCGAGGAGCACACCGCCCCGAGGGCCGCCTCGGTCGCCTCGAAGGCGGGAATCAGCACCTGCCCGGCGTAATTCCCCGCGCCGAGAAAACCCGCTGTCACGGTAGCCGCTACCGGCGGCGCGCCCAGCAACAGGGTGCGCTCGGACAGCGCCGCGGTCGGTTGCGGATACTCGAGCACGACCCCCAGGGAGGGCTCGTCGCTACCAATCAGGTCGTAGGCCGCAACCGCATCGGCGAGCGCGAAGCGGTGGCTGACCAGCGGCTGCACATCGAGCCGGCCATCGGCAAGCATGTCGAGCACGGCCTCGAAATTACGTTGCTCGGTCCAGCGCACGAACCCTACCGGATAGTCGTGTCCTTCGTTCTCGTATGCAGGGTCGTAACGCCCCGGGCCATACGAGCAGGAGACCTGGAACGACAGCTCCTTGTCGTAGAAATCGGCACGCGAGAGCTCGAGGCCGGTCACGCCGACGAGCACGATGCGGCCGCGCTTGCGGCACATTTGTGCCGCCTGGTGCACGGGCTCGTTGCTGCGTGTCGACGCGGTGATGATCACGCCGTCGACACCTCGTCCCCGGGAGAAGACGGCGGCCGCGCCGGAGACGTCGCCACCGGTAGCCGGATTGACGGTTTCAGCACCGAAACGTTCGGCCAGTGCAATCCTGGCCGGATCCAGGTCGATGCCCAGCACCCGGCAGCCCTGCGCGCGCAGGAGCTGCACGGTCAACAGCCCGACAAGACCCAGGCCGGTGACCACCACGCACTCGCCCAGTGCAGGGGCGAGCAGACGAATGCCCTGAAGGGCGATCGCGCCGAGGACCGTGAAAGAAGCCGCCTCATCGCTCACGGTGTCCGGAACGTGTGCGCAGAGGTTCTGCGGCACCGCCACAATCTCGGCGTGCTTGCCGTTGGAGGCAACACGGTCGCCCGGAGCAAAGCCACGGACACCCTCGCCCACCTGACGCACGACCCCGGCATTGCAGTAACCCATGGCCAGCGGCTCATCGAGCTTGCTGCGTACCGCGGCCAGGGTCGGCGTGAGCCCGTCGGTGCGCACCTTGTCCAGCACCTGGCGCACCTTGTCCGGCTGCTGGCGTGCCCTGGCCAGCCAGCCGGCGCGGCCGAAATCGACCAGCATGCGCTCGGTTCCGGCGGAGATCAGGCTGCGGGAAGTGACGATGACGACCTGCCCCGCCGCGGCCGCGGGCGGCGGCACATCGTCGAGCGTGACGCGCCCGTCACGCAGGCTGCTGAGTACGATCTTCATGTTTCTACAGTAT
Source organism: Gammaproteobacteria bacterium (assembly GCA_041984235.1). Taxonomy (GTDB): domain Bacteria; phylum Pseudomonadota; class Gammaproteobacteria; genus JBHIYN01. Next base: position 346,322 of record JBHIYN010000003.1, read on the forward strand.
CCATCGGACCACCCGGCCCTGTTTGCAGCCCGAAAAGGCGCAGATTGGCCCGCACCTGACTGTCGCGATCGAGGTGCCGGGCCACGTAGCGTGCGATAGCGCCCTGGCGTGCGGCAAATTCATCGCCATCCATGTCGACGGCATCCTGCAGCGCAGCCGACAGCGCGGCCGGCTGATCGAGCGTAACGTCCCAACCGATGCCGGCCTGTTCCAGCCCGCGCCACGGGGTGCGATCACTCAGGCAAACCAGGCATCCCGCCGACAGCGCCTCGACCACGGCATGGCCGTAATTCTCTCCCGCCGACGGCAGGACGAAGACATGGTAATCGGACAGCGTTTGCACCACGTCATCACGCGGTACGGCGCCCCGGTAGGTCACCGCCACCGTCTCCGGCAGGCGCTCGATCAGAGCCTGGCACTCCCGCCAGTAGGCCCTGTCCTCGGGCCGCACGTAGGCGCCGTAGATATCGAACACGACATGTCCGCGAACGGCAGCAAGCGCAGCGAGGGCGAGATGCAGGTTCTTCACCCGCGATATGCGTGAGAGGTAGACGAGCCTCAGCGACCCGGCAGTCTTGGCCGGAACACGCGCGGTGCGCGCCCGGCCGTCACCAGGCGGGGGCGCCTCCAGGACTTGGGCGTCAAGCGCACAGCGTGGCAGGTGTCGGCCCAGGGCGGACTCGATATCAGCGCGCTCGACGGCACTGGCCGCATGCCATACCAGTCCCTCGTGCAGCCCTGTCAGGCGCGATATCCACAGGGCCATGCGCTTGCGCCTCGGCTTGATGGCCAGCGCCGACGGTGCCAACTCGCCGCGTGGCGCAAGCACGACCCGCGGTGCACGTGGAGCAATCCGGAGCCGCATCAACAGCAGGACGAGGAGTGAAAAATGCGGCGAGAAGAAGCTGTTGAGATAGACGATCCGCGGTCGCAGGCGGCGCAGCAGCGTTACGGTGCGCGGCGTTCGCCGCCAGCCGGGCGACGCATAGAATATCCGCGCACCATAGCCGCGACGTAGCCGATCCGGGAGTATGCCGGAATAAGGGACGCTGTCTCCGCGATCGCGGTCGCGGGTCACGATCAGACTGCAGGCCCGAGGATTGAGTGCTTCGACGATTGCCTGCACGCTCTTGGCCGGCCCGCCGGCCTTCTGGGATGGCAGGAAGTAGTCGCAGAACATCAGTATTTTCGGTCTTTGGCCCGCTGTCATTTGACTCTGGTTGAGCGAGCGGAATCTAACCCGTGCCGTCGCGCTCTTCACCTCCTTGCTTCAGGGGAAATCTGCACCTTATGCGAACATCGATACCGCGACCAGCGCCTACTCGGAGACAGGCACATGCCCTCCGCCCCAGAGGTGCTTTGACATAAGTCGTTCGCGACCGAAGTATGCGCTCCCTTTAAATCGGGAACCCGAACACGAGTCATGATCAGAAAACGCTAGCCGCTCCTAACCCTGGCACGATTGCGCCGATACTCTTCGCAGGCTCGTCTGCATTACCCGGTGGTATAAAATGCTCACTGCTCACCAAGGCTACCAAGCACCCATCCCGGCTATCCGGCCTTCTCAATTCCGCACTCCCTCGATCAGTTCTATCAACTGCGCAACGATGTCTTCTCGACCGTACGCATCAAGCACTTTGCTTCGAAGCCTTTCGCGCGGATCCAGCGGAAAATCGCCGCTCAGTATGGCATCCAAGCGGTTGCGCAAAGCATCAACGTCGCCGGCCGGAACAACACTATCGGGCAGAACGCGGCCGACGACTTCCGGCAGCGCCGCGGCATCGGTAGATATAACGGGGCACCCATGCACCAGTGCTTCGAGTACGATCAGGCCAAAGCACTCAAGCGCCACGCTAGGCAACACGAATAGATCCGCAGCCGCGTACGCTAAATCCAGGTCTTCGTCTGGTATTCGCCCCAGAAAATGGATTCGATCCTGGACACCAAGCTGACGACTCAATGCTTCGAGAGTCGGACGGAGAGGACCGTCGCCACCGATATAGAAATGCGCATCGTAATTATCCAACAGTGGCGCGGCTGCGCGTAGCGCCACGTCGAGACCGTAGCGAGGACGATGATTCCGCAGTGTGAACAGCGCTCGCTTTTGCGGCGACCAACCCAGCGCAGCTTTCGCCTCCTGGCACCCGACGATTCGCCCGGGGGGTTTCGCCCAGTGCGGAATGACCGCTATCTTCTTCGCAAGTGTCGCGTCGTGGAGTTCAAGTAGGCGATCGCGCGTAAACGACGAGAGCGTATGGATTGCCGTTGATTTCACCAGCAGCTGCCGCTCGAATCGCTTCAGGATACGACCGGCCACGGCCAATCTGAGCTTCACGTTGATGCCGCGTCCGCGTTCGTTCACCCTCTGCTCAAGCGAGATCGGAGAATGTACTGTCGTGATGATTCTCGTGCCCGCGGAAAGTCCGTTCACGATACCTGCCCCGGACACCTGGGTATGTACGTGCGCTACATCAACGGGCGTGCGTGAATCGATCCGCTCCGCGGCACGTGTCGCAACCGCAGCAATCTTGCTGTAGCGCAACGGATTCCAGGTACTGAAATCGGGTTTCTGCAAACGAACAACTCTAAGACCGTCAATGCGCTCGACATTCGGCGTTTGGCCGCTGTCATTCCGATAGGCAACGAGCGTGACATCGTGCCCGGCTTCACGTACAGCAAGCGCAATATCCCACGCCACTCGCGCAGAACCGCTGGGCTTATCCGGAAAAGCAAAATCGACGACCGCGAGATAATGCATTCCATGTGCCCTGACAGTACTCGAACAAACGAACGAACGACTATCGGCATTCAGCGTGGCCGCGCCACCATGACACGCGACAGGACCATGTTCATGAGCAGCAGCACAACCACAATTCTCCCCATCTTTCCGAACTGCTGGCCGAGACCCGCCTCAAAGCGCAACACGAGGAAGTAGGTCGCCAGTAACAATAAAATAAACCGAGGCGATGTCATTTCCGGCAATGAACGAGCCATGCTTCCGATGATGCCAAACATCCCTCCTATGACGGCCATGCCAATAACCACCGCGCCATACCCAAAGTTCCAGTAGAGTTCGCCAAGAAACGTACTTGGAACGAAAGTCAAGCGGGACTGGGACAACCCAAATTCTCTGTTGAAAAGCTGCCCGGTTGAAATTTGAGGCTTATCAGGCCAGATCGCGCGAGGAATGAAACTATAGATGACATAGAGGAGCGTCGCCCCATTCTGATACGCCACGTCCTTGCCAGTTCGCTCAACTATGATATCGATGTATTTCCTCGCGTACACGCGATCACTCAATGACCTCAGGCTCTCTTCAATAACACCGACACCCTCTTTCGTCTGTTTCTTCGCCGCTTTTGCCGAGACAAAATTCTTCACCTCTCCGGCCGATTGCACCGCCTCAATCGTGGTCTTCGATCGCTCTTGCAGGAATTGCTCTCGGTAAATATCAAACAGAAACTGGTACGGGATAAAAAGCACAATGATTATCGCGATCCACTTTAACTCGAGCCGCCCCCGCACAAAGTAACTGCCAATAACAAGTAGCGCGGGAATTCGAAACGACACTTCCTTTGTATTGGCAACGAAGCCGAGCGCGAACTCGAAACCGATCATTACCATTAACACCAGCCAAACACGCCGCGGCCGGTAACCGCGCAGCCCTAGATAAATCAGCATGACACTAGAAATCATCGGCAGGATTCGCAAATTCGACACAATGTTCAATGGTATTGAGAGAACATGTGTAGCGACCCTCCCAGGATCAACCGAGAGATAATACGCAGACGTCACCACCGTGGTGGGAATATAGACTGCGATAGCCCCCCAAAAGATAACTGGGTAAGCCCACTCCCTTGCGAAGATTCCAGAGCGACACGGAATTAACCAGACTGCTCCTAGATAGCCGAAAACGAACATCGCACCGCCGACAAACACGACAATATCCGCGCCCGACAAGAAGTTCCCCTGGTTCTGCAACGATCCTAAGAATTGCAGCGTGGAGTCACTAGGTCCGAAAAAGACCGCAACGGCGTCCCCGATACCGAATATCGTGCCATACCAGAGCATGAAGAATGCGAGGAGCCGCGTCTCAGCGCCACGGGCAAAAAACGCCGGAGCTGTTGCCAATGCGAATAGCGCTGTCACATAAGCGACCCGGCCTGAAGGAACAGCAGGCTCGTAAAACCAAGCCCCCAATAGCACCACGCCAACGCTGAAACAGACCGCAGAGTAAACAGCAAAGCCCCGCCCCGATTCCTGCCCTCCATCGAGACTATTGCCGCGAGAAACCACGGGGCGGCGGCGGACACGAACCGATTCCATTTCAGAGGTGTCGTTACTCACCAGCCCTAACCTACACCCGCCTTGGCAAAAAGATCTTTTAGCCGGCATCGGTAAGTGTGCTCGGCATAGGCTCGTCGTTGACTCGCGGCGGCCATTTCAGCGCGTCGGTGGGGCCGTTGCAGGTAGTAGGCAATCTTGCTTCGCAATTCATCGATGGAACGAAAGGCATCTAGCTCTACACCGATCTCAAAATGCTCTTCCAGAGCGGGCGAATAGGTCACAAGCTGAAAGCCGCGACAACCCGCGACCTCAAAGCAGCGAGCGTTGATGCCTTGTACCTCAGCAAAATGCATCAGATTCAAAACTATCTTCGATACCGATAAGGCCTTAGCCTTTTCCTCCTCATATATTCCGCGCCCCTGCACCATTTGAGGCACGCGATTCACCAACCACTGCGGAACATTCCCCCAGCATTTCATTTCGTAATCCGTAAGTTGCTCGAGAACTCTTTGGCGGTAGTAATACAAGTTGCCATATATGCATACGTCACAAGAGTAAGCGTCTTCTTCTGACGGTAGGCAAGTTAACGCCTTGTGAATGTCGGGATTACATGCCTCAGGGAGGTAATGAGCATTCAATCCGGCCAACGAACGAAAGTGTTGAACGAGATAATGATCCTTCAGGAAAATGGCATCATAATCCGCGCCGATCAGATATTGGCGACCAAGCGTCGTCATCGCATCTTGGCACCAGCACACTAGCGGCGCGGGCACAACCTGCTTGAGTTTGCTCACTGTTTTTGGCGAAAGCATGCTCCCGAGTAACACGAGCACAATTTCAGGGCGAGTTTGCTCGGCTGTTTGCAGCAAGCGGTTCTCGATCAAGAGTTCAGGTTCACGCAAAAGCCGCGCGGCAAGCGCCCGGAAAAGACGCGCGGAGCGCCCACGCAACGGCACGAAATCGCGAGCATTGAAGTGGACCGCGTCGTGCCCCATCGACTCGAGAGTTGATAAAACGTGCTTTTCCATCGAGTCTGCGCCAATGGCAGCCCCGATCACTAATACGCGCATAAATGTCTCCGCACAATTCGCACTAAACTAATCCCATGTTTGCGCATGAAGCTTGCCGCATTGCCGACGATTACCTCGACGTTGCACTTGGGTCTACAGAAAGCAGATTCGCACGAATTCGCGTCGCCAACGGCGCATTCGAAAATAAGTGCATTGCCCGAACTCTCCGCTCGACGCCCGCACCGATTCGACTTGCTCCAATACGAGCAGGGCTGAAATGTGCACGCCGCGTGCGTCCTTTGAGCGTATTACACGTGCAGTTGCGAGCGCACCTTCTATCTCGCATCTTGCAGCTACGCGGTACTTGACAGAAGCATAACTTCGCGACACTACGCATTCGTGACCATGAAGAAGCAACATCAACTCGTTCGCGACTTCGTCTGGCTAGGAACCAGTCAGCTCCTCGTATTGCTGGCCCGGCTGTTCGGTATTCGCATCCTGACGGAACTGGTGACCACCGACACCTACGGTGAGTTGGGTCTCTTGCTCGCCGTCTCGACGCTGGGTATTGCGGTTTTCGCGAATCCGTTGATTCAAGCTGCCATGCGTGCCTTGCCGGACTCGCGGCTCGCAGGACGGGCACAGGACCTCCACTCCCTGTCGTTTCAATTGCTCACCCTATCGGTCAGCGCTTTCGGCTGCCTCTTATTAGCTGGCTCCCTAATTTGGATTTTTTTGTCCTCGGATTCTGCCTCGATGTGGGCCATCGGCGCCGTTGCCATCTTGACGGTTGTGGATGTGTTGCGAACTTTCGAAATAGGCATGCTGAACGTTGCTCACCGGCAGCGCGCTTTTTCCGCGTGGAACGCCATTGACGCATGGGCTCGCCCACTGTTCGCGATCGTGTTCGTAGTGCTTGCCGGACCCATTGCCTCGGCAGTTATTCTCGGATACACCAGCGCGACGGCGCTGACGTACGCTGGATTTAGGCGATTGCAAAAAGCTAGAGCTCCAGCCCAGACAGATTTGGAGCGATCCAGCATCAACGCTGGGGATTGGCATGAGACTACCCGCTCTGCAATGCTGCGTTACGCCTTTCCGCTTGTGCCGGTAGCACTATTCGGCTGGTTGACCGGCGTCGCCGATCGATTCGTCTTAGCGGGCCTTGCAGGCACAGCCGAGACCGGCCTTTATATCGCCGCTTACGGTCTCGCCAGCGCGCCACTGTTCGCCCTAACGAAGATTTTTGTCAATACGTTCCGACCTCGCCTCTATGAAGCCCACGCCAGCAGCGACCATGGCGAGGAACGGCGCTTGGTTGCCCTTTGGATCGCGACATTCCTCGGTGTCGGCGGATTTGGCGTTTTGCTGTATTTTCAGTTTGCCGGCCCGATCGCACACGTTGCCCTGGCAAGCACATTTCGGGAATCGAGCAGTCTCATGCCCTGGCTTGCTATGGCCTATCTGGTTAAGGGCCTTCAGTCAGTATTCGAAACCCGCCTTTATGCACAGAAGCGAACACACGTTCTGCTTAATATAGAAGGAGTAGGCGCTGCAGTCGCGCTGATATGCTATTTTGCCCTCATCCCCGAACTCGGCGCGATGGGTGCAGTGTGGGGCACATTCATTGCGATGGTCGTGACGTTTCTCGCCACAATCTGGCTGGCAAGAGAGTCAGACCGCTAGGCACTTTCACTGCACTGGGAGAGCACTTCGCTCACTCTCGCGATCACCGCATGTCCTTCCGTATCCGAGCTAGGCTGTTGTTTCCGGTCCTACGCAGATTTGGCCGTCTGCGATGGCTACGTAGAGGCGTCCGTTATCGCCTGATTCGCATTTTCTCGAGCCCGGATGGCATTGCGGACCACGAGTACGAAACATCCTTCTTCAGCCTGAAATACCGCGGGAACCTTAAGACTCATATCGATTGGGAAGTCTTCTTTTTCGGTGCTTACGAAGCAAGTGAACTAGAGTTCCTCCGCACTCTAGCGCCATTCCTCTCCTCCAAAGTCATTCTGGACATCGGCGCAAACATAGGGCATCACACGCTATTTTTCTCGCGCCTGGCACGCCACGTCCATGCTTTCGAGCCTTTCGACCAGGTGCGCCGTACGTGCGAGCAACGCATTGAGGACAATCAACTGGATAATGTCACCATCCACCCCGTGGGGTTGGGCGCCGAGAATGAACAATTACAGTACTTTGCGCCGAGAGAGATCAACACCGGGACAGGATCATTCGTGCCCGGTCACGCCGCGGACAATAATACGGCCGCTGGACGCCTGGAGGTATGTATAGGGGACGAGTACCTAGCGAAGTTCGACATTGACGACATCGGCCTCGTGAAGATCGATGTCGAAGGATTCGAACGCAACGTCCTTGCGGGTCTGCAGCAGACCCTGCGCGCTAATCGCCCGCTCATCGTCATGGAATTCTCTACCGACACTCGTGAAAGCATGGGCGATATCGAAACCTTGATGAACCTGTTGCCCGAGAACTACGTAATTCACCGCATCGTTGTCGACGAACCTCGGGCGGTATTATTCAATCGCTGCCGGGCGCACCTCCAACCTTTCGATTTTTCTTCGAGCCGTTACGACCTACTCATGATGCCAGCCGGCGTCGAACTGCCGATTCGAAAACGACGTCAAGGTTGAACGCTGCCAGCTGGCCTGGGTGAGACAAACCGCCGGCCGAAGCGATCATTCATCGGCCAATCTAGACTTCCACCCACCGACGCAGCGCGCGACCCAGGATCCAGCGAATACTCGCCATCTTCCCTTACCGTGCCGCTCTCGATCAGATTACGGGCCGCGTTCGGCAGGCCATCTTCAAAGACATCCAGGGACAAGGACTCTCCACGGATGTACATGAAGCCGGGGTTGCCATCTTCAGCGCCGACCAGAGCATTGGCATTGAACGTTAACGTCGCAGGATCGTAAGCGCCCTCGACGCACAGGATGTTTCGGATCCCCACAAAAAGGTTATGACTGAATTCGAGGTTTCGGGCGGGCGAGGCGTTGGGAGTAAACCGCACAGCACAGCCCCGCCCTGACAGGGTGTTATTGCGGAAGGAGACGCCGCTGGCATTGCGCGCCGGAAACCTCACTACCGACGCGCTGCCATCGAGCGCGATCAGGGTGTTAGAGGAAAACCGGAGATCATGGCCCGCGTCTGCACGACCTCGGATAATGACCGCATCGCCGCGAGCATTTCGGCAGAAATTCGCGTGCACGTCGATTCTAGAGAATGCGTAGACTGGATCGACGCGGAGGCATGCCTTTGGTTGCTTGGCGTTCTCAAGGTAGGCGTCGACGATCTCGTTGTTCGTCACCCGGCCGTGCTTGGCTTTGATATTAATTCCATCGCCACGCACGTTAACGATCGTGTTATAGCTGACCTCCGCATCCATGACAGCGTCCCTGGCGCTCCCGCCTAGATCTATGGCATCGCCAGCATACGCAGTGCCGTGGCCGTCCCAGCCGAAGTGATGCAGTTTCGCGTTACCAATTCGGTTATGGGATATAACTACTTTCCCTTCAACGCTCTTGATATAAATACCTTCCCCTCCGATCTCCATGACACTGCAATTGGTTATCGTCAAAGTCTGGGGCGTGGCGCTCCCGAACGTGTGGATGGCCTGCTGCAAAATACCGTAAAAGTTCACGCCATCGATTTTCCAGGCTCCACCAAAATTATCTGCCGGCCAGACATCCGAACCAACCGCGATTCCAAGACCTTTGGGCTTACTGGGATTTCCGGCACCTACGTACTTGATTGCGCCTTTACCCCCGCCAAGGACCGTTAGACCTTTGACGACAGAGCGTTCCGAGTGTCCGATCTGGATACCGAAGCGCCGCTGTCCGACTTCGAACACATGACCTGCGGGATCGACCGCAATGTGCAGCAGAAACGAACTCCGCGACTCATTGGCGCTCACCGCGTATTGTCCCGGGCCGAGATCTTCAATCCCGGCGGGCGTCAGGAGTTCATCATCCAAGGCCACGACGCCGGGCTCACGAAAGAGACGCAGGACATAATGACCGCGTTCGTTCGGACCGTTCCACGCGTCGATAGTATCGACCGCGCGAGAGCCAAAGATCGTCCCCGGGTCGTCCCGACAACCCAAGTTGATCGTGACGTCACTCGCCTTGACTATCAATGTATTCCTATGCGGGCCACATACCCACAAAGTCTTCCCAGCCAGCTTCCTCCACTGAATCGACCGGAATCCGCTCCATGCATCTAGGTAGGTCGTACCGTCGCCATCACCGTAGTGCCCCCCCGAGGGGCGGACAAAAAAGGCATCAGAATTCGCAAACGAGTTTTCGCCCACCACGAACAAGAACAAAAACACTGCCGCCGATTTGCGCACCTTTATCGCCGGCGCAAGCGACAATAACGCGCAGCCCGGCGGCGCCGTCAGCCGGCCGCGCCGCCGAGCGCACCCTGCAGGTGATCGAGAATGCGCTCGGACGCCTTGCCGTCCCACAACGCGGGCCGACGCTTCTCGCCTTCCGCCTCGCCGGCATCAAGCACCGCCGTCGCGGCGGCCACGATGCGCTCCGGGTCGCTGCCGACCAGGCGGTTGGTCCCTTCGTCTACCGTGATGGGACGTTCGGTGTTGAAACGCAGGGTGAGACAGGGGATGCCGAGCGCGGTCGACTCCTCCTGCAGTCCGCCGCTGTCGGTCAGGATCAGCCGCGCGTTGCGCCACAGGTTGAGGAACTCCCTGTAGCCGAGCGGCTCGTGCGTCGTCATGCCCGGGGGCACTTCGATGCCGTGTCTCTGCATGTTCGCGCGCGTGCGCGGGTGAACAGGAAAGACCAGCGGCAGTCGTTCGGCGACGCTGCCAAGAGCACCGAGAATGCCGCGTAGCGTCGCCGCATCGTCCACGTTGGAGGGACGATGCAGGGTGACCACGCCGAATGCCTCGGCGGGCCGCAGGTCCGGCATGGAACCTTCGGCGCCGCCGGCGTCGAGGCGCTCGACTTCGAAAAAGAGGTTGTCGATCATCACGTGCCCGACGTGGTACACCCTCGACTCGGGCTTGCCTTCGTGGAGGAGGTTCTCCACGCCGCTCGGTTCGGTGACGAAGAAATAATCGGAGATGGAATCGGTGACGATGCGGTTGATCTCCTCCGGCATGTTCATGTCACCGCTGCGCAGCCCCGCCTCGACATGCGCGACCGGGTAGCCGAGCTTCTTCGCGACCACGGAGCAGGCCAGGGTCGAATTGACGTCACCGAAGACCAGCACGCAGGCGGGGTCTTCGGCCATCAGCACCGGCTCGAAGGCGGTCATGATCGTAGCCGTCTGAACCGCGTGAGAACCACTGCCGACGTTCAGGTGGTGGTGCGGGGCGGGAATCTCCAAGTCGCGGAAGAACACGTCGCTCATGCCTTCGTCATAGTGCTGCCCGGTGTGTACGAGACAGTACTCGAATTCGGCCGGCCGACGCCGGATCTCACGAATGACAGGCGCAATCTTCATGAAGTTCGGACGGGCGCCGGCAACGAGCAGCAGTTTCAAGGCATTCTCCACGAGTATAAGAGGTTCAAGACTTCGAGTTCAGCGTGCGTTTCGGACCGGTGTCGCGGCGGCCGCCCCGACTTCCGCGACTGCCCGCGCCAGGTTACGGCGCACGTCGGCCTCGTCACGGCAGGCACCTTCGCCCGAACTGAGTCCCGCCCCGAAAAGTCCTTGGCTAACGCGTTCGATAACGAGATCGAAGATCATATCGGCTCCGATGGTCGGGGCCTCATCGGCAAAGCCATAGACCAACGCCGTATCGCACAGCGCGTTGATCAGCCGCGGCACGCCGCCACACTGGTAATGCACGAAACGGATCGCGGCAGGCTCAAACAAGGTCGGGTTGCCTCCCGCTACCTGTAACCTGTGCGCGACGTAGCTATCGGTTTCTTCTGCCGTCAACGGCTTCAGGGCGTAGTCCACTCCGACGCGCTGCACGAACTGCACCAACTCCGGGGCACGCAGCTTCTCGCGCAGCTCAGGCTGGCCAACCAGCACGAGCTGCAGCACGAGATCCTTGTCCGCGTTGATATTGGTCAGCAGACGCAACTCCTCGAGCGCGGTCAGATCCAGGTTCTGGGCCTCATCCACGATCAGAACGGTCTTCTTGCCGCGAGCGTACTGCTCGATCAGGAAACGGCTGAAATCGTCGAACAACGCAGCCTTGCTCCGGCCCTCCGCCGGGAGGTCGAAAGCAACACCAATCCAGTCCATCAGGTTGCCAAACGATTCGTGCGTATTGGAGATCAGGCCGACCTCGATCTGCTCGTCCATCTCGTCTAGCAGCTTGCGCACCAGCGTCGTCTTGCCGGAGCCGATATCTCCGGTCAGCACTACGATGCCCGCACCGTTCGCAAGGCCGTACTCGAGCATGGTCAGTCCGGTGCCATGATGCTTGCCCAGGTAGAGGAATGCCGGGTCAGGCGTCAGCGCGAAAGGCTTTTCGTCAAAGCCGTAGAAGGCCTCATACATGGTGGCGCTCCGAGAACGGTCCGGAGCCCGCATCGATCAGTCCGCCATCAATCACCACCGTCACGCGCATCGCTCAATAGTAGGTCGGCTGGCTTTCGGATGCTCGGTTGAGCACGGTTCCGAGCAGATGCACCGTACCCAGCATTTCGACCGCTCGCGCCAACTCATCTTTAGTCGTTCGGCCGTCGTCGACCACCATCAGCGTGGTATCGACATAGGGGGAAAACGCCAGGGCGTCATCCGCCGAGAGAAGCGGCGGCAGATCAAAGATGATGATGCGGGAGGGATAGCGCGACTTCAGTTCCTCGACCAGGCGCACCATCTTCGGCGAAGCAAGCAGCTCGGAGGAATTCGGCACTGCTCGCCCGGCAGGCAGGATAACCAGGCGTTCGATCCCCGGATTGATCAGAATCTCGCTGACCTGCACGTCGTCGAGCAGGAAGTCGACCAGCCCCTTGCTGACCTGCTGCTCGAAACACGAATGCACGCTCGGATTACGCAGGTCCAGGTCGACCAGTAGCACGGTGCGGTGGAAGTCCCGCGCCAGTGCAACCGAAAGGTTGATCGCGGTCAGGGTCTTACCCTCGTTGGCGCCAGGACTGGTCACCGCCAGCGCGTTCCAGCCCTGGGCTGCCAGGCGCTGCTCGACCTGTGTGCGCAGGATCTTGTATGCGGTCGAGGCCGGGTCGTTCTCTAGCCCCGTGATGATGCGGTTACGTCTCAGCACCGCCTCGTCGATCGGTACAACTCGGGTCTTCGAATAGCTGATCGGAGTATCGACATCCGCGGCACGTCGCGGTGGCACACCGTCAGCGCCCGCTGCCGGAGGAGAGACCTTCTGCTCGCGTGCCCGCTCGAGAGCCTGCTTGATCTTCTCCATGTGGGGTGCTGCTCCGTTACAGCCCGAGTTTGCGCAGGACGACGAACCACAGGACGTCGAGCGGCTTGTACGCGAAATGAAGCACGGCCAGGCACGCCAGCAGGAAGCCCATGCCGCCGGCAGCCAGGATATAGCGCCGGTAGCTGGGCACCGTGGCAGCCCTGCCGTCCATGATCAGGGGGATGCTGGCCAGGGGCGGAGCCGTCAGAATCTCCTGCACGCCCCGGCGGCCGCGCACGCGGTTGTCGAGAGCCTCGGCCAATGCCACGCTGCCCAGACCGCCTACCACTGCGAGCAGCAGGCCGACGATCAGGATCGCCGTGCGGTTCGGGCTGGCCGGCTCCTCGGGCTGCAACGGCGGCTCGATCAGGGTGAACTTCTCGCCCTTGCGCTCCGTCTCCAGATTCTCCGACAGGCGCGCCTCCATCTGCTTGGCGGTGATCTCCTGGTATTTGGCCAAGGCGCTTTGATACTCGCGGTTGAGTGCCCGGTACTCCGCCTCGACCTGCGGGATACGATTGAGGTTGGCGATGTGCTGATCGAGTTTCTCGCGAAGCACGGCACGTTTCTGACGCAGGCTTTCGATCTCGCTAATAGCGCTCTGCAGCCGCGCGGCCACCGAAACATAGGCCGGATTGGTCGGTACCTCGTCGCTATCGTCTTCGGGGAGGGCTTCGAGCTTGGCTCGCACCGCGGCCACCTTGCGCTCTGCTGCGACGACGTCCGGGTGCTCCGGTCCATAGCTCCGGCTCGCCGCCGCCAACGCAAGCTCGGCGGCTTCGAGTTCTTCCTCGTAGATGCCACGCGCCTCTGCCGGCCGCACCTGCGAGCGTAAGGCGTCGGCCATCTTGCGCAGGCGTACCACGTCGGGATGGCGCGCGCCGTAGGATGCCTCGGCCGATGCGAGCTCGGCTTCTACCGCGCGGAGACGTTCCAGCGAGGAGACGATGCCGGGCGACACGTCGCGGTAAGGCTCGGTCTGCGCCAGCTCGCCTTCCAGAAAAATACGATTCTGCTCCGCCACCTGCAGGCGACGCTCGACCTCGACCAACTCGAAATCGGCGCGGTTCATCATTTCACGCGTGACACGCTCGAGCTCCGGCTGGTTATCCGCGTTCTCAGCCTTGAAAGCAGCCAGCTTCGCTTCCAGCTCCTGCACGCGGTCGCGCAGTGCTGCAGCTTCGTCGGTCAGGAAGGACGCGGTCTCCGCAGCCGCTGCGGTGCGGCTCTTGATGTTCTCGTTGAGATACAGAGAGACCAACTCGTTGGCCACGCGCTGCGCGAGTACCGGACTCTCACTCTCGAATGAAAGGCTGAAGGCGATGGTGGCCTCGGTCGGACGTCCGCTGCGCGGATCGACGACCTCGGCGCTGATCATGTTGCGCCCGATGTCCTGCCGCATCTGGCCGAGCACCACTTCTCGCGGTTGCCGTTCCCGCTCCTCCGGGTAGAGGTCGTATTTCTCCATGATCTCGATCAGGTTGGCCGACGTCATCACGCGCTGGCTAATCACCTGGATGCGCTGATCGGCAAAGCTCGTAACCGTGGAGCGAACCAGATCGGACGGAATCTCCTGCTGCTCGATGAGTATGATTGCCTGACTGCGGTAGACCGCGGGCAGCAGCCAGGCGAGCGCAACTGCCGGAATCAGGATCAGCAGGGGCACGCGCGTAAGCAGCTTGCGCCGCCGCCTGAGGGCCACTCCATAGTCGCGCAGGCTCATCTCGGCCCGCTGAAAGCTCATGTCAACCATGCCAGTCAGTCGTCGATCTCATCCCGGCGGCCGGCAATCGCGGGGCAGCGTCTGCTCTGCCGATGACCGCTCGAAATCTCGTCGATGGGGTGTGCGGGCCGAAGTATTCGTCCCTGTCGTCCATAGTGCGCGCGCAGCCTAACCCGGATTCAGCAAGGCGTCTCGTGCTGCACTGCACAGAATAGCATAGCTTCATGATTGTTAACGGAGTATGTGGACCGGCCGCGGGCTGAAACGGAACCCCAGAAGCAGCTCGTTCGAGGTCGCGGATACTGCCGTAACGGGGCTGACCTGGTGCCGGAAGCGATAGCTCAACTCGAGCGACAACTCCCGTGTCAGCGCATAAAACACTCTGGCGCGAGTCTCGTAGACGTCGAGCGCATCCACCCGGGTCGCAAACTGGCCTTCCCGATCCTGCAAGCGGTAGGAAAAGTTCCACTCGCCGGTAATACGTTCGGAGAACTCCCACTCCGCATCCGCATTGATCTCTTCGCGCTGCTGGCGGCCACCCTGGCTCGAAGGACTGAAAAACCGGTTCCACCGGATGACCAGTTCACCCTGTTCGAAACGCCGAGTCACCGTGGCGTCGATGAGGCGGCCCGAGGCGCGCTCCTTGTCGGTCCGCGGCAGGTTTTCAATCTCCAGCGGCGCCAGCGATACGAGCACAGGAACGAGAATCGTGGAGACCCGACGGCTGATGTTCTGACCGACGGCAAGAGACGCCGTCAGTGACTCGTCGAACAGATGAGAGAAACCGAACTGGTATGTATAGCTGGTGGTGGTGCTGTCCAGGTCCGGGGTGTCGAACTCGTTGATGCCAGTGTTGACGAACAGAGACGTTCGCTCACTGTAGCCGTACTCCAGACCGACGCCGACGTTCGACTGGCGGTAGTCGGTAAAGAACGAACCTGTTACTTCCTCGAAGCTGACGTCGGAGATCCCGCCGCTGGTTCGTACGCTCAGGATATCGCTGAAGAAATATCGCCAGGCGGCGTCGAAACCGATCAGCGTGCGGTCCAGGTTGCGATCGAGATTGCCCGAATCGGTACGCTCGGTGGTAAGCGTCGTTTCCTTGTTATAGCGGAACGAGCCGTTGAGATCCTGGCGCTCGAAGCGTCGTGTGCCGGCCAGATCGACGAACACATTGTCCGAGTCAAGCTCGGTCTGCTTGACGTAGCGGGTGATGCGTCCTCGGGGCTGCAGGCTGACGCTGTAATCAGGTGCCGCATGAACGGCGCTGACCTGGACGTCGGTTATCGAAGCAAAATCCAGCGGGCTTCCGCCCGATCGCATACGCCGGTTGTCGTCCACCGTGATCCGACTCCAGACGGACGGATACAGTGTCGTATCGTTGGCAGAGCATGGCGCCGTTGCGCAGCCACTGGCGATCAACGCACAGACCACGCCGGCGCGGCGCCGGGAGCGTGACGCGAGGACCGGATTCATGGCGCGGACGCGGAGCTGTCGCGCCCTCAGGGCACGACCACGACATCCCCCGGTTCCAACAGCACGTTCTGACCCAGTTCGCGACCGTATTCAACTTCACCGTACTCGAAGAAGATGACTGTCTGCGACCCCGACGTGCGACGCAGGATGGAGATGTCGTTCTCCGCCGCGAACACCGCCAGACCGCCTGCCAGCGCCAGCGCCTGCATGACATCCAGGGGGCGATTCATGATGTAGACGCCGGGACGGTTGACCTTGCCCAGCACGTAAATGGTATTGCCGTCGGACTGCAGCACCTGAACCGTGACCACCGGATCGGGAATGTAGTCCTCGATGCGCGTCACAATCTCCTGCTGGAGATCGCCAACCGTGCGCCCGGCCGCGATCATGTCGCCGGCCAGAGGAAACGACAGGCCACCGTCCGGGCGAACCAGTAATTGCTGCTGCAGGTCCGGCTCCTTCCAGACGGAAACGTTGAGGATGTCTCCAGGCTGAATGAGATAACTGCCGGACGCTTCCTCGGCGCCGCTGGCTGAGGTCGTGCTGAGCAACGCCAAGATGAGCAGCGCGCGTATGTTGTTAGTCCGGTTACTGTTGGCGCTCATGGTATCTCCGGGGTAATAGAAAAATCGCGCTTACGGCCTCAGCCCCTTGCATACCTGTCCTCGAACCGCACGATGTCGTCCTCGCCCAGGTAGCTCCCCGACTGCACTTCGATGAGATCCAGCGGCAGCGTGCCCGGGTTCTCGAGACGGTGGGTGACTCCGATGGGGATGTAGGTCGATTCGTTCTCGGCGAGCAGGAAGGTTTCCTCGCCGCGCGTCACGCGCGCGGTGCCGGAGACCACGACCCAGTGCTCGGCGCGGTGGTGGTGCATCTGCAGTGAGAGGGCGGCGCCGGGCTTCACCGTGATGTGCTTGACCTGGTAGCGCGGGCCGAGGTCGATGCCCTCGTAGCTGCCCCATGGCCGGTACACGCGGCGGTGGGTGAGGCGCTCTTCGCGGTCCTGCGCCTGCAGCCATTCGACCACTGCCTTGACCTCCTGGCTGCGGCCACGGTCGGCGACCAGTACGGCGTCGGCGGTCTCGACGACGACGAGGTCGTCGCAGCCGACGGTCGCCACCAGGCGATGATCGGCGAACACCAGGTTGCGGCAGGAGTCGATCGTGCAGACGTCGCCGCGCAGCAGGTTGTCCTCGGCGTCGCGCCCGGCGGCCTGCCACAGGCCGTCCCACGAGCCGACGTCGGACCAGCCGGCGTCGAGCGCGACCACCGCGACGCGATCGCCGTCGGCGGCGAGCGGCTCCATCACCGCGTAGTCGATGGACTCGGCCGGGCTGCGCTCGAACGCCGCGCACTGGAGACGGAAGAAATCGCCGTCGGCACAGCCCTGCTCGACCGCGGTGCTGACCGCGCTCACGATCTCGGGGCAGAAACGCCCGGCCAGCTCCAGCCACAGCGAGGCGCGCAGCACGAAAATCCCGGCGTTCCACAGGTGAGCGCCACCGTCGAGGTAAGCGCGCGCCGTATCCACGTCGGGCTTTTCGCGAAAGCCGGCCACCTGGTGACGCGCGGGACCGTTACCCGGCAGCGTGGCGCCGGTTTCGATGTAGCCGTAGCCGGTTTCTGGCCGGGTCGGCACCACGCCCAGCGTGACCACGCGTCCGGCCGCGGCCTCTTCGACCGCCGCGTGCACGGCCGCGGCAAAGGTCCCGGCGTCGGCAATCATCTGGTCCGCGGGCATCATGACCAGGATTGGATCGGCGCCGTCGCGGCGCGCCCGCAGGGCCGCCGCGGTCAGCGCCGGCGCGGTGTTGCGCCCGACCGGCTCCAGCATCAGGTCGGTCAGCGCGTGCCCGGTCTGGCGCGCCTGCTCGGCGACCAGGAACCGGTGCTCTTCGTTGCACACCACCAGCGCGCCCGCCGCCTGCAGGTCGGCAACGCCCGCCAGACGCAGCAGGGTCTGCTGCAGCAGCGAGCCCTCGCCGGCCAGCGCGAGGAATTGCTTCGGGTAGTGCCCGCGCGAGAGCGGCCACAGGCGGGTGCCGCCGCCGCCGGCCAGCACCACCGGCACGATGTGCGCTTGAGAGGTCATGAGGATGAGCGATTCCGGCCCCGGAAATCAGGAAGTTGGGAAGAGCAGGCGGGAAGAAGTCGGTTTGATTACGAGATGGTAACAAGCAATTGTTACAGAACTGAAAGAAGATGCACGCACGGCGGTAAGGCGTCCCCGCGGCCGGGAACTCCCGCGTTTCTCGTCGGTCCCGAAAGTCATTTAGAATCGCCGGCTTGCAGGGTCGCGCCGAATGCGGCCTCACGCCGCCGCCAGAGCCCCGACAAGAGCATTCATCCATTGGACACCGCGACCACCTCCCGCGAAGCCTTAACGCGCCTGCGCGAGTTCGTCAGCACGCGCATCATCGGCCAGGAACACCTCGTCGAGCGCCTGCTGATCGCCCTGCTGGCCGATGGCCACCTGCTCGTGGAAGGGCCGCCCGGACTGGCCAAGACCCGGGCCATCAAGGTCCTCTCCGAGGGCATCGAGGGCGAGTTCCATCGCATCCAGTTCACGCCCGACCTGCTCCCCGCGGATCTCACCGGGACCGAGATCTACCGCCCGCAGGACGGCTCCTTCGTCTTCCAGCAGGGGCCGCTGTTTCACAATCTCGTGCTCGCCGACGAGGTCAACCGTGCGCCGGCCAAGGTCCAGTCGGCGCTGCTCGAGGCCATGGCCGAACGCCAGATCACCATCGGCCGCGAGTCCTACCCGTTGCCTGACCTGTTCCTGGTCATGGCGACGCAGAACCCGCTCGAGCAGGAAGGCACCTATCCCCTGCCCGAGGCGCAGCTCGACCGCTTCCTGCTGCACATCAACATCAGCTACCCGGACCAGGCGGCGGAGAAGCGCATCCTGCACCTCGCGCGCGAGGAGGCGGCCGCGCCGCCCGCCGGCGCACCGGCGTCGCCGGTCGTCGACCAGGCGCAGATCTTCACCGCGCGCCGCGAGATCCTCGATCTCTACATGAGCGAGGAGGTCGAGAACTACCTGATGGAGATCGTGCTCGCCACGCGCACACCGCAGACCTACGGCGAGGACCTCGCCAGCTGGCTGGCCTACGGCGGCAGCCCGCGTGCGACCCTCGCGCTCGACCGCACCGCGCGCGCCCATGCCTGGCTGGCCGGGCAGGACTACGTCAGCCCGGCCGACATCCAGGACGCGGCGCACGACGTGCTGCGCCACCGCATCATCCTCAACTACGAGGCGGCCGCCGATGGCGTCACCCCCGATCGCTTCATCGACGAGCTCCTAGCCCGCATCGCCGTACCCTGAGGTGGCCGTGCGCAACGTCATCCCCGTGCCGGCGCCACGGCGCCCGCCTGCGGACACGGTGCGACCCGCGTGAGCGCGCGCGCAACGGCCGCCGGGGCGCCGGCAGCGCCCGGCCTGGAGCGGGTCGAGCCGCAACTGCGCGAGCTGATGGCGCTCGCCGCAGCGGCGGCGAACCTGCCGCCGTGGGCGCGCAGCCTGCGTACCCAGCGCAGCGGCCAGTTCCTCTCGCGGGTGCGCGGCCGCGGCATGGAGTATGACGAGTCCCGGCCCTACCAGCCGGGTGACGACATCCGCCAGCTCGACTGGCGCGTCACTGCGCGCACCGGCAAGCCGCATACCAAGCTCTTCCGCGAGGAGCGCGAGCGGCCGGTGTACCTGTGCGTGGACTACGGGCGCAGCATGTTCTTTGCCACGCGCGGCGTGTTCAAGGCGGTACAGGCGGCGCGGCTCGCCGCCCTGCTCGCCTGGCACGGGCAGCGCCATGGTGACCGGGTCGGCGGCCTGGTGTTCTCGGCCCGCGAGCACCACGAGCTGCCGCCGCGGCGCGGCCCGGCAGCAGTCATGCGCTGGCTCAAGCTGCTCGCCGACGAGGCGCCGCGCTGCCGGCTGGACACCACCGCGATACCGGCCGAAGCGGTCTTCCAGGACGGCCTCACGCGCCTCGCGCGGGTCGCCCGGCCGGGCAGCCTGGTGTTCGTGATCAGTGACTTTGCCGGTCTCGGCGAGGACGGCCAGGGCACGCTCGCGCGGATTGCCGCGCATGCCGACGTCGCGCTGCTCGCGGTCTACGACCCCCTGGAGGCGGCCTTCCCCGACCTCGGCCAGAGCCTGGCCCTGACCGACGATCGCGAGACGCTGCGCCTGGCGGCGGTCTCGGCCGATCAGCGCGCGCGTTACGCGGCAGACTTCGAGCAGCGGCTGGCCGGCGTGCGCGGACTGTGCCACGAGCAGCGCATGCTCTTCGCCAGCGTCGATACCGGCGGCGATCCGGTCGCGGCGCTGGCACGGATGCTGAGCCGATGAACGGCGTCGACCCCACGGCGCTGCCGCTGCGCGACATTCACCTGCCGGAGCCGGTGAGCTGGTGGCCACTGGCTCCCGGCTGGTGGTTCTTCGGCGGCGCGCTGCTGGTCGCCGCCGCGCTCGCCGCCTGGCTGTGGCGACGCCATCGTCGTGCCCGCCTGCCGCGGGCGGTCGGCGCCGAGCTGTCCGCGATCGAGACCGCCTATGCCGCGGACCGCGATCTGCACCGCGCGGCCGGCCGCCTCTCGGTGCTGGCCCGCCGCGTCGCGCTCGCGCGCGGCCTGAGCGACGCCGTGGCTGCGACCGGGCGCCCCTGGATCGACCTCATCGCGCGTGACTGCGGCACCCAACCGCCGCCCGCCGTCGCCGCCCTGCTGACCGAGGCCGCCTACTCACCGCCAAGCGCGGCGGCCCTCGGTGACGACGTTCTGGCCGACGCCGTCGCGCTGATACGGCACTGGGCCGAGCGCCCGCTGCCGGGCGAGGCACGTCATGCTTGAATTCGCCTGGCCGTGGGCGTTCGCGGCGCTGCCGCTGCCGTGGCTGGTGCGGCGCCTGCTGCCGCCGGCCGAAACCGTCAGCGGCGGCGTACTGCGGGTGCCGGCGCTGGCCCGCTTCCGGGTGCTCGCCGGCGCCGCCGAGCGGCTGCATCCGCGCAACCTGCCGCTCGCCCTGTGTGTCCTCGCCTGGCTGCTGCTGGTCACCGGCGTGGCGCGGCCCCAGTGGCTGGGTGAGCCGATCGAGGTCCCGGTCAACGGCCGCGACCTGATGCTCGCCGTCGATCTCTCCGAGTCGATGCGGGAGACGGATTTCATCGTCAACAGTCGCCCGGTCGACCGCCTCACCGCGACCAAGGTGGTCGCACGCGAGTTCATAGAGCGCCGCGTCGGCGACCGCATCGGGCTGATCCTGTTCGGCCAGCAGGCCTACCTGCACGTGCCGCTGACCTTCGACCGCGCGACCGTGCGCGAGCTGCTCGACGAGGCCGTGATCGGCATTGCCGGGCGCCAGACCGCGATCGGTGACGCCCTCGGCCTCGCCGTCAAGCGCCTGCGCGCCGAGGACACGCCGCACAAGGTGCTCATCCTGATGACCGACGGGCGCAACACGGCTGGCGAGATCGACCCGGCGCGCGCGGCGCAGCTCGCCGCCGAGGCCGGGCTGGTCGTGCATACCATCGGCATCGGCGCCGACGAAGCCATCCAGCGCGGCTTCTTCGGTTCGGTGCGCATCAACCCGTCACAGGACCTCGACGAGGACACCCTGCGCGCGATTGCCGAGACCACCGGCGGGCGCTACTTCCGGGCGCGCGACACGGCCGAGTTCGAGCAGATCTACGCCGAGCTCGACCGCCTCGAGCCGGTCGAGCACGAAGGCGAGCATTTCCGGCCACGGCGCGCCCTGTTCCACTGGCCGGCCGGCCTCGCCCTCGCCCTGTTCTCCCTCGCCCTCGGCGTCAACGCCCGGGTCCGCGCGGTGGCGACGGCATGAACGAGAGCTTCCACTTCCTGCGTCCGCTGTGGCTGCTCGCCCTGCCCGCCTTCTGGCTGCTGGTGTGGTGGTATCGCCGGGCGCGGGCCAGCGGCGGGGCGTGGGCCCGCGTGTGTGACGCCGCCCTGCTGCCGTTCGTGGTGCAGGCGCACGGCGGCGGCCGCACGCGCGTCGGCGGTCCCCTGCTCGCCGCCGCCGGCACCCTGGCCGTGGTCGCACTCGCCGGGCCGACCTGGGAACGCGAGCCGGTGCCGGTGTTTCGCGGCGAGTCGGCGCTGGTCATCGCCCTCGACCTGTCGGCGTCGATGAACGCGGAGGACGTCGCCCCGTCGCGGCTGGCGCGCGCGCGCTTCAAGATCGCGGATCTCCTCGCCCTGCGCCAGACCGGGCAGACCGGGCTGGTGGTGTTCGCGGCGCAGAGCTTCGTGGTCACCCCGCTGACCGACGACACCGATACCCTGCTCGCCCACCTGCAGGGGCTGGACACCTCGATCATGCCGCGCCAGGGCAGCGAGCCGGCGGCAGCGCTGGCGCAGGCCGCACGCCTGCTGGAGCAGGCCGGCGCGGTACAGGGCCACGTGCTGCTGATCACCGACGGCGCCGAGCCCGCGGCGCTGGAGCGCGCCCGCGACGCGCTGACCGGGGCCGGCTTCGGCCTCAGTGTGCTCGGCATCGGCAGCGAAGAGGGTGCGCCGATCCCGGACAGTCGCGGCGGCTTCGCGCGCCACGCGGACGGCAGCATGATCATGAGCCGCCTGGCGTCGGACGCGCTGGCGGGCCTG
This sequence comes from Gammaproteobacteria bacterium, assembly GCA_041984235.1. GTDB lineage: Bacteria > Pseudomonadota > Gammaproteobacteria > JBHIYN01. Next base: position 368,829 of record JBHIYN010000003.1, read on the forward strand.
GCCGCGGCCGGCGGCGGCCTCTACCTGGAGCCGACCAGCGATACCAGCGACATGGCGCGCCTGCAACGTCGCCTGGACCAGGCGGTGGACGGCCACGCCGAGCGACTCGATGCCCTGGCCGCCAGCCAGTGGCGCGAGTTCGGGCCCTGGCTGCTGCTGGCGCTGCTGCCGCTGGCCGCACTCGGCTTCCGCCGCGGCCTGATCGTCGGCCTCGCCTGTGCCGTGCTGCCGCTGGGCACGCCGGAAGTCCGCGCCGACTGGTTCCGCACCCCCGACCAGGCGGGCGCCGAGGCCTTCGCCGCCGGCGATTACGAGCGCGCCGGCACCCGCTTCGCGGACCCGGCATGGCGCGGCAGCGCAGCCTACCGCGCCGGCGATTACGAGCGGGCGCTGGCCGACTTCGCCGAGGGCGAGGACGCCGCCGCGCACTACAACCGTGGCAACGCCCTGGCCCGCCTGGGTCGCTACGAGGAAGCCATCTCGGCCTACGACAGCGCGCTGGAGCTCGCCCCCGACCTCGCCGACGCGGCGCACAACCGCGAGCTGGTGGAGAAATTGCTGCAGTCGGACCAGCCGCCGCCCCCGCAACAGGGCGAGCAGGCCGACCAGCAGGATGGTGACGAGCAGGACGCTGACGACGCCGAGCCGCAGCAGAGCCAGGGCGGCGGTGGCGGCCAGAGCAGCAGCGGCGGCGAACAGGAGCTGTCCGACGGCAACGCCATGGGCGGCGACGAGCAGGACGGCGGCGAACAGGCTGAGAGCGAGCAGCAGGGCGCGGCACCCAGCGGCGAGGAGGAGCAGGCGGCCGCCCGCGAGGCGGACGAAGGCGAGGAGCCGCAGCCCGCCAGCGCGGCGCAGCTCGCCGAGGGCGAGACCGAGTCGGAGGCCGAGCGCGCCCAGGCGACGGAGCAGTGGCTGCGCCAGATCCCGGACGATCCGGCCGGCCTGTTGCGGCGCAAGTTCCAGTACCAGTACAAGAAACGCTACGGCGACGCGCCGTACGAGGGCAATCGATGGTGAAGCTCGCGCAATCCCTGCTCGCACTCACGCTGCTGCTCGCCGCGGCCACGGCAGCGGCAGCCACGGTCGAGGTCGACGTCTCGCCCGAGCCGGTGATCCTCGGCGAGGCCTGCCGGATCAGCTTCAAGGTCAGCGGTGCCATCGACGGCGAACCGGATTTCGCGCCGCTGGAGACCCATTTCGACATCCTGGCGCGCAACCGCCAGTCCGCGCTCAACTGGACCAACGGCCGCCGCGAGCAGTCGACGACCTGGGTGCTGAGCGCCATGCCGCGCGCCGCGGGCAAGGCCGAGATCCCGCCGCTCGACTTCGGCGGCATCCGCAGCCCCGCACGCACGGTCGAGATCGTGGCGCGCGCAGCAGGCGCGCGCAGCGATGCACCGGCCGACATCCTGCTGCGGGTCGATATCGACAACCGCACGCCCTACGTGCAGCAGCAGGTGATTTACACCATCCGCCTGCTGCACCGGGTCGACCTCAGCAGTCCGCGCTTCTCTGCACTGGAAACCAGCGCCGATGCCATCATCAAGCCGCTCGGCGACGGCCGCCAGTACCTGGAGAAGGTCGACGGCCTGACCTACGAGGCGTTCGAGCAGCGTTACGCGATCTTCCCGCAGCAAAGCGGCCCGCTGACCATCAAGCCGGTGGTGCTCACCACCCAGGTCGTGAGCGGACGTGGGCGCCGCTCGTTCTTCGATCCCTTCTCGCAGGCCCTGCAGACGCGGCGCGTCGCCTCCGAGGCGCTGGACCTGGAGGTGCGCCCGGTGCCGGCCGCCTTCCCCGCCGGGGCCACCTGGCTGCCGGCGCGCAAGCTGCGCCTGCACGAGGAATGGGAGCCCGACGTCGAGCAGGCCGACGTCGGCGCGCCGCTGTCGCGCACCGTGTTCCTGTGGGCCGACGGCCTCGTTGCCGGCCAGTTGCCGGAGCTCGAGATGCGCGCCCCGGATGGCGTGCGCGTCTACCCGGACCAGGCCCAGAGCAACGACCAGGAAGCCGCCACCGGCTTCACCGCGGTGGCGCAGCGCAAGTTCGCACTGATTGCCGGCAATCCCGCGCGCGTCACCTTCGACGCCGTCAGCCTGCCGTGGTGGAACACCGAGACCGACCGCCTGGAACGGGCCGAACTGCCCGCCCGCACGCTGCGCTTCAGCGCCGCGGGTGTGCCGGCCGCGACCGGCGACGGCGCCGCCCGGGGCAGCACGGCGGCGGCCACGCCGGCGGCCGCGGCGGAGAGCACGGCACCGGGCGCGACGCGCCTGCAGGGATGGTGGCCGTGGCTGACGGCGGTGGCCAGCGCGGCGTGGGTGCTCACGGCCCTGGCGTGGTGGGCCAGCGCGCGCCGTGGCCGGCGCACGCCGTCGACACCACGCGCCCCGCGCGCCGGAGAGACCCTGCCCCACGGCGCCCGGGCCGCCAAGGCGCTCAAGTCGGCCTGCGCGGACAACGACCCCGCGGCCGCCGCCGCCGCGGTGCTGGCCTGGGCGCGGGCCAGCGAACGCCCGGGAGCGACCCGTACGCGCTCGCTGCGCGACGCCGCGGCACTCGCCCTGGAACCCGACCTCGGCGCCGAAATCCTCGCTCTGGACCGCGCCCTCTACGGCACCACCGAAGCGCCCTGGCACGGCGATCCGCTGTGGCAGGCGTTCCGCCGCGAGCCGCGCCAGGCGCCGCCGGCGACCCGCCCCTCGGGGACGACCCTGCCACCAATCCTGAAGTTAGCCGGCAAATAACATCGAAACTATCATCATCCTGCGCTAAGCTCCCCCTACCCCTAACCCATTCCAACGACCGCAGCGGCCGTGCACGCGACTGTTCGAGTCCTGGCGAGCGCTGCCGATAACCATCGGGTCCGGGGTGATGCGAGGAGGTTCCACTAAGCATGAACGCTGCGTCTGCGGCCGTGCTTGCGGTCGACGACAACGCCACCATCCGCAAGGCGATTTCGATGCGGCTGGGGGCCAAGGGCTATACGGTGGTCACCGCGCCGGACGGCCCGGAGGCGCTGTCGCTGATCGATCAGAACAGCTTCGACCTCGTGCTGCTCGACCTGCAGATGCCGGGCATGCGCGGCGACGAGGTGCTGCGCCGCCTGCGCCAGCGCTTCACCGCCACCCAGTTGCCGATCATCATGCTCGCGGCGAGCAGCGACAAGTCGGACATCAACCGCACCCTCGACCTCGGCGCCAACGACTACATCATCAAGCCCGGCGACCTGCCGATCCTGCTCGCCCGCATCCGCACCCAACTCGCCCTGAAAGACACCGTCGCGCGCCTGCGCGAGCACAGCGCGCTGATGCGCGAGGTGCTGACGCTGGAGCGCGACGGCAGCGATCTCGCGCGGCTGCTGCCCCAGGCCGAGGCCGTACTCGGCGAGCCCAGTGGCGTGCCGTTCGACGTACTGCACGACAACACACCCATGACCTGCTTCACGCTGACCGCCGAAGGCAACGTCATGCACACCAACCGCTTCGGCGCCCAGCTGCTCGGCTACCGGCCCGACGACCTGGTCGAGCGACCCATGCTCGACCTCTACGTGGCCGACGACCGCGCGCTGGCGCAGGAGAACCTCAACGCGGCGACCGAGCTGCCCGGCCGGGTGTTCCGCTGGGACATCCGCCACATCAAGAAGAACGGCGACATCGTGTGGATGCGCAACACCGCGCGCGCGGTCAGTCATGCCGGCGAGACCCTGGTGCTGGTGACCTGTGAGGACATCGACGACACCTACAAGCTCTCCGACCTCCTCTCCCACCAGGCCCGTCACGACGACCTCACCGGGCTGGCCAACCGCAAGACCCTGGAGCAGCGGCTGGTACGCGTCATAGAGAGCGCGCACAGCGAACGCACCGAGCACGCGCTCGCGGTCGTCGACCTCGACCAGTTCAAGCTCGTCAACGACACCTGCGGGCACGAAGCGGGAGACGAACTGCTGCGCCAGATCGCGCGCCTGCTGCGCTCCGTGCTGCGCAAGCGCGACACCGTGGCACGCGTCGGCGGCGACGAATTCGCGGTGCTGATCGAGGACTGCCCGATCGGCGCCGCACATGCCAGCATCGAGAACCTTCGCCGCACCATCGAGGACTACCACTTCGAGTGGGAGGGCCGCCGCTACCAGATCACCGCCAGCATCGGCATGGTGCCGGTCAATGCCTTGTGCGAATCGGCCGGTAACGCGCTGTCCATGGCCGACACGGCCTGCTACGCGGCCAAGGACTCGGGCCGCAACCAGGTCCACACCTACGAGCTCGACAACGTCCCGGTGGTCATGCGCCACGGCGAGATGCGCTGGGCCACGCGCATCAACGACGCCCTCAACGAGAACCGCTTCGAGCTCACCTTCCAGAGCATCGCGCCGGTGCTCGCCGCCCCGGACGCCGGCGCGCACTACGAGATCCTGCTGCGCATGCGCGACGAGCTCGGCGAGATCATCACCCCGGGCGAGTTCCTGCCGGCGGCGGAACGCTACAACCTTGCCTACAAGCTGGACCGCTGGGTCATCGGCACCCTGTTCGACTGGATGGCGGACCGTCCCCGCGGCCTGGATCGCCTCGACCTGTGCTGCATCAACCTCTCCGGACAGTCGATCGGCAACCGCGAGGTGCTGGATTTCATCCTCCAGCAGTTCGAGCGCGGGGTCGTGCCACCGCACAAGATCTGCTTCGAGATCACCGAGACCGCGGCGATCGCCGACCTGGTACAGGCCAACCGCTTCATCCAGCAACTCAAGGACCACGGCTGCTGCTTCGCACTGGACGACTTCGGCAGCGGCTTCTCGTCACTCGCCTATCTCAAGGAGCTGCCGGTCGACTTCCTCAAGATCGACGGCGCCTTCGTGCGCGAGATGGCGACCAACTCGATCGATTACGCGATGGTGCGCTCGATCAACGAGATCGGGCACATCATGGGCAAGCAGACCATCGCCGAGTTCGTCGAGAACGAGCAGACCCTGGAGCTGTTGCGCGAGATGGGGGTGGATTTCGCCCAGGGCTACGGCATCGCCCGTCCCGCCACCCTCGATTCCCTGCGCCTGGATCCCTGACCGGCTGCCGCGCCACCGCCCTCAGCCGAGGTCGGTCGGTACGTCGACGTCCCGCAGCACACCGGGATCGGCCACCTCCAGGGTGACGACCTCGGCGGCATGGCGCGCAAGCACGGGCTGGGCGCCACGATCGCCACGCACGGCCAGCAACGCGTCACGCAGCGCCGCGCTGAAGCCGACCGGGTGACCGGCCTGCCCCGCGTGGCAGGGGCGCGCGATGACGGCGCCAGCGCGCAGGGCATCCGCCACCTGCCGCACCGTGTCCACGCGCACGAAGGGCATGTCGGCCAGCGCGATCAGCCAGCCGGCGGCATCCGCGCTCGCCGCGACCCCTGCCGCCAGGCTGTGTCCCATGCCGAGGGCGGCGTCGGCGGCACGGCAGGTGCGGTAGCCGGCGGCGACGAACGCGTCCTCGGTGTCCCCGCCGGCGGCATCGACCACCACCAGCACGCGTTCGACGCCGGCCGCGAGCACGGCGGCGGCGGTGAGGCCGACCCGCTCGCCGCCCGGCAGCGCTGCAAGAATCTTGTTACCGCCGAAACGGCGTGCGCGGCCGGCCGCCAGCAGCAGCCCGGTCAGCGGCGCGGACATGCCCTCAGGTCTCGCGCCGGGCGGTGGTGATGACGACCCCGTTACGCGCGGCGGTGATGTCGGTCATGACCGCGAGCGCGATCTCCTGCGGCCGGCGGGTGGCGAGGTCGATGCCGATCGGGCCGTGAATCCGTGCGAGATCATCCTCGCCGAGCCCGAAATGCTCGCGCAGCCGCGCGGCGCGGGCGGCGGTGGTGCGGCGCGAGCCCAGCGCGCCGACGTAGAAGGCCGGCGTCGACAGGGCCTCCATGATGGCGAGGTCGTCGACCTTGGGATCGTGGGTCAGGGCGACCACCGCGGAGCGCGCGTCACAGGCCGCCGCGGCGATGAAGTCATCCGGCCAGGTCGCTTCGACCTGCGTTTCCTCCACGCTCCAGGCCTGCTGGTAATCCGGGCGCGGATCGCAGACCTCGACCGCGTAGTCGAGCAGCAGGGCGAACCGGCAGACCCATTGCGCCAGCTCGCCGGCGCCGATCACGAACAGCCGCCAGGCGGGCTCGTAGACCACTTCGAGGCGGGCACCGTCGAGGGCGGTACGCTGACCCGGCCCGGCCACTTCCCAGCTCGCCTGCCGCGCCTCGAGATCGAGCCGGCGCACGATCGCCTGGCCGGCGCCCAGTGCGTCGATCAGCCCGGCCAGGTCGTCGATGCCCGCCAGGGGTTCGAGGGTCAGCAGCAGGCGCCCGCCGCACGGCAGGGAGCGGTTCGTATCCGACGCGTACTCCAGGGTTTCGAACGATTCAGGAAAACGCGTTCGCACGCGCTCGATGAGCTCTTCCTCGATACAGCCGCCCGAAACCGAGCCCAGGAAGTGTCCCTTGTCACTGAGCACCATCAACGCGCCGGCCGGACGCGGCGACGAGCCCCAGGTGTGCGCCACGGTTGCCAGCACGACGCGCTCGCCGGCCTGCTGCCAGGCATAGGCCTCGGCCAGGATCTCGACTTCACTGCGTTTCAGGGAGAGCGGTTCCATAAGGTTTCCGGACACACGGGCGATTTCGCACGCGTATTATCGCCCACCCGCGGCGCGCCCGGAACGCTGCGGGCCGGCCCGGCGCTTGACCGCCCGCACCACGCTCGCGCACATTGGCGCCAGGCCTTGCGCGCTCCCTGCCCTGTCCACGCCGCGAAACCGCCACCATGCCGACCAGCCCCGACGACGACGCCAGCCCGCCTGCGCTCTCCGTGCGCGGACTGTCCTCGTCCTACGGCGGGCGCGGCGTGCTCGCCGACGTCGCTTTCGAGGTGTCGCCCAACGAGATCTTCGTCATCATGGGCTCCAGTGGCGCCGGCAAGACCACCCTGATGCGCCACCTGCTCGGGCTGAGCGCGCCGGACAGTGGCGAAATCGAGCTGTTCGGCGAACGCCTGCACCCTGCCTCGCGCGAGACGCTCTATCGCCTGCGCCGCCAGATGGGGGTCGCCTTCCAGCACGGTGCGCTGATCAACTCGATGAGCGTGATCGAGAACATCGAGCTGCCGCTGCGCCAGCACACCCGCCTGGACCACGCGACCATCCGCATCATGAGCCGCATGAAGCTGGAGATGATGAATCTCGGTGGCTTCGAGGACTACATGCCCGCCGAGCTCTCGGGCGGCATGCTGAAACGGGCGGGCCTCGCCCGGGCCGTGGTCATGGACCCCCGCATCCTGTTCTTCGACGAGCCCTCGGCCGGCCTCGACCCGGTCACCGCGGCGGAGCTCGACGACCTCATCCTGCAGCTGCGCGAAGCGCACAACATGACCATCGTGGTGGTCACCCACGCGCTGGAAAGCGCGCTCAAGATTGCCGATCGCCTCATGATCATCGGCGGCGGCCGCGTGCGGGCGCTGGGCGACGTCGGCCAGGTGCACCAGTCGGAGGACGACTACGTGCGCTCGTTGCTGGAGCGCCGCGCCTCCAGCCGCGAGCTCGACGGCGACGCTTACCTGGAACGCCTGACGGCCGACATCGATGACTGAGTCGTCCCTGCCGCGCACCTGGCTGCTGCAGCCACTCGCCGCCTTCGGCCGCTTCGGCGTCTACCTGGGGCTGGTCACGCTGCACCTGCTGCGGCCGTGGCGACAGGTACAAAGCACGCTGCGTCAAATCCATTTCATCGGTGCACGCTCGGTCACCGTGATCGCGGTAGCCGGCGGCTTCGTCGGCATGGTCGTCGCGCTGCAGTTCCACGACACGCTGGTCCGCTTCGGCGCGGTCGGCCTGCTCGGCGCCGCGGTCGGCCTCAGCCTCATCCGGGAGCTCGCCCCGGTGCTGACCGCGCTCATTGTCATCGGCCGGGTCGGCTCGGCCATGTGCGCCGAGATTGGCATCATGCGCAGCGACAACCAGATCGACGCGCTGGAATGCATGGCCATAGACCCCTATGGCTACCTGCTCGCCCCGCGCTTCATCGCCACGCTGATCGCGGTACCGCTGCTGACCGCGCTGTTCACGGTGGTCGGCATCGGCGGCGGCTGGTTCGTCGGCGTCGTGCTGTTTGGCCTCGGCGAGGGCGCCTACTTCGTCGGCATGGCCGACAGCGTGGTGTGGCGCGACGTTACCATGGAGATGGTGAAGTCGGTATGCTTCGCCCTGATCATCGTGTGGATCTGCACCGGCAAGGGCTACCTGCTGCATTACGCGAGGCCGCGCGTGTTCGGCGCCGCCGGGGTCAGCCGCACTACCACCGACGCGGTGGTGGCGTCGTCTATCGCGGTGCTGTTCGCCGACTACATCATCAGCGCACTGCTGCTCTAGAGGAGACCGAACGTGGGCAACATCCGGGTCGAGGCAAGCGTCGGGCTGTTCATGCTCGCGGGGCTGGCGGCACTGGTGTTCATTGCCGTACGCCTCGGCGATTTCGAGCCCTTCGGCAGCGACCGTTACGTGCTGGACGCGCGCTTCGTGTCATCGTCCGGGCTCAAGCCGGGCGCTTTCGTCGAGGTCGGCGGTGTGCGGGTCGGCAAGGTGCGCGGCATCGAACTCGACCACGAGACCTACGAATCCCTGGTTCACCTCGAGCTGGAGCCCGGCGTAAGGCTGCAGGAAGACGCGATCGCCTCGATTCGCACCGAGGGCATCATTGGCGACAAGTTCGTGAAGATCACGCCCGGCGGATCGGAACGTATCCTGGAGCCCGGCGAAGAGATCTTCGAGACGGAATCCTCGATCAGCCTGGAAGAGCTGATCAGCAAGTACATCTTCGAATCCGGCAAGTGAAGCCGGACCACGCCGGCTGCGCCGGCCACGGGAGGGGCCAAGCCATGACGACATTCACCCGCATCACGTTGCTGCTGCCGCTGCTGGGATTACTCCTGCTGGTGCCCGCGGTGGCCGCACAGGAGGCGGCGGACGCCGCCGCCGACGGTCCGCTCGCCGTCGTCACCGAAACCGTCGAGGCGGTCATCGCCGTGCTCAAGAACGACACCCTGGGCGACGCCGTGCGCAAGCGCCAGGTGCGCGCGATCATCGGTGAGCATTTCGACTTCACCGCCATGGCCAATCGCGTGCTGGCGACCAACTGGCGCAAGGCGACCAGCGCCGAGCGCGCGCGTTTCACCGGCCTCTTCCGCGAGCTGCTGAGCAATACCTACTGGAGCAAGATCTCCGGCTACACCAACGAGACCGTCGACTACACCGGTGAGCGCATGCGCTCGGACAAGCTCGCCACGGTGAACACCGTGATCAGGACCGACACCGTGGACATCCCGGTCGATTACAAGCTCTACCTGAAAGACGGACGCTGGATGGCCTACGACGTGGTCATCGAGCAGGTCAGCCTGGTGCGCAACTACCGCTCGAGCTTCCAGGACATCGTGCGCGACCGCGGCATCAGCGGCCTCATCGACGAGCTCGAGGTCAAGGTCGCGTCGACCTCCGCCGATGCCGTCAGCGCCCCGACCCGCGTGCCGCAGTAAGACCGCAAGCGGCGCGCAGCGGCGCTGATCGACGGGGCAGCAAGCCGCGCAGTGCACGCCGCAACGCGGCCAGGCCTGCACGGGGTCGCAGCCCCGTCAGGCTTCACCTGGGACCGACTGGCAAGGCGCGGCGCAAGCGAGGCGCGCAGTTGACATCAGTCAATGAGCACCGCAGCGCAAGCCGCAACGCCGCCAGGCCCTCCCGGAGTCGCAGTCCCGTCAGACTTCACCTGGAACCGACTGGCAAGGCGCGGCGCAAGCGAGGCGCGCAGTTGACACGCCAGTCAATGAGCACCGCAGCGCGCACCGCAACGCCGCCAGGCCCTCACCGGGTCGCAGCCCCGTCAGGCTTCACCTGGGACCGACTGGCAAGGCGCGGCGCAAGCGAGGCGCGCAGTTGACATCAGTCAATGAGCACCGCAGCGCACG
>JBHIYN010000030.1:0-27705 GCA_041984235.1 Gammaproteobacteria bacterium
GGTTGTTGACGACGAGTCCTTCACCGTCGCCGAGGGCGGCACCGCCACCGAGGCCGATCTCGACGCCGGCACCTCGCTCCTCGACGGCGACACCGACGCCGATCTGCCGAACGACACCCTGACCGTCAATACCACCCCGGTCGCCGGCCCGGCCCACGGCGCCCTGACCCTCAACGCCAACGGCACCTTCACCTACGTCCACGACGGCAGCGAGAATTTCTCCGACAGCTTCACCTACGAGCTCCTGGACGCCGACGGCGGGGTCAGCGACACCGGCACCGTCACCATCACCGTCACCCCGGTCAACGACAACGACCCCGTCGCCGACGACGAGTCCTTCACCGTCGCCGAGGGCGGCACCGCCACCGAGGCCGATCTCGACGCCGGCACCTCGCTCCTCGACGGCGACACCGACGCCGATCTGCCCAATGACACCCTGACCGTCAACACCACCCCGGTCGCCGGGCCGGCGCACGGCGCCCTGACCCTCAACGCCAACGGCACCTTCACCTATGTCCACGACGGCAGCGAGAACTTCTCCGACAGCTTCACCTACCAGGTGGTCGACGCGGACGGCGGCATCGCGGATACCGGCGCTGTCACCATCACGATTACGCCCGTGCTCGACAGCGACCCGGTCGCCGACGACGAGTCCTTCACCGTCGCCGAGGGCGGCACCGCCACCGAGGCCGATCTCGATGCCGGCACCTCGCTCCTCGACGGCGACACCGACGCCGATCTCCCTTTCGACACCCTGACCGTCAACACCACACCGGTCGCCGGTCCGGCCCACGGCAGCCTGACCCTGAACGCCGACGGCACCTTCACCTACGTCCATGACGGCAGCGAGAACTTCTCCGACAGCTTTGTCTACGAACTCCGCGATGCCGACGGCGGCGTCACCGACACCGGCACCGTCAGCATCACCGTCAACCCGGTCAGTGACAACGATCCGGTGATCGTCTCCAACGGCGGCTCGGATTCCGCGTCCATCGCCCTCGATGCCGACCAGGCCGTGGTGACGACCGTTCTCGCCACCGATCCCGACGGCGATACCATCACCTATGCCATCAGCGGCGGCGCCGACGCCGCCCGCTTCCGTATCGACGCCACCAGCGGCGTCCTCTCCCTGCGCGATCCGGGCGTGCCCGGCACGTTCGTGGTCGAGGTCAGCGCCACGGACAGCAGCGGGGCGAGCGACGTTCAGCGCCTCACCGTCGCCGCGGCCGGCACTTCCGATTCCCCGGCCGCGGCCGCCGCCGCCGCGTCACCGCCCCCTCCGGCGCCCGCGCCGGCGGCACCGGAAACCACGCCGGCCGACAGCGATGCCGCCGAGGATGCCGAGGCGGCCCCCGCAGAAGCCGCCGCGGCCGCGGCCGACAGCGCGGCTCCGGCCTCACCCGTCAGCCCGGTCGCGGCCTTTGCCCCTCCGCCGCAGACGGCAGTGGCGGGCGACGTGCGCGACGCCGGGGACGAGTTCGGGCGCGGTGAGCGCGCCGCGCCCGAGCGTCCCGACCGGCCGACCCGGGCACAGGCCGGGAGCGATGCCGAGGCCGAGGCCGGAACCTCGCCCACGCCCGTTCTGGAGACCAGCGTGGCCGCGCCGACCCTCAGCCTGGACACCGAAACGGTGCTCGAATCGATGGCACTGGAGATCGACCTCGCGACGGCCGATATGGTCGAGAGAGTCGACCAGGCGGTACAGGCAGAGATCACCATCCGGCGCGCCAGCGAAGTCGTGGGCGTGGTCGCGGTCACCGGCATCATGAACCTCATACTCAAGGCCGGCGGCCTGCTCGCTGCAACCATGGCCTCGCTGCCGCTGTGGCGCTGGATGGACCCGATTCCGGTACTCGCCTCGCACCGCAGCAGCCAGGAGAAGTTCCGCTCCGCCATCGCCGAAGGTGCCCAGTACGAGAAACGGCTGGACCGCATCCTCGACAAGCCGGACGAGACAGCCAAGGACGCGGACCAGGCAGATGCCGCGGAAACCACCAGCGACGACGACGAGGACTGATCGAGAATGCGCCGCGCCAATCCTTCGCTCCGGATCAGTGCCGCAATCGCGCTCATGTCGGTCAGCGTGCTGATGGTTGCCGACATCCTCGGCCTGATTCCGGACAACTCCGAGCTGGTGATCCGCGAGCGCAGCGAGGTCATCGAAGAGATCGGCCGCACCGTGCAGAAGTACGTGCTGCGCGATGAGCCCGCACTGATCGCAAGCGCCCTGCGGCGACTGGTGCGCTCGAACCGCGAAGTGATCGGCGCCTACGTCGAAGACACGAATGGCAAGATACTGGCGCACATCGGGAACATCGAGCCGGCACAGGCACTGGCCGACGACGCCTCGCCCAATTACACCGTGCTGTCGGTCAACTCGGTGCGCGGCCACTGGGGTGACGTTGCCATCGCCTTTCGCGCCATCGGCGGATCGTCGATCAGCGGCGCCCTGCGCCACCCGGTAGTGCGCCTTGCCATCTTCCTCGGTTTGGCCGGTTTTCTGGTCTACGAGTTCTACCTGCGTCGCGTGCTGCGCCACCTCGACCCCACCGCGGTCATGCCCGAGCGCGTGCGCACGATCATGGATGCGCTTGCCGAAGGTGTCGTTCTGATCGATGAGAAAGGGCAGATCGTGATGACCAACATCGCCTTCGCCCAGACCGTCAACATCGACGTTCGCGAGATCCCGGGGCGCGACCTGTCGGTGTTCGACTGGGGCTATCCGGGCGACGCCGAGCTCATTCGTCCGCCGTGGGAAGCAACGGTGGAGAATGGCGTGGCGCATGAGAGCGTGCTGATAACGCTGACCGTACCAAGTCGCGGGCGACGCTATTTCTCGCTCTACGTGGCGCCGATCATGGACGACGCCGGCAACGTCCGCGGCGCACTGGCGACGTTCGACGATCAGACCGAGATCGTGCAGAAGAACAACGAGCTGCGCAAAGCCCTCAAGACCCTGAGCGAGCAACAGGCCCGCATCGAGAAGCAAAACGAGGAGCTGACCCTGCTCGCGACCCGGGATCCGCTGACCGGCTGCCTCAACCGGCGCGCCTTCTTCGACATCTTCGACCGCGAGTTCGTCGCCTCACGCAAGCGCTTCCGCGCGCTCGCGTGCATCATGTGCGACATCGACCACTTCAAAGGCATCAACGACAACTTCGGTCACTCGACCGGCGACAAGGTGATCAAGGCGATGGCCGAGGCCGTCAAGCAGACCGTGCGCGAGAACGATCACGTGTGCCGCTACGGTGGTGAGGAGTTCTGCGTCCTGCTGCCGGGCATCGATGCCGCCGCTGCCGCCCAGATCGCCGAGCGCGTGCGTACCGAGGTCGAGGCGCGGGTCGCCGCAGAAACCGGCCTGGCCGGACAGCGCGAGGTCACCGCGAGCTTCGGGGTCAGCGATCTCGGTAACGGCGCCGCCGACCTCGCCGGCCTCATCGACCAGGCCGACGGCGCGCTCTACGAGTCCAAGGAAGCCGGTCGTAACCGCGTTACCGTGTTCCGCGCAGCGCCTGCCGGCGAAACGGCCCCGAGCGCGGCCAACGCCTGACGCGTTACGCCCCGCCGACCACGGCGCGCCCGGTCCAGGCGATGTCGGGAAAGCACTCCACGCCGTCGGCCAGGAACTCGCCCTCGACGTCCGGGCACACGCAGTCGCGCCGCACGATACGCCAGGCGCCCCCTTCCAGCGCGAGGTGATCGTGGTAGGAGCCGCGCACCAGCCAGCGCGACAGGCTGCCGTCCTCGCGCCGCTGCAGGTGCGTGGCGGTGACCCGCGCGGTGGCAAACGCGGTGGTCGCCTGTGCCTCGACCATGGGCGCCGCGATCAGGTGCCCGGTCCAGTAGCACTTGTCGAGAAATCCGCGGAAGTGCTGCGCTGCCGCGTCTCCACGACAGGAGAACGTGTGCGGGCCGACCACGTAGTCGAGGGTGGCGTCCGGCGTAAAGACGTCGGCGAGCAGGTCAAAGCGCTTCTCGTCGATGGCGCGCGCATAGATGGCGTAGACCTGCGTGATCGCGGCCAGGGTTTCGGGAGCGGCATGCGTCATCGGTGCATCCTCCTTGCTGTCGGGATCGTGATGCGATCAGGGATCGGCACACACGGCCGGCTTGCGGCCATGCCAGGGCTGCGCCTGCTCGAGCTGCGCAGCGAGACGGATCAGCACGTCCTCCTCGCCCATCCGCGCGGTGAAGTGCAGTCCGATCGGCAGCCCGCCTTCACTCATCGCCAGCGGCAGTGACACGGCGGGCTGGCCGGTCGCGTTGGTGAGATAGGTGTAGGGCGAGAACTCGGCCATGCGCCGCCGCAGCTCGATCGGATCGCCGCTGTAGACAAGCTGGCCCAGCGGCACCGGCGGCTTGCCAAGCGTCGTGGTCAGCCACAGGTCGCGCTGCTCGTAGAAGCGCGACAGCGCGCGTACCTCGCGCTGCACGTCCTGCATCGCGAGCAGGTAGTCGCTGGCCGAGAGCGCGCGCCCGCGCTCGCGAAACGCCCACACGCCCGGCTCGAAGTATTCCTCTGCCGGCTCGCGCCCCACGCGCCGCGCCCAGTCCTCCACCATCCACGCGATCAAGGATCCGAGCAGGGTGGTGAAGTTCGTCCACAGCGCCATGGCATCGAACTCGGGCGCCGCCTCGATCACGTCGTGGCCGAGTGATTCGCACAGTCTTGCTGCGTCCTCGATGGCCCGCACACACTCGGGATCGAGGGGATCGCCGAGCGGGGTAACGGTGGAATAACCGATGCGCAGGCGGCCCGGGTCACGGCCGACCTCCTCCGCATAGGGTCGCCGCGGCGCGGCGGCCACGTAAGGCTCGCCGCTCACCGGGCCGGCCACCGCGTCGAGCAGGGTCGCGGTATCGCGCACGCTGCGCGTCAGGGCGTGCTCAACGAAGAAGCCGGCGAGGATGTCGCCGTAGTGCGGCGCGAGAGTGGTGCGGCCGCGGCTCGGCTTGAGCCCGACCAGGCCGCAGGCCGAGGCCGGGATCCGGATCGAGCCGCCGACGTCGTTGCCGTGCGCCACCGGGACCACGCGCGCGGCAACCGCGGCGCCGGCACCCCCGCTGGAGCCGCCGGGCGTACGCGTGGTGTCCCACGGATTGTGCGTCGGCCCGAAGAACTGCGGCTCGGTGGTGGCGCCGATGGCCAGCTCCGGCAGGTTGGTCTTGCCGATGGTGACCAGGCCGGCGGCGCAGAAGCGCCGGTAGAGCGCCGCGTCCTCGCGCGGCAGGTAGCCTTCGAGAAAGCGGCTGCCCTCGTAGAACGGCACGCCGGCGATCTCGGCAGCGAAATCCTTCATCAGAAACGGTACGCCACGGAAAGGTCCGTCCGGCAGGCTTCCACGCGCGCGCTCGCGCGCCTGCTCGAACATCTCGATGATGATGGCATTCAGCGCGCCGTTGACCGACTCCGCGCGACGGATGGCTTCGTCGACCAGCTCGAGCGGACTGACCTCGCCGTCGCGCACCAGCGCGGCCAGCGCGGTGGCATCGCAGTCGCCGTAGGCCGCGGCGATTGAACTCATCGGCTGCTCTCTCCCACTTGAAACGAGCGGCGGCCCGGCGACCGCGCGCAGCCAGTGTACATGGTGCCGACGCCCGCTCGCGATGGCGGCCCGCTCGCGCCCTGCAATCCGCTATAGAATGTGACTCGCCGCACCCGTGCCGCCCACCGGCGCGCCGCCATCGAAGTCCCGCCCTTGCTCGACCGACAACGCCTCAACCGGATCCTGACGCTCGCCCTGCCGATCATGGGCGGCATGGTGTCGCAGAACATCCTCAACCTGGTCGACACCGCCATGGTGAGCCGGCTGGATGACAGCAACGCGGCACTCGCCGCGGTCGGCTACGGCGGCTTCATGCTGTTCTTCGCCCAGTCGGCGATCCTCGGACTGTCGACCGGCGTGCAGGCCACCGCCTCGCGCCGCAAGGGCCAGGGTCGGCTGACTGAAACCGCGTACTTTCTCAACGCAGCGCTGATCATCGTGCTGTGCACGGCACCGTTACTGAGTGCCCTGCTGATCGGGATCGCGCCGCACGTCTACCCGTTCGTCAACGAAGACCCGGCGGTGCTCGAGCTCGGCATCCCCTACCTGCAGATCCGGGCGCTCGGTATCGTCTTCGTGGCGATGAACTTCTCGTTTCGCGGTTACTGGAACGCGGTCGACCTGACCCGCCTCTACATGACCACCCTGGTTTCCATGCACGTGCTCAATATCGTGCTCAACTACATCCTCATATTCGGAAACTTCGGCGCGCCGGCGCTCGGCGTGCGCGGCGCCGCGATTGCCTCGGTCGCTGCCTTCGGCTTCGGCACCACGGTCTACGTCCTGTTCGGCCTGCGCTACGCGCGCGAGCACGGCTTCATGCGCGCCCTGCCGGTGCGCGAGGACGTACGGCGCCTGGTGCAGCTCTCGGTGCCGGCCGGCATCCAGCAGACCTTCTTCTCGGCCGGATTTCTCACCATGTTCTGGATCATCGGGCGTATCGGTACGGCCGAGGTGGCGGGTGCCAACGTGCTGATGAACGTCATGCTGGTCGCGCTGCTGCCGGGCATGGGCATGGGCCTGGCGGCAGCGACCCTGGTCGGCCAGGCACTCGGGCGCGGTGAGCCTGAAGACGCGGCGCGCTGGGCCTGGGACGTGGTCAAGGTCGCCGTGATCGGGATGGGCGTGCTGGGCCTGCCGATGGTCATCGCGCCGGCCGCGGTCATCGGCGCCATCTACGAGCTGGAGCCGGAGACCCTGGCGCTGACCCTGTGGCCACTGCGCCTGGTCGGCCTCAGCATGGTTGCCGAGGCCGTCGGCGTGGTGCTGCAGAACGCCCTGCTCGGCGCCGGTGACTCGCGCCGGGTGATGCTGGTCGCGGTCAGCGCCCAGTGGCTGCTGTTCCTGCCGCTGGCGTGGCTGGCCGGCCCGGTACTGGGCGGCAGCCTGACCGTGATCTGGCTGCTGCAGGTCGGCTACCGTACGCTGGTCGCGGCGACCTTCGCGGGCTTCTGGATGCGCCGCAAGTGGGTGCACATCCAGATTTGAGCGACGATACCGGGCGCCGCGCCCGGCGACCTCAGGCGCGCATCAGCCCGAAGTCGAACTCGAGATGCTTGAACGGCGGCGCGATGCCGAAGCGGGCGCCGAGCTCGGCGTCGTCGCAGTTCTCGAAGGTACCGACCAGGCTTTGCTTGGTTGCGAACACGGCGTCGGAATCGAGGTATTCGTCGCCCTCGACGAAGACATGCGTGGTGAGCGGCTCGTAACCTTCGGCCGAGACCACGAAATGGATGTGCGCCGGGCGAAAAGCATGACGGCCGGCGGCCGCGAGCATGCGCCCGACCGGGCCGTCGGTCGGCACCGGGTAGGACACGGGCTGCTCGGTGACGAGCGCGAAGCGGCCATCCTCGTCGGTGGTGAAACAGCCGCGCAGGTTCCATTCCGGGGCGTCGCTGTCCTGCACGTCGTAGAGGGCATTGGCCGCAGTCTGCCAGACATCCAGCGTAGCGCCGGCCAGCGGCGCTCCGGCGGCGTCGGTAACGCGGCCGGTGACCAGGCAGACTTCCGCCTCGTCGAGCTTGCGCACGCGGATATCGGCACCGTACGGCTTGTCCGGCGCACCCGGCACGTAGAACGGCCCGAGCACCGTGGACTCGGTCCCCTTGCCACCCTTGGGATGGTTGATCGCGTCGACCAGCATGGACACCCCCAGGGTGTCCGAGAGCAGGATGAACTCCTGGCGCTTGTCGTCGCACTTCTGCCCGGTCGCGGTGAGGAACTGGATGGCCTCGAACCACTCCGCCTCGGTCAGCTCGACGTCCTTCACGAAACCGTGCAGGTGCCGGATCAGGGATTCGAAGATCTGTTGCAGACGCGGTGATGCGGCCTTTGCCGTGTAGGCCTGAACCACCTCGTCGGTCAGGTTGTCGGCGGTAAAGTCTTTCACGCGAGTTCTCCCCTGCTGGCTGAATGCCGGCGCCAGGCGCGGCGCGCGGGATCGCTATGATGGCATAATCGGTTGGTCTTCATGCCATCGCGGCGCGCATGCAGTACAGGTGAAAATCATGCTGAGATTGCTGGCGGTGCTGGCACTTGCAGGCGCCGGGCCGGTGGCACCCGCGGCGGACCCGCCAGCGGCTGGAACCACGCTCGATCGCGACAATATCGCCCGCTATGCCACGCTGCTGGACGAGACCCTGGTCGAGCTGATCGCGGCAGGCGAGTTCACGATACGCGTCGTCGCGCCCGACTCGTTCGCGGTGCACCCCGACTACGCCGCCGCAAGCCGCGAGAACGCCGGCCGCGCGCGACTCGGCGACGCGCCCGGCGAGCTCATCGATTACGTTGCCGGCCGTCCCTTCGACGGCGCGCCTTCCGCGGACGACCCGCGCGCCGGCGAGAAGATCGCGTGGAACATGCGCTATGCCTGGTTCGGCGACGGCGGCACCATCGCGCCCTTCTTCTGGCAGTATCGCAACAAGCGCACCGCCAGGCTCGAGCGCGAGCTGTCGTTCGAGGCCGCGAGCCTGCGCTTCAGCCATCGTGTCGTTACCGCCCCGGTGCCCGATCTGCCGCGCAACCCGTCGGGGATCTTCAACGCCCTCTACCTGCGCGTGATTGCGCCGCCGGACATTCGCAACACGCAATTGCTGATCCACCGGCTCGAAGACGACACGCGCCAGGAGGAAGGCTGGCTCTACCTCGGCACCCAGCGCCGCGTGCGGCGCCTGCCCACCGGGCAGAACACCGACGCCTTTCTCGGCAGCGACATCATGATCGAGGACTTCCTCGGCTATAACGGCCGCATCATGGACATGGAGTGGCGCTACCTCGGCTCCCGGCCGGCACTCATTCCCTTCTTTCGTCACAGCGAGCTCGAGCTCGACGAGCGCAGCGATCCGGGCAGCGGCTACCGTTTCGTCGCCTTCGGCGGTGCCGGCGGCTGCTACCCGCGCATTGCCTGGCAGTTTCGCCGGGCCCACCTCGTCGAGGCGGTGCCGAAACGCCCGGACCATCCGCTCAGCAAGCGCTTGTACTACGTCGACAGCGAAACCTACGCCCCGGCCTACGGGCGGCTCTATGACAACCGCGGCAAGCTGTGGAAAGTCGCCATTGCCGGCTACTCGCACCCCGACCATCACCTGCCCGTTAACGCCGGCAGCCATGTACCGGTGCTCGACGCGGTCACCATGATCGACCTTCAGGCCGGGCACTGCACCACCCTGCAACCCCGCCTGTCGGTCGATGCCGGCGCGCTCAAGGCATCCGACTTCGCGGTACAGGCACTGCGCGCCCGCGGGCGCTGACAGCGATCGCTCGCGTCTCAGCGCAGGACGCGAATACCGGTGTTCGGCTTGCGCCTGATCTGGATGCGTACGGCACCGGAAGCAGGCGGCACCGCGGCCGGCGCCAGCGTCAGGGTGAGCGGTGTCTTGATCGGGACTTCGCGGTCCGCGGTCAGCCAGAACAGTGTCGTGGCGGGCTCGCTGCCGTCGAAGCGGACTGCGAGGTCACGCTCGAACAGGGGTTGCTCGCGGCGGGCAATGGTCACACCGAGGTCGAAGCGCGGGCCGGGCACCGCGCCCGCGGGCTCCACGATGGCCTCGGCGTAGTACTCACCGCGCCGCGTCAGGTAGAGCGGCAGCTCGGCCGGCTCGCCATCGGCCAGCGGCAGCACGTGGTTGAACACTAGGCCGTTCGGCCGCACGGCGGTGTCGCCGGCGGCGCAGGCGCCGAGCGCGGCGGCGAGGATTGCGGCGCAACACGAGCGGATCATGGACTACCTCCCCCACCCTGGGGTGGTCAGGTCTTGTGGTTTGGTCCGCCCGCGGGCGACTTGGTTCAAACCGTCGGTGCGGTTCCGGACCACCGGCGGGGGAAACAATCTGTAACAAACCCGGGCGGCTGCGCGGTGCGCGCCACCCCCCGCACTTGGCTATAGTTGACAGTGAAATGTCAGTAAGCAGCGCGCAGCGGCCGGACTGACCCGCCTCGCAGGACGACGCCCGGCGGCGCTGTCCGGACGATGGCAGGCGAACCGGCAATAAGAACATGCAGAACAGCCAACTGCTCGCCACGGTTACGCCACGCTCAGCGGGCCCCGCCTCGCTGCAGAGCTTTGCTGTCACAGTGCGGCGGCTGACCAACTCCGCGATCAGCCTCGGGGTCAGCCGTGATGTCGATGACTTCCTGAAGAGCCACGACGACCTCGAGCTCGTGCTGAGCCTGCCCGACCAGAGCCAGACCTGCACCATCGCCTGCATCGTGCGCAGCCGCGGTGAGCTCGGCGAGAGTTGGATCTACGGCTGCGAGTACGACTGGAGCGCGACCATGGACCCACTGGGCGCGGTCGAGGATCTGCTCGAGTACATGATCGACGCGGACTGAGAGGGCGCTGAAAAAAAGGGCGCCCGCAGGCGCCCTGTACGGGAAGCTGAAGCCGCCGCTACTGCCCGCTCTTGCGCAGGTTCTGCACGGTGAACATCTGCGGCGGGTTGAGCTCGGGAGTGACCAGGCCCTTGAACTGCCCGGTCGTGCAGTGCTGCGCCTGCACGTCGACCACCGAGAAGCAGTCGTCAATCGACACGCCCGAGCCGTCCGAGAGCGGATGGTAGTTTTCCGGATAGGCCTGGCAAATCATGAAGGTCTTCCAGAAATCACCCTTGCGATCGAACTGCGCCTGCGCCGGAATGGTAAACGTCTGCGCATCGATGTTCATGACGCGGCGGCTCAGCGGGTGGTTGGGGTCCTTGGGCGTGGCCTCTACCTGGTAGACCTTGCGCAGCTCCCAGGTGGTGTTGGGGAAGCAGTCGCCCTGGCCCGCGAACTCGACGTACTGGAAGCCATCCGGCTCCTTGTGGTCCTCGGTCAGAGCGAGGTCGCCGTGGCGGTGGAACGGCAGGAACACGTTCTTGGTCCCCACGTACTTCCAGTTGTAGTCCGAGACGCGGCTGTTGTAGCCCTCGAAATCCTCGATGATGACGTCGGTTCCGAGGAAGGAATCGGTGGTCTGCCCGGTCGCCAGACGCCGCACCCGGCGCTGGAAGCCAAGATACAGCCAGGCGTCGTCACGCTTGAGATCGTTCTTGTAGCGATGGATCAGAAGCTGGGTGTTGCGCAGGTCGAACGGCTCGTCGGCCTTGGCATAGATGGAGCGGAACAACTCGGCCGGGTTGTCGGCAAACTCCGGGGTCGGATCCTGGTTGACCCGGTGCTTCCAGTTGAGGAAGTGGAAGCACCACTTGATGGTGCGCTCCAGCTTGCCCGACTTCATGTCCTTGTACTTCCAGTAGAAGGGACAGATCGCCGCGTTGTCGCCCCAGTTGTAGCCGTACTGGTAGTTCCAGGCGAGCTTCAGGCCGGCATTCGGATCGTTCGGATCCGGCTCCTTGGGAAAGGCACGGCCTGCGATGAAGTTCTCGACCAGGCCTTCGCTGGTGAGCACCGGGGGATTGCCCGCCGCTGCGCGGGTCGCCTTGATGTAGTTCGGATGCAGCTCCAGCGACTCGGTCTTCTTGGTCTGCATTTCGAAGCGACCGTTCTTGAGATGGTCGTAGAAGCCCGGGTCGAGCGCATCCTTGAACTGCTCGACGTTGCTCTGGTTGATGACCATGCCCGGCTCGTAACCCGGAAATTCCGGGGTGTAGGTCTTGTACGGGAAGAAGGTATTGTCGACGTCGGCGTCGGTGTAGGTGCCGTCCGCCTGCGCGCCGAACGCCAGGGTTGCGGCGACGGCCACGCCGACGCAGCGCAGGAAATTGAATCGTTGCATCATGCTGTCCTCGTTGGTCTTCTCGATGGCCGGGCCTTCGCTCTCGCTACGCCCTGGGGTCGTTCGACCTGGGTTCGCCATCGTCGGAAATGGGTTCGTTCAGAAACGGTAGCGCAGCAGGAGCTGCAGCTCGTCCTCGTGCTGGGCCATGCCGAGCGGGCCCGAACGGAATCGGCCCAGCGGCTCGAAACCGATGCGATCGCCGGTGCTGGCGTGTTCCGAGCCGGGCGCACACGGTCCGGTGGAGCAGGTGAACGGCGGGAACGAGTTCGAGGTACGGCCGTCGTCGGCAATGTTGCGCGAGCGCCCGAACTTGAAGTTTCCGGCCACGGTAAGGCGCCAGTTGTCGTTGATCAGCCAGTCGACTCCGGGCGACATGACATACGACTGCGCACGGAAATCGTAGGCCTGGATCAGGCGCGGCTGCAGCCGGTCGTTCATGTAGAAACCCTGGAACAGGAAGGTCGCTATGAGGTTGTGATCCCAGTCCTGGAAGCCGATGTGGCCGCCGACCCCGTTGGGGCTGACGAAGCGCTCGTGATCCAGCAGGTGCTGGCCGAACACCTGCGCCGAGAGCAGGAAGGTACGGTTCGGGTTCAGCGCCCTGATATAGGTCGGACGGTCCCAGCCGACTACCCAGCGAATCACGTTCGACTCGGAGAACAGGCGAACCTTGGAGGTGTCGGCGAACTCCTCGCCATCGGTATAGGCGAACTCGACGCGGAACGCTGACTTGACCTTGTCGACGTAGAAGTCCGCCGAGCCGCCGACCAGCCAGATGCGCGGAAAGTAGATATCAAAGGCCGGCGCGTAGGGCCGTGGCGCCAGCGTCCCGCCCGGGCCGCTCGTGTCCCAGCCGGGGCCGGCACCGATGAAGGTGGTGATCGCGTCCGGCGGCACGCCGTCCGGAATGAACGGATTTCGCGACGGAATGCCGGCGCGCAGGCTCGGCAACTGCGAATGGAAGGTCAGCGCATTGAAAGAGAACCCGACACTCTTGAACACGCCTTCCATGCGCAGGCCGAACTGTTCGCGGTCGGTCGGCATGTGCACCTTGCGAATGCCGATGGTCTGCGCCGGGAAGTCGGTGGCGAGGTTGCCGGTCGGCGCACCGGCGAAGTTCGATACCGTGCAGCCATTGTCCCAGCAGTTGGCGAGCGCCCGGAACAGGTCTCCGGCCTGCAGGATGTTGTAGGGCTGTCCGCCCTGCCCGATGTCATGCGGCTTGAACTTCTCGAAGTTCCAGATGAACTGGAAGTTGAGATCCTCGAACATGTCGGTCGCGCCGAGGCGCCATTCGGCAGAGAAGATGCCAAGTGGGATACGGCTGTCCTCGAACTCCTCGTAGATGTTCTGGATCGAGAAGTCGATGGGATTGACCTGGTCCAGCACGCGGAACAGGTCGGTGCGTCCCCATACCACCTGCTGGCGGCCGACCCGGAAATTCACCTCGTCGCCGTTAGCGAGTGGCAGGGTAGCGTCGAGGTAGAGCTCACGCAGCCAGCGGTGTTCGTCGGTGAACTCCTGGAAACGCAGGTTGTCCTCGCTCTTGTTGAGGTAGCCGGGCAGGCAGCCGCGCGAATCGACATCGCAGGGGCGCACCGGCGTGAAGAACTCGAGGCCGCCGCCAAACGCTGCGTTGTTGTTGCCGTTGCCGAGCTCCGAGCCGACGCGTTTCAGGCCGACGTCGGGATTGGCCACGGTATCGAAGCCGAAGCCCAGTGTGCCCGTGCCTACCGGCGACGCACCCCACCGTGTGAGCCTACCGCGGTGGGTACCGTTGACCAGCCCGGAGCTGGAGCCGAACACGTTGCGCCCGGCACTGTCACCCCATTCCCCGTCATTCCAGTCATAGGCGGCGTCATAGGTCGCGCGCAACGTACCGTTCAGGGAGATGCCGGTGAAGGCCCCCATGTTCGGCAACTGCTTGTTGAATTCGAGTTGGCCACGGAAACGCTGCTTGGCAACGCCGTAATCGAAGCGCTGGTGCGTGGTGTTGTCCAGGAAGCCGTGGACTTCCAGCGTCTGGTCGGCGTTCTGCCAGGCGCCGGCCGAGCCGACAAAGCCCAGCGCCGCCAGCACCGCGACCACGCGGCGACCCGCCGAACGCGAGATAGGTGGAGTGTTCATAGTTGGTCCCCTCTTGCTCCTCTCCGCAGTTTGGTGTGCGCGGCACGCGACCGGATTCGGAATGTGCCGTTCCTCTCAGATCGGTCGTACCGGTGCGTCAACGCGGCGCGCGTCGTTGCAGCGATTCGCCCGGCCAGCAGCGCCGCCGCCCGGCGTTCCGGTGGCAACCACCGGATCGACCCAACGTGTTGCAGCGCAAAATCGATGCCATCAGGTCACCACCTCGTCGATGGTCGAGCCGTCGCCGAGTTTCCAGCGCTCCTCGGCGGCCTGCATGATGAATTTGGGCTTGAAGGTGTCCACCCAGGCCGGCACCAGGAACATCGCCGCGGCGGCATTCAGCACCAGCATGATGAACAGCAGGCGCGCGGCGTCGGCCTGGAAGCGCAGGTCCGAGACGAAGACCCACATGATGATGCCGCCGACCAGTGTCGTCGCCGTGATCGCGATCGCTACGCCGGTGGTGCTGACCGCGCGCGTGATGGCGTGCTGCAGTGAATCGGCGACGTGCATCTCTTCCTTGATGCGGTCCATCATGTAGATAGCATAGTCGACGCCGAGGCCGATACCGACCGCGATCATCGGCACGGTGTTGACGTTGAGTCCGAGCCCGAGGATCCCCATGCAGGCGTAGGACAGCGCCGTGGCAAAGCCCATGGCGACGAAGATCAGCACACCGGCATGGAACGATGAGTAAAACCACAGCGTGAACGCGAGGATCAGCAGCATCACCGCGGGAACGACCACCAGGTTGGTCTCGTAGGCTTCCTCGTCGATGGCCGCGGTGACCCCGACCGGACCACCGGCCAGGTCGATCTCCAGGCCCTCGACATTCGAACCCACCTCGTCGATCCACTCCTTGGCCAGGTGAATGGCGCGGCGGATGGTCTCGCCCGTGTGGTCCTTGTAATAGAACACCATGTTGGCGACGCGATCCTCGGCATCCTGGTATTCGAGAAGCGCACCGGGCACCGGCGCTGACATCATGTAGGTGAACATGAGACCGCCGACCTCGTAGTCGGTCGACGGGATCACGCCCCAGCGCGGATCGTCGTTGCGCGTCATCTGGTTGATCTGCATGACCAGGTCCGGCACGCCCTTGGCGCCGCCGAGGGTCGGGTCGTACATCATGTGGGCCTGGAAGTCGGCCAGCGCGCGCTGGATCTCGGGCTTCTTGAGCCCGTTCTTCTCCGGCGTACGGGCGATGATGAACAGCTCCTCGGAGCCCGGGAAGCGCTCGTTGATGACCTGGGAGGAGACGTTGAAGTCATGATCGCGGAACAGCAGCGGCGAGCCCGGCTCGGGCTCGCCGATCTTGACCCACGAGCTGAAGTAGCCGGAAATGATCGCGATCACCAGGCAACTCCACAGCACCGCACGCGCGCGTAGCGGAGTGGCGGTGACCTCGGCGACCTTGGGGAAAATCTTGCGCAGCGTGCCGTGCTTCATCTCGATGTTCTTCGGCTGCGGCAGCACCGAGAGCAGCATGGGCACCGTCATCAGCACGGTGACCACCATGCACAGCGCCCAGAACGAGGCGTAGATCGACATCTTGTCGTTGATCGGCACCGAGCCCAGCCCGATCAGCGCCAGCGCGCAGGCGTCGGCGACGATGGCAAGCGCGCCGGGACGGAACAGCGAGTTGAAGGTGTTGCGCGCCGCCTCCTCCTTGTCGCTGGTACGCGAGAGTTCGAGGAAGTAGCGCTCGACCTTCTGGATCCCGTGCGACATCGAGCGTGCCGAGATGAGGAACGGCACGACCAGCATCAAAGGATCGAGGTTGTAGCCGAACAGGCCCATGAAGCCCACGCCCCAGATGCTGGTCAGGACCATGCCGATCAGTGGCAGCAGCACGCCGTACAGGCGGCGCGAGTAGACCACCAGGATCAGCAGCACGATGATGATCGTGTAGAGAAAGATCTGCAGGATCTGCGGCGAGTAGGAATCGACCCAGCCGGCCAGCACCGGGTGGCCATTGGCGTAGATGCGAATCCCCGGCGCGGACTCCTCCTCGCGCAACTGCTGCAGCTCCTCGAAGACCTTGCCATAGTCGAGCTGCCCCTCGTTCAGGGTGCCTTTGATCAACGCGGCCTTGAGGTCGGGCGACACCAGCAGCCCGTAGACGCGCGTGCTCGACAGCACGTCGCGCTTGATTGCTTCGAGCTCCTCGGCACTGTAGGGCTGCTCGCGGTTGGGGTTGTAGTAGGTGACCGACTTGATGGTGCCGTCGGGGGTCAGCCAGATCTTGCGCGTGTTGCGGTGGGTCAGGCTGGTAACGAGGTTGTGGTTGATGTTGGTGATGCTGTCGAGCTTCTGCGTGATGCGGTGGATGCGATCCAGCGTCTCGTTGGTGAAGATGGTGCCCTCTTCAACCTCCACCGCGACGATGATGATGTTGGCACCACCAAAGGTGTCGCGAATCGAATTGTGCAGCTTGATGTAGGGATGTTCCTGCGGCAGCAGGTCGGCGAAATCCGACAGCATCCTGACCGCCGGGATCTGCGCGGCAAAGAACGCCGTGACGGCGAGGATGATCGCGAGGACGACCCTGCGGTTGTTGAACAGCAGGTTGCCGAAGGCGGGAAAGAGTTGGCTCGTATCCATGTCGGCAGTCAGGAATCGTTGAGGTCGACGACGTGCAGCGCACCGGCGATGCCACCGATGATGGCGCGCTGGCCACCGAGGGACTTGATCGCACGCAGGTACAGGCGCACGGGTTTTCCATGATCGACCGTCGCCCAGCGCCCGTCGCGATAGGCGAGCATGGTGCCTTCGCCGCCGACGACGTACAGCGTGCCGGCCACCTCCTCGATGCCGAACAGCGACACCTGGGTACCGGTCGGCTGCAGGTTCCAGTTGCGACCGCCGTCGCTGGTATGCAGCACGCTGCCGCCGAGACCGATAACCCAACCGTGCTGGCGATCGCGAAACAGTGCTTCCTGGGGGTAGAACTCGTCCGGCAGCGGCGGCAGGGCCTCCCAGGTCGCGCCGCCGTCGGTCGTCTCCAGCACGGTGCCGAACTCGCCGGTGATGATGCCGTTGTGCGCGTCGAAGAACTGCACCGTGGTCAGGATGGCGTCCTCGTCGCGCGTGGTCTCCTGCCACGACTGCCCGAGATCGGCACTCGACCAGATGAAGGTGAAGCTACCCACCACCCACAGACGTCCGTCCGGCGCACAGGTGATCGACTGTGGCGTCTCCTCGGTGTCGTTCAGCGAGCGGCGCTGCCAGTTGCGGCCGCCGTCGTCGGAAACGAA
Organism: Gammaproteobacteria bacterium; assembly: GCA_041984235.1. Classification (GTDB taxonomy): domain Bacteria; phylum Pseudomonadota; class Gammaproteobacteria; genus JBHIYN01. The sequence goes on from JBHIYN010000030.1 coordinate 17,148, forward strand.
CACCACGCGATCGTAGGCGAGCGCCGCGAAGGTCCCGTCCGGACACACGGTAACGTCGATCAGCGCCGGCCAGTCGGGCAGCTCGATGCGCTCGAAGCTGGCGCCCCCGTCGCCGGAGCGCAGAATGACGCCCTGGTTGCCGACGACCACGACGTTGTCGCCGCCGGCGGCGGCGGCCTGGTAGCGATCGGTGCGGTGAATCGGGTCAGCGCGTTTCGCCTCGACACCGTCCAGCACCAGCGGTGCCTCGCAGCCCGCCACGAAGGCCGCCGCGCAGGCGGTCAGGATCGCTGCGCCGCAGCGCCGCAGGCTGCGCGTGATTGAGTGTGTCACCAGCTAACTCCCCCGCATGGTGATTGGGCGCGTCCGTAACGGATGGTAAACGACGCCGCCACCGTCACGTCAGGACGGCACCGTATGGTCAGACGAAGCGCATCGACAAGGCTCCGAGATCCTGCAGACGCACGTTGAAACTGTCGCCGCGCGCGACGCCGATCGCGGCGGTGATACCGCCGGTCATGATGAACGTCCCGGCCGGGATGTAATCGCCGCGCCGGGCCAGCGAGTTGGCGAGCATCGCCACCGACTCGGCGGGATGCCCGAGCACCGCGGCGCCGGCGCCGAGCTCGACGACCTTGCCGTTCTTCTCCACCACCAGGCCGATGGTCGGCAGGTCGACCTCGCCGACGCGGCGCGGCCGGCCGCCGGTGACGAAGCCGGCCGCCGAGGTGTTGTCGGCAACCACGCTGACCAGGTCGAAGCGGAAGTTCTCGTAACGGGAATCCAGCACTTCCACCGCCGGCAACACGAACTCGGTCGCCGCCAGCACCTGGGCCAGGTGACAGCCCGGGCCGCGCAGATCACGATTCGTGACGAGCGCGATCTCGGCCTCGATGCGCGGCGCAATGTAGCGGTCCATCGGGATCTCGGCCCCGTCACCGTAGGCGCCGTAGTCGCACATGAAGCCGAACACCGGCTCCTCGACGTTCATCTGCTTCATCTTGGCCTTGGAGGTGAGTCCGGCCTTGAGCCCGGCGATGCGCACCCCCTGCGCCAGCTTGGAATCCCGTATCGCGTTCTGGATGGCATAGGCGTCGTCCCAGTCGAGATCCGGGTACTCGTCGGTGATCTTGGTGATCGCCCGGCGCTCGCGCTCGGCCGTCTCCAGGCGCTCGGCAAGGGCCTTGACGGTGTTGTCGTCGAGCGTCATTGGCGAGCCTCCGCGCGCGCCGCTTCCCGCAGGTTGAGCGCGACGTCCTCGATCATGTCTTCCTGTCCGCCGATGGTCTTCATGCGGCCGAGCTCGACCAGGATCTCGCTCGACGGCACGCCGTACTTCTGGCCGGCGCGCTGTGCGTGCAGCAGGAACGAGGAGTAGACGCCGGCGTAGCCGAGAATGAGCGAATCGCGGTCGACGCGGATTGGCTGGTCCATCATTGGCACCACGATGTCCTCGGCCACGTCCATCAGTGCGAACACGTCGACCCCGCTGTCCGCGCCCATGCGCTCGAGCACCGCCGCGAAGACTTCCAGCGGCGTGTTGCCGGCGCCGGCGCCCAGCCCGGCGACCGAGCCGTCGATACGCGCGGCGCCGGCCTCGACCGCGGCCAGCGAGTTGGCGACACCCATGGCCATGTTGTGGTGGCCGTGGAAACCGATCTCGATGCTGTCGTCGATCGCCTCGCGCAACGTGCCGATGCGCGCGCTGACGTCATCGGGCAGCATGTAGCCGGCGGAGTCGGTGCAGTAGATGACGTTGGCGCCGTAGGACACCATCAGCTTCGCCTGCTCGAGCAGATCGGCCGGGCTGACCATGTGCGCCATCATGAGAAAACCCACGGTGTCGAGACCAAGCTTCGCCGATTCGGCGATGTGCTGCTCGGAGACGTCGGCCTCGGTGCAGTGCGTGGCGACGCGGATCGTCTTCACGCCGCAGTCCTTCGCCATGTGCAGGTGCTCGACGGTACCGATGCCCGGCAGCAGCAGGGCCGAGATCGCGGCCTGCTTCATGTGCGGCACGACCGCGCGCAGGTACTCCTCGTCGGTGTGCGCGGGGAAGCCGTAGTTGATTGAAGCACCGCCCAGCCCGTCGCCGTGCGTAACCTCGATCAGCGGCACCCCGGCCGCGTCCAGCGCGCTCGCCACCGCGACCATCTGCTCGACGGAAATCTGGTGGCGCTTGGCGTGCATGCCGTCACGCAGGCACATGTCGTGCAGCCTGACCTTCCTGCCCTTCAGGTTCATTGCAAAATCCTCCCGTGCCGCTTCAGGCGTTGACTGCCGTAAGCTGCAGTGTGCCGTCCTCGATCTCCTGCGCGAACATTTCAGCGGTGCGCAGCGCGGCGGCGGTCATGATGTCGAGATTGCCGGCGTAATTCGGCAAGTAGTCACCGAGCCCCTCGACTTCCAGGTATATCGAGACCCGGTTACCGTCGAACACCGGCCCGTTCTTGAGCCGGTAGCCGGGCACGTATTTCTGCACCTCCGCGATCATGGCGTGCACGGACTGCGTGATGGCCGCCTCGTCGGGCGTCTCGCGGGTCAGGCAGTGCACCGTGTCGCGCATGATCAGCGGCGGCTCGGCCGGATTGAGAATGATGATCGCCTTGCCCTTGTCCGCACCGCCAATCTTCTCCACCGCACCGGCCGTGGTGCGGGTGAACTCGTCGATATTCTTGCGCGTTCCGGGACCGGCCGACTTGCTCGCCACGGTGGCGACGATCTCGGCGTAGCCGACCGGCTGGATACGCGACACCGCGGCAACCATGGGAATGGTCGCCTGGCCGCCGCAGGTGACCATGTTGACGTTCATTTCCTGCTTGCCGACGTGCTCGGCGAGATTTACCGGCGGTACGCAGTAGGGACCGATCGCGGCCGGCGTGAGGTCGATCATGAGCACACCTTTCGCCGCCAGCCTGGCCGCGTTTTCGGCATGCACGTAGGCCGAGGTCGCATCGAAGGCCATCTGGATGTTGTCGGCCTCGATGTGCGGCAGCAGGCCGTCCACACCTTCGTGCGTGGTCTTGAGGCCGGCGGCCTCGGCCCGCCTGAGGCCGTCCGAATCGGGGTCTATGCCGACCATCCAGACCGGGTTGACATGGGCGCTTCGGAGCGCCTTGATCATGAGATCGGTGCCGATGTTGCCGGAACCGATGAGGGCTGCGTTGACTGCCACGTGAGCCTCCTTAAACGAATCTGACGGCGCAGGTGCCGATACCGCCGATGGCCATGTGCATGCTGTCGCCGGGGCTGACCGGCTGCAGCGGCACCAGCGAGCCGGACAGGATGACCTCGCCGGCCTTGAGCGGAATGCCGATTGCCCCCAGCGTGTTGGCCAGCCAGGTCACGCAGTTGACCGGCGAGCCCAGCGCGGCCGCGCCGGCGCCGGTCGAGATGATCTCGCCGTTCAGGTGCACGACGATGCCGCAGGTGGCGAGGTCGACGTCGAGCGGGCTGACCGCCCGGTCCCCCATCACCACCACGCCGCATGACGCGTTGTCGGCGATGGTGTCCTGGATTTTGATCTTCCAGTCGGTGATGCGGGAATCGACGATCTCGCAGCACGGCATGACGAAATCGGTGGCCCGGATGACGTCGGCATTGGTTACCCCGGGCCCTTCGAGATCGTCCTTGAGTACGAACGCGACCTCGCCCTCGGCGCGCGGCTGGATGAGCTCGCCGGAGGCCGACACCTCGGCGCCGGTGGCGTACATCATGCGGTCGGTGAGGTAGCCGAAATCGGGCTGGTGCACGTCCAGCATGGTCATCACCGCCTGGCTGGTGACGCCGATCTTCTTGCCCACGACCTGCTCGCCGGCAGCGGTGCGCCGCTCGAGCATACGCAGCGACACGCGATAGGCGTCCTCTATGGTGATGTCCGGCGCCTGCTCGGTCAGCGGCGCGATGGTCCTGCGGGCGACCATCGCCTCGTAGAGGGCGTCGCCGAAAGCTTCGATTTTCTTGTCGTCCATTCGCGGGTCTCTTGGTTCAGAGCTTCATGCAGACGTTGCGCAGCTCGGTGTAGAACTCGAGTGAGTGCACGCCGCCCTCGCGGCCGATGCCCGAGTGCTTGGAGCCGCCGAAAGAGGTGCGCAGGTCGCGCAGGAACCAGCAGTTCACCCAGGTGATGCCGACCTCGATACGCTCGGCGACGCGGTGGGCGCGCGCCGCCTGTTGCGTCCAGATGGTGGTGCACAGGCCGTAATCGGTATCGTTGGCGCGCGCCACGACCTCGTCTTCGTCGTCGAACGGCGCGACGTGGCAGCAGGGACCGAAAATCTCTTCGCGGATGATCGGCGAGTCGTCCGGCAGCCCGGTCCAGATGGTCGGCTCGATCCAGAAGCCGCCGGCATGCGCATCCGGCACCTGCGGCACGCCGCCGCCGGTGACGACCTCAGCGCCGAGCTCTGCCGCGCGCGCGTAATAGCCGAGCACCTTGCTGCGCTGCTGGGCGGACACCATCGGTCCCATGCCGGTCGCGTCGTCCTCGGGCGGGCCGATTTTGAGGCCCTCGGCGCGCGCCTTCAGCGCCTCCACGAAGCGTTCGAAAATCGGCCGCTCCACGTAGACGCGCTCGGTGCCGAGACAGACCTGGCCGCAGTTGGCGAAGGCGGCGCGGGCGATGCCGTCGACCGCGGCATCGAAGTCGCTGTCGGCGAAGACCACGCCAGCATTCTTGCCGCCGAGCTCGAAGGAGACGTCACGGATCCCGACCGCGGCGTTCTGCATGATGGCGGTGCCGGTGACGGTCTCGCCGGTGAACGTGATCGCGTCGACGCCGGGATGCCGGGTCAGGAATTCGCCGGTCGAACCGCCGCCGAAACCGTTGACCACGTTGTACACGCCGGGCGGCACGCCGACCTCGTTCATGACTTCGCCGAGCAGGGTGGCAGTCGCCGGGGTCTCTTCCGACGGCTTGACCACGACCGTGTTGCCGCAGGCGAGCGCCGGACCCACCTTCCAGGTCATCAGCAGCAGCGGCAGGTTCCACGGGCAGATGACCCCGATCACGCCCTTGGGCACGCGTACGCCGTAGTTGAGCGCGCCGGCGCCGTCCGGGGTGTCCATGCGGAAGCACTCGGTCGGCACGTTGCGCACGATGTCGGCGAAGACCTTGAAGTTGGCGGCGCCGCGCGGAATGTCGATGTGGCGCGCGAGCGCGTACGGCTTGCCGGTGTCGCGGCACTCGGCGGCGAGGAACTCGTCGAAGCGTTCGTTGACGCGATCGGCGACCCGGAACAGCAACTCGCTGCGCTCGGCCACGGTCATGCGCCCCCACGGGCCCTGCATGGCCTCGCGCGCGGCGCGCACGGCACGGTCGACGTCCTCCGCGCTGGCTTCGTGTACCTGCGCGTAGACCTGGCCGGTCACCGGGTCGAAATTGTCGAAGGTCGCCTGGCGGCCGGAAGCGTGAAACTCGCCGGCAATGAAGTTCTTCATCTCGACCGGGGCGGAACGCCCGAGGTCTGATGCGGGGGTGGACATGACGGGCTACCTCGTCGAATCAGGCCGCACGGGCCTGGAGAATTTCGCTGATCTTGCGCCAGGCGGGCGCGCCGCGGCGGCCGAGATCGGTCAGCGTGTCGGGCGGGAAGTCGGCGGCCACGCCACTCTGGTAGGAGGCGCGCTCGCGCACCCGCGCGTACCACGCGGCGACCCGCGAATAAGCGCCGTACCAGTCGGCCCAACCGAACTGGAACAGGGTCTGGAAGTAGGGCGCGACGGCCGCGTCGGCGAGCGAGAAGGCATCGCCCGCCAGCCATTGATGATCGGCCAGGGTGGCTTCCATCTCGGCCATGGTCGCGGTATAGACGCCGACAGCGTCGGCCACGTCCGGGGCGTCGTAGCCCAGCTCGAGCAGGCGGCGCTGACGCTCGCGCCGCGGCTTCTCGACCACGCGATCGATCATCGCCTGCTGCTCGGCGGGGCTCATGGCGCGCAGCTTGTCGGCCATCACCAGCGGCCATTGCAGGGCGCCGCAGGACGGGTGCAGCTTGTTGTCCACGTGCTTCATCCACACGCGCATGCGCGCGGTCAGCCACGGGTCGGCCGGACGCAGCGCGGGCCGCGGATAACGGTCCTCGAGGTACTCGCAGATGATCGAGGATTCGATCACCGGCCGGCCGTCGTCGACCAGGGTCGGCACCACGCCGAGCGGGTTGAGCTCGAGGTAAGCCGGCTCGAGGTTGGCCTTGGCCGGCAGGTCGACGAATCGCGCCGTCCACGCCAGCCCCTTCTCGGCCAGCACGATGCGCACTTTCTGTGCGCACGGCGACATCGGGTGCGTATAAAGTTCGAGCGCCATGAGCGGTCCCCTTCCGGTCTGCGGACCGCGCCGGGCGCGTCCGAGTGGCGATTATAGGCAGCCTCCCACGAAATATCGATATTTTTATTTTTTATCGACAGTATTTCGATTTGTCGACGAGGCTGCTATGGTTCTGCGGCGCGATCCACAGCCACAGCAAGGGCCAGATCCATGACCAGAACCGCCGGCCGGACCCTGAGCGAGTCGGCCTACGAGCGCCTGCGCAACGACATCATCGCCGGGCGCCTGCCGCCCGAGGCCAAGCTGCGCATCGACGACCTGCGCCAGGAGTACGACACCGGCGCGAGTCCCCTGCGCGAAGCGCTCAGCCGCCTCGCCGGCGAGGGTTTCGTCACGGCCGAGGGCCAGCGCGGCTTCAACGTAGCGCCGCTGTCGCTGAAGGATCTCGACGAGATCACCCACCTGCGCACCCTGCTCGAGTGCGAGGCGATCGAACAGTCCATTCGCCATGGCGGCGATACCTGGGAGTCGAATCTGGTCGCCGCGTTTCATCACCTGGGCAAGGTCGACCAGGCGCGCGAGCAGGACGTGACCGAGTGGGAGCGACGCAACCAGGATTTTCACGAAGCCCTGATCGCCGCCTGCGACTCGGGCTGGCTGCTGCGCCTGCGCCGTACCCTTTACGAGCAGCACAAGCGCTACCGGCTGATCTCCATCCTCGGCCACGACGCCGAGCGCGACGTGCATGCCGAGCACCAGGCCATCTTCGACGCGGCGCTCGCGCGCGATGCGACGGCCGCGCGCAAGGCGACCGCCGTGCACATCCAGCGCACCGCCGAGACCACGCGCGCGGCTTTCGCCAGCCTCGCCGGGCCGGGCTAGGGAGCGGCCGCGGGCGAAGGCGCGAGCCGGCGCGCGAGGGCGACCGCCGCCTCGCGCCCGGCGGCGTCCAGGCGCTGCTCCAGCGCGCCCAGCTTCGCCAGCACCTCGGCCGGGTCCAGCGCGCCGTCGGTCACCGCGTCCGCCACCGGGGCCGCCTGCGACAACGCCGGCCGCGCCAGCGACAGCCACGCGTACGCCTTGACGTCGTCCTGCGGGAGGCCCTCGCCCTCCAGGTACTTCAGGCCCATCATCACGTAGGCGTGCACGTAGCCCTGGCGCGCGGCCTTCTGGTACCAGCGCACCGCCTTGCGCTGGTCCGCTCTGATCCCGAGGCCGGCGTCGTACATCAGCCCGAGACGATACTGGGCGTCGGCACGGTTGTACTTCGCCGCCTCGCGGAACCAGCGAAAGGCATCGCGGTGGCTCTGCTCGACGCCCTGGCCGGCCGCGTGCATGGAGCCGAGCGCCGCCATCGCGCGATGGTCGCCGCGCACGGCGAGGCTCTCGAACAGCGGCGCGGCGGCCGCGTAATCGCCGCGTTTATAAGCCGCCGCGGCATCGTCGAAAGCATCGGCCCGGGCCAGCGAACCCGCGAGCACGAACATGCCAGCGAGCACGCAGCGGCCGACGCCCGGCCATCGACCCGGCCGCATGGCTTCAGGTCACCACGCCGAGGAAATTCTCGTTCAGCTTGCGGTCGTGGTAGAAGATGGCCTTGCCGATTTCCTCGGCATCCCAGGTAATCGGCTCGCGATCCGGATACCAGGTGTAGTCCCCGCAGAACACCTCGTTGCGATTGCCGGACGGATCGAAGAAATAGATCGTGCGGCCACGCGTGATGCCATGACGGGTCGGGCCGATGTCAATCGAGATCCCGTGCATGCCCATGATGTCCGCCGCGCGCAGGACCTCCTCCCACGAGTTGAGCAGGAACGAGGCATGGTGGAACTTGTTCGGCTCGTCGTGATGTACGAAGGCGATGTCGTGCGCCTTGTTCGAGCACGAGAAGAACGCCACCACCATGGTGTCGTCCGGGGTCACCACGCGCTCGGTGAGGTCGAAGCCGAGCACCTCGGTAAAGAGCTTCGCGTTGTCCGGGATGTTCGGGCCGTACAGCAGGCAGTGGTCATAGCGATTGACCTGCATGCCCTTCAGTCCCTCCGGCCACGGGTCGGGGTTGCGCCGGCCGAGCCCGTTGCCGACGTAATCCTTCTCGGCATACAGCTCGAGCTGATGACCGCTGGGGATCTCGAAACGCACGCGGCGTCCGCAGCCGGTCAGCTCGCCGGCCGGGATCTCCTCGGTGGCTACGCCGGCGTTCCTCAGATTGCCGGCCAGGCGGTCCAGCTCGTCGTTACCGTAGACCTTGAAGCCCATGTAATCCATGCCGGGACTGTCGGCCTCGCGCAGCACGATCGAGAACGCGTCGTGCTCGTCCCAGGCCTTGAGGTAAACGCGCCCCTGGGCGTCCTCGTCGGCCTTGATCAGGCCCAGCCGCTCGACGTAATGGGTGAGCGCGGGCTCCATTTCCAGCACCCGGATACAGCAGTGACCGGGCCGCATGACTCCGTTGAATGACATGATGTCCTCCTCCTCCAGGGCGCGCCGCCGGCGGCGGGCTGCCGTTCAGTTTCCTGACCTGCGCACCTTACACCGTCGCAGGATCTGTTCGTGTGCGCTCAACAGGCCAGCCTGCGGCGCAGCAACCCGAGTGGGCGCAGGTTCAGATCGCCCTCGGGAATGAGCTTGCAGGCGAGACAGATCCCCGCTGCCTCGTCCGCTTCGCTGACCTGGGCACGGCTCATCTTGAGCGTGTGATAGCGCCCCGGGCCGACCACCTGCACACGGCACACACCGCAGCCGCCGCCGCGACAGCCGACCGGGATGCCCTTGCGTCCGAGTCGCTCCATCGCCGCCAGCACGTTCTGCCCTTCGCCACAGGCGAAGCGCTCGCCGCTGTCCTCTATGGTGATCTCGAAATGCATCGCAAACCGGTCGCGCGTACTCAGAACTTCTTGAACAGGGCGCTGCGTCGCGCCGGCTGCGCCGCGTCGGCCGCGGTGTAGAAGTTCTCCATGAAGATGTGCTCCTCGAACAGGCGCCCCTGCATCAGGGTGGTGATGCAGGCATCGATCATCGGCGGCGGGCCGCACAAGTAGGCCTTGTGGCCCTCGAAACGGCCGTCGAACACTTCGCCGGCGAGCTCGTGCACGAAGCCGGTCGGCCCGTCCCAGCCGCCGCTGTCCTCGGACAGGGCGGCGTGGTAAGCGAAATTGGCATGGCGTGCGGCGAGCTCACGGAAGAGGTCGTCGTAGTAGAGCTCCTCGCGTGAACGTGCGCCGTAGAGCAGCGTGATCGGGCGTTCGTCGCCGGACTCCAGCAGGTCCAGGATCATCGACTTCGGGCTCGACAGCCCGGAGCCGCCGGCGAGGAACACGACCGGCTCGGGCGCGGACCTGCGCACGAAAAAGCGCCCCAGCGGTGCGGTGAAGCGCAGGGTATCGCCGAGCGCGAGCGTCTCGTGCAGGTAGCCGGTGCCGGCGCCGCCCTCGACGATGCGCACGTTGAGCTCGATCTCGTTGGGGCTCGACGGCGGGCTCGCAATCGAGAACGCGCGCGGCTGGTCGAGACCGGGAATGTCGAGGTTGACGTACTGCCCGGCCTGGAAATCGACACCCGCGCCATCGACGCTGAGCCAGATCCCCCGGATCGTCGGGGTCAGGTTCTCGAGCCGCGACACGGTACCGGTGAAGTCCTCGATGGCGATCGCGCGCGCGTCCGGATCCTCCTCGACCTCGGCCTCGATGACGACGTCGGACTCCAGGGTCGCACAGCAGGCCAGGCACCTGCCCTCGTCGCGCTCGATGTCCATCAGGGCAAAGGCCGAGGCATGGTTGTGCTCGATGTCACCCTCGACCACGTCGACCTTGCAGGTCCCGCACAAGCCGTGGTTACAGGCATAGGGCAGCCAGATCCCCGCGCGCAACGCGGCGTCCAGCATCGACTGGCCGTCCTCGACCTCGATGGTCTCGCCGAGCGGCTCGATAGTGAGCTGGTAGCTCATAAAGGGACTGTCCCCTTTTTCACGCTCATAGCTACACGCACCCGCCGCGCCATCCCGAAAAAGGGGACTGTCCCCGTATCCGCACAGGCTGCAAAGGGACAGTCCCCTTTTTCGCTCGCGTGCTCACACGCACCCGCCGCGCCATCCCGAAAAAGGGGACTGTCCCCGTGTCCGCACAGGCTGCAAAGGGACAGTCCCCTTTTTCCACCAGTCCGTTGCGGACATCATTCTGCACCTCGTTCCGTTTGCGCGGTGCGGACAGGGATCGCGGTGCCTCGAAAAAGGGGACAGTCCCTGACGCGATGGGGACTGTCCCCTTTTTCGCTCGCGTGCTTATACGCATCCGC
>JBHIYN010000031.1:0-20303 GCA_041984235.1 Gammaproteobacteria bacterium
TGCCACCGCTGCGCTCCACCGTGGTCAGGCTCGACAGGTCGAGCAGCGTGCCGGCGCCGTCGGCCGTGAAGGCACGGTCCAGCGCGAAGCCGTTGGTCCCCGTCCACGACGTCGCCGTCGTCGTCAGCGTCGCTCCGCCCGCGCCGAGGAAGCCCTTCTGTGCGATCAGGTCCGAGCGATCGATGCTCGCCGCGCCCAGCGCCAGCGTCGCGCCGTCCTCCGCGATCAGCGTCGCGTTGTCCGCCGACACCAGCGCGCTCAGATCGATCATGTCCACGCCGTCGCCGTCGGTGTCGTCCAGCCCCCGCTTCAGCAGCTGCGAGCGGCCCGTCAGGCTGACCAGCTGACCGCTCACGTCACCGCCGTCACGCACCGTGATCTGCGCGTCGCTGATGCTGCTCACGCCGCTGAGGTCGACCCCGCTGCCGGCGCCCTCCGCCGTGATCCGAATCAGCCCGTTGGTGCCCGAGGCGTTGTCGGTGAAGCCGCCAAGCCCGCTGAGATCGACCTGCCCACCGTCGCTCGCACTGATGTTCAGGTCCGAGTTGGTGCTGCCACCGCTGCGCTCCACCGTGGTCAGGCTCGACAGGTCGAGCAGCGTGCCGGCGCCGTCGGCCGTGAAGGCACGGTCCAGCGCGAAGCCGTTGGTCCCCGTCCACGACGTCGCCGTCGTCGTCAGTGTCGCTCCGCCGGTACCGCCCCCGCCCCGGCGTGCGACCAGGTTGGTGCGATCGAGGTTGCCACTGCCCAGATCGAGGATCGACTGGTTCTCGGCGATCAGGCTGGCATCCGTGGCGAGGGTCGCTCCGGCGCTGAAATGGCTGCCGGCGCCGGTGGTGAGGAAGGTCACGCCGCTGCCCAGGTTGAGGCTGCTGACGGTACCCGCGAGGCCGCTGTCGTAGGTGACGTCGGTGCCGCTGCCGTGGATGAACACGTCGTAGACGATGCCGTTGTTGAGCGGCACCAGCGGATTGCTGTCCCAGTTGCTCGCGGTCGTGTACAGCCCATCGGCGCCGGTCCAGGTGGCCGTGTCGGCGACTGCATCCCGCGCACCGGCTCCGATCGTCGCGGCGAACACCGCGAGCAGGGCCAGCCGCGGTGCGACACTGCCCGTGCGGCGGCCATGTGGTCGTGATCCCGCGCCGCTGGCCAGCGCGGCGTCCGACGGGGTGGTGCTTGCAGGGAAAACGGGGGTGGAACGCAGGGCGCGTTTCATCATCACGGATGGCAATCCTCTTCGGCTGTCAGCTTGGTGTCAGGTGCGCGAGGCCGTCGCCGCCCCGCGTCTGTCGTCCACGCACCATTCGTGATGGCCGGACCGTCCGCATCCGTTGCACGCGTCATTGTGAGACAGGCGCTGCGTACCTGTCCGGTAATCGCGCACAGGCCGGCACTCGCGAAGCCGGGCGAGGCAGCGCCCTGGCGCTCAGGGTTGCGGCGTGGCGAAGGCTGCGGCGCCGCGCGCAAAGGCCTGCGCACTGCCTCCCTGCGGGCTGACCACGATGCTGTCGACGCCGGCGGCGTGGTCATGCGCGACCGCGGCACGGCAATGCGCCTCGTCGCCGTGCGTGAAGATCCGCCGCACCATCTCGTCGCTGATGGCGGTCGTGATCCGGGCGCGGTCGCGCGTCGCGTAGCCGGCAATGGCCTCGTCGACGGCTGCGCCGTAGCCAAGCTCGCGCAGGATGTTCTGGTACGGCTCGGCGGACGCGTAGAAGGCCAGGTGCTGGCGGAAGTACTCCAGTCCGGCCGTATCGTCGTCGGTGAGGTAGAGCGCGCGGCGCTTGATGATCTCGAGGTCGTCGACCCGCCGGCCGGCGCGCCTGGCCCCGGCGTCGAGACGACTCAGCGCGTAGTCGAGGCGGTCGGGCGGCGTGAAATCGTTCAGCAACACGCCATCGGCCAGCTCGCCGGCGAGCTCCAGCATCCGACCGCCAATCGCGCCGAGCACGATCGGCACCGGCTGTGCCGGCGGCGCCTGCAGCCGGAAGCCGTGACTGTGCAGGGTGGTTCCATCGAAGTCGCTCCTGCCACCGGCCAGGATGTCGCGCAGCAGCAGTACCGTTTCGCGCACGCGGGTCAGCGGGCGCGCGTATTCGAGTCCATACCAGCGCTCGATCATGTTCGGGGTCGAAGCGCCCAGGCCAAGCACGAAACGACCCGGCGCGCGCGCCGCGGCCGCGACCACCCCGGTCGCGAGCACCGGAACGGCGCGGTTGAACACCGGCACCACGCCCGTGCACAGGCGCACTCCGGAGGTGGCAACACCCAGTGCGGCGGCCAGCGCGATCGGATCTTCCATGCCCTCCGCATCGCACAGCCAGAGGTCATCGTAGCCGTGCGCCTCGGCCCACACCCCGCGCTCGAAACCGGCATCCAGCCCGGGCACGGGCCATAACATGAGGCCGGTGCGGCGGCCTGCGACTTGCGTTGCGGTCATGCGGCGATGATCGGCGAGCGTCGTCGTGAAGACAACGTCAGTATGCCCGGCACCTTGCTCAGTCGACCGGCTCGAGGCGTGCGATCACGCCGTCGGCGGCGTCGGTAAGGAGGTAAAGGAGCCCGTCCGGCCCGACCGCGACGGTGCGCATACGGCCCAGCTCGCCCTCCAGCAGGCGCTCCTCGTGCACCACCCGCTCGCCGTCGAGCACCAGCCGCACCAGCAGTCGGAAGCTGAGCGCACCCGCAAACAGGTTGCCGCGCCAGCGCGGAAACCGCTCCGCGTCGTAGACGGCGAGACCCGACGGTGCGATCGACGGCGTCCACTGCAGGGCCGGCGGCGCCACGCCGGCACGCGCCTCGCCCTCGCCGATCGGCGAGGCGGTGCCGTAGTTGCGGCCGTAGGTGATGTCCGCCCAGCCGTAGTTGCGACCGGCCACGATACGGTTGACCTCGTCGCCGCCCTGCGGTCCGTGCTCGTGCGCCCACACCGTGCCGCTGGCGCGATCGAGGGCGATGCCCTGTACGTTGCGGTGGCCGAAGGAATGGATCTCCGGACGTACGCCGTCGAGTCCGGCGAACGGGTTATCGGCCGGCACGCTGCCGTCCGCGTTGAGTCGTACGATGGCGCCCGGATGGCTGCCGAGGTGCTGTCCGTTCGGCCGGTGTCCGCGATCGCCGAGGGTGAGGAGCAGGGTGCCGTCGGGCAGGAACAGCACGCGCGCGCCGAAATGCCGTCCGCCGGGAAATTTCGGCAACGCGCGAAAAATCGTTTCCGCATCGACCAGCCGCATGCCGTCGAGGCGCGCCCGCACGAGCTCGGTGCCATGACCACCGTCACCACTGGCGGCATGCGCGAGGTAGAGCAGCCGGTTGGTGCCGAAATCCGGGTGCAGCGCGATGTCCAGCAGGCCGCCCTGGCCCACCGCCGCCACCGCCGGCACGCCCGACAGTGGCTCCGATACCGCGCCGTCCGGTAACACCCGGCGCAGCGTGCCGCCGCGCTCGCTGACCAGCAGGTCGCCGTCCGGCAGGAACGCCAGGCCCCACGGATAACGCAGACCCTCGGCCAGCACGCGCACGCGGAAATCGTGCGCCTCGCTGTGCACGCGCTCGCCGGCCGGCGACAGCGCCGTATACAACAGCATGCACAGCATCATTGCGCACCAGCACGCGCGACGGGCGCGCCACGCACGCGGCATACCGGCGGTAAGACGAATCATGAACACGGCCTGCAGGCGGACACACGATGATTGTAGCGCCGGGTCCGCGGTGTAGATGACGCAGTCCGCTTTGCAGGAATTACAAAGTCGCGGCGCCGATCCGGCCCCGAACGCCCTCGCCGTGTGATCGGGTCGACAGTTTCATACCCGCTGCGGCCTGGCACGGTGCTTGCGCCACTCCGGGTACCGTCACAGGAGGAAAGCCAGAATGCAAAACGAACATGACCATGGCCACGACAAGCGCAGCAATCCGTGGAAAACCGGGGTGATTGCGACTGGCGCGGCCCTGCTTACCCTGACCTGCGCCGGCATCGCCGTCGCGACCCTGTCCGACCTCGGCGAGGAGCCGGCCGACGCCGTAACCGCCTCCGGCACCAAGGCTGCACCGGCCGCCAGCGCACCTGCCCCGGCGCCAGCGGCACCGCAGCGATCGGCCAGTGAGATCTGCGCGCATCATCTCAGTTCAGCGCGCCGTGACAACGAGCGCGTCGTCAAGGACGGCGTGCTCGGCGGCGCGGTCGGCGCCGGCGTCGGCGCCGCGGGCGGCGCCATCGCCGATGGTGGCGACGGCGCCGGCAAGGGTGCCGGGATCGGCGCGGTAGTCGGCGCAGTTGCCGGCGCAGCGCGTGGCCTGATCGAGGAAGACCGCAAGGTCGAAGGCGCCGAGGCTGCATACCGCGAATGCCTGGCGCGCAACGGCTGAACGTGCTGCCCCGCACCCCGCCGTTCACACAGTTCCGAAGGAGTTCAGTTCGATGATTAGGTCCCGATACCGCTTGCTCACCATCGCTGCCGCTGCGCTGCTGCTCAGTGCCTGCGGCTCCACGCCCGCCGACCGCGGCCTGTCCGGCGCCGGGTTGGGCGCCGCGGCCGGCGCCGCCGGCGCCGCACTCACCGGCGGCATGGTCGGCTCGGGTGCCGCGATCGGCGCCGCTGCAGGCGCCGCGGCCGGCATGCTGAGCGACGAGGAAGACGTCGATCTCGGCGAGCCGGCGTGGAAGTGATTTCACGCTCGTCGTGAAGCGCGCCGCCGGCATTCCCGCATGCCGGCGGCGCGCGCGCCTCGGACGCCGGTGCTTTCCGGCGACACGCCATTTCGGCATCATGGATCTCCCCGCGACTACCGGAGCCCGCCATGAAAACCGTTCGCGGCGCCTGCCCGCATGATTGCCCCGACACCTGCGCCTGGCTGGTCGAGGTCGACGACGACGGCCGCGCGGTGGGCCTGCGCGGCGACCCGCAGCACCCCTTCACACGGGGCGCGCTGTGCAGCAAGCTCAAGCGCTATCCGCAGCGCGTGTACAGCGAACAGCGCATCCTGCAGCCCCTGCGGCGTACCGGCGCCAAGGGTGAAGGCCGTTTCGAGCCCTGCAGCTGGGAAGACGCGCTGGAACTGGTGGTCGGCCGCCTGCGCGAAACGCTCGACCGCCACGGCCCGCTGGCCGCCATGCCATGCAGCTTCGCCGGCACGATCGGGCTGCTCAACCGCTATGCCGGCGAGCAGTTCTTCGAACGCCTCGGCGCCACCGCCCTCGATCGCCAGATCTGCGGCAACGTCGCGTACCTGGGCGCGGCCGCGACGCTCGGCGAAGGCGAGACCATGCTGCCGGAGGATCTCGCGCTCAGTCGCCTGATCGTGATTTGGGGCAGTAACACCGCGGCCACGAACGTGCACTTGTGGGGCGGCCCGATCCGGGATGCGCGCCGCGCCGGGGCGGAGGTCATCGTCATCGACCCGGTGCGTACGCCGACCGCGGCGCATGCCGACTGGCACGTGCAGCTGCGCCCCGGGACCGACGCCGCGCTGGCGCTCGGCATGATGCACGTCATCGTGCGCGAGGAGCTGCACGATGCCGACTACGTCGAACGCCACACGCTCGGGTTCGACGCGCTGTGCGAACGCCTCGTGGATTACCCGCCGGAGCGCGTGGCCGATATAACCGGGATCGGCGTGGCCGACATCGAGAAGCTCGCGCGCACCTGGGCGCAGCGCCGGCCGGCCGCGCTGCGCCTGCTGGTCGGCATGGAGCGCTACTCCAATGGCGGCGCCGCCGTGCGCGCGGTGTCCTGCCTGCCGGCGCTGACCGGCGCCTGGCGCGAGCGTGGCGGCGGCCTGTGCCATTTCACCGTCAACCTGTTCTTCGAGGCGCTTGATTACTCGGTGGTGTTTGCCGCCGCCGACGCGCCGCCGCCGGCGCGTACCGTGCACCTGGCCCAGCTCGGCCAGGCCCTCACCGATCCGGCCATGGCCCCGCCCATCGGCTGGATGCTGGTCTACAACCTCAATCCCGTGGTCACGCTGCCGAATCAGAACCTCGTCATCGAAGGCCTCAGACGCGAGGACCTGTTCACCGTGGTCCATGAGCAGTTCATGACCGACACGGCGCGCTACGCGGACGTCATTCTGCCGGCCACGACCCAGTTCGAGCAGTGGGAGCTGATGCCGTCCTGGGGTCAGACCTACGTCGCGCTCAACCCGCCGGCGATCGAGCCCTGCGGTGAAGCGGTGTCCAACACCGAGCTCTTCCGTCGCCTGTCGCGCGCGCTCGGCTATACCGAACCGCACCTGCTGAGCAGCGACGAGGAACGCATCCGCGCGTTGCTCGGCAACGGCAGCACGCTGATCGAGGGCATCACCTTCGAGCGCCTGCAGGCCGAAGGCTGGGCGCCGCTCAACCTGCCCGAGGATTTCCGGCCGCGCGCCGAGGGCGGTTTCACCACGCCCAGCGGCAAGGCCGAGTTCTACTCGCAGTCGCTGGCCGACCAGGGGCTGGACCCGCTGCCCGCCTACGTACCGCTGGAGGATGCCGCCGACGCACCGCCGCTGCGCCTGGTCTCGTCCAAGACCAGTCACTTTCTCAACTCGGAGTACGTCAACCTGCCGCATCGCGGCACCGCCCGGCACGTGCCCGAAGTGCACATCAACCCCGCCGACGCCGCACCGCGCGGGATCGCCGACGGTGACACGGTCCTGATGTCCAACGCGCTGGGCGAAGTTGCCGTGCGCGCGAAGGTCTGTACCGACACGGCGGCGGGCGTGGTTTACATGCCGTTCAACTGGTGGGCAACCTCGACCCTCAACGGTTCCTCGGCCAACGCGCTCACACCCGATGGGCTGAGCGATCGCGGTATCGGCAGCAACGCCTTCGACGCCCGCGTCGAGATCGTGAAGACGGCCTGAGCCGCCGCCGGCGGTGCGAGACCGAAGCAAGCGGAGAAGCACACATGACCGAAGACGAATTCCGCGCGGCAGTCGCCCGCGACGGCTACGATGCTCCTACGCTGATCGAGCGCGAGGCGGATCTGTGCAACGAGGAGCACAGCCATGACTTCGCGCTCACCACGCTGATCCTGGCGGGAGAGCTGTGCGTGACCACCGCCACCGGCACGACCACCTGCCGCGCCGGCGATACTTTCACCCTCGCACGAGGCGTACCGCACAGCGAGGCCTACGGCCCGCGCGGCGCGCGCCTGCTGCTGGCCCGGCGCGACGGCTGAGCGCGATTGGGCATTCGGCGGATACGGCCCGCCGCGACCGTGCGGCGTGTCCCCGGCCCGCCGCGCCGCTCACTCCAGCAGCGCACCCCGCTCGCTGAGCAGCGCGCGCAGCAGGGAACGATGACAGCGCGCCTCGTGCTCGCAATAGCAGCCGACCGCAAAGTCGGCCTGGTGCGATAGTGCGGCGAGCAGGTCGAGCGTTCGCGCGGCATCCGGGCGCGCCATCTCGCGCCGGTAGCGCTGCGCGAAGCGTGCCCACTCGGCCTCGCTGCGCGCGTCCAGCGCCATCCGCACCGCTTCCGCGCTGGGCGCCAGCAACGGCAGCCACACGTCGTACCAGTCATCCGTCGCGAAGCGCTCGCGGGGCACACCGCGCGGCGGCCGGCGTACGGTGCCGATGCGCAACCCCTCCCCCGCTGCCCGCGGACTGCCCAGCCTGACGATACGCACGCTCACGCGGGCGAGTATAACCACCCGCCTGTCGCGGCGATGCGTTAACCTGAGCGTACACTGCCGTTCCGATCCACCAGCATGCCCGCACCCTCCCCGCCCGATGCGCGCTACGCGCTCAACCTGCTGCTCGACGAGCGCGAGCGCCTGCTCATGCTGCGGCGCGCCGAGGATGCCAGGCTCGGCCCCGGCCAGTGGGGGCTGCCGGCGGGCAAGATCGAAGCCGGCGAGAGCGCGGAGCAGGCGGCGCTGCGCGAGATGCGCGAGGAGATCGGCCCGGACCACCAGGTCGCCCTGACCCGCTACCTCGGACCGATCCGCGATACCTTCTACGGCGGCCGCTTCGAGATCCACCTGTTCCAGTACGCGTGGTCGGGCGGCGAGGTGGTGCTGAACCACGAGCACACCGAATGGGCCTGGGTCGCACGCGAGGCGATCCGCGACTACGACGTCATGGCAGGCATCGAAGAGGACATTGCCCTGCTCGGCTTCTGGCCGCAGCACTACCTCGACCCGGCACGCATTCCGGAATACCTGCGCGAATGACCGTTGCGCTGCACTGCGAGACGCTCGGCGAAGGGCCGCCGGTGGTCGTCCTGCATGGACTGTTCGGGGCCGGCCGCAACTGGCTTACGCTGGCCCGCCGCCTCGGCGACCGCCACACCTTCCACCTGGTGGACCTGCGCAACCATGGCCGTTCCCCGCACGACGCCGGCATGACCTACCTCGACATGGCCGCCGACGTACGCGCGCTGGTGGAACGGCTCGCACTGGACGAGTTCGTGCTGGTCGGTCACAGCATGGGTGGCAAGGCGGCAATGACCCTGGCGCTGACCGACGACGCCGGCATCGCCCGCCTGGTCGCGGTCGACATCGCACCGGTCGCTTATCCCGATCGCTTCGCCGAGATGATCCGCGCCATGCGGGCGCTCGACCTGGGCGCAATCCGCCGCCGCGGCGAGGCCGACGCCCTGCTCGCCGACGCCATACCGGAAACCGCCGTGCGCCAGTTCATCCTGCAGAACCTGATGTTCGAGAACGGCGCCGCGCGCTGGCGCGCCAACCTGGCCGCGCTGGAAGACCAGATGCCGCACATCCTGGGGCCGTTGCCGGTCGCGTCCGACGCCCGCTCGGACATCGAGACCTGGTTCATCCGCGGCGAGCTGTCAGACCGCGTGACCAGTGCGCAGATGCCGACCATCGGGCGGCTGTTCCCGCGGCACCGCGTGGAGACGGTCGCCGGCGGCGGCCACTGGCCGCACGCCGAGGCGCCGCAGGCCTTCCTGACCCTGTTCGAACAGGCACTGGCGCGCTGAGCGGGCGGGCGGCCGGGCGTCGCTCTGGATTTGCAGCCTGCGCCTCGGCACAATGCCGCCTCCGCGCGCCGCGCGGGTTCTCCCTCACGCATCGGATCGAGCGCTCATCATGTCCAAACCCAGGGTCAACAAGGTCGTCCTCGCCTATTCCGGCGGGCTCGACACCTCCGTCATCCTCAAGTGGCTGGAGGACGAGTACGGCTGCGAGGTCGTCACGTTCACGGCCGACATCGGCCAGGGTGAGGAGCTCGAGCCGGCGCGCACCAAGGCCGAGAAGATGGGCGTGCGCGAGATCTACATCGACGACCTGACCGAGGAGTTCGTCGCCGATTTCGTCTACCCGATGTTCCGCGCCAACGCCATCTACGAGGGTGAGTACCTGCTGGGGACCTCGATCGCGCGCCCGCTGATCGCCAAGCGCCTGGTCGAGATCGCGCGCGAGACCGGCGCCGACGCCATCGCCCACGGCGCCACCGGCAAGGGCAACGACCAGGTCCGCTTCGAGATCGGCGCCTATGCCCTGGAGCCCGGCATCAAGGTCATCGCGCCGTGGCGCGAATGGGACCTGAACTCGCGCGAGAAGCTGCTCGCCTATGCCGAGCAGCACGGCATTCCGATCGAGTACAAGCCCGGCGGCGGCTCGCCCTACTCGATGGATGCCAACCTGCTGCACATTTCCTACGAAGGCGGGGTGCTGGAAGACCCCTGGGCCTCGCCCGAGGAGTCGATGTGGCGCTGGAGCGTAGCCCCGGAGAATGCGCCGGACCAGTCCACCGTCATCGAGCTCGAGTACCGGCGTGGCGACATCGTCGCCATCGATGGCACGCCGATGAGCCCGGCGGCGGTGCTCGAGCATCTCAACGAGGTCGGCGGCGCCAACGGCGTCGGTCGCCTCGACATCGTGGAGAACCGCTACGTCGGCATGAAGTCGCGCGGCTGCTACGAAACGCCCGGCGGCACCATCATGCTCAGGGCCCATCGCGCAATCGAATCGCTGACCCTGGACCGGGAGGTCGCCCATCTCAAGGACGAGCTGATGCCGCGCTATGCCTCGCTGGTGTACAACGGCTATTGGTGGAGCCCGGAGCGGCGCATGCTGCAGGCCATGATCGACGATTCCCAGGCCCACGTGAACGGACTGGTGCGCGTGCGCCTGTACAAGGGCAACGTCATCGTCGAGGGTCGCGCCTCCGAGACCGACAGCCTGTTCGATGCTTCGCTGGCGACCTTCGAGGACGACGCCGGCGCCTACAACCAGGCCGACGCCGCCGGCTTCATCAAGCTCAACGCCCTGCGTCTGCGCGTCGGCGCGCGTCGCTGACAGCCCCCGTCCGCGCAGCGCCGCGGACGGTGACCTGCATCACAGGCCGGAAACGCCGCCACTCCTTTCGTGACGCTCGTCACAGGTGCCACCCGGGGCCTGTGAAGCGCGTCACGCCGGCACCACGCCGCCCGACAATAATCCCATCAACGGGGTCTCACCACCCGTAGCGCCCGCGCGGCGGGCGCGCCGTGGATCCCGTGTGATGACCGAACAAGCCATGCAAGACGTAACTGCGCCACAGCGGATCGAGCGCCGTGATGCCGTCGCCACCGTGAACGCACGCATGCCGGCGCCGGCGCTGGCCCTCAGCCGCACCTGGGCCGCGACCAACCTGATCGCGGTCGCCTGCTGTGGCGCGGCCTTCGCCGCGTCCGCCGGCAACGGCCTGCTGACGGGCTGGGCCACCTTCACGGTACTCAACGCGCTGCTGCACCTGGCCAGCCGCGAGGGTGTCGTGGTCGGCCGTGCCGCCGCCCACAGCACGAGCTTCAACTGCGGCCTGGCCGCGATGCTCGGCGTCGCCTGGGGCGGCGCCGTGGTACTCCTGCTGCCGCTGGCCAGCGCTTACCAGGGCGCGGTACTGGCCGGATCCGTCAGCGCCGTCGCGGTGCTCGCGATCCCGGCACTGGGCGCGGAGCGCACCGCTTTCGGCTGGTTTCTCTCCACCCTGACCGGCCTCGCGCTGGCCGGCGTTGTGCGGGCCGGACACGTCGACACCGGCATCGCGTGGATACTGCTCACCGCCCTGGTCCTGTTCCTCGTCGCCTCGGTCTACCATCGTGCCCAGGCACGCCTGGTCGGCTTGTTGAACGAGTTGCTGGCGGCGCACGGCGCCGGGCAGGCCGATATCGATACCCGCGTCGCGCAGGATGCCGACCTTGGACGGATCACCGCCGCGACGATTGCCAGCCTCGCGCGCAACGCGAGCGCCGCCGAGCGCGACCGGCGCCTGCTCGAAGCACTCGGCGACGCCATCGTCACCACCGATGTCGACGGCGTGGTGACCTACCTCAACCCGGTAGCGGAAGTCCTGGTCGGCGCCCAGAGCCGCACCATCGTCGGCCAGCCGATCGAGAACACGCTGCGCATCACCCTGCCACCGGACCAGCGCAATCATGCGCGGGAGATCTTCGACCAGACCCGGATGACGCGGCGCATGCAACAGGGCAGTAGCAACGCGCAGCTCGCGCGGCGGGACGGTGTGATCTACGGTGTCGACTACCGCGTCACTGCGATTCGCGACGGCGATGGCGAGTTTGCCGGTGCAGCCTTCCTGCTGCGTGACGTGACCGAGAAGCGGCGCGAGGCGGAGTCGATCGCCTGGCAGGCCACCCACGACCCGCTCACCGGCGCCATCAACCGTGCTGAGTTCGAGCTGCGCCTGAAACGCCTGGTACGTCGGGCGCAGGACGACATGGGTCACGAGCACGCGCTGCTCTACATCGATATCGACAAGTTCAAGTTCATCAATGACAGCTACGGCCACGCCGCCGGCGACGCCGCGCTGAAAATGCTGGCTGACGTGCTGCGTACGCGCATCCGCGGTGCAGATACGCTTGCCCGCATAGGCGGGGACGAGTTCGCCGCGCTGCTCTACAGCTGCGGCGCTGACAAGGCGCGCCTCATTGCCGAGGGTCTGCGCATCGCCGTCGAACGCCATGACTTCACCTGGCAGGGCATCGAGCTGCCGCTCTCGCTGAGCATCGGGATCGTCGAGATCAATCGCGACTGCCGTTCCACGGCCGAGATGGTGCGCGCTGCAGATTCGGCCTGCTTCACCGCCAAGAAGTTCGGCCGCAACCGGGTGCACCTGTTCGACGAGAAGGAGTCGAACGGCGCCCCGCAGGCGCGGGTGTTCGATTTCGTCAAGGACATCCAGACCGCGATTCACGGCAATCGGCTGGAGCTCTTCTACCAGCCGCTCTATGCCACCGCCGAGAACGGCGATGCGCGGCGCTGCGAGCTCAGCGTCGGCGTGCGCGACCAGGCCGGCGAGATGATTCCGCGCAACGAGCTCTCCGACCTCGCGCGGCGTTACCAGCTCACCGAGGAGATCGATCGCTGGGTGGTCAAGGCCGCGCTCGACGCGCTGCGCCTCAATCACCCGGTGCTGTGTGACATGGAGCTGGTGCTGGTACCGCTGTCACAGCAATCGCTGGCCGATGAACGCCTGCTCGGATACATCACGCAGCTGGTCAAGGAGAGCCCCGACCAGGCGCAGCGCCTCGGCTTCAGCCTCGAGGACGCCGCGTTTGCCACGCACCTGGAGTACATCCGCTACTTCGTCAGCGTTCTCAGGCAGCGTGGCTGCCGCTTCATGATCGGCGACATCGGATTTGGCGGCCACGCCTTTGAAACGGTCAAACAGGTGCAGGCCGATTACCTCGCCATCCGCGCGGCGCTGGTGCAGAACATGCTGCACTGCTCGGCCGACTACGAGGTCGTGCTGGGTCTCAGCCGGGTAGCGCGTGCGCTCGGCATGCAGACCATCGCGGAGAAGGCCGACACGCAGTCGCTGCGCGACGCGCTGACCAGCATGGGAGTCGACTATACCCTCGGCCTGCTCAACGAAGCGCCGCGCCGCGTTTCCATCTTCAGCGAGGCGCAGTGGATCTGAACCTGGCTCATGGCCGGGTGCGCCAGCGCCGCGCCAGCCAGTAATCCGCACTGACGAAGCGGCCGCCGCCGAGGAAGAACAGCGCCACCAGCATGACCAGGTAGGTCGCGGCCCATTCGATACCGTTGTTGGCCAGCACCAGGCTGCCGCGCTCGGTAATCCACTCGTAATCGCCGTGCGACATGAGGATCTCCTTGGCGCGCTGCAGCCGCGCGAGCGCCTCCGGCGCGTCGGCCGAGTAGTGCGGACTCATGAGGTCGTGCACCGCCTGCCAGCCGTTGTCCCAGTGCACGGTGGTCGCGGCAACCACCATGGTCGACATCAGGGGCAGGCAAATCCAGCGCACGGCAAAACCGAGCGCAAGCGCGATGGCGCCGAGATATTCCGCCGACCAGGCCAGGATTGCCATCAGCATGGGCGCTGGCAGGCCCAGCCCCCAGTCGGGATTGCCGAACCACTCTGCGATCCCGGCCAGCCCTTCGAACGGATTGAGCGTGCCGTCGGCTGCCAGCGGGTTCCACTTGTTCGCACCGGCGACGAAGAACACCGGAACCAGGTAGATACGCAGCAGCAGTGAACCGATGAAGTCGACGTGACGGCGCAGGTCGAGCACGTCCTGCGCACGATTGGCGAGTCTCAATACCAGCTCCACCGGTTCTCCCTCCCGAGTGTTGAACGGTAGCCGCGAAGCCAGCTGGCCACACGGACCCGTTGTTGGATACGTCCGGAGAGAAAAGTTCCGCGCCCGCTCAGGCGCTGCGTTGATCGAGCTCGGGGATATTGATGCTGCGCACGTCGGGATAGAGTTCGTTCAACGGAACCGAGCGCCCGTCATGCTGCACGATACGGCAATGGAAACGCTTCAGGCGACGCGGCTCGGCGACCCCGCAGGAATGCGCGATGACGCCGACTTCGTGGTGCATGTTCTGCGCGTAGCGACACACGCGCTCGGCCTTGTCGGTGGGATCGAGGCCGCGCTGCAGGCGCTTGTCGTGCGTGGTGACGCCGGTCGGACAGGTGTTGCGATTGCACTGCAGTGCCTGGATGCAGCCGAGCGCGAACATGAACCCGCGCCCGGACACCACGAAGTCGGCACCGGCACAAATCGCCCAGGCGACCTCGGCCGGCGTGATCAGCTTGCCGCTGGCGATGATCTTGGTGCGATCGCGCAAACCGTACTCCTTGAGCTTGTCGACCACCAGCGGCAGGCTCTCGCGCAGGGTCAGCCCGACGTTGTCGATCAGGCTCATCGGCGCCGCGCCGGTGCCACCGTCACCGCCGTCGACGGTGATGAAGTCCGGCGCGCTCGACAGGCCGCGCTCGTGGATGGCAAGGAACAGCTTCTCCAGCCAGTCGCTGGAGCCGATGACGGTCTTGAAGCCGCACGGCTTGCCGGTCACGCGGCGCACACGCTCGATCATATCGAGCAGGTCGTGCTCGTTGCGGATGTCGGGGTGGCGATTCGGGCTGATTGACGCGACCGCGACCGGAATCCCGCGGATCGCCGCGATCTCCGGCGATACCTTGGCCGCCGGCAGGATGCCGCCCTTGCCTGGCTTGGCGCCCTGCGAGAGCTTGATCTCGAACATGCGCACCGTCTCGTGCGCCGCGACCTCGCGCAGCTTGTCGTCGGAGAGCTGACCCTGCTCGTCGCGCACGCCGTACTTGGCCGTGCCGATCTGGAATACCAGGTCGGCGCCACCTTCGAGATGGAACGGCGACAGGCCGCCTTCCCCGGTGTTCATCCAGATCCCGGCCTTGCGCGCGCCGTTCGACAGTGCCAGCACCGCGGGCCGGGACAGCGCGCCGTAACTCATGCCTGAGATGTTGAAGATGGCGTTCGTGCGATACGGCGTCGCGCATTCCGCGCCGATGGTGACCGCACGCGGCTCGGCGGCATCCTCGTCCAGCGTCGGGTAAGCGGTGTTGACGAAGATGACCGTGCCGACCGGGCGCAGGTCCTTGGTCGACCCGAACGCCACCGTGCTGTCGAGCCCCTTCGCGGCCCGGTAGACCCACGATCGCTCGGCCCGGTTGAAGGGCATTTCCTCGCGATCCATGGCGAAGAAGTACTGGCGGAAGAACTCGCCCAGGTCCTCGAAGACGTAACGCAGCCTGCCGATCACCGGATAGTTGCGCCGCACCGCGTGCCTGGTCTGGGTCACGTCGATGACGTAGAGCACGACGATGGCGAGGACACCCAGGCCGAGCATCACGACGAACGCCGCGGCGATGCCATTGACCACCAGCATGAACGTATTCATCCCCTGCCCCCGCCTGTGCGACCTGTCGCGTGCGCCGCTATCTTACGCGGCGCGTGCACGGTGTCACCAGTCCGCGCGTGTCAGCAGTACCAGTCAGGCGGCGCCCGGCACGGTGCCGAGCACGATGTCGCGGGCGATGAAATCGCGCAGCATGCCGAGCCCGGCTTCGACGATGACGTCCGGGTGCGGGTGCTGCAGCTCGCCGGCAATCTGGCGCAGCAAAGCCGGCGCCGGGCGCCCATCGCGGGCCACCACCAGGTCGAGCAGCCGCGCCGACACCGCGTTCAGCTCCATGAAGCTGACGCTGTCGTCACGGCGGCGGAACACCGCCAGGTAGGTCGGGCTGTCAGGCGCGGTTTCGGGCAGGTAATCGGGGCTGATGCGATGCACCGGGAAAGCATAAGCGTGCAGCCGCATGACCGGGTTCGGCACCGCGCAGCCAGCTTCCAGATCAGGCTCGGCGTCGGTCGCGACCTGGTCCAGCTCGCGGGTGTCGAAGTAGACCTCAGCCTCCAGCCATTCGTAATGCGCGAGCTCGGCGATGAACGGCGGATCGCCGGCATCGTCGCGCTCCTCGTCCAGGTAGTGCAGGAATTCCCGCGGCATCTTCGGAAACAGCGGCGTGCGCGCCTGGTGGCGCGCGAAATAGTCGCGCACCATCGCGTGCCAGCGCGCGTCATCGGTGACCCGGCGCAACACCGGAAAGGCGTTGGCCATGAAGCCCTCGACGTTCTTGTACAGCAGGTCGCGATAGATGCCCAGTCGGCGATCCTCGATACCGTCGGGCGCCGGCGCACGCTGCGGGTCGCGCAGGTGCGCGGTAAAACCGTACTGCTGCCGGATGAAGTCCGGCTCAGCCATGTCGCGCGCGCCGGGCGGCCGGATCGGACGCCGCACGCTGGGCAGCGCCGATGCGATCGACCTCGGCCATGAGGTCGTCCAGTGGCGGGATGTTGAAGTCGCGTTCCAGCAGCGTGGGGAACACGCCGAAATGCCGGTAGGCTTCGTCGAGCAGCGTCCACACCGGGTCGATGACGTCGGCCCCGTGCGTGTCGACGATGAGATCCTCGGCTTCGTCGTAATGCCCCGCGATGTGGGCATAGGCGATGCGCTCGGCCGGCAGCGCGCGCAGGAAGTCGGCCGCGGCGTAGCCGTGGTTGACGCTGTTGACGTAGATGTTGTTGATGTCGAGCAGCAGGTCGCAGTCGGCCCGCTCGAGAACGCCGTTGATGAACTCGATCTCGCTCATCTCGGCACCCGGTGCGCAGTAGTACGAAACGTTCTCGATGGCGATGCGCCGCTCGAGGATGTCCTGCACGCGACGGATGCGCGCCGCGACGTGCTCCACCGCCTCCGCGGTGAACGGGATCGGCATGAGATCGTAGAGGTGCCCGTCGTCTGCGCAGTAGCTCAGATGCTCGCTGTAGCAGCGAACCGCGTGCTCGTCGAGAAACTGGCGCACGCGGCGTACGAAGGCCTCGTCCAGCGGCGCCGGCCCGCCCAGGTTGAGCGACAGGCCGTGGCAAACGAAGGGTACGCGCTCGGCGAACTCACGGAAGCGCCGGCCGAGCCGGCCGCCGAGGTCGATCCAGTTTTCCGGCGCGACTTCCATGAAGTCGATCGCCTCCGGGAACCGGTCCTCCAGCGGGCGCATCAGCGCCCGCCGGAGGCCCAGGCCCTTGCCCTCAACCGGGTAGCGGTGCGTCACCGA
This sequence comes from Gammaproteobacteria bacterium, assembly GCA_041984235.1. GTDB lineage: Bacteria > Pseudomonadota > Gammaproteobacteria > JBHIYN01. Next base: position 16,843 of record JBHIYN010000031.1, read on the forward strand.
CGCGCGCTTCCGTCACGGGCCATGGCACGGACGCGCGGCTCAACCGCCGCACTTGCCCTCACCGCACTTGCCCTCGCTGCCCTTGGACTCGCCGCACTTGCCTTCGCCGCCCTTGGACTCACCACACTTGCCTTCGCCGCCCTTGGACTCGCCACACTTGCCTTCGCCGCCCTTGGACTCGCCGCACTTGCCTTCGCCACACTTACCCTCGCCGTGGCTGTCGGCAACCATATAGCCGCTGCCGTACTCGACGGCGCCGAACGGGTTGTCGGCGGCACCGGCCAGCGGTGACGCTGCCAGGGTGACCGCGAAGGTGGTGCCGAGCGCAGCGGCGACGGGTTTCAATCGGGATTTCTTTTCCATTGCTTCGTCTCCAGAGGATTATCGTAGTCCGAGAATGCCTTCGCCGACGGCGAAGTGACCGGTTGCTGTAGTCTCCGCCGACGGCTTCGCCGGGTGCCGGAGCGAGCCCACTCCCAAAGCTCCAAGGGGTAGACCCGGGTCACCGGGTGAAGTTTCCGGGGCGCCGCGAATTTGTGCAATCCCCGAGCGGCAAGGGGCACCGGGGATCAGGCCCGCCGACCGGGCGCGACTCAACCCGCCTCGCCGCCGCGCGGCCGCATGTGCGGGAACAGCAGCACGTCGCGGATCGACGCGGCGTCGGTCAGCAGCATGACCAGCCGGTCGATGCCAATGCCTTCGCCTGCGGTCGGTGGCATGCCGTGCTCCAGCGCGCGAATGTAGTCCTCGTCGAAATGCATCGCCTCGGCGTCGCCGCTGTCCTTGGCCGCGACCTGGGCGCGGAAGCGCTCGGCCTGGTCCTCCGGATCGTTCAGCTCGGAGAAACCGTTGGCGATCTCACGCCCGGCAACGAAGAACTCGAAGCGGTCCGTGACGAAGGGATCGTCGTCGTTGCGCCGTGCCAGCGGCGACACCTCGGCCGGGTAGCGAGTGATGAATACCGGCCCGGCCAGGTTCGGCTCGGCGGTCTTCTCGAAGATCTCGGTGAGCACCTTGCCGCGGCCGTAGCCGGGCTGTAGCGGAATGCCGAGCGCTTCGGCAAGGGCACGTGCAGCGGTGTCGTCTTCGAGTGCGGCGGCGTCGACGCCCGGGTTGTGCGCCAGGATGGCCTCGTTCAGGGTCATGCGCGCAAAGGGCCGGCTGAAATCGTAGGTCTCGCCCTGGTAGGTGATCATGCTCGTGCCGAGGACGGCCTCGGCAAGCTCGCGCAGCATCGCCTCGGTCAGGTCCATCAGGTCGGTGTAGCTGACGTAGGCCTCGTAGAACTCGAGCATGGTGAACTCGGGATTGTGGCGCGTCGACAAGCCCTCGTTACGGAAATTCCGGTTGATCTCGAACACCTTCTCGAAACCGCCTACGACCAGCCGCTTGAGAAACAGCTCGGGCGCGATGCGCAGGTAGAGATCCATTTCGAGGGTGTTGTGGTAGGTGACGAAAGGTCGCGCCACCGCACCGCCCGGAATGACCTGCATCATCGGCGTCTCGACCTCGAGAAAGCCGCGGTCGTTGAGAAAACGGCGGATGAAATCGATGACGGCGGCGCGGACACGAAACGTCCTGCGCGTGTCATCGTTCATGATCAGGTCGAGATAGCGCTGGCGGTAACGCGTCTCGACATCGGTCAGGCCGTGCCATTTCTCCGGCAGCGGGCGCAGTGCCTTGGTGATCAGGTGAATTTCTTCGACCAGCACCGAGAGTTCGCCCTTCTGGGTGCGGAACACGGTACCGCTGGCGCCGATGATGTCACCCAGGTCCCATTTCTTGAACTCGGCGTATTCACCCTCCGGCAACAGGTCACGACGCACGTAGAGCTGGATCTGGCCGCTCATGTCCTTGACGTGGGCGAACGCCGCCTTGCCCATCACGCGGCGGGTCATCATGCGCCCGGCGATGGTCACGCGCTGCCCGAGCTGCTCCAGCTCCTCGGCGGACGCGTCCGCGTGACGCTCGTGTATCTCGCCGGCCAGGGCGTCGCGTCGAAAATCGTTGCGGTAGGCCTTGCCGGCGGCGCGCAGCTCCGCGAGCTTGCCTCGGCGTTGCGCGATGAGCTGGGATTCGCTGGCGCCGGCGTCTTTGTCGGTCATCGGCTCATAGTCCTTGTTTGAGGCTGGCCTCGATGAACGGGTCGAGCGCGCCGTCCAGCACCGCCTGCGTGTTACCGGTCTCGACGTCGGTGCGCAAATCCTTGATGCGCGACTGGTCGAGCACGTAGGAGCGGATCTGCTGACCCCAGCCGATGTCAGCCTTGCTGTCCTCCAGCGCCTGCTGTTCCTCGCGCCGCTTGAACATCTCCTGCTCGTAGAGCCGCGCGCGCAGCAGCTTCCAGGCCTGGTCGCGGTTCTTGTGCTGTGAACGCTCGTTCTGGCACTGCACGACGATGCCGCTCGGCATGTGGGTCAGACGCACCGCCGAGTCGGTCTTGTTGACGTGCTGCCCACCGGCACCGGACGCGCGGTAGGTATCCGTGCGCACGTCGGCGGGATTGATGTCGATCTCGATGTCGTCGTCGATCTCCGGTGACACGAACACCGAGGCAAACGAGGTGTGGCGGCGATTGCCCGAATCGAACGGCGACTTGCGTACCAGGCGGTGCACCCCGGTCTCGGTGCGCAGCCAGCCGAACGCGTACTCGCCGCTGAACTTGACGGTCGCACTCTTGATGCCGGCGACTTCCGCCGCGGAGACCTCGATCAGCTCGGTGTCGAAACCGTGCGCCTCGCCCCACTTGAGGTACATGCGCAACAGCATCTCGGCCCAGTCCTGCGCCTCGGTGCCGCCGGAGCCGGCCTGGATGTCGACGAAGGCGTTGCACGCATCCATGTCGCCGGCGAACATGCGCTGGAACTCGAGCTCGCCGAGCGTGCCCGCGGCCTCCTCGAGGTCCGCCGCCACGGATGCCGCCGTCTCCTCGTCGTCCTCTGCATCGGCCAGCTCGAGCAGGTCGCCGGCATCGCGCAGACGCGTGGCCAGCGCGTCCAGCGTGTGAACCACGCGCTCCAGCGCGGCGCGCTCGCGGCCCAGCTCCTGGGCACGCGCCGGGTCGTCCCAGATCCCGGGCGCCTGCAGCTCGCGTTCTACTTCCTGCAGGCGCTCCGCCCGGCCCGCGTAGTCAAAGATACCCCCTCAGCGCATCGAGGCGCTTGTTCATGTCCTTGATCGAGGTGTAGAGCGGGTTGAGTTCCATAACCGTAAGGCTGTGCGGACGAAGGCCGCGCATTGTAAGGGACTGTCCCCTTTTTGCCAGCCAGGGACTGTCCCCTTTTTGCCGGTAAGGGACTGTCCCCTTTTTGCCGGCAATGCTTCAACGACCCGCCAGCGCACACGCAAAAAGGGGACTGTCCCGAATATCTCCAGCCGCGTCTCCTGGGACAGTCCCCTTTTCGCACCACCCGCGCTGATTGCCTCATCCCCCTGCCGGGCGAAATGGGGACAATCCCTCT
>JBHIYN010000032.1:0-19312 GCA_041984235.1 Gammaproteobacteria bacterium
CGCGGGGTTCTGTAACCTTAAACATGGTTCACGACCGAGCGCCAGCGAGGGCGAACGACCGGCCGCAACGCGGACGGGCGATCAATCCTGTCACCCCGACCATTTCAATCGAAAATCAAAAAATCGCGCGCTCTCACAAAGAGCGAGCGCGGGATTTTGTTGAGTTCGATTGAAATGGTCGCCGGGGTCTGGAACCGTAAACGAGGTTCACGACCGAGCGCAGCGAGGGCGAACGACCGGCCGCAACGCGGACGGGCGATCAATCCTGTCACCCCGGTCGCTGCCTCCGACCAACACGAAGCCCGTCCTCACCAAGAGCGAGCGCGGGATTTTTCTTGTTTTCGAATGAAGTGGTCGCCGGGATCTGGAACCGTAAACAAGGTTCACGACCGAGCGCAGCGAGGGCGAACGACCGGCCGCGCAGCGGACGGGCGATCAATCCTGTCACCCCAGCCGCTGCCCCCGCATCAACACGAAGCCCGCCCTCAAAGAGAGCGAGCGCGCAATTTTTTGATTTTCGATTGAAATGGTCGCCGGGCTCAGGAACCGTAAACAAGGTTCACGACCGAGCGCAGCGAGGGCGAACAGCCGACCGCGCAGCGGGCGGCTGATCAATCCTGTCACCCCACTCCCCGCCTCCGATCAACACGAAGCCCGCTCCCACAGAGAGCGAGCGCGCAGTTTTTTGTTTTTTGATTGAAATGGTCGCCGGGCTCTGGAACCGTAAACAAGGTTCACAACCAAGCCGAAGGCTAGACGAACGCCCCCTCAATCCCCCACCAACGTATGCTCTGACAACGCCAGCCGCTTGCGCTCGCCGCGCGTCAGCGCGCGTAGCTGCGGCACACCAGACAAACCGGGTGCGGGCTTGGCGCGGTAGCCGTCGAGCGCCGCCTGCACCTCGGCGCCGGGCGGGCGGCGCCGGCCGCCTTCGACCGCATACTCGACCAGGCGCGGCGAGCGCGTGCCGTTCGACGGGCAGTCGTCACCGAGAATCTCGACCCAGGTGAAGTCGGCCGGGTCGACCGCGCCGAGGCGCGCGCCGGGCAGGATACCGAACCGATCGACACCGACGCCGAGGAAGTCGTTGTACACGCCGCCGGAGGACTGGCTCGCGAAGTAGGACGGCGTGACGAAGTTCGAGACCCGCACGCCGTCGACTTCGTAGGCGGTCGACTCCACCGGGTCGCAGATGTCGTAACCGTGCAGCAGCCAGGCGCGGGGGTTGTCGCGGAAGCGCGGGTCCGGGCCCGGTACCAGGGCCAGCACGTTGGGATCCATGACCATCTCCAGCGCCTCGTGCGAGAACGACACCGTCCAGTCCGGCAGATCGGTAAACACGAAGCCGACGGCGAGGGCCCGCGGGGCCTGGTCGTGCAGCTCCAGTGCCGCCCGCACCGACAGCCGATCGACCAGGTAGATGACCGCGTCTCCGGCAGGAAACGCCGCACTGTAGCGGCTGGCGGTGGCATTACCGTCGCTCGGGGAAACGAGCACGACGCGATACGCCATACCCCAAACAGGTTGCAAATCTTCGGTCATCTGGCGGTCGACCGCCTGGACCGCCATCCTCGCACTCAGATCCGACACCGCAGAAAAATTGACGACCGCGATGTGCGGCAGGGCCATGCCGATAACCTCTCTGACATCAGCTCGGGCAATTATTACCTCCACCCGTTCCCGCTCAAGTGCAAAAGTACACTGCCGTCGCGCGGCCGGCGGAACCGCGTGCAGGTGGCGGTGACACGGTGGGCCAGCGAGTACGGAGCGCGCCACAGGCGATAACGACCGACGAGATCGCGTCACTCGAGATCTGCCACGAGCTGCACCCGGAGATCTGCCGCGACATCGCTGCGCACGCGATGCGCGTGAAGCGCCCGGCCGGCGCCGAGATCATCAGCCAGCTGGAGCGTTCGACCGATGTCTACCTGCTGCTCGAAGGGCGCGTGCGGGTCATCATGGTCGCCAGCACCGGCCGCCAGATCACCTACCAGATCCTGCCGGCGGGACAACTGTTCGGCGAGCTGGCCGCGATCGACGGTGGTCCGCGCTCGGCCGGTGTTTCGGCCGAGGACGACGTCGTCCTCGGCCGGCTCGACCAGAAGGCCTTTCGCGCACTGCTCGCCGCGCACCCGACCTTCGCTTTCGCCATCATGCGGCGGCTGGCATCGCTCTCGCGCTGGCTCTCGGAGAAGGTCTTCGAGTACCACGCCTACGACGTCAAGGGCCGGGTGTATACCGAGCTGCTGCGCATGGCCGACGAAACCGGCGGGCCGCTGCACATCGCCGATCGAGACATGGCGAGCCGCGTCGGCACCACGCGCGAGAACGTCACGCGCATCTACGCCGACCTCAAGCAGCGCGACATCATCCGCCGCCATCCGACCTCGCTCGAACTGCTCGACGGGGATGCCCTGCGCACCCTGCTGACGGAGTGCGAATTCGGCTGAGCACGATAGCCGCAGGGGCGGCCCGCGCCGCTGTGTAATTGATCACCGTTGCCCGCGTCGTGCTCGACGCACGATCGGCGTACGGGGAACGACGGACGGCCGCGGCAGGCGCCTGTCCAATGAGGGGGTATCCGGCAGACCATGAACGTGACCAGCAAGCACCTCGGGCGCAGCACCGACCTGACCGTACTCATGCCGTTGCGACCGGGACTGATCCCGGCACTCGACACCATGAACTATGCCAGCCGCGCACGCCGCCTGATGGCGGTGTTCAACGGCCTGCGCGTCGCGTCCCGCGAGATCTCGGCGGTGAGGCCGCTGTCCGACGCGGTCGAGCGCATCCAGGCCATCCATTCGTTCCGGCTCGCCGTCATCGAGGAGCAGCACAGCCTGCTGCTGGCGGTGACCTTCGACGGGCCCTGGGAACCCTACATCCGCATCATCTGGCGCGACCTGGGCGCGGTGATGAACCCGATCCTGTGCAACTGCGCCGACTATCCCGGGGCCGAGGCGGACAACTTTCCGGCGTTTGCCGAATGGATCAGGCATCGCCAGGTCGACAGCGAGTTCTTCTACGCCGCCAGCGGCGACAGCGTCGGCGATCTCGACTACCAGCGTCGGCTGAGCGCCCTGCAGCTCGCCGCGCGCGATGCGCAGGCCTTCGAGCGTGAGGCCACGGCGCTGCGCGTGCCGGACCCGTCGGCCGAGGCGCAGCGCGTGGCGCACAATCCCGCCAACCTGCGCGACACGCTCGCCGCCGGCCTCGGCGCACTCTCGGCAATCTACGATCTGCGCCCCTATTACCTCGAGCCGCGTGAGCAGGACTGGCTGCTGGCCGCCGCCCACACGCTGCTCGCGGATTTCGTCCCGATCATGGACAGCGACGGGTTTCGCAACGACGCCGCCGTCAACCAGCGCTTCCGCGACCCCATCGCCTGGTTCCGGCAGCGTCCGGCTCCGGCGTCGCGCGGCAACGGCGGCTACGCCGCCCTGCCGGCCGCCGCGCTACACGAGCTCCAGGGCGGCATCGTCGAGCCCTACGCCGACGTCAGCCGCGGCTGCCTGGCGTTGCTGCGCATCACCGAGGCCAGTGCCGCGCGCGCCTTTCTCGACAGCCTCGACGTGACCTACGCGGACGACGGCAGCGGCGGTGCATTCACGCTCAACGTGGCGCTGACCCTGTCCGGCCTGCGCCGCCTGGGGATGTCGCAGGAAGACCTGGCGACACTGCCGAAGGCGTTCCGCGAAGGCATGGCGGCACGCGCCGGCCTGCTCGGCGACGTGCGCGCCAACCACCCGCTGAACTGGCGCCTACCGCCGCGCAACTGGCCGCGCGGAGGACCGCCGGCCGGGGTCGGCGAGCGGGTACCCTTGTCGAGCGTGGACATCGTGGTGCAACTGCGCACCGCAGCCGAAGCCGCACCCGACTGGCTCGACGACGACGACGACCCGCTCACGCAACGGCTGCTCGCGATCGATGCCATGGCGGGCGTGCAACTGCTCTCGGTGGAGGTGATGGCGCGGCAGCGCGACGCGCAGGGCCGGGCACGCGATCATTTCGGCTTCGTCGACGGTATCAGCCAGCCGGTGGCCGGTGGCGCCGGCGGCGGCGCGCACTGGGACGACCGCGTCAATGCCGGCGAATGCGTGCTCGGTTACCCCAACGACCGCAACGATCCACCGGTGGCCGCCGACAGCCTGCTCGCCAACGGCACGTTCCTCGTCGTCCGCAAGCTGCGCCAGCATGTCGAGCGCCTGCACCGGGTGGTCGACGCTCAGCAGGCGGCGCTGACGCAGGCCGGGCTTTCGTCGCGCCAGGCGATCGAGAAGATGATGGGGCGCAGCTATGACGGCGAACCGCTCAGTGCGCACGGTGCGGCATACGCGCCGGGCGAGAACGATTTCGACTATGCCGACGATCCTGCCGGCAGCGGCTGCCCGCTGCAGGCGCACATCCGGCTCGCCAATCCGCGCGATCCGGCGGTGCACGTCAACCCCGGCAAGCCACGCGTACCCCGTATCCTGCGGCGCGGCATGTCCTACGGAGCGCACGGCGAAAGCGCACCGGCCGCCGAACGCGGGCTCATGTTCATGGCCTACAACGCCAGCATCGAGGAGCAGTTCGAGGTCATCCAGCGCTGGCTGAGCGGCGCCAACAGCAGCGGCCTGTCGAGTCAGCAGGCCGACCCGTTTCTCGGCGTGCCGCAGCGTGGCGCGAAACGCACCTTCCGTACCGAACACGGCAACGCCACCCTGCGCCTGGATCTCGACGACGGTGACGGCGAGCCGTTGGTGCAGCTCGAGTGGGGCGCGTACCTGTTCGTGCCCGGCCGCAGCGCGCTGCGCCGCCTGGCCGGCACACCCACGACCAGCGACCTGGTTGCACGGGGCAACGCGCTGATCGAGCGCCTGCCACCGGTGGTCGACGGGCGCACGCCGACGCCGGCGGAGGTCGATGCGTGGCGCGAGGTGCTCGAATCGAGCGCGACCAGCGCCGCCGCCGCGGCGTTGTGGGCCGCGGTGCGCGCCCGCCACGGCGGCGTGCTGCGCACCCCCTTCGGTGTGCTCGCCGGCAGCCAGGCCGCAATCGACGACGTGCTCGGCAACGACGACATCTACTCGGTGTGCGGCTACCACGAGCGCATGCAAGAGTCGATCGGCTCGATCTACCTCGGTCTCGACGACGGCCCGCAGTACCGCGCGCAGGCCGATCCCTCGAACCAGGCCATCGGCCAGGTCAGCCGCGCCGACGCCTTTGCCGCCGCCTACCGCGTGACCCGCACCGCCATCGACACACTGGTTCCGGCCGGCGCCGGCCCGCTGCCGGTGACCATGACCGAGCTGTCCACCCAGGTCCTCGGCGAACTGTGCACCGGGTGGTTCGGCATTCCCGACGGGCATTACGTCGAGCTCGGTGCCATCGCTCCCCTGCCCGGAGCGCCGCGCTGCCCGGGTGCGTTCGCGCCGCCGTCGCGCTACATCTTCTCACCGCATCCCGGACAGACCGCGCGCACTGTCGCGGTTGGCCAGGGTCGCGCGCTGCACGAGGCCGCGCGGCAGTACGTGAGCGCGGCACGCGGCACGCCGCCGGTCAGCGATCTCGCCGGCGCCCTGTTCACGGCAGTCGGCGACGACGACCTGCTGGCGCGCACCCTGATCGGCGTCATGATGGGCTTCCTGCCGACCGTCGACGGCAACTTCCGGGTGGCGCTGTTCAGCTGGCTGACCGGGGGCGAGCTGTGGCGCCTGCAGGAGGACTTCGCCGCCGCGCCCGGTGCCGATCGCCTGGCGCGCGCCAACGCCGCGTTGATGCCTGCGCTGTCGGTGACCATGCAGCAGCGGCCGGTGCCCGGACTCATCTGGCGTACCGCCAGGACCGCGACGACCCTGGAAGGCATCGCGGTGCACCCCGGCGACCGGGTCGTGGTCGGCATCGCCTCGGCGACCCAGGCCTCGCTCGCCGATCACCGCCTCAACGTGGACCCGGTGTTCGGCGGGCGCCGTGACGGCAGCGCCGGACCGCCGCCCACGCACGCCTGTCCCGGTTACGAGATGGCCCTGGGCGTGATGCTGGGGATGATCGCGGGCGTGCTCGAGGCGGGCACGCTGTACCCGGCAAGCGGCCCGCTGACGGTGCGCATCAGCCGCTGACGGAACGCGGTCGGACGGCGGCGGAGATCCCGCGGGCGGTGTTGCGCGCCCGGGCGCGGTCCTCATCGGGCCGTGTGTGCCCAGGGCCTCGCCTCGCGCGGGCTTCGCCCGCGGATGGTGCTCGCTACGGGTCAGGCAGCGACTCAACCCGGCTCGGGCGCACTACCGGGCAGCGTGGCGCGCGCCTCCGCCTGCAGGCGCTCGGCCGCTTCGCCATTACCGCGGGCGAGGGCGAGGCCCGCCTGCGCGGCACGGGTGCGCGCGATCTCGTGCCGCGATCCGCGCACACGCGCCGACTCCAGTGCCGCGTCCAGCCAGCGCTCCGCGGCCTCGCCGTCCTCGACCCCGGCCAGCGCCGCGAGGGCGCGGCACGCCATCGCCTCGCCCAGGCGATCGTTGCGGCGCGCGCGTTCGAGTGCGCGCATGGCGCTGGCACGCGCGGCCTCGCGCTCGCCGAGTGCGGCGTTGATTTCGGCCATCCAGCCGTAGTTGAGTGACGTGAACAGCGCCTTGCCCTGGCGCTCCAGCCAGGCCGTGGCCTGCTCGATGCCGGCCAGCGCCGTACGGCCGGCCCCGAGCTTCCAGCGCGCGTAGCCGTGCAGGGCGCGGCACATGGCATGCACGTACAGGCTGCGCACGCGCGAGCCGATACCGGCGCCGTCCTGCGCCGCGCGCGCGGCCTCGTCCCAGCGCCCCTGCCACAGCAACACCGCGCTGTAGAGCGCGAGCACCGACCCCTCGACCTCGTGCTCGGCGCCCTCCACCGCGCGCAGCGCCTCCTCGAAGGCGGCCTCGGCTTCACCGAACGCGCCCTGGTCGCCGAGGATCGCCGCGCGGCAGGCCAGCGTGTAGGCCAGGCCGACGGCCGGGCGCCCGGCGCGGCGGTGGCGGCGTTTGACCTCGATCGCCTCGTCGAGCAGGGCGGCGGCGGCGGCATAGTTGCAGGCCGACGCCTGCGCCTGGCCGACGGTGGCGAGGACCTGGACCGCCAGCGGTTCGTCACCGCTCGCACGCGCCGCGGCCAGTGCGCGCTCGCCGTGCGCGATGGCAGGCTCGGCGTCGCCCAGCGCATAGAAGATGTAGCCCAGCCAGTACTCGGCGCGGGCCAGCAGGGCCTGGTCCGCCTGCCCGCGCGCGAGCTCGACGGCACGCCTGAGCACGTCGACCTGGTCGGGATTCGGATCGAACACGCACGCCAGGCCGAGCTTCTGGGCGACGCCGAACCACTCGCGGTAACGCGCCGCCGTCGGCGGCAGGCGGTCCAGGGCATCGAGCGCGGCGCGGTACTGGGCCTGGGCGACGTCCAGCGCGGAAACGCGCATCGCGCGGTCACCCGCGGCCTCGGCGTAACGTGCCCCCTCCGCGTACGCCTCGGCGGCGAGGTAGTGCTGCGCCAGGGCGTCGTGGTCAAGCGCCTCGCCGTCGCCGGCCGCCGCCAGTTCGCGCGCGATCGCGAGGTGCAGCCGCGTGCGCTCCTCCAGGCCGACCGAATCGTAGACCACGTCGCGCGTGATGCCGTGCTTGAAGCGCAGCGTGGACGGGTCGTCACCGGGGTAGACGAAATCACCCTGCGCGAGCTCGTCGAGAATCGACGCGTCGGCGGCTTCCGGGTGCAGCGTCTCCAGCAGGGCGCGCGGTACCACGGGACCGATCACCGCGGCGGTGCGGACACAGCTTGCGGCCGCCGGCGAGAGCCGCTCGGCGCGCGCGGCGATGAGCACGCTGAGCCAGGTCAGCGCGTCTCCGAAGGGACTGCGCACGGCCGTGCGCAGGCTCGGGAAAGAGTGACAGATCTCCTCGATGAACAGCGGGTTGCCGCCCGACAGCCGCGCCACCTCGTTGATCTCGAACGGGTTGGCGGACGGCATCAGGCGCGCGATCAGTGCGGCCGCCTCGCCGTCGGCGAGCGGGTCCAGCAGCAGCGTCGCGGCGTCGCTGATCACCGGGTCGTGACCGGCCGGCTCGCGCGTGGCGAGCACGATCAGCACCGCGCTGCCGCTGCCGCGCGCGAGGTGGCCGACGATTTCGCGGGTGGCATCGTCGGCCCAGTGCCAGTCGTCGAAGAACACCACCAGCGAGGACTCGCGGCCGAGCGCTTCGAGCAGCAGCGCCGGCCCTACCGTGGCGGCGGCACTGGCGGGGCCTGTCGGTGGCGCCGCGGCAGCGACAGCGGGCAGGCCGAACACCGGCGCAATCGCGTCCAGGTAGTCGGTCAGGGTGGGATCCAGCGCCGCCAGGTGTGCCGCCAGGCGATCCCGGGTCAGGCCGCCTTCGGCGCCCCATTGCGTCCTCGCCCAGGCCATGAGCATGTTGCGTACCGGCTGCAGCGGGCTCGCCCGCAGCTCGCCCTCACAGTATCCGCGCAGGACGGTGCACGAAGCACGGCCGAGGCGATCGAGGAAGTGATGCACCAGCCGCGTCTTGCCACTGCCGAGCGCCCCGGACACGGCAAGGCACTCGATGTGCCCGGCATGGGCACGCTCGAACGCGGCCACGAGCTGTGCCACCGCCTGCGTGCGTCCGACGAACGGTGACAGGCCATCACGGGGACGGGCGGCGAAGGGATGGTCCGCGCCCGAACGCGCCAGCACCGGCAGCGCCCACAGCGGATCGACGCGCCCCTGGATCGAGACCAGGCGTGCCGGCGCCGTCTCGAACAGGTGGCGGTCGGCGCCCAAGCTGGCCTCGCTGACCAGGATCTCGCCGCTGGCCGCGGCGTCGGCCAGGCGCACCGCGACGATGGTCGCGTTACCGATCAGCTCGACGCGGCCCGCCACCGCGTCGCCCTCGTGTACCAGCACGCGCCCCGCGTGCACACCGGAATGCAGGTCGACGCGTAGCCCGGGCGGCAGGTGCGGCCAGGGCTCGACCGCGGCCGCCGCGTGCAGGTCGAGTACGCACTCGACCGCGCGGCGGGTCGCGTCGTCATGCGCCTGCGGGTAACCGAAAACGGCGAGCACGCCGTCACCCTGGATCTGGGCGACGGTACCGCCGTAACGGGTGATGCCCTGCTGGAAGAAGGCGTGCAGGCGCGCGAGAAACGCCGCGTAATGCTCGTTCTCCATCGCCGTCGCCAGGCGGCTCGAACCTGACAGGTCGACGTAGGCGATGGTCAGCGCACGCCGGCGCGCGGTGGTATCCGACCTCCCCTGCCCTGTCATCTCCCTCGCCCCGGTCTCCGCGGCAGGCGCCGCTTCGCCGTCCTTTGGCAGCCAGTTTGCCACAATCGTGCGGTGTTCCCCGCCCCTGTGCCTTATTGCACCGCTTACGGACAGGCCCGGGCACTAGCCTGTCACCTCCGCTGCCGTCGCGGCGGCCGTTATGCAGGCGGCTGCGGGCGGGGCGACGACCGGGAGACGTCCATGTGCCCAGCAGCAACAACCCGCCGCGGGGTCAGCGTCGCCGCATCGTGCGGCACGGGTGGCCTGCGATGACGCCCGCGCGGCCGCGGGCCGGCGTCACCGGCGTCACCGGCGCCACGCGCTTTGCCGTCAGCGCGCTGGACCTGTTCGCGACGCTGCCGACGGCGGCCGCCGCGCGCGTCGCGCAGCAGCTCGAAATCGCGCGCTTCGCCGGCGGCGACACCGTGGTCTGCCCGCAGCGCGGCAGCCGGCGCGTGTGCTTCGTGCTCGACGGGCGGGTGCGGGTCTCGCATCGCTCACGTCACGGTAACGAACTGGTGCTCGTCGAGCGCGGTCCCGGCGAGCTCGTCGGGCTGCTCGATGACGCCAACGATGCACGCCTTGGTTTTCACGTCCAGGCGCTGACCATCAGCGATATCGCGTTCGTGCCCTGTAGCGTGCTTGCGCGCCAGCTTTGCGCGCATCCGATGCTGCTCGAGCGCCTGTTCAACCTGGGCTTCGACGCGTCACGCGCGCTGTACGCGCGGCTCGCCGGTGCCGCCGCCGACGACGCCGGCAGCGCCGCGACACACACGGCATGCGCGGCGGCGGCGGCTGACGACGACCGCATTTCGCGCGAGCTGGCCCGCCTGCGTACCGCCGGCGTCGTGCCCGCGACGCGCGGCAAGTCCTGAGCGGCAGCCGCGCCTCGGGATCCGGCCCGGCGGTGCAAAAGATCACCGCGCGGACCGGCGCCGGCCGCCATACTGCATCCACACGACAACAGGCACTGCCGCAAGAACGGCCTCAGCGACCAACGCTCATCGCTACGAGCACCTTGCAGGAGCCGGGTCCCAGGGAATCCAAAGGAGACTCGCCTGCCGACGATGGATTCGGCCGCCAGGGAAGGCAGCCGGGTCCGCCCTGGGACCGGCCGCGTGCGACGCCAGTCAGCGCAGCGGCGGCTTGGTCGCCGACAGGGCGCAGTGATCCGCGTCCAGCAGTTCCCGGGGGCGCATCAGCGCCAGCTCCCTGATCACCGCCGAGACGTGCTCGCGCAGGCGCGGGCTGGGATGCTCGAACTGCAGGCCGACGCGGTACATGTCCAGCCCGGCGCTCTCGATCACGGTCTGGTGCACGACCCGCGCGCGCAGGTTGAGCGCGAAGGGCGTGTCGGCGCTGCTCAGCGCGATTTGCAGTGACTGTCCGATTTCCAGCGGGTCGGGAACTGCCAGCATCAGGCCGCTGGCGGAGATGTCCTCCAGCGTGGCACGGAACTCGCCGGCATCGCCGTACTCGACCTCCAGCCGTTGTACCAGGCGGGCTTCACTGCGGCGGCGATCCTGGTCCGGCTCCGCCATCAGGATGTTCAGCACGCCGAGCAGCCGCTCCTCGTCCGCCGGGTCCAGGCTCTCGAAGCGCAAGCCGAACTCGTGCTCGCCGTCGATGCAGGATTCGCGCAGCACCGTGGCTTCGATGTCGATGGTCTTGCTGCCACCGGCCGGCAGCAGCAGGCGCAGCGACTCACCGACCGCGGCCGGCGCCGCGTCACAGCACACTGACGCACCGCCCCATGAGATGTTTCGCAGCATCGCGGTGCACGGACTTCCGCCATCGAGCGCAGCCAGCTTCACCGGGGTGTTCAGGCTGATGCGCATCTGGCGCCGGCTCTCGTCGCAGGGCGCAGCGGCGAGCGGCTCCGCGTCCGGCGCCCGCAGCGCATCCTGGCGGCGTATCTCACCCAGCGCCTCCTCGATCGACTGCCGCGCCCCGTTCACCAGCGGCGATGCCGCGCCGTCGCGTTCGGCCTGGCTCACGGCCGCGTTCAGCGGCAGCACGCCGAACTTGGCCCGGTGATGGGCGAGACTCAGGGCCAGCAGGTGCGCGCAGCGCGCCAGCTCGTCACCCGGCAAACGGGCGAGGACGTCGTCATCCGCCAGCGGAGCAAGTGTTGCCACGGCGTTGCTCATCGCACAGGCGATGGGGTGACGGGTAGTGCAGAGCGTGTCATGTCCAGGTTAGCGGCCACCACCGACCGCTTCTGAAGCGACGGTGAGGGCGATGCCTGCCGCCGCCGGGATCGTCGCGCCGCCCCGGCGTGCAGGCGCGCCAGGTCAGCCCGTCGCGCTCTCGCGCCCGGCGGCGGTCGGCCAGCCGTGCTCCGCCGCAATCTCGATGAAGGTCGTGAAGCGCCGCGTGTCCACGGCCTTGCTGGCGATAAACCCCTGGAATACGTGACAGCCGTGGGCGCGCAGGAAGGCCAGCTGGGCGTCGTCCTCGACACCCTCGGCGACCACGTGCAGCTTGAGCCCATGGGCCAGCCCGATGACGGTCTTGACGATGGCACAGTTGCCCTCGTCCGCCGGCACGTTGTGCAGGAAGGAGCGATCGATCTTGAGCTCGTCGATGGCGAAGCGCTTGAGGTAGGTCAGCGACGAGTAGCCGGTACCGAAATCGTCGACCGAAATGCGCGGCCCGGCGGCGCGGATCTGCTCGAGGGCGGCTTCGACCTCGACCGCCTGGTCCATCAGCGCGCTCTCGGTCAGCTCGATGGTGAGATTGTGTGGATTCACTCCGCTCGATGCGAGCACGCTGTGCACGTTGTCGAGAAAGGCCGGATCCCGAAACTGCAGTGCGGACACGTTGACCGACAGGTTGAGCTGGTCGTGCCCGTCGCGCGCCCAGTCAGCGAGCTGGCGCACAGCCTGCTCCATCACGCAGCGTCCGATGTTGAGGATCAGGCCGGACTCCTCGGCAATGGGGATGAACTCCGCTGGCGAGACGTAGCCGGACTCGGGCAGGTTCCAGCGCAACAGGGCCTCGGCGCCGATGACTTTCCCCGTCTGCAGGCTGATCTTGGGCTGGTAGGCGAGCTCGAGCTGTTCACGCTCGACCGCCTTGTGCAGCAGGTTTTCGAGACGCAGGCGCTCGCTGACGCGCTCGTTGAGGCCGGCGAAGTAGAACTGGTGCTCGCGCAGGCCGGACTGCTTGGCGTGTGCGGTCGCCGCGGTCGCCTTCTGCAGCAGCTCGTCGCCCCTGGCGCCATCATAGGGTGAAACCGAAACGCCGATCGCGCTGGACACGAACAGCTCGTCGCGGCCCACCACGAAGGCCTGGCGAAACGAGTCACGCAGACGCTCGGCGACTTCGACCACGATGTCGGTATCGTCCAGGTCGGGCAGTACGATAGCGAACTCGTCACCGCCGAGGCGGGCCACGAAGGGATCTTCCAGCGCCGCCCGCGAGAGGGTCCTCTCGCCCAGCAGCATGACGCTCTCCAGGCGTTGCGCAACGGCCTTGAGGACCATGTCGCCCATACCGTGGCCAAGCGACTCGTTGACGTTCTGAAAGCGGTCGAGGTCGAAATGCAGCACGGCGCAGGCGCGCTCGTTCTCGGCAGCGCAGGCCAGCGCGCGCTCGAGGCGGCGCTGGAACATGTTGCGGTTAGGCAGACCGGTGAGCGCATCGTAGAACGCCAGCCGATCCTGGTGAGCTTTCGCCCGCAGGGTGTTGCGCAGACGCAGCGCCAGCTCACTGGGATCGACCGGCTTGCCCAGGAAATCGGTCGCGCCCAGCTCCAGCGCGCGCAGCTTGGTGGCGGCATCGACCGAGGAGGTCAGCATGATCACGGGGGTGGTCTCCAGCAGCCCGGCCTCGCGCATGGCGGCGAGGATCTCGAAGCCATCGACGTCGGGCATCATGAGATCGAGCAGCAGCACGTCGGGCTGGCGCTCACGCACGGTGTCCAGCGCGAGGCGCGAATCGTTGAGTGCCGCGAAGCGGGAGTATCCGTGGTCTTCGAGAAACATCTGCAGCACTTCGGTCGTGGTCGGTTCGTCATCGACCATCATGATCAGGGCGTTGGTCGCCTGCTGCCCGACCGGCGCCACCGTCCACGCGCCGATGTCGCCGAGCGGCGCGGCCACGGGCTGTTGCAACGGCGGGTTAGCCGTGCCGGGCCGGGCTTCGGCGCGCCGGCCCTCGGCGGGCTCGCGCAACGCGACATTCTGGGTCATGCGATTCACCTCTGATCCATGACCATAGCGGCGGCGCCGGCGTTCTCTTGACCGTCGCCGACGCCGCCGTCGGCAGCCGGCAGCTCGATCCGGGCGAAGAGCGCCGAGATGGCTTCCAGGTGCGCGCGCATGGCCTGCTCATCTGCCTGATTTGCCGCACTTTCCAGGGCCGTTGCCGGCGCCGTGAAAGGCTCCAGGCCGACCGTCGCGGCGGCGCCCTTCAGCCATCCGGCGAGGGCGCCCACACGGCCGGCGTCGCCGGCGTTCAGGGCCGCTTCCAGCTCGTCCAGGCGGGAGCCCAGCCGCTCCACGAAGCTCTCCACCGTACGCCGCATGCGCGGGTTGCCGAGAGGCAGGCTGGAGACCACCGGCGTATCTGCCGTTACGGCGGCCGGCACGGCCGCGGGGCTCACCACCGGCGCGGCCGGCGCCGCGGCCGCTGCTTGCGGGCGGTCATGCGCGCCCGCCCCGGCCGCCTGTGGCCGTTCCAGCCGTGCGGCCAGTGCCTCCAGCCCGGCCAGCGCGTGCCCGACCGCCGTCAGGTCGCCGGCCTTGGCCTGCGCCTCGAGCTCGGCTGCCGGGGTGGTGAAGGCGTCGAAACCAACCGTGCCGCCGGCGCCCTTGAGCCAGTGACCGAACCCGGCGAGGGCGTCGGCATCGCCCGCCTCCAGGTCCGCCTGCGCCTGCGCGAAGCGCGCCGGCAGGCCGTCGACGAAACGTGCGATGGTGCGGCCTATGGCCTCGCCCGCCCCGGCCAGTCGCGACACGATGGCCGCACCGTCGGCGTCCGGTCCGGCCGGCGCCGGCGCGGCCTGGCTGCTGCCGGGCGCAACCGCCACGCGGGTGCCGTCGAGCAGGCCGCCGAGCAGCGCCAGCAGCGCATCGATGTCGACCGGCTTGGTCAGGAAGCTGGAACATCCGGCGGCGAGGCATTTCTCCTCGAAGCCCTTCATGGCGTCGGCGGTCAGCGCCACGATGGGCAGCTCGGCGCCGGCATCGCGCAGCCGCTCGGTGGCGGTATAGCCGTCCATGATCGGCATTTGCATGTCCATCAGCACGGCGTCGAAGCGGTGCGCAGCGACCATCTCCACGGCCTGCAGCCCGTTCTCGGCACAGGCCGTCTCGAGGCCGACGTTCTCGAGCACGATGCGTACCAGCTCGCGGTTCTCTTCGCCGTCGTCCACCACCAGCACCCGCGTGTCGGGCGGGAAAGCCCAGGTCAGGCCATCACCGGCGGCATCCTCGGAACGCGCGGCCAGGGCCTCTTCCGGTGTCAGCAGCGCGACCTCGGTGAGCGGGCCGGGGTCCAGGGTGACGATGAACTCGGTGCCCTCGCCCGGCCGGCTGCGCGCCACGATGTCGCCGCCGAGCAAGCGCGCGAAGCGGCGGCTGATCGCGAGCCCGAGCCCGGTGCCGCCGAAACGCCGTGTGACCGAAACGTCAGCCTGCACGAACGCCTCGAACACGCCTTCGAGCTTGTCTTCGGGGATGCCGACGCCGGTGTCGATCACGCGCAGGCAGTAGACCGGCTCCTCGCCGCTCGTGTCATAAGCCAGCCGCACCGTCACCCCGCCCTGCTCGGTGAACTTGATCGCGTTGCCGACCAGGTTGGTCGCGATCTGGCGCAGACGGGTCGGGTCGGTGTGGATGACCGCCGGCAGCGCACCGTCGATCTCGAAAGCCAGCCGCAGCCCCTGCTCCTCGGCGCGCGCCTGGAACACGTTGACCACTTCCCCGACCAGCACGTGTGCCGGTACTTCGAGACGCTCCACCTCGAGGCGGCCGGCCTCGACCTTGGACAGGTCGAGCACGTCGTTGATGAGCTGCAGCAGGTGCTGCCCGCTGCTGTGGATGGTGTTGAGATACTTCTCGCGATCCGCGCTGGAGGTGTCGTAGCCGCGGCGCAGGGCGTCGGTGAAGCCGAGGATGGCGTTCATCGGCGTGCGGATCTCGTGGCTCATGTTGGCGAGAAAATCGCTCTTGGCGCGGTTCGCCGCCTCGGCCGCGTCCTTGGAGGCACGCAGCTCGACCTTGTTCTGTTCGAGCTCGGTGACGTCGTCGAGACTGATCAGCACGCCGGCGTGCTCGCCGCCGCTGCCCAGTACCGGCGAGCAGTTGACGATGAAGGTCCGGCGCACGCCGTCACTGTCGACCAGCCCGAGATCGGCGTTGCGTTGCGGCATGCCCGCCGCCAGGGCCGCGGCCCAGGGTGAATCGCCGGCGCTGATCGCCTCGCCGCCGGCATCGGTGAAGCCGATCTGCGAGGCACGGTGGCCGATGAGCTGCTCCGGGGTCTTGCCGACGATGGCCGCGAACGCGGCGTTGGCCAGCACCACGTTCTCTTTCTTGTCGACCACCAGCAGGCCTTCGGCCAGGGTGTCGAGCGCGGAACGCACGTGTGGCGGTACCGCCTGTGACGGATCGAGGTGCTGCAGGACCCGCCCGAGGTAATAGCGGAAGCTGAAGAATCCGGCGACGATGATGAAGCCGAGCAGGTGCACCCGCGGATCGCCGAGCACCGCGAAGGCACCGAGCCGCGACTGCGGGGTGAAGCGCAGCTCGAGTCGTCCCCAGCGCTGGCCCGCATTCCAGATCGGGACCTTGACGAAAGCGTCGGTCGAGAGGTGCTCCGCATCGTCGCGCCAGTGCCGGTCGTGATCGCCCACCGAGACCGCGAGGCGGCCGTCATCGCGACGCACGGCGGCCGATTGCAGCGTCTCGTTGCGGTCGACCACCAGGCGCAGGGTGGTGCGCAGGCGCTCCAGGTCGTCGCGCGCGATCAGTCCCGAGCCGTTGGCGGCAATCGCCTCGGCGAGCACGGCACGGCCCTGGCGCACGGCGTCGCCCTCGTGGCGCACGAAGCCGAGCAGGTAGGCGACCAGCAGCACGGTGAGCAGGATGAAGCTCAGGCCTAGCGCGACGTAGGTGCGGGTTTCGAGATTACGCAACATCGGACCGGTTTCCGGACGGTTCATCCCTGTTAGCGTCCGCAGCAGCGTTTTGCTCCAGCAGCGAGGCCAGCGATTCGCCTTCCCCGCCCTCGTCGTCGAGCTTGAGGCTGGCCAGGATGGGCAGCGGATCGACCAGCCGCCAGGCCGGCATCGAGGACAGCATGCTGGCCAGCAGCAGGCCGCCGCGGGCGAGCCAGACCACGTAACCGACCGACAGGCCGGTCGACAGCGCCACCGTGGAGCCGACGAAGGCCTGGTTGACCGAGGCAACCTTCTCCAGGTCCTCGCGGACCAGGTCGAGCTCGTCGAGGAAACCGGTATCGCTGACCAGCGCCGCCAGCAGCTCGGGGCGATCGTCGTTGCCGAGATAACCTGCCGCGTAGGCGAGGTCCACGCTGAGCGCCGGCTGGGTGTTGTAGACCCCCGCGAAGTAGGCGGTCAGCGCGCGTGCACTGAAGGCCTCGGGCAGGGACGCCGCGCGCTCGTTGTCGACCACGTTCTCCACGCCGAAGAACGCCGCCTCCGCCGCGTCGTCGCCGGCCACGACCACGACGTCGCCTTCCGCCGCGGCGATGCCGTCGCCGTTCGCCGGAGCGACCAGGGCGGCGAGGTCGAAGGGCACCTCGGCATCGGCGGCGGGCGCGGCGGCCGGCGCGCTGCTGTCGTCGGCCGGGGCGGCCGTTGCCGCGGCCGGCGACGGCTCGGATTCCGGAGTCGGCTCGGGATCGGCGCCGGCATCCTCGGCGTCGGCCAGCGCCTGCGCCGTGATGAAGCTCTCGGCGGCTTCGGCGGCTTCCTCGTCGTCCGTGTCGGGCGCGGGCTCGGGATCGGGCGCGGGCGGCGGCGGTGCGCTCACGGTCACGTTGGCGACCGCCTTCAGGCTTTGCGCGGCGACGCTGACACCGTCCTCCGAGGCTTCGACCAGGAAGCGGCCGTTGGCGATGCTGTCCGCCAGCGGCGTGAAGCGCAGCCCGGCCTGGCCGTCGGCGACAGCGATGTAGTCGCCGTTGGCGACGGCAGTGACGCCATCGGCCAGGGTCAGGGTACCGTTGACGATGCCGCTGATGCGCAGGTGGGTGACCTCGGCGCCGTCGTCCACGTGGCGGTCGAGGACGATGAGGCCGCTGGTGGTGTTGACCGCGGTGGTCACGCTGGCTGCCCGCGGGGTGTCGCCGACGGCGGTGACGTCGAGCGTGATGGTGCCGGAAACGGAGCTGGTGCCGTCTTCGCCGCCGTCGGCAATCTCCACCGCGATGGTGGTATCCGTATCGGCATTCGCGCCCGGCACGAACGCCACCGCGGCGAGCGCGGCATTGACGCTGGCGATCGAGCCGCTGTGCGACCACACGCCGGTGGCCGCGTTGTAGCTGCCGCCGCCGGCAGTGCTCAGCCGGCCGGCGGACGGGTCCGCCAGGGTCAGGGTGGCGGTGACGATCTCGCCACTGTCGACGTCGCTGACGACGATGTCGTCGAGTGCCTGCGCCGCCGCGTCCTCGTTGAAGCTGCGGGTCTGATCGAGGTTGGTCGCCGCGAGCTGGTCGTTGCCCGGGGTGACGTCGAGGATGATGGTGCCGGTCACGGGCACGGTGCCGTCACTGCCGCTGTCGGCGACGCTGACCGCGATGCTGGTGTCGAGGTCGTAATCGGCCGCCGGCACGAAGCTGGCCGCCGCGAGGGCGGCGTTGACGTCACCCAGGGTCCCGGTGATGGTCCACACGCCGGTACCCGGCGTGTAGCTGGCGGTACCCGACGTGGTCAGCGCGCCGGCCGCGGGGTCGGCCAGGGTCAGGGTCGCCGTCACCACCTCGCCGGCATCGAGATCGTTGACCAGGATGTCGCCCAGCGCGACGCTGGCAGCGTCCTCGTTCCAGCTCACGGTCTGGTCGACGTTGGTCGCGCCCGGCTGGTCGTTGACGCGGGTGATGGTGACCGTGGTCGGCGCCAGCACCGTCTGCGGGCCGCCGCCGCCCTGGTCGTCCACGGTGACCCCGATATCGGTGCTGAAGGTACCGCTGGGGCCGGAGTTGTCGGTGGGTCGGAACTTGGCGTTCTGCAGCGCGGCATTGGCCTGGGCGACCGTGAGGCCACTGCGCTCGTAGACGCCGCCGCCGAGGTCGCTGAAGCCGCCACCGACGACCGTACCGGCGGCCGGATCGCCGAGCGTGATGCGCACCGACAGATCGTTCTCGCCGCTGTCGACGTCGCCGAGGGTGAGCGCGCTGAACAGGCTCACGTTGCCGGCGTTGTCGTCGAGCGCGGTCGCGGTCAGCGCGCCTCCGCCGGTCGGATTGTCGTTGGCCGGGGTCACATCCAGCGTGATGGTGCCCGTCACCGCCACCGTGCCGCTCTCACCGCCGTCGGCTATGCTGACCGCGATGCTCGTGTCCTGGTCGTAGTCCGCAGCCGGCGTAAACGCCACCGCCGCCAGCGCCGCGTTGACGTTCGCCACCGTGTCCGTGATCGTCCACACCCCCGTTCCCGCCGTGTAGCTCGCACTGCCCGAGGTCGTCAGCACACCCGCGGACGGATCCGCCAGGGTCAGCGTCGCCGTCACCACCTCGCCGGTGTCCGGGTCACTCACCACGATGTCGTCCAGCGCCACGGAGGCGTCATCCTCGGTGTAGGCCTGCGTCTGCGTCACGTTGGTCGCCGAGAGCTGGTCGTTGACCGGCGTCACGTCCAGCGTGATGGTGCCCGTCACCGCCACCGTGCCGCCCTCACCGCCGTCGGCAATGCTGACCGCGATGCTCGTGTCCTGGTCGTAATCCGCAGCCGGCGTGAACGCCACCGCCGCCAGTGCCGCGTTCACGTTCGCCACCGTGTCCGTGATCGTCCACACCCCGGTGCCCGTCGTGTAGCTCGCACTGCCCGAGGTCGTCAGCATACCCGCCGCGGGATCGGCC
>JBHIYN010000033.1:0-10092 GCA_041984235.1 Gammaproteobacteria bacterium
GGCCGGCGAATGCGCGGCACCGCCTCCATCTCCGCCACCGTGCGAAAGCGTTTCATGCCGATCGGCATCGCCTTCAGGCGCAGGTAGCGGTACAGGCCCTCGACCAGGGCGGCGTAGTCGTAGTCGCGGGTATCACCCCAGCAGTTGGCTTCGGCCATCGGCGTCTTACTCCCCTCGTCGCGCCTCGTCGCGGCCATGGCTATGGCCGGCCCGGCAAAGGCGCTATCTTGGCGCACCATATGATCCACGCCTGAGGGAGGGCAAGCATGGGCAAGGTCGAATGCAGCATCGATGACGGAATCGCGACCATCACGTTCACCAATCCGCCGAAGGGCTTCCTGACCAGTGACATGGTCGACCAGCTCGGCGGCATCCTGAAGAAGATCGAAGCCGAGGACGCGGCCCGAGTGATCGTCTTCACCGGCGGCCTGCCGGACGTCTTCATCCGCCATTTCTCGGTCGAGGAGATCATCGAGATGACCGCGGCGCTGAAGGCGCGCCGCGCGAAGGGCCTGCCCGACCCGCGTTTCGCGCACACCGCGCTGCGCCAGGTGTGGGAGGACATCGACAACTGCCGCATCCCGACCATCGCCGCGATCAACGGCTATTGCGGCGGTGGCGGCTGCGAGCTCGCGCTGGCCTGCGACATCCGGCTCGCCGGGCCCGGCGATTACACCATCGGCCAGATGGAGATCCTGGTCGGCATCCTGCCCGGTGCCGGCGGCACCACCCGCCTGGCGCGCCTGGTCGGCACCGGCAAGGCGCTGGAGTGGGTGCTGCGCGGCCGCACCTTCCACCCCCAGGAGGCCGCCGCCGAAGGCCTGGTGCATCACTATGTCGAAGGCGACGTGCTCGCCGCCGCGCACGACATCGCGCGCGAGTTCCTCGACAAGCCGGCCGCCGCGCTGTCCGCGATCAAGCAGGTGCTGCGCTCGAGCTGGGGCAAGACCACCAACGACGGCGTCGAGGAGGAAGGCGATCTCTTCGCCAACCTCATCGCCAGCGATGCGCGCGCGCTGGAAATGATGGAGGAGTACGTGGCCGGCGGCCACAAGCTGCAGAAGTTCTGAGCGCTCAGCGCGCCCGGCGCACCGCGAGCGCGGTCATGTCGTCGTGCTGGTCGGCGCCGGCGGTGAAAGCCGCCAGCGCCGCCTCCAGCGCCGAGATGAGCTGGCCGCTGGGCCCGGCGCAGTCCAGCGCACCGGCCAGGCGCGCCTCGCCGAACTGGCGCCGCGACGGGTCCATCGCCTCGGTCACGCCGTCCGTGTACAGCACCAGTGCGGCGCCGGGCGCCAGCGCGAACGCGCTCTCGGCGTAATCGACGCCACTCAGGATTCCCATCACCGGACCGCCGGCACACTCGAAGATCCCCGGCCGGCCGCCGCCGTTGACGCTCAGCAAGGGTGGCGGATGGCCGGCGTTGGCCGCGCGCACTTCCCAGGACTCGGTGTCGATGACGGCGTAGAACACCGACACGAACATGCCCGGGATGTCGCGGCCGATGAGAAACTCGTTGACCTCGGCCAGGCACGCCCCCGGCGCCGCGCCGCTGCTGCCTACCGAGCGCAGCGCGGTGCTCGCGATCGCCATGTAGAAGGCCGCCGGCACACCCTTGCCGGAGACATCGGCGATCAGCGCCCCGACGCGATGGTCGTCGATCTCGAACAGGTCGTAGAAGTCGCCACCGATACCACGCGCCGGCCGCATCAGGCTGCCCATCTCGAGCTGCGCGCGCTGCGGCAGGCGCCGCGGCAGGATGCGCCGCTGCATGTCGGCCGCCATGTCGACCTCGCGCCTGAGCGCCATGTACGCGGCGCGCTCGTTCCAGCTCTGGCGGCGGCGTTCGACGCGCTGCATGACACGGCTGATGGTGTCGGCCAGCGAGGCGCCTTCCAGTGGTTTGACCAGCAGGTCGGCGGCGCCGTCGCCGACCGCCGCGCGCACCGGCTCGATGTTGCCGCCGGCGGTCAGCGCCACGCGCGGGATGCGCAGCGCGGGCGTCATCAGTTGCTGGAAGATGGAGAGGCCAGACACCGCGCCGCCGTCGATGCTGACGACGGCCAGGTCGAACGGCTCCGCGCCCTGCAGCAGCTCGAGTGCGAGCTCGTCGCTGGAGGCGTGTACGGCTTCGCAGGCGTCCGCCGGCGGGTGCGCCGCCAGGCAGGCTTCGAACATGTCGCCGGTGGCCGGATCGTCGTCGATGACCAGGATGCGCAAGGCGCTGTGCTCCCCCGGGTGCTCGCGTGCGCGTCAGTCGCGCGACGCCGCGCCGGCCGGGCGTCCGGAGACCTCGCCCCACTCGCGCACCCGGCCGCTGACCTCGACGTGGTCGGACGGGTCTATGGTGCGATCCCAGCGCACGTTCCAGGCCCATTCGCCGTCGTTGGCGTGACCGTTCCAGACGTCGGTGATAAGGCCGTTCTTGACGCGGAAGATCTCGATGCTCGCGGTGCACAGGTAGCGGCCGTCGCGGGTGTAGCCGTTGGTCTCCCAGGCGGTCGTGACGTAAGGCCCCTCGCAGACCTCCAGCACGCTGTGGAAGCTGATGTCACTGAGACCGCGGCGATAGTAGCGCACGCGCTCCGTTAGCTCGGCGTTGCTGACCGTTTCGATCTTGCCGGGGTAATGGCGGCGATAGGGATCGGCGACGATCTCGGGTAACACGTCGAGGTTGCCGTCGCCCCAGATCTCCTTCTGGTAGCGTCGGAAGACGTCAAGCGGACGCGGGTGCTCGCTGGCGGCCATCGGCATGATCGGGGTCGGGTTGTGGTCGCGCCGCACTGTGCCATGCAACGCCGGCGGCGTCCATGGCACGCCGCGCGCGAGTGGCCATGCCTGCGCACGACCTCCCGGACTCGGCGCGCGCGCCTGCGGTCAGTTGTTCCACCACGCGCGATCGGAATACGCGCGCAGATCGATCTCATGGGTCCAGGCCGAGCGATGCTGGTGCGCCAGGTGCCAGTAGGTCTCGGCCACCTGCGCCGGCAGGATGAGGCCGTCGGCCGACAGTCCCTTGCGCTCGCGCAACGCCTGGAAACGTTCCGCGCCGAGCATGCGCCCCAGCGTGTCCGGCGCATCGACCGCGCCGTCGATCAGCACGTGCACCACGTGCACGCCGCGCGGCGCGAACTCGGCGTTCAGCGACTGGCACAGCATACGCCGCCCGCCCATCGCCGCGGCGTGCGAATGCTGGCCGGCGTTACCGCGCACCGCGGCGGTCGCGGAGGTAACCAGCAGCGTGCCCCGCCCGCGTTCGGCCATGCGCGGCAACAGGGTGCGGGCGAGGCGGAACAGGCCGAAGGTCGCCAGCCGCCAGCCGAGCTCGAAGGCCTTGGGCGAGGTGTCCGCGAGGCTGCGATCGCCGATCTGGGCGCCAAGGTTGTAGACCGCGACGTCGATCGGCCCGGTACCGGTTTCGATGGTCTCGACCAGGTCCTCGATGCTGTGCTCTTCGACCGCGTTGAGCAGGTAGCCGGAGGCCGCACCGCCGTCCCTGCGGATGGCCTCGACCAGGGCATCCAGGCCGGCCCGATCGCTGCGCCGGCACAGGCCGGCGTGGTAGCCCTCGCGCGCGAAGCGCCGGGCGACGTGGCCGCCGATGCCGGCGCCGGCGCCGAGGACGAGACAGACGGGCTTTGACATGGCGTGCCTCGGGGTGGGGTTCACGGTGAATGATATAGGTCGCGACGCGTCCCGGATGCCACCCGGCGGATGCTGGTGTTGCGGACGACAGCTCGCCAAGCGCGACAGAACGACATCGCCATGGCGCAGGCAGCGTCCCGGCGAACGCCAGGCAAAGAACGGCAACGACCGATGCGGCCGCCCGGGACACCCCCGAGGAGGACCCGATGTGCCGGCGACCCGTGTCGGTCCGGTAGACTGCCCGTCCGTGCACCCCGTAGCCGACGCGACCATGAATACACCTGCCCCGGTTGGCTTCGACAATGCCGCCTACGAAGATTTCGCACTCGAGGCCGGCTTCGAGTACCCCCGTGTCGGCGTCACCGTCAGCAAGCAGGAGCAACATCGCCTGCACGGCTGGTGCGAGATCCCCGCGCAGGTGTTCGGCGGCAGCGCGGACCCCGCACTCGTGAGCCGCCTGCCGATCGTGCTGCTCGCCCATACGGTGATCGCACAGCGGCCGCGTTGGGTGCCCGTGCATACGCTGCAACGCATTACGCAGGTGCGCGCGGTCGCGCTCGACGAGACGCTCGACCTCGCCGGTCACATCACGCGCTTCGAGCCCCATGCTCGCGGCGAGATCATGCACAGCCTGTGGCGTTACTTCGATGGCGAGGGCGCGTGCGTGTTCGAAGTCAGGCCACAGGCACTGCTGATCGATCCTGCCCGGTCAGGGACACCCGCCGGCCAGGCAGTGGCGAGCGATGCGCGTCAATGGCGTCTGCTCGGCACCAAGCAATGCACACCGGAGGCGACGCTGGGCTACTGCGAAGGCACGCGCAACCCGATCCACCTCGACCCCGAGGTCGCGCACAGCTTCGGCTTCCGCGCGCCCATCATCGCCGGCACCCAGACGATGAGCTACCTGCTGGAGCCTCTCTATCGCGAGCACACGCCACGGAGCTTCGATCTGAGCATCGGTTTTCTCCGCCCGGTATTCTGGGACGACGAGCTCGGGATCGAGGGGGAAACCGCCTCCGGCAGCCTGCGCCACGTCCGCGCCGTCAACGCCGCGGGCAAGACCGTGGCCGATTGCTCGATCGCAAGCTCGGCGTGATGAAGGTTACGTCACGGGCCAGGCGCCGCACAGACTCTCGCCAGGAATGAGCCCATGTTGTTCGAAGTCGTACTGGAGTTGCACGTGAAGCCCGGGCAGTCCGCGGTCTTGAAGGACTGGTTGCGAGACAACCTTCCGCAGACCCAGGCGTACGACGGCTGTATCTCGGTGCAGGCGCTCGAGCATGATCGCAATCCCGACCGCATCGTGCTGATCGGTGAGTGGGAAAGCCGCGCCCAGTGGGAAACGTACATCAAGTGGCGTGAGGACCGGGGTGACTTCGACACCCTCGCCCCGATGCTGGAAGACGCGCCCCGCTTCGAATGCTATCGACAGATCGGGGAATGGAAGAACGCCGTGTAGCCGGCGCAGGTCGCACGCTGTGCGCCACTTCGGCGACGCCGAGAAGCTCAACGTGTCACCTGCACGACACAAGCGTGGTCATCATCGTTGCGCGAGTGCGGAAATTGATCCGGGATCGCGCAGCTGGCGATCTACGTCGCCGGGGTCGCCGTCACGCCGGAAGGCCGCTTCGGAACCGGTTCAAAACCGGCGCGAGCGCGCTTTCGCGTCGGTCCCCGAACGAGGCGCCTCCCTGTTCCCGGCCGCGACTCAGGCGCCGGCGGCGCGTGCTCGCGGCAGCTCCGGCGGCGGCGCCACCAGCTCGTAGCCCGGGAAGCCGGCCTCGAGCTCGCCGTAACAGGTCTCGTTGTAGCGCTTGAAGCCGCCGCAATACACCATGAAAACCCGGGGCTTGCCCGGAACGTTGGCGCCCGAGTACCAGCTTTTGGTGGTCAGCGCGCCGGGTCGGCGCTCGGCGTAGCGGAGGGTCTCCGCGCGCCAGCGCGCCTGCGCCTCCGGCTTCGGGTGGAGGCGCGGGCGCCCGTGCCGCTCGAGCCACTCGATGGTGTCGAAGATGAAGTCGACCTGCTGCTCGGCCAGCGTCGCCATATTCGACAACACCGAGGGCGACATGGCACTCGACGGCAGGAAGAGATTGGGGAAGCCGTGGACCATGGTGCCGAGATAGTTGACCGGACCGTCCGCCCACTCGGTCTTGATCGTTCGCCCTTCCATGCCGCAGATGTCCATCGCGAAGACCGGCCCGGAAATGGCGTCGAAGCCGGTGGCATAGACGATGACGTCGAGGGGAATCGTCCGCGCGGTCGTGCTGATCCCTTCGGCAACGATTCGCTCGATGGGGGTCTCCGACAGGGCGACGAGATGGACGTGGGACTGATTGAAGGTCTGCAGGTAGACATTGCTCATGCAGGGTCGTTTACCGCCGTAGGGATGGTCCCATGGCACGAGGTGATCCGCGGTCCAGGGATCGTCCACCTGCTCGTGCATGCGCTGGCGGATGAACTCGGAGATGGCGGCGTTCGCCTCCGGCAGGTACGCGTCCCTGAAGGCGAGCTCGATGTACTTGCCGGCCCACGCCTTGCGCAGCGCCCGCTCGCGCCCGGCGGCATCGAGATCGGTGAACCGTTCGTCACCCAGGTCCAGCGGCGTATGCCCGCCGTAGGTTTCCCGGAATGCGCGGCGGACCGCTTGCGGATCCTCGCGCAGGCGAGCGACGACATCCGGGTCCATGGGCCCCGAGCGGACCGGCGTGACGTAGTTGGCGGTGCGCTGGAACACGTGCACCTCGGATGCGACCCTGGCAACCTCCGGTATGACCTGCACGCCGGACGAGCCGGTGCCGATGACGCCGACCCGCTTGCCGCTCAGGTCGACGCTGCCGTCCCTGGGCCAGTGCGAGGTGAAATAGGCCGCGCCGGCGAAATCCTCCACGCCGTCGATATCCGGCGTCTTGGGGTCCGAGAGCGCTCCGATGGCGAGGATCGCGTAGCGGCAGACGACCGTTTCGCCGGTACTGGTACGCAGCGTCCACAGCCCGGTGTCCTCGGCGTAGCTCGCCGCGCTGACCCTGGTGTCGAACGAGATGTCCTCGAGGACGTCGCAGCGTTCCGCGGCGAATCTCAGGTAGCGCTGGATCTCGTACTGTTCCGCGCAGGCGTCCGACCAGTCCCAGTCGCGCACGATGTCGTTGCGGAAGAAGTAGGCGTAGTTGTAGCTCTCGACATCGCAGCGCGCGCCGGGGTAGGCGTTCCAGTACCACGTTCCACCGACATCAGAGGCGCGCTCGAAGCCCCTGACGCTGAAACCGCGTTGCCGCGCCTGCCACAGCGCATAGATGCCGGCAAAACCGGCGCCGACGACGACCACGTCGCAATCAGGCTGTTCCGCGGACGTTTGCTTGTGTGCCATGTCATCTCCTGCGAAAAGTCTTGCTTGTCGAGCCGTCACACCGCGGCGAGGGGCTCGGGAATTCGGGACACATACTACCCATTACGGTTGCGCCGGATTGCAGCATTGTCAGGAAACGCTGCTTCCGGTACCCGGTGATGCGCGCGCATCGCCTGGTGCAGTACGACCAGACCCGGCAAGCTGCAATCGCTTAAGCGCCGGATGCGGGGACGGGACGCCTCCCGGGCCCGGCGCTTCCCGTGATGCCGGCGCCCGGAGCGGGCCCGGGCCTCGCGTCCGCGGCGAGCCCTCATGCCACCTCCCCGGGGGCTCATCGCAAACCGTATCGAGGTCGATCCCGGGTTGCTGCCGGCCCACCGGGTGCCGCGACAGGGCCCCGCGCTGCAGCACGACAGGATCTTTGACAAAATTTAACCTGCGGCACGACGCACAGGGCTGCGGGGCCTTGTCGCTGTCATCCAATCGCATGAGGATAGTGAGCCAACGCTTACCTACGGAATCGAAGGAGCGGGGAACAATGGGGAAACGAAGCAGGCACACCGCAAGGCTCTGGGGCGCCGTCGTACTGCTCGTGGCGGCCACGCAGAGCCACGGCGCGATCTACGGGCACAGCTTTTCGGGCACGGTGACGGGTATCTCGGGCAACCTCACGAACGGGCTCGTACTCGGCGACACCATTACCGGATCGTTCACCGTCGATACGGACAAAGCCCAGTTCTTCTCCCTGGGCTCCTGGTTCTGGCCGGTCATTTCGGCGACGGTCACGCTGGACCAGGCGGGTCTGACGTGGACGAGTTCGAGTTCCTCCGGCTCCAAGCTGGCCATCACGAACGACGCCGCGGCCGGGGGCACGGTGACCGATCGCCTGACCTACTCGCTGCCGACCGGTACCACCTCGTGGCCGGCCATCGACGGTCGGACGCCCGGCCAGGGCAACTTCGAGATCTACTACGAGCTGCCGGCGGGCAGCACGCCGGACCTGGTAACCAGCACGGCCATTCCCGAGACACCGGGCCCGGACTTCACCGGCGGCAGCTTCTTCCTGCTTTATCCGCCTGACTCGTCGGCGACGCAAGTTGAGTTCGGCCCCGTGGCGACCGTGCCGCTGCCCGCGGCCGGCATGCTGCTCGCGAGCGCACTGGTCGCGCTCGGCACCCGCGGCAGGTCCAGCACGCGACGTACCGGCTGACGGGCGCTTCAGCCGCCGCGCCACCACCGACGCGCGCAAGGCGGGGACGGTACGGTGCGCAGGCACAGCGTCCGTCGTAATGCGCGGAGCCGCGCCTGCTACCGGCGCGCGTACCACTCGTTACGCACGCTGATGCGCGGCGCCGGGCGCCGCTTGCCGCGCCCTCCGCCGTCGGCGCGGCTGCGATGACCGGCGCCGCGGCTTTCCTATTGATAGATTTATCATATACTCGCGGGCAGGTATCCGCCCGCGGTGCACGCCCGGTGCGGATCGAGCAATCGGCAGCGAGGCGCGACCTCGCGGGTAGGGACAGGTCATGCCGAAGCAGATTCTTCTCAACGCGTTTGACATGAACACGCCCAGCCATCAATCGAACGGTCTGTGGCGTCACCCGCGCGATCAGAGTCATCGCTACACTTCGCTGAGCTACTGGCAGGATCTGGCTCGCACCCTCGAGCGCGGGTTGTTCGACGGCATCTTCCTCGCCGACGTGACCGGGCTGTACGACGTCTACGGCGGGTCACCCGAGGCCGCACTGCGCGCGGGGACGCAGGTGCCGACCAACGACCCCTTCACGCTGGTGCCGGCGATGGCGGCGGTGACCGAGCACCTGAGCTTCGGGGTCACCGGGTCCATCCCGTATCTGCATCCCTACTCGTTCGCGCGACTGGTCTCGTCACTCGACCATCTCACCAATGGCCGCATTGGCTGGAACGTGGTCACCGGCTATCTGAACAGCGCCGCCAAGGGCATCGGGAGCGCGCAGCAGACCGCGCACGACACGCGCTACGACATCGCCCATGAGTTCATGGAAGTGGTCTACAAGCTATGGGAGGGTAGCTGGGAGGACGACGCGATCGTGCGCGACGCGGCCGCCGGCGTCTACACGGATCCGTCCAGGGTGCACCGCATCACGCACGACGGCACCTACTTCGCGCTGGACGCGATCCACCTGTGCGAGCCGTCGCCACAGCGTACCCCCGTGATCTACCAGGCGGGCACCTCGCCCAAGGGTCAGGCCTTCGCCGCGGCCCACGCCGAATGCGTGTTCGTCGCCAACCATAGCCGACAAACCGTGGCCCGCTACGTGCGATCGCTGCGCGAGCAGGCGGCGCTGCACGGCCGCGACCCCGACGATCTCAAGATCTTCTGCCTGCTGTCGGTGATCACGGCTGCGACCGACGGGGAAGCGCGCGCCAAGCTCGCAGACTACCAGAGCTACGGCATTCGTGACGGCGCGCTGGCGCTGATCTCGGGCTGGAGCGGGGTCGACATGGCGGCGCTCGACCCCGACGCACGCATCGAGGAAGTCGAATCGGAAGGGATCCGTTCGATGGCGGAGTCGCTGTGCGCCAAGTCGGTGGGTGAATGGGCCGACCACCTGATCGTCGGCGGCGCCGCCCCCGTCGTCGTCGGTTCGCCGGCCACCGTCGTCGACGAGCTGCAGGGCTGGATGGACGACACCGGCGTGGACGGCTTCAATCTGTCGTACACCGTGCTGCCTGAGTGCGTGACCGACTTCGTCGACCTGGTCGTGCCCGAGATGCAGCGACGCGGGATCTACCGCACACGCTACGAGCCGGGCACGATGCGCGACAAGCTGTTTGGTCGCGGACCGCGCCTCGCCGCGCCGCACCCGGCGGCGACATTCCGGGTCGCGACCGGCGCGGCGGCCGGGTGTGCTGCCTGATTTCGGGGCGTCGGGGCTGAACGGGTCCTGGACGTGCGCGCGATGGTTTTGGCGGAGAGGGAGGGATTCGAACCCTCGAAGGAGTTACCTCCTTGCCGGTTTTCAAGACCGGTGCATTCAACCGCTCTGCCACCTCTCCGGTGTCTGCGGGGTGCCGGCGCAACTATAAACCATCGCGCCCGCCGTACCCGGTCGGGATGGACT
>JBHIYN010000034.1:0-3791 GCA_041984235.1 Gammaproteobacteria bacterium
AGTCGTGGCAGGCTGGCCTCCCCTGCCCCGCTTGGCCGGTGTCACCCGTGCCCGGTATTTGCTGTTGGGCGCGAATACTCCGTGGAAGCGGGTCAGATTCACCCGCGGTTTCGGCACCAGAGCTGCCAACCGGGCGATGACAAATCGGCAGGATTGCCGATTTGGACGACCGCAGGTCGCCCGCAGGGTGGCGCACAAGGATGTGCGCCATCAATTCCAATGGCTCGAAGATGACGTGCGTCGTGCCGTCGCGGTACGGCGTCTTCAACTCGTACCGGACGTTGCCGTTCGGCGTCAGCGACAGACGCTTTGCGAGCCAATGCTGCATTTCAGCGACGTCTTTTCTACGGGATCCCCGCCTGGCGCAGTCGATTCTTGAACCTGATCCGCAGCAATCCGTCGTTGATGATCGATATCGACGGGTGCGTGTCCGGGGAAAATTCCGGGTCGATGCGCAGGACGTCTTCGGCGTGTGCTCGCGCCCGCGCCTCGTCGCCCGTTTCCAGATAAGCGATGACGAGATCGACATGTGACCAGATGAAATCGGGCAGGCGCGCGACGGCGCGCTCGTGCGCCTCGATCGCTTCCGCGTAACGGCCGGAGAGCAGATAGCAGCGGCCGTAACCCTGGTGAAACCAACCGGGCGGATGTGGGTTGAGTTCGAATCCGCGCTCGATGTAGCGCAACCCCTCGTCGATGAGCCCGGTATTGCACGAGTACACGCCGAGCGTCCAGTTGTAGCGCGCGCTGCCGGGTGCGCGCTCGACCGCCTTGCGCATGTAACGCAAACCTTCCTCGTTCTCCTGGCGATGCATGATGAGTACTTCGCCGTAAAGATCGTAGGCACCGCCGAAATCCGGATCGAGGTCGATGGCGCGTTGCGCGAGTTCCAACGCCGTTTCGTAGGATTGTGCGGCCGATTCCGTCCAGCCGGAATAGGCGGCGGCCATGTGAACGGTGCCGAGACCGAAGACGGCCGCCGTGAACTCGGGATCGAGTTCGAGCGCCTTTTCGAACAGGCGCCGGGCGCGGGCGTTTTCGACGCGATCGATTTTCTCCCGCGCCGCCCAGCCCTGCAGAAACAATTCGTACGCCTCGGCGTTGTCGGTACTGCTGCGCCAGCTCCGCGCCTGCTCGCCCTCCACGAGCGCAACGTCGAGGGCGGCGAGAATGGCGCGGGTGATCTCGTCCTGCACGGCAAAGATGTCGCCGATTTCGAGATCGTATTTTTCCGACCACACGTCCTGTCCCGATGCCGCTTCTATCAGCCGCGCGGTGATTCTGATGCGATCGGCCGTCCGCTGAACCCCGCCCGTGAGGACGTGACGGGTTCCGAGTTCGGCGCCGATATCCCGCACGTCGCGGTTCTCCGCAGCGTACGCCGCCGTCACGTTGGCGCCGATCACCGTCATGTCACGCAGATCGGCCAACGCGGTCGAAATGGTCTCCGTTAGGCCGTCGCTGAAATAGGCGTGCTCGGGATCCTGCGAATTGTTCCGAAACGGCAGCACGGCCACGGACGGCTTGTCGCCGATTTGCGCCACAGGCCGACCCTCTGCGGCCTGCTCCGATGGCAGGAAATAATGACCCGCGAAGATTAGCGCTGCTGCCGCACCAATTAACCCACCGGCCAGCGCCACGCGGCGGCGCCATTTCGCCGCCGACGCCTGCGTGGTCACAGGCGTGGCACCGTCGACGACGACGCGGTAGGTACGCACCGGGTTGGCGATGTTCTTGACGCGCTGCTCTCCGGTCGGCTCGAAACCAACCGGCACGCGGCCCGCGATGCTGTCGTAAACGCTGCCCGAAACGGTAATGCCGCCGGGGTCGGCGAGCGATTCGAGCCGTGCCGCGACGTTCACCCCGTTGCCGTATATCGCGTCGTTTTCGGTCACCACGTCGCCGAGGTTGATGCCGATGCGGAACAGCATCCGGCGCGCTTCGGGCAGATCGGCGTTCAGTCGATGCAGCTGGCTCTGAATTTCCACCGCGCACTCGACCGCCTGCTGCACGCTTTGAAATTCCGCGAGTATCGAATCGCCCGGGGCATTGACGACACGTCCGCCGAACGCTTTGGCCTGATCCGAAAACACCGCACGGCAGCGGAGCAATCGGGCGATGGTCTCGTCTTCGTCCTCGCCCATCAGGCGCGAGTAGCCGACGACGTCCGCCATCAGGATGGCGCTCAGGTGACGATTTGCGCTGTCGGATTCGATGTTTCCGGCTCCCGCGGGTACTCGAGGATAATTATGCGCGCAAAGACCGACTATTTGGATCGGCCGAACTTGGAGCGTACCGTATGCGCAAGTGGAAAAAGGCGATACCGGGGACGAATAAATGCCGCAGAATGAATACGTAACGGGCGGATGCGCGTGCCGCGAAATTCGCTACCAATTCACCGGCGAGCCGGTGCTTGCCCTGAACTGCCACTGCCGCGAATGCCAGTACGCATCGGGAAACGGGTACAGCGCGGTAGTCTGCGTGCCGACGGACGCATTCGAGTTGCGCAAAGGAGAGCCGCACTACTACACCATGGACGCGAACAGCGACATGGCGCTGCGCCGCGGTTTCTGCGCAAACTGCGGTTCGCCGCTGATGTGGCTGCGACCGGCGCGTCCAAAAATCGTTATCGTGATGGCAGCCACGCTCGACGACCCCGCTCTCCATAAACCAACAATGAATATCTTCACCAGCGAAGCGCACCACTGGGACGCGATGGACGCAGCGCTCAAAAAGCACCCCGCGATGCCGCCGCTGCCGGACGGGTTCGGTCAGTAAAATCGATCGAAAAAAATTGCGGCAATGTACGCCTGTACGTGGGCACCGACGATGGTGCGTGGATCAGGGTCGACGGCGATACCTGCGAGATCCGTATTCTCGAAGAGCCGGAGCCCGAACCGACGGAGGACGCGCGGGCAGTAGCCTGAGGAAAGCATTCGCGCAATCGCGCGCGGCACCCGTTACGCCGCGTGCGAAAGTACGTTTGGGTGCGGCACGAACCGCGGGCGGCGCGGCGCCCGTCATCGCGGCGCGGCGTTTGAGGGCAACAACAAGCGCAACGTGCCGCGACCGGCTTCGACCGAGGACCAGCGATCGACGTCGAACACGATTTCCGCGAGGGTCGCGGGAGCGCATTTCAGCATCAGATCCGTGTGCTCGGTGACCAGCGCGCTCGTGAGATCGGGCACCCCCGGCGCGTGCGCGACCAGCAGCAGCTGGGCGACGTCTTCGTCCTGTTTACGAACCTGGGTGAGAAGCTCCTCGGCCGAGGAATTGTACAAGTGGGCGAACGCTGCTACCTGCGTGTCGCGTATAGGACGTATAAACCGCCATTTTGGTAGCTCGACAACGGGTGGTTTCGCCTGACAGGACCTGATTGGCGCCGGCACCAACCGTCGGGAGACCGGGCGGGACCGTCCAGCAGCGTGCAGATCGGCGCCACGCCTCGGAATTCTCCCCGGCAACGGCCTCGCCGACGCCGCACTGCCCCGCGCGCCGGTTCCCTGGACAGGCGACGCCGTTGCCGCGTCACGGACGGCACGGTCCAATCGAACTCCTCTTGGCGTTACCCGGTCTCGTCGGGGTCCTCAATGCAGGCGATGATCCGCACTGCACCGCCACAGGCCGCGCAGCTCTCGATGTCGATCCCGAAAACCCGCTTCAGACGCTGCGCCCAGGTCATCGCAGCGCGGCGTTCGCCCGGTGTCCGCTCCTCCGGATCCGCAGTCGTGGCAGGCTGGCCTCCCCTGCCCCGCTTGGCCGGTGTCACCCGTGCCCGGTATTTGCTGTTG
>JBHIYN010000035.1:0-3631 GCA_041984235.1 Gammaproteobacteria bacterium
GCCCAGTTTGCGCAGGGACGCTTCGAGGCCGGAGCCCTGGAAGGCATCGTGGCCGTCAGCCACCTGCTGGTGCAGCACTTTCCGCGGGGCGCGGACCACGGCAACGAGTTGCCGGATCGGCCGGTCCTTCTTTGAACGACAACATCCTTGGAGACCTACCATGCAACTTCAATTTCTGGGTGCCACCGGCACCGTGACCGGTTCCAAATACCTGCTGCGCCATGGCGACGCGACCATTCTGGTGGACTGCGGCCTGTTCCAGGGATTCAAGCAGCTGCGCCTGCGCAACTGGGAGCCGCTGCCGGTCGCGCCCAAGACCGTCGACGCGGTCGTGCTCACCCACGCCCACATCGACCACAGCGGCTACCTGCCACTGCTGGCGCGACAAGGCTTTCGCGGCCGGGTTTACTGCACGTCCGCGACGCACGAGCTGTGCAAGATCCTGCTCACCGACAGCGGCCATCTGCAGGAGGAAGAGGCGAAGTTCGCCAACCGGCACGGTTTCTCCAAACACCAGCCCGCGCTGCCGCTGTACACCCGTGAGGACGCCGAGCGCTGCCTGAAGCTGTTCGCGCCACGTCCGTTCTCTCAGGACTTCGAGGCGCTGCCCGGACTCACCGCGCGGTTGACGCCTTCCGGGCACATGCTCGGCTCGGCCTTCGTGCACCTCAACGACGGCCGGCGATCCGTGCTCTTCTCCGGCGACATCGGCCGGCCCAACGACCCGGTGCTGCGCCCGC
Source organism: Gammaproteobacteria bacterium (assembly GCA_041984235.1). Taxonomy (GTDB): domain Bacteria; phylum Pseudomonadota; class Gammaproteobacteria; genus JBHIYN01. Next base: position 741 of record JBHIYN010000035.1, read on the forward strand.
CGGTGCAGGTCCCCGGCGCCGACTACCTGCTGGTGGAATCCACCTACGGCAACCGCAAGCATGAAGCGTCCGACGCACTGGCGCAGCTGGAGACTGTCATCAACAAGACGGCCGCCCGTGGAGGGGTCGTGGTCATCCCAGCGTTCGCTGTCGGCCGAGCGCAGAGCCTGATGTACGGCATCTACCAGCTCAAGAAGCAAGGGCGCATCCACCAGCACCTGCCCGTGTACCTGGACAGCCCGATGGCCATCGATGCCACACGGCTGTACCACGCCCATCGCGACGAGCACCGGCTCTCGCCCGAGGAATGCGAGGGCATGTGCCATGCCGCGAAGATCGTCAACAAGGTCGAGGAGTCCAAGGCGCTCAGCGCCGGTCGTGGACCGATGGTCATCATCTCCGCCAGTGGCATGGCCACGGGAGGACGCGTGGTGCACCACCTCAAGTCATTCGCGCCCGACCATCGCAACACCATCCTGTTCGCCGGCTACCAGGCGGGCGGCACCCGTGGCGCCGCGATCGTGCACGGCGCGTCCACCGTCCGCATCCATGGCCAGGACGTGCCGATCCGCGCCGAGGTGGCCTCGCTCGACAACCTTTCCGCCCACGCCGATGCCGACGAGATCCTCGCGTGGATGCGCGGCTTCACGCAAACACCGCGCCGAACCTTCGTGACCCACGGCGAGCCGGAGGCGGCCGATGCGCTGCGCGCGCGGATCGACCATGAACTGGGCTGGTCGGTTGCCGTGCCCGAGTACCTGCAGACGGTGGATCTGGTATGACGGCGCACCTGCACGAGACCGGCACCGGCACCGGCACCGGAGAGGATGGCGTGAACACGCTGCAGGCGTGGCGCACCGGCATCGACACCCATCAGGAGCCGGTGGTCTACATGCGGCGCGACTGCCCTGTCTGCCAGTCGGAGGGTTTCACGACCCAGGCGCGCGTGCAGCTGACGGCCGGCCGCCGCAGCATCGTGGCGACGCTCAGCGTCGTCGATGGGGATTGGCTGGCCGAGAACGTCGCTGGCCTGTCCGAATCGGCATGGGCGTCGCTGGGGGCGCAGCCGGGCCAGCTGGTCACGGTGACCCATGCACCGCCGCTGGATTCGCTCAGCCATGTCCGAGCCAAGGTCTACGGCAATGCCCTGGGCGATGCCGAGTTCAGCGCCATCATCTCCGACGTCGCGGCGGGCCATTACTCTGACCTGCATCTGGCCACCTTCATCACCGCCTGCGCCGGCGATCGCCTGGACCTCGCGGAGACCGTCTCGCTCACGAAAGCCATGATTGGCGTCGGTGACCGCATCGATTGGGGGCGCCCGCTGGTGGTGGACAAGCATTGCGTCGGCGGCCTGCCCGGCAACCGCACGACCCTGCTCGTGGTGCCCATCGTGGCCGCCTGCGGCCTCACGATGCCCAAGACCTCCTCGCGCGCCATCACCTCGCCGGCCGGGACGGCCGACACAATGGAGGTGCTGGCGCCGGTGAACCTGGATGTGCGGAGCATGCGGCGCGTGGTCGAACGCACGGGCGGCTGCATCGTCTGGGGCGGCTCGGTACGGCTCAGCCCCGCCGACGACATCCTCATCCGCGTCGAGCGGCCGCTGGACCTGGACAGCGAGGGCCAGCTCGTCGCCTCGGTCCTGTCCAAGAAGGCCGCTGCGGGCTCGACCCATGTGCTGATCGACCTGCCCGTGGGTGCCACCGCCAAAGTGCGCAGCGCGCAGGCCGCGGCGGCGCTCGGTCGGCGCCTGCAGGAGGTGGGCAGCGCCATCGGCCTGCACGTGGCCTTGCGCGTCACCGATGGTGAGCAGCCGGTCGGCCGCGGGATCGGCCCGGCACTGGAGGCCCGCGACGTGCTGGCCGTCCTACAAGGGACGCCCGAGGCCCCGGCCGACCTGCGGGAGCGAGCGTTGCGGCTGGCGGCGGACATCCTCGAAATGGGCGGTGCAGCGCCCGCCGGCGGCGGCCTGACGCTCGCCACGCAGGTGCTGGCCGACGGCCGCGCCTGGGCCACGTTCCAGGCGATCTGCGCTGAGCAGGGCGGCCTGCGCAGCATCCCGGTGGCAACGCATCGGCACACCGTCGCATCGCCGTCCACGGGACGGGTCTCCCGAATCGACAACCGGCTGCTCGCGCGGGCGGCCAAGCTCGCCGGAGCACCGACCGCCGCTGCCGCCGGCATCGACGTGCATGCGCGCCTGGGCGACCAGGTCGAAGCGGGACAGCCGCTCTTCACGCTGCACGCCCAGGCGCCGGGCGAGCTGGCCTATGCGCTGCAGTTCGTCCGCTCGCGCCCACCGATCTTCCAGATTTCGGAGAACCTATGAAACCTCTCGTTTTTCACCTGCCGGGCGACGAAGACTTCGCCGATGGACTGATCCGGGCGTTGGGCGCGCAGCGGGCTGCCCTGCAACTGCACCGGTTCCCGGACGGCGAGTCGCTGGTGCGGCTGGACGCCGACGTCACCGGCCGCACCGTCGTGATCGTGGCCAGCCTGGCACAGCCGGACGCCAAGGCGCTGCCCTTGTTGTTCGCCGCGGACGCAGCGCGCGACCTCGGCGCCACCCGCGTGTTGCTGGCTGCCCCGTACCTGGCGTACCTGCGTCAGGACCGGCGCTTCAACACGGGCGAAGCCATCACGTCCCGCACGTTTGCTGCGCTGGTGTCGACGGTGTTCGACGGTATCGTCACCGTCGATCCCCATCTGCACCGCTACCGCTCGCTCGGCGAGGTCTACCGGGTGCCGACCCGTGTGGTCCAGTCCGCGCCCGCCATCGCGGCCTGGGTCGCAGCCCATGTGGACCGTCCCGTGTTGATCGGACCCGATGCGGAAAGCGAGCAATGGGTCCAGGAAGTCGCGCGCTTGGCTGGCGCGCCGTTCACGGT
>JBHIYN010000004.1:0-376163 GCA_041984235.1 Gammaproteobacteria bacterium
TTCGCGAGCACGCGACGCGGCGCCCGGGACGCGCAGCAGCGTCGGAGGTGGGAAAATCGGCGTGTGCGCGTAGCGAGCAGTGCCGTGCGCAAGGAGCCGCGCAGCGAACGACGAGACATATCGGACCGGATAGGGGAGGCGTTCGCGAGCACGCGACGCCGCGCCCGGTACGCGCAGTAGCGCCGCGTTGTAAAAATCGGCGTGTGCGCGTAGCGAGCAGTGCCGTGCGCAAGGAGCCGCGCAGCGAACGACGAGACATATCGGACCGGATAGGGGAGGAGTGAGCGAGCACGCGACGCCGCGCACGGTACGCGCAGTAGCGCACACGCCGATTTTCGGTCAGGCGTCGATGACGTTGCGCCTCCCCCACCTGAAGAACAGCCGCTGCGGTGGCGCATGCCGGCCGCGCAGGCGCTCGTGCAGGGTGTGCAGGATCATCTCCTGCACGATCATCATCTCCACGCCGGGGTGCCGGTCGAGCCGGATCCAGCGCAGGTCCTCGAGTTCGCCGTCGCCGCCCAGCTCTCCTTCGAGGCGTTCGTAGGGCAGGGCGAAGAAACGGGCGTGGAAGCGCATGGGCTGGAAGCTGGGGGTAATCGCGCGGCCGAGAAAATCCAGCGCGCGCAGGTCGGGTGTGACACGGCGGCGCCTGAACTCCTGCCAGGTCGCGTGCCGGACGCCGCCGACGTGCCCGGGCGCGCCGAACAGCAGGCCGGCCTCCTCGTAGGCTTCACGTACCGCGGCCATCGCCAGCGCGTTGGCCTTGCTGGCACGCCCGCCGACCGCCATTCTAGGGGGCAGGGTCTCGTCCAGCGCCCGCAGGGGGCGTGCGTGGTAGTCGCTGCGTTCGAGCACGCCGCCGGGAAACACGTAGACGCCAGGCTTGAAGCGCGCCTTGCGGCCGCGTCGTCCCATGAGCACCTCGTGCGCGCCGCGCCGCTGGCGATGGATGACCAGGCTCGCGGCGTCGCGCGGGCGCACCGGCGGGCCGTCGGGGAGGGGAAGGGTGTCAGCCATGCGCGTGACCGTGGCAGTAGCGCGGGCCGTGCACGGTTGGCGGGTAGCCCGTCATTCGTCGAAGCCGCCGCGCATGGTTGCGCGCCACGCGCCCGGGGTCATCCCCGACCAACGCTTGAACGAGCGGCCGAAGCTCGCCGGATCGCGAAAGCCGAGCTCGGCGCCGACATCGGCGACGCGAAAACCGTCATCGGCGAGCAGGTTGCGGGCACGCTGGTACTGGATATCGTCGATGACCTCCTGGTAAGTGGTGCCGGCACTGCGCAGGCGGCGAATCAGCGTTCGCGGCGACATGTGCAGGCGCGCCGCGACCGCGCTCAGCGTGGGTGGCGCAAGGGCGCCTTCGGCGCCTTCTATGGTGTCGTAGATAGCGCGGTGCACGTTGACCAGGGTGTCCTGCTCGCGCGCCACCGCGGAAGTCTGGGCGCAGCGGCGCAGCGCCATCTGCCAGGCGGCCTCGTCGTAACCGACGTTGCGGATCGCCAGCCATTCCTCCGGCACCACCATGGCATTGCGCGGTGCGTCGAAGTGAACGGGGCAGTCGAAGAAGCGCGCATAACAATCCTGCCACGCGGTCGGCGGGTAGCGCAGCTCGACGTGTGCCCCTTCGAGCTGGCCGCCGCGAATGGTGTGCACGTACTCGTGCATGACCAGGATGGGGATCTCGATCACGACCTCGCGCACCGGGCCGAATTCGATCAACTCGACCAGCTCGCAATAGTAGTTCCCTTGCCCGTGGCTGGCCTGCCAGCGGTGGTAGGGTACGCGCCGGGGCATGTAGCGGACCAGCGCTTCCAGGCCGTCACCGAGCGTCGGTGCGTTGACCAGGGCCATGGTCACCGGGCCGTGAAAGTGCTCCGCCATGCCCTTGGCGAAGGGCAGGTGCCAGTCGGGTCGGTCGGCCATGGCGATGCAGTTCTTGACCACGTTGAGCACGTCGCCGACGCGCAGCGGCTCCGCGTATTGCCCGAGCTTCTCCGGCAGCAGCGGCGTGCCGGCGGTCAGGCGCACGTGGTCGTCGAACAGCTGCGCCAGGTAATTGGCGTAGGTGCTCGGCATCAGAAGCTTGCGGACGGCGGCCTGACTCATCGTGGGGCGAGGTGAACATTCGGTGCGCTTTGGCACCAGATGTCCACTATCATGGCACAGCTTGCGCTCATACGGCAGCGTATGGTCGTCTAAGCTTGCGCTCCTGACACCGGATTCGAACGCCCCGTCGCACTCTCGCGGTGCGACCGGCGACTGTTTTCCCTGTCCTCCTTCAAGAACCTTGCGGGCCCCGGCGGGCCCGTTTTTTTTGGAACTGGGGACGCCGCGGCCTACACTAAACGGCATGAACGCAACGCAGCGAACCGCCCAGCATGGCTGCCACGCGCGCGTCCTGCTGGCGCTCTTCGCGCTGCTGCCGACGCTCGCGCCGGCCGTTACCGTACACACCTGGGTAGACGACGACGGCGTACGCCATTACGCGGATGCGCCGCCCGGCGAACCGGCCACCGCGAGCACACCGATCGAACTGAGCGGACACGACGCGGCGGCCGCGGCGGGTGACGACTACTATTCCATCGTCAACCAATGGTCGCGGCTGCGTGAAGAACGCGATGCAGCCGACGCCCTGGCGCTGGAGTGCGAGCGCCTGCGGCGTACCTCACCGCCGCCAACGGCGCAGCCCGCGGCGAGCGTGCCGCGCCAGGTGTATGCGCCCGGATATGGCTATGGCGTGCCTTATGCCTACGGCAGCCATGCTTACGGACGCGGCGCTTACGGCGCGGGTTACCCGTCACGCCGCGGCGGCGTCGCGCCGGCGCAGGATCGCGGCGCGTATCTCGCGGGCAAGCGGCGCCGCGGCGGCTTCCTGCCGCTGCCGGCGCCGTCCTGGTCGCGCTGAACGTGCCCTACTTGGTGCGCTTGATGACGAATCGGTAGACCTCGCCATCCTGACCCGATTCGAGCAGCTCGTGACCCGTGGTACGGCAGAAGGCCTGGAAGTCGGCGTCCGCCGCGGGGTCGGTGGCCAAAATCTCGATGGTGCCGCCGACCGGCACGTCCTTCAGCGATTTCTTGGTCTTGAGAATCGGCAGAGGGCAGTTGAGGCCCTTGGTGTCCAGTTGCAGATCGGCCATGTGCGGGCGCTCCTTGTGGTTGTTCTTGCTGCGATGTAGCGATGCGGCAGCGCGGCGCGCGCGATTCGACCGGAACCCGGGCGGGATGACCGGCCCGGCGGCGCCGCTTGATTATGCGTAATCGGTATAAGCATATAACAAGAATGAATATATGCTAGGTCAGGTACACATTGTGGCAGGAAACGGTGGCCGGGGCGTGTCGTCGCAGCGGCCCGCCGCGAGGAGGAACCGATGAGCTGGCTGGACCGGCTGAAGACCGTGGAAGCACTCGAAGACGCCGACTTCGATCCCGCCCTGGTCGCACGCATGGAGGCCGCCGGGGCGGCGGCGCGGGCACGACCGCTGCGTTTCTCGACTCCGACGTTCAAGACCTATGGCTCGAGCGAGCTCAAGGGCTGCTCGAAGATGAGCTTCCCGGCGTTCTCCGTGACCGGCGGGGCCTGCGCGCTCGATTGCGACCACTGCCACGCGAAGATCCTGGAGCCGATGATTGCGGCGACCAGCGCGGCCGACCTGGATCGCGAGGTGCGCCGCCTGGTCGAGACCCAGGACCTGCAGGGCTTCCTGCTCTCCGGCGGTTCCAATCGCCGCAACGAGATCCGTTACGAGCGCTACTGGCCGGTGGTCGCCGCACTGAAACGCGACTTCCCGCACCTGCGCGTGGCGGTGCACTCGGCGCTCATCGATCGCGACCGTGCGCAGGCCATGGCCGATGCCGGCGTCGACACCGCCATGCTCGACATCATCGGCGCGGCCCAGACCATTCGCGAGGTCTACCACCTCGATCGTCCGGTGGCCGACTTCGAGCAGGCGCTGGCGGCGCTCACCGCGACGCGCATGGAGGTCGTGCCGCACATCGTGATCGGCCTGCACTACGGTCGTATCCTCGGCGAGCGCGCGGCGCTGGAGATCATTGCGCGCTACCCGGTCCACGCCCTGGTGCTGGTTGTCATCATGCCGTTCTACGCGGCGCCGGGGACCTTCGTCACGCCCGACACCCACGCGGTCGGCGAGATTTTCCTCGCCGCACGCGAGCAGCTTCCGGAGCGCGAGGTGCTGCTCGGCTGCGCGCGTCCGCCCGGCATGCACAAGCGCGTCACCGACGCCTACGCGGTCATGGCCGGGCTCGACGGGATCGCGTTTCCCGCCGACGGCGCGGTGGCGGTGGCCGGGATCGCCGGGCGCGCCTGCAGCCAGGCGCATGCCTGCTGCTCGCTCAAGCTGGCGCAGCCCGAACGCCGCCTGGCGCTGGCCTGAACCGGTGACGGCTGAAACCTGCGACGTGATCGTGATTGGCCTGGGCCCGGCCGGTGCCCGGGCCGCGGCGGCGGCTGCCGCGCGCGGCTGCCGCGTGATTGCCCTCGACCGCCGGCGGCGTGCCGGCGTGCCGGTACAGTGCGCCGAGCTGGTGCCCGGACTGATCGGGCAGGACGTGGCAGGGGTCGCGCCATGCACGGCACAGGCGGTGACGCGCATGACGACGACCATCGGGTCGGCAGCGGCGGACGAGACCACACCCTTCCCGGGTTACATCATCGACCGCGCCCGCTTCGACCGCGAGCAGGTCGAGGCGGCTGCCGCGGCAGGGGCCGCGTGCCGTTTCGGCAGCGCGGTACGTCGCGCCGCGATCGGCGTCGTGACCCTGGCCGACGGCTGCAGGCTGCAGGCGCCGGTCGTGATCGGGGCGGACGGGCCGTACTCGGCGCTCGGCCGTGCCCTTGGCGCGATCAACCGCACGCTCATCCACGCGCGCCAGGTCACCGTGCCGCTGACCACCGCACACGACGCCACCGACATCTTTCTGCGCGCGAGCCTGCCGGGCGGCTACGGCTGGCTGTTTCCCAAGGGCGGGCTGGCCCACGTCGGCATCGGCGTCGCCGCTGTCGCGCGACGTGAGCTGAAGACCCTGCTGGCCGGGCTGCACGCCGAGCTGGTCGCCGCGGGCCGCGTCGGCACCCGCGTGCTCGCCACCACCGGCGGCGCAATCCCGGCGGGCGGGCGGCTGCGCCCGCATGCCGCCGACGGCGAACGCCTCGCGCTGCTGGCGGGCGACGCCGCCGGTCTGACCAATCCGATCACCGGCGCCGGCATCCACGCTGCGCTGGTCTCCGGCGAGCTGGCCGGCAGTACCGCGGCGGACTGGCTGGCCGGTGATCGCGAGGCGCCGGTCGAGTACGCGGCGGAAATCGAGGATCTGTTCGGCGCCTCGATCGACCGTGCGCTGGCGCGGCGCCACGCCCTGGCGCGCACCGCGGCGCCCGGCCGCGCCGATTTCGAGCGCGCGTGGGTCGCTTATCCGCAATACTGGAACGAGGCGCGCGCCGCGGCGCCTGCCGAGGAGGCCCTGGCATGAGTTGTTTCGACCGCGAAGCGGGACGCGCTGCGGCGCCGATGACGCCGCGTGCACCGCAGCCGACCCCGCGCGCGCTGCGCAACGGTGCCCGGGTCAAGGGGGCGGACCTGCCGCCGGCCGGCGTCTACCTGCCGAACAACAACGTGCTCACCCCGCACATGCGTTCGCCCGACTACGTGCAGATGTCGACCGCAGCGGCCATCACGCTCGGCATCATGCGCGGCAACATGTACCGTTGCGGCTGCACGCGCTGCCTCAACCTGCTGCTGACCTACCCGGAAGGCTGCCGCGCGAACTGCGCCTACTGCGGCCTCGCCCGTCACCGTGAGGCGGAGCGTGACTACGCCGACCGCAACTTCATCCGCGTCGACTGGCCGGCGGTACCGATTGAAGAGGTCGTCGACATCGTCGCGCGCGACCCGGCGGCCAGTCCCTTTCATCGCATGTGCATCTCGATGATCACCCATCCGCGCTCCGACGCCGATACGGTGACCGTGCTCGAGCGCTGGACCTCGCGCATCGACCCTGACGTCATTCCGGTGTCGATCCTGTCGAATCCGACGACCATGGACCGCAGCGACGTCGAGCGTCTGCACGATCTCGGCGCTGACATCTTCACCGTTGCGCTGGACGCCGCGACCCCCGCGATCTTCGAGCGCACGCGTGGCAAGGGTGTGCAATCGCCGCACCGCTGGGACAAGTACTGGCAGGTGCTGCTGGATGCGCGCGACGTGTTCGGGCCGCAGAAGTTCGGTGCGCACATCATCGTCGGCATGGGCGAGACCGAGCGCGAGGTGCTCGAGCTGATCCAGCAGATCGTCGACCTCGGCGGTCATAGCCACATGTTCTGCTTCTTCCCCGAGCAGGGCTCGCTGATGGACCACCTGCCGGCGACACCGCGCGATCAATGGCGCCGCGTGCAGCTCGCGCGCTACCTGATCGATTATCGCGACGTGCGCGTGGAGCACATGCGCTTCGACGGTGATGGCCGCCTGAGCGACTACGGTATCCCTTCCGGCGAGGTCGACGACATCATCGACGCCGGTACGGCGTTCCGTACCTCCGGCTGCCCGGGCAAGTTCGCCGAAGACGTCTCGGCCTGCGACCGCCCCTACGGCGACTCGCCGCCGAGCGACATCGCAAGCTATCCGTTTCAGCCGGCGGCGGTGGATCTGAAGAAGGTGCGCGCGCAGCTCGGCCGCCTGCGTGCCGGCGAGCATTACGAGCCGGGCGAGGAGTTCGAGCACCTCGATGGCTAAGCCGCTGCGCCTGCTGGATACCGGCGTCCACGCGGGGCGCTACAACATCGCCCTGGACCAGGCGCTGATCGACGGTCACCGTGCCGGCGCCACCCCCGACACGCTGCGCTTCCTCGGCTTCTCCCCCAGTGCGCTGATCGGCCGGCACCAGGATCTCTCGCGCGAGATCGATCTCGAATTCTGCCGCGAGCGCGGCATTGACGTCGGCCGCCGCGTGACCGGCGGCGGTGCGATCTACCTCGACGAGCACCAGATCGGGTGGGAGCTGATCTGCGCGCGCCGGCATCTGAAAGCGCGCGACCTGGCCGGGATCGCGGCGCTGGTGTGCAAGGCGGCCGCAGGCGCTTTGAACGGTCTCGGCATCGCGGCGAAGTTCCGCCCGCGCAACGACATCGAGGTCGACGGCCGCAAGATTGGCGGCACCGGCGGCTTCTTCGACGGCGACACGCTGTTCTTCCAGGGCACGCTGATCCTGGCGCTGGACGCCGAGACCATGTTCCGCGTGCTGCGCGTGCCGGAGGAGAAGCGCGCGCGGGCCGGCGACGGCGGCGTCGCCTCGCGGGTCACCAGCCTGGCCGAGATCCTGGCCGGTGAGCCGCCGCCGGCGGCCCAGGCCAAGGATGCGCTCGCGCGCGGCATGGCTAAAGCGCTCGGCTTCACGCTCGCGCCGGGCGAGCTGACCAGCAGCGAGTCCGCCGCCGCCGATGCGCTGCTGCGCGAGGAGATTGGCACCGACGATTTCGTCCATGCCATCGATGGCGGCACGGCCGGTTCGGCGTGGTCGCACGCCCAGCGCAGTACCGCCGGCGGCACCCTGCACGCGGCAGTGAAGTTTCTGCCCAACGCCGAGCGCCGTATCGAGAGCGTGCACCTGTCGGGTGACTTCTTCCTCACGCCGCCGCGCGTCGTCTACGACCTCGAGAGCACCCTGCGCCAGGTACCGGCCGGCGCCGCCGGGGGTACCGTCAAGCGCTTCTTCAAGAACACCGAGATCGAGATGATGTCGGTGCCGGTCGACGACATCGTCGCCGTGATCGAGGATGCCGTCGCCTGATCCGCCGCATGGATTACCTCGCGCACCTCACGATCATCCAGCACACCTCCGCCGACTACCTCGGACTGGTCGAGGACCATCTCGAGGGCCGCAAGATCCGCTTCACCTATCATCGCCCGTTCACCGAGCGCGGCGGCATCCCGCGCGCGCAGGACGTCGGCGACGGCCTGATCCTGCTCGGCGGCGGTCCGTGGGGCACGGCTGGCCCGCGCAACGTGCCGACCCTGGTGCGCGAGGTGGAGCTCACGCATGCCTGCCTGGCGCGTGGCGTGCCGGTGCTCGGCTTCGAGCTCGGCGCGCAGATCCTGGCCCTGGCAGCCGGCGGGCGCACGCACGTGGCGCCACTGCGCTTCACTATCGGCGAGGCACGGCGCTGCGCGGACGGCGCGCTGGGCGGCTACCTGCCGCCGCGCTACGTCAACGTCAGCTACGTGCGCGACGCCTTCGAGCCGCCGCCGCAGGCGACGGTGCTGGCGCTGGACGAGGACGACGCGCCGGCCCTGTTCCAGGTCGGCGACAAGGCGCTCGGCTTCAGCGGACATCCCGGTTTCAAGCCGGCCATCGCCGAGGATCTCGTCATGGAGTTCGAGGAGGGACCGGCCGAGCCGGCGGCGGCGCTGGCCGAGGTGCGCACGCTGCGGCGTGACATCGAGGATGCGCTGGTGCCGATCATGACCGGCGTGGTGCAGGTGACGGGATGGATGGAGCCGAACGCGTGACGAACGCGCGCGGATTTGCGCGTAGACTGTGCTTCTGCTGGGGCCAGACTGGGGAGGCATGACATGATCCACGGCATCAACCACGTCGCGATTTCGACACCCGACATCGAGCGCCTGCGCGCGTTCTACACTGACCTGCTCGGCTTCGAGGAGGTGTTCCGGCTGAACTGGGACGTCGGCCACCGCGAGCTCGACGCGATCACGGGCCTGCGCGACTCTTCGGCGCGCATCGTCATGCTGAAATGCGGCAATGCCTGCATCGAGCTGTTCGAGTACGCCACGCCGGAGCCGAAGGCGGGCGACGCCAACCGTCCGGTCAACGATCACGGCATCACCCACCTGTGCCTGGAGGTTTCGGACATCGAGGCCGAGCACGCACGGCTGGAGGCGGCGGGCATGCGCTTCCACTGCGCGCCACAGGCGCTCGGGGACATCCGGGCGACCTATGGCCGCGACCCCGACGGCAACGTGGTCGAGCTGCTGCAGGTGCCGGCCACGAGCGCCCTGGCCGTGGTCGGCGGGTGAGCGTGGGCGAGCCGCTCTCCCGCGTTCCATAAGGCATTTTCTATATATTCAAAAATATTATAAATATATAACCTTGAATTATATGCGCTGAATCACGATACTTTGAGGCACGACCACCGGCGCCCTGGCGGGCGCCCAGCCACGGGGAGCAAGGCATGGCCGACAAGCTGGTCATCGTGATGGCAAATACCGACCCTCGCAACGGCGAGGAACTGGGCGCACCGATATTCCAGGCCACCGTCGCCGCCGCGATGGACTACGAGGTCGAGGTCATCTGCACCGCCACGGCCGGCCGCCTGATGAAGAAGGGCGTCGCCGAGCAACTCACCGTCAAGGAAGGTTCGCCCAAGTCGGTGCTCGACTTCATCCGGGACGCGCACGAGGCGGGGGTGAAGTTCCTGTGCTGCTCGCCCAACCTCGACCTGTTCGACATGAAGGAAGCCGACCTCATCCCCGAGTGCTCGGGCATCGTCGGCGGCGCGCACCTGATCGAGGCGGTCATGGAAGACGACTGCAAGGTGCTGACTTACTAGGGCCGGGGCGATGAGCGAAGCGACCGCCACCCGCGTGCAGACCGTCATCGGCGACCCGCTGTCGGAGGAGACGCCGCTGCCGCGCGAAGCGCTGCAGGAGATCTTCGACGACATCCAGGGCGATCTGCGCTACGACTTCGAACTCAACGGCTGCCTCAACTGCGGGATCTGCACCGCGACCTGTCCCGCTGCGCACTATTACGACTTCAGCCCGCGCGAGATCGTGCAGCTGCTGTGGACGGAGAACCTGGAAGGCATTTACGACGCCATGCAGGAGAAGATCTGGGCCTGCGCCCAGTGCTACACCTGCGCCGCGCGCTGCCCGTTCGGCAATTCGCCGGGCGGACTGGTGATGCTCATGCGCGAGGCCGCGATCAAGCATGGCATGGAATCGGCGAAGAACGTGCTGCGACCGTTCAGCCGCGTCATGCTCAAGCTCATCTCGACCGGCAACCAGCTCGCGCCGAACATGATTACCCCCGAGCACTTCCCGGACTGGGGACCGAACATCACCAAGGTCGATGCGCCGCTCAAGCTGCTGCGCAAGGCCATCCCGATGCCGACGCTGAATACCACTGAAACGGCCTGGGAGGTCAATCTCAAGACCTCGATCGAGCTCTACACGATTTGGGAGATGACCGGCGTGCTGGACCAGCTCGAGGGCATCGACGAGAACCTGTTCGACGTCATCACCGACATCATGGACGAGAAGCGTGAGGACTACGAGGATTGGGTCGAGGATCAAGAAGACGCTGACGAGGAGGACGACGCGTGAGCGTCCCGAGGAGTTCGATATGAGCGATCAGACCAACTGCGGCGAACGTTTTACCGGCCACGGCGCCGAGTGGCGAGACACCGATCTGAGCGCCGCCGACGCGCGCGCCGCCACCGCCTGGGTCGAGCAGAAGGTCGACCGGCGCTCCATGCTGACCAGCAAGGATCGTGTCGAAGACGTACGCGACATCATGTGGCAGCTCGAGAAAGACGGCGAGATCGTGGTTCATCGCATCGCGGACGAGCACGAGCCGGTCACGGTCAAGACCCTCTACGGCTGGGACAAGCGCATCCCCACGCAGCAGCTCTGGCACCACAAGTCCTGTGGCCAGTGCGGCAACATCCCCGGCTATCCGGCGTCACTGCTGTGGCTGATGAACGAGCTCGACATCCGCTACCTCGACGAGACCGACCAGACCTCGTGCACGGCGTGGAACTACCACGGCTCCGGCATCGGCAACCTCGAGAGCCTGGCCGCGGTGTTCCTGCGCAACTTCCACCAGGCCTATGTCTCGGCGCAGGCCGAGGAGCTGCCGGCGGGTTATTACTACCCGCTGGTGCATTGCGGCACCTCGTTCGGCAATTACAAAGAGGTGCGCGAGTACCTGCTGCATTCCGCCGAGCTGCGCGAGCGGGTCACGAAGATCCTGGGCAAGCTCGGCCGGCTGGTCGACGGCAAGCTGCTCATCCCCGAGGAGATCGTGCACTACTCGGAGTGGGTGCACGTGATGCGCGCGCGCATCGCCGAGCGCCAGGTCATCGACGCCTCGCAGGTGCGCGCGACCATCCACCCCGCCTGCCACGTCTACAAGATGGTGCCGCAGGACGCGATCTACGATGACAGCATCCTCGAAGGCAACCGCGTGGCGGTTTCCACCGGCATCATGGAGGCGCTCGGCACGCAGGTCATCGACTACCAGACCTGGTACGACTGCTGCGGATTCGGCTTCCGCCACATCATCTCCGAGCGCGAGTTCACGCGCTCGTTCGCCATCGATCGCAAGGTGCGGGTGGCGGTCGAGGAGGCGCGCGCCGACGTCATGATCGGCCACGACACCGGCTGTATCACCACGCTCGACAAGAACCAGTGGATCGGCAAGGCCGTCGGCAAGGACTACGCGCTGCCGATCCTGGCCGACGTGCAGTTCGCCGCGCTGGTGTGCGGCGCGCATCCGTTCCGGATCGTGCAGTCGCATTGGCATGCCTCGTCGGTGGAGAACCTGATGGAGAAGCTCGGCATCGACTGGCGGCAGGCCAAGCAGGAGTTCGAGGCCTACCTCGAGCAGATCAAGCAGGGTACGCCCGATAATCTCTACGACCCGCGGCGCATGATCACCTCCGGACCGGGGTTCGTGAAGCTGGAGCAGCGCACATGAGCAAGCCGGTGCTGATCGTCGGCGGCGGCCCGGCCGGGCTGGCCGCGGCCCACGCGCTGGCCACGGTCGGCCGCGACAGCGTGCTGGTCGAGAAGGAGGAGCGCCTCGGCGGCGCGCCGATCCTGTCCGGCTACGCCAAGCTCGTACCCAGCGGCGAGTGGGCGGAGGACGCCATCGGCGGCATGGTCGAGCGCGTCGAACGCAGCGAGCGCGTCAGCGTGCGCCTGAATACCGCTGTCGAGGCGTTCGACGGCGAGCCCGGCGCCTTCACCGCGAAGCTCTCCAACGGCGACAGCGTGGAGGCGTCCGCGGCCATTCTGTGTACCGGGTTTACCCACTTCGACTCGGTCAACAAGCCGGAGTGGGGCTTCGGCCTGTTTCCCGACGTCGTCACCACGACCCAGGTCGAGCAGATGATTTCCTCCGGCCAGGGCGTGCGCTGCCCGTCCGACGGGCGCAAGCCGGAGCGCGTTGCGATCCTGCTCTGCGTAGGCTCGCGCGATCGCCAGATCGGACGCGAGTGGTGCTCCAAGATCTGCTGCACGGTGTCGGCCAACATCGCGATGGAGATCCGCGAGGAGCTGCCCGACTGCCACGTCTACATCTACTACATGGACATCCGCACCTTCGGCCTGTACGAGACCAAGTACTACTGGCGCAGCCAGGAGGAGTTCAAGGTCAAGTACATCAAGGCGCGCATCGCGGAGGTCACCTCCGACGGCAAGCGCGTCATCGTCAAGGGTGAGGACACCCTGGTCAAACGGCCGATTACCATCCCCTTCGACATGGTGGTGCATGCCATCGGCATGGACCCCAACGTCGACAATCGCTCGCTGGCCGAAATCTTCGGCGTCGCGCTCGAGCCGAACGGCTTCATCGACCGCCGTGACACCTACAGTGCCATCGGCCAGAGCTCGCGCCCCGGGGTGTTCGTGGCCGGGGCCGCGACCGGGCCCGAGACCATCGACGACAGCATTGCGCAGGGCAATGCCGCGGCGATGGCGAGCCTGGGTGCGCTCGAGGAAGCGGTGTGAGCCGTCGATGAGCCTGCCGGCAGTCATCCCCGGCGCGACTGGCGCCGACGCGCGGCCGGAGTTGCATCTCGCCGGCGCCAAGCTGCGCGCGTCGCTGGAGGCCCTGCTCAGCGGCTGCGAGGAGCAGGGCGGGGTGGAGCGTTACATCGACGCGCTCAAGCTCAAGTCGCGCCTGTTCCGGGAGACCCTGGGCGAGGGTGAGCTGGCGGCGCTGGACGTTGCCTCGGTCGCCGCGCTGTGCGCCTTCATGGCGACCGTGCGCCGGCGCATCGCCACCGAGCTCGACGGCGACGGCCTCGTCCGTCTGCGCCACGCGCTGGCGCTGCTGCTGGACGGCGTATCCGATACCGCCACCACCGATCAGCGCATGCGCGCCTTCTGCGCCCAGTATCCGCAGGACCGCGAACACCGCTGGGTGCGCGATCTCGCCGCCGAGGTCCTGCACAACCTCGATCCCGAACGCTACCCGCTGATGACCCGCTGGGTGTGGGACCGGCGCGCCAATACCGGTGCGCTGCGCGAGATGTGGTTCGGTGACGACGTCGACCAGCGCACGCTGGAGGTCGACGATGGCTACGCGACCTTTCTCGTGCTGCGCGAGGAGCTTGCCGTGTTCCTCGCCGACAACGGCTTCTACCGCGATATCCCGGCCTACGTCGACCTGCTCACGGCGCAGGTCTACGCCGAGTACATCTGTGCGCAGGGCGGCAGCTACCTGCGCACCGATTTCTCCTCGCCCGAGGATCCCATGCAGCACACCCGGCGCATGCTCGGGCTGGACGGGGTCAGGGCCGGCTCGGCGCGGCTGCGCCTGAAGACGCTGGACGGCCGCGCCATCGCCATCGACGACGCCACGGACTGACGCGATGCCCATCCACGAAGAACACCTCATCCGCCCCGAGAATCTCACCACCCACGAGAACCTCGTCATCGACGGCGTCGACGTCTCCGGCCACTGGAGCACCTTCATCGAGCCGCGCGTGGTGACCGACTACAACGAGGCGCTGCAGGACGAGATCGCGGCGCTGCCGGGCGGCGAGCACATCCACCGCTGCTGGCAGTGCGGCTCGTGCACCAACTCCTGCACCATCAACGCGCTCAACCCGGAGTTCAACCCGCGTTACTGGATCTATCTCATCCGTATGGGCATGGAGTCCGAGCTGCTGCGCGACAAGGACATCATCTGGCAGTGCGTGTCGTGCAACAAGTGCACCTACGCCTGTCCGCGCGACGTCTTCCCGGAAGGCGTGATGAAGGCCACGGCGCACTGGCTGGAGCTCAAGGGGCACACCGCGACGAGCCCGTCGATGCATTTCGACGAGGAGTTCAGCGAGCAGGTCTTCGCCACCGGAAAGATCGAGGAAGGCCGCATCATCCGCGGCTTCTTCCGGCGCACCGGCCAGGCCCTGATGCAGGACTGGCTGGTCGAGATGGTGCGCCGCATCCTGTGGCACCTGCCGGCCGGGATGCTGGTGAAGATGGGCCTGGCCAACGTGCTCAGGCCGCGCACGCGCGGCTGGGCCGGTGCGCGTGAAGCCATCAACGAGTACGTCGCCGAGCAGAAAACCGCGCAGCGTCGCGCACTGGGGCTCGACGCCCTGATCGACCAGGCCGCGCGCGAGCTGGACCCGCCGCAGGAGAAGATGAGCGCATGAGCAAGTACAAGACCGTCGCCTATTACCCGGGCTGCGCGCTCGAGGGCTCCGGGCACGCCTACAACCGCTCGACCAAGGCGGTCGGCAAGGCGCTCGGACTGAAGCTGGAAGAGGTGAAGAACTGGAACTGCTGCGGCGCGATGGAGGTCAAGAACGTCGACCCCAAGCTGCAGACCTACCTCTCGTCGCGGGTGATGTCGATCGCGAAGCACGAGATGGGTCATGACACCGTGATGGCGCCTTGCAACGGCTGCTACCACAACCTCAAGAAGGCCGAGTACGACCTCGGCAACGACGCCGCCTCGCGCGCCGTGGTCGAGCGCCTGTCGGCAAAGGCCGGGCACGAGACTTACGCCGCCGGCGGCATCGAGACCATTCACGCGCTCGACTGGATCAAGCAGGCCATTGGCGAAGAGGGGCTGGCGGCACGCGTGAAGAACGGCCTCAGGGGATTGAAGATCGCCAACTACTACGGCTGCATGTACACCCGCCCGCGGCACATCTTCCCGGAGAAGGACAAGGGGCCGGGCACGGAATCGACCGCCAAGCCGCATTTCATGGACGACCTGCTTGCCGCGGCCGGCGCCGAGAACGTCGAGTTCCCGCTCAAGACCGCCTGCTGCGGCGGCGCGCATACCCTGTCCGACTCCGACACCTCGACCCGGCTGGTGCTGAACATCCTGCAGGCGGCCGAGGCCGCCGGCGCCGAGGTCATCGCGACCGAGTGCCCGACCTGTCACTCGGGTCTGGAGATGCACCAGATCCGCGCCGAGACCAACTTCGGCGTGAAGACCGACGTGAAGATCCTCTACTTCACGCAGCTGCTCGGGCTCGCGCTGGGACTCTCGCCGCGCAAGGTCGGCGTGCACGAGAACGTGTCCGACTCGATGCAACTCGTGCGCGAGAAGATCCTGGCGTGAGAACCCTGCCCGACATCGACGCGGCACTGGAGGCCGATGCGCAGGACGCCGCGGAGCTGGTCGCGCTCGGCGAGCAGGTGCTCGAGCACTGGCTGAGCGCGCACGGCAAGACGCCGACCACGGAGACCCGCGAAGGCTTTCGCCTGCTCGCCCTGCATCGCCAGGGCGCGCTGGACGATCCCAGCTTCAACGCCTGCCGCGAGACCTGCCGCGAGCTTGCCTGGCATTACAATCTCATCGAAGCGGAGCCCGGCCACGCCGAGTCCTCGCAGCGCCTGGCGATGATGCGCTTCGTCGCCCGGCACCTGTACCTGTTCGTCAGCGGCAAGCTGCAGGAAGCGGGCCTCGGCGATTTCTGTTGTGCGTCGCGTCCGCTGCGTGCGGCTGGTGACGACACGGTTACGCCCGCGCGGACATGATGGGATGCGGCGAGCTCCGGTTGGAACGGGACTGCGTCGGTGGTTGAAACGCGCACCATTGGGGACAGGCACCTTTTCCCGGAAACCGTCCGGGTCCGGTTGTCGTGTGTGTTGAGGGAAAAGGAGCCAGTCCCTGCGCAACATTCGGGACAGGCACCTTTTCAGAGGTGCGTTTCAGATAACAAAAGGGACAGGCACCTTTTCCTGGGAAGGAATCGGGTTTGTTGGTTGGTGGTGCTGGCGGAAAAGGAGCCAGTCCCTGAGAGGAGAGTCACATGCCAGTAGTTCGCGGTTGCAACCTGCCAGACGAGTTGCTCTACGACGTCGAGAACCATACCTGGTACCAGGAGGTCGGTGACGGCACGGTGCGTATCGGCATGACCGCGGTCGCCACCGCGCTCGCCGGTGAGCTGGTCGCTTTCACGCCGAAGAAGGTCGGGCGCAGCGTCAAGGAGGGCAAGTCCTGCGCCACCATCGAGTCCGGCAAGTGGGTCGGGCCGGCGCGCTCCGCGGCCTCCGGCGAGGTGGTCGCGGTCAATGACGCGCTGGTCGAGCAGCCGAGCCTGGCCAACGGCGATCCGTACGAGGCCGGCTGGATGATCGTGCTGCGGCCGGACGACTGGGACAGCGTCAAGGCGGGCCTCACCCCCGGCGCAGAGGTGACGCCGAAGTACGAGGCCAAGATGGACGCCGACGCCTTCGAAGGCTGCGCCGCGGCCGGCTGAGCATGGACGGCCTGCGCGAGACCGTACTCGAAGCCCCGGCCCTGTGGCTGGCGTGGGGCGGCTTCGCCATCGGCGCGGTGTTCGGCTTCATCGTGCAGCAGACCAACTTCTGCGCCATGGGCTCGATTTCCGACATCATGTCGTTCGAGGACTATCGCCGCCTGCGCATGTGGCTGCTGGCCACCGCGGTGGCCATCGTGGGCACCCAGGCACTGGCCGAGGTGGGGGTCGTGGACCTCGCACTGTCGATGTACCTGCAGCCGAACGTGAACTGGCTCGGCAATCTCGTCGGCGGCCTGATCTTCGGCGTCGGGATGGTCTTCGCGGGCGGCTGCACCAGCCGTAACCTGGTGCGGGTCGGTGGTGGCGACCTGCGCGCGCTGGTGGTGCTGATCGTGGTCGGCATCACCGCCTACATGACCATCGGCGGCATCCTCGGGCCGGCGCGCGCCTGGATGGAAGGCCACACGGCCATCGCACTCGGCGACGGCGCCAGCCCCTCGATGGCGGCGCTGCTGGCGAGCGCCGGCATCGCCGGCGAAGAAACCCTGCGCTGGATTGTCGCCGGCCTGCTGAGCGCGGCACTGCTGGTCTACTGTCTGCTCGACCCGGCCTTTCGCACCTCGCCGAAGCATCTCGTCGGCGGTGCCGGGGTCGGGCTGTGCATCGTCGCCGGCTGGGCGCTGACCGGACTCGCCTACGACGATTTCGCCGATGTCCCCGTCAACCCGACCTCGCTGACCTACGTGCGCCCGACCGGCGATACGCTCGAATACCTGCAGCGCTTCACCGCCGATCGCGTGCCCGGCTTCGGTGTCGCCAGCGTGCTCGGCGCGCTCGCCGGCGCGCTGGTCGCCGCGCTGCTCAGCCGCAAGTTCAAGCTGATCGGCTTTGCCGACTCGGGTGACACCCTGCGCAACGTCGCCGGCGGCGCCCTGATGGGCATCGGCGGCGTGACCGCGCTCGGCTGCACCATCGGCCAGAGCGTGACCGGGGTGTCGACCCTCGCGGTCGGCTCGGTCATTACCTTCATCGCCATCGTCGCCGGCGGCGTACTGGGCATGAAGTGGATGGAGCGCATCCTGCTCGGCTGACGACGCTGCACGCCGCACCCTTCGCCTAATCCGCCACGCGGCGGCATACTGGGCCCGAACGAGCGGAGTGCGATGGGTATGGGCGCGACGACAGACTCGGGGAAGTGCCGCGTGTGCGGGGCGCGGCCACGCTCCTGATGCGTCGCTTGCTGCGGGCCCTCACGGGCACGCTGGCGCTCGGCGCCGCGCTAGCGGCTGTCGCGCAGGAGCCGGGCACGGCCATTGAAGATCGCGGACTGCCACGCCCCGGCTACGCGCCCGATCACATCGCCTATCCCTTCGATCGCATCGGTGAGCGGCTCGAGCTGCTGTTCACGCTGGCCGGGGAGGAGACCTTGCTGCTGAGCCTCGCGTTCGCGCGCGAGAAGCTTGCCGAGGCGCTCGCCATGGTCGCCGCCGCCGAGGCCGGCTTCGCCTGGATCGCGGTCGGCCTGTACGAGGATTACCTCGAACGCGCCGCGGCGGCGGTGGACGACGCAGCGCCGGCTGAGCGCGACCGGCTGCGTTTGCATTTCGTGCGGGCCATGGCCGCACACGTGCATGCCCTGGCGCAGCGCTACGGCGCGCTGCCGCCCGACGTGAGGGTGTTCGCGCTGCTGCCGCTGCTGAATGCCGCGCTCTACGAGCTCGACCGCCAGCGAGCGGCGATGCCGGCACCCGGGCGGGAGGCGCTGGCGCCGACTGACGCCGTGCTCGCTACGGACCTGCAAGCGATGCGGGCGGCCGACGGCGGTGCCGCCGCGCGCGGCCTGCCGGCGCAGTGACAGCACCGGCGCGCTGCCGTAACGTGACGGCGTCCCGTACGGCGGAGCAGCGTCCATGACCGACCTGAGTTACCGATCACCGCGGACCGAGGTGCGCTCCAGCCCGATCCACGGTCGCGGACTGTTCGCAACCGAGCCCATTGCCTGCGGCGAGATCGTCGCCGTCAAAGGGGGGCACGTGCTCGAACGCGAGGCCTGGGCGGCACTGGAGCGGGACCTGGGCGCGGCCGAGATCCAGCTGAGCGAGGACCTGTTCATCGCGCCGGTGGACCGGGCAACGCGCGACGGTGCCATGCTCTACAGCAACCATTCCTGCGATCCCAACATCGCCATCCAGGGACAGATCGTGTTCGTCGCCATGCGCGACATCGCCGCCGGCGAGGAGCTGACGCACGACTGGGCGACGACCGATGACCTCGACTACACGCTGCGCTGCAATTGCGGCAGCGCGGCCTGCCGCGGCACCATCACCGGGCGCGACTGGATGAAACCCGAGCTGCAGCGCAGGTACGCCGGCTGGTTCTGCTGGTTCCTGCAGCGGCGTATCGACGCGCTGGGGCGCGAGCCCCCGCGCTGCTAGGCGATCAGGCGTTCGAGCTCGGCGAAGCTTTCGGCGCGCGTCTCGCCGAGGGCGATGGACTCACCGAGCTGGCGCGCGACCTGGGTCAGGGAGAAGATGCCGCGTGCGGTGAACTGGCCGGCATCGTCGTCGCGGGTGACGACCAGCGCATGCTGGCGGTTGCTGTGCATGAGGTGACGTACGATGTCGCGCACCGTGGCCTGCTCGACGTCTCTCAGGTCCAGCGGCTGCATCTCGGAGGCGGCGCTCATGACCTGGCTCACGGGGACCTCGTCGTGGTGAATGCGTTGCTCGCTGGCGATACGCAGCGGCTTTTCGCCCATCACGTCCTGCGCCGACACCAGGCCGGTGATGATGCCGTCGGCGTCGAGGACCAGCAGCAGGCGGACGCGGGCATGGATCATGACCGCCAGCGCGGTATCGACGCTGACCTCGGGCGCGATGCTGATCAGGCGCACCTGCGTCAGATCGGTCATCACCGACAGGGCGGGGCTGTCCGGCGTTACGTGCGCCAGCGGTCCGCGTGGCGGCTGCAGGACGCGCGCGCCGTCCGGCAGGTCGATGGGGTTCAGTGAACGGGTGAACGTGGTCATCAGACGCTCCTTTACGATCGGCGCGCGAAGGCGCGTCGTGGAGCAAGTGTAGACGCCGCGCGGAGGTGCTGCCGGCCCGTGTTAATGACTCAGACCAGGCGATGTCTCAGGCAGGTCGCGGTGGCCGGGCACAGGTTCGTGAACTCGCGACTGGCGCGAATCGCCGCAGGTGCCGAGGAGCGCGCGACGCGCTCCCAGCCGAGCGCGGCGAAGAAGCGTTCGGCAGTCTCGGTCAGCAGCCACAATGCGTCGAGCTCCTGTTCGCGGGCGACTGTCTCGACATGCGCGACCAGCGCGCGGCCGAGGCCTGCGCCCTGCGCATCGGCGCGTACCGCGAGCGAGCGCAGCAGGCCGTGGCGGTCGTGCACTTCGAGGCCGACGATGCCCTGCGGCCGTGCCGGCGTGCCGATCGCGAACAGCTTCACTTCCGGCGCGGTCAGGTCACCGGTCGGCAGGCCGTAGCCGGCCAGCAGGTCGAGTGCGGCACCGAGTGCGTCGGCCGGCAGCGGCGCAACGGCGGGTGCAGAGCTCACCGCGCCGGGTTCATACGCCGCGCCGCCCGCTGGCGGCGCCGTCCGGGTGCAGGCTGTCGTGCGCGCTGTCACGGGTCATGACCCGCGCGAACCAGGCGTTGACGTTGACCAGCGCGGGATCGATCGACTGGCCGACCCCCTCGCCGAAGTCGAGTGCGCAGAACAGGATGATATCGGCCAGCGTGAAGCGCTCGCCACAGATCCAGGCCTTGCGGCCGAGCAGGGGATCCAGCCAGGCAAGCTTCTCCAGCACGATGGCGGCCAGACCGGGCGCCGCCTCGGGCAGGCAGTGCATGCGATCGCGGAACACCTCGAGACCTACCGAGTAGCGGAAGGCGTTGTAGAGATTCTCGGTGATGTTGAGCTCGACGCGCCGCTGCCACATGCGCTGCTCGGCCTTCTCCTCCGGCGTCGTGCCGATCAGTGCGGGGGCGGGATGCAGGTCTTCGAGGTACTCGCAGATGGCAACCGTCTCGGCGATGCAGGTACCGTCGTCGAGCAGCAGGCTGGGCATCTGGCCGCCCGGGTTGCGCGCCGTGTAGGGCGGGCGGCGGTTCTCCGCGGCGAGGATGTCGACTTCCTCGAACGGAATGGCGAGCGCCTTTTCGCACAGGAACATGCGCACGATGCGCGGATTGGGACCGAGGGAATTGAGCAGTCTCATGGGCGCGGCAGCCGGTCGGGGCGCGCCATTCTAGCACCGCGAAGAATCACCCCGGCGGACCGCTCCGCCGGGGTGCAAGGTCACGTGACGGGCGTACCCCGGCGGTCAGTTGACCTGCTTGGGCATGAAGCCCTGGCGCTCGAAGAAGGCCTTGCTGATCTCGGCATCACTCATGCCGAGCCTGGCCACTCCCGAACGACATTCGTCGAGACTGACGTTGCCGTCACCGTCGGCGTCGAAGTCCTGGAAATGGTCGGCCATGAAGGGCTGGAAGCCGACGAAATGATCGGCCGATTCGAAGAACATCACCTCGGCCGGGCTGACCATGCCGTCCTTGTTCTTGTCGGCCATGGCGAGGACGTCGGGCCACGGTGTGAATCCTTCGGCGACGGTGAGGGTGGTGGCGCTGAATGCCACCGCGAACAGCATCGCGCTGCGTGCAAACTTGTTCATCCTGTTGAGTCTCCCTGCAAAGTGTCTTGAGTCTGCTCGAGCATTGCAGGGTCAGAGCGGGCCGTTCAGCTTAAGTTCAGCAAGGCCGTGATTTTTTCGATTGAAAGAATCTCTCGAACTTTTCCCTCGCAAGGCGGTCCGCGGCGACGCTCAGCAGAGAGTCGCGAGCAGTTGCTGCGCACGGGAGAACATCGGCATCACGCTGCGCGCGTTGTGCTCCCAGATCGGGTCGTGTCGCTGGCCCTTGCGATGCAGCTTCACGTTGAGACAGGAGATGCTCGCCAGGCGATAGCCGGCGAGGGCCTGGTACCAGGCAACGTACTCGCCGCAGCGTCCGCCGGCTTCCTCGTAGACGGCCTGCAGGCGTGCCGGGGCGACCGGATGCAGTGGCTGCCAGCCGGGTGTCCAGTTGACGCTGTCGGCGATCATCGACAGCCAGCCGACGTCGAGCAGGCAACCGCCGATACCGGATAACTCCCAGTCGATGATGCCGCACAGGGTGTCGTCGCGGTAAAGGCAGTTGCCGGGCTGGTAATCGCCGTGGATCAGGCCGCAGGGCGGGTCGGGCGGCAGCGTCTCGAGCAGGGTCTGCGCGGTCTTATCCGCGGCCGCGATCCAGTCCGGCTCCGGCGCCTGCCCATAGATGCGCTGCCAGCGCGTCACCTCGTCTTCGATCGGTGTGACTTCTTCCCAGGTCGGCAGGTGCGAGCGCCAGTCAAAGGCATGCAGGCGTGCCAGCCAGCGCGCGCTCTCCTCCCAGCGCCGCTGGCAGGGCGCGGGTGTGAGGTCCAGCTGCGGGTCGGGTTGCCAGACGAAGAACGTACGCCCCGGCAGCCGCTGCATGACGATGAACGGCACCTCGAACCAGGGATTGTCGTCGTGCGCGAAGGGCACCTCGGGAACGGGCAGCCCGGCGGCCAGCAGTGCACGCAGCAGCGGCGCCTGGCGCAGCACGTCGGTGTTGCCACGCCGACGCACGCCCTTGGGCGGCAGCTTGATGACGTAGGCATGGCGGGCCGCGCTGCCTTCGACGACGTCGAACAGGAAGGTGAGGCCGGCGTGGCCGTCGGACTCGCGCACGGCGTCGAGGCGCGCCGCGCTGCCGAAGGTGTCGTGTACGAAGGCTGCGAGGCCCGGCTTGAGTTCGTCCAGATGCATGTCGTCGGCTCCGCGGATTACGGCAGGCGCGTGCGGCCTGTCCGCGGTCGATTGTAGGTCGACGGCGCTGCGGGTGACACGCACACTCGCCGCAGGGGTGGCGCTTCTGCTAACGTGGCCTGCATCGAGCAGGCGACGCATGCTGCTCACAGGGGAAGGGGAGTATGCCCGGGTCGGACCGCAGGAAATTCTTGCGCCGTGCGCGCGATGGCGTTACCGCCGGTCTGGCAGCGCTCGCGCTGCCGCGCGCACACGCGGCGCAGTTGCCACCATGGCGCAGCCAGGGCGGCGCGGCGCGTGGCTACGGTACGCGATCACCGTATGAACGCATCATGCGCTGGATCACGCCGGCGCGTTATCCGACCAGCACCGCGTCGTGGACGCCGCTCGGCGACCTGGACGGGACGGTCACGCCCTCGGCCCTGCACTATGAACGCCATCATGCCGGGGTGCCGGACATCGATCCGCAGGCGCACCGCCTGCTGGTGCACGGGCTGGTCGAGCGCCCGCTGGAGTTCGACATGCGCACGATCCGGCGCTTCCCGCTGACCCAGCGCCTGTGTTTTCTCGAATGCTCCGGCAACAGCTACCGCGAATGGCTGGGGCCGGGCGGCGAGAACGTTCAGCAGACGCATGGCCTGACCGCCTGCAGCGAGTGGGCCGGTGCGCGGCTCGCCGACGTTCTCGCCGAGGCCGGGGTCGACGCCGCGGCACGCTGGGTGGTCGCCGAAGGCGCGGACGGCGCAGCGATGACGCGCAGCATCCCGCTCGCCAAGTGCCTGGACGACGTCATCCTTGCCTGGGCGCAGAACGGCGAAGCGCTGCGTCCGGAGCAGGGCTACCCGCTGCGCCTGCTGGTGCCAGGCTGGGAAGGCAGCATCAGCGTCAAGTGGCTGCGGCGGCTCAAGCTGACGGCGACCCCGTACTACACGCGCGAGGAGACCGCCAAGTACACCGATCTCATGCCGGATGGCCGCGCGCGCGAGTTCAGCTTCGTGATGGAAGCGAAATCGGTGATCACGCGGCCATCGGCGGGGCAACGGCTGGATGCACGCGGCTTCCACGAGATCCGCGGGCTGGCCTGGTCCGGGCGCGGTCGCGTGACCGGCGTCGAGGTCAGCACCGATGGCGGACGGCACTGGCGCGAGGCACGCCTGCACGGTCCGGTGCTGCCCATGTGCCACACCCGCTTCAGTCTCGGCTGGGACTGGGACGGCAGTCCGGCCGAGCTGGTCTCTCGCTGCAGTGACGAGACCGGTTACGTACAGCCGAGCCGCGCGGACCTGCGTGCGGCGCGGGGCGACCATTCCTTCTACCACTACAACGCCATGCAGCACTGGCGCGTGGATGCCGACGGCAGCGTGCACAATGTCTGAGCGATGGCTGATGCTGTTCCTGCTCGCCGCCGTGGCGACCGGCGCCAGCGCCGACGCCGGTCATGCGCTGGTGCGCGGTCTGGACCAACCCGCTTCACCCGAGAGGATGGCCGCGTGGGACATCGCCATCGGGCCGGCGGGTACGGAATTGCCGGCAGGGCGCGGTGACCCGGCGACCGGCGCCGCCCTCTATGCGCAGCACTGCGCCGCGTGTCACGGCGCCGACGCCCGCAGCGGGCCGGATCCCGCACTGGTCGGCGGGCAGGGCACCCTGGACGGTGACGCGCCGCGGCTCACGATCGGCAGCTACTGGCCCTACGCCACCACGATCTACGATTACATCGGGCGTGCCATGCCGTTCTTCGCCCCCGGCTCGCTGAACGCCGACGCGATCTACGCGCTCACCGCGCACCTGCTGCACCTCAACGGCATCATCGAGGCCGACACCGTGCTCGACCGCCACACGCTACCCGCCGTGGTCATGCCCAACCGCGGCGGCTTCGTGCCGGACCCGCGGCCCGATACCGGCGCGGCCGCGCAGGCCGACTGAATCACACCCCAACCCAACCTCAGGAGACTGGTCATGACCCGGACCCTCATTCCCGCGCTGCTGCTCGCGTTGCTGGCGCCACTGGCCCACGCGCATGGCGGTCACGGCGGCAGTGCGCAGCTGCAGAAGCACAACAATGACCGCACCATCGCCGCCCAGGTCTATGGCGGGCTGCACGAGGACAAGGGCGAGGTCACCATCAGCTTCTACGGCAACATCGCCTTCGAGATCGTCTCGCCGCGCGGGGTCAGGCTGTTCGTCGACCCCTGGCGCAACGACATCACCGGCATGTACCCGCCCTGGTACGTCCGTGACATGCCGATCACGCGTACCGACATCGGTCTGGTCACGCACGCGCATTTCGATCACGACGCGGTCGACCGGCTGCATGCCGACATGGTGCTCGAACGTATGGCGGGCAAGTTCAAGCTCGCCGACGTCCGCATCACCGGCATCGCAGAGAAGCATGTCTGCGAGACGCAGGGCGAGTACGAGTACCGCCAGCTGGTGATCAATTTCATCGACGAGGATCCGTGCCCACCGGACGAGACGCTGCAGTGGGACAACAGCCTCTATGTCATCGAGACCGGCGGGCTGCGCATCCTGCACTGGGGCGACAACCGGCAGAATCCGCCCGACCGCGTATGGGAGATGATCGGCGACATCGACATCGCGATCCTCGCCGTCAGCGATGACGGCCACATTCTGAGCCAGGACTGGGCCGACGTGGTGATGGAGAAGGTCAACGCGAACATCGTCATTCCCGGGCACTATTTCGTGAAGGGCGTGAACATTCCCGATGCCTACGGACTGAAAGCGGCCGACGAGTGGGTCAGGCGCCATCCGCACACCCTGCTCGACGGGCCCACCATCACCCTCAGTCCCGACGACGTCGCAAAATACGACGGCCACGTGATGTACTTCGGCGACCACGTCGCCTACCCGACCGGCGGCGAGCTGCCGTGGAACGAGGACGGCAAGCTGCCCCCGGTGCCGGAGCCGGTGCGCGCGTGGGAACGCTTCGCGCCTGAATAGCACGCACGACCCGTGAGCATGACCGAATCCGCGCCGCGCGGCGCGCTGGCTTCGCACGAGCGTTCCTACCTCGTCGGACTGCTGGCGTTCGTCTGCTTCGTGACCCTGTTCGAGGGTTACGATCTGCTCATCATCAACCTCGCGCTGCCTTACCTGGGCGTCGACTTCGGCGCCGATTCGCAGACCCTGGGCAGCGCCGTGGGCCTGATCAACGTTGGCACCATCGTCGCCTTCATCCCGGTGCGGCTGGCCGATCGCTTTGGCCGTCGGCCGGTGTTCCTCGCCGCGATTACCGGCTACACGCTGTTCACGCTGCTGTCGGCGTTCTCGGTCGGGCTGTACGACTTCGTCGCCTACCAGTTCGTCGCGCGCATGTTCATGGTCACCGAGATCGGGGTCGGCGCGATCATCCTCACCGAGGAGATGCCGGCGCGCTGGCGCGGCGCCGCGGTGACCCTGATGTTCGCCGCCAGCCTGGCCGGCGGCATCCTCGGCTCGGCCGTGTTCCCGTACCTGGTCGACAGTGGGTTCGGCTGGCGCATGCTCTACGTGATCGGGGCCGCGGCCGCGCCGGTGCTGTTCCTGTACTGGCGGCGCCTGCGCGAGACGCGGCGCTACAGCGACGGCGGGGCGCGCGAGGACGGCGTGTCGCTGCTGGCCAGCTTCCGCGTGCTGTGGTCGCTGCTCGCGCCGCGTTACCGCCGCCGCACCCTGGCCGGGGCGACGATCTGGTTCACGGTCAACGCCTGGAGCTCGAGCTGCCTGTTCTTCTTCTCCTACTACGTGACCAACGAGCGCGGCTGGGAGCCGGCGGCCGTCAGCTACGCGCTGACGCTTGGCTATTCGCTGGCCATCGTCGGCTACGTCACCGCCGGTCCCATGCTCGATTTCGCCGGGCGGCGGCTGACCGCGACGGTCTACTTCTCGGTCGGTGCACTGGCAGCCTGGACCTGCTTCAGCGCCCAGTCTCCGCTCGTGATCACCTGGGCTTACGTCATCGTGCTGGGGATGCATGCGCTGTGGCCGATCGCGGCCACCATCACCAGCGAGATCTTCCCGACCGAGATCCGGGCCAGCGCCAACGCGGTGGTCAACAACCTGCTCGGGCGCACCGGCATGGCGCTGGCACCGGCCATCGTGGGTGCGCTGTCGGCCTGGCTGGGCACCATCGGCGCCGCGGTAGCGGCCGTCAGCCTGGTGCCTTTCGTCTGTTTGCCTATTATTCTTCTAACCATCCGTGAAACGCGCGGCCAGGAGCTGGAAGACATCCAGCCGTGAGCCGCGCCAACGAGGGGAGTCCTGCCATGGAATATCGACACATCGCGCCCGAGCCCTGCACGGTGGCCATCGGCGCCCGCATCGACGGCGTCGACCTGGCGCGTCTCGACGACGACACTTTCGCCGAGATCCGCCACGCGCTGCACAACCACCTGGTGCTGGTGTTCCCGGACCAGCACCTGGAACCGGCCGATCACATGGCTTTCGCGCGGCGCTTCGGCGAGATGGAGATCCACGAGGTCTTCACCCCGCTCGACGATCATCCCGAGATCTCGGTGCTCGAGCACGACGCGGTGCGCCCGCCGATCAGTGATTCCTGGCACTCGGACGTCACCTATCGCCCGCACCCCTCGCTGGCCTCGGTGCTGTACGCCCGCACCATCCCCCCGAACGGCGGCGATACGCTGTGGCGCAGTGCCTATGCCGCCTACGACACGCTGTCCGCGCCGCTGCAGGCGATGCTGGAAGGGGTCACCGCCGAGCACGACTTCCTGCGTGCATACGGCAATTATTTTCGCAAGCAGGAAGACGGCGCCGAGCGTATCCGCCGCGCGCAGGCCGAGACGCCGCCGGTGGAGCACCCGGTCATCGTGGTGCACCCGGTGACGGGCCGGCGGCTGCTGTATGTCAACCCGACCTTCACCGCGCGCATCCTGGAGCTCAGCCAGGCCGAGTCGGACGCCATCCTGCACCTGCTGTTCGAGCATCTGAACACGCCGGAATTCCACTTCCGGCACAAGTGGCGCGAAAACGACCTCGTCATCTGGGACAACCGCGCCACCCAACATTACGCGACCGGCGACTACTACCCCGCCTACCGCCGCATGCACCGCATCACGGTCGGCGGCGACCGGCCGCGCGGCGTCGCAGACGAACCGCTGCGCAGCGCGCCGGCGGTGCACGCGGTCCGCTGAAGCCGCCGGGGCCGTCAACCGCGTTGACACCCGGCGGGGGCTGCTGATTCAACCCAAGTTGCTGTATTGGCTGGGGAAAGGTTGTGCGCCGCGGTGATCCGGGCGTGCCCCGGTGTAACGCCGGCTTAACAATTTGCTTGAGCGCGATCAGGGGAGGCCTTGCAACCCTCTGAATTGGAAGGATTAAAATTTCTGGCGCGAAGTTTGCTCCGAAATTCTCCCGGGACTGACCGTGCCGGCCGGGTCGTGCCCGGCCGGTCACCGATCGAACAACAACCAGGGAGACTTTCATCCATGATTCGCAACCTGTCTACGCGAATGGCACGCGGTGTCGCTACCGCCGCGCTCGGCTTCGGCCTGGCGCCGTCCGCCTCGGCCGTGATGTTCAACACCGACGTCACGCCGGACGCGATCTTCGGCAGCGGCAACGCCAACGGGGGCTATACCGTCGAGCAGAACGCCGGGGTCGAGCTCGGTCTGCGCGCGAAAGTGCGTTTCGACGCCAGCAACCAGCCGCAGAACATCTTCAACTTCCAGGGCAACGTCGGCGACGTCGGCATCTACAAGTTCTCCAACGGGGCGCCGGGTGGACGCGGCTTCGGCTTCGCGGCCGACTCGCCGAGCACCGCGAGCTGGAACTTCGAGTGGTCGATCAACACCAATTTCGACGGCAGCAGCGGGTTGGTGCTGGGTGACCTGACCTACCGTATCGGCATCGACTTCGATGCCGGCGCCGGCACCAACTTCCTCACCTTCGACCCCATCAACGGCATCGAGCCGATTGCCGGCACGGTGTGCTGGGATCACTCGATGGGCACCAATGCCACCGGCAACGGTGCCGGCACCGAGGTCGCCGGCTGTCGTGACGGCAACCCGGCCATCGCCGCGGCGGCAGCGGCCAACTACGCGGGGCAGATCAGCGCGCTCAACGTCGCGCAGAACTCCTGGAACATGGAGTTCTTCGACGATGCGGGTGGCGGCTTTCCGTTCGTCGGCGGGCAGGCGGGTATCTACGATATCTACCTCGCCGCGTTCGACGGCAATGGCAACGAGATCGCACGCAGCACCATCCAGGTGCATGTGCCCGAGCCGCTGACCGCGGCCCTGCTCGGCGCCGGCCTGCTCGGCCTGGTCCGTCGCCGCCGGGTCGCCTGAGCGACGACCGCCATCTCCCGGCCGCGCATTCCGCGCGGCCGGGCTTCCCGGCGCCGCGCAGCGGACCGATTGCGCGGCAAATTCCCGTCCGCGGGAGGCCACGGTTGCAAAGGACTTGAGGCGCGCTTAGCGTGTCCATAGCCCCGCTCCGTGAGGTTCTCTGCCATGTCGTCCCGCGCCCCTGAACGAATCGGCCGCGTGCTCGCGCTCGCCGCCCTGCTGCTCGTCGCCACCGCAGTGCAGGCCGACCCGGTTGGCGAGGTTTCCGTGCTCCGCGGCTCGGCGACGCGCCAGCCGGCCGCGGGCCCGGCGGTGACCCTGAAACGGGGCGACAAGCTGTTCGAGGGCGACCGCATCGCCACCGGCACGCGCTCGATCGTGATGCTGAAGTTCAGTGACAACACCCGTTTCAACCTGGGGCCGCAGGCGGAGTTCCGGGTCGACCAGGTGAGCGCAGGCGACGAGGGGCTGTTCAGCGCCGAGGTACTGCGTGGCGCCTTCCGGTTCGTCACCGGGCTGATCGCCAAGAAGCGGCCGCGCGCGATGCGGGTCAAGACCGGCATCGTGGCCACCATCGGCATTCGCGGCACCACCGTGGGCGGCGAGGTCGAGGGCGAATCGGCGACCATCGTCCTGCTCGAGAGCGAGGAGGCCGATACGCCATCGGCGATCGAGGTCGGCAACGAGCACGGCACGGTGACCATCACCCAGCCGGGTTACGGTACGCGGGTGCCGGATCGCTTCAGCGCGCCGACTCCGCCGCAGCGCATGACACTCCGTGCCATCGAGAATCTGGTCAGGAATATCAACAACATCCAGCGCAGCGCGGTGCCGCGGCCGACGTTTCGCTGAGGCCCTGCGCGCGGCACGGTAGCAACGGCTGGAAAAGCCGCGATTCTTTACTTACACTTTACCTGATTAATTGCCTCTAACTTACGGTAATGTAAGCATGAAACTCGACCGCTCCATCCTGACGGCCACGCTCGCGGCCAGCCTCTGCGCCGCCGCTCCGGGCGCCTTTTCCAGCGAAGACGAGGAGCGCGTCTGCACGCGCGAGGACTTTGCCGGCTGCCTCAACGGCGTCGCCAGCTCGGTCACCAACGGCGCCGGACTGCGCGTCAGCGGCGCCGAGTACGGCGAGCTCGCGCGCGAGCGCAGCGGCAAGAAGAGCTCGGACAGCCAGGCGTCGGTCGGCACGCCGGGTGGCGGTCTCGCTGCCGGCGACGAGATGGGCGGCAGCGTATTCGGCCTGTGGGGCAGCTATTCCTATAGCGATTTCGAGAGTGATTTCGCCTTCCAGGGCACCTCGCTCGCCTACGACGCGGATGCCCACAGCATGCTGGCGGGCTTCGATCGCCTGTTCTCTGACCGCTACCTGCTCGGCGTGGCATTCGGCTACCAGTGGGTGGACGCCGACACCACGTTCAACGGTGGCGGCCAGGAGAACGACGGCTACACCGTGGCACCCTACGCGGCGGTGCTGCTGAACGACGTGTTCAGCATCGACGTCAGCGGCGGCATGAGCTGGCTCGACTACGACCAGGACCGCATCTCGCCCGCGGACGGCACGGACATTCGCGCCAGCTTCGATTCGGATCGCTGGTTCGTCGCCACCAACCTGAACGCGCTGGTGGTGGTCGAGAACTGGGTCGTCGGTGCCAAGGTCGGTTACCTGCACACCGACGAGGAGCAGGACGGCTACCTCGAGACCGGCAGCGCGGCGAGCGCCGGCGCCGGCCTGCTGCGCACCGTTACGAAACGCACCGTCGACCTGTCACAGGTCATCTTCGGGCTCGACGTCGGCTACAGCTTCGGTGCCTGGGAGCCGTACGTGATGGCGGCCTATCACAACGATCTGAGCCGCAACGACGGTCGCGCCGCCGGTGGCCTGCCGGGCAATTTCACCGCGGTGCAGCCGGACGACGACGACGAAGTCCAGCTCAACTTCGGCGTGCGCATGTACACCACCTGGGGCCTGACGACCACGCTCGAGTACCAGCGCGTCGAAGGGCGCAGGGACTTCGACAGTAACGGCGTCATGCTGACGGTGCGCGCCGGCCTGTAGGGCGCGGACCCGGCCGCGCAATCAGGCGCGGAGCTTCCTCAGCCAGCGCTCCACGCTGCGCTTGTGCGTGTCGAGGTAGCTGCCGGTGCGGAAGAAGCGGTCGTAGAAGCCGGTCTCCAGGCGATGTGCCTGCGTGTAGTAGCGCACGAACAGGCTCGGCACGGTGCCCGGGAACTTACCGTAGGTGTCGTGGATGTACTGCGCGGTGGTGGCGACGCACTCGACCAGCTCCGGAGCGGGGCGGGTGACCTTGCTCTTGGTGCCGGCGTTGTCGGCGAACGGACCCGGCGTGGCCGGGTCGTAGGTGCCGCCAGGGCCGAACTTGAGCTCCAGGAAGGCGTCCACCGCGGCGTGCATGTCCGGGTACCACGGCGGTGAGAAGGTCTGGTAGAGGCCCTCGATGCCGAGCGGGTTGGGTACGCCCCAGCCGTCCTTTTTCTCGAACGTGAAGCCGAGTCCGGGCACCCCGGCGCCGGCCGCGGCGCCCATGATGGTGAACGGACTGACGCCGGAGTAGAACCAGCCACCGAGGCCCAGCGGCTGCAACGCCAGCGACATGTTGTGGCCCATCACGCCCATCTCGACTGCGCAGGTGGTGAGCAGGTACTGCTCCATGTAGGACAGCGGGTATTTCTTCTTCGCATCGAGCAGGCCGCTGTCGAAGTACTTCTGCAGCTTGCCCGCCGGGGTGCCGGCAAGGTCGTCGAAGGTGGTGTAGCCGGAGCCGGCGGCAATGAAGAGGAAGTCGATGAGCTGCTCGGAGACGTTGGCCACCGGGATGAACAGCGTCGAGCCGGGCGTGTTGCCGTTCCAGAAGTTGTGCGCGCTGTAGTGCGGCGCCTTGCGCGGCGGATCGATGCGCTGGTCGGAGAGCTTGCGCGTGTGGCGCGCAACGGTCTCGATCAGCGTTTCGGCGACGCTCAGCCGGTCGTCGGCCCAGTTGCCGTCGTCGACCGCGTCACGCGTGCTGACGTAGTAGGTGCCATCGTCCTGGGTATAGAACAGGTCCGTGTTGCCGATGCCGGCCGCAACCGGAAAGGTGCGTCCGGTGTAGCGCGCGGCATAGTTGCACAGGCCGGGCTGCGGGGTGGTGTGGGGGATGCCGTGATGCCAACCCGACACCCCGAGACCGGCGGCCAGGATGACCGAGCGCTCGAAGTCGTCCAGCGGCACCGGCGGCAGCTCCGACTTGTAGGCCAGTGGGCCGTGCGGGATCTCCATGCCCCAGCCGAAGCGGCGCGAGCGGCGCCCGAACAGGGCCTTCATCAGCGGGAACTCGTTGACCTCGCCGAGCAGGCGGTTCCATTCCGAGACTTCCGCGGCGCGTTTCGCCGCCGGTGCGGTGACCGCGCCGGCACGGCCGGCGGCGAGCGCGGCCAGGCCCGACAGGTAGATGAAAGCGCGTCGCGTGAGGCCGCTGCGGCCGGATTCCTTCATGCCCGTTTCCCCTCGTCGTCAGTCAAGCGTGGTGCGGCATGTTAGCCCGTGCGCGGGGTACGCCGGAACCTGCGGCGGCGGTTGTCGAATCCGCGGGAGTTGCCGAGAATGCGCAACGGCGGCACGTGCCGTGAAACGATGCAGAGTCAGCCCTTGAACCCGGATCCGCACAACACTTTCAAGCACATGATGAACGACGTGGTCGACTACGGCAGTTGCTGCGAGTGCGGCACCTGCGTCGTGGCTTGTCCGCACAACGTCATCGAGTACATCGACGGCAAGCCGAAGCAGACCGCCAAGGCGAGCGCCGCGTTCGATTTCTGCGGGGTCAGTGAAGGCGCCGGGTGCGACGTGTGCGCGACGGTGTGTCCGCGCCTGTGGCCGCGCGAGGAGCACCTGCGCGGCGCGGTGTTCGGTGACGAGCGGCCGTTCGAGGACATCTTCGGCGTGTTCCGCCAGATCTTCGTCGCGCGCACGAAGCGCCCCGACATCGCCGAGGCTGGCCAGGACGGTGGCGTGGTCACCGCGCTGCTGGCCTGGGCGCGCGCCGCGGGCCACATCGACGGTGCGGTGGTGTCCGCCGTGGGCGAGGGCGACAAGCCCTGTTTCCCGACGCCCAAGGTCGTCACCAGCGAGGACGAGATCAAGGCCAGTGCCGGTTCCTGGTACACCTACTGCGCCAACAACCTCGCGCTCACCGAGGTCGCCGAGCGCGATCTCAGGCAGGTCGCCTTCGTCGGCGTGCCATGCCAGATCACACCGCTGCGCAAGATGCAGCACATGGACCCGGCGTTCCTGGTGACCGAGAAGAAGAAGCCGAAGATCGTCGGTCGCCAGCGCGAGTTCCTGCGCGGCTTCAGTGACCGCATCGCGTTCAGCGTCGGCCTGTTCTGTACCGAGGTGTTCCGCCCCGAACTCATGACCGAGCACATCGAGCAGACCCTCGGTATTCCGCTGACCGAAGTGCGCCAGTTCAACGTCAAGGGCGAGGTGCTGGTGTACAAGCGCGACGGCGACGTCGCGACCATTCCGCTGCAGTTCGCGATGGAGAACTACCAGCGCCCCGAGTGCCGCCACTGCGGCGACTTCTCCGCCGAGCTGGCCGATATCGCCTGCGGCGGTGTCGGCACCGATCGCGCGACTATTGTGATTATCCGCAGCGCGCGCGGTGAGGCGTTGTGGCGCGAGTTCGAGGCCGCGGGCGAGGTCGAGGTCGAGCCGATCGCCGACAACAAGCGCGCCTGGAACATCCTGCTGCGCCTGGCACGGCGCCAGCGCGAACGGGTGCCGCCGGGGCCGCCACGCAGTGGCACCGGGATGGCCGGCACGCAGTACCAGCCGGCGGCGGCGGCGCAGACCATCGCCGCCCGTCTCGCGGCGAGCGCCAAGGCAGCGGAGGAGACCGACGCCTGCCTGGATGCCGCCTACGCGGGTGCCGTGCGTCCGCAGGAGCCGATCGCCTGGATGGCCGGCCAGCCGATCCCCGGCGATCCCGGCCCGGCGCCCGACGGCGGCAAGCGCAAGCTGCCGCCGCCGTTGCCGCCGGACGGGGGGGGCGCTTCGCCGGCGGCGGAGTGACGGGCGAACCATCGGGGTCGCCGCGGTCCAAGTACAAGCGCGGTCGCGTTATGCGTGGGCGTTATATTCAATACGGTTATATAGTTATTCTATATTGATATATAGTGCCCCAACCGCTACCTTGTCGGTAACGGTGGCACGGCCGCCGACCGCAGTTCGGGGAGCACGATACCTTGCGGATCTCCAATACACTGCTGTTCGCCACGGCCCTCGTGATGCCGGACATCGCACCGGCAGCCGACCACGTGGTGGAGAATTACGCCATCGAAGCGCCCCTCACGGCGGAGCCCGGCAACCCCGAGCGCGGGCGCGCGGTGATGATCGATCGCGAGGGCGGCAACTGCCTGGGCTGTCACGCGGTACCGCTGGACGCCGAGTTCTTCGGCACCACCGGCCCCGACCTGGCCGGCGTCGGCGCCCGTTATTCCGAGGGCCAGCTGCGCCTGCGCGTGGTCGACCCCAAGCACTTCAACCCGCTGACCATGATGCCGGCTTATCACCGCACCGAAGGGCTGCACCGGGTGCAGCCCCGCTTCGCCGGCAAGCCGGTGCTGACCGCGCAGCAGGTCGAAGACGTGGTGGCCTTCCTGGTCACGCTGAAATGAAGCCGGCCCTTCGAGCCGGCTGCTGACGACGAGGTATGAGCATGCCTGAGCAGACCCTTTCGCCATCACCGGGCCACCTGAGCCGCCGCGCCTGGCTGGGCCGCACCATCGCCGCGCTGGCAGCGTGGCCGGCGCTGGCAGCCTACGCCGACGAACGCATCGAGGCAGCGAAGGCCGCGATCGCGAAGATCGTCGGTGATCGCCGCGTCGAGAGCTCCGGCACGATCACGCTGACGACCCCGGCAATCGCCGAGAACGGCAACACGGTGCCCATCTCGGTCGCCGTCGATTCGCCGTTCACCGCCGACGATTACGTGCGCGCCGTGCACATCTTCGCCGAGGAGAATCCGACTCCCGAAGTGATTTCGTTTCACTTCACGCCGGCCAGCGGCAGGGCGGAGACCTCGACCCGCATCCGCCTCGCGAAGACCCAGCGCGTCATCGCCATCGCCGAGATGTCGGACGGACGCGTGCTGGAAACGGCCAACGAAGTGAAGGTCACGATTGGCGGCTGCGGCGGCTGAGCCGCCGACCGCCCGAGGAGTCCCAGTTATGGAAAAACCCCGCGTCAAGGTACCCAAGAAGGTCACCAAGGGAGAGCCATTCGAGGTCAAGGCCCTGATCTCGCACAAGATGGAGTCCGGCCAGCGCACCAACGAAGCGACCGGTGAGAAGATCCCGCGCAAGATCATCAATGCCTTTACCTGCAAGCTGGACGGGCAGGAAGTGTTCAGCGCCACGCTCTACCCGGCGGTCTCGGCCAATCCCTACCTGGCCTTCTTCGTGCGCGCCGAGAAGAGCGGCGAGCTCGAGTTCACCTGGGTCGACGACGACGGCTCGACGGCCTCGGCGACCAAGAAGTTCAAGGTGGGATGAGCGCCGCGCGCCTCGCCGCCGGGTTCCTCGCCGTCGTGGCCGCGGCGGCGTTCGCTGCCGACGGCGAGGACTGGGGTATACACGCCGTCGAGGATCGCCGCTCCGGCTACACCTACGCCAGCGCGGAGACGCGCGCGATGCAGGACGACGACTTCGAGAACCCCGGCTACCTGTGGGTCGAGCACGGCGAGGAGATCTGGGACGAGGCCGACGGCGCGGCCGGCAAGGCCTGCAGCGGCTGCCACGGCGATGCCGCCGAGAGCATGCGCGGCGTCGGCGCGAGCTACCCGGTATACGCCCCGGAGCTGGGGCGGCTGATCAACCTCGAGCAGCGCATCAACCAGTGCCGCGTCGAGCGCATGCAGGCGGACGCGTGGCCGTGGGAGAGCGAGCCGCTGCTGGCCATGACCGCCTTCGTGCGCCACCAGTCCAAGGACATGCCCGTCAGCCCCGTCATCGACGGCGAGGCGGAGCTCTTCTTCGAAGCCGGCAAGGCGTTCTATCACCAGCGCCGCGGTCAGCTCGATCTCGCCTGCATCCATTGCCACGAGTGGAACCACGGCCGCATGCTGCGCGCGCAGCGCCTCACGATGGGTATGTCGAACGGTTTTCCGACCTATCGCCTCAAGTGGCAGACCCTGGGCTCCCTGCACCGGCGCATCCGCGGCTGCAATCGCAACGTGCGCGCCGAACCCTACCCGGCGGGTGCGGAGGAGTACGTCAACCTCGAGCTCTACCTGGCCTGGCGTGCGCGCGGACTGCCGGTGGAGACGCCATCCGTGCGCAACTGATGCTCGAGCGGCGCCAGTTCCTGCAGCTCGCCCTGGCACTCGCTGCCGGCGGGCAGTTCGCGGCCAACCCGCTGCGCGCCTTCGCTACCCAGCGCCTGCGCCAGGACGACCTGCTGGCGTTCGAGCCGCTCGGCCAGGTCACGCTGCTGCACCTGACCGATCTTCACGCCCAGCTGGTGCCGGTGTACTTCCGCGAGCCCTCGCTCAACGTCGGCGTCGGCGCGGCCGCCGGACTGCCGCCGCATATCACCGGGCGCGACTACCTGGCGCGTTATGGCCTGGAGCCGGGCAGCGCGCTGGCGCATGCCCTGACCAGCGTCGACTTCGCCGCGCTGGCGGCAAGCTACGGCCAGGTCGGCGGGCTCGACCGGCTCGCCACCCTGGTGCGCGCGGTCCGTGCCGAACGCCCGCAAAACACGCTGCTGCTCGATGGTGGCGACACCTGGCAGGGCTCCTACACCGCGCTCGCCTCGCGCGGCGCCGACATGGTCGCCACGATGAACGCGCTGGGGGTCGACGCCATGACCGCGCACTGGGAATTCACCTATGGCGAGGAGCGCGTCGGCGAGCTCATCGAGCGCCTCGATTTTCCGCTACTCGCGGCCAACGTGTTCGACACCGAGTGGGACGAGCCGGTGTTCGAGTCGACCGCGTTCTTCGAGCGCGGCGGCGTGCGCGTGGCGGTCATTGGCCAGGCCTTTCCCTACACGCCGATTGCCAACCCGCGTTACAAGATCCCGGCGTGGTCGTTCGGCGTGCGCGAGGCGGCGCTCAACGAGGCCGTCAGCGCGGCGCGCGCCGACGGCGCGCAGCTGGTGGTTCTGCTCAGCCACAATGGTTTTGACGTCGACCGCAAGCTGGCCGGGCGCGTGCCCGGCATCGACGTCATCCTCACCGGCCATACCCACGATGCGCTGCCGGCGGTGGTCGAGGTCGGACGGACCCTGCTGGTCGCCTCCGGATCGCACGGCAAGTTTCTCTCGCGCCTGGATATCGATGTCGGCAGCGACGGTGTGCGCGATTACCGCTACCGCCTGATCCCCGTGTTCGCCGACGCCATCGAGCCGGACCCCGCGCTGCAGGGCGTGATCGAGGAGATCCGCGCGCCGCACGCGGCGACCCTGGCCGAGGAGCTCGGCCGCAGCGAGTCGCTGCTCTACCGCCGCGGTAATCTCAACGGCACCTTCGATGACCTCATCTGCCAGGCGCTGCTCGCCGAGCGCGAAGCCGAGATCGCGCTCTCACCCGGTTTCCGCTGGGGCGCGAGCGTGCTCCCGGGGCAGGCGATCACGCGCGAGGACGTGTTCAACCAGACCGCCATCACCTACCCCGAGGCATACCGCACCGCCATGAGCGGCGCGCAGATCAAGGCCATCCTGGAGGACGTCGCCGACAACCTGTTCAACCCCGACCCCTACTACCAGCAGGGCGGCGACATGGTGCGCGTCGGCGGCATCGGCTACCGCCTGCGCGTCGGCGCCGAACGCGGCCGGCGCATCGAGAACCTGGTCACGCTGCCGGACGGTGCGCCGCTGGATGCCGGCCGTGAGTACGTGGTCAGCGGCTGGGCCTCGGTCAACGAGGACGTGGAGGGACCACCCGTGTGGGACGTGGTGACCGCCTGGCTGCGCGACCGCGGCAGCGTCGACATCGCGCCCAACGACGCGGTTACGATAGTCTGACGCGAGCAGCGTGCGGGGAGGGCCATGATGCGACTGCCACGATGGATGCCTTTTCTGGTGCTTAGCCTGTGCGGCGCGTCGGCGATGGCCGACGAGGCGCCGGTGTTCGCCACGCAGAGCCTGACCCCGGAGCTCGCCCTCGAGCTCGCGCAGGCCACCCAGTCCGCCTGCCGCGCGCGTGACTTCCAGGTCAGCGTCGCCGTGGTCGATCGCGCCGGCGCGGCCCAGGTCACGCTGCGCGACCGCCTGGCGGGAAACTTCACGCACGAGATCGCCCTGCGCAAGGCACGCTCCGCGGCCGGCTTCCGCCAGGCCACGCTCGATCTCGCGCAGGGCCTGCCGCAGCGCACCGAGCTCGACCTGCTGCACACCGTGCCGCCGGTGCTGATGGTCGGCGGCGGCGTGCCGGTCACCTACGGCGGCGTGGTCGTCGGTGCGCTCGGCGTATCCGGCGCACCGACGCCGGAGGCCGACGACGCCTGCGCCCGCGCCGGCCTCGAGGCCATCGCCGACGAGCTACTGTTCTGAACGGTGGGTTGAAGAAGCAGCGCGGGTTGCGGACACGCTCATCCGTACCTGTTTCTCGATTTCGATCACGGCGAAGAACACGACGCCGAGACTGAACACCACGACACCTTCCAGTAACGGCACGGCCTCCGTCGCGAACACGGCCTGCAGCGGCGACAGGTAGGTCACCGCGAACTGGGCCAGCGTGATCGCGATGACCGTGCTCCACACCACCGGCGTTCCGCGCACCGCCTGCCACGTGAGCGAGGTGCCGTAGATGTTCCGGATGAAGAAGAGATGGAAGATCTCCAGCACGACGAGCGTGTTCAGCGCCAGCGTCCGCGCCAGCTCGAGCGAGTGCCCGCGGTCGACCGCCCAGGCGTAGATCCCGAATACCGCGCCGAGAAACAGGATCGAGACGAGCACGATGTGCCAGGCCAGGTCCGCGCTCAGCAGTGACTCGTGCTGGGGCCGGGGTGGCCGCTGCATCGTGGTCGGCTCGGTCGGCTCGAAGGCGAGTGCGATACCGAGCGTGACCGCGGTAATCAGGTTGATCCACAGGATCTGTACCGGCGTGATCGGCAGCGTCATGCCGAACAACAGCGCGACCACGATGGTCATGGCTTCGCCGGCATTGGTCGGCAGGGTCCAGCTTATGACCTTCTTGATGTTGTCGTAGACGGTGCGGCCTTCGCGTACCGCGGCCGCGATCGACGCGAAGTTGTCGTCCGTCAGCACAACTTCGGCCGCTTCCTTGGCCGCTTCACTGCCCTTGCGTCCCATCGCGACACCGAC
The DNA here is from genome assembly GCA_041984235.1 of Gammaproteobacteria bacterium. GTDB lineage: Bacteria > Pseudomonadota > Gammaproteobacteria > JBHIYN01. The sequence goes on from JBHIYN010000004.1 coordinate 38,970, forward strand.
GTCCGCACGCTTGAGGGCGGGTGCGTCGTTGACGCCGTCGCCGGTCATGGCGACCGTCAGGCCGCGTGCCTGCAGCGCCATGACGAGCCGCAGCTTGTGCTCCGGGCTGGTGCGGGCGTAGATGTCGGTATCGAGCACAGCCAGCGACAGGGCGGCGTCGTCCAGGCCGTCGATGTCGGCCCCGGTCAGCACCGATTGCGGGTTCTGCAAGCCGATCTGGCTGCCGATTGCGGCTGCCGTTCCGCGGTGGTCGCCTGTGATCATCTTGATGCGGATGCCCGCAGCGCGGCATTCGGCGACTGCGGCGATGGCCTCCTCACGGGGCGGATCGATGAGGCCGACCAGGCCGAGCAGGGTCAGGTTCGAGGTGACGTCGCTGAATTCGAGCACCGTGTGCGCGGGCGGCATGGTCCGGGTCGCGAGCGCAAGCACGCGCTGGCCACGCGCCGCGATCGCCTCGGCCTGCTGTTGCCAGTAGCCGGTATCCAGCGTTTCAGTGCCGCCGTCGCCGATGCGCTGGTCCGAGCACATGTCGAGTATGCGCTCGGGCGCACCCTTGACGCTGACTGCGGCGTTACCGGCATGATCGTGGTCCAGCGTCGCCATGTAGCGGTGCCGGGTATCGAACGGGATCGCATCGGTGCGCGACCAGCTCGCCTGTTCAGCGGCAGGTTCGACGCCGAGCTTGGCCGCGAGCACCAGCAGGGCGCCTTCCATGGGATCCCCTTCCACGGTCCATTCCCCGGCCCGGTCGTGTAGCGAGGCATCGTTGCACAGGGCGGCCGTGCGGCCGATTTCCGCAAGCACCGCGTGCTCGCGCGCGCTGACGCTGGCGCCATCCAGCACTACGGCGCCCTGCGGACGATAGCCGCTGCCGCCGAGCGCGAACAGGTGACGCGCGGTGGCGAGCGAGGTGACGACCATCTCGTTGCGGGTCAGGGTGCCGGTCTTGTCGGTACAGATCACCGAGACCGAGCCGAGCGTTTCGATCGCCGGCAGCCGGCGCACGATGGCATGACGGCGCGCCATGGCCTGCACGCCCACCGCGAGGGTGATGGTCAGGACCGCCGGCAGGCCTTCCGGGATAGCGGCGACCGACAACCCGACCACGGCCATGAAGAGGTCGGTAAAGGCGAAGTGCTCGACGAAATGACCGTAGACCAGCAACACCACCGCGATGGACAGGATCAGGAACGTCAGCCAGCGTGCGAACCGGTCCATTTGCCGGACGAGCGGCGTGGTCAGCGGCTGCACCGCCGCCAGCAGCCCGCTGATGCGGCCGATCTCGGTCTGCTCGCCGATCGCCACCACCACGCCTCGGCCCTGGCCTCCGGTTACCAGCGTGCCGCTGAAGGCGACGCAGCTACGGTCGCCCAGCGGCGCCTCCGCGGCGACCGTGCCGGTTTGCTTGTCTACCGCCATCGATTCGCCGGTCAGCACCGATTCCTGGATGCGCAAGCCGTGCGCCCGGAGCAGGCGCAGATCGGCCGGTACGCGATCGCCGGCCTCGAGCACGACCACGTCGCCCGTGACCAGGTTGGCCGCGTCGACCGTACCGCGGCGGCCGTCGCGCAGAACCGCGGCGCGCGGCGACAGGAGATCGCGCAGCGCGGCGAGCGCCGACTCGGCCTTGCCTTCCTGGATATAGCCGATGACGGCGTTGGCGAGCACCACCGCGACGATGACCCCGGCGTCGGTCGCGTGGTCCAGTGCCAAAGCGATCACGGCGCACCCGAGCAGCACGTAGATGAGCACGTTGTGAAAGTGGCTGAGCAGCCGCGCGAAGGCCGAGCGGCGTGGTGGCTCGGGCAGGCGGTTTGGCCCGCTGTCCGCGCCGCGCGAGCGGGCTTCGGTGGTGCTCAGGCCGCCGGCATTCGCCCGCAGGCGGGTGAGCACGGCCTCGGCGGGCAGGGCGTGCCAGGGTGCAGTTGCGGTTTCCCGATCGTTGTCAGTCACGCGCGAATCAACGCCATCTTCGGCTCAGTGCTGCCATGCGCAGCACGGCGCCGAGTGTAGCCCATGCGCTGTGCCGCCGCGCTAGCGTCCGGCAAACCCGGTGAACGCCGCGGGCACGCGCGCCACGTCCGCGATCACCTCCGCCGGCAGATCCGACGGCATGGCATAGCTGGCGCTCGCCACCAGGGTGTCGGTGAGTCCGCCGTAGCGCGCGCGGACGGCGTCGGCTATCTGGTCGTGTCGCCCGACCGCGGTGCAGGCGTGCACCAGCTCGTCCGGGATCTCGGCGGCCAGGGCCGACCAGCGGCCCTGCTTGGTCATCTGGTTGAGCTTCGGGCCGAGCTCGTGGAAGCCGGCGCTCTCCAGCACCGGCCAGTAGGCCGGGGTCGAGCCGTAGAAACCGATGCGGCCGCGCACCCAGTCGAGCTCGGCGGCGACCGCGGCATCGTCCGCGCCGGTGGCGAGGAAGCCGCCGCCGTTGATCTCGAACTGCGCACGTGGCCTCCCGCTGCGGGCGAAGCCGAGCTCGAGGTTGGGCAGGACCTGGCGCTCCAGGTAGTCCCGCGTGCAGAACGGGTGCAGGCGCACGCCGTCGGCGACTTCGCCGGCCAGGCGCAGCATGGCCGGACCTACCGCGGCCAGCGTGATCGGGGGCGGGCCGTGCGGCACGGCTTCCGGCACGAAGTTGGGTGGCATCAGGGTGAAGCGATAGTGCTCGCCCTCGAAGCGCAGGCGGCCGCCCTCGCGCCACGACTGCCAGATTGCGCGCAGCGCTGTCACGTATTCACGCAGGCGTGGTACCGGCGGCCCCCACGGCACGCTGTAACGCTTCTCGTTGTGGGCCGCGATCTGGGTGCCGAGACCGAGCACGAAGCGGTTGCCGGAGGATGCGTTGAGATCCCAGGCGACGTGCGCGGTGACCATGGGCGAGCGCACGAAGGCCAGCGCGATGCCGGTCGCGAGCTCGATCCGCGAGGTCGCGGTTGCCGCGACCGCCAGTGGCAGAAAGGCATCGTGGCGATTCTCCAGCGTGGTGATGCCGTGGAAGCCCTGCGCCTCGACCGCGGCCGCGGCGGTTGCCGCCGCGCCGAGGGTGCGCTGATCGATGGTCGTCACTACCCGCACTGGCGTCTTCTCCTCGCTGTCGCGCCGCTGTGGCCGGCGCCGGGCGTATGGCACCATAGCCGGGTATCCGGGGCAAACGGGAGAAACGGACATGATGCGGTACGAAGGACAGGGCAAGGCGCTGCGGGTGTGGCTGGCAGCCACCCTGTTGGTGGCGGGCGCAGCGGCATCCGCGCACGATTACGGTGGTCAGGCCAGCGAGCAGCCGATCCACAACTGGGCACCCGAGCAGATTGTGAAGAAGGTCTCGACGGTGCGCGCCGGCGCCGATCTCACGCCGGCGTCGTGGCCGGATGGCCAGCGTGTTGCCGTCAGCCTGTCGTTCGACGTCGACACCGAGCCGGTCTGGATCGGCTTCCAGGGCCAGTCGAGTCCGTCCTACATGTCGCGTGGCGAGTACGGCGCCCGGGCCGGCATGCCGCGGGTCATGAAGTTGCTGAAAAAGCACGACATTCCCGCCACCTTCTTCATCCCGGTCATGACCATGGAGCTGCATCCGCAGGTGGTGGAGATGGTGAAGACCGATCCGCGCCACGAGTTCGGCTTCCACTCCTACGTGCACGAGAATCCCATGACGCTGCAGGCCGACGAGGAGCGTCGCATCTATGCCGACACCATCGCCCAGTTCGAGCGTCACACCGGCGTACGCCCGGTCGGTTTCCGCTCGGCGGCCTGGGACCTGACCGAATCGACCATCGCCATCGTCAAGGAAATGGGCTTCCTCTACGAGAGCTCCATGATGGCCGACGACCGGCCCTACGTGCTGATGTCCGAGGGCCGTGACACCGGCCTGGTCGAGCTGCCGGTGGAGTGGATCCTCGACGACTGGCCGCTGTTCCAGATCTCGTGGCCGTCCAAGCACGTCGCGCTGCGCAACGCCGAGGACGTCTACTCGATCTGGAAGGACGAGTTCGACGGTGCCTGGGAGGAGGGCAGCGTCTACATCCTGACCATGCATCCCCAGGTCATCGGTCACCGCTACCGCATCGCCATGCTCGACCGCCTGATCACCTACATGAAGTCGAAACCCGGCGTGTGGTTCGCGACCCACGAGGACATCGCGCGTTACGTCAAGGAACAGGCCGGAAGGTAGTGCGGGTGCGCGTACGCCATTTCTTCGACTACAAGAGCCCCTACGCCTACCTCGCCCAGGAGGCCAACTGGGCGCTGGCGGCGGAGGTCGAGGTCGAGCTGGTGCCCTACACGCTGCAGATCCCCAAGTACCTCGGCAGCGCGGCGCTGGATGCCCACGGGCACGACACCGTGGGCACGCGCAACGACCACCAGTGGCGACGCGTGCGCTACGCTTACATGGACTGTCGCCGCGAGGCCAACCGGCGCGGCCTCACGGTGCGCGGCCCGCGGCGCATCTTCGACAGCTCACACGCGCACATCGCCTTCCTGTGGGCGGCGCGCCACGGCGACGTACGTGCCTTTCACGACGATCTCTTCGCCCGCTTCTGGCGCCGCGAGTTCAACCTCGAAGACCTGCCGGCGCTGATCGGGCTGCTCGACGACCACGGCTTCCCGGTCGAGGGCTTTGCCGGCTGGGCGGCGACCAGCGGGCGCACCGAGCACGATCGCCTGCAGCGCGAGGCCGAGGCGGCCGGCGTGTTCGGGGTGCCCTCGTGGCTGGTGGATGACGATCTGTACTGGGGGCTGGAGCGCCTGGAGCGTGTGCGCGAACACTTAGGGCTAGCGCCAAAGTAACGCGGCGCCTGATTTCGTCACCGTCGATTGGTTGGGCATCTCGAACCTGGCGAAATGCAGTGTTACTTCATGGTTCACGCCACGCCGATGATGCAGGCCGAAATGCGCTCGTCCGGTGCCGGCATCAGTGGAAAGCGTGTGTACGCGTCGATGATGCGGGGGCCTAGCTCCGCTTCGCGTTTGAGCAGATCGTTACGCAGGTTTTTCAATAACATCAAGGTCCCGCGTCCGCGCACGAGCCGGTCGTACCAAATGGGCCGAATCAAGTCGAGCCATCGCGCCGCGACCTCGTCCCAGTCGGGCTGTGCGTCGGGCGGTGGGTTGGCCAGCATTTCACTCAGCTCGCGGTAGGCATTGAGGCGCTGCTCGTCGCTACGCTCGGCCGCTACCTTTTGATAACGGGCGAGTACGATCAACAGCTCTTCCAGGGCGCGCTGCTTCTTGCGCGAGAGCAGATTGCGCTCGGCCTGCGCGAGTCGGCCGAGAAAGATTTCGAGCACGCGCTCGGCCTTGTCGTCCATCGGCAGATCGGCGATCGGACCGCCCAGCCGTTCGCGTAGTACGGAACAGACCTGCTCGAGCTCAGTGACTGGCGCGCCGGTGTAGCTCGGCAAGAGGAGCCAGCGGGGGGCGCCGAGCCCGCCGGCCGAGATTGAGAAGAACGCCCATGGTGACTTGGCAGCGACGAGGCTGACCCGCGACAGTACGCGGGCCCGGATCTCGCGGTAATGGGTATAGGTATCTTCGTCGACAAGAGCTGTGGGTCCTTCGACCATCGCGCGTACCGGCGCGAAGGCATCCTGGATACCGTCCCAGGACATCGCGCCGCGCTCGCGTTCATATTCCTCGATGAGATCCGCAACGGGCACCCGTCGCGCGCTGCCATCCTGCAGGTGCTCGGGGAGCGGGAGATTGGAGCCGAGCAGATCCTCGACGGCCTCGTAGCGTTCGAGGAAGCGCTCGTCGCTCGACAGCGCGAACTCCGCCGCATCGTCGGGCCACCAAACCTCAATCGCGTCGTGTGGGCTGTCGAGGCGGTCCACTCGTCCCACGCGTTGCTCCGCGACTCGCACCACGCTCGGCATGTCGAGGTGCATCAGCGCGGACGCCTGTTGCAGGTTGACGCCTTCGGCGAGGCTGTCCGAGCAGAGGCCGACCAGATTGCGGTCATCGGAGCCCGGGGCGAAGCGTTCGAGCAGGTCGTGGCGCGACGATTGCGTGTCGCCGGTCGCGATGAGTACCGTCGGGCGGCGTGATCCTTTGCCGAGCTTTTGTTCCAGGTAGGCGAGCGTGATCGGCCGGCTATCGAAGGCCAGCACCAGCGCATGGGTCGCGAGCAGGGCATTCAGGCGTGCCGCCTTGCGAGTCTCACGCAGGTCGGTCATCGCGCGCAGCAGATCCAGGATGCGCTGGTAGACGTCACGGTCGTGAGCGCAGGCCGCACGATGGCTCTCGGCTTCAGTCAGCCAGTCGGGCAGAGGGATGGTCAGCTTGTTGATTGGTGGACTGCCCGCCAGCTTGTCGAGGCGCTCGAACACGCCGCGCAAGCCCGTCGAACGGCGAAACTTCGTCAGATCATAGTGTTTCTTGGCCGCTGCCGTGCCGGCCAGGTGCTCGAACAGCGCGGCATTGGAAGAGCGAAGCGAGGACATCACCAAGTGGCGCGCGAGTTTCTTCGCCGCACTCAATCGGCCCGCCAGGTACCGTTCCTCGCTCACCCCGCGCTCGGCCAGGATGGCGGGCCGTTCGATGGGCCGCTCGAAAAAAGACACGGCATACAGTTGGTCGGCGAGTTCGCGGATCTGGGCGGCGAGACGGCGGTCTTGCGTGCTCTCGTCGAGGCGGTAGGTGCGTGCACGATGCTCTGGATACTTGCACAGGCGGCCCTTGCGGTCGGTATAGTGCGCCGGATCGCGTGCGATGAGCGCGTTGAACAAATCCTTGGTACGACGCACGGTAAACCGCTGGATCTGACGCCGCAGAATCGCGATCTCCTCCTCGGTGAGCGAGCGCTGCAGCTTGCGCACCCCGAGCAGCTTGCGAAAGGCCTTTTGTGTCGACTCGTCGAGGTTGTCCGCGCCGAGTAAGTCGGCGATGCGCAGCAGGTCCGCGACGCTGCGATTGATTGGGGTGGCAGTGAATATGAGGACATGGTCGGCCATGTTGCGCAGCAGATGGCGGGTACGATTGGAGCCGAGATTGAGGAAGTTGTGGCCTTCATCGATGCACAGGATCTGCGCCCGTCGCAAGGACTCGAGCGTCAGCTCGTGACCACGGCTACGGCTATGACTCAAAGCGCCGTGCGAGTAGGTGTCGAGATTAGCGCCGGCGCGGGTGCACTCGGCCAGCCAGGCGTCTCTGACCGTCGGCGGACACACCATCAACGCCTTGCCCTGGCGCATACGGCTGCTGCGGATGATGTGATCCTGTACTGCCCGCACCAGGTGCACGCCGAGGCGGGTCTTGCCGGAGCCGGTAGCGTCTGCGATCAGTACGCTATCGTGGCGCGAGAGGATGTACAGCGCCTGGGCGATGCCCTGTCGCTGCGCCGGCCACAGCGTGGCCTCCTCGGGCAGGTAGTCGGCGCGCAGGTAGGCGCGCGCCCACTCGCCTTCGAGTAGCTCAGCGCAGGCACGCGCCAGCGCCTCGCGCCACGAGACCACGCGCAGCAACTGCTCGAGCAATGCGATCAGGTGGTCGGAGTAGTCGCGCCCGAGCTGCCAGTAGTTCTCGGCGACGGCTCGGGTTTCCGCGTAGCGTTTAGTCTCGCTGCGTGCGCCGAACCGCACATTCGCTTCGAGCTGCGATTCGAAGCCGGGCCGCGTGTAATTGCTCGATCCCAGGGTGGCGGCCTGCTCGCTGACGTAGATCTTGGCGTGCAACCGCTGGCCGCCGCCGAAGTAACGCGCGACCACCTGCCCGGCGCGCAAACGCTCGATCGCCGTGACGAGCTTGGCCGAGAGCAGCAGCGAGATGCCGCGGCTCAGCCAGTATTCGACGATGGCGTCGTCAAAGCGTGCCTCACCCAGATCCCAGGTCTCGGTGCGGGCCGGAAACGGCTCGGCGCCGAGCAGGATGCGCGCACGGGCATCGGCCGGGCGCGCGGCAATGAACGCGATCAGGCGATCGAGTGCGGCGAATCCGGTGACGATGAGCGGATCGACGGCATCCGTCAGGTCGGCGAGCACGATATCCTCGACGCGGCGCGTGGAGTCTAGGTTCAGCGGGAAGCGCTGCGCCTCGGGCCAGTCGAGGTCGGCGCGCCCTCCCGTCAGTGAGGCATGGCGGGCGAAGAGGTCAAAGCTGCGCGCCACGTCGAATCGACCCTCAGGCTATGGCAACGTTTCGGTGACGACGCATTCCTCACCGAGCATATCGATGATCTTGACCGCGACCGTCGCGCCCGGCCGTGGTGCGGGCAGCACATAATGGCCTTCGATGAGGTCCTGCTTGCGCGTTGGGACGTCGGAGAGGGCGACGCTGAACAGCGAACCATCGTGATCCGGATCGACCATCACGCAGTCGACCACCGCCCGCCAGTCCTCGATCTGAGCGCGGAACAGGCCGTCCTCCATGTTGAGTCGCTGCAGGATGCTCGGCGCGTAGACGTCATTGATGGTCACGACCAATTTTTCCTCGCCGTCGAGCGGCTCGCGCGTGACGCTGACGCTCGCGGTTAGCGGGTCGTGCCGCATGAAGCCGCCGTACTTGCGATCCGTACGCAACTCGATCACCTGCAGCTTGTTGACCGGGCGGTTGCGATTGTAGCGTTCGACCCAGGCCTTGGCGGCGAGTTCGAGGCCGAGGGCAACCACCACCACGTCGCGTTCTTCCTCCGGGCGGCGCTTGAGCTCGGCCTGGAGATCTTCCAGGTCGAGCGGAGTCAGTGGATGATTGAACGGTATGATGCGAACCAGGCGCTTGCCCAGGGTGCCGTCGAAGTAGCCGTCGGCGCGGCTACGGGTGACACCGATGTGCTCGCAGGCGAGTGCGACCGCCTCGTTGTGCTGGATCTGCAGGTCGTAGTCGTTGACGCGCCAGCTCGTGAAGCCGAGCTGGGCGGGTCGCGGCGGAGCATCGTCGGCGCCGATAAGGGCTTCTTGCTTGACCTTTGAGGCGTCCGCTGCCTGCGCCTGCATGAGAGTCTGCAGGCGTTTGGCGGTGGTCTGGATGGCACCCTTGTTGATGTCGCAGCCGATCCAGCGGCGGCCGAGCTTCTGGGCGACGGCAGCGGTCGTGCCGGAGCCGATGAAGGAGTCGAACACGGCGTCTCCTGGATTCGTTAAAAGGGAGATTACGCGTTGGAGCAGCGCTTCTGGCTTTTGCGTTGGGTAAAAAGTTCTTTCGTGTGCTTGACTTTGTACTGCTGGGATATCGTCCCAAATACTTTGCAGGGGAACTCCTTGCATCTCGTCTAAGTAGCGCTTTAGTCGAGGAACGCTCCCTTGGGAAGTAACCTCGATTCGGCCCTCTTTACGGAGTTCTTCCATGCGCTCTTTCGAGTATCTCCAGTATCGCGTGATTCCCATAAATTCGTACCGGGGATTTCCTTTCTCGGCGCCTCCAGGAGCTGTTAGATCTCCGAGTTGATACCTTCGACCGCTTTTCTTTTCTTCATGTTTGTAGAAATTCTTAACGTATGAATCGGAATAGGGTGTATACAGAACATTCCAAGTCGGGTTCATCGTTTTTGAATAGATCAAAATAGAGTCATGTAGTCTGCCAAGGTGCTTGGCGCCTTGGCCTACATCGCTATGAGCCGTTTGCCTTTTCCAAATGACTTCATTTAGAAATGTCTCTGATCCGAAAACCTCATCTAGAAGCACCTTCAAATAGTGACTTCGATTCTCATCGAGGTGGACTGCAATCGATCCGTCATCCGAGAGAAACTCTTTCATGAGCATCAGACGATCGAACATGTATTGCAGATAGTTGTCATTCGCCCAGATGTCCTCGTACTGAATCTGCTCGCCCAGCGTGTAGTCCTCGCCGTCGACCTTGGTCGTGCCTTTCGGGCCGCGTAGCTGGACGCGGCGCACGTAGTCGGCACCGGAATCGAACGGCGGGTCGATGTAGACCAGCTTGACCTTGCCGCGGAAGCCGTTGGCGAGCAGATGCGCGAGCACGTCCTTGTTGTCGCCGTGGAAGAGCAGGCCGCCGCGCGGGTAGCGCGCGGGCCAGTCGCTCCAGTCGGTGTCCGCGAGGGCCTGCTTGGGTGTCGGCACGGAGAAGGACTCGACCGCCTGCGCGGGGTAGGCCGTTACGCGCGACAGTGGGCGCTTTCCGACCCAAGTGAGCATGGGGCGGCCGCGCGCCTTGCCGATCTTGATTTGGCCGTCGTTGGTGCTCATGGGTAGGTCTCGTCTTTCCTATGGAACGCGCGGCTCGCGGCGAGCATGCGCTCGGCTTCCTCGATGGCGTCGGCGACACCAGCCACCCGCGGCATGGCGTGCAACTGGGTCAGCCAGCGCTCGATCTCGGCCGGTGAGGAGTACGCGGTCACCGGCGGGTCGATGAGGCAGTATCCGATGTCGTCGTCCGCGTGACTCATGCTTTCATTCGTCTAATACGAAGGCACGCGTGCGGTCGAGCGCATCGACCGCCAGCCCATCGCCAGCGAACACCACCTCGTAAGTCAGCACGTCGGGATTGAGCTCTTCCCAGCGTTTCAGTGCCACGGCCTTGCGGCCCTCCGTGGTGCGTGGCGCTGCGCCCGCCGCGTGGCGTTCGAGATCGGCGCGGATGTCCGCCGTAAACGCGTCCTTCTTGACTTCGACCACGAGGTGCTTGCCGTCGCTGCGGCGCAAGACGAAGTCTGGTGTGTAGCGGTGCCAGCGACCATCGTCGCCGAGGTACTCGGCATAGAGCTCGGTCTTGCCGGGGTCGGTCAGGCCGCCGGTGAACCACACGCCGTCGAGGCGCTCGGGGTGGGCGGCAATCAGATTCAGCACGCGCTCCAGGTACTCGGCCTCCGGGCTCGAATCGAAATTGTAGCCCTCGTAGTGGAAGCTCAGCTCGCGCGCGAGGCCAGCATCGGGCATGTCTCCGGTGAGCCGGTAGAGGTGGGCCCGGTCCTTGGCAAAGCTGATGCGCGCGGTGTAGACCGGCTCGCCGTCGCGAAGCTCGCGGCGGAAGCCGTCCGGCTTGACCAGGGCGAGCGCCACGTCGGTCTCCTCCATGTAGCTCTCGTAGTCGGCGCGCTGGGTCTCGATCTGATGGCCAAGATCGCTCAGGTGATGCTCGGGCACCTCGTCCTCGCCGTAGGCCGCGCGCAAGCCAGTCAGGACTTCGGCCAGCGGCACGCCGTAATTGGCGCCGAGTTCGGCCGCGGCGCCGTAATGCGTGTAGGTGCGCGGCTCGATATCGATGTGGGTGTCACCATCGTCGACCCGCGTAAGACGCGCGCCGCCGTGCTCCGGCTCCGCAATGGTCCAGACCTCGACCCGCGCATCCGGCTGCCAGGCGACCTTGCTGCGCTCGAACGCGAGGGGCGGAACGCCCTCAATGTCTTTGCGCCGGCGAAAATGCTGGTGACGCTGGGTGACGACGACGCGCACGTCGGTGCGGCGCAGCACGATCTCCTTCTCGACGCGTTCGGTGTGGTCGTGGTTGAGGGCTTCGAGGGTGGTGCCAAAGGTTTCCTCGAGCTGGCGGGCCAGGATGGCGCGGTTCGATTTCGCTACGTAGACGCGCGCCGGATGCGTGTTGCCGGGCACCTGGCGCAGGCAACGCGTGGCCGCCTGTAGCACGAAGTTGTTGCTGGCTTTGAGCTTGCGCACCAGCCCGCAGGCGAACAGGCTCGGGCAGTTCCAGCCCTCGGTGCCCATGTTGATCAGCAGGATGATGCGATAGGGAGACTGCGGGTCACTCGCGACCCGGAAGAACTCGCGGCGGGTCTCCTCGCTGGATTTGCTATGCACGGCGAGAATTGTCGAGGGATCGCCACCGGCAGCAATGAGGGCCGTTTCCACCGCGGGGCGCGCGGCGTCCATGGCGTTGGTCTGCGGAAAGTAGAGGGCGAGGCGCGCCGGTGCGCCGGACGGCAGCGTGACGCTGCCGTAGGTCGCGAAGAAATCGCCTACGATCCGCGTGACCAGGGCATCAGACTCGCTCTCATCGAGATCAAATACCTGGATGTTGTTGGCGAGCTCCTTCAGCACTCCATCGCGAATGCCCTCACCGAGGCCGTACCAGATCACCACGTCACGCAGCGGCTGGCGTTCGAAGTAGGGCGTGCCGGTGGTGTTGATGACCACCCGCAGATCGGTCTCGCGAGCCAGATAGTCAACGGTGCGGCGCACTTTCTTGATGCCCTGCTCGACGAACTCTTGCTCCCCGGTCTCCCGATTGCGCTGCCATTTGCCGAGCAGCTTCTGACCGTAGGTATGGTGTGCCTCGTCGGAGAATACCGCCAGCGCCGGCAGCGAGGCGATCGCTTGCAAGCGGAGATTCGCGATGTCCTCGTCATGATCCTCGATGCCGGCCAGCCGGAGCGCGAGCTGCGGGGACTTGCGCCGCTGCGGCCGTTGGATGCGGATTTTCTCGGTGTTGGTGACGACGAGATTGAAGCTGCTGCCCCAGACGACCGGCAATTCCTTGTCGCCGTCGCGGGTGAAGGTCAGCTTGAGGCTGGCGGCAAACGCCGGATAGAGGCGTGGCGGCACGATGCGCTCGAAAGGGATGTCGGCGATCTCGCGCAAAGACTCGATAATGGTCTTACCCGGCGCGAAGATCAGTGCATTGCGCACGAACGGGCCATCGGGGTAGTCCTGAGCCAGCGCGAACTCGGTGGCGGCGATGGTCGCCATCAAGATGGTCTTACCTGCCCCCATGGCGAGCGCCAGGATGTAGCTGGGGTATGGCAGGCGCAAGGTCTCGCGCAGGCTTTCCAGGTGATGCTGGCGGACGAAGGCGTTGTCCTCTAGAACACGCTCGTGCAGGGCACCCAGATCGTAGTCACAGGCCTCGAACAGCTTGGGGTCGATGCCCATCGCGGCGAGTCGATCGCCGGTTTTCGGGAACAGATGCTCGTAGAGGGCCGGCACACTCGGGGTTTCGAGTACCAGGCGCAGGTACCAGTAGGTCTCGAGCGCGCGGAACTGAGCGCGGCGAAGATAGCGAAGCTGCTCCGTTGTGTCGTCATCGAACGCGAAATCGAGGATCTCGGCGATCGCCGGGAAGGGTGCGCACGGGAAATGATTGCGGCGCCACGCATCGACTTCGTCGGCGAGGGCATGATGGAGAACGCGCATGGAAGAAGGCAATCGTCGCCCAGCTAGCGGTCGAGTTGTACGGAAATGGGATGCGCAATCATAGCGCGGAGCCGGGCGCAATCACGCCCACCGGCAGCGCGCCGCAGCGCCGTACCGCTCTACGGAGCACGGTCCTCCATCATGCTCCTCGAACTACTGCGACCTGAGTAGACGCTAGTTAGGCCTGGCAAATCAAAATTGTCGCTTCATCCCGATCTTTGACTATGAAATATAGATAGAATAATAATTATTACAGAAAGTTAAATTTAAAATCTAATGCAAATTATAGATACCGTTCGCGGGCGTTCCGCGCGTTTCCTCGGGCTGTTCCTGGTCGTCCTCGCGGGCAGTGGCTGTGCCGGCGCCGTGATCGATTCCGCCACCGACGCCGCCATCGCCGTGGCCAAGACGCCGTTCAAGGTCGGCGGCGCGGTCATCGACGTGGTCGGCGGCGAGGACGACTGAAGGCCTGCGCCGGGGCGGCACCGGCGTCGCGTCCAGCGTGGCGCGGCGCACGGCCGGGATGATGTCGGTGCCGAGCAGCTCCATCGCGCTCAGCACCTTGTCGTTCTCCAGCCCGCCGATGCGCGTCCAGCACAGCAACTCGTCGAAGCCGAAATCGCGCCCCAGCGTGGCCAGCTTGTCGATGCAGTACGCCGGTTCGCCGCAGACGATCGAGTTGCCCTCGACGATGTCGTCGAAATCGAGCGAGGCGGCGATATCGCGTGCCGCACCGTAACCTTCGTAGCTTTCGATGTCGGCCTCGCCGCGCGGCGGCGCCACGTACTTGGCGATGGTGCGGTAGAACCAGTTGACGCGCGGCCCGAAGGTGCGGCGCGCCGCCTCGCGCGTGCGTCCCGGGTAGACCATCACCAGGCAGGCGATGCGGCCCGCGGCGGGGTCGAAGCCGGCCGCGGCGCGGGCGCGGCGGTAGGCGGCGATGCCACGCCGGGCCTCGGCGGGTCTGAGTCCGAACACGGTCGACATCAGGACGTCGTGGCCGAGGCGTCCGGCGGCCTCGAAGCTGGCCGTCGACAGGCAGGCCATGTAGATCGGCGGATGCGGATCCTGCAGCGGCTTGGGCCGCACGCTGATGTCGTCGAAGTCGAAATAGCGGCCATGGTGGCTGAACCGATCCAGGGTCCAGCACTTGTGGATGACCGCCAGGCTTTCCTCGAAGCGCTCGCGCGAATGGGCCTGGTCGACGCCGAAGCCGCGGTACTCGAGCGGCTGGTAGCCGCGTCCGACGCCAAGGTTCACGCGCCCGTCGCTGAGCAGGTCGAGAAAGGCGAAATCCTCGGCCACCCGCAGCGGATGGTGAAACGGCAGGATGACCACGCCCGAACCGAGGCGGATGCGCGAGGTGCGCGCGGCGACTGCCGCGAGCGTGACCTGCGGTGATGCGCAGTAGCCGTATTCGCTGAAGTGATGCTCGGCCGGCCACACCGAGTCGTAGCCGAGGCGCTCGGCCTCGACCATCAGGTCGAGCTGGTTCCTGACCACTTCGTGCTCGGTGTAGCCGAGCGGGTTCTCGAACAGGTGCAGCATGCCGAGCTTCATGGCGTTCCCCTCACGCAGGACGCCAACGCAGCGCCTTTGCCTGCAGTGAATATGGGGTGCTGCGCTGTCATCATCCAGCGCCGACGCTGATCGAGGTCAGCTAAGGGGCACGACCTCCCGCATTGCCTTGCGTGTTGCACTGCATCTAGACTGTGGTCCCATGGATATGCCCGCCAGCCCCCAGCCCCAAGACTGCCTTGCGCCGACCGCCATCGTCGATGCCGATCACCCGGCCGTGATCGCTTTCGCGGAGACCCACGCGAACGGCGCGGACGTGCGCGAACGCGCCGTGGCGCTGTACTACGCGGTACGTGACGGCGTGCGCTACGACGCCTACGGCATCGATCTCAGCGTGCGCGGCCTGAGCGCGAGCCGCGCGCTGGAGACCGGGCGCGGCTGGTGCGTGAGCAAGGCCGCGCTACTGGCCGCCGCCTGCCGCGCCGTGGGGATCCCCGCGGCGCTGGGTTACGCCGACGTACGCAACCACCTCTCGACCGAGCGCATGCGCCAGACCATGCAGACCGACGTCTTCTACTGGCATGGCTACACCGCGATCCGCATCGGCGAGGCCTGGCTCAAGGCGACGCCCGCGTTCAACCGGGAGCTGTGCGAGAAGTTCCGCATGCACACGCTCGACTTCGACGGCCGCGAGGACTCCATCTACCACCCGTTCGACCTCGACGGCCGCCAGCACATGGAGTACCTGGCCTACCGCGGCGAGTTTGCCGACGTGCCGCTGGAGCGCATTCGCGCCGATTTCGCGCGGCACTATCCGCACCTCGACGAATCACTGGGCGAGGGTGATTTCGAGCGCGAGGTGGACCAGGAGACGGCCGCCTCCTGATTCGGCCGGCGGCACGCGGCGGCCGCCGCTTTGACTTCCGGCCTCCACCCGTACAAGCTGCGGGGGCGCTGCCTGGGGGAGGGTCGTGGCCATGTTCAACGAGCCCGTATTCGGCAAGGCCGAGTTCGAGCGCCGCTACGAGCGTGCGTGGGCGCGCATGGAGGCCGCCGGCCTCGATGCGCTGGTGTGCTACAACCCGGGCAACCAGTTCTGGCTGACCGGCTACATGGGCTCGCTGTCGGCCAAGCGCTTCCCCGAGTTCTCCCAGCACGCGCTGTATCCCAAGGTCATCCTGCCGCGCGGCAAGCCGCCGATCATCGTCGGCTTCGTCATGCCGCAGGAGACCTACGAGCACGAGACGCACGTCGAGGACATGCGCATCGTCGGCACTCCGCTGGAGGAGACCCGGCCAAAGGCGATCAAGCAGGCGCTGACCGGCCTCAAGCTGCAGCGTGGCGCGATCGGCGTCGACACCGGCGCCTTCGGCGGCATCGTCGTCAACGAGTGGAACAACCTGACCAGGGCGCTGCCACACGCGACCTTCAGCGACTGCACCGAGCTCATGTACCGGCTGCGCATGGTCAAGTCCGAGGCCGAGGTGTCCTACCTGCGCATCGCGGTCGAGATCCAGAACAACGCCTTCCGCAAGTTCATCCGCCGCATCGGCTGCGGCATCAGCGAGACCGAGCTGATGTTCACCCTGATGCAGTGCCAGGCCGAGGCCGGCGCCACCGAGGTCGGCATCGCGATGCCCTGGACCCATCCCGGCTACACCTTTTTCCGCGCGCAGTTCCCCGACCGGCTGATGGAGCCCGGTGATTTCCAGTGGGTCGATGGCGGCGCCCTCTACCGCGGCTACTGCTCGGACTACGACATCATCATCGCCTACGGCTCGCCGACCGCGAAGCAGGAGAAGGCCTTCAACGACATGCAGCGCATTTACCGCGAGGCGCTGGCGTTCTGGAAGCCGGGACGCGCCATCCGGGATATCTCCAAAGACGTGCAACGCATCGTCAGGGCACACCGCCAGATCGATCCGCTGAACGGCCATTTCACCGGCCACAATCTCGGCTACGAAATGGTCGAGAAGCCGTGGTTCGGGGTCGGCGCGCCGGCCGATCTCAAGCTCGAGCCGAACATGGTGATCGCCCCCGAGTGGTTCATCAAGACACCGTTCGGACCGATCCTGTTCGAGGAGAACTTCCTCGTTACCGAGGACGGCCTGGAGCGGCTCACCGACTATCCCTCCAAGCTGCAGGTGGTCGCCGACTGAGCATGTGCCGGCGATCACAGGAGTACACGTGATGGCAACGATCCCCGGGCACCTCGGGTCGCCGCGCGGCCTCGCCGATGCCCGCATCAGCCAGGCGCTGTGGTGGATCTTCGGACTCGCCTGCGTGTTCTACGCGATCCTCGCCTTCGACTACTTTCTCAGCTTCGCCGCCGGGCGCGAGGGCCTGTGGCTGCGGCTGTTCGCCGCGCTGGTGTCCGAGGAGTATGCCTTCTGCGCCGGCTCGGTCCACGTCGACCAGGCCGTGGCCTACGCCGACGGTCTCGACTTCCTGCTCATGCATACCACCATGGGTGCGATCTGCATGGCGATCGGGCCGTTTCAATTCATGCACGGCGTGCGCCGCCGTTTCCCCGCCGCGCACCGCAGCGCGGGACGCATCTATCTCGGCTCGGTGACACTGTCGATGATCGGCGGCCTGGCCTACCTCGGGACCACGCCGTGGCTGACCATCTACTCCGGTCCGGCGTTCGCGGTCGCGCTGCTCGGACTGGACCTCATGGTGCTGCTGACCGCGTGGCTCGCCTACCGCGCCATCCGCCAGCGCGACGTGCAGCGTCACCAGGCGTGGATGGCGTTCAATTTCGGCCTGGTGCTGGCGACCCCGGGGCTGCGCCTGTTGTGGATCGTGTTCGGCTGGTTCGTGCCGCAGTTCGACCAGGCCGCCGCCAACCTCGCCATCACCACCTTCCTGCTGCCGGCCTGCCTGACCTTCATGCTGCTGTGGGTCTCGGCGCAGCGGCGGGTGCCGGCGCCGCCGCGCTGATGCCAGGCCGGCCAGCGTGGCTGACGCCGCTGGCCATGGCGGCGCTCGCGGTGAGCGTGTTCGAGCACTGGCTGCGCTACGTCCTGCCGGAAGCGCTGGTGGTGCCCTGGACCTGGCAGGCCTCGTACGGCGTGGACCGGCAGGCTTTCGCCGCCATGCCCGGGCCGTTCGTGGTCTACGCGCTGACCCTGGGCACGACCCTGGCGAGCGGCCCCGCGGCCGTCGCACGGGTACTCGCCGGACGCGCGCCGGGCTATGCCTTCCTGGTTGCGGCGTCGCTCGCTGCCATCGCCGGGGCGGTGCTGGCAGCCGCGCGCGGCGCCGGCATGCCGGGCGGGCCGGCGATGCAGTTCTACTACTACGGCATGGCCCTGCTGTGGCTGGTCGCCAACGTCCGTGCCGCGACCGCACACGAGCGCGGCAACCGGCTGGTCGCGCGCGACTGGACCCTGTACAGCTTCGCCGTGGCGCTGGCGCCCGCCGGGATCGTCGTCACGGCGCCGGTGTGGTCCCTGCTCGAGGTGATGAGCGTCGATGACGCCTGCGTGACCGCGGCCACCATGACCACCGCCGGGCTCTACCTCGCGGCGCACTTCTGCATCTGCGAGCTGCTCGACGCGCGTACACCGTCACGCGCCGCGTCGGGCTAGTCGCCGGTCTCCGCGTTGGGGAAGAACAACTGCTCGCCGCCGGCGCGGAAGGCGGCGATCGCGGCCTGCCCCTCGGCCGACAGCATCCAGGTGACGAACGTTTGCGCAGGGGCGGCGGATACGTGCGGGTGGCGCGCCGGGTCGACCCGGATCAGGCTGTACTGGTTGAACAGCGCCGGATCGCCCTCGAGCACGATCGCGTGGCTGTCCGGCCGCGGCAGCGCCGTCCACGTCGCGCGGTCACTCAGCGTGTAGCCATCGAACTCGAAAGCGACCGCGAGGGCACGGGTCATGCCGCCGCCGATCTCCTTGTACCAGCGGTCGCGTGCCGGGTCCGGTGTGAAGCCCGCCGCGCGCCACAGTGCCCGTTCGCGCCGGTGCGTACCGCTGTCGTCGCCGCGCGAGACGAACACGGCGCCGGCCGAGGCGATGCGCGCCAGCCCCTGCGCGGCGCCGCCGGAGCCGGTCACGCCGGCCGGATCGGCACGCGGGCCAACCAGCACGAAGGTGTTGTACATGACCGGGTGCCGGGCGATGCCATGGCCGGCGGCGATGAACGCCTCCTCGGCCTCGCGGGCGTGCACCAGCACCACGTCGCCGTTGCCGTCGGCCGCGTTGCGCAAGGCCTGCCCGGTGCCGACGGCGACGACCCGAACCTCGATCCCGCTCGCGGCGGTGAACTTCGGCAGCAGCTCGTCGAACAGGCCCGAGGCCTGGGTCGAGGTGGTCGACTGCAGCACGATGGAATCGGTGGCATGGGCGGCCACGGGCAAGGTCGTGCAAACGACGAGGATGAAGCGGTAAATCAGGTGCATCGGATCAGAACCTCATCAGGAACTGGGTGTAGCCATAGAGTGCATCGCCCTGTCGCGGCGAGGCCGGTGCGTCGCGCATGAACTCGCCGTCGACCAGGCACGCGGCACCGGCCTCGAAGCGGTAATTGCCGGGCACGACCTCCCAGCGCAGGCGCATCTCGACCTGCTGGCCGATGAAGCTGCCGGTCGCACCACTGGGGTCGCGGAGCCCGGTGGTGGTCCACGCATCGCGCGCGGAGGCCAGCCAGAAGCCGCGCCACGCCAGCATCAGCCTGACGTTCGCCAGCGGCGCCGCGTGCAGGCGCAGGCCCGGTGAGAGCAGGTTGCTGCGCGCGAACGGCCCGTAGATCCCGGTGGGTCCGAACTCGAAACGTCGCGCCCCGAACAGCGGGTCGAAACGGTCGTTGTCGCCGTCGGTCGGGGAGTCGTCGCCGCTGGCGTAGTCGAACTCGGCTTTGAGGCGCGGTGACCAGGCGTGTGCCCACGTATAGCCGATCTCGACGTGCTCGAAATGGGCCAGATGATCGAGGTCGCGACGATCGGTGGCGGCGGTCGTCTGGCGCGACTCGCCGAATTGCAGCGCCGCCTCGACGAGGTAATCGACGCGGCCCGGCGCGTGCGGGCGGTAGAGCCGTAAACCCGGGGTGTACAGCTCCCGGTTACGCGTCGGGCGCCCGTCGGCGTCGGCCTCGTTCAGACCGAGCAGGTAGACGTCGCCGCGGTGTCCGCCGGGCATCAGGGCAAGGTCGTAGTGCAGGCCCCACAGCCGGACTTCGGTATCCTCCTCGTCGAACTCGATACGGTTGTCATGCAGGGCGTCGAAGGTGTTCGGTTTGCGGTTGACGGGCAGGGTGTAGAACGCCTGCAGGCTGCGGCCCTGCGCATCGCTCCAGCGCCACTCGACGCCGGTGAAGGTATTGATGGTATTGCGATAGAGGCTGCGGGCGACGAGACGTCGGCTGCCTACGTCGAGGGTCAGTCGCCCGGCGCGCAGCTCGCTGTGGTCGCCGGCAAGCAGCACGTCGTCCCGGGACCAGGCCAGGTAACCCTGCAGCAGCTCGGCCGGGTTGATCATGGTCGTGCTGAGCGGCGAACCGCTGTCGTCGAGGAAGGCCCGCGAGTCGATGATCTCGATACCGGCGCGCAGCGCCTCGCCGCGCAGCTCGGTCAGTATGATGGTGCGCAGCGCGAGCATCTGGTCGCCGCCGTCGCGGGCGGCGCGAAACTGGCCGCCGAGCGTTTCGTATCGGGTCCGGTGCGAGCCCGAGAGGTGCAGCCAGGGCGGCAGGTCCGCGGCGGTGGCCAGGCGCCACGGCGCGGCGGCCGGCGCGCGCGGCGCGGCCGCGGCCAGCATAATCATCGCGACGATGACGACCAGGGCGCTTCTCGTATCGGCAATAGCGACCATGAATGCTGTACCGTTTATGCAAATCCCAGGCACGAAAGCGCGGCATCCTAAGCAAATCGATAGCCTCATCAAATATGAAAAATGAAACCGATATCGCTCGGCAAACGGATCTGGTCGCGGCCCTGGGCGCGACCCGCGGTGTCGTCGTCCTGGTTGGCGCGGGAGGCAAGAAGACGACCCTGTACGCGCTCGCGAAGTTGCACCCGGGGCGGGTGGCGATGACGTCGACCTCGCACATGTACACCTACGACGAAGCGCGCGTCGATCGCGTGGTACGGGTGCACGATGAAGGACTGGCCGACGGCGACGCGGCCCGGGTCGTCGCCTACGCCGGCGCTACCGACACGCGCGACCGGGTCGGCGGTCTGAGCGAGGATCAGATCCGCGCGTTATGGGCGCGTGGCATCTTTGACCTGATGCTGATCAAGGGCGACGGCGCCCGCGCGCGCTGGATCAAGGCGCCGGCGGCCCACGAGCCGCTCATTCCCGCGTTCACCGATACCGTGATTGCGGTGGTCTCCGCACGCGTGCTCGGGCGCCGCCTCGGCGACGGTATCGCGCATCGCCCGGAGCTGGCGGCGGCGGTCATGCAGACCGACCTCGACACGCCGCTGCGACCGGAGCACCTGGCGCGCCTGCTGGTCTCGCCCCGCGGTCTGCTCAAGGGCGTCGGCGCCGCGCGCGTGGTGCCGCTGCTCAACATGGTCGACGACGACGCCGTGCACGCCGGTGCCGCGGAAGCGGCGCGGCTGGCGCTGGCGTCGACCGCGCGTTTCGACCGCGTGGTGCTGGCGGCGATGAAGGCGCCGCGCCTGGTCGAGGTGATCGGGCGCGGTGCGGGCTAGCAGCCTGTCGGACTCAGGCTCATCTGCTGCGGCAGATGGGAATCGGGCCAGATTTCCGTTCGCCCTCGTTAAATAGTCACCACTATTCGCCTCGGACGAACGAAAATCCGGCCTCGATTCCCACCCGCCTCGCGACGATGCCCTGAGTCCGACAGGCTGCTAGCCGGCGAGCACGCGGCCCATGGCGTCGACGAAGTAGTCGATGTTGGTGCCGTTGACGCCGGCGACGTTGATGCGGCTGGAGTCCACCATGTAGACGCTGAACTCGCGGCGCAGGCGTTCGACCTGCTGCGGGCTGATGCCGAGGAAGGAGAACATCCCGCGCTGCTCGCGAATGAAGCCGAAGTCCTGGCCGGTCGCCGCGCCGAGGCGGTCGGCGAGCAGTACGCGCAGGCCGTTGATACGGTTGCGCATGGCGGTCAGCTCCTCGACCCAGGCCGCGTTGAGTGCCTCGTCGCCGAGGATGATCTCGACGATGGCGGCGCCGTGCGCCGGTGGCATGGAATAGATCCCGCGCACCACCGAGGCGAGCTGGCTCTGCACGATGGCGGTCTGCGCGGTGTCCGGGCTGACGATCTGCAGGGCGCCGACGCGCTCGCGGTAGAGTCCGAAATTCTTGGAGTAGGAGCTCGCCACGATCAGCTCGGGGCAGCGCTCGGCCAGGATGTGCACGCCCGCGGCGTCCTCTTCCAGGCCGTCGCCCAGGCCCTGGTAGGCGAGGTCGATGAAGGGCGTGAAGCCGCGCTCGTTGGCGAGGTCGGCGATCGCCTCCCAGTGCGGCACGGCGAGGTCGACGCCCGAGGGGTTGTGACAGCAGCCGTGCAGCAGCACGATGTCGCCGGCCGGCACCTCGGCCAGGGCGTTGAGCATGCCGTCGGCATCCAGGCCGTGGCTGGCGCGTGAGTAGTAGGTGTACTCGCGGATCGCGAGCCCGGCGTTGCCGAGCAGCGGCACGTGGTTGGCCCAGGTCGGGTCGCTGACCCAGACGGTGGTTGCGGGACGGGCACGCTTGATCAACTCGGCGCCGACGCGCAGCGCGCCGCAGCCACCCGGGGTCTGCACGCCCGCCACGCGGCGATCGCGCAGTGCGCCGTGGTCACGGCCGAACATCAGCGCGCGCGCCAGATCGTTGAAGCCGGGCGTACCGGGCGGGCCGATGTAGGCCTTGGTCGTCTCGCCGTCGAAGCGGCGCTGCTCGGCTTCGCGCACGCTCGCCATGATCGGGGTCTCGCCGGATTCGTCGCGGTAGACGCCGACGCCGAGATCGATCTTCTGTGGATGCTCGTCTTCGCGATAGGCGGCCATCAGGCCGAGGATGGGATCGGGATTGAGCGCTTCGAGGCTTTCAAACATGGCGCGGCGTGCTCCGGACGGACTGGCGGTGGCGCAACGGCGCGCGACTATAGCACAGGCCGCGACGGTGACCGCGCGGTCGCCGCGCTCAGCGTTCGAAGCAGCGCTGGGCGGCTGCCGCGGCGCGTAGCTGGTCGAGCTCGCTGACGCCGGCGGCGCGCCGCTCCTCGGCAGCGAAGCCGGTCAGCGCACGGAAGGGCAGGTAGTAGAGGGCGGGATTCCAGATCGCACCGACGAAGACCGCGGCACGGTGGCGCGGCTCGTCCCAGAACGCGCGGCCGTGGTCTAGGCGCTGGCGCATGAGGCCGACGCGCCGTGCATACAGCGCCCGGCAGTCGCCCGGGGTGACCGCAGCCGGCTGCGGTGTGGCGGGCCCGAACAGGAGTTGGTAACCGTCGTCGACGCGGTCGCGGGCGAAGCGACGCAGCTGCTCTTCGGTCACGGTCGGAAAGACCGGCGTTCTGGCCGGCTCGGTGGCCGTGGCGGTCACCGGGCAGAGCAACGACAGGACGAGGAGAAGTGCGGCACGCATGGGGCAATTGCCGGGTGAGGACGTCATACCCATTATGGCGGCGCGGACGCGCGTGCCTTGAGCGGCAAAGGGGCGGGGCGGCCGGCAGGGCGGCCCCCGGAAACGAGAACGGCGACCCGCAGGTCGCCGTTCGTGGTACGGCCTGGCACCGCGGCATGACGCCGGACCACGTCGTGGTCCGGCGCCGTACCGAAGGTCAGGGGGCCGGTTCGATGTAGAGGAACGACAGGCCGCCCGAAGCGCCGATGCCGGTGCTCGACTCGAGCGCCAGCGGCTGCAGGCCGATGTTCTTGGCACCGCCGCCGACCAGGGCCTTGGCGCCGAGGCCGAGACCGGCTGCCGCGGACAGCTCGCCACCGACGTACTTGCCGGCCAGTGCCTTGGAGCCGGGGCTCACGTCCTCGCTTGCCGCGATGACGGTGAAGGCCATTTTCTCGTTCTGCTTGAAGCTCAGGTCGAGCCCCAGCGCGATGCCGGTCTCGCCGACGTATTCCTCGGTCTGGCCACCCTTGGCGTAGACGCACTTGACGTCAGCGGTGGAGCGGATGAGCAGGTTGAGGCGGCTGCCGGGCACGACCGAGCAGGTCAGCACGCCGACCTCGAGGCCGCCTGCGGCATGAGCCGCTCCGAGTGGTGCGACGAGGCCGCTCAGGGCCAGGGCGAGTGCAAGGACTTTGCCTGATTTCATGAAGTGTTCCCTCTTCGGATTGATGTTGTGGCTGTGAGTGTCGGGCGCACCTGGACGGCGCGCGTGCGATGCGTGGCAGTGCACGATCATCGCAACGGCCCCGGTTGTTGTCCAGGTAACAACGCACAAACCGCTACCTGTAGCGGACGGCTGGCGGAAATACTGAAATACTGTATAAATATACAGTAAAAGAAAAGCGACTCCGCTGCCCATGTCGACTCCGGAAATTCCGGCCTGTGCCGAGCTCCACTGCGTGAGCAACTTCAGCTTCCTGCGCGGCGCCTCGCACCCCGAGGAACTGGTGCGCGCCGCCGCCGCGCAGGGTTACCGGGCGCTCGCGCTGACCGACGAATGCAGCTTCGCCGGCCTGGTGCGTGCGCACGTTGCCGCGCGCGATCACGGCGTGCAGCTGATTGCGGGTACCGAGCTCACCCTGGACGACGGCATGCGGCTGGTGCTGCTGGCCGACGATCTTGCCGCCTATCGCGGGATCGCCGCGCTGGTCACGCGCGCGCGCCGGCGCCAGCCGAAAGGCGGCTACCGCGTCGTGCGCAGCGACCTGGAAGGCCTGGCGCATGGCCTGGCGATCTGGCTGCCGCGCGGCGGCGACGCCGACGCCGCCGACGGTGCCTGGCTGGCCGCGCACTTCGGCGGGCGGGCGTGGGTCGGGCTGGGGCTGTTCTACAGTGGCCGTGACCGCCTGCTGCTGCAGCACGCGCGCGAGCTGGCAACGGCCAGCGGACTGCCGCTGACCGCCGCCGGTGACGTGCACATGCACGAGCATCGCCGCCGTGCGCTGCTCGACACCGTGACCGCCATCCGGCTCGGCACCACGGTCATGGAGGCAGGTGAGCGGCTGTTCCCCAACGGCGAGCGTTACCTGCGTCCGCGCACGCGGCTCTCGCGCATCTACCCGCGCGAGCTGCTGGAGGAGAGCGTGCGGGTTGCCGCACGCTGTCACTTCTCGCTCGACGAGCTGCGTTACGACTATCCGCGCGAGCTGGTACCGGCCGGCCGTACGCCGGCCACGCACCTGCGCCGACTGACCGAGCAGGGCATGCGCCGGCGCTGGCCGCACGGCGCACCGGGCAAGGTGCGCGACCTGGTCGAGCACGAGCTCACGCTGATCGCCGAGCTCGGCTACGAGGCCTTCTTCCTCACCGTGCACGACCTGGTCGTGTTCGCACGCGGGCGCGGCATCCTGTGCCAGGGGCGTGGCTCGGCGGCCAACTCGGCGGTTTGCTACTGCCTGGGGATCACCGAGGTCGACCCGGCGCGCATGGAGATGCTGTTCGAGCGCTTCGTCTCCAAGGAACGTAACGAGCCGCCCGACATCGACGTCGACTTCGAGCACCAGCGGCGCGAGGAGGTGATCCAGTACGTCTACGCGAAGTACGGGCGCGAGCGCGCCGCGCTCGCCGCCACCGTCATCACCTACAAGCTGCGCAGCGCGGTGCGCGACGTCGGCAAGGCGCTCGGCATGGCGTCCGACCAGGTCGATCGCCTCGCGCGCAATCTCTACTGGTGGGATGGCGGGGGCGGTATCCCGGAGCGCCTGCGCGAGGTCGGCTTCGACCCGGCCAACCCGCTGATTCGCCGCCTGGTCGCACTGGTCGGCGAGCTGCTGGGCGCGCCGCGGCACCTCTCGCAGCACGTCGGCGGCTTCGTCATCAGCGATCAGCCGCTGTCCGACCTGGTGCCGATCGAGAACGCGGCCATGCCCGAGCGCACCGTGATCCAGTGGGACAAGGACGATCTCGAGGCGCTCGGCCTGCTCAAGGTCGACTGCCTGTGCCTGGGCATGCTGAGTGCCATCCGGCGCAGCTTCGACCTCATCGAGGACTACCATGGCGAGCGCCTGACGATGGCGGCGATCGCGCCCGACGATCCTGCCACCTACGCGATGATCCAGAAAGCCGACACCGTCGGCGTGTTCCAGATCGAGTCGCGCGCGCAGATGGCGATGCTGCCGCGGCTCAGGCCGCGCTGCTATTACGACCTGGTGATCGAGGTCGCGATCATTCGTCCCGGACCGATCCAGGGCGAGATGGTGCACCCCTACCTGCGCCGGCGTAACGGTGAGGAGGCCGTGAGCTACCCCAGCGAGGCGGTGCGCGGCGTGCTCGAGCGCACCCTCGGCGTACCGCTGTTCCAGGAGCAGGTGATCAAGCTCGCCACCGTCGCTGCCGGCTTCACGCCGGGCGAGGCCGATCACCTGCGCCGCTCGATGGCGAGCTGGAAGCGCAACGGCGGCCTCGCGCATTTTCGCGACAAGCTCATCGAGGGCATGCGCGCACGCGGTTACGAGCCGGCCTTCGCCGAGCAGATCTACAACCAGATCCAGGGCTTCGGTGAGTACGGCTTTCCGGAATCGCATTCGGCCAGCTTTGCTCTCATCGCCTACGTCTCGGCCTGGCTCAAGTGCCATCACCCGGCGGCCTTCACCGCGGCGTTGCTGAACAGCCAGCCGATGGGCTTCTATGCACCGTCGCAGCTGGTGCAGGATGCGCGCCGCCACGGCGTCGAGGTGCGCGCGGCCGACGTCACCGCCAGCGACTGGGACTGCACGCTGGAGCCGGGCGCGCGCGGCCAGCCCGCGCTCAGGCTGGGTCTGCGCATGATCAAGGGCCTGCGCGAAGACGCCGCCGCGCGCATCGTCGCCGCGCGCGCCGCCGGCGGCTGTAGCGACGTCACCGCGCTCGGCCGCGTGGCGGCGCTCGATCGCGGCCAGCTGCGCGCGCTGTCACGCGCCGGCGCGCTGGCGCGGCTCGCGGGTAATCGCCACCAGGCCAACTGGGCCGCGCTCGGCATCGAAGCGCCGTTGCCGCTGCTGGCCGCCACGCAGGTGCGCGAGGCGACACCGCTGCTGACCGCGCCGGCCGAGGGCGAGGACATCGTTGCCGATTACGCCAGCCTCGGTCTCACCCTCGGCCGCCATCCGCTGGCCCTGCTGCGCGACCGGCTCGCGCGCCGGCACTGCGTACCGGCCGCGCGCCTGGCCGACCTCCAGGCCGGCGCCGCGGTGCGCGTGGCCGGGCTGGTGGTCACGCGGCAGCGTCCCGGAACCGCCACCGGCGTGGTCTTCGTCACGCTGGAGGACGAGAGCGGCAGCATCAACCTCATCGTGTGGTCCAGCCTGGTCGAGAGCCAGCGCCGCGAGCTGCTGCACGCACGGCTGATGGGGGTGGAGGGTGAGCTGCAGCGCGACGGCGAGGTCATCCATGTCATAGCCCGGCGCCTGCACGACTGGAGCGCGCTGCTGGGGCGGCTGCAGGCGCCGTCGCGCGACTTTCACTGAGCCCGTGCGAATGTCCGCCTGGCGGCTTCATTCACGCCGTTGCGCCGCCGGCCACTCGAGCGCCCAGATGCGGAAGTAACCGCTGTCGTGCACCTTGCGCCAGCCCGACGGCTCCTCGAAGCCGACCGTTGCGAACATTCGGCGCAGGGTCTGCACGTCATGCGCAACCGCCAGCAGGGGGCGCACATCGGCTCCCGCGACCCGCCCCCAGGACCTGAAGTCGACCAGGCTGAAGTCCAGCGGCCCGCGATTGCGCGCCAGCAGCGCCAGCGCCCACGATGCTTCGGTGTCAGTCATCACCGGGCGCAGCCGCGCCGCAGGTTCGTCCCGCAGGAACGCCAGTGCCGCGCCGGGATGATAGCGCTGGCGATAGAACTGCGTGCACAGGTCCTGCGCATGTCCGCCGCCCGGCGGCACCCCCAGGCAGGCCGGGGTGGCGACGCACGCGGCGAACACCGCGAGCAATGCGACCGCGCCGGCCAGCGCGGGCAGGGCCGCGAAGCGCGGCGCCAGGGGCGCCCAGGCACGGGCCAGCAGGTCGCCCAGCGCGAGGCACCACAGGGGCATCAGCGGCACCAGTACGCGCGGGTAGAGATTGCCCGGGATCGCGAGCACCGCCAGGCACACCCCGCCGACCAGCACCCCCGCCAGCAGCAAGCCGGCGGCGGGCGCGCTGCCGCGCCGGCGGTCGCGCAGCGCCAGCACCAGGCCGGCCACGATCGCCGGTGCAAGCACGGCGAAGTCGCCGTTGAAAGCGAGCGCGACGTGCCGCAGCAGCTCGCCGTCGGCCCAGGTGCTGCGTCCCTGCGCCGCATGCCCGAGCAGCGCCTGGCGGTGCGGCAGGTAAATCATCAGCGCCGCGCCCGTGCCGAGCAGGGCAGCGGCGGCGCGCCGCAGTCGCGGCGCGTGCAGGTCGCCGCCGGCCAGCAGCACGCTCCACCCCACCGCCAGCACGCAGACCAGCGCATTGCTCGGCAGGATCGCGACCAGCGCGAGGGCCGCGGCGAGGTAGACCAACCCCGCCGCGCGCCGGCCATCGAGCACCCACGTCGCGCACGCCGCGAACGCGACCAGCGCGAACGGCCATGACAGCGCGTAACCCCTGAGCTGCAGGGCAAAGGCCTCACTGACCGATGCCGCCGCGAACAGCGTCAGTGCGAACAGTCTCGCCACGGGCGCGAAGCGCGCCGGCAGCGCGGCGAAGCAGGCGAGGGTGGCGCACCAGCTCGCCAGCATCAGCAGGCGCAGCGGCATCGGGTCGTCGGCCGGCGACCACAGCGCCGCGAGCACGGCGCTCAGCAGCATGTGGTTGTTGGGCAGCGAGTAATCGCGGAATGCGTCGAGCGGGGTGCCGCTCGCGAAATACAACAGCATGGTCGCCTCGTCCTGCCACAGGGCGAGGTTGAGCTGCGGAGCGATGCGCACGCTGCCGGCCGCCGCGATCAGCAGGAAGGCGGGAACGAGCGCATGACGGAGAAGCGAGGAAGTCACGCGGAGACCGCTCGGTAGGGGGGCGGCAGCCTAGCATGTCGAACGCGCTGTCCCGCGGCCGGCCGGCACGGCGGGTTTCGCGCGCGCCCGCGGGCGCGCACAATCCCGTCATGCCTGCGTCGCACGCCACCACCCCCGGTCCGCCTGCCGGTCCCCGCCCACCGGCAGGCGATCCACCTCCCGCGGCGGGGACGCAGCCCTTCGCGGGCTTCTCGGTGCGCATGATCGCGACGGTGCTGGACCTGCTGACCGCGTTCATGCTGCTCGGTTTCGTCGTCTTGCCGCTGGTGCCGCAGCCGTTGCGCAGCACGCTCGACGGCGGCCCGGCCGTGCTGGTCATGCTGACGGCATGGTTCACCGCGTTCTGGGCCAGTCCGCTGGCCGCGGCCCCGGTGCAGCTGCTGTGCGGCCTGCGCGTGGTCGACCTGCACGGCCGGCGGCTGCGTCCACTGCGTGCGCTGGCGCGCGGCGTGCTCACGCTGTTGCTCATCGCCGGCGTGATGTGCATCTCCGGGGCGCCGGGCCGGCCCTGGCTGTGGGCGGTCGCGGTGGCCGCACTGGCGGCCCTGTTTCTCGCCGCGTTTGGCCGCACGCGCCAGGCCCTGCACGACCGCCTGCTGGGGACGCTGGTCGTGCGTCGCTCGGCGCTGCGCGAAGCCGGCGCCGGTGAGCGCCTGCAGGCCCTGGCGACAGCCGCACCCGGCGCACCCGGCGCGCCGCCACGACCACGCGTGGCCGGCGTGCTGGCGGACGCCGCGGTGCTCGGTGGTCCACTTGCAGCCTATGTCATCGCCGCCTACGCCATGCACGACCGCGAGCTCATGGGGCGGGTCATCTACGCCATCGAGGAGACGGCGCCGCTGAAGCGCGCCATCGAGACCTATCACGCCGAGCACGGCAGCCTGCCCGACGCCGCGAGCCTGGGTGACGCTGCCCGCGGGGCCTACCCGGACGGCGGCTACTACCAGCTCGGTGGGGACGGCCGTATCCACATCCGCTTCGAGGTCCTGCCGCCGCTGCGCCGCGGCGCCATCACGCTGACCCCGGAGATCGGCACGGAGCGTATCGAGTGGCGTTGCTCGACCACGGACGGTTTCGATGTCCGCTACGTCCCGAGTACCTGCCGTTGATTCGCGCGCCGCGGCTCGTGCACCGCTTGCTGCCCGCGCGCGCGCAGCGCGTCGCGGCGGGCCAGTTCGTGTTCACCGTGCTGGTCTTCACCATGCTGGTCGCGGTGGGCGCGGCCGCGCTCGCCACGCTGCTGCGTGCCGCGACGCTGATCGCGGGCC
Organism: Gammaproteobacteria bacterium; assembly: GCA_041984235.1. GTDB lineage: Bacteria > Pseudomonadota > Gammaproteobacteria > JBHIYN01. Next base: position 68,843 of record JBHIYN010000004.1, read on the forward strand.
TGTTGTCCGGCGCGCCGTAGGTGCTGTCCGCGGGTTGCCGTCGGCGCACATTGCAATCACCCGGTCGCGCCTTACAATGCGCGCTCCCTATTGCACCGCCGCATTTGCATGAGTAGAGAGATGCAAAAACCTGCTGTAAAACCCGTCAATCCGTGTTTCTCGTCCGGCCCCTGCCCGAAGCGGCCGGGCTGGGCCAGCGCGGCGCTGGACCATGCGCTGGTCGGGCGCTCGCACCGTTCCAAGCCGGGCAAGGCGCGCCTCAAGCTCGCCATCGACAAGACCCGCAGTGTGCTCGGGGTGCCCGATGACTACCGCATCGGCATCGTGCCCGGTTCCGACACCGGGGCGGTGGAGATGGCGCTGTGGAACCTGCTCGGCGCACGCGGTGTCGACGTGCTGGCCTGGGAGAGCTTCGGCCAGGAGTGGGTGACCGACGTCATCGACGTGCTCGCGCTCGAGGACGCGCGCACCTTCACCGCGCCCTACGGCGCGCTGCCCGATCTCGGCGCGGTCGATTTCGCGCGCGACCAGGTCTTCGTGTGGAACGGCACCACCTCCGGCGTGCGTGTGCCGGACGGCGAGTGGATTGCCGAGGATCGTGCTGGTCTGACCATCTGTGATGCGACCTCGGCCGCGTTCGCCATGGCGCTGCCCTGGCCCAGGCTCGACGTGGTCACCTTCTCCTGGCAGAAGGTGCTCGGCGGCGAGGCCGCGCATGGCGTCATCGTGCTCTCGCCGCGCGCGGTCGAGCGGCTGGAGAGCTACGTGCCGCCGCGACCGCTGCCCAAGCTGTTCCGGCTGACCAGGAAGGGCCGGCTCGACGAAGCGATTTTCGAAGGCGCGACCATCAACACGCCGTCGATGCTGTGCGTGGAAGACTATCTCGATGCGCTCGGCTGGGCCGAGTCGCTGGGCGGACTGGAGGCGCTGATCATGCGCTCGCAACAGAACCTCGCCGTGCTGCAGGCGTGGGTCGACAAGACGCCCTGGGTCGAATTCCTCGCCGCTGACCCGGCACAGCGCTCGAGTACCTCGATCTGCCTGAGTCTCACCGCCGACTGGCTGACCGCGCACAGCGAGGACGAGCAGGCCGCGATCGTGAAGAAGCTCGCCGGCCTGCTCGATGCCGAGGGCGTGGCCTACGATATCGCCGGCTACCGTAATGCGCCGCCCGGACTGCGCATCTGGGGCGGTGCGACCGTCGAGGCCTCGGATCTCGCCGCGCTGCTGCCGTGGCTGGAATGGGCTTACGCCACGTTGGCCGCCGAGCACGGCGCCTGAAGCAGGAGCTATCGCATGTACAAGGTATTCGTTGCAGACAAGCTTGCGCCCGAAGGCATCGCCGCGCTCGAGCAGTATCCCGAGATCGAGATCGATTTCACCCCCGGGCTGGACGCGGAGGCCGCCAAGGCGCACGTGCGCGAGGCCGACGCCATCATCGTGCGCAGCGCAACCAAGATCAAAGGCGAGCTGTTCGAGGCCGCCGGGCGCGTGCGCGTGATCGGGCGCGCCGGAATCGGCGTCGACAACATCGATCTCGATATGGCCACCGAGCGCGGCGTGGTGGTGCTGAACACGCCCGATGCCAACGCCACCACCACCGCCGAGCTCGCCATTGCCCACCTGTTCTCGCTCAGCCGCAGCCTGCCCGCGGCGGATCGCTCCGTGCGCGACGGCAAGTGGGAGCGCAACGCTTTCCTCGGCTCCGAGATCTCGGGCAAGACCGTCGGCGTGGTCGGCTTCGGCACCATCGGGCGCCTGTTCGCCGAGCGCTGCCGCGGGCTGCGCATGCGGGTCATCGGTTTCGATCCCTTCGTCACCGCCGACACCTTCGAGGAGCACGGCGTGGAGAAGGTCGAGATCGACGAGCTGGTCACGGCGGCCGATTACGTCAGCCTGCACTGCCCGGTCACCGAGGGCACGCGCGGCTTGTTCAGCCGCGAGCGCCTGGCCGCGATGAAGCCCGGTGCGCGCCTCATCAACTGCGCGCGCGGCGGCCTGGTCGACGAGGCCGCGCTGCTCGAGCTGGTGCGCGACGGCCACCTCGCCGGCGCCGCACTGGACGTATTCGAGAGTGAGCCGCCGGGCCAGTCGCCGTTGTTCGGCGAGCCCAACATCCAGTTCACGCCGCACCTCGGCGCGTCCACCCACGAGGCCCAGACCGCGGTCGGGGTGGAGATCGCGCACCAGATCGCGGCCTTCCTGATCCGCGGCGAGGTGGTCAACGCGGTCAACGCGCCGAGCATGGCGCCGGACAAGCTCGCCCGCGTGCAGCCCTACATGGACCTGGCGCGCAAGCTGGGCGCCGTGCTGTGCCGCATGATGGACGCGCCGATGACCGCGATCGAGATCGGCGTGTTCGGCGCCGCCGCCAAGCTCGATACCCACCCCATCGCGAGCTCGGCGATGGTCGGCCTGCTGTGCGGCCATCACTCGGTGCCGGTCAACCAGGTCAACGCACTGCATCTGGCGCGACGCCAGGGCGTGCACGTGACCGAGACCAGCTCGGCCGACTCGCGCGATTACATCTCGCTCATTCGCCTGACCGCGACCGGCGGTGAGCAGACCGTGTGCCTGGAGGGCACCCTGTTCGACGAGCGCCATCCGCGCCTGGTGCGGGTCAACCGCTACGAGGTGGAGTCGCCGCTCGAAGGCCACCTCCTGATCACACGCCACGCGGACCAGCCCGGCGTGATCGGCATGCTCGGCGAGATCCTCGGCCGCCGCGGCATCAATATCTCGCGCATGCAGGTCGGGGTCGCCAACGATGGCACCCAGGTGGCGATCGCGGTGCTGGCCGTGGACAAGGCGCTGGACGAGGAGACGCTCGCCCACATCGCCGACATCGCGGCGGTCGACAAGGCCATGCAGATCGCGGTCTAGGCGCGACCGCCGGACGCGTCACCGCCCGGCTTTGCGCCCGCGGGCCGTGGTCAGCGCCGGCGCAGGCGTCGGCCCGCCGCAGCCAGCGCGAGGCCGCCGAGCAGCAGCGTACCGGGCTCGGGCACGTGGTGTGGCTCGTTCGTACCCGTGCCGGCGTCGTGCGAGTACGGTGCGAACACGGCGCGTGCGCCGTTGCGGGCCATGATGCTGTCGTAGAGATCGAAATGAATCTCGGTGATGTTCGAGTCGATCTCGATTTCGTAGACGTTGATCTGACCGGACGGCGTAGCCGGAGCGGTGGGGAAGGTGTCGATGAAATTGGCGATCGGACTGTCGGTCAGGGTGAAATCACCGAGCCGGAATTCCTGCCACTCCCAGCCTTCGCCGTAGGTGCCATGCGGGGCGATGGTCGACCCGTCCGAGAGCTGCGGCAGTGCACCTGAATCGTCGTACTGGTTGAACAGCGGCGTTGCCGGCGTGCTGGAGTCGCCGAAGCCGCCGAGTCCGCCGGTGGTGCCGGAGGTCAGCGACAGGGTTGCGTCCATGCCGGGGGCGATGTCGCGGTAGACCGCCGAGAGCTTGACGTCGTAGATCGTGCCCTTGCTGCCCGGGCCGGCAACGTTGCCGATGGCCCACAGGCGGATGGTCGAACCGGTGTCCAGATCGAAGACCCACGATTCATGGTCGTAGTCGTACACCGCGCCTTCGACGTAGAGCTGCAGCAGGGGAACGGCGCGTGCGGGCGCGGCGGCCAGTAACGCATAACCGAGCACCAGGGCACCGAGCACCCTGGCGGCGTGGTTGCAGGGGCCGGCGGTCGGTCTGACCGCGGCCGTGAAGCTTCGATGACGGCTGGGCGTGTTCATGCACGTCCCTTAGCAAGTATTACGCCAGCATCAATAAGTCGCTGTTTTGTAACATTCGAACCCCGGCGCCCGCCGACGCTCGCGGGGCCGCGCGTAAAAAAAACCAGAAAATCGCGACGCCAGGGTCTTTCCGGGTCGGTGGCGGGCCGGAGCGCCAGACATTTTTTCCTTTAAAACAGGTCATTACGAATAATCCGGCCTGTAAAGCATGCTTAACTTGCGGGCGCGGCGCGGTCCGCCCACAGAGCCGCCACTCGCCGCGCCAGGTGCCGGCAGCCGAGCGGCGAACAACGCTGCACTGCCGCATGGCGAGTGTGGAATCGTGGTGTACAGTTGACAGGAAGCCGGGACGTTCACGGGTGGAGGATTCGCGATGACGACTATCGGACAACTGCTGGAGTCGAAAGGCCGCCAGGTCTGGTCGGTGAACACGGAAGCAACGGTGTACGACGCCCTGCGCCTGATGGCGGAGAAGAACATCGGTGCACTGATCGTCATGCACGAAGGGCACATCGTCGGTGTGATCAGCGAGCGCGACTACGCGCGCAAGGTCATCCTCGAAGGCAAGACCTCGCGTGATACGCCGGTCTCGGAGATCATGACCACCACCGTACTGCACGCGCTGCCGGAGCAGTCGGTCGCCGACTGCATGGCCCTCATGACCGACAAGCGCGTGCGCCATCTGCCGGTGATGGACGACGGCCAGATCAGCGGCATCGTATCCATCGGTGACCTCGTCAAGGCCATCATCGCCGAGCAGGAATTCGTCATCGGGCAGCTCGAGAACTACATCAGCGGCGCGCTCGCCTGAGCCGCTCGCGCAATACGGCAAACCGGAAGATGTTGGGTCTGAGCTGGCTGCGGCCCGCGGCGATGATGCTGTGCCTGTCGTGGATGGCCGGTGCAGCCGGCGCCATCGTCGAAGAGCCGCTTGCCTACACGGACGGCGAAACCGCGCTCAAGGGCGTAATCTACTTCGACGATGCCCGTGCCGGCCGCCTGCCCGGCGTGCTCGTGATCCACGAATGGTGGGGGCTGAACGATTACGCCAGGTCACGCGCCCGCGCGCTCGCCGAGCTCGGCTACGTCGCCTTTGCGGTCGATATGTACGGCGACGGCAAGGCCACCACGCATCCGGAGGAAGCCGGCGCCTGGGCCGGCGCGGTCACGGCCAATGTCGCGACGTGGCGCGGGCGCGCGCTGGCAGCGCACGCCATCCTGCAGGGTCACGCGCGGGTCGATGCCGCACGCACCGCGGCGATCGGTTACTGCTTTGGCGGCGCCTCGGTGCTGCAGCTGGCCTACAGCGGCGCTGACGTACGCGGCGTGGTCAGCTTTCATGGTTCGCTGCCAGCGGCCAGTGCCGCCGATGTGGCCGCCACCCGCGCGCGTATCCTGGTCGAGCATGGCGCGGCCGATCCGTTCGTCAAACCCGAGCGGGTCGCGGCCTTCACTGCGGCGCTCGCCGACAGCGCGGTGGACTGGCGCGTGACCTGGCATGGCGGTGCGCGTCACGGCTTCACCAACCCCGCGGCGGACCAGCGGGGCATGGCGGGCCTCGCTTACGACGCCGCTGCCGATCGGCGCTCGTGGGCCGCCATGCAGGGGTTCCTGCGCGAGATCTTCGCGCCCTGACCGGCGCGGTCGCCGGCACTCAGGCGTCGACGGCCTCGCAGCGGTTGCGGCCGTTGCGCTTGGCCGCGTAGAGGCCGGCGTCAGCGCGCTCGAATACGGTCGCGGCATCCTCGCCGGGCGCGAACTCGGCGATGCCGCAGGAGATGGTGACGTTGACCGGCTCGTCCTTGTACCGGAAGCGGCAGCCCGCAATGTGCTCGCGCAGCGCGTCGGCCAGGGTGCGGGCGCCGGCCAGCGCCGTGTCGGGCAACAGCAGCACGAACTCTTCGCCACCGTAGCGGCCGAAGAAATCCTGGTCGCGAATGCGGCTCTTGAGCTCGCGTGCGAGATGCTTGAGCACGCGATCCCCGGCCTGGTGTCCCCAGGAGTCGTTGATCGTCTTGAAGCGGTCGAGGTCGAGCACGGCCAGCGACAGCGGCGTGCCCGCACGCGCCATACGCGCGCATTCCACCCGCAGGCGCTCGTCGTAGGCGTGACGGTTGGGCAGGCCGGTGAGGCGGTCGTGGGTAGCATTGGCATGCGCCTCGGCGAGGCGCTTGCGCAGCGTCTCCGATTCGCGCTGCATGCGCTGCAGCTTCTGCATCAGCTCGTGCTGCCGTCGCTCCATCTCGCCGGAGCGCGAATGCTCCGTTTCGAGGAAGCGGCTGACGTTGCCGTCGAGTTGGGCGATCTGCGCCTGGATGGCCTGCTTGAGGGTGTTGATGTCTTCGCTTGCGCCGACCTCGTCGCGCATGTCGGCGAGGCTCTGCCGTACCGACACGCCCAGCTCATCGCGTGCGACGGCGGCGCGCTCGCGGTCGCTGCGTTCACTGTCGACGTGGCTGGCGAGCTCGTCCAGGCGCTGCTTGATCTGCACCAGGAAGCCGTTGAGGTCGGCAATCTCGGAATGTAGCCGGCCGATGAAGCCGGCGACGAAATCGGCAATCTGGCGCGCGCTGGTACGCAGCGCTTCGCCGTCGGCAGCGCTCTGCAGCGTGGTGGTCAGGGTGGCCAGCTCGCTGGCGGCATCCGGCGGGAAGGTGAGCTGATCGAGGAGGGCCTGCAGGGTGTCACGCGCCTCGTCCGGTGTGCCGGCCGCGCTGTCGCCGGCCAGGATGTCGGACACCGTGCGAGCAATCTCGGTGGCTATGGCGAGCGTTTCACCCTCGTCGGCCGCCGCGTCCAGGCGCACTCGCCACTCTCCGCCGAGGACATCGTGCGGTGCCGGCAGGACGAGGTCATCGACCAGCGCGCCGAGCGCTGCCGAAGGAGCGGTCTCCACGGGCTCGCGCGGCAATTCCGTTGCACCAGCACCCTCGCCGGCGAGACTGGCGCGGCGAGCGGCCGCGAGCAGCTCGACGAGCGCCGCATCGTCGTCACCGCTGCGCCCCGACGGCGCATCCAGGGCGCGGTCCAGCGTGCCGTCGCGGCCGCGAAACTGCTCGAGCAGGCCGCGCAGGTCGCGCTGCAGCCGGCCGAGGGTCTCGCCGTGACGGCGCTCTTGCTCGTCGGACTCGTTGAGCGCCTTGAAATAGCGCGTCTTCCAGTCCTCTTGCAGGGATTTCTCGCTCGCAGCCATGGTTTCCGCTTAGCGGCCGGAGGCCGGCGATCTTGAGTACCCGCGCACGGTGTACACTCGTCGGCGCGGCGCCCGGGCCGCAGCCGGATGAACTCATGCGAATTGCCACCTACAGGACCGATCGCCGCGTCGAGGTCGGCGTCGTCTCGCGCGACGGCGAGGCCATCACCCCCTACGACCTGCCGCCGGAACGTGCCGCCCGCGGCCTGCTGGCAGTGCTCGAAGCCGACAGCGCCATGCTGCCCCTGCGCGACGTCGATCACCCGCTGCGCTCGAACGCGGTCGAGCTGCTGGCGCCGATCCCGCGTCCGCGTCGCAACATCATCTGCGTCGGCAAGAACTACCACGCCCACGTGGCGGAAATTGCGCGCGCCGGCTTCGACACCACCGGCGGCGGCGCGGAGACGCCGCAGGCGCCGGTGGTGTTCTCCAAGCTGCCGGAGTGCGTGATTGGACCGGGACAGCCGATCCGGCTCGACCGGCGCGCCACCGCCGAGCTCGATTACGAAGCCGAGCTCGGCGTCATCATCGGCCGCCAGGGCCGCTCGATCGCGCAGGTCGATGCGCTCGACCACGTGTGGGGCTACACCATCATCAACGACGTCACCGCGCGCGACGTCCAGAAGCGGCACCGCCAGTGGTTGCTGGGCAAGTCGCAGGACACCTTCTGTCCGATGGGGCCGTTCGCGGTGACCCGCGAAATGGTCGACCTGGCGGATACGCCGATCCGCTGCTGGGTCAACGACGAGCTGCGCCAGGAAGCCAATACGCGGCTGATGATCTTCGACGTGCCGAGCCTGATCGAATGGATCTCGCGCGGCATCACCCTCTATCCCGGCGACGTCATCGCCACCGGCACCCCGGCCGGGGTCGGCGCCGGCCTGGAGCCGCCGCGTTTCCTCGATGCCGGCGACCGCGTGCGGATCGAGATTCCGCCGATCGGCATGCTCGAGAACGTGGTCGACACGATCGATTGAGCGCTGGCGACGTGGCGGCGGCGTGAACGAGCAAACGCTGTTCCGGCGCCACTACCTCGGACTCAACCGTTACTGTGCGTGGCCCGCGCTGCACGTGCGGATTGCCGTCGATACAGCCCTGGCCGAGCCGCCGGCGCTGCTTGCGGTGGTCGAAGCCGTACTCGACGCCGGCTGGCGGCAGACTCCCGCGATGACGACCTGGCTGGCGCAGGCCGCCGCGCCGGCGCCGGCGCCGGCGGCGCTGGCGGTGGCGCGCCTGGCACTGACCCTGCAGAACCTCGCCGGCGCCGAGCTCGACCCGGTACGCGCCCTGGCCCGGTCCGGCGAAGCCGGCATCGATCTGCTGTGCGGTTACGAATGCGAAGCGGTCTCCGCAGCGGCACTGGACCTGGCGTTGCGCCTGGCGGCACCGCGGGCCGGCACCGGACTGCCCGCCCTGGCCCGCACCCTGACGCACTTCCTCGAGGTCGCCCCGCGGCTGGCGCTCGACCAGACCGGCGCCGCGCTGCTGCGCGCGGCGCGTCGCCGTGGTATCCCGGGTCATCGCCTGAGCGCCGCCTCGCGCGTGGTGCGCCTGGGCCAGGGGCGCCACCAGCAGCGCATCCTCGAGACCGTGAGCGCGGGCACGCCCGCAGTGGCGGCAAGCCTGGTGCGCAACAAGGCCGCGACCCGCGATCTGCTGGCCGGGCTCGGCATTCCCATGCCGGAGCAGGTACGCGCCGGCGACGTACGCCAGGCACGTGCAGCGGCGGAGCTGCTCGGCTACCCGCTGACGGTGAAACCGAATTTCAGCGACAAGGGACGCGGGGTGACACCGGCGGTGGCCGATGAGCGCGCCCTGCACGGCGCTTTCGAGCACGCGCTGGCCACCGGCGCGCGCGAAGTCCTGGTCGAGCGCCACGTTGCCGGTGAGGAGTACCGCCTGCTGGTGGTTGGCGGCCGCCTCGTTGCCGCTGCCCGGCGCATTCCGGCGGCGGTGACCGGCGACGGCCGCACGACCGTCGCCGGCCTGGTCGAGGCGATCAACGCCGACCCGCGGCGTGGCACCGATTTCAGCCGGGTGCTGGAGCGCATCGTGCTCGACGACGCCGCGCGCGCGGTGCTCGCCGCGCAGGGCTACGCGCCGGAGTCGGTGCCGCCGCCCGGGGTCACGGTGTATTTGCGGCGCACCGCCAACATCTCTACCGGCGGCACCGCCGAGGACGTCACCGAGCAGGTGCATCCCGGGGTCGTCGCCATGGCCGAGGCGGCCGCGCAGGCGGTCGGGCTGGACGTCGCCGGGGTCGATTACCTCGCCACCGACATCGGTACGGCGCCCGCGCGCAGCGGTGGTGCGGTGGTCGAAATCAATGCCTCGCCGGGACTGCGTCCGCACTGGGCCGCCGACGGCGGGCGGCGCGACGTCACCGCTCCGATCCTGGACCTGTTGTTCCCGCCCCGGGCACCGGCACGCATTCCGATCGTCGCGGTCACCGGCAGCTACGGCAAGACCACCACCTGCCGGCTGCTGCAGCACGTCCTGAGCCGGCACGGCCATACCACCGGACTGGTGTGTACCGACGGCATGTACATCGATGGCCACCGCGTGCGCAGCGGGGATCTCAGCGGCGGCCCGGCCTGCGAGGCCCTGCTCAACCATCCCGCGATCGATGCGGCGGTAATGGAAACCGCGCGCGGCGGTCTCGCCCGCGCCGGGATCGGCTACGGTGCGTGTGATGTCGGCGTAATGCTCAACGTCGACGACGAGCACCTCGGGACCGACGGCATCGACACGCTCGACGAGATGGCCGAACTCAAGGGTCTGGTACTGCGCAGCGCGACCCGGGCCGTGGTCGTCAATGCCGCTGACCCGCGCTGCCGCGAGCAGGCTGCGACGCGGTCCGCGAGCTGCACCTGCATCCTGTTCGGTGACGAAGCTGCGGCATCGGTGCTGGCCGCGGCCCGCGCGGATGGCGCCAGCACGGTAGAGGTGGCGGTGCGCGACGGGGAACGCGTCATCGTGCTCAGCGATGCCGCCGGGGCGCACGTGCTGATGCCACTCGCAGACGTCGCCCTGCTCGACGGCGGGCGCCGCGCGCACGACCTCACCAGCGTGCTCGCCGCCTGCGCCGCGGCCCGTGCACTGGAGGTGCCGGACGCCACGCTGAGCGCCGCGCTGCGCGGCTTCCTCACCGCGGGCACCGGCAATCCCGGCCGCCTCAGCGTGCATACGCATCATGGCCGCACCGCCGTGATCGACATGCCCAAGGGCGTTGCCGGCGTGCAGGCGCAGACGGCGCTGCTGGCACGCCTGGCCGGCGCTGGCCGGCGCATTCTCGCCATGATGGTCGGCGGCAACCGCAGTGACAGCCAGTTCGCCGCCATGGGCGCCGCCGCCGCACCGCACTTCGACCATTTCGTGCTGTTCGATCACTTCGACCTGCGCGGGCGTGCGCCGGGCGAGGTCCCGGCGCTGCTGGCCGCGGCCCTCGCCGGCGCCGGAGTCGACCGGGCACGCATCGAGGTGTGCCCGGATCCGCCGGCCGGCTGGGCGCGCGCGCTGGAGAGCAGCGCGCCGGGAGACGTCGTCTTGCTGTACTGGCTGGATGGTGGCGCACCGCGCGATGCACTGGTCGCGCTGATCGAGGGTGGTCCGCCGTACTCGGCCGAAGCGTGCCGCGCGGCCTGCGGCGGCGGGTGAGCCTCAGGTGGTCAGGCGGCGGTAGATGTCGGCCACCTTGTAGGGCAGCTTCTGCACTTCGTCGATGACCGCGTAATTGGCGGTGCCGTACATGTGCGGCAGGTATTCCTGGGCTTCGTTGTCGATGGTGATGCAGAAGGCGTGGATGCCGCCCTGCTTGAGCTCGAGCAGGGCGTGGCGAGTGTCCTCGATGCCGTACTTGCCCTTGTAGCCGCCGTAATCCTCGGGACGGCCATCGGACAGGGTGATCAGCAGCTTGGTTCGCGCACGGGTGTCGTGCAGGAGCTGGCCGAGATGGCGGATGGCGACGCCCATGCGGGTGTACGCCTTGGGCCGGATGCCGCTGATGCGCTGGCGCACGTCGCTGGTGTAGCCGTCGCTGAAGTCCTTCACGCGGTAGACCTCGCAGCGCTTGTTGGTGCGACCGGAGAAGCCGTAGATCGCATAGCGATCACCGAGCATCTCCAGCGCCTCGCACAGCAATACCAGCGACTCGCGCTCGGCGTCGTTGACCCAGCCGAGCGTGGAGCCGCTCATGTCGACCATGAACATAACCGCGATGTTGCGTTCCTGGTTGCGGTAGCGGGTGTAGACGTACTCGCTCATCTCGCGGCCGCGCGCGAGATCGGCATAGGCCTCGATGAGGGCATCGAGGTCGATGTCGTCGCCGTCCGACTGGCGGCGCTGCAGGCGCGATTCGCCGAGCACCGCTTCGAAGGTCTTCTTGATCGACTTGAGGATGCCGCGGTGCTTGTCCAGGGTTTCGTCGACGAAGCTCTCGTCGCCGGGCGGCACCGCCAGCTCGCGCAGCGTGCAGAATCCTTCGCGGAAGCGCTGCCGCACGCAGTCCCACTCGCGGTAGCTGAACGTGCCGCGGGCGTCGGCGTCGAGCTCCGCGTCGTCGCCGCCTTCGCCGTTCTGTGGCAGCAGCTCGTCCGAGTAGTCGCCGAGCTCGACGGGATCGAGGTGCTCGTCCGGGATCTCGCCGAAATCCTGCATGATCGAGCCCATCAGGTCCTCGAGATGCTCGGGCAGGTCGACCGTTTCGCCGTCGATGCTGATCTGGAAGCTGGCCTCGGCGCCTTCGCCGCTCTCGTCCTCGGTCATCTGGATCTCGACCATCTGCTTCTGCGCCTGGTCGCCGCCGGTGCCGGTCTCGGGGGCGTCGTCGTCGCCGCGCAGCTCGTTCATCGCGCGCTGGAAGGCCGCCTTCTCGCGCTCGATGCGGGCGAACAGCGCCTGGCGCACCTTGTTGGCGTACATTTCGCCCTGGTAGGGCTGCAGTGGCGGCAACGCCAGATCGGTGAAGTCGTCGAGCAGGGCGAGCGTGTCCTCGGCCTCGGCGCCCGGTTTGGTCAGCGCCGCGGCGCGCTCGCGCCATTGCGCCCACAGCTCGACGTCGATCGGCGCGTCGAGCCGGAAGTAGTCGAGCTCGCGGCCGAGGCCGGGCAGGTCACGTGCGAGGCAGGCGTCGAGGCGAATGCATTCGAGGCGGTTGAAGATCGGCAGCACGGCCTCGGTATCGAAGTGACGGATCAGGCGTTCCACGACCTGGTAGCGCCAGGTGCCGTACCAGGTCTGCGCCCACAGGTGCGCGGCGGTCAGCTTGTACAGGGTGAAGTTTTGCTCCGGCATGGGGAACAGGTTGACGGCGTCGGGCAGGTACAGTGCCTCGGTGTCGGTGAAGGTGTCGGCATCGCTCGCGATACGCAGCTCGCGCCCGCCCAGCCCGCGCACGAAGTGGCGCAGGAACACGTTGGCCTCGTCGAAGCCGCAGCGCATGTGGCGGCTTTCGTAATCGCTGGCCCAGGTGTCGACGTCTTCCAGGACCTCGATCGCGAAGCCCAGCCCGCGGTTGTCGAAGGTCGCCATGGCCTCGTCGATCCAGGCCTGCACGCCGGGCCGATCCATTTTGCCGATGGCGGCGGGGACACGGCTGATAAAATGCGCGGCAAGCTCGTTGTTGGAGCGCGCCACGAGCTCCGCCCATTCGTAGACGAAATCCTGGTCGGGTGGCGCGAGTGCGGCGATGCGCGAGACCATGTCCTCGACCTGGCTGTGGCGTGCCAGCGCGCCGGCGGTGAACTTCTCGAGATCCTTGCGGATCCGGATGCGGTTGAGAAAGTTCTGGCGTGCTTCGTCGGTCATGATGGCGGCCGCCCGCCGGCACGGAGCCGCGGGCCGATGTGTTGCTGGTGCTTCAGAACACCGAGCGGCTGAGCTCGTGCACCGCGCGCAGCATGTCCTCGTCGTCGGTCAGCGCCTGGGCGATGGCGGTATCGGTGGCGATGACGGCGCTGATGTCCTCGTGCATCAGCTTGGCGGCGTTGACCAGCAGCCGCGTGCTTGCGCCCTCGTCCAGCCCGCTGCCCTTGAGGTTGCGGGTCATCTGTCCGAACTTGACCAGGCGCTTCGCGGTCGCCGCATCGATGCCGCTCTCCTTCTCGATGATGGTCTGCTCGAGCTCCGCTTCCGGGTAGTTGAACTCGAGCGCGACGAAGCGCTGGCGCGTGCTCTGCTTGAGATCCTTCAACACGCTCTGGTAGCCGGGGTTGTAGGAGATGGCGAGACAGAACTCGGGCGGCGCGGCGATCAGTTCGCCGAGCTTCTCGATCGGCAGCAGGCGACGGTCGTCGCACAGCGGATGGATCACGACCGAGGTATCCTTGCGCGCCTCGACGATCTCGTCCAGGTAGCAGATGCTGCCCGAGCGCACCGCGCTGGTCAGCGGACCGTCGACCCACACCGTTTCGCCGCCGCGCACGAGGTAGCGCCCGATGAGATCGGAGGCCGTGAGGTCGTCGTGGCAGGCGACGGTGACCATCGGCCGCTCGAGCTTCCACGCCATGTACTCGATGAAGCGCGTCTTGCCGCAGCCGGTCGGCCCCTTGAGCAGTACGGGAAGCTTGTTGCGGAAGGCGGCGGCGAAGACCTCGACCTCGTCGCCGACCGGCGCGTAGTACGGCTCTTCGGTGACCGCACTCTGCTGCGTGCGGATCGCTTCGATGGTCATGGATGGCGCTCCGATGCTCTGAATTGGTGCATTTTTGGCAGGCGCATTGTACATCAGCGCACCGCGATCGCTCTCTCGGCCGCCATTCGCGCGCTGGCACGACCTTTGCCCTCAAGCGATGGAGTCAGCGTACCGACACTTACGCTGACGTCAACCTCGCGGCCCGGAAGCCACGCATGAACAAAACCGAACTCGACATCCTGTGGGTGCTCGTTGCCGCCGCACTCGTGCTCGTCATGCAGGGCGGCTTCCTGTGCCTGGAGAGCGGACTGACCCGCACCAAGAACGCGATCAACGTGGCGATGAAGAACATCGTCGACCTGACGCTGGCGGTCGCCCTGTTCTGGCTGTTCGGTTTCGGCCTGATGTTCGGAGAGGACGTCAACGGTCTGGTCGGCGGATCCTACTTCGTGCCGGATGTCGGCAGTGGCGATCCCTGGCTGTCGACCTTCTTCATTTTCCAGACCATGTTCTGCGCGACCGCTGCGACCATCGTCGCCGGCGCGGTGGCCGAACGTACGCGCTTCGACGCCTACATCTTCATCACCATCATCGTGACCGGGTTCATCTACCCGGTGTTCGGGCACTGGGCGTGGGGCGCGGCCTGGGGCGACGGCCACGGCTGGCTGGGCGCGCGCGGCTTCGTCGATTTCGCCGGCTCGACCGTGGTCCACAGCGTGGGCGGCTGGGTCGCGCTGGCGGCGGTGCTCATCGTCGGGCCGCGCAGCGGCCGCTTTCGCGACGGTGTGGCGCAGCCCATCCCGCCATCCAACCTTTCGGTATGCATGCTCGGCCTGCTGCTGTTCATCGTCGGCTGGATCGGCTTCAACGGCGGCAGCACGCTCGGCATGACGCGTGCGATACCCGGTATCGTCGCCAACACCATCATCGCGGCCGCGGTCGGCGCGATTGCCGCGTCACTGTTGCGACCAGGCCTGTCAACGACGATGGACTCGGCCACTGCCATCATCAACGGCGGCCTTGCCGGCCTGGTCGCCATAACCGCCGGCTGCCACGCGGTGACCGCGGTGGAGGCGGCCGCGATTGGCGCTATTGGGGCGGCCATCATGCTCGCCTGCGATCGCGCTCTGGTCACCCGCCGCATCGACGATGCGGTCGGCGCCATTCCCGTGCACCTCGGTGCGGGCATGTGGGGCACGCTCGCGGTGGGGCTGTTCGGCGACCTCGATACCCTGGCCACGGGGCTCGCGCGCTCGCAGCAGGTCGCGGTGCAGCTCGAGGGCATCGCGGTCTGCGCGGTGTGGGCCTTCGGTATCGCGTTCCTGATCTTGCGCCTGCGCGGACCGCGTTTCCCGCTGCGGGTCAGCGCCGAAGCCGAGGACGTCGGCCTCAACGTCGCCGAGCACGGCGCGCGTACGCCGATCCTGGACCTGCTCGAGATCATGGAGCGCCAGCAGGCCAGTGGCGATCTCTCGCTACGCGCGCCGGTGGAGCCGTTCACCGAGGTCGGGCAGATCGCGGGGACCTACAACCGAGTCGTGCAGGCGCTGGAGGCGGCCACCGCGCAGACCAAGCAGATCGTCAAGGACATCCGCGACGGCATCATCACCTTCAGCCGCGACGGCACGCTGACCAGCCTCAATCCCGGTGCGGAGAAGCTGCTGTGCCTGGACGCGGCCAGTTCGGTCGGCAAGCCGCTGGCGGTCGCCCTGCGCGCCGGCGGCCTCGACCTCGGTACCCTCGACGTCGGCGCGCTGCACGCCGGCCGCGCGGCCGGCAGCGCGCCGCGCCGCTACGAGATCTCGCGCGGCGACCGGGACGAGGACCGTGCCGTGCTGGAGATGACGACCTTCGAAACCGACCTCGACGGCGAGCCGACCTTTACCGCGTTGGTGCGCGACATCACGGAACGCCGGCGTTTCGAGGACCAGCTGTTCAAGGAGAAAGAGCTCGCCCAGGTGACGCTGGAGTCGCTCGGCGAGGGCGTCATCACCACCGATGCGCGTGGCGCCATCACCTACGTCAATCCCGTTGCGCAGGAGATTACCGGCCATGCCCAGCGTAACGTACTGCGCCAGTCCCTGCGCGAAGTGCTCATTCTCACCGACGAGGACAGCGGCGAGCGCGTGGCGCTCGGCGGCGGCGGCGACGCGGTGTGGCGGGTCGAGCGGCACGACTCACTCAAGCTGCGACGCAAGGACGGCAGCGAGGTCGTGGTCAAGCTGACCGCGGCCCCGATCCGTGATCGCGAGTTCGAGCCCATCGGCACCGTGATCGTGTTCCAGGACGTATCCAAGGCGCGCGAACTCGAGCGCCAGCTCACCTACCAGGCGTCGCACGACCCGGTCACCGGCCTCATCAATCGTCGCGAATTCGAGCGCCGGCTGCGCGAACTGATCAACCAGGCACGTACCGATCGCTCGCACCACGTGCTGTGTTACATCGACCTGGACCAGTTCAAGCTGGTCAACGACGCCTGTGGCCACAATGCCGGCGACGAGCTGTTGCGCCGGCTCAGCGGCATGCTGCACGAGCAGCTCCGCGCCAGCGACACCCTCGCGCGGCTCGGCGGCGACGAGTTCGGCATCCTGTTCAACAGTTGCACCACCGAGCGCGGCATGGCGCTGGCCGAGCAGGTGCGCGAGGCGATCGAGCATTTCCGTTTCAAGTGGGGCGAGGGCATCTTCTCGGTCGGATCCAGCATCGGCATCGTCGGCATCTCGGCACACGCTGCGGGATCGACGGAAGTCATGAGCATGGCCGATGCGGCCTGCTACGTGGCCAAGGATGCCGGGCGCAACCGCGTTCACCTGCACCAGCCGGACGACCAGGACACGCTCGAGCGCCGCGGCCAGATGCAGTGGGCGTCGCGCATCCAGCAGGCCATCGACGAGGATCGCCTGCGCCTCTACTACCAGCCAATCATGCCGCTCGACGCGGCCCGCGGGCTGGAGACGCACTACGAGATCTTCGTGCGCCTGCTGGACGAGAACAACGAGCTGGTCTCCCCGGGAGCTTTCATTCCCGCCGCCGAGCGCTACGACCTGATGAGTGCGATCGACCGCTGGGTGGTGAGCAACACGTTGGCCTTCATGGGCGCGACCGGCAGCGAACCCTCGAACTTCGCGATCAACCTGTCCGGCTCGTCGATCACCAACAGCGATTTCCTCAACGCCATCCACAAGCAGATCCTGCATTACCAGGTCAGCCCGGAGCGCATTTGCTTCGAGATCACCGAGACGGCGGCGATTGCGGATCTGGCCAAGGCGCGGGTGTTCATCAACGAGCTGAAGATGCTCGGCTGCCGTTTCGCGCTCGACGATTTCGGTTCGGGGCTATCCTCGTTCGGCTACCTCAAGACGTTGCCGGTCGATTTCCTCAAGATTGACGGCATCTTCGTGCGCGACCTGCTCAAGGATCCGATCGACAAGGCGCTGGTCGAATCGATCAACAACGTCGGACACCTGATGGACCTGCAGACCATCGCCGAGTTTGTCGAGAGTGCAGCGGCACTGGAGGTCCTGCGGGAAATCGGGGTGGACTTCGTGCAGGGCTACCACATTGCCGAACCGCGACCGCTGGCGGAGCTGCAGGCGGTCGCGACCTGGCCACGCTGAGCACGGTTCACCAGGACCCGCGCCGCGCTTGCAGGGGAGGGGGCAAACGGGCAATTTGGGCGCTTGTCCGTTGCATTCCGGAGGCTGCCAGCGATGCTCGAGAAGCTCAATCCACCTGCCATGGTGGCGCCGTTCAACGACGCCTATCACCACGTCGTCGTGATTCCGCCGGGAGCGCGCGTCGCGCACGTCGCCGGGCAGGTCGGCCTGCGGCCCGACGGCACCCTGCCGGATGACCTCGAGGGCCAGGCCGAGCAGGCCTGGCTGAACCTCATGACGGCCCTCGCGGGGGCGCGCATGGGCGCGGAAAACGTCGTTAAAATAACCGCTTACCTCGTTGATGCGGAAGACTACGCGGCCTTCGCCGCAGCCCGTGCCCGGCATCTCGGCAACGCGCGGCCGGCGTCCACGGCGGTGCTCGTCCAGGGCCTGCTCAGGCCCGAGTGGCGCTTCGAGATCGAGGCCGTTGCGGCAGCCCCGGCGAGCGCTGCATGAGTCTGAATTTGCGCGGCTTTCCGGTGGACTGCCGGCGCGGCGGCGTAGTAACCTGAGGACAAGATCGGGGCGCGCTGCCGCGCCCCGCCGACCACGATTCCAGGGGAAGAGATTATGGAAGTTGGAGCGTTTTACCTGCCCTCGGTGGGCAAGATCGAAGACATCAAGCAGGGCATGGCGGGCAAGCGCACGGAGCTCTACCAGCAGATGCTGCGCGAGCTGACCGAGCAGCTGCAGTACATGGACGCGAGCGGGTACTACGGCTGCGGGTTCACGGAGCACCATTTCCACGTGGAGGGTGAGGAGGTTTCGACCAACCCGGTGATCCTGGACCTGTACTTTGGTCTGCAGACGAAGCGGATGAAGTTCGGTCAGCTGGGTAACGTGCTGCCGTCGCAGAACCCGATCAACCTGGCGGAGAACATCGCGATGGTGTCGCAGATGCTGCAGGGACGGGTTTTCGCGGGCTTTGCGCGGGGTTACCAGCCGCGCTGGGTGAACGTACTGGGGCAGAACGTTGGGCTGTCGGAGCCGGCGTCGGGGGAGGATTACGAAGAGCTGAAGCGCTCGCTGTTCGAAGAGCACTTCGAGATCATCATGAACGCGTGGAAGAACGACACGTTCAGCTTCCAGGGCAAGCACTGGCAGGTGCCGACGAAGGACATCAAGTGGGCGGCCGCGGAGGTTGCGTGGAACTACGGGCAGGGGTGCAACAAGGACGGCTACATCGAGGAGATCGGGATTGCGCCACCGACCTACGAGAAGCAGATCCCGGACATGTTCATGCCGTTTGCGACGTCGGAGCGTTCGATCAAGTGGGGCATGGAGCGGGGCATCGTCCCGGTGACGATCATGACGCACTACGACGTGGTGAAGGATCATTTCCGTGCGGGCATGGAAGCGGCGCAGGAGGCGGGTTTTGACTACAAGTTCGGCCAGGGCATGGCGATGAGCCGCGAGGTGATCGTGGCGGAGACGGACGCGAAGGCGGAGGAGATTGCGCGCGAGGCGGGGTCGTTCATCTGGAACAACTTCTTCGTGCCATTTGGCTTCAACGCGGCGATTGCGGCGCCTGGCGAGGGACCGTTCGACATTCCGGCGACGTTCGAGTCGCTGGTGGAGCGAGGCCTGCTGATCCACGGCAGCCCGGACACGGTGAACCGCAAGCTGGAGGGTCTGCTGAAGGAGCTGCCGGTGGACTACTTCTGGATGTTCATCTACAACCACATGCCGCACAGCGCGTGCATGAAGAGCCTGGAGCTGCTGACGGAGAAGGTGTGGCCGAACTTCACTGACAAGATCAGCGCCGGCAGCGCGCCGGTCGCGGCCACGGCCTGAATCTGTTGGTTCGCGACCGCGCGCGGCAATCCGCCTTCCTGGTCCGAGTGCTGTGGCACAGGGAGCGCCGTTGCCGGCCTCTACGTCCTTGCAGTGGCGCCCTTCCCCCGCCGGCGCCGCTGAACCCTTGCGGGCGCGGTGGCGTGCTTCCTCGCTGGTTGCTCTGACTGGTGATCGCCCGTCCGCACTTTTTATTCAGGAACCCCGCATCCGGTTCGGCTCCCGTACGGGTGAGCCGGGTGCGGAAAATGGCAGGGACGCCGGAAACCTTGTTAACCAACTCGAAAGAGGATCATGTTTATGAATAGACGCAGCACTTCGATGTGCGGCGCGCTGCTTCTGGTTGCCATGCAGCCAGCGGCCGCTTTCTCACCGGAAGATCACCTGGCCTGGCTGAAAGCAAACCAGTCCGCACAGCCGCAGTTCGTGGACGGGGATGTCATCACCTACGACCAGGCGGACCTGATCCGCCCTTTTATCCCGGCCGAACAGCAATCCGAGGTCATCTTCGAAAACATGCAGATGACTATCAAGGACGCCGGCGATCTTTCTCCTCCTGCGGCCTACCAGGCCGCGACCGAGGCCTTCGCCGGCCAGGCCTCGCTGGCCGCCGACGGTGCTCTCGAGAACTACACCGCCGGCCGCCCGTTTGACCCGGCGAGCTTCACGCCCGGCAGTAAGGAAGATGGCTGGAAGATGGTGTGGAACTGGATGACCCGGTGGCAGAACGATGGCCTGAAGATCAACGAAGTGCACTGGGTCTGGGTGCGTGGCGGCGGCGAACACAGCGGCCACGAGATCATGTCCACCGGTGGCGGCAAGTACCAGGAGTATTACCGCGGCGGAGGCACCTTCGAGCGCGTACTGGCGGGTCCGTACCAGCGCGTGATGATGTCCGGGCGCGCTGACCTGCCGGAAACCGACTACAAGATGAACGGTGGCAAGGGTTTCGCCAAGAACACCAATTTCAGGGAGTATACCGGGTTCAATTCGCCGTTCGACATCGCCGGCACCGCGTTCCTGATTCTGCGCTATGACGACCCGCGCAAGGCCGATGACTCCTGGGCATACATCCCGAGTCTGCGCCGCGTGCGGCGCATCTCGGTCGAGGTCAAATCGGACTCGCTACTGGGTACCGATCACACGCTCGAGGATTTCTATGGCTTCAACGGACGCCCGATGGAACACACCTGGGAGTACGTTGGCAGCGCGCGCATCCTCGCGGTGGCTCGCTCGCGGAATGTCGACACGGTCTACTACGGGCCCAATGGCTGGACACCGCTCGACGACTGGGCACTGCGCGAGGTCGACGTGATCCGCATGTACCCGAGCCGGGACAACCATCCGTACTCGACCAAGTTCATCTACGTCGATCGGCAGTCCGGTGAATCGTTCTACGCCAATGCGTTCGACAAGGCGGGCGAACTGTGGAAGATCTGGCAGATCCAGAAGGCGTGGACCGAGGACGAGCATTACGCCGAGCAGCAAACCAAGTTCGATGGTGACGTGACGCCGCCCGGCACCCGGGTCGCGGCATTCCAGAGCATCAACGTGGTCGATCTCCAGAACAACCGGGGAACGTTGGTGGCTTGCCGCGGCAACAGCTATCCGGACACCGACATCAAGGCCGTCAAGCGGACTCACGACGTCAATTATCTGACCGAAGGGCGCTGAGCGCGGTACAGCGACGGGCCACCGACGTGTGGCTCACGCCGCACCCGGCCGTCAGGCCGGGTGCGGCGTTTTACTGCCGTGTCGCACGGCAAGGCGTTTGAGTCGCCTGCCCGCAGCCCACAGCGCGAGCACGATACGGCGTGGCAGGCGTGACAGGCCGATCACGAACGTGCGGCGCACTTCGGTGCGGGCATCCTCCGGAACCACGCTGCGGGCAATCGTTCGCGCGACGCCGGGGTTGCCGGCGATCAGGGTCTTGAACGCACACAATAGCGCGTAGTGACTCACGAACTCCCGGGCGTGGCGCGCGCGCTGGCCGCTGAGGCGTCCATCTGCGATGGCATCCAGCACGGCGTCGGCGAATTTGAGATCCGTTGCCGCCTTTGCGACCGGACCGCGGCGGTTCTCGGCGTCACGATAATAGATTGACAACGGCGTAGCGCAGTAGGCGATCGGAAAAGAGATCGCAATGCGTGCCCACAGGTGCAAATCCTCGTAGAGGCGCACACCGTCCGGAAATCCCCCGACCTGCTCGAAAGTGCGGCGCGGGACGCACACGGCACTCGACCAGACCGGGTTGGCGCCGCGGGCTACCACTCGGAAGTAGCACGGAATCACGCCTCCTTCGGGTGCAACCGGGACGCCCTCGAACCGGGCTGGCCGCAGGGCCTGTCCCTGGTTCTTGATGTAGTAGCCGGTGGCATACGCGCCGGCCTGCGGATAGCGTTTTACGAGGGCCAGGATGGTTGCCAGGAACTCCGGCATCCAGGCGTCGTCGGCATCCAGAAAAGCGATGTACGGGGCGCGCGCTTCCTGCAGCCCGCGATTGCGCGCCGCGGCAGCACCGCGATTGGGTTGCTCGACCAGGCGCACTCGCGGATCGGCAAAAGCGCGGACCCGGGCGGCACTGGAGTCGGTCGACCCGTCATCGACGACCACGACCTCGAAGTTGGTGAGCGTCTGGGCGAGTACCGACTCCAGCGAACGCGAAATCGACAGTTCCTTGTTGTACAGCGGCGTGACGACGGATATGGCGGGTTCGTTCATGGCCGATATGGGCTCCAGTGGGGTCCCCCGGCACGGTTCCCTGCGGGATCGTACTCGCCAAGCCGTGGCTTGCCCGCGGCGGCCCGCCACGCCCTGCCGCTGAGGCGGCTCAAGCGCATGCCGCTGCCGCCGCTACTCTGTGCAGGATTATGAACCATCACCGCTGGCGCCCGGCACGCCTGTGACGGGTGTCCGGCTTGCAGCATGGCCAACTTGATCTTTGCGGTACAGTGGCTTACACCTTGCGCACCGGCGGCGCGGCGCAACGACCGTCGGCCCGGTACGGCGCGGATCACGTGAGACAGGATTTTCCATCATGCATGTAATCGTACTTGGCGGAGACGGATTCTGCGGCTGGCCGACCGCCCTGCACCTCAGTGAGCAGGGTATGGACGTCACCATCGTTGACAACCTCTCCCGCAGGAATATCGACAACGAGCTCGAAATCTCCAGCCTCACGCCGATCCGGCCGATGAGCCAGCGCCTCGCGGCCTGGCGCGAGGTCTCCGGCCGCTCGATCCGTTTCGTCAACCTCGACGTCGCCGACAACTATCATCGCTTGCTCACCCTGATCCGCGAGACGCGCCCGCAGGCCGTGGTTCATTTCGCCGAGCAGCGCGCCGCGCCCTACTCGATGAAATCGAGCTGGCACAAGCGCTACACCGTCGCCAACAACATCCAGGCTACGCACAACCTGCTCGCGGCGATCGTGGAATCCGGCGTCGATTGTCATGTCGTGCATCTCGGTACCATGGGCGTCTACGGCTACGGTACGGCCGGCATGAAGATCCCCGAGGGCTATCTCACGGTCAAGGTCGATACCGACGACGGCGGCCAGGTCGAGCAGGAGATCCTGTACCCGGCCAACCCCGGCAGCATCTACCACATGACCAAGACCCAGGATCAGTTGATGTTCGCCTACTACAACAAGAACGACGGCGTGCGCGTGACCGATCTGCACCAGGGCATCGTGTGGGGCACACAGACGGACGAGACGCGCCGTGACGAGCGACTCATCAATCGCTTCGATTACGATGGCGACTATGGCACGGTACTGAATCGCTTCCTCATGCAGGCGGCTATTGGCTACCCGCTCACCGTGCACGGAACCGGCGGCCAGACCCGGGCCTTCATTCACATTCGCAACACGGTGCGCTGCATCGAGCTCGCGCTGCGCCACCCGCCGGCGCACGGCGATCGCGTGAAGATCTACAACCAGATGACCGAAACGCACCGGGTGCGTGACCTCGCCGCCCTGATCTCGGAGCAGACCGGGGTCGAGATCAGCTACATCGAGAACCCGCGCAGCGAGTCCGACGAGAACGACCTGTTCGTGGCCAATGACCAGTTTCTCGAGCACGGCCTGGAGCCGGTTACCCTGGCCGAGGGCATCATGGAAGAGGTCATCGACATTGCCAGGCACTACGCCGACAATTGCGATCGTTCGAAGATCCCGTGTGTGTCCTACTGGAACGATGCGCGCAAGGAGGCCGCCGAGAGCGGCAGCCAGGGCGGCCTGCGCCGGGTCCGCTAGCGAGCCCGGCCGGCGGCCGCGATGAGGCCGCCGCTGCCGTGATGACTGCCGCAAACCGCAAGCGGAGCGTACCTTGAACCGTCCTGCAGCGGCGCCGTCGCGAACGGATGCCGGCCCCGCGGCGTTCGATACGCCGATCCTGATGATCGTGTTCAACCGCGCGGACACGGCGCGGCGCGTGTTCGAGGCGGTGCGCGAGATGCGCCCGCGCACGCTGCTGGTGAGTGCCGATGGCCCGCGCTCGGAGGCCGAGGCGGAACGCTGCGCGGCGGCGCGCGCGATCGTGCACGAGGTCGACTGGGAGTGCGACGTGCGCACCAATTTCAACGCGCACAACCTCGGCGGGCCGCGCGCCTGCTCGGGCGGCATCTCGTGGGCCTTCGACCAGGTCGAGCGCGCCATCGTGCTGGAGGACGACTGCCTGCCGAACCGCGCGTTCTTCGAGTTCTGCGCGGCCATGCTCGAGCGCTACGCGGACACTCCGGAGGTGATGCACGTGTGCGGCAGCAATTTCATTGCCGGGCAGCAGAAAGGTGAGTACGACTACCATTTCTCACGTTACGCCTCCGCCTGGGGCTGGGCGAGCTGGCGGCGTGCCTGGCAGCATTTTGATCTCGATTTGGCGCGCTGGCCGCAGGCGCGCCGCGACGGTCTTCTGGAGCGCAGGTTTGCGACCCGCTTCGAGCGCGACTACTGGGCGTACTTTTTCGACCGCGTGCATCGCAAGGTCTCGGTACACTGGGATTACGCGTGGAAGTTCGCCTGCCTGGTCAACGAAGGCCTGGCGGTGGTGCCGAACGCCAACCTGATCTCCAATATCGGCTTCGATGCCAATGCCACCCACACCACAAACACCGGCGCCTACGTCGCGCGCCTGCCGCTGGAGGATCTCGACGTCGCCCGGCTGCGTCATCCGCCCGCGATCGTGGCCGATGATGCCGCCGACGCGCAGACCTTCGACTGCCGCTACCGGCGCGACCGGCGCACGCGCATGCAGAAGCTCGGCGGCAGCGTGAAGCGCGGTCTGCGCCGCCATGCCGGCACCCTGCTGGAACGCCTGCCGGCGGCGCGGCGGCGGCGCGTGGTCGGCGCGCTGAAGCGGACGGTCGGCTTCGCGCGGCTGCACGTGGCGCGCGCCGTACGCCTGGTGTCGCGGCCGGCGCTGCCGCGCAATCCCGGCGGTGAGGTCTGCGTGCATCTCGGTTGCGGCGCCATCGATCATCCGAGCTTCATCAACGTCGACCTGCTGCCGTTCCGGCACATTCACTACATTCACCCGATCGATCGACTGGGCATGTTCGCCGATGGCAGCGTGGACCTGGTCTACGCCTGCCACTGCCTGGAGCATTTCCCCTATGCGCAGCTCGGCGAGGTGCTTGGCGAGTGGCGCCGCGTGCTCAGGCCGGGTGGCGTGCTGCGCCTGTCGGTGCCGGACTTCGACGTCCTGCTGCAGATCTACCAGGACAACGATCGCGATCCCGAGACCATCGTGCGGGCGCTCATGGGGGGCCAGGACTACGCCTACAACTTTCACTACAACATCTTCACCCGGCGCCAGTTGAGCGCGGCGCTGCAGGCGGCCGGCTTCGCCGAGGTGCACGGCTGGACGCCGGGCACGTCCAAGCTGACCAGCATCAACGACTGGTCCGGCCGCGCGCTCAGCGTCGGCGGCCGCGACTACGCGGTCAGTCTCAACCTCGAAGCCGTGAGGTAGGGTGGCGTGGAGGAGCCGGTGGAATACGCTGCCGCGCGACCGGATGAGTCGTCCGCGCGCGCCGTGATCGGGCCGTTGGGGATCCGGCCGCCAATCGACGATTTCGCCTGCGGCCGTCACCTGCGCCTGCCGCCGCACCCGGAGCGGCGCGCCGAGGGCGGGCTGCGCCTCGCCGGGCAGCTCAGGGAGAGCCGGCCGGGCGCACCGCTGGTCAGCGTGGTCACGGTGGTCTACAACCGTGCGGCAACACTCGCCCAGTGCATCGAGTCGGTGCGCGCGCAGCACTATGACAACATCGAGTACGTGATCGTCGACGGCGCTTCGGATGACGGTACGCTCGAAGTCATCGAACGCTTCGCCGATCACATCGACTACTACGTCTCGCAGCCGGACGCCGGCATCTACGATGCCATGAATACCGGGCTCACCCTGGCCCGCGGCGAGTACATCCTGCTGCTCAACTCCGACGACTGGTACCGTCCGGACGCGATCGGCACGCTGGTCGAGGCCGCGCTCGCCGCGGATGCCGAGATCGCCCATGCCGATGCCGTCACCGTCAACCAGGACGGCCGCACGACCGGCGCCCTGGAGGGCCCGCTGCATGCCGGCCTGTACACCTCGGGCAGCCTGATCCGGCACGAGACCATGCTGGTGCGGCGCGACGTCTACGATCGCTTCGGCGGCTACGACACCTCCTATCGCATCATCGCCGACTACCTGCTGGCGATTCAGCTGCTCGATGCCGACTGCCGCTTCGAGTACGTGCCCGAACGCCTGCTCTACTTCCGCGAGACCGGCATATCCAAGACCGCCGACGCGCTGCGCCTGGAAGAACGCCGGCGCCTGTTCGCGACCCTGTTCCCGTTCCTCGAGGAGGCGGATCTCGCGCTGCTGACGCGTGGCCGCCTGCCGAACGCGGAGATGGTGCGGCTGATCGGCAAGTACAAGAACCGCAGCGAGCCGTTCGTGCGCAGCCTGGCCTTCAACATTGCCGCCTCGCCGAGCTTTCGGCTGGCCGAGACGGTGTTCGAGTCGTTCGCGCGCCGCGCGCGTGCGAGCGCGCTGTGGGAAGTGCTGCGCCCGGCAAAGCGCTGGCTCTACCGGCGCCTGCCGGGGCCGTGAGCCTCCCGGGCTGACTTCCCGGTCTAGCTGCCCGCGGCGCGCGCCGCGCCGACCATGGAGTCGACCACGCCCTGCTCGATGAGCGAGGCGCGGGTGCTTTCCGGGTCGAGCGCGGAGGCGCGGTCGAGCTCGCCGATCTCCTCGGGCACGAACCAGTGCAGGCGCGCGGGGTCGTCGTGGTAGGCCGCCCACACCGCGTCCGCCACCGCGCTCGGCGGTACCAGGCGGAACATGCCGTCGGGCGGCGCGTTGCGCTTGACCTCGTCGGGCAGGATCGGCGTGTCGATGAGGCCCGGCAGGGTATCGGCGACGCGCACGCCGTGGCGCTGCATCTCGATCGAGAGCGCCTCGGTCAGGCCCTTGACCGCGTGCTTGGTCGCCGAGTAGACGGCGATACCGGGCATGCCGAAGGTGGCCGACGAGGACGAGGTGGTGAAACACAGCGAGTTCGGCGTCGCCTTGAGCAGCGGCGTGGCGAGGTGAATGCCGTTCAGCACGCCGATCAGGTTGACGTTGACCACCGCCAGCACGTCCTCGAAGGACTGCTCGTCGAAGAAGCCTGCCTTGCCGATGCCGGCGTTGTTGAACAGCAGGTCGAGGCGGCCGCCGCTGTCGTCGGCAAAGGCGCGCAGCGCGCCGGCGTAGGCCGTGCGATCGACCACGTCGAGATGCGCGACGATGCAGTTGTCGTCGCCGAGCTCGTCGCGCAGCGCGTCCAGGCCCTGGGTGTTGACGTCGAAGCCGCCGACGAACCAGCCACCGGCGGCAAACCGGCGCGCGGTCGCCAGCCCCATGCCGCTGGCGGCGCCGGTAATGAAGATGCTCTTGCGATCGCGGGCTTTGCTCATTGACGTTCCTTAGGATGCGGGGCGGGCGTGACACAGGCCGGGTCGTGCGACCGGCGGCAGGGTCACCATTAGCCCCCGTTTACGGAGGCGGATCAAGCACCGCCCCGGTTCGGCTCAGCGCGACAGGTAGGCGCTCATCCCCGCCAGGGTGAACAGCTTCGGATAGTCGGCCTCCGGGATCTCGATGCCGGTCCGCTCGTGGATGGCGATGACCAGGTTGAGGAAATCCATCGAGTCGATGTCGAGCGCCTGGCGCAGGTCCTCGCCGTCGGCGACGTCGCCGAGATCGGCTTCGGGCGCGATGTCGGCGAGCAGGCCGGCGACCAGGGTGCGGGTTTCGGTGATGTCCATCAGGAATCCTCTGCCGCGGCGTCTTCCGCGGCGGCCAGTAATTGGTCGGGCGCTTCGAGCCGTTGCGCAATGTCGTCGAGCAGCAGGCTGCCGGCGTGGCCGTCGCTGACGCGATGGTCGGCAGCCAGGCTGAGCGTGACCAGCGGCCGCGGCTCGACGCGGTCGCCGACCACCCAGGGCCGGATCGCGATGCGGCCGAAGCCGATCATCGCGACCTGCGGCGGGTGAATCACCGGCCACACGGCCTCCGCGCCGCGCTCGCCGAGGCTGGTCACGGTGACCGTCGCCGAGCTCAGCTCGGAGGCGCGCAGGCCGCCGCCACGGGCGCGTCTGACCAGGTCGCGCATGGCCGCCATCAGTGCCTCCAGCGAGGCCCGCTCGGCATGGCGAATGGCCGGTGCGATGAGCCCGCCGCCACGCAGGGCGATGGCCCAGCCGACGTTGACCGTGTCCGCCGGCACGAACGCGTCGTTTTCGAAATGGCCGTTGAAGCCGGGACGTGCGGCGAGCGCGAGCGCGCTCGCGCGCAGCAGCAACGCGGCCGGCAACGCGCGCTCGGCCACGCCGACGGTGGCGTTGCGTCGTTCCAGCGCCTCGAGCGCCGCCTGCAGGCACACCGTCTGGCTCAGGTAGTAGTGCGGGATCTCGCGCTTGGACCGGCTCATCGCCGCGCCGATGGCGCGCCGCATCGAGGGCGCGTCGAAGCCGCCCCGGCGCGCTTCCGCCGGTGCGACAGCGGCGCCGGCGCCGCCGGTTGCCAGGTCCGCGGCGTGCACCGCACCACCCGGCCCGCTGCCGCTGACCGCGGCGAGATCGATACCGCGTTCGCGTGCGAGGTGGCGGGCCAGCGGGCTCGCCGGTACGTGCGCCCCGGGCGTGCGCGGCGTCGTCGGGCTCGTCGCGGCGGGGGGCGGGGCAGGCGACGCGGGTGGTGTGGCGGTTACCGGTGGCGGTGCGGGCGGTGACCCGGCCGGCGCCTGTACCGCGGGCGTGGCGGGTGCCGGCTCCGCGTCCGTGCCGCCGCGCAGGATGGCCAGCACCGCGCCGACCGGCAGCTCTTCGTCGAGGGGCGCGACCAGCGATTCGATCACCGCGTCTTCGAAGATCTCGATGTCGATGAGGCCCTTGTCGGTCTCTATGGTGGCGACGATGTCGCCGTCGCGCACCGCGTCACCGGGCTTGACCAGCCACTCGACCACGCGCGCCGATTCCATGTCGGCGCCCAGCGAGGGCATGCGGAATTCGCTCATCGCGGCAGCGTAACGAAGGCGGCTATTGTGGCATGACCAGCGCGCGGGCAGCGGCAGCGATGCGCTCGGGCTGCGGCAGCGCGGCCTGCTCGAGGTGGGCGGCGTAGGGGATCGGCACCTCGGCCGAGCATACCCGGGCGATCGGCTGGTCGAGTTCGTAGAACACCTGCTCGAGCAGGCTCGCGCTGATCTCGGCGGCCAGCGATCCGCTCTTCCAGCCTTCGTCGACGATCACGCAGCGGTGGGTCTTCGCCACCGAGGCGCACAGGGTCGGCAGGTCCAGCGGGCGCAGCACGCGCAGGTCGACGACCTCCGCCGCTATGCCTTCGGCGGCCAGCGTGTCGGCGGCGGCCAGCGTCTTCGGCAGGCTGCCGCCGTAGGTGACCAGGGTGACGTCGTCGCCGGCGCGGCGCACGCGGGCCTGCGTGATGTCGACCGCGCTGACCTGCGTGTCGAGCTCGCCCTCGACGTTGTAGAGCATGACGTGCTCGAAGATCAGCACCGGGTTGGGATCGGCCAGCGCCGGCGCCAGCATGTAGCGTGCGTCCTCCACCGTCGCGGGTGCCAGCACGCGCAGGCCGGGCACGTGCGCGTACCAGCCTTCGAGCGAGTGGGAGTGCTGCGCGGCGAGCTGGCGGCCGGCACCGGTCGCCATGCGGATCACCAATGGCACGGCGAACTGCCCCCCCGACATGTGCGGCAGCGTGGCCGCGCCGTTGACGATCTGGTCGAGCGCCAGCAGGCTGAAGTTGACCGTCATGATCTCGACGATGGGGCGCATGCCGGCGAGCGCGGCGCCGATGCCGGCACCGACGAAGGCGCTCTCGGACAGCGGTGTGTCGCGAATGCGATCCTCGCCGAGCTCGGCGGCGAGACCCTTGGTGACGGCATAGCAGCCGCCGTAGCGGCCGACGTCCTCGCCCATCAGGAACACCCGCGGATCGGCCAGCGCGGCCTCGCGGATGGCCTGCTTGCAGGCTTCGCGGTAGGTCAGCGTCTGTGGCTCGCTCATTCCGGCACGCTCTCCATGGTCACGAAGCGGGTCAGCTCGGTGACCGGCTCCGGCGTGCCCGCCTCGGCAAAGGCGACGGCGGCGTCGACCTCGGCGTCGACCTCGGCCTCCAGCCGCGCGAGCTCCTCCTCGTAGACCAGGTGGCTGTCTTCCAGCCAGGCGCGGAAGCGTACGATCGGGCCCTTGCGCTTCCACTCCTCGATCTCGTCCTTGTCGCGGTAGAGCTGTGCGTCGAACATCGAGTGGGCGCGAAAGCGATAGCCGCGGCACTCGAGGAAGTACGGCCCCTGGCCGGAACGGACCGCCGCCACCGCGCGCCGCGCCGCGACCTCGACCGCGATCACGTCCATGCCGTCCACCGCCTCGGACGGCATGCCGTAGCTGGCCGCCCGCGCCGCGATGTCGACGTTCGATTCCGCGCGCTCCAGCGCCATGCCCATCGAGTAGTAATTGTTCTCGCACACGAACAGCACCGGCAGCTTCCACAACGCGGCGAGGTTGAGGCTCTCGTGGAACTCGCCCTCGTCGACCGCACCCTCGCCGAAGAAACACACCGAGACGGCATCGCGGCCGGCCATGTGATCGCCGAGCGCGGTGCCGACGGCGAGCGGCAGGCCGCCACCGACGATGGCATTGCCGCCGAGGAAGCGGCGCTCGCGGTCGAACAGGTGCATGGAGCCGCCGCGGCCGCGGCACAGGCCCTCCTGCATGCCGTAGAGCTCGGCCATGATGCGATCCATGGGCACGCCGCGCGCCAGCGCCTGGCCGTGCTCGCGGTAGGTGGCGATGACCGCGTCGCCGTCTTCAAGCGCCTGCATGATGCCGACCGCGATCGCCTCCTCGCCGTCGTAGAGATGCAGGAAGCCGCGGATCTTCTCGCGCTGGTAGAGCTCGGCGCACTTGCGCTCGAACACGCGGATGCGCAGCAGCTCGCGCATGAGGTGCAGCAGGTGATCGTGGTCCAGGTGCAGCTTGCCGCCAGTCATCGTTCGTCGCTCTCCAGCGTCGAGATGTCGCCTTCGGGCAGGCCGAGCTCGCGCGCCTTGAGCAGGCGGCGCATGATCTTGCCGCTGCGCGTCTTCGGCAGGTTGGCGCGGAACTCGATGGTCTTCGGCGCGACCGCCGCCCCCAGCCGCTTGCGCGCATGGCCGAGCAGCTCGCGGTTGAGCGCGACCCCCGCTTCGAACCCGGGCTTGAGGGCGACGAACGCCTTGACCGCGTTGCCGGCGACCGCGTCCGGCACGCCGATGACGCCGGCCTCGGCGACGGCCGGGTGTTCCATCAGCGCGCTCTCCACCTCGAACGGTCCGATCAGGTGGCCGGCCGACTTGATCACGTCGTCGGCGCGGCCGACGAACCAGAAGTAGCCGTCGGCGTCGCGGCGGGCGAGATCGCCCGAGAGGTACCAGTCGCCGGCAAAGCAGCGTTCGTAGCGTTCGTGCTCGTTGAGGTAGTCGCGCATCATCGACGGCCAGCCGCGTTTCAGCGCCAGCTCGCCCTCGACCTCCGGCTCGCTGACGACGGTGACCTGGCCGGCGTCGTCGCGGGTGACGATGGCGGCCTCGATACCGGGCAGCGGGCGCCCCATGGAGCCCGGCTTGACGTCCAGCGCACGGTAGTTGGCGATCATGATGCCGCCGGTCTCGGTCTGCCACCAGTTGTCGTGGAACGGCATGCCGAAGGCTTCGTTGGCCCACACCACCGCTTCGGGGTTGAGCGGCTCACCGACGCTGGCCATGAAGCGCAGCGCGGAGAAGTCGTAGCCAGCGAGCGCTTCGGCGCCGAGCTTCATCAGCATGCGAATGGCCGTCGGCGCCGTGTACCACACCGACACGCGCTCGTCCTGCAGCACGCCGTACCAGGTGGCGGCGTCGAACTCGGCCTCGACCACGACGTTGGTCACGCCGTTGGTCAGCGGTGCGATGATGCCGTAGCTCATGCCGGTGACCCAGCCGGGGTCGGCGGTGCACCAGAAGACGTCCCCGGCATGCAGGTCGAGCACGTAGCGGCCGGTGAGGTGATGCGTGACCACCGCCTCGTGCGCGTGCAGTGCACCCTTGGGCTTGCCGGTGGTGCCGCTGGTGAAGTGCAGCAGGGCGATGTCTCCGGGCTGTGTCGGCTCGACGAAGTAGTCGTCGTCGGCCGGCTCGACCAGGGTCTGCCAGGCATGGCAGTCGTCCGGCAGCGCTGCCGGGTCGCCGTCGACCAGGACCACGTGCGCGAGGCCCGGCAGACGTTCGCGCAGCGCGGCCACCTTGCGCCGGTACAGGGCGCTGGTCGTGACCAGCACGCGCGCGTCGCCGAGCGCCATGCGCGTCGCAATCGGCTCGGGGCCGAACGCGGAGAACAGCGGACAGACGGTGGCGCCGGCACGGAAGCTGCCGAACACGGCCTGGTAGAGCTCCGGCACGCGGCCGGTGAGCATGAACACGCGTTCGCCTGGCGTCACCCCCAGCCCGCGCAGTGCGTGCGCGAAGCGGCAGCTGCCGCGCACGAGATTGCCGTAGGTCAGCGAACGGCGGCTGCCGTCCGCGCCCAGCCAGCGCAGGGCCTCGTGGTCCGCGAGTGCGCCCCGCGCGTGGCGGTCGAGTGCCTCGTAGGCGATGTTCAGGCCGCCGCCGGGGAGGCCGTCGAGCAGCGCGCGTGCGTCGGCCCAGTCGAAGTCGGCCACCACGCGATCGTAGTCGTCGAGGTTAGGCCGGCAGGCAAACCGGTCCGGTGATTTCCGGATGACCGGGTAGTCGCCGACCCGCGTCGTCGCTGCGTCACCGTTGCCCATGCTGCTCCCCCGCGTAGTGGCCGATGGCACCACGCGCGCGGCGATGCCGCCATCGATTGAAGCGCGGCCCTGCGCCGGCGGCCTTGATCCAGGTCAGCGCGATGCCGGGCGCGGCGTTCACGCAGCGGGGTCGAAGGTGCCGCGTGCAGCGTCCAGGCCGAGCGCGTTGGCGACCGCGGCGCAGGTGACGCGGCCGGCCTGGACGTTGACGCCGCGCGCGAAGCCGGGGTCGTCACGTAGCGCGGTGAGTCCGCCGGCGGCGAGCCGCCGCACGTAGGGCAGGGTGGCCGCGGTCAGCGCGATGGTCGAGGTGCGCGGATAGGCGCCGGGCATGTTGGTGACACAGTAGTGGGTGACCCCGGACTCGACGTAGACCGGGTCCGAGTGCGAGGTCGGGCGCGCACTCTCGACGCAGCCGCCCTGGTCGATGCTGACGTCGACGATGACGCTGCCGGCGGGCATGCCGGCAACCATGTCGCGCGTGACCAGGTGCGGCGCGCGCGCGCCGCGCAACAGCACCGCACCGACCAGCAGGTCGGTGTTGTTAAGCTCCGCGGCGAGCACATCGGGCGTGGACAGCACGTAGCGCAGGTCCGGGGACAGCTCGGCGCGCAGCCGCGTCGCGCGCTCGACATGCCGCCCGGCCAGGGTGACGCTGGCCCCGAGCCCCAGCGCGGCGGCGGCCGCATGCCGCCCGACCACGCCGTCACCCACCACCAGCACCTTGCCGTAGCGCTCGCCGAGCACGCGGCCGAGCAGCATGCCCCGGCCGCCGGCGAACTTCGCCAGGTAGTGGCTGCCGACCGGCACTGCCATGGTGCCGGCAACCGCGCTCATGGGGGCGAGCAGGGGCAGGCGGCCAGCGGCGTCCTCGACCGTCTCGTAAGCGATCGCGGTGGTGTGACTGTCGAGCAGGGCCTGCGTGAGGGCCGGCGCGACACCGGCCAGGTGGAGGTAGGTGAACACCGTCTGGCCGCGCAGGAAGCTGTATTCCTGTTCCAGCGGCTCCTTGATCTTGACCACCAGTTCGGCACCCCAGGCATCCGCGCGGCTGCCTATCGTGGCGCCGGCGGCGGCATAGTCGGTATCCGCAAAGCCGGAGCCGGCACCGGCATCATGCTCGATGGTCACGGTGTGGCCATCGTCCCCGAGCGCGGCGGCGCCGACCGGGGTCAGCGCAACCCGGTTCTCGCGATCCTTGATCTCCCTGGGAATTCCGACGTGCATCGTAGGGCTCCGTGACACAGTGTCGTCGACACTGTGTCCGATCGCGGTGCGCGCAGGGTGATCGGGGTCAACTCGTGGACCGCGCGCGCCGAGTGCGCGATGCCGAACCAGGGGCCGTCAGGCGCGCCATGACAGGAAGCGGGGCCGGCTGCGCCGTGGCGAACTCGTCACGGGGCGCCGCCGGCGCGGCCCCGGAACCGGGAGGGGCGCGAGCCGCCGCCGGCGCTCGGGTCCGGGCGCCAAGTCACCGGCGGTCCTGTACAGGGCCGGGCTTTGCGCCTATCGTGGGGTCCTACGGCTGGCCCGCGCTGCCGTTTCCTGCCCGGGGCGCCCCGCCCGGCGACCGATATTCACGCTGTTCCCCAGACGCAAGACCCCGCTCGCTGGCCTCAGGCCCTCGCACCGGTGCCCCATCGTCTCCGTGTCCGGCGACGAGGAGCCACCATGGCCGTACAGATGTTCATGAAGGTCGACGGCGTGATCGGCGGCTCGACCAATTTCCACTATCGCGGCTGGGCCGACGTCATGTCCTGGAACTGGGCGGTCAATCGCGGTATCGCGGACGGCAAGGCCGTGACCCGGCTCAACGAGATAACCGTGGTCAAGGCTGCGGGTATCGAAAGCCCGGCCCTGATGAAGCTGTGTGCAACCGGCACGCGCGCGGCGACGGCGGAGATCGCGGTAGTGCCCGTGGTCGGTAAGCGCGAAGCGCAGCAGAAGTACATTGCGATCGTGATGGAGAACGTTCTCATCCAGTCGGTCGCCACGGGTGGCAGCACGGAGGAAGCCTTCATTCGCGAGAAGCTTGGCGTGCGCTTTGGCGCCATCCGTTACGAGTTCTATTCGCCCGAGAAGGTCAGCGCGGAGGGTGCCGCTTCGGGCGCTGACTGCACGTCTTTCGGTTGGAACGTAGCCGCCCGCGCGCCCGCCCCATAACGATAAAGGAGCCTCAGACATGAACGAAAGATCGCGTGAAGACTATCGCGGCACATCCCTCATAGCCCGTACCTACCGCAAGACCGTGCGCGGCAAGGCGTGGCTGAACGGCCGCGAGATTGCCTCCATCGAGGGCGTGTCCGAGCCCGATGTGCTGGCGAGCCTGCGTGCCCTGGTCGATGCCGCCATCGTCGTCGAAGACGATGCGAGCGAGGTGCCCTATCCCGACCCGGAGACTTATACCCGGGCGCTGCAAGCGAGCGTGGAGCGTCTCAGCGAGACCCAGCGCGCGATGCTGCGCACGCACTACCGGGCCGCACGGCGCACGGTGACGGCGACCGAGCTCGCCGCGGCTGCCGGTTACCGAACCTGGACCACCGCCCACCAGCAGTACGCGCGCATCGGCCGAACCCTCGGTCAGGCAATGCTGTTCGAGCCGCGCTCGCGCAGCGGCGGGGTACCGGCCTGGGTCCTGGTGCTGGCCGATAGCGCGGACGCGGACAAGCCCGATTCCCGCCGCCGCTGGCGTATGCGCGACCAGCTCGCCGACGCGCTCAAGGCCGCCGGCATCGTGTGAGGGGCCGCGTCCGGCGTAGCGCTCAGGCCGCCGCGCGCGGCCGCGCCCGCCCGCCACGGCCGCGGCCGTGGCGCAGCAGCTCGCCCGGGTAGACCTCGGTCTGGCGATCGTTCTCGATGGTCACCTGACCGTTGATCATCACGTAGCGGTAGCCGCGCGCCTTCTGGATGCGGCGCCACTCGCCGCCCGGCAGGTCGTGTGCGATCTCGGGCGGCAGGATCTCCAGGTTCTCATAGTCGTAGACGATGATGTCGGCCGGCGCGCCGACCTTGATCTGGCCGCGCTCGGGACAGCCGGCGAGCTGCGCCGGCAGTGCGGACAGCCGCCAGTGGGCATCCTCCAGGCTCAGCCAGCCGTGCTCGCGCACGATCTTGGTCAGGGTCTCGCTGGGGTAGCGCCCGGCGGTGAGGAACTTGGTGTGGGCGCCGCCGTCGGAGACGCCGAACAGCACGTAGGGGTTGTCGACGATCTCCTTGAGCAGATCCTCGCGCGTGTTGGTCGGCACCGAGAAGAACTCGGTCTCGAGGTTGTCGGCGACGACGATGTCGAGCATGGCGTCGACCATGTGCTTGCCGGTCTTCTCGGCGACCAGGCCGACCGTGTGGTCCAGCCACTGCTGGGTCTCGGGTGTCTTCGGCCCGGTGACGACGATGTTCTCGAACGGACCGAGCACGAAGGCCGGGATCTGCGCGCGCAGCCCGGGCCGACGCTCCGGATCGGCGAGCTTGGCAAGCCGCTCCTCGCGCGTGCCGACGGTGGCCTCGCGCCATGCCGGGCACTCGTCGAACAGGTTCCAGTCCTCGAAGGTGAACGAGTAGCCGGCATCGGTGGTCATGCCCTGGCCGTACACGCGGATGCCTTTCTCGCGGCAGCGCTCGAGCCAGGCGATGACCTTGCGATGCACCTGGGGCAGCGCGTCCTGCGCCTGGACGACGTTGAAGATCATCGGCCGCCCGCTGATCTCGGCGAGCTCGGCGAGATGCGCCTGGTCCTCCTTGGGCTTGCCGGAGACCATGGTGCACTGCATGTGGCCCGCGTTGCGCCGCCGCAGCACCTTGGCGAACTCGATCGCGGTCTCGTTGTGCATGACGTCGGTGACCATGGGCGTGCCGTCGTAGTCGAGCTGCGTGCCGCCCGGGCCTGACGGCGGCAGGCGCTGCATCGACCAGCCGCAGCCGCCGGCATCCAGCGATTCGTCGAGGATGCGGCACATCTCGGCATGTTCGGCGTCGGTCGGCATGCGCCCGGCCTTGGCATCCTCGAAGCCCATCACGGCGATCATGAGCGGGCTGATCGGCACGTAGGGCACCACGTTCATCGCCTTCGGCGCACGAT
Source organism: Gammaproteobacteria bacterium (assembly GCA_041984235.1). GTDB lineage: Bacteria > Pseudomonadota > Gammaproteobacteria > JBHIYN01. The sequence goes on from JBHIYN010000004.1 coordinate 105,272, forward strand.
CGACCGAGTCGAGGAATTCGGGGAAGGTCTCCCAGTCCCACGGCATGCCGGCCTTCATCGAGGCCATCGGGATGGCCTCGACCCGGGTCATGGACAGCATCGCGCGCTCGCGCATCTCCGGCGCGACCGGCGCGAAGCCGAAGCCGCAGTTGCCGATGACGACGGTGGTCACGCCGTGCCAGCCGGACAGCGAGCAGTAGGGGTCCCAGAAGAGCTGGGCGTCGTAATGGGTGTGCAGGTCGACGAAGCCGGGCGCGACGTGCAGGCCGGCGGCGTCGAGCACCTGCGCGGCACGGCTCTCGTCGATGTAGCCGATCTCCGCGACTACGCCGTCCTTGATCGCGATGTCGCCGCGGTAGCGCGGCGTGCGCGTGCCGTCGAACACCATGCCGCCCTTGATCAGGGTATCGAACTCAGCCATGTGTCTCCCCTCGTTACTGTTCGGTAGCTTAGTGATACTGGCTGGTATTGTCCTCCGAACGACGGTCAATGACCAGCCCCCCGCCGGTGCGCGGCGGGGGGCCGGGAACGCCGCCTCAGCGGCGGCGCAGCCGCACCAGGCCGAGACCGGCGAGGCCGAGCAGCAGGCTGGACGGCTCCGGCACGAAGGCCATGACCTCGGCGATGCGCTGGCCGTTACCGTTCTGCGGCGTGAAGGCGTAGCGCACGTTGGTCACGCCCTGCCAGACGCCGCTCACGCTGACGTAGGTGAACGAGCCCAGCGAGGCCGGCGCGTAGCTGCCGGAGGAGACCAGGCCGACCGAGGTGAACGAGCTGCCGCCGTTGGTGCTGACGAAGAACTCGACGGCAGTCGTGTTCTTGAACGGATCCGAGCCGCCGCCCGGCGGATCGACGTAGGCGGACAGCTCCGTGAGGGTGCTGGTGGTGGCCAGGTCGAGCTGTACGCCGAGCAGGGCGCCGCTGACGTTCAGCATGTTGTTCGCGATGTCCCCGGTGTACTCGGTGTCGTTGCCGGACAGGGTCGAGGTGACCACGCCGGTATAGAGACTGATCACCCCTTCGTCGGCCACGTTGCGCGGATCGAGCGCGACCGGGATTGGCACCGCCGCGACCGAGGTGCTGTAGAGGGCGGCGAGGAGCAGCGCGCCTAGGGCGAGGCCCTGGCGGGTGCGGCGGGAATCGGAGGGTGCTTGCATTGGGGTATCTCCATGAAATCGGCAGACCTGGCACACGCGGGTTCGCGGCGCGATCAGGGATTCAAGCGAAATCCGGGCCAAGCCTTCCAGCGTGGCTGTTTCTACAGAAAATTCAGTAGCCTGTGATCGAATTGCAGACCTCGTTGCGGGCCGGCAGGGACCGCGCGTGTTAAGGGACCTTGACAGCCGACGCTGCCCCGGGCGCGCCGGGCGCGCCGGTGATGGGCCATCTGAGCTGTAGAATCAGTAGCTTGCGAGCGCTTTCCGCGCGGGCGGCGGTGTAAAAGTCATGGACAGGGCACGCCGCGGCGCACTCAGGTCGGGCTGCCGGCACCGCCCTGCGCGGCGCGTCCCGCCGCGACGTGACCGCCGACGATGCGCAACGCATGGTCCGCGAAGTAGCCGGCGATCTCGTCGACCGCGAACTCGCCGTCGGCGCGGTACCAGCGCGGGATCCACTGGGCGATGCCGATCAGGGCGTAGGCGGCCAGGCGCGGGTTGTCGACGGCGAACTCGCCGCTCGCGATGCCGCTCTCGATGAGCTCGGTCAGGCGCCGGTTCAGCACCTTCTGCAGGTTGCGCGTCTCGGCCTGGGTTTCGGGCAGGAAGTGATGGTGCTCCTGCCAGAAGATGATCGCGATCATCTGGAACTCGATGTTCTCGCGCACCCAGGCGTCGACGAAGCGGTGCAACCGCCGCGCCGCCGTCGTCTCCGCCCGGTAGCTGTCCTCCAGCAGGTCCAGCACGCGCTTGAACTCGCGCTCCACGACCGCCGCCAGGATCTCGTGCTTGCCGCGGAAGAACTGGTAGATGAACGGCTTGTTGACCTCGAGCTGCTCGGCAATGGCATCGAGCGTGGTGCCGACGAAGCCGCGCTCGTAAAACAGCTCGCTCGCCACCTGCACGATGCGCGCGCGCTTGTACTGGTTGAGTTCTTCTTTCATCGCATGCTGGCCGCCGCTGCGCAGTATAGGGCCGAACCCTCGCCGCTGCTGCCGCGGCAGGCGGCTTGCGCAAAAACATCACTTGGTTAATATTTTACTCTATTAATTATTTTCCGATGGCTGTCCGGTGGGCCGCCGTCATCGACCAGGGGGCCGACCCGATGCCCGTCACCACCCACACGTTCTGCCAGATCTGCGAGCAGGCCTGCGGACTCCGGGTGACCACCGACGGCGGTCGCATCCTCGCCATCGAGCCGGATCGGGACAACCGCCACTCCTGGCGCGACTTCTGCGTCAAGGCGGCCACCGCCGACCAGGTGGTCACCCATCCGCAGCGCCTGCGCGCGCCGATGAAGCGGGTCGGCGATCGCTACGTCGCGGCCAGCTACGAAGAGGCGATCACCGACATCGCGGCACGCCTGACCCGCCTTCGCGACGCCCACGGCCCGGCCGCGATCGCGAGCTACGCCGGCAACCCCAACGGCATGAACTTCGGCGGCAGCCTGTTCCTGTCGCTGCTCATGGAGGCGCTTGCCTCGCACAATCGCTACTGGGTCGGCTCGCTCGACCAGAACGCGCTGCACGCGGTGGCCGAGCTGATGTACGGCAGCCCGTGGGTGCTGCTGCAGCCGGACGTTGATCACGCCGAGTGCGTGCTGCTGATCGGATCCAACCCGGCGGTCAGCACGCTGTGCTGGATCGGGCGCGTGCCGAACGGCTGGAAGCGCCTGCAGGCGGCGCGCGCGAAGGGTGCGCAGCTGATCGTGGTCGATCCGCGGCGCACCGAGTCGGCGCGCAAGGCCGACGTGCACCTCGCGGTGCGTCCGGACCAGGACTGGGCGCTGCTGCTCGCCATGCTGCGCATCGTGTTCGAGCGCGGCTGGCAGCATGCGGACGACTGCGCCGCCGCGAGCGGTATCGACACCGTGCGCGCGCTCGCGCTCGGTACGTCGCTGGAGGATCTCGCGCGCCGTTGCGACGTGCCGCTGGCCGACATCGAGGCGGTTACCGAGACCTTCGCACGCGCGGACCGCGGCATGGCGCTGGCGCGTACGGGCTCCGCGCAGGGCATCAACGGCAGCCTCACCGAGTGGCTGAGCCACGTGCTCAACCTGGTCTGCGGCCGCACCGATCGGCGCGGCGGCCGGCTCTACAACCCGGGGCTGGTCGACCCGCTGGTCGCCGGCGACGAGATCTTCCGCCCCAACCGCGCGACCAGCCGCGTGCGCGGCCTGCCGACCGTGGCCGGTGCGCACTCGACCGCCGAGCTCGCCGAGGAGATCACCACCCCGGGTGACGGCCAGGTGCGCGCGCTGCTCATGGTCGCCGGCAACCCGGTGGTGAGCGGACCGGACGGCCGTGCGCTCGACGCCGCGCTGGCCGAACTCGACACCCTGGTCGTGATTGATCTCGTGCAGCGCGAGAGCCACCGCCACGCCGACTGGCTGATCCCGGCGTCGCACTGGCTGGAGCGCAGCGAGTTCCACCCGCTGCTCGCCGGCATGAGCACCGAGAGCTTCGCCCAGGTCGGACGTGCCGCGCTGCCGCCACCGGAAGGCGTACGCCACGAGTGGGAGTTCCTGCGCGATCTCATGATCGCGATGAAGCTGCCGATCCCCGGCCTTCCGGGCGGTCGCGCACTGGCCGCGGCGAGCCGGGTGTTGCCGCGCCTGACCGGCAACCCCTACCACGCGTTCGGCCCGGCCTGGATCGCGCGCCTGCTGGTGGCACGCAGCGGGCGTGTGCGCTGGTCGGCGCTCGAGCGCGCCGAGCACGGCCTGCACTACGGCGAGCCGCCGCTCGATACCCTGCGCTCGCGCCTGACCACCCCTGACCGCCGCATCGACGCCGCGCCGGCACCGCTGGTCGCATTGCTCGAACGGCGTCTCGCCGAGCCGCCGCCGCAGCCCGACCCGGCCTACCCGCTGCAGATGCTCTCGCGCCGGCGCAAGCACACCATGAACTCGTGGCTGGGCGAGGTCACCGGACCGCGCGTGCCGGCGGCGAGCGGCGACCTGGTCGAGATCGCGCCGGCCGACGCCGCCGCGCTCGGCTTCGCCGAGGACGATGCGGTCGAGGTGTGCTCGCGCACCGGCGCGGTCGCCGCGCGCGTGCGAATCAGTCCCGATCTGCGCCCGGGCACGGTCGTGTTCGAGCAGGGCTGGGGCTCACGCGTGTTCTCGCCGGCCGATGGCGGCGCCGAAGTGCACGGCGTCAACCGCAACCTGCTGGTCGCCAACGACGAGCTCGATCCGGTCTCCTGCGTGCCGCGCCTGAACGGTACGCCGGTACGCCTCACACGACGCGCCGACGATCGCTGAGTCCGGCGCGCCCCGCCCGAACGCGGCTGTAACCCTACGCGGCCGTATGCCAGAATCGGCCGCGTCGCGGGCGGCACGGTGCCGGCTCGCGCGTGCGGCCGTCGTGGCCGCCAGGGGAGAACGAGATGAGCAATTTTCTGTACGCGCGGCCGGACGATGCCGCGCCGGTGCAGGCGCGCGAGCCGATCGAAGGCGCCTGTGAGAGCTGTGGCGCGGAGGCGCTGGCGCGCTACCCGGTGCTGTCGGAAGGCGGCTGGTTCATGGTCGTGAAATGCCAGCAGTGCCTGGCCTCGGCGAGCCGCGAGCCGTGGACCCGGCTCGGCTACGTGACCCTCGCCACCGATGCCATCGCGCAGCCGGGAGGAACGCCGCGATGATGGCGGTCGACGTCGGCGGCACCTTCACCGACGTCGTCGCGGTCAGCGACGGCGCGATTCGTACGGCCAAGGTCTCGACCCGCATCGGCGCGGTCGACGAGGGCGTGGTCGAGGGCGCGGCCGAGCTCGACGTCGCCACCGCACCGGTCTTCAACCACGCCAGCACGCACGGGCTGAACGCGATCATCACCCGCTCGCTGCCGAAGATCGGCTTCCTCACCACCGCCGGCCATCGCGATATCGTCGACATCGGACGCTGCTGGCGGCCGGACGCCGCGCTCACCGATCCGAGCTGGCGGCGCAGCTTCGGCGACGCGGCGAAGCCGCTGGTGCCGCGCTACCTGCGCCGTGGCATCGTCGAGCGCCTCAAGGCGGACGGCTCGGTGTTCACCCCGCTCGACGAGGCGCAGGCGCGCGCCGAGCTCGAGGTGCTGGCGCGCTGCAAGGTGCAGGGCGTCGCCATCTGCCTGCTCAATGCCTATACCAACGACATCCACGAGCGCCGCCTGCGCGAGCTGGTGCGCGAGGTGCTCGGTGACGTGCCGTGCTCGGTGTCGAGCGAGATCTCGCCGCTCGCCAAGGAGTACGCGCGCGCCTCGACCACCCTGGTCGACGTGTTCATGAAGATCATCTACGCCGACTACACCCGGCGCCTCGACGCCGGCCTGCGCGCGGCCGGCTTCGGCGGCCAGCTCAACTTCGCCGACTGCACGGCCAACCTGATCCCGGCCGCCGACGCCATGGAGGCGCCGTTCCGCGTGGTCTTCGCCGGGCCCGCCGCCGGCACCGTCGGCAGCGCGCACTTCGGGCGCCAGATCGACGCCCCCAACCTGCTCTGCGCCGACGTTGGCGGCACCTCCTGCGACATCAGCCTGGTCAGCGCCGGGCAGCCGTTCGTCAACACTACCTTCGAGCTCGAGCACGACCTCATCGTCAACGCGCTGTCGAACGACATCTCGAGCATCGGCGCGGGCGGCGGCAGCATCGTCGCCATCTCGCCCTCGGGTGATGTCACCGTCGGCCCGGAGTCGGCCGGCGCCGATCCGGGCCCGGCCTGCTACGGCCGCGGCGGCACGCAGCCGACCATGACCGACGTCTGCCTGCTCGCCGGCCTGCTCGACCCGGACGGCTTCGCCGGCGGGCGCATGCAGCTCGACCCGGCGCGCGCCACGGCCGCCTTCGAGGCGCTCGACACGCCGCTGCCGTTCGCCCACCGCGTGCGCTACGCGTGGGACATCGGCCTCAACAATGTCGCCGAGGGGATCTTCAACATCGCCATCAAGCAGGGCATCGACCCGCGCGACTACTCGCTGATGGCGTTCGGCGCGGCGGGGCCGCTGCTGCTGCCGGCGCTGGCCGACCTGATCCACGTGAAGAGCGTCATCGTGCCGCCGCACCCGGGGCTTTTCTCGGCGCTCGGCCTGCTCTCCGCCGACCAGGCCTACTCGATCAGCCAGAGCGCCTACACCGTGCTCACCGCCGACACCGCCCCCGACATCGCGCGCATCTTCGACGACATGGAGACGCGATTGAGGCGGCGGCTCGGCGCCAACCAGGACGTCGAGCTGGTGCGCTCGTTCGACGGCCAGCTGGTCGGCCAGACCTGGGAGACGCCGTTCGTGCCGGTACCGCCCGGCGCCATCGACGCGGCCAGCATCGCGGCCATGATCGCGAACTTCCACGACGCCTACGCGGCGCGCAACGGCAACCGCTTCGAGGCCATCCCGGTGCAGGGCGTGACCTATCGCCTGTCCGCCGTGGTGCACACCGACAAGGTCGCCTATACCGAACTCGCGCCACGCCAGGGTGCGCCGCTCAGGCCGATCGGCAGCAGCGTGCTGCGCTACGTCGGCGACGCCGAGGAGCTGGCCCAGATCTACGCCCGCGAGGATCTGTGCGCCGGCGACGTCGTGCAGGGGCCGGCGATCGTGCGCGAGGCCCTGTCCACCACCTACCTGACCCGCAACCAGGTCGGCGAAGTCGGCCGCCTGGGCGAGATCGTGATCCGGCCGCGCGCCGGGGGAGAAAGCGCATGAGCACCCAACCGGACGACCGCGGCCAGCTTGACGAGCAGCGCCCGGCGCGCCTGCGCGACTGGAGCGAGGCGCAGTTCGAGGCCGAGTACCACTGCGACCGCTTTACCGCGATGGTGCTCTCCAACCGCCTGCGCTACACCGTCGGCCACATGAGCACCGGGCTCATGTTCAGCGCCTTCTCGCCGATCATCCGCGACTGGTACGACTTCGCCATCACCATCTCCGGGCCGCCCGACATGGATTACCCGATGCCGGCGGTGTCGAGCTCGCTGCTGGTCTTCCTCGGCACCATGGAGGACGCGGTGCGCAACGTCATCGAGGAGTACGGCGTCGATCGGCTCAAGCCCGGTGACGTCGTGCTGTGCAACGATCCCTACCGCGGCGGCAACCACGTCAACGACGCGCTGTTCATCCGTCCGGTGTTCCACGAGGGGCGCCCGGTCGGCTTCGTCAACGCGCGCGCACACCAGCTCGACATGGGCGGGGTGACCCCCGGCGGCTTCTCCGCGACCAAGCGCAACGTCTACGAGAACGGCCTCGTGCTCGGCCCCATGCTGCTGTTCGAAAACGACCAGCCGGTGCGCTCGACGTTCAGCCTGGTGTTCGACAACACGCGTTTCGCGGGCCTGCTGCAGCCCGACTTCATGACCATGGCCGAGCAGCTCAAGCTCGGCGAGCGGCTGCTGCTGGAGAGCATCGAGCGCTACGGCGAGACCGCCTACCGCGGTGCCGTGCGCTACTGCTGCGACGCCTCCGCCGAGGCCATGCGCGACGCCATCGCGACCATCCCGGACGGCGACTACGAAGTCGAGGAGCCGCTCGACGCCGACGGCGCCGGCGACGACGAGCCGGTCATCGTGCGCGCCACCGTGCGCAAGCGCGGCGGCCACGTCGAGGTCGACACCAGCGGCTCCTCGCGCCAGGCGCGCACCTGCATCAACGCCGGTCCGCTCGACGCCAAGACCGCGGTCGGCGCCGCGTTCAAGCTGCTGGTCGACCGCCACACCCCGTTCAGCTCGGGCGCCTACCGCCCGATCGATATCGTCGTGCCGCCCGGCACGGTGCTCTCCGCGCTGCCGCCGGACGGTGCCATCATGCTCTACTGGGAGACCACCCAGGCGCTCCTGACCGGCATGGTGCGCGAGCTCGGCAAGGTCCTCGGCAAGCAGAGCTTCGGCGGTGACTTCGGCTCGGTGTGCGTGCACAACGCGCACGGCCTGTGGCCGGACGGCCGCCCGTGGCAGAACATCGCCCTGGTCGGCGCCGAGCACGGCCCGTGGGGCGCGGACGCGCGCCACGACGGCGACTCCTACACCGTGCCCTACATGGTCAACGGCCTGGACCCGGCGACCGAGGCGATGGAGCAGGAGTCACCGGTGATGCTGGTACGCAAGGAGTACGTGACCGACTCCGGCGGCGCCGGCTACAACCGCGGCGGCGCCGGCGTGCTCAAGGATGCGCTGTGGGAGACCGCCGGCGAGCACTACTCGATTCCGCTGCGCTACCGCCAGGCGACCGGCTTCGGCGCGCACGGCGCCGGTGACGGGCGCACCGGGGCGGCGTGGCTGTTCGAGCCGGACGACCCGGTGCTCGACGTGCCCGGCAAGCTCGTGCCCGTCGACGGCGACGTCTACGCGCGTACCACGCCGATTGCAGGCGTACTCGATGGCGAGACCAGGGCACTCGACCCGAACGGCGAGTATTTCTACTACGCGCGCCAGCCGGTGTGGCACACGCGGCCCGGCGCCTTCTCGCGCTACGTCACCAACGGCGGCGGCGGCTGGGGCGATCCGTTCACGCGCGAGCCCCGGCGCGTGCTCGAAGACGTGCGCGACGGCTACGTCAGCCTGCGCGGCGCGCGCGAGGACTACGGCGTGGTGATCACGGGCGACCCCGAGCGCGACCCGGAAGGCCTGGTGATCGACGAGCAGGCGACCGCGGCGCTGCGCCGGGGCTAGCGGGCTGCCCCGCGCGCGCCCGGTCGCCTGCACCCGCTCAGCCGGGACGGTAACTGCGCAGGGTTTCGGCGCGCCGCGGTGCGTCCACGCTGATCGCACCGTGCGGACAGGCATTGATGCAGGCCTGGCAACGAATGCAGCGGCCGGCGTCAATGACCAGCGCGTTGTAATAGAGGCCGGCGGTGGCGCCGGGAACCAGCGGCGCGTATTCGGCCGGCGTGCCATCGGCGCCCGCGCGCACGCTGCCGGCCTCGACGATGCAGCCCTCGACCGGACGTACCAGCAGGCATTCGTCACACAGCACGCAGCGGCGGTTGTCGATCACCGGCGCCGGTGATCGCAGGTCCTCGAAGGCAGCCCGGAAGACGTGCGCGCCGGGTACGCCGGCCCCGGCCAGGGCTTCGGCCGCCGCCGCGATCATGGGCGGCGGTCCGCACAGCCAGGCGCGCAGCCGCTGCGGCGGGAGAGCGTCGTCGCGTTCGAGGCGCCGGCCGAGCTCGTCGGTGACCAGGCCGCGCGCGCCGTGCCAGTCGCTGGCCGCCGGCTCCTCGGACAGCACCTCGACGAACTCGAAGCGATGCCCGCGCGGCCACTGCGCGCCAATCCGTTCGATGAGATCGAGACTGTTGCGGTCGGCCCGGGTGCGCGCGCCGTAGAGGAACACGCAGTCGCGCCCCGGGCCGGCGCGGCTGGCCGCCTCGGCCAGCGCGCGCAGCGCACTCATGCCGCTGCCGCCGCCGACCAGCAGCATCGGCTCACGGCCGTCGTCGAGCGTGAAGCCGCCGAGCGGACCGCTGAGTGTCACGGCGGCGCCGGTGCGATCCGCGGCTGCCAGCCATTGCGAGAATTCGCCGTCCGGCACCAGGCGCACGAGGAAGGTGTGCGCGTCGCTGTCCTCGGCATGCGGGTCGCGCGCGAAGGAGTAGGAGCGCGGACCGGACAGGCCGTCCACGGTCAGGGTTGCGAACTGGCCGGCGCGCGCACCCAGCGCCGCGCTGCCGGGTACGCAGCGCACGACCAGCTCGCGCAGATCGTGGGTCAGCGTGCGCACGGCGACGATGTGGGCACGGTTGCGCATCACCCGCGTGCCGTGGATGGCCGCGCGCGGCGGCGGCGGCGCCAGCGGGTCGCGCCACGCCTGGCCCGGCGGCGTCACTCGAAGACGCCCGGGTGGGCCGCGCGCGCCGCGGCCAGGATGGCCTCGTCGCTGGCCTCGTCACCAGGGTGCTGGTCGCGCCACGCGGCGAGGTAGGCGGTGACGCCGCCGAAGCGGGCCAGCCGCGCCCGCGCGGCCTGCTGTGCCGTCGCCGGCTCGAGCTCGGCGAGGCAGGAGTAAAACGACGGCGCCAGCCCGAAGTCGGTCAGCACCTCGGTGTTGAGGGCGTTGACGTTGACGCCACCCGGGGTGTCGGAGCCCTTGAACTGCTTCTGGGTGCCGACCATGCCGGTCAGCATGCCCGGCAGCAGCACCGCGTAGCCGAAGGTCTCGCCGCGATCGTTGTACAGCCGGCACAGGTCGCCGTCGGCGATGCCGCGCGCGCGTGCCTCGTCCGGGCTGATCTCGAACGTCGGTCGCGACTGCATCGCGCGCAGGCGCTCGACGGCCTGGAAGGAGTCGCCGACGAAGTAGTGCGAGGCATTGCTCAGCACCTGCAGCGGGAAGCGTGCGCGCAGCGGATCTTCCTGGCCTTCCATCTCCGGCACGTGCGCGGGCAGGGGATCGGCGCCCTCGGCAGCGACGCCGTCCGACCAGATCTGGATGCGGCCGTCGTCGGTCGGCCAGCCGATCTCGAGCCAGCGCCGTTTCGGATGGTCGTAGTTGGCGCGCGCCCAGCCGTTCTCGACCAGGTCCTCGAAGCGGATGCCGTCGACCAGCGGGTTCAGCTCGCCGTCGAGGAAATGCCCGCGGATGATGTCCTCGTCGCTCTGCGTGAAGGCGTCGCCGGAATCCTCCACGTAGCCCATGCGCCGCGCAAGGCGGCGGAACAGCTCGGCGTTGCTCACGCTCTCGCCCAGCGGGTCGATCACCGGCCGGTTCATGGCGTAGTGGTAGTAACCGTAAGCGCCGTGGAAGTCGGTGCGCTCGAGCTGGGTGTCGGCCGGCAGCACGATGTCGGCGTAGTCGCAGCTGTCGGTCCACATGGTGTCGTGGACCACGGTGAAGAGATCCTCGCGTGCCATGCCGCGGCGCATGTCGTTGACGTTGGGTACGCAGTTGGCGGGGTCGGCGTTGTACACGAACAGGCACTTGATCGGCGGGTCCAGCGGCTCGCCGTTCCAGCCGATGTCGCGGGTCAGGGCGCGCGCCATCTGCACCATGTTGACGATGCGCTTCGAGTCGCGGTCGCCGAGCGAAAAGCGCTGGATGTCCTCGCGGAAGAAGGGATTCCAGTTCTCCTCCAGGCGGCCGAAGCCGGCGCCGCCGCAGCGCTCGCGCCAGGCGCCGGTGAGCGCCGGCAGCAGCAGCACCGCGCGGCACATCTGCCCGGAGTTCTGGTGGCGGTTGAGGCCGTGGCCGGCACGAATGTAGCTGCGGCGGGTGCCGCCGTAGGCCAGCGCCAGGCGTTCGATGTCGGCGGCCGGTACGCCGGTGATGTCGGCCACGCGTTCGACGGGATAGTCCGGCAGGCGGGTCTCGACGAGCTCGCGCCAGCCGCGCGTGTGCCGCTCGAGGAAGTCCTGGTCGTGCAGGCCGTGCTCGACGATGATCTTCATCATGCCCAGGGCCAGCGCGGCATCGGTTCCGGGTCTCGGCTGCACGTGCCAGTCCGCCATCCAGGTGGTGCGGGTCGGTCGCGGGTCGATCGCGATCACGCGGCAGCCGCGCTCGCGTGCGGCGCGTATGAAGGGCATGGCATGCACGCCGGTGCTGACCGAGTTGACGCCCCACAGCAGCATCACGTCGGCTTCTTCGCTCGCCATCGCGATGTCCGGGCCGTTGGCCGAGCCGTAGGTGTGCATGCAGGCCCAGAAAGCGGCATGGATGCAGATCGACATTTCGAGCCGCGCCGCGCCCATGCGGTTCCAGAAGCGGTTGTCCATCGTCCAGTAGCCGATCTGGCCGAGCGTGCCGGAGAAGTTGAACGGCTGGATGGCCTCGGCACCGTAGTCGGCGATGATGCGCTCGAAGTTGCCGCCGATGACGTCCAGCGCCTCGTCCCAGGCGATGCGCTCGAAGCGCGCACCCGGCCCCTTGGGGCCAATGCGGCGGTGCGGGTAGAGCACGCGCCGCGGGTTGTAGACGAGATCGAGGTAGTGATTGACCTTGTTGCACAGGTGGCCGCGCGTAATCGGGTGGCTGGGATCGCCCTGCACGCGCACCGCCCGGCCGCTGCGGTCGTCGCGCGTGACCAGCATCGAGCAGGTATCCGGACAGTCGTGCGGGCACACGACGTGATGCAGCGAGTGCCCGGCCGGCACCTCTAGCCTGCGGCTGCGCGTCATGGGCCTCCCCTGGTGCAGTAGCGCGCGATCGACGCCGGGAGCATAACTGATCGAGGACCGCCGAGGGCGCCCGCGGCGGGATCCCCGGTATCAGGTACCGTTATATGGAGCCCGTGCTTATTATCAGAACGCGGGACCGGCCCCGGCCGCGGGACTCCCGCTCGCCGCCGGTTTGCGTCAAGATAGGGCGCGTGCGGCGCGTTTTCCACTGCGCCTGCAGGAGGGGAGTGCCATGTGGAAATACCTGCGCTTCGGCTACATCCACTGGATCTGGATGGCCGCGACAATCGCCGGGCTGCTCGCCGGCGGCTGGTGGATGTGGACGGGAGCCGTGTTCCTGTTCGCGATTGGCGTCGGCGGCGAGATGCTGACGAAACGCTTTCGCGACGAGAGCAATCCCGAGTACGGCTTTCCGATCATCCACGACCTGATCCTCTACTCGGCCGTGATCGGCCACGTGCTGACGACCTTCGTCGCCGCGTGGAGCGCCGGCCACGGGGACGCCTTCGGCTTCGGCGCCTGGCTCAACGCGACCCTCGCCGCCAACGGCGTCGCGTTCGACGTCTTCGCCGCGCGCGATGCCAATCTCTGGTACCACTACGTCGGCGCCGGCTTCTCGCTCGGCGGTGTGCTCGGGGTCAGCGGCATCTCCGCCGCGCACGAGCTCACCCATCGCACCGGCAATCCGCTCGACCTGTGGTTCGGACGCTGGGACTTCGCCTTGAGCTTCGGCACCAACTTCGCGACCGAGCACGTCTTCGGCCACCACCGCCAGCTCGGGGTGCCGGGGGTGGACCCGGTCTCGCCCAAGCGCGGCGTCGGCTTCTACGACTTCCTGACGCGCGGCACTTGGCAGCAGTGGCGCGGTGGATTCGGCATCGAGAAGCGACGCCTGGAAGCACTCGGCAAGTCGCCATGGTCGTTGCACAACCGGGTCATCCACGCCTGGCTGCGCGGCGCGCTGGTGGTCGCCCTGGTCGCCCTGGTCGGCGGCCTGCGCGGCGTCGCCGTGTGGCTGCTGGCGGCAGCGTTCTCCAAGTACATTCTCGAGGGCCTGAATTTCTTCTCGCACTACGGACTGATCCGGCTGCCCGGCGCGAAGATCACCACGCGCAACACCTTCTCCAGCTTCAACCCGCTCAGCAACCACTTCACCTTCAATCTCGGCCGTCACGGCTCGCACCACGAACACGACACGCCGTACTACCTGTTCCGCTACAAGCCGATGCCGGAGTCGCCTTACGGCTACCTGACCATGACCCTGATCTCGTGGATCCCGCCGTGGTTCTGGCATCACATGATCCCGATGCTGAGGGAGTGGGACGGTCGCTGGGCGACACCCGAGGAGCTGGCGGTGATCGCCGAGCACAACCGCGAATCCGGAATCCCGGATCTGGAGGTTGCCCCGACGCCGGCGTGAACGCCGCGCGCGCCTGAGTCACGCAGTGCCCGGGCAGGGAGCGCCGGGCCTGTACGCCGAGGTCCCTGCCGCTGTTCGGATTGTTCAAGAAGCGCGACTACCGCGCGACCGTACTGCCGCGAGGCGAGATGCTGACGGTGCGGGGCGGCGAGCGGTTGCTCGATGCCGCACTCGGCGCCGGCCTGGCGTGGCCCTACGACTGCCGCGTCGGCAGCTGCGGAACCTGCCGCTGCGTGCTGCGCGCCGGCGCGATCAAGCCGCTGACCGACTTCAGCTACACCCTCGAGCAGGCCGACATCGCGGCCGGCGCGATCCTCGCCTGCCAGACACGACTGAAGAGCGACATCGAGGTCGAGGTCGTACTGGGTGACGCAGCGGCGGCGATCGAGACCGCCAGCGGGCGCATCGCGCGGGTAACGCCGCTGACCCACGACATCGTCGAGCTCGAAGTGAGCGTGGAGCGGCCGATCTTCGCCGCGGCATGTGCCGGGCAGTACGCGGAGATCGGCGTCGACGGCATCGACGGCCGGCGCAGCTACTCGTTCGCGCGCCGGCCCGATCCGAACGGTGCCCGGGCGCTGCACTTCGCAATTCGTCACGTGCCCGGCGGCGCCTTCACCGACTGGCTGTTCGGCGCCGACCGCGTCGGCAGCGCGCTCGACGTGGCCGGTCCGTATGGCGATTTCCGGCTGCGGCCGGCCGCCGCGCAGGCCGTGTTCGTGGCCGGTGGCAGCGGGCTGGCGCCGATCGTGGCGCTGCTCGAAGAGGGCGTGGCCGCCGGTCGTGCCGAGCCCTGCCAGGTCTATTTCGGCGCGCGTACGCAGGCCGATCTCTACTACCTCGAACGTCTCGCCGAGCTCGGCAGGCGCTGGCGCGGTCCGTTCGAGTTGCGGCCGGTGCTGAGCGCGGAGCCGGCCGATTCCGACTGGCGCGGGCTGCGCGGACTGGTCAGCGATGCGCTCGGCGGCATCGACGGCGCCGCTACCGTGGCTTACCTGTGCGGGCCGCCGCCGATGGTCGACGCCGGGATCGCGGCGCTGGCGGAGGCCGGCGTGCCGTCCGATGCCGTGTTCCACGACAAGTTTCTCGACGCCAGCACGCAGCCGGGCGGCCGCGCCGCGCTCGGCGCCTGATCGCCGACCATGGGTACCGGCCGAAGCGTTCCGACCGCGACCCACTGGGGCAACTTCCTGGTCGAGGTGGCGGGCGAGGACATCGTCGCCGTGCACGACTATGCCGACGAGCCGACGCCCTCGGTCATCGGCCAGGCGCTCAAAGACAGCCGCGATCCACGCTGCCGTATCGACCGGCCGATGGTGCGCCGCGCCTACCTCGAACGGGGCCGTGCCGCGGGCGGCGCCGGGCGCGGCCGCGAGGCGTTCGTCGCGGTCGACTGGGAGCAGGCGCTGGACCTCGCCGCCGAGGCCCTGGCGCATACCCGCGATGTCCATGGTCATGCGTCGGTCTACGGCGGCTCCTACGGCTGGGCCAGTGCCGGCCGCTTTCACCACGCGCAATCGCAGCTGCACCGCTTCCTGAAGAAGTACGGTGGCTACACCGAGTCGGACAAGACCTATTCCGCTGCCGCCGGCGAGGTGCTGTTGCCCCATATCCTCGGCCACGACCTCTACACCCTGTTCATGCACACCACGCCGTGGCGCGAGGTGATGGCGCACGGCGAGCTGGTGGTGTGTTTCGGCGGTATAAATCCCAAGAACCTGCAGGTGGTGATGGGCGGGCCGGGCCTGCACAACGCGCCGGACATCCTGGCCGCGGTGCGCGCCGCCGGCGTCGACTTCGTCAACGTCAGCCCGCTGCGCGAAGACACCCCGGCAGCGCTGGAGTCGGAGTGGATACCGATCCGCCCGGCGACGGACACCGCGTTGATCCTCGCGCTCTGCCACACCCTGCTCGACGAGGGCCTGCACGACGCGGCCTTCCTGGACAGCCATTGCGTCGGTTTCGAACGCTTCCGCGACTACCTCGACGGCACGGCCGACGGCACCGTGCGCGATGCCGCGTGGGCCGCGGATATCACCGCGGTGCCGGCCGCGACCATTCGCGCGCTGGCGCGGCGCATGGCGGCCAGCCGCACCTTCATTCCCATGGGCTGGTCGCTGCAGCGCGCCGAACATGGCGAGCAGCCTTACTGGGCCGGCACGGTGCTCGCCGCCATGCTCGGCCAGATCGGGCTGCCGGGCGCCGGCATCGGTCACGGCGTCGGCTCGCTGCACACCATCGGCTTCATGGGCCGGCGGCTGGTGCCGTTCGACTGGGGCGTGTTCGAGCAGGGCGCGAACCCGATCGACTCGGTGATCCCGGTGGCGCGCGTGACCGACATGCTGGAGCGGCCCGGGCAGCCGTTCGACTACGACGGCCGCCGCCTGGTCTATCCCGACATCGAGCTGATCTACTGGGCCGGCGGCAACCCCTTTCACCATCACCAGGATCTCAACCGCCTGCGCCGCGCCTGGCAGAAGCCGGGGACGGTCATCGTCAACGAGCAGGTGTGGACGGCGACTGCGCGCCACGCGGACATCGTGTTTCCGATCACCACCTCGCTGGAGCGCAACGACCTTGCCCTGTCGCGCTTCGATCACTACGTCTCGCCGATGCCGCAGGCGCTGCCGCGCTACGCCGAATCACGCGACGACTACGACGTGTTCAGCGCGCTCGCCGCGCGCCTCGGCTGCGCAGAGGCCTTCACCGAGGGCCGCGACGAGATGGCCTGGGTGCGCCACATCTACGCGGTCTCCGCCGGCCGCGCCGCCGCGGCCGGGGTCACGCTGCCGGACTTCGAGACGTTCTGGTCCGGCCAGCACTTCTCGCTCGCCGCGCAGTACCCCGAGCGCCGCTTCCTGCTCGAGGCGTTCCGCGACGACCCGGCGGGGGCCGCGCTCGGCACGCCGTCCGGGCGCATCGAGATCTACAGCGAGACCATCGCCGGCTTCGGCTACGCCGATTGTCCCGGGCACCCGGTGTGGCTCGACAAGCAGGAGTGGCTGGGCGCGCCGCGCGCGGCCGCTTACCCGCTGCACCTGATCTCGAACCAGCCGACCCCGCGGCTGCACAGCCAGCTCGATTTTGCCGCGCCCAGCCGGGCGAGCAAGATCGCCGGCCGCGAGCCGGCGCTGATGCATGCCGACGATGCCGCCGCGCGCGGGATCGCGGACGGCGACGTGATCCGGCTCTACAACGACCGTGGCGCCTGCCTCGCGGGCGTGCGCCTGACCGCCGACATCCGGCCCGGCGTCGTCCAGCTCGCCACCGGCGCGTGGTACGACCCGCAGGACATCGACGGCGAGAGCGTGTGCGTGCACGGCAACCCCAACGTGCTCACCCGCGACGCCGGCACCTCCAGCCTGGGCCAGGGGCCGACCGCGCACAGCTGCCTGGTCGAGGTGGAACGTTTCGACGGCGAGCCACCGCCCGTGACCTGCTTCGATCCGCCCGCGATCATCCGCTGAGCAGCGCGTACTACCGCCGCCTCCCTGCCGGCGAGCGACAGCGATGTGCAATGGCGCTGTGCCACAATGGCGCCGGCCCGCCGCTCGGTCGCGGGCAAGGCACAGGAACGCGCAGGAGATTGATCGACGATGACGACGAACGCAGCACTCGAAGGGCGCATCGCGCTCGTCACCGGCGCCGGCCGCGGGGTCGGCGCGGCACTGGCGAAGCGGCTGGCGCGCGACGGCGCCGCGGTGGTGGTGGCCGATCTCGACGCCGGGCCGGCCGCTGAGACCGCGGCGGCGATCAGCGCCGCCGGCGGTCGTGCACAGCCCTTCGCCGGCGACGTCACCGAGGCCGATTACGGCGAGCGCGTGATCGCCTTTATGCAGGAGGCCTTCGGCGGCGTCGACATCATCGTCAACAACGCCGGCTACGTGTGGAACAGCGCCATCCACAAGACCTCCGACGAGCAGTGGCAGGCCATGATCGACTGCCACGCGACGGCGCCCTTCCGCATTCTGCGCGCCGCGGCCCCGTTCATCCGCGAGGCCGCACGCCGCGAGGCGGAGCAGGGCGGCGGACACCAGCGCAAGGTCGTCAACGTGTCCTCCATCGCCGGTCTCTACGGCGGCGCCACGCAGATCGGCTACTCGGCGGCCAAGGCGGCGCAGGTCGGCATCACGCGCACCCTGGCCAAGGAATGGGCGCGCTACCGGGTCAACGTCAACTGCGTCGGCTTCGGCTTCATCGAGACCCGGCTGACCCAGACCTGGAGCGGCGAGGAGCCGGAGCGCATCGAGGTCGGCGGGCGCGACTACGCGGTCGGCTTCCATGCCGACGCCCAGGCCGATCTCGAGCGCATCATTCCCATGGGCCGTGCCGGCACCCCCGAAGAGGCGGCCGGCGCGCTGTACCTGTTCTGCATTCCGGAGTCCGACTACATCACCGGCCAGGTGCTGGTTGCGGGCGGCGGGCTGCTGTCGTACTGAGCGAGCAGCGCGCCGCTGCCGAGCGGCGCCGGCACGGCAAGGTGAGCGAGCAGGACATGGCCGATGGCGCCGGCCGCCAGCAGGCTGCCGGCGAGCACGGCGCAGGCCAGGCCACGGCCGTGCGCTGCAGGCGGAGTCGGCGACTGCGCGCGCCGTACCACGGGGCGATGAATGGCGTTCATGGTGTGATCCTCGGGTCGATTCGCATGCGGCGGGTCGCCGCACGGTCATACTCGGTCAGCGACCGGCACGCGGCATCACGCTTGTTGCGATTCCGTTCGAACGATTCGTGCACGGCATGACCCCGGGCGACGCCGACCTGTGGTTCCTGCCGCTCGGCGGCTGCGGCGAGATCGGCATGAACATGAACCTCTACGGTCACGCCGGCGAGTGGCTGATGATCGACTGCGGCGTGACCTTCGCGCGCGAGGGCGAGCCCGGGCCACACGTGCAGATGGCCGACCCCGCGTTCATTGCCGCGCGCCGCGACCGGCTCGCCGGCCTGGTGGTGACCCATGCCCACGAGGATCACGTCGGCGCGGTCGCCGACCTGTGGCCGCTGCTGCGCTGCCCGGTCTATACCACGCGCTTCACCGCCGCGGTGCTGCGGCGCAAGCTTGCCGAGCAGGGGCTCGAGGGCACGGTGCCGGTGGTCGAGGTCGCGCGCGGCGATCGTGTCGGCGTGGGCGTGTTCGACCTCGAGTGGGTCGGGCTCACGCATTCCATCCCCGAGCCCAACGCGATTGTGATCCGCACCGCCGCCGGCAACGTCTTCCACACCGCCGACTGGAAGCTGGACCCGGCGCCGGTGCTCGGCGATCCGTACGACCCCGCGGCCTACCGTGCGCTGGCGGCCGTCGGCATCGACGCCATGGTGTGCGACTCGACCAACGCGCTGGTCAGCGGCCACTCGCGCTCCGAGGCCGAGCTCGAGGCCGGCCTCGAGCAGTGCGTGCGCGCCGCGCCCGGCCGCGTGGTGGTCGGCTGCTTCGGCAGCAACGTCGCGCGGCTGCAGACCCTCGCGCGCATCGCCGAGCGCAGCGGGCGGCGCATGGGGCTGATCGGCCGCTCGCTGCGCAACATGGTCGCGTGCGCCCGCGCCGCCGGGATCTGGAGCGAGAGCCGGCATTTGATCGATGCGCGCATCCTCGGCTACCTGCCGCGCGAGGAGGTCCTGGCGGTAGCGACCGGCAGCCAGGGCGAGCCGCGCGCGGCGCTGGACCGGCTCGCCGGCGACTCCCACCCGGACGTGAGCCTGGAGGCCGGCGACACGGTGATCTTCAGCTCGCGCGTGATCCCCGGCAACGAGCGTGCGGTGCAGGCCCTGGTGCGCCGGCTCGAACGGCTGCAGGTGACGATCGTCGCCGACGGCGATCTGCCGCTGCCGATCCACGCCTCGGGTCACCCGGCGTCGGAAGAGCTCGAGCAGATGTACGGCTGGGTGCAACCGCGCATCGCCATCCCGGTGCACGGCGAGGCCGCGCACCTGGCCGCCAACGCCGACATCGCCCGCCGCTGCGGCGTGCGTCAGCGGCTGGTCGGCAGCAACGGCGACCTGTTCCTGATCGCGCCGGTGCCCGGGATCCGGCGCGGCGCGGTTGCGACGGGACGGATCGGGCGCGAGTGAGGCTTACTCCGTCATCGCGGACAGCACTACGGTCTGCAGCGCGCCGATGCGTTCGAAGTGGTAGCTGTCCTCCATCAGCCCGGTGGAGAGGAAAGCGACGGTGAGGTCGCGTACCGGGTCGATGGTGAAGCCGGTCGAGCCGGCGCCGAAGCCGCCGAAGGTGTTGGGCGAGTTGACCGGGCTGAACAGGCCGGGGATGTTGCCCTCGCCGCGCACGAAGAAGCCGCAGCCCAGGTTGGCCGGGTAGGTCGTCCAGTTGCGCGTGCCGCACCACATGTCGAACAGGATGTTGCGCAGATCGCCGGTGTGGTTGCGCGCGCACCAGTCGATCATGCCAGGCGAGAGAAGGCGCGCACCGTCGAGCTCGCCGCCGCGCCTGAGCATCTCGGCGAAGCGGTGCACGTCGCCGACGGTGGTAATACAGCCGCCGCCCGGGATCTCGCAGCCCGGCGTGGCGAGCAGCGCGCCCAGGCCCTCGACCGCTTCCGGCGGCAGCAGCGCGGGGATGTTCTCGTACGAGACCTTGACCGGGCACAGGCGGGCGAGCAGGTCGTCGCGCGGCCCGAGGCTGGTGTCGTGCATGCCGAGCGGCTCGAACACGTCCTCGCGCAGCATGTCGGCATAGCGGCGGCCGCGGCCGTCGGCACGCAGGCACAGCGCCGCGATGATCGAGTGCCCGAGCAGGATGGAGTAGTTGACGCGCTCACCGGGCTGCGACTCCAGCGGCAGGCCGCAGGCGAATTCGAGCAGGGCGTCGATGTTGGTCAGCACTTCCGGCGGGACCGGCGGGATCGCCGAGAGCACGCCGCTGGTGTGGGTCAGCAGGTGGTAGAGGTTGACCTTCTCCTTGCCCAGCGTGCCGAACTCCGGGATCAGCTCGGCGACCGGCGCGTGCAGCTTGAGCAGGCCGCGCTCGACCAGCGACAGGGCGAGCACGTTGGTGAACTGCTTGGCCACCGACATGGTGGCGAACACCGCGTCACGCTCCAGCCCGCGGCCGGCGGCCTTGTCGGCGTAGCCCTCGGTCAGGTCGAGCACGACCTCGCCGTGGCGCGCGACGACGAGGTTGACGCCGTGGCAGCGGCCGGCGTCGATGTCGGCACGCACGGTATCGCGCACGCGTCCGAGCCGTTCGGCGTCGAACCCCAGGCGCGCGAGGGCGTCGCCGTCAGCGGATTGCAGTGGTGTCTTGAGATGGGTCGCCATGGTCGTTCTCCCCTTGTCGATGTGGGTCATGATTCGGCGGCCGCCGATGGCGGGCCGCTCAGTCCGGCAAATCCCCGGACGGGTTGGTGATCCCGGTGGTATAGGCGTCGCGCCACGCGCCGAGGCGTTCGTCGGCGTCGTCCCAGTCGGCCACGCGCTCGCTCTGGCGGTACATGGTGAAGGGACGCAGCTGCTCGGTATGGAAGGCGACCTGCGCGTCAGTGCGGAACTGGCGCGGCTGGTAGCCGTTGAAGTGCACCACCTGCTCTAGCGGGCGGCGGAAGCGCGAGCCGACGTCCTTTGCCGGGTAGCCGATGGGCACGGTGGCATAGGCGCGCATGAACGCGGGATAGCCGAGCACGCCGGCGAGTGCGGCGCTGGTGGTCGCCTCGCCGCCGCCGGAGAGCCAGGCCGAGGTCAGCCCGCAGGCGGTCACGGCGAGGTGAATGTTCTGCACCGCCGCGCCCAGCGAGGCGAAGAAGATGGCCTCGTTGTTCTCGGCGTACTCGCGCTCGGCGCTCTCGGTCACGCCGTGCGGAAAGCACACCTTCCAGCGCGGATCGCCGAGCACGATGACGATGGCGACGGTGTTGGCGAGGTAGGTCTTGTAGACGGCGGGAAAACCTTTCGCGACCTCGCGCAGGCGGTTGGCCTGGGCCAGGAAGACCTCGATCACGCGCTCGCGTACGGCCGCGTCGTCGATGACGATGAAATCCCACGGCTGCACGTTGGCGCCGCTCGGCGCCCAGCGCCCGGCCTCGGCGATGGCAAGCAGGGTGTCGCGCGAGACCGCGCGCCCGGGCTCGAAGCGGCGCACGCTGCGCCGCCGGCGCATGACCTCGATCAGCGCGTCGTAGGCGGGTGCGGTCATCGGCGCGCCTGCCGCCCGTGTCAGGCGCCGGGCGTGCGGCCGCGCAGCAGCCGGCCGGGCAGCGCCCCGGTGCTCTCGCCGTCCTCGAAGGTGACTTCACCGGCGACCACGGTCATGCGGTAGCCGCTGGCACGCTGCACCAGGCGCTGGCCGGAGGCCGGCAGGTCGTAGACCATTTCGGGCCGCGGCATGGCGAGGTGGTCGAGATCGATGAGATTGAGATCGGCGCGCTTGGCGGGTGCGATGACACCGCGATCGCCGAAGCCGTAGAGCGCGGCGGTGTCGGCGGTCTGCATGCGCACCGCCTGCTCCAGCCCGATGCGCGGACCGCGCGTGCGGTCGCGCACGAAGTGCGCGAGCAGGTAGGTCGGTGCGCCGGCATCGCAGATGATGCCGCAGTGGGCGCCGCCGTCGCTGATGCCGAGGATGGTGTTGGGGTGCAGCATCATCTCGCGCGCGGCGTCGTAGTTGCCGGCGTTGTAGTTGAACAGCGGCGAGTACAGGAACGCCTTGCCGTCGTTCTCCAGCAGCAGGTCGTAGGCCGCGGCCTCGGGGGCGATGCCGCGCGCGGCGGCGATCGCGGTCACGCTGCGCTCCGCGGCCGGCTCGTAGTCGGGCGGATCGCCGAGCACGAACAGGCGATCGTAATCGCGGATGGTCGAGCGCATGGCCTTGCCTTCCATGAACAGCAGGCGCAGCAGGCGCGCCGGCTGCGGGCCGGCCTCGGCGAGGATGGCGGCGCGCACCGCCGGCTCGCGCAGGCGCGCGGCGCGCTCGGCGAGCGGCAGGTCGGCCAGCGCGAGGTAGCTGTCGCGACCGGTGAAGGGATGCGTACCTTCCAGGCACATGAGCACGCCCGGCGGCCGGATCGCGACCTGCGGGTACATGCCGGCGCCGCGCCGCGCGGCGTGCTCCAGCAGTCGCCGCCACTGCAGCGGGTCGTCGTCGTTCTGCACGCAGGCGTAGGTCACCGGGCAGCCGGTGTCGTCGATGATGCGATCCATCCAGCCGAGCTCGGCACTCTCCGGCGCGAGGTCGGAGGCGACCTCGAACACCGCACCGCCGGCCGCACCCATCGCCTGCGCGATCTCGAGCAGCTCGCGCGCGTCGGCCTCGGTGCCGGGCACCAGCTCGCCGTCGACCGAGCGGTGCAGCACCGTGCGCGAGGTCGAGAAGCCGACCGCGCCGGCGGCGATAGCCTCGCCCACGATACGTGCCATCTGCGCGCGCTCCGCGTCGCTGGCGGCGACGTCGGTGACGGCGCGCTCGCCCATCACGTAGGCCCGCACCGCGCCGTGTGGTACCTGCGCGGCAATGTCCATGGCGCGCGGGTCGCGCGCCAGCGCGTCGAGGTACTCGGGAAAGGTCTCCCAGGCCCAGTCGATGCCTTCCGCCAGCGCCGTGCCGGGGATGTCCTCGACCCCCTCCATGAGGCCGATCAGCCATTCGCGCCGCGCCGGCGCGGCGGGTGCGAAGCCGACCCCGCAATTGCCCATGACCGTCGTCGTCACGCCGTGCCAGCACGACGGCGTCAGCAGCGGATCCCAGGTCGCCTGGCCGTCGTAGTGCGTGTGCACGTCGACCCAGCCGGGTGCGAGCAGCAGGCCGTCGGCGTCGACCTCGCGCCGCGCGCGGCCCTGCCGGCCGCCGACCGCGGTGATGGTCGCACCGTCGACGGCGACGTCGCCGGTAAATGCCGGCGCGCCCGTACCGTCGACGATACGGGCGTTACGGATGACGAAATCGTGCATGGCCGGTCCCCTCGCTGCAGCGCTGCACGATAGCGGGCGCCGCAGCGCGGATCCAGCGCCGCGCGCCGGTAGCGCGCCGGACCGCCTCAGAAGGTGCCGTCGTCTCGCATGCGGGCGCGCGCGGCGGCGTCGTAGCCGAGCTCGGCCAGGACCTCGTCGGTGTGTTCGCCGGGCGCGGCAAAGGTGAACTTCGCCGCGCCGGGCTCGTCGCGGAACTTCATCGGCACGCCGATGTGCTCCCAGCCGCGCTCGTCCTCGAGCACCATCTCGCGGTGCCGCAGCTGGGCGTCGTCGGCCGCCTCGCGCAGGTTCTTGACCGGGGCGAAGGCGCAGTCGACGCCCTCGAAGAACTCGACCCACTCGGCCTGGGTACGGGTGAGGAAGGTCTCGCGCAGGAAGGCCTTGACCGGATCCTGGCGCGGGCCGGGCGGCGGTTTGCACAAATCGAGCAGGTCCGGCCGCCCGAGCTTGTTCAGCACGGCCTCGGCGAAGTGCAGCTCGGAGCCGCCCAGCACCACGTGGCGGCCGTCGGCGGTGTCGTAGATCTGGTACATGGCGTAGCCGCCCAGCGCGCGCTCGTGGGCAACCTCGGGCGGGCGCTTGTCGGCGAACACCGCGCCCATGTTGTTGGGCAGGGCGGCGAACAGGCTGTCGGCCATGGCAACGTCGATGTAGTCGCCACGGCCGGTGTCCTTGCGCCGCAGCAGCGCCATCAGCAGCGCCGACAGCGTCATCATGGAGGACAGCATGTCGGCGCCCGGGATGCCGGGAATGGCCGGCCGGCCGTCGGCGCCGAGGGTGATGCTGAGGGCGCCGGCGACGGCCTCGGTGGCGAGGTCGTGGGCCGGCTTGCTGACGTACGGTCCGTCCTGGCCCCAGGCCGACATCGAGCAGTAGACCACGCCGGGATTGCGCGCACTGACCGCCTCGTAACCGATGCCGAGGCGGTCGACCACCCCCGGACGAAAGGCCTCGATGACCACGTCCGCGCGCTCGGCCAGGCGCAGCGCGGCCTCGCGCCCGGCGTCGTGCTTGAGGTTGAGGCGGATGCTGCGCTTGTTGCGGTGGGTGTTGGCGTAATAAACGGTGAGGCCGTCGCGCTTCGGACCGATTTCCCGGTTCGGCTCGCCGCCCAGCGGTTCGAGCTTGATCACCTCGGCGCCGTGATCGGCCATCATCTGGGTCAGCAGGGGGCCGGGCAGGAACAGCGACAGGTCGAGCACCCGGATGCCTTCGAGCTTCATGCAGGGATCTCCGCGCGGTGACTGGAAGTGAGGCGCGCCGCAGTGCTGCGGCGCCGGCGCATGATAGCAGCCGGGGGCACTTCAGCCGCTGCGTGCGGGGCTCTCCTCCAGCCACGCCAGCGCACCGTCGTAGTCGGCCGTGACCTGCCACTCACGCTGGTGGCTGGCGTCGAAATCGCGCATCGAGACGTACATGCGCGACAGCCCGTAGACCAGGCCCGCGGCGGCGACCAGCGCGGTGCGCGCCCGCGCCCGGGGATCGGCCACGGCGCGCGAGCGCAGCACCAGGCGCTGCATGGCGTCGGTGCCCAGCGAGACCGAGGTCACGGCGCGAAAATCGACCAGCTCGTCGTAGCCCAGGATGGCCGGATCGGACCACACCCGCTCGATGTATTCGGTCGCCTGCGGTTCGTCGAGGTCGCCGTGCCAGACGCTCGCAACCCGTCGGCGGTCGTGGTCGATGGTGACGTCGTAAGGCATGGTGACCCGGGTATAGCACAGCTTTGCGGCGGTTCAAGGTAGTGCGGCCGTGGTTGAGCAGGATCAACGGCGGCGCGGGCACCCCCGATATAGTCCAAGCATGACCGCCTGGACGCGCCTGACCGCATGAGCGGCTTCATCATCCGGTTGCTGCGCGCGATGGCCGGCAGCGCGCGCGATCTCGCCCCGATCCTGGTGGTCGTGGTGTTCTTCCAGGCGGTGGTGCTGCAGCAGCCGATCGAGCACGTTGGCCAGCTCGTCGCCGGCGTGGTGTTCGTGGTCGTCGGCCTGACCTTCTTCATCGTCGGGCTGGAGCAGGGCCTGTTTCCGATCGGTGAGAACATGGCCTACGCGTTCGCGCGCAAGGGCAGCGTGAGCTGGCTGCTGACGTTTGCCTTCGCCCTCGGCTTCGGCACCACGGTGGCCGAGCCGGCGCTGATCGCGGTGGCCGACGAAGCCGCCAAGGTCGCGGCGGAGGGCGGCATGATTGCCGCCAGCGAGGACGCTCGCGGTGGTTACGCCCAGGGGCTGCGCTTCACCGTGGCCCTGTCGGTCGGGCTCGCCATCGTGATCGGCGTGCTGCGCATCATCAAGGGCTGGCCGATTCACTGGCTGATCGTCGCCGGCTACCTCGGCGTCGTCGTCATGACCGGCTTCGCACCGCGCGAGATCATCGGCATCGCCTACGATTCGGGCGGGGTCACCACCTCGACCATCACGGTGCCGCTGGTGACCGCGCTGGGGGTCGGCCTGGCGTCCTCGATCAAGGGCCGCAATCCCATGATCGACGGCTTCGGGCTGATCGCTTTCGCTTCCCTGACGCCGATGATCTTCGTCATGGCCTACGGCATGCTGATATGAGCGCGGCGGTGCTGCAGATCTGGGACACGCTGGTGGCGACGGTGCGCGACGTGCTGCCGATCGCGGCGATCATCTTCGGCTTCCAGTTCGCGGTGCTGCGCAAGGTACCGCCCAATCTCGGCCGCGTGCTGGCCGGTTTCGTGTGGGTGCTGGTCGGGCTGGCGCTGTTCCTGATCGGGCTCGAATGGGCGCTGTTCCCGCTCGGCAAGCTGATGGCCGCGCAGCTCACCGACCCGGGCTTCATCTACGCCGGCGAGCAGCTCGCGCAGGCGCCGGCGTTCGACTGGCGCGATTACGGCTGGGTCTACCTGTTCGCGTTCATGATCGGGTTCAGCACGACGATCGCCGAGCCGTCGCTGATTGCCGTCGCGATCAAGGCCAACGAGGTCTCCGGCGGGGCGGTCAGCGCCTGGGGGCTGCGTATCGCGGTTGCCCTGGGGGTGGCTTTCGGCATCACGCTCGGCTGCTACCGCATCGTGGTCGGTGACCCCATCCACTACTACATCATCGCGGGGTACGTGGTGGTGGTGGCGCAGACTACCCTGGCGCCAAAACTGATCGTGCCGCTGGCCTATGATTCAGGCGGGGTGACGACCTCGACCGTGACCGTGCCGCTGGTCGCCGCGCTGGGGCTGGGCTTGTCGCAGTCGGTCCCCGGGCGCAATCCGCTGATCGACGGCTTCGGCCTGATCGCCTTTGCCAGCCTGTTCCCGATCATGTCGGTGATGGCCTATGCGTGGTGCTCGGAGCAATGGGCGCGCTGGCAGCGACGACGTTCCATCCAACCCAGCGGCGCTACAACGAATGAGTGATTCCGGAGGACAGCCATGCGCTTCAAGATGATCCTGGTCTTCGTCGAAGACAGCAAGACGGACGCGGTAATGAAAGCCGCTCGCGAGGCCGGCGCGACCGGTGCCACCGTCATCAACAATGCCCGCGGTGAGGGGCTGCAGGAATCCAAGACCTTCTTCGGGCTCAGCCTGGAGACCCAGCGCGACGTCATCCTGATGCTGGTCGAGGAGCACCTGTGCCGCGTCATCCTCGAGGAGATCGGGCGCGTCGGGGAGTTCGACGAAACCCCGGGCACCGGCATCGCCATCCAGATCGACGTCGAGGACGCGGTCGGCATCTCGCACCAGCTGGCGCGCATCACCGAGGAAGTGGAGGACCTGCTATGAACACCCGAGCCATCGTGCGCACGCGCGACGTCATGGAGCAGCACTTCACCGAGATCGACGGCCTCGCCACCGTCGCCGAGGCGCTGGACATGATGCGCCAGTCGAAGATCGAGGTGCTGATCGTGAAGAAGCGATCGGAAGTCGACGAGTACGGCATCGTGCTGCTCGCCGACATTGCCAAGAAAGTGCTGGCCAGGGACCGCGCACCGGAGCGTGTCAACATCTACGAGATCATGTCCAAGCCCGTGATCAGCGTCGATCCGCACATGGACGTGCGCTATTGCGCGCGCCTGTTCGATCGTTTCGGGCTGTCGGTGGTGCCGGTGATCGAGAACGACAAGGTCATTGGCATCGTCAGCTACAACGAGCTGGTGCTGCGCGGACTCTAGGCGCGCGCTTCAGGCGCTCTTGCCGTCGCGATCGAAGAACGCCAGGCGCAGCTCCAGCGCCTCGCCCAGCCACAGCGCGCCCTGGGTGTGATCCATCAGGTCGCCGGTCAGCGTGCGTGCATGCACGAGGATGCTGAGCGGGCCGCGCACGGCCATCAGCCACGGCAGCAGTGCCGGCAGAACGGCGGGGGCGAAGGCCACCTGGTACATCGGCAAGGGGTGCGGTCCGACTGGCTGCTCGCGCCAGCGCCCCAGCGTGACCTCGAAGCGCTCATCGATTTCGGCGCGGATCGCGGCGGCATGTGCGCGCTCGGCCGCGTCACGGTAGTAGACGTGGGCGTGCCAGTGGTCGATCGCCGCGGGGTCGAACCTCGGCTTCATGGCGCCGCGCCCGTCGGCGGTGCTGCGGGCTTCGAGCGTGCTGTGCGCATGCCGGTGTGCTTCCCCCTGTGGCCCAGGCAGCGAGTCTAGGCTGCCGGCGCGGCGCCGGCCAGTGGCTGCGCGGGTGATCCGGCTGCGTGGCCGGCCGCGTAGCGGGGGCGGGTCGCCCGGCAATCGCGAAGGAGGGCCGTCATGCCGGAATTTCATGCCACGCTGCGCTTCCGCGCCAACACCGCAACCGGGGATCGGTTCGACATCGACTTCCCGCTGCATGCCGACACCGTCAGCCGCCGGCGCACCGGTCGCCTGGTCGAGGACCTGCTGGCGGCGGTCACGCGCGAGACCGCGCGTGCGCCCGATCTCGCCAACGGTGACGTGCTGCAGGCACTGGCGATGACGCTGGCCATCCGCGCCGCGATGATCCCGGCGCCGCACGAGGTGACCGGCGGCATCGCGCGCGGGCTGCTCGAGGACGCGCTCGCCGCCGCGTTCGACGCGCGCCGTGCGCAGGCGCCGCACGGACACGGCTGACGCGGTGACTCGGGCCTGGCGCCGCGCGGCGCAGGCGGGGCTTTTACTCGCCGGCCGGCCAGCGGCTATGCTTGCGGGCGAGCGGCGCCGGGCGCGCGCCGCCGGCGGGGGAACCCGGGGGGGAGAACAATGGGTAACGAACTGCTGCTGGTCGGCAGCATTCCGTGCGACACCGTGGAGGCCGTGTTCCGCAACTGGGGAGGGCGTTTCGGCGAGCAGTTGCGCTACCTGCCCGACGGCGAGGTCGGCGATCGCCTGCACTGGATCGACGGCCAGGCCTTTCACGTCTTCAACGGGCATCCCGACATCGACACGATCAAGCGCCCCGCGCCGGACCCGGGCGGGGTCGAGCGCTGGAAGCCGCGCAACATGGAAGACCAGTGGACGTTCCGCGTCCGCGCGGGGGTCGATCGCGTGCGCTTCGCCGACCCCGGCTGGCGCCTCGGCTACGCGCGCGACGCGATCAATTCCTACTTCGTGTTCAGGACCCTGCGCGCCGAGGGCGTGCTGCCGGCGCACCTGCGTTTCATGGTTGCCCTGCCGACGCCCGAGAGCGCAACCATGCTGTTCTTCAAGGACCCCGACGACTGGCCCGCGATCAAGCGCGGCTACGAGGAGGCGATGCTGGCGGAGGTGCGCAACATCGTCGAGCACGTGCCGGCGGAGGACCTCGCCATCCAGTGGGACGCGGCCTGCGAGTCGGTCGACATCGAGTTCGGCCTGCCGTGGCTGGGGGACGCGATCACGCCGGCACGCTACGCGGCCTACATCGAGCAGTTCGCGCGCCTGAGCGCGGCAATTCCGCCGGGCGTTGCGCTCGGCTACCACGCCTGCTTCGGCACCCTCGGCGGCTGGCCGACGGTGGCGCCCGACACGCTCGCCAACCAGGTCCGCTTCCTGAACGACGCGGTCGCGCGCTCCGCACGCCCGGTCGATTTCGTGCACCTGCCCATGCTCAACCGCAGCGACGACGCCTACGCGGCCGCGCTCGCCGACCTCGCGGTCGGTGACAGCGCCGTCTACCTCGGCCTGATCCACAACATGGACAGCTTTGCCGAGCGACTGGCCCGGGCGCGCGCCCATCTCGACGCCTTCGGCATTGCCGCGCCGTGCGGCTTCGGGCGCATTTCGGCCGCCGAGCTCGACGCCGTCATGCGCGATCACGAGCGCGCCCTGGCAATCTTCGGCGCCTGACGGCCGGCTCAGCCCGCGACCCGCTAACCCATCGGAACATCCCCCAATGACCGAGCACGTCTTCAGCGCCCGCGACGACCACTTCCATTTCGACGAGATGGGCGAGGACTGGTGGGCGACCGAGACCGCCTGGTTCTCCTTCCACCACCCCGAGCGTCGCCTGGGCGGCTGGTTCTACACCATGGCGCGCCCCAACATCGGCACCCTCGCCGGCGGCGCCTGGATCTGGGACGCCAGTGCGCACCTGCCGTGGGAAGTGCCCTATTCGGCCAACTACACCGCCCTGGAGCTGCCGCCCGACACCGACCTCGCGGATTGCGCCCTGCCCAACGGCGTCAGCATCCGCGTGCTCGAAGCGGGCCAGCGCTACGCGCTCGGTTATGACGACGGCGAACGCCTGCAGGCCGAGCTCGAGTTCGACGGCGTCATGCCGCCGCAGCCCCTGACCGCGGTCGGTTCGACCTTCGGCAGCGCGCACCACTTCGACCAGTTCGGGCGGGTCAGCGGCGAGATCGTGCTGCACGGCGAGCCCATCGCCATCGACTGCATCGCCATGCGCGATCGCACCTGGGGGCGGCGGCCGGAGAACCGCCCGCGCCAGGCCGCGTACGTGACGGGTGCGGCCGACGCGGCGCACGCGTTTCTCGCCGTTACCAACGCGCGCGAGGGCGCCGACGAGATCGCCTACGGCTTCCTGCGCCAGGACGGCGAGACCATTCCGCTCGCCGGGGGTGAGCGGGTCGTCGAGCGCGACCCGGCACACGGCTGGGTGACGCGCGTGCACCTCAACGGTCAGGACGCGCGCGGCCGGCCGCTGCAGGCGACCGGTACGCCGGTCAGTCGCATCATCGTCAATCGCCACACCTTCATCGACATCAACAGCCTCCTGCGCTGGGAGCTGAACGGCGTGCAGGCGTGGGGCGAGGACCAGGACATGTGGCCGGTGCACCGCTTCGCGCGGCTGCGCCGCGAGGGTGGGTTGTGAGCATGGCGCAACCGCGGCGGTACCCGGCATGAGCTTCGAAGCGATCCTGCCGCCGGCGCGCCGTGCGGCGATGACCGCGGCCGGCCTGTGGCCGAATCGCCTGGTCAGCGATTGTCTCGACGACGCCGCGGCGCGCGACGGCAGCGCGGTGGCGGTGGTCGAGCACAACACCATGAGCGGGCGCGAGACGCGCATGAGCTATGCCGAGCTCGCCGCACACTCGCGGCGCATTGCCTGCGCGCTGGCGGCGCTCGGCGTCGGCCGCGGCGACGTCGTCGCCGTGCAGTTGCCGAACTGGTGGCACTACGCCGCCATCTACACCGCCTGCGTACGCATCGGGGCGGTGATCAACCCGCTGATGCCAATCTTCCGTGCCCGGGAGCTCGAGTTCATGCTCGGATTCGCCGGCGCGCGCGTGCTGGTCGTGCCGCGCACCTTCCGTGGCTTCGACTACCCGGCGATGGCGCAGCAACTGGCCGCCGACCTGCCGGCCCTGGAGCACGTGCTGGTGGTCGGTGGCGAGGATGCGGAGAGCGCCTTCGAGACGCGCATACTGGGACGCGCCTGGGAGGAGGAGACCGACGCCGACGCGCTGTTCGACGCGCGGCGGCCGCATGCCGACGACGTCACCGAGATCATGTACACCTCGGGCACCACCGGCCAGCCCAAGGGCGTGATGCATACCGCCAACACGTTGCTGTGCAAGGCGCGCCTGGCGACCGAGTTGTTCGGCTTCGGCGACGGCGACAGCGTCTTCATGGGGTCGCCGCTGGCGCACCAGACCGGGTTCATGTACGGCACCGTGCTCTCGCTCTACCACGGCAGCGCGTGCGTGCTGCAGGACGTGTGGGACGCGGCCGTGGCGGCGCGGCTGATCGCGCGCGAGGGCGCGACCATCACGCTCGGCTCGACGCCGTTCCTCAGCGATCTCGTACGCACACCCGCGGTGCGCGAGCACGACATCTCCGGCCTGCGCCTGTTCCTGTGCGCGGGTGCGCCGATCCCCAGCGCCCTGCTGCGCGAGGCCAGCGAGGTGCATCCCGGGCTCTACGTGATGAGCGCCTGGGGCATGACCGAGATGGGCATCGCGACCGCGACCTATCCTGGTGACCCGCCCGAGAAGGTCTTCGAAACCGATGGCCGCGCATTACCCCACCAGGCGGTGCGCGTGGTCGACGCCGACGGCGCGGTGGTCGCGCCCGGCGTCGAGGGTCGGCTGCAGGCGCGTTGCGCGACCAGCTTCGTCGGTTACCTCAAACGCCCGGAGGCCTACGGCGTGGATGCCGAAGGCTGGCTGGAGACGGGTGACAATGCGCGCATGGACGCCGACGGTTACATCCGCATCACGGGACGCTCCAAGGACATCATCATTCGCGGCGGCGAGAACATCCCGGTGGTCGAGGTCGAGGAGCTGCTGTACAAGCACCCGGCGGTGCAGGACGCGGCCATCGTCGCCATGCCGGACGCGCGCCTCGGCGAGCGGGCCTGTGCCTTCGTCTCGCTGCGTGACGGGGCCACGCTTGATTTCGCCGGCATGCTCGCGTGGCTCGGCGAATGCCGGCTGAGTCGCACCTACCTGCCGGAGCGGCTGGAGATCGTGGCAGCCTTTCCGCGCACACCGAGTGGCAAGATCCAGAAATTCAGGCTGCGCGAGATGGCGCGCGAGCTGGCGCCGGAGTCGGCGCCGGAGGGAGCACGGTGACCGAAGGCGAGCTGCTGGCGCGACTGGCGCGCACGCTGAAAGGCGAGATCGGCCCGGCGGTCGCCGACGAGTACGCCCGCACCCAGGCGTTCATGGCAGCCGTGGTGCTGGACAAGCTCGGCCGCCAGGTCGCGCTGGCGGACGCCCACGCGGCGGCACGCCGTGCCGAGGGCGCCGCGCTGCTCGCCGACCTGCAACGCCTGGCCGGCGCGAGCCCGCTGCCGCCGGCCGTGACGCAGGCGCTGGAGACCTTGCGCGAAGACCTCGACGCCGGCGCGCTCGCCAGCCTGGTGGAGGTCCTCTACGCGGAACGCGAAGCGCTGGGGGCGCAGCGCTTCGAAGCACTGCTCGGCCGCGTGCGCGAGACCCTGCGCGCGGACCTGGACCGGCGCCTGGCGATCGCGAAATGAACGCGCCCGCCCTCGACGACGCCGAGTTCGAGGCGCGCATTCTCGCCTTCCTCGACCAGCGCCTGCCGTCGGCGAGCGATCTCGCGCTCGGCGAGGTCACGCGCATCGCGGTCGGCTGGTCGCACGAGACCTGGCTGTTCGACCTGATCTTCAGCGAGCTCGGCCAGCCGCGCCGCCTCGGCCTGTGCCTGCGCCGCGACCCGGGCAACGCGCTGCTGCGTCACCTGTCCGATCTCGGCACCCAGTTCCGCGTGCTCGAGTGCCTGGAGCAGACCGCGCTGCCGACCCCCAAACCGTACTGGTACGAAGACGACCCGGCGATTCTCGGCGCGCCCTTCCTGGTCATGGAGAAGATGCCGGGCGAGTGCCCCAGCCCGTGGGGCCGTGCCGGGCGTGCCTTCTATGCCGAGGCCGCGGCGCGTGGTGCGCTGCCACGCAGCTTCACCCAGGCGCTGGCCACACTGCACACGCTGGACTGGCGTGCGGCCGGGCTGGACTTCCTCGGCGTGCCGGCCGGCGGCGGCGATTTCGTGCGCCGCGAGATTGCCAAGTGGCGCGAGCTGATCGAGGTCTCCGGGCATGCGCCGGAGCCGGTGCTGAGCGACCTCGTGTGCTGGCTGGAGGACAACGTTCCCGACACCGATCGCGTGACCCTGGTGCACGGCGCCTACCGCACCGGTAACCTGCTGATCGACGGCGACCGCGTGTCCGCGGTACTCGACTGGGAGCTGCAGGTGCTCGGCGACCCGATGTACGACGTCGCCTACGTGCTCAGCGACCTCAACCGCGAGGGCACCGATCTGCTCTCCAACCTGGTCGAGCGCGATGCCTTCTTCCGCGACTACGAGGCCGCCACCGGCTTCACCATCGACGAGGACGTGTGCCGCTACTACAACGCGCTCTACGCGATGCGTTCGGTGGCGTTCTGGATTAGCGCCTCCGGGCTCTATGCCGACGGCCGCAGTGAGGACATCCGCCTCGCGCGCACCGCCTGGTCGGTACCGGTGGTGCTGGATCGCGCCGCGCGCGATCTCGGGTACTGAGCGCGCGCCGGCCGCCGGCGCGATCACCCGTATGCGCGCTCGCTACCCGAACTTCGTCGGTATCGGCGCCCAGAAGGCCGGCACCACCTGGCTCTACACCCGGCTCGCGCGCCATCCGCAGATCTGGCTGCCGCCGATCAAGGAGCTGCACTACTTCAGCCGCGACCCGCGTTACCCGTCACCCAGCGTCCTGGCCGAGCCGTCGCTGCTGACCCGTCTCACCGATGGCCAGGAGAAGCACCGGGTACACAAGCGCGAGGGCAAGCGCGTCATCAGGGCCGCGCTCAGGGCCGGGCGCCTGCGCGAAGCGGCCTGGTACCTGCGCTGGTACTTCGGCCACTACGACGACCGCTGGTATGCGCGGCTGTTCGCCGCCGGCCGCGGGCGGCCGCTACGCGGCGAGATCACGCCGGCTTACTCGATGCTGGACGATGCCGACGTCGCGGCCATCCGGCGCGTCAACCCGGACATGAAGATCGTGCTCCTGCTGCGCGACCCGATCGAACGTGCCTGGTCGGCGCTGCGCTACGACGTCGACCGCGATTTCGTCGCGCTCGATCTCACCACCGAGGATGCCGTGATCGCGGCGGCGCAGGGGCCGCGCATGCGCCTGCGCGGCGACTACGAGCGCACGCTGGACGTCTACGAGCGCCATTTCGGCGGCGGGCAGTTGCTGGTCGGCTTCTACGACGCCATTGCCGCCGACGCTGCCGGCCTGCTCGCGGGGATCACCGGCTTCCTCGGTGTCGAGCCGCTGCCGGCCGCGCTGCTGGACGCGCACGAGCGGGTCAACGCGACTCCGCCGCAGCCGATGCCGGACACCGTGCGCCGCTTCCTGGTCGACACCTACGCGCCGATGACCGAACGCCTGGCGCGGCGCTTCGGCGGCTACGCGCAGGACTGGCTGGATGCGCTGAACGGGACCAGCGGGCGCGCCACCGGTGAGCGATCGGCGGTCGTCGTGCTGTAAGCGGCCGGGCCGCGGCATCGTCCGGCCGGTCGCGGACCGCGCCGTGCCTGTAGCGGGCGCATGCAAGGCCGCGTTTGGGGCCTTCCCGATGCCGGGTGACATTTTGCACCGTGTACCCGGGACCGAGGGACTCTAATGCCTGCATGCCGAGTCCGTATCCAGCCATGCGACAAGTGCGGCGGCACGCGCTGCTCATCGGTTGTGTGCTCACACTCTCGGCCTGCGCGGGAACGGTCGACCGCGACGCCATAACGGACAGCAACGCCGTGGTCTGCGTGCCCTGCGACCGCGACGCCTGCGGCTCCCCGGTCACCATCCGGTTCTTGGGAACGGCCGGCTTCAAGGTGACCTTCG
This sequence comes from Gammaproteobacteria bacterium, assembly GCA_041984235.1. Lineage (GTDB taxonomy): Bacteria > Pseudomonadota > Gammaproteobacteria > JBHIYN01. The sequence goes on from JBHIYN010000004.1 coordinate 140,545, forward strand.
AAAAACAATCGATTCTCCTCTCGCCGTTCTTCTCGCACCACTCCCTGGCCCGCGTGCTGTTCGCACGCCTGAAAACGGACAAAGGCCTGGTCGACCGCCTCGCGCGTCGCTATCGCCTCGACGAGGCTGCGGCAATCTTCGCCGGGCACGGGCACTACGATCACGCGCTCGACATACCCTACATCGCGACCACGAAGACCCCGCGCGCGACGGTCTACGTGAGCGAATCCGTGGCCAACATGCTGCACGGGGACAAGGCGCTGCGTGCGACCGGCAGGGTCAGGGCGATCAGCGCCGACGCCTGGGACCCGAGCGGGACGAGCACGGCGCTGAGCTGGTTCCGGATCCCCGGGACCGCCATCGAGTTCGCGCCCATCCGATCCCGGCATGCGCCGCACTTTCTCGGCTTCACCCTGGGTAGCGGGCGCTACGCGAAGCCGCAGTCCGAATTGCCACGCGGGCTGTTCGGATGGAAGGCCGGCGAAGTGCTCGCCTTCCTGTTCCGCTTCGGCTCGCAGGATCAGGACACGAGGCCCGTGACGCTTCTTTACCTGGATTCCGCGACGACGCGGCCTGACGGATTTCCCCCGGCCGCTTTTGGCAACGTCGACATCCTCATCCCGACGGTTGCGCTGTACTCCGAGTTCGACGATCACCCCGAATCCATCATCGATGCCGTCGCGCCGGAATATGTCGTGCTGGGCCACTGGCACGACCTGTTCCAGACCTATACGGCCGACAAGGACGAGATCGAGCCGGCGACGAAGACCAACGTGACCGAGTTTATCGAACGCCTGCACGCCGTCCTGCCGGCGGGGAGTCGCGCAACCCTGCCGGCTCCGGGCACGACCATGATCTATGGCGGCGCGGTACCGCCGCCCGCGTGCGCGCAGCAGGACGAACCGGCGGTCTGAGACCGCCGGCCGCGGTACAACAGGCCAGCCGTCCCGTCCGCGGCGGGACTCCGGGAGGTAGCACCGATGCGCATTTCAGTCGTCAACATGACCCGCGGCCTGCTCGGCGACGCCGAGGTCCAGCGGGCCATTCGTGCGGTGAACCGGCAAATCGTCGAGGACTTTCAACCGTACTGGAACCTCGCCGGCCAGCTCCGGCTGGAGGGCAGCTCCGGCGACCGGCCCGATGCGGACAATCCCGAGGACATGCAGGGCGAGGCGATCATCTACCTCTGGGACGAGGCCGATGTTCCGAACGCGCTCGGATACCACGAGGCCAACTACCGCGGCATCCCGTTCGGGTTTGTGTTCGTCGATATCGCGACCGAGCTGGGCGAACCCTGGACGGTCACGTTCTCCCACGAGGCACTCGAGCTGATCGGGGACCGGCAGGCCAACCTGTTGGTGCAGGGACCCAATCCGCACGACCAGGACAAGGTCGTCTACCACTGGCATGAAATGTGCGACGCGGTGCAGGACGAGCACTACGAGATCGACGGTATCGCGGTGTCCAACTTCGTCCTGCCGCTGTACTTCACGCCGGGGCTCGAAAGCGGCAGTCGCAATGACTTTCTCGGTGACAGCCACCTGGTGGATGGCGCCCACCGCACGCTGCCGTCCTTCGGGGTCAATCCGGGCGGCTACGTCGGCTTCTACAACCCGGAGTCCGACAGCCACGAAACCTTCATGGACGATACGCGGGTGCAGAAAGGCCGGCAACGCACGCGCTCGGAGCATCGCCAGGAACGCAAGAACAAGGCGCGGCAGGCGCGTCGCGGCAACCGCTACGCCGAGTCGCCGCCGCGGCCGGCAGTGACGACGAAGGTGCCGGCGCGGCGCCGCACCAGGATTCCGAGCCCGGGCATCAGGATCTCCATTCGCACCTCGGCGCAGATCGAGGTCAATTCGAACGTCGATACGCTGGCCGAGAACCGGCACCGTGCCGGCTATTTCGCTTTCGACATCTCCGTGGATTCCGGGGCCTTCAACGACGGCCTGCTCGACGACGGCTTCGACGAGGTCGGTGTCATCGAGCTCGCGCGGCCCGGCGACCTGTCCGAAGAGGTGGTCGAGTCCGTCATTAACGTGGAGCACGCGGACGACGAACGGCTCATCGCGATCGTCGAGCTCGAAGGGGTGGTGTTCTGGGTGCCGCCGGCGAAGACGACCAAGAAGGGATCGTCGTTCGAAATTTCCGTCAGCCCCAACCAGGCGACACGCGGGCGCAGGGGCTCGATCACCAAGCTGTTCAAGACCACCGTCCGCTTCATCCGGCACAAGCTGGAGGATGCCTTCAAGGATCTCGTCAAGAATCGCCTGACCGATTTCCTGGCCGAAAACGTGGAGAAGCTGGCCTTCAGAAAGAAGGACGCCGCGGTGATCGACGAGCTCCATCTCCTGCGCAAGCCACTCAACGGCACGCTAGGCTCGATTCGCAGGTTGCGCGGCAGGCTCGAGCCGGGCAAGCGCTACCTGCTGTTCATCCACGGGATCTTCAGCTCTTCCGAAGGCGCATTCGGCGAGATACTGCTCAATCGCTACCAGGACGAGCTCCTGCCGTCGCTGTCCCGCCACTACGATCGCGTCATCAGCTTCAATCACTGGACGGTCGCGAAGTCGACGCTCGAGAACGCGCAGGACCTGCTCGCCAGACTGCCCGACGACTGTGCGCTGGATATCGTCTGCCACAGCCGCGGCGCCGGTGTGACGCGCTGTCTGCTGGAGCATCCCGACGTCGCTCCGCATTTCGAGGCGAAACGGATCGCCGTGGGCAAGGTCATCTTCGTGGCCGGCGCGTGCCAGGGCTCACCACTGGCCAACCCCTCGCGGATTGCGACGCTGGTCAACGTGTTCTCGGCGCTCAGCAGCATGTCCGGTGCCTTCTTCCCGCTGCAGCTGATCACCGCGCTCGGCAAGGCCGTGGAGTACGGCGTGCGCAACTTCCCGGGGATCCAGGCAATGGCCCCGGCGTCGCCCATCATCAAGGCCCTGAACAAGCCCTTGAACCAGCAGTGCGAGTACGTCTACATGCGTGCCAACTACGAGCCCAGCGGCCGGCTCAAGCGCATGTTCGACGAGATCGGCCTGGACAAGTTCGTATTCAGGGGAAAACGCAACGATGGCGTGGTGCCGTTTCACGGTGCGGCAACCTTCGATCAACATGTCATGGACTCGATTCCCGTTACCGCGAGTGCGGAGTTCGGTGTGAAGGACGACCACTACGTCTTCCACACCCGCTTCTTCAGCCAGAAGCGGGTGCGCGAGGAGCTCATGCGCCACCTCGGCGCGGCATAGCGCCAGGACGCTCCCCGGGCACGCGCGTCGCGGTGTACACTCGCAGTCCGCCGTCCGGCATTCCGCGGCGGCACCGATGCGGCCGGGACCCCGTAACGTGTCCTGCCGCGTCTGCGCATCACAGGGGAACGAGGGGAGACCGACCATGGCCAGTCCGCAAGCCGCCGCCATCGACACGCTGTTCGACAGCTTCGTCCAGGCACTGACCGACAACCCGCAGATGGAGCTCGACGAGCTGCGCGACCTGCTCGAGCAGTGCGGCGACCTGGCCACCGACCCCGGCGGCGTGGACTACCTCGAAGCCGATGCCGACGGCACGCCGTGCCTGTGGGCGGTGCCGCACGGCTGCCGCGAGGACCGCGTGCTGATCGCCCTGCATGGCGGCGGCTGCGTCACCGGCTCGCGGTTCTCGCACCGCAAGCTGTTTGCGCACATCGCCAAGGCAATCGGTTGCCGCGCGCTGATCGTGGACTACGCGCGGGCACCCGAAGCGCAGCATCCTTCGCAGGTCAACGAATGCGTCAAGGTCTACCGGTGGTTGCTGGAGCAGGGCATAGAGCCGGGACACATCGCCACCGTGGGCGATTCCGCCGGCGGCAATCTCTGCACCAGCCTGGTACTCGGCGCGCGCGAGGCCGGCCTGCCGCTGCCGGCAGCGGTGATGCCGCTGTCGCCCTGGTACGACATGGAGGCGAGCGCGCCCTCGTTCGAGACCAACGCCGCGGTCGACCGCCTGATCTCGCGCGAGATGTCGCTCAACATGTCGCAGATGTACATCGGCCAGACCTCGCCGCGCGATCCCCTGGTCAACCCGCTGCACGCGGACTTCAGCGGCTTCCCGCCGACCTACATCCAGGTCGGCGGCTACGAGGCGATCCTCGACGACGCCACGCGCGCCGCCGAGCGCGCCGGGGCGGCCGGGGTCGACGTGACCTGCGACGTGTTTCCGGAGATGCAGCACGTGTTCCATTTCATGGCCGGACGCGCGCCGGAAGCTGACGACGCCATCGCCCGGCTCGCCGCCTGGGCGCGTCCCCGCCTGGGCCTGGCCTGAGCCCGAACGTTCCGCGCACGACCGACCGACCACACGCACGACCCGAGGAGAGCCGAGACCATGCCCGCCGAACAGCTTGCCGCGATCAGGAACCTGCTGAAGGAGAATCCCGTCATCGTCGAGGGCGCTTCGCTCGCCGACATGCGCAAGGGGCTGGACGCCATGAGCGGCATGGCGCCGCGGCTGGAGGACGTGACGGCGAGCGCGGTCGACGCCGGCGGCGTGCCGGCCGAGTGGTTCACCGCCAGCGGCGGCGAGAACGGGCCGGTGCTGCTCTACCTGCATGGCGGCGGTTACCTGCTGGGCTCCACCGAGTCGCACCGGGTGCTGCTCGAGCGCCTGGCGCGCGCCGTTGCCGGCCGCGTGCTGGCGCTCAACTACCGCCTCGCGCCGGAGGCGCCGTTCCCGGCCCCGGTCGACGACGCGGTCGCCGGCTACCGCTGGCTGCTGGGTCAGGGCGTCGCCCCGCAGCGCATCGCGATCGCGGGCGATTCGGCGGGCGGTGGCCTGACCATCGCCACCCTGGTCGCGTTGCGCGACGCCGGCGAGACGCTGCCGGCGTGCGCGGTGCCGATCTCGCCGTGGACCGACATGGAGGGCAGCGGCGAGTCGATGAGCACGCGGGCGGCGGTCGATCCCATGGTGCAGAAGGACGGCCTGCTCGGCATGGCGCAGGCCTATCTCAACGGCGCCGATCCGAAGCACCCGCTGGCCTCGCCGCTGCACGCCGACCTCGGCGGACTGCCGCCGCTGCTGATCCAGGTCGGCGACGCCGAGACCCTGCTCGACGACACCACCCGCCTGGAGCCGAAGCTGAAGGCGGCCGGCGTCGACGCCACGGTCGAAGTGTGGGACGACATGATCCACGTCTGGCACCTGTTCGCGCCCATGCTCGACGAAGGCCAGCAGGCGATCGATCGCATCGGGGAATTCGTGCGCGCGCATGCCGGCTGAGGCCGACTGAGGCCGGCGCACGCGCCGGGCTTGACTTGCGCGCGGCGCGCTCACAAGGTGAACGGCGACGTGTGAGCCGGCGTAACGGGGGATGTCTGTGGCGCGTGCATCGTGGGCCCGCCTGCCGACCGAGGAACTGCTCGAGCTGCGTTTCTGCGATCTCGGCCTGAAGCTCGACGGCACCTGGGTCGAGGGTTGCGTCGAGCGCCTCTATGCCGAGCTCGACGCGCGCGGGCTCGCCATCCGTCCCCACGTGTGGCTGTCCGAAGAGTGGTTCTCTCCCGACGGCATCCCGGGCATCGCGGTGCCGTTCTACCTGGCCCATCCGCGCCTGATGCGGCTCGAGCGGCGCATGATGCTGGAGGTCGAGGGCGGTACCCGGACCAAGTGCATGATGCTGTTGCGCCACGAGGCCGGGCATGCCGTCCAGCATGCCTTCGAGCTGCATCGCCGGCGCCGCTGGCAGCGCCTGTTCGGGCCCAATTCCAGACCTTACCCGGAGTTCTACTGGCCGCGTCCGGGCTCGCGCAAGTACGTGCAGCATCTCGACGCCTGGTACGCGCAGAGCCATCCCTCCGAGGACTTCGCCGAGACCTTCGCGGTGTGGCTGCCGGCGCGCTCGCGCTGGCGCGCGCGCTATGCCGGCTGGCCGGCGCTGGAGAAGCTCGAGTACGTCGATGCCCTGATGACCGAGCTCGAAGGCGTACGCCCGCGGGTCAAGCGGCGCGCGCGGCCGGACACCCTCGGCCGCCTGCGTACCACGCTGCGCGAACACTACGCCGAGAAGCGCGCTCGCTACAGCGGCTCGTTCTCCGAGGCCTACGACGATGCGCTGCTCGAGCTCTTCAGCAGCCGTGCCGGCGCCGCGCGCGGGCAGACCGCGGCAGCCTTCCTGCGCCACCACCGGCGCGAGATCCGCGACGCGGTGTGCAAGTGGACCGGTGACCACGCCTTCACCGTCGACCAGGTGCTCAAGGAGATGATCCTGCGCTGCCAGGAGCAGCGCCTGCGCGCGAGCGGCGATCGCGCGCGCCTGACCATGGATGTCGCGCTGTTCCTCGCGGTCAAGACCATGCATTACCAGTACCGGGGGGGCGGATGGCACGCCGTGTGAGAAAGCTGCGCATTCTCGCGCTGATGCACGAGGACCTGGTGCCGCCGGACGACATCACCGACGTGCCGCCGAAGGAGTTCGAGCTGTACAAGTCCGAGCACGACGTGGTCATGACGCTGCGCGGTCTCGGCCACGAGGTACGCAAGCTCGGCCTCTACGACGAGCTGCTGCCGCTGCGCGACGCGCTCACCGAGTGGCAGCCGCACATTACCTTCAACATGCTCGAGGAATTCCGCGGACTCGCCATCTACGACCACAACGTGGTTGGCTACCTCGAGCTCATGGGCGGGCGTTACACCGGCAACAATCCGCGCGGCATGGTGCTCGCGCGTGACAAGGCGCTGGCAAAGAAGATCCTGCGCTTCCACCGCATCCGCACGCCACGCTTCGCGCAGTTCCCGCGCGGGCGGCGGGCGCGGCTGCCGCGGCACCTGAGCTACCCCGTGATCGTCAAGTCGCAGCTCGAGGAGGCGTCGTTCGGCATCGCGCAGGCCTCGGTGGTCAGCAACGACGAGGCGCTGGCCGCGCGCGTTGCCTTCATCCACGAGCACGTCGGCACGGCGGCGATGGCAGAGCAGTTCATCGAGGGCCGGGAGATCAACATCGGCGTGCTCGGCAACCACCGTCTCGAAGTCCTGCCGCCGTGGGAGCTCGATTTCAGCAAGCTCGCCGACAACGCCTGGCGCATCGCCACGCAGAAGGTGAAATGGGATCTCGACTACCAGGAACGCCACGGGATCACCATCGGCCCGGCCCGCGATCTGCCGCCGGCGACCGCGCGTGAGCTGAGCACCATGGCGCGCCGCGCCTACCGCGCGCTGGAGCTGGCCGGCTACGCCCGGCTCGATTTCCGCCTCGCCGCGGACGGCCGCCCGTTCCTGATCGAGGCCAATCCCAATTGCGATATCTCGCGCGACGAGGAGCTCGCCAGCGCAGCCAACGCGGCGGGTTACTCCTACGGCCGGTTGCTGCAGCGAATCGTCGATCTCGGCTTACGGCGCGAGACGCTGATCCGGCGCAAGGGTAGCTGAACGCCGGGCGCGGTTCGCGAGGTGGCACAGCGCCGGCGTAAAGGTCACATCGAGCGCCCAGGCGCAGCTCAGCGTCGCCGCTGCCAATAGCCCGAATTCGGCCTGGCTGCGCAGCTCGCTGACGCCGAGCGAGAGGAAGCCGGCGCCCACGGCGAGGGTCGTCAGCGATACCGGCCGCACGACACCTGCCAGGGTTGCGGCCAGCGCGTTTTCGGTGTCGCCGTGACGCGCTGCTTCGCGCCTGAAACGGGTGAAGAAGTGCACCGTGTCGTCGATCGCGATGCCGAACACGGCACATGCAACCAGGCTCGTGGTCAGGCTGAGTGCGATCGGTATGACGCCGAGCAGGCCAAAGTAGAACAGCACCGGCAGGGCATTCGGTATCAGCGCGAGGGCACCGACTGTGAGCGAGCGGAAGGCGAGTGCGAGAACCGCGAAGATCGCCAGGCAGGCCGCACCCAGGCTGGCGACCTGACCGCGAGCGATGGCGTCGACACTGCGCGCGGTGAGGTAGGTGGTGCCGGTGACCTCACCGGTGATACCGGCGGGCAGCGTCGCCAGGCGCTGCGTGATGCGGGCGCCGAGCGCATTGACGGCGGCAGTCGAAAGCGCATCGCTGCGCACGTGCAGCATGGTGCTGGAGAATGACGGGTCCGCGAAGCGCCGTACGGCGTCACCGCCGGCTGCCAGCAGCACGTGCGCGGCCAGCCGCTCGTTTTGCGGCAGCACCGACACGCGCGCCTGGTCCGGGGCGACGGCCCGGAACAGCGCGGCCACGTAGTCCGCCAGCGAGTAGACGCCGCCGATCTCGGGCTGTGCTTCGAGCCACGCGTCGAGGGCGGCCACCGCGGACAGCGCATCGGGTTGCCTGAACGTATGGGGGTTCTCAACGGTGAGCATCACGCGCAGCGGCACGGGGCCGGCGAAATGCTCGGCCAGTCGTTCGAACTGGCCATGCACCGCGCTGTCCGGTGAGAAGTTTCGCAGCACGGCGGTATCGACCTGCACACGTGCCGCGGCGACGAGCGACAGCACACCGAGCACGGCCCCGGTGCAGACGATCGTACGACGCCACGCCATGATGCGGCGCGCCATCGCCCGGCCCAGCGCGTCGGCCGCGCCAGGGGCTGCGTGTCGTCGTGCCGGCAGGATCACCAGTCCGGCCGGAACGACGATTAGGGTACTGCCCCAGGCCAGCACCACGCCGAGCGCGGTGAACAGACCAAACACGCGGATCGACGCGATGTCGCTGGTGCAGAGCGCTGCGAAAGCGACACTGGTGGTCAGTGCGGTGACGGCCAGCGGGACGGACACTTCGCTCACTGCACGTGCGGCGGCGGCGTGGTTTCCGTCGCTCCCCAACTGGCGATCGAACTCGGTCACCATGTGCACCGCGTAGGCAAATCCAATCACGTAGACGACCGGCGCCAGCATGACGGTGACGAAGTCGGGTTGGTGGCCGGCAGCGATGAACGCGGCGCAGGTCAGCAGGGTCGCGATGAGGTTGCTCGATACCGGCAGCACCACCCCGCGCAGCGAGCGAAAGCCGAGCGCAGCGACCAGCAGCGTGGCACCGATCGCCAGTGGAATGACACGGTAGAGGTCGGCGCGCAGGATGCGGCCGACCTCCAGCCGTACACGCAACGGGCCTGACACCACGACATCGAGCAAGCCGGCCTCGTTCTGTGCGATGGCGACGATCGCATCGACGCGTTGCAGCAACTCGACACTGCCGAGTCCGGCGGCGAAGTGCACCACGCTCAGGGCGGCGCTGCCGTCGTCCGCGAGCAAGCGCCCGCCGACCAGCGGGTCGGCGGTGGCGCGCGCGAGCAGATGCGCCGCCGCCGTGTCGTCTGCCGGCAACTGGCGCAGGTAAGGGTCGATGCGGGTCGTGTCGACACCGATCTCGATCGCGATGGCGTTGGCCAGGCTGTCGACGCCGGTGACGCCGGGGACGCGCTCTACGTGGCGTGTGAAACGCTCCAGCGCGGCGAGTTCGGCAGCGCCCAGCGGGCGTTCACCGATAAGAGCGACCAGCAGGCTGTCGTCGTCGTCGAAGTAGCGCTGTGCACGGGCGTAGATCGCGTTCGCGGCGGAGTCCTGAGGCAGCAGCGCGTTCATCGACGGGTCGACGTCGAAGCGTGGGGTCAGGGTAACGGGATCGAACAGCTGTGTGACGGCAGCCAGCGCGAGCATGGCTGCCATGATCAGCACCAACCACGGACGCGCCAGCGCGAAGCGGGTCGGGGTCACGGCTGGCTGCGCCTGATCTCGGCGAAGCTGAACAGACTGTCGCGCAGCGGAACGTCAACCTCGATGGCGGTGATATCGATCTCGGTGCGTGAATCGTACCTGTGGTTGTACATGATCGTGCGCCGCGCGACCGGGTAGCCGTCGACTTCCTCGATCGCGTCCAGCGGTACCACCAGGGTCTTGTCCAGGGTTCCGCCGCGGCCATGGAATTCCGTTCTTACCGGAATGCAGGTCCCGCGCTCGAGATAGGTCCGGATCAGTGCGTATCCCGCCGTGCCCCCCGCAGGTCGGGTCTCGAGCACGTATACCGGCACGCCGTCCAGCTCGCCGTCGGCGGTACGCCGCGTGCGATCGTCATCGAGGAAGCTCTCGAAATGCATCGCGTCCTCGTAGGTCAGGTCGGTTGCGAGCACCGAGTTGGAGGTGCCGCCACCGACCATGCGCCGCGCGCGGCCGGTATCGGGTGTGTACACGTAGAGCTCGGGATCGCCGCCGCGGCGGTGATTGAGGAGGACCTTGAGACCCGCCTCCGCGGGCGGACGCTCAACCACGAACAGTACCTTGAGCGCATCGTCCGGGAATCGCTTCCAGTACACCCGGCGGACCGATTCCCGCTGCCAGCCGTCCGCGCTGAGTACGCGCACGCGCTGCGTCTGAATCATGCTCTTGCGCGGCAGGGCATGTTCGATGCAGCTCCGGAGCTGCGCGTCGACGGTGTCCGGCCTGGCGTCGGCCAGGGCTGTGCCGCAGACTGCGGCAAGAACCAGCGCACGCAGCACGGCCGTCATGAGCCGAGGCGCCGCAGCGCCGGCTGGGTCATGTACAGGCCGGCCAGGTCGGCCTTCGGATCGAGCCGGGTGCGCCAGTCGCCGCGGCAACGCTCGGCCTGCAGCACGCGGGTCACCCGGTGGCTCTGGATGTCATGGCTGATCAGCCAGTTGAAGCTCCACTCCGGGCGGCCGTCGCTGCTCAGCTCGCGATGTTCCCCGTGCACGCGTTGGCCGGAGCCGGTTTCGAAGCCCTTCCATATTTCACCGCGTCGATCGTAGGTGATCGCCTGCAGTACGCCCAGGTTGCGCGCGTCGAGATAAACGCGCCGCTTGCCGACCGGGGCGTTGGGGTACCCGGTCGGTTCGCACTCGAAAACGATCGCCTCCGGCACCAGCGACTTGCCGACATACCAGTAGCTGCTCCCCGCGCCGCCGCCAACCAGGGGGTGTGTCCAGTTCGCGTTGTCCGGCCGCCACTGGAAGTGGCTGGAGCCGAGCAGCGGGCCGCGGTGGATGATGCGGTAGTTACCCCAGGTCAGCATCGGATCCCCGGCCGCCCACGCGTCCGAGAGGTAGAGATTCATGCCAGGCACGTAGGGCTCGAAGCGCTGGTTGGCCGGGAAACGGCGGACACGCTTGAGGTTGGGCAGGTAGCCGAACAGGTCCGGGACCCTTCGCTGGTCGTACGGCCAGATGCTGAGGAAGGCTGAACCCTTGACGTCGTTGGTGTGGGTGAACCACAGCGACTGCATACGCGTTTCGTGTTCGTGGCCTGCGAGGTAGGGGCCATCTGCGTCCGGGTGGACCAGGCCAGTGCACTGCTGCTCGGCCCACACGAAGTCATAGGCATACTGCTCCTCTCCGTCGCGCCCGCTGACCACGGCGGGAAAGGCGTACATCGCCTTGTCATGGCGACCCCAGGCAAGAGTCAGGTTGGCGATCGCCTCGTCGCCGCTGCGTGGATCGGGAAAAGGCAGGCCACCGACCCACGGCGCGCCTTCGCGCGTGTACACGTTGCCGATGGCATCGAATACCGCGCGTCCGCGGTTGCGTAGCGTGGCATCGAGAAAGAAAGGCGGGAACAGCGTGTCAATCGCGTTCTCCGTCGGCTGGATGAAGAAACGCCGGCCATCCTGAACGACCTCCTGGTAGAGCAGCGGATCGACGAGATCCTGCACCAGCTCGATGTTGTCCCGGTCGATGACGTCGCCGACCCGCACCCGTCCACGGGTGAACGTTTCGATGTCGCGCAGCTCGTCGGGATAGGCGGCGCCCGCGTCGCCGCTCTCGGCGACGATCGGCCACAGGCTCGCGAGCAGGCCGCTGCTGCTGGCGGCGAGGAAGCTACGCCGCGCGTAGTCGAAGGGGTAGCGGCGGATGTGCATGTAGCGCCGTTGCTCAGAAATAGTAGGTGACGCGCACGAAAATCTCGTCGGCGAAGTCCAGACTTTCCATGATGTCATCATTCTGGTCGCCGCCTTGCTCGATGAGGTTGGCGTAGATATCGAACTGCCAGTCGTCGCTCGGGCGGTAACGCACTCCGGGTTGCACCAGGTAGCCGCCCTCGACGTCGATGAGCAAGGCGAGGTCGAGGCGCCAGAGCAGGCTGCGCGAAGGCTGCTGAAAGGCGAACACCACGTAGTCAGCGGCATCGGAGCCGCGCGGGCTGGCGGCCCCGTCGACCAGTGCGGCCGCGGTAAAATCGCCGCTCACCGGATCGATGAAAGTGCTGAACGGGACCGACTCGGTGCCGCTCAGGTGGCGCCCGAACAGGTCGGATTGTTCCCGATGCATCCATTGCCAGACCATGTAGGTCGCCGGGAACGCGTCGGAGAAGCGGTGGAATTTCTCGACGATCAGCGCCGAGACTATCTCGGTCGCCTCGATGAAATTGAAGCTGAGACCGAGGTCAGTGAATTTCTTGTTCGGTGTCACGGCGACCTCGCCGCGGACGATGATCGAGTCGAGGAACGAGCCCGGATCGTCCGCGCGGGTGAGATAGTTCGCTCCGATCGCGAACACCTGCTCGCGCTTGAACTCACGTGTGGCCCAGGCCCGGAAGCTCCCGAGATAACTGTGAAAGGCCTCCATGGTGCGCAGCGCGTCGGCGACATTTCCCTCGGAACCGAAGCCGAAGACCTGGCGTGCGGCCCACTGGTTCGCCGGCCACTCGTCGACCGCCGTGCGCAGCGCTTTCATGGGATCGAGCCGTGCACGCCCGATGAGGTGCCAGAACTCGGTCGAGCCGGCGCCGAAGGGGTCCGGTGCGATCGGCGAGCCGCAGCGGTCGAGGCGCGCGTGTCCGCCACCGACCGCCCGCGGCATCGGGTCGAGGCCGCTCGCGATCAGTGCGCCCTGCAGCGGGCCGGCTGGCAGCACTGCGCCGCCCGGGGTCAGCGCGCCGCCGCCGAAGCCGCTCAGGAGCCGGTTGGTCTGGTTGGCCGGACCGGCGCAGAACCCGTTGGCAAGTGCGCCGTTGTAGAGCGGTGCCTCGGCATAGCGGAACACGCCGTCCGGGTTGCGGCGGTTCGTGTACATGAGGAGCATCGTAAGTTGGTCGGTGAGCGGCATGTTCAACCGTACGCCGAAGTTCACCGCGCCCTCGGCGTCCTCGAACTCGTCGCGCTCGTCGAGCGTGGTGCTGTGCGCGATCAGGTTGTATGCGGAGTTCTGAGGCGGCAGCACCGTCGGTGAGAACATCGAAGCGAACACGTCGATGTCCCAGTTGTTGGCGAACGTGTAGCTCACCCGCAGCGTCGGCGAGGCGATGCGCTGGTCCTGGAATTCCTCGCCGCCTGGTCCCAGGGTCAGATGTCGGCGCAGGTCGAGTCCGTTGACCACGTCCATGACGCGGAAGAAATAGGCTTCGCCCCAAGCGATACTCTGATTGCCGACACGGATCCACAACGGGCCGTCGTTGAAGTCGAGGTAGGCGGCCGGGACGTCGATCACGACGTCCGGCGTGGCCCATTCCGTGAGGGTGCTGCGCGTGCCCCAGAAGGAATTCTCGAACAGGTTGCCAACGTGGCCGTCGGTGAAGCGTGAGGTCGCATCGACGTAGGCACGCAGCTTGACGAAGCCGGCAAGAGCATCGTTGAAGCGCGCCTGCACGTCGAGTTCGAGGCGGGTGTTGAAGAGGTTGAAGTTGAAGTCGTCTTCGAGCGCCGCGCCCTGGTCACTGAACCCGGACGCCGCAGTACCGGCGACGCCCGGTGATACGCCGGGCACGAACGCCGAGCCGCCACCGTTGGGGCACAGCACGCCACGCAGGCTGCCATTACCGGCGAGCCCCGTGCTGCCGGCCGCGATCGCATTGAGATGGCCGAAGCGGCAATTCACGGGTGACAGCGTATTCGCGCCAGCCGCGACGGTGCGAATACCGGCGCGCGCCCCGCCCGCCAGGGTTGCGGCCGCACCCTGCTCGAAGAACCCGGCGACCCCGTCGGCGTTGACGAAGGTCGTGGTCGGGATCCGGGCGTTGCTGCCGCTGCCCCAGGCAGGGTGCGTGTAATGCGGCGTGATGCGGTCGTTGAACACGCTGCCCATCAGGTTGAGCTCGTTGCCGTTCGAAGCGAGGCCCCATGCAATCTCCTGGCGTACTAGGCCGCTGAGACTGAGGTCGAAGGCCGCCGCGGGCGTCGGAGCCGCGACTAGCAGCGCAATGGCCACGCAGGACGGACGGGGGCGGGGTAGCATGGCGGACCTCGTACGGGCTGGGCGCCGCCGGCCGGACCGGCCACGGTGCGCTGCCGTCCGTCACCGCGCGGGTCCCGCCGATACGGTGGGCTTACCGGTTTGTTACACCCCGCGCGCGATCGGTTCACGCAGGAGCTGCCGTGCGCCACACGATGCCGGGCGCGAGCCGCAGCAGGAGCCGGTGCGGGCATATGGCCGCGCTCCGCTTGCGGCGCTGGCCGTGAACGGACTCCGCATCGCCCGGATGGCGCTCGCCGGGCATCCTGCGTTACCCTGCCGGCATGAGTCGTGACGCTGTCGCCGCGCCACCCCGACCGACGCCGCTGCACGCCCTGCACCAGGCGCTGGACGCGCGCCTGGTCACCTTCGCCGGCTACGCGCTGCCGGTGCAGTACGCCGGCGGCATCAAGCACGAGCACCTGCACACGCGGGCCTCGGCCGGCCTGTTCGACGTGTCGCACATGGGCCAGATTGCGATCGCCGCGGATGCCGCCGCACTCGAGACCGTCGTCCCCGGCGAGATCGAGGCACTGGGCGCCTGGCGCCAGCGCTACAGCGTACTGACCAACGACGCCGGCGGCATCATCGACGATCTCATGGTCACGCGCCTGCCGGACAGCTTTTTCGTCGTCGTCAACGCGGCCTTCAAGAGCGCGGTGCTGGCGCACCTGCGAGCGCGGCTCGGCGCGGAGCGTGTGACCTTGCTCGAGGAGCGCGCGCTGCTCGCCCTGCAGGGGCCGGCCGCCGCCGCGGTGCTCGACGCGCTCGGCGTCGCGACCGCGAGCCTGCCCTTCATGGCGGCGCGCGAGTGCGACATCGCCGGGGTCCACTGCCTGGTCAACCGCTGCGGGTACACCGGCGAGGACGGTTTCGAGATTGCGCTCGCGGCGGGCGACGCCGCGATGCTCGCACGACGCCTGCTGGAGGATGCACGGGTCGAGCCGATCGGACTCGGCGCGCGCGACTCGCTGCGGCTGGAGGCAGGGCTGTGCCTGTCCGGCACCGATATCGACGCGACCACCACGCCGGCGGTGGCCGATCTCGCCTGGGTGGTGGCGCGCAAGTACCGCGAGGGGCGTGCGGACGCGCGCTTCCCGGGCGCTGACGTGGTGCTGAATGAGCTCGCTGCGGGTGTGCCGCGGCGGCGGGTCGGCCTGCGCCCGCGCGGGCGTGCGCCGGTGCGCGGCGGTGCCGTGCTGCACGACGCCGGCGGCGCCGAGGTTGGTAGAATCACGTCCGGCGGATTCGGACCCAGCGTGGAGCATCCGATCGCGATGGGCTACGTCGACTCCGGCCTTGCCGCCCCCGGCACGGTGCTTGCGGTGAACCTGCGCGGGCGCACGCACGAGGTCGAAGTCACCGCACTGCCGTTCGTCGCCCACCGTTACTTCAAACCCTGAACCGCGACTCCGGGAGAACCCCTGCATGAGCGACCTGCAATACACCAAGGACCACGAGTGGCTGCGCCCCGAAAGTGACGGCAGCCTGACCGTGGGCATCACCGACTATGCCCAGGAGCAGCTCGGCGACGTCGTCTACGTCGAGCTGCCCGAGATCGGTGCGGCACTCGACGTGGGTGCGCAGGCGGCCGTGGTCGAATCGGTCAAGGCCGTCGGTGAGATCGCGATGCCACTGAACGCCACGGTGGCCGCGGTCAACGAACGCCTCGCCGACGAGCCTGAGCTGGTCAACGGCGATCCGCTCGGTGACGGCTGGCTGATGCGCATCACCCCCGCCGGCGACGGCGGCGACGCGGAATTCCTCGACGAAGCCGCTTACCAGGCCTTCGTCGCCAGCCTGTGAGCGCGGCGCGCGCACGCGGGGGCCGGGCATGAGCAGGCTCGCGGAATTCGAGATGCGCGGCGACTTCGTGCGCCGTCACATCGGCGCTGACGGCGCGCAGATCAAGGCCATGCTGGCCGCACTGGGCCTGGACGAGCTGGAAGACCTGGTCGCGCGCGCGGTGCCGGACGACATCGTCTCGGCCACGCCGCTGGCACTCACCGAGACCATCAGTGAGCAGGCCGTGATCGCCCACCTGCGCCGCATGCGCGAGCGCAACCGGGTCAACGTGTCCATGATCGGCATGGGCTATAACGGCACCATCATGCCGGAAGTGATCAAGCGCAACGTGCTCGAGAATCCCGGCTGGTACACGGCCTACACCCCCTACCAGGCGGAGATCAGCCAGGGCCGCCTGGAGGCGCTGCTGAACTTCCAGCAGCTCGTCACCGATCTCACCGGCATGGAGGTGGCGAATGCCTCGTTGCTCGACGAGGCCACCGCCGCGGCCGAGGCGATGGCAATGAGCCGGCGGCTGTCGAAGAGTTCATCGTCGCGCTACCTGGTCGATACCGATTGTCATCCGCAGACCCGGGCCGTGGTCGAGACGCGGGCGCGGCATTTCGGCTTCGAGGTCGTGGTCGGCGAACCGGCCGCGCTGGTCGAAGACGGTGACTACTTCGGCGTGTTGTTGCAGTACCCCGGCTCCGGTGGCGAGATCCCCGAGCTGGACAGCGTGTGCGCGGCAGCGCACGCGCTCGGCGCGCTGGTCACGGTCGCTGCCGATCCGCTGGCCCTGGTGCTGCTGCGCTCGCCGGGGGAGGCGGGCGCCGATATCGTCGTCGGCAGCACCCAGCGCTTCGGCGTGCCGATGGGTTACGGTGGTCCGCACGCGGCGTATTTCGCCACGCGCCAGAAGTTCGCGCGCGCCGTGCCGGGCCGCATCATCGGGGTCTCGGTCGATCGCGACGGGCGCAGTGCACTGCGCATGGCGCTGCAGACGCGCGAGCAGCACATCCGGCGCGACAAGGCGACCAGCAACATCTGTACCGCGCAGGTGCTGCTTGCGATCATCGCCGGCTTCTATGCCGTCTACCACGGTCCCGACGGTCTCGCGCGCATTGCCGAGCGCGTGCACCGCTTCGCGCTGCTTCTCGACCATGCGCTCAGGCGCGCCGGGTACGAGGTCCTGACCACGCGTTTCTTCGACACCCTCACCGTGCGCGTGCCGCATCGCGCCCGGCACCTCGCGGCGCGGGCGCGCGAAGCCGGGATCAACCTGCGCGTGGTCGATGCCGACCATCTCGGCATCAGCTTCGACGAGACCGTCAATCGTGCCACCCTGCGTGCGCTGTGGTCGGTGTTCGCGCGCGAGCCGGACGAGGAGTTCGACATTCGCGCGCTGGACGGCGCGGTCACCGACTGTCTCGGCAGAGCGCAGCGTCGCGACGATGCCATCCTCGGGCACCCGGTATTCGAACGCCACCATTCCGAGACCGAGATGATGCGTTACATGCGGCGCCTGGCGCGGCGCGACATCGCGCTCGACCGCGCCATGATCCCGCTCGGCTCGTGCACCATGAAGCTCAACGCCGCCGCCGAGCTGCAGGCGCTGTCCTGGCGCGAGTTCTCCGATCTGCACCCCTTCGTGCCGCTCGACCAGGCCCAGGGCTACCAGCAGATGTTCGCCGAGCTCGAGAACATGCTGTGCGACCTGACCGGCTTCGCCGCGTTCTCGCTGCAGCCGAACGCGGGCTCCCAGGGCGAGTACGCCGGGCTGCTCACGATCCGCAAGTACCACGAGGTGCGCGGCGAGAGCGCGCGCGACGTGTGCCTGATCCCGGCTTCCGCGCACGGCACCAACCCGGCCAGCGCGGTCATGGCCGGGCTGCGCGTGGTGCTGGTGCGTTGCGATGAACACGGCAACGTCGATCTCGACGACCTGCGCGCAAAGACGGCTCAGCACGCGGCCAGCCTGGCCGCGCTCATGATGACCTACCCGTCCACGCACGGCGTGTTCGAGGCGTCGATTCGCGAAGTCTGCGCGGTGGTACACGCGCACGGCGGGCAGGTGTACATGGACGGTGCCAACCTCAACGCCCTGGTCGGCATCTGCCGGCCGGCCGAGATCGGTGCCGACGTCATGCACGTCAACCTGCACAAGACCTTCGCCATTCCGCACGGCGGCGGCGGACCGGGGGTGGGGCCGATCGGCGTCATGCCGCATCTCACGCCCTACCTGCCGGATCACCCGGTCATCCGCGGGGTCAACCCGGCAGCCGGGGCCGACGGCACCATCGGCACCATAGCGGCCGCACCGTGGGGATCGGCCAGTATCCTGACCATCTCCTGGGCCTACATCGCGATGATGGGCGCGCACGGCCTGCGTCGCGCGACGCTGGCCGCGATCCTCGCCGCCAACTACGTCGCGCACCGGCTGGCCGGACACTACCCGGTGCTCTACACGGGCAAGAACGGCATGGTGGCGCACGAGTGCATCATCGACCTGCGCGCGATCAAGGCCGCGACGGGGATCACCGTCGACGACGTCGCCAAGCGCCTCGTCGATTACGGTTTCCATGCCCCGACCATGTCCTTCCCGGTCGCCGACACGCTCATGATCGAGCCGACCGAGAGCGAGAACCAGCGCGAGCTGGATCGTTTCTGCGACGCGATGATCTCGATTCGCGCCGAGATCGCCGAGGTCGAGCAGGGTCGCGCCGATAGCGCGGACAATCTGCTGACCAACGCGCCGCATACCCATCATCTGCTGGTCGCCGCGGAATGGACCCGGCCCTACAGCAAGGCGCGGGCGTTCTTCCCCGCCGGCACCGAGGACGAGGACAAGTACTGGCCACCGGTCGCGCGCATCGACAACGTGCACGGCGATCGGCACCTGGTGTGCACCTGCCCGCCGGTTGCGGCGTTTGCACAGGACGACTGAGCACACGCCGCGACGCCGGCACGGTCCGACAGCGTTCTGGTGTGCCCGGTTCCGAGTAATATGAGCGGCCCGATCCGGGTCACCCCGAGGAGCGCCGATGTCCGCAAGCCAATGCCTGACCGCGTCCATGCTGGAAGTCGGCATGCGCCACGACTGCGAGCTCAGCTTCAGCCGTGAACAGGTCGAGACCTACTGCGCGCTGAGCGGTGACCACAACGCGATCCACCACGACGTCGAAGCCGCGCAGTTGCGTTTTCCCGGGGTCGACGACATCGTCGTGCCGGGCGGCCTGATCCAGATCGCGATCACCGGCCTGTTCGGCTCCCTGCTGCCCGGCGACGGCAGCCTCGGCCTGACCTTCACGCCGGAACGCTTCCGCAAGCCCGTCTGCCCTGGCGACGTCATCGGCGTGAGCGTGGAGGTGACGCGCCTGCGCGGCCCCATGGTCGAGCTCGACGTCACTATCCGCGACGCCGGCGGCACCCGTATCGGCACCGCGTCCTCGCGCGTGCTGGCGCCGGACGATGCCTACCGGGCATGGTGGGAGGCGCGCAACCCGACGCCGGGCTGAGCGTGGTCCGTGCCCGTGGTCGTCAGCGGGCGCGGGTAGCGTAGAATCCGGTCCTTCTTTTAGAACGGGGAGGACCACCATGGATATCGGCGTCATCATCTTTCCGACCGACAAGGCTATCCAGCCGGTCGAGCTCGCGCGCGAGTGCGAGGCGCGAGGTTACGAATCACTGTGGTTCCCGGAGCACAGTCACATCCCGACCAGCCGCGAGACGCCCTGGGGTGGTCGCCCGGAGCTCGGCCCGCTGCCGGAAGAATACTGGCGCACGCACGACCAGTTCGTGGCACTGGCGGCGTGTGCCGCGGCGACCACGAAGCTGCGTCTCGGCACCGGCATCACCCTGGTCGCGCAGCGCGATCCGATCTGGCTGGCGAAGGAGGTCGCGAGTCTCGACGTCATCTCCGGCGGCCGCTTCGACTTCGGCATCGGCTACGGCTGGAACGTCGAAGAGCTGCGCAACCACGGGATCGACTTCAAGCAGCGGCGCGAGATCCTGCGCGAGAACATCCTGCTGATGAAGGAGCTGTGGACCAGGGAGGAGGCGAGCTTCTCCGGCAAGCACATCCAGTTCGAGAAGAGCTGGGCCTGGCCCAAGCCCGCGCAGCAGCCGCACCCACCGGTGATCATGGGCGGCGCCGCCGGACCCAGGACCGCCGCGCACATCGCCGAGTTCTGCGACGGCTGGATGCCGCTCGGCGGTCTCTACGACTTCGAGGGCGGCCTCAAGCAGATCCACAAGGCGTGCAAGGACGTCGGGCGCGATCCGGACAGCGTGCACCTCGGCGTGTTCTTCGCCGCGCCACCGGAGGCGGACGCCATCGCGCCGCTGGCGGACAAGGGCGTGAAACGCGCCATCCTGCCGCTGCCGCCGGCCGGCGCCGATACCGTGCTGCCGATCCTGGACAAGTTCGCCAAGCTGATGTGAAGCCGCGTGCGGCGGTGCTCACGCGCAGTGAGCGCCGCCGCGCCCGCGCACGGTGTCAGCGCCTCCTGCGTCCCGGGCCGGCCCCTGCCGGCGGGCGCAAAGTATTGCACAATGGCGTGGCGTGGCAGACCCGTCCGGGGAACGCGTTACGGGTTCCCTCTGCGCCGGCCCGCTGCGTGGCGCCTAACCGGCAGGGGGCTTTCGGCAGTGTCGCAGGCAGGTCCTTTCAGATCCGCATCCCGCGCTGAGCACGGCGCGCCGGAGCCGGGCAGGTGAGTTCGTCCGGCCGCGTGCGCCGGGTTGTCATCATGGGCGCCGCGGGTCGCGACTTCCACGATTTCAACTGCGTCTACCGTGACGATGCGAGACGCGTGGTCGTCGCCTTCACCGCGACCCAGATCCCGGACATCGCCGGGCGGCGTTATCCGCCGGAGCTGGCCGGCCCGCGCTACCCGCAGGGTATCCCGATAGTCGACGAGGCCGGGCTGGACGCCCTGTTGCGGCGCGAGCAGGTCGACGAGGTCGCCTTTGCCTACAGCGATCTCGCCCATGCCGAGGTCATGCACCGGGCGTCGCGCGTGCTCGCTGCCGGTGCGGACTTCGTCATGCCGGGACCGGCGGCGACCATGCTGGACGCCGCCGTGCCCGTGATCGCGGTGTCGGCGGTACGCACCGGCTGCGGCAAGTCGCAGGTCACGCGCTGGCTGGCGCGCCTGCTGAAGGCGCACGGTCTCGCCGTCGCGGTCATTCGCCATCCCATGCCCTACGGAGACCTCGCGCGCCAGGGCGTGCAGCGCTTTGCCGACGCCGCGGACCTGGATGCCGCGGAGTGCACCGTCGAGGAGCGCGAGGAGTACGAGCCCCACCTCGCCTGCGGCACGGTAGTCTTCGCCGGCGTCGACTACGCGGCCATCCTGGCACGCGCGGCGGGCGAGGCCGACGTCATCCTGTGGGACGGCGGCAACAACGACTTCCCCTTCGTGCGGCCGGACCTGCACCTGGTGCTGGTCGACCCGTTGCGCGCCGGCGACGAAACCTCGCACCACCCCGGTGAAGCGGTGCTGCGCATGGCCGATGTCGTGATCGCGGCCAAGACCAACTCGGCGGCCGAGGCGGACGTGCACGCGGTGCTGGACCACGCGCGCGCGGTGAACCCGGGCGCCGTCCGCGTGCGCGGCGCTTCGCCGGTGGTGCTCGACGATGCGCACGCCGTGCGCGATGCGCGCGTGCTAGTGGTGGAGGACGGACCCACCCTGACCCATGGCGGCATGGCCTACGGCGCGGGCTATGTCGCGGCGACCGCTGCCGGCGCGGGCGAAATCGTGGACCCGCGCGCGCATGCCGCCGCCGACATCGCGGCGGTCTACGCGCAGTATCCGCACATCGGCGCGGTGCTCCCGGCGGTCGGCTACCACGCGCGCCAGCTCGCCGCGCTGGCGGCGACCATCAATGCCAGCCCTGCCGAGGTGGTCGTGTCCGGCACGCCCTGCGATCTCGAGCGCCTGATCACGATCGACAAGCCGGTGATACGCGCGCGCTACGAGTATGCCGAGGCCGACGACGGCCATGCGCTCGGCGACCAGGTCACCGCGTTCCTCGAACGCCGCGCGCTCATTCCCGCCAGCGGGTGACGGCCGCGCCCGGCAGGACCCGGGTACCGGCGCTGCCGGCGAGCAGGGCGGCGGCGTCCCCGAGCGCGCCGATCGCGGCGAAGCTGCCGCCGGCGTCGACGAAATCGCAGGCCGCGCCGACTTTCGGCGCCATCGAGCCGGCGGCGAAGTCGCGGCTACGCAGGAGGGCGCTCGCGACCTCGGCCCAGGCGCGCGCAGCGTCCGCCGGCCAGCGCTCGTAGAGCGCGTCGACATCGGTCAGCAGCAGCAGCGCATCGGCGCCCAGCTCGCGGGCGAGCAGGGCGCTGGCGCGGTCCTTGTCCACCACTGCCTCGACCCCGAGCAGCGCACCGGACGCCTGCTGCACCACCGGCACACCGCCGCCACCGGCGCAGATCACGACCACCCCGGCTTCCAGCAGGTGGGCAATCACGCCGAGCTCGACGATGCGCAGGGGACGCGGCGAGGCCACCGCGCGCCGCCAGCCGTCGCCGTCGGCGATCAGCGACCAGCCATGGCGCGCCGCGAGCTCGTGCGCCTCGGCCTCAGCATAGACCGGCCCGATCGGCTTGTCCGGCGCCGCGAAGGCCGCGTCGTCGGCGGCGACCTCGACCTGCGTGATCAGGGCCGCTGCGCGGCGCGGCGGCGGCAGCACGTTGTCGAGCTCCTGCTGCACGAGGTAGCCGATCATGCCTTCGGTCTCGGCGTCCAGCACGTCGAGCGGGTAGTGGCCGCCGCGGCTGCCCGGGCCGCGCTCCAGTGCGAGCAGGCCGACCTGCGGGCCGTTGCCGTGGGTGATGACGAGCTCGTGTTGTGCGGCGAGTGGTGCCAGGGCAGCCGCCGCGCGACGCACGTTGTCGCGCTGGGCGGCGGCACCGGGCGCTTCACCGCGGCGCAGCAGGGCGTTACCGCCGAGTGCGATGACCAGGCGCATGGTGCAGGTCCGTGCTCACGCGCCGCGCCCGCCTGCCCACGCCTCGATGCGATCGAAGCCGGCATTGATGGCATCGTCGTCGACGCAGTAGGCGATCCGTACGTGGTGCTCGCCGGCCGGCCCGAAGCCGCTGCCGGGGGTGACGCAGACGCCGGCCTCGTCGAGCAGGCGCAGGGCGAACTCGCGCGCATCCCGGTGTGCGGCCTCGATCCGCGGGAAGACGTAGTAGGCACCCTCGGGGCGGGCGTAGGAGAAGACCTGTGGTACGCGGTCGAGCCGTTCGCAGACCAGTGCGCGGCGGCCTTCGAGGATGCGCGCGAACGCCGGCCACGGCTGCTCGGCGGCAGTCAGCGCGGCGAGACCGGCGACCTGGCTCACGCGTGGCGGACAGATGATGTTGGCGTCGTGCACCTTGAGCACCTCGTGCTTGAGGCCGTCGGGCAGGATCATGTAGCCGAGTCGCCAGCCGCTCATGGCGTAGGCCTTGGAGAAGGTGAACAGGTAGGCCACGTGATCGCGCAGTGACGTCTCGGCGGCGAGGTTGAACCAGCGATCGCGGTTGTCGTAGGTGAAGCGCGAGTAGGGATCGTCGAGCAGGATGGTGAAGCCGTGCTCGCGCGCCAGCCGGCCGACCGCGAGCAGGCTCGCGCGGTCGAAGATGCGCCCGGTGGGGTTGGACGGCGTGACCAGCACGATGGCGCGCGTGCGCGGCCCGATCAGCGTCTCCAGCGCTTCCAGATCGAGCGCCCAGCCGCGCTGCTCGTCCAGCGTCCAGTAGCGCGGCAGCGCGCCGCACAGACGGATCTGCTGCACGTGCGAGGTGAAGCCCGGATCGGTGACGATGACCTCGTCACCCGCATCCAGCAGCACGTGCAGCAGCACGCTCATGCCCTGCATGTTGCCGGCGGTGACGACGACGTTGGCGTCGGGGTCGACCGCGACGCCGGTCTCGCGTGCATGGTGCGCGGCAACCGCGGCGCGCAGCGGCACGAGGCCGTCGGGCAGTGAGTAGCGACCAATCTCGGGATCGTCGTCGAAGGCCGCCGCGACCGCGGCGCGGATCGGCGCCGGGGTCGGGAAGGAGGGCACACCCCAGGCCAGCGACACGGAGCCCGGCACGCGCGCCGCGCGCATCGCCATGTCCTTGATCACCGAGAGCTCCATACCCTCGACGTTGGCGCCCACGTGGAACGGGTGCGTGGCCATGCTCGGGCTCCGTGTACGCGGCGCTCATACCGCGTTCCGACTGTAACCGCGTGCGGCAGCGGCGCACCTGCGCCCGATCAAGTCCGCGTGTTCGCTCAGTCGGCGGGCAGGGCGCGGAAGCGGAAGCTCTCGCGGTAGCGCGAGGGCGTCATGCCGACGTGACGCTTGAACAGGGTGCGGAAGAAGCCGGCATCGGCGTAGCCGACCTTGGCCGCGATGCGGTCGATGGGATCGCCGTCGTTCTCGAGCAGGCGGCGCGCGGCGTTGAGGCGCAGCTTCTGCAGGTAGACCTTGGGCGAGTCGCCGAAGGTCTCCTGGAAGCGGCGGTAGAAGGTACGCCACGACATGCCGAACTCGCGCGCAAGGGTCTCGAAATGCACCGGCTCATGGAAGTGGCCGAGGATCCAGCTCTCGACCTCGGCCATCAGCGGCTGGCTCGCGGCGGGTGCATTCAGCAACGGCGGCGGCAGCTGCTGGCGTACGCGGGGCAGGTCGGTCAGGAACCATTGCGCACATTCGAGCATGGCGTCGCGGCCGCAGTAGCGGCCGATGATGTAGAGGGTGAGATCGACCGTCGCGCTGGCGCCGCAGCACGAGAAGATGCCGTGGTCCTCGATCACCATGCGGTCGGCGGTCCAGTGCGTGTGCGGCCAGCGCGCGCGCACTTCCTCGATCAGGCTCCAGTGCATGGCCACGCTGCGCCCGTCGAGCAGTCCGCCGTGGGCGAGCAGGGCCTGGGTCGGACACACGGTCGCGATCTCGGTGCCGCGCGCGCGCTGCTCGCGCAGCCAGCCGAGGACGCTGCCGTTGCCGGTGATGACTTCGTCCACGTTGCACGGCATGCCGGCGAGGAACACCAGGTCGGCGTCGGCGACATGCTCGATCGAATCCGCCGGGGTGATGGTGACGCAGCCGCCGCAGGTCACCGCGGTGCCGTCCTTGCTCACCAGCGAGAGGGTCAGCGGCGTCGTTTCGGCGACCTTGGCGCGGGCGAATTCGAGCAGCTCCAGCGGTGCGGTGATGGTCGAGGCGTTGCCGCCGTCGAAGGAGACGAGGGCGATGTGGCGGTGTTTCGGCATGCGGTGACGGGCTTCCGATGCAGCGATCGCCGGGGCGATCCGGGGTTGGCGAATGTGCCTAGGAAATATGTCCTTTTCGCCAGCTTGTGTCCATCCCGGTGCTCGGAGAGGATGCCCACATCAGCGGCAGGCGCCGCGTCGCGGGGAGGTTCAGGCTGCATCATGGCGATCGAACTCTACGATCTCGCGGGGGCCGATCCGCGCTTCCTGTTCAGTCCGTTCAGCTGGCGCGTGCGCATGGCGCTGCTGCACAAGGGGCTGGCATTCGAGGTCGTGCCGTGGCGCTTCTCCGCGCGCGAGGCGATCGCCGCATCGGGCCACAGCGCGGTGCCGGTGATCCGCGACGGCGAGCGCTGGGTCGGCGACAGCTGGGAGATCGCGCGCTATCTCGACGAGACCTACCCCGGGCGCCCGACCCTCATGGCCGGCAGCCTGGGCGAAGCCCATGCGCGGCTGGTGAGTGCCTTGTGCGGCAGCCTGGTGTTTCCCGCCGCGGTGCCCATCGCCGTCTACCAGGCCTACCGTCTGCTCGATGCCGACAGCCAGCCCTATTTCCGCGAAACCCGCGAGGCGATGTTCGGGGCGCGGCTGGAGGACATCAACGTCGACGAGCAGCGCGGACGCGAACAGCTCGCGGCCGCGCTGAGACCGTTCGACGAGGTCCTCGCGGCGTGCGACTACCTCGCCGGAGAGACCCCGTCCTACGCCGATTTCCTGCTGTTCGGCATCCTCAAGTGGATCGACATCGTCAGCAGCTACCCGGCGCTGGACGCCGGCAGTGCCGTCGGGCGCTGGTTCGACCGCCTCGACAACGCCTACGACGGCCACGCCGCCGGCGTGCCAACCGTGCGCGGGACCGCAGCCGCCTGACCCTGAAACCCGTCCCCCGGCGCCGCGCGCGCCGCACCAGGAGTGTCTCCATGAACGACAGCACCGCCAGCCAACGCGAACAGGTCATCCTCGCCGCCGTCACCGGCGCCAACGCCAGCCCCAACTGGCTGACCAGCGACATGGTCGATGCCCTGCTCGGCGGCCACGGCATGCTCAACATCGCCGTCATCAACATCGCCGACGTGCTCGCCAGCGAGCTCAGGCGCGGTGCCGACATCAAGCTGCGCTTCGCCAACGCGCCGATGCAGCCGGTCGACGAGGTTCTGGGCAAGGCCATCGCCGCGGCGCGCGCGGCCGGCGCTGCACCGGCCAACGCGGCGCTGCTCGCGGCCGTGATGATGTATTTGACCGGCACCAAGGCGCAGGTCGGCATCCCCGCCGGCAACCGCAAGCTCGGCGCCAGTGCGCGCATGATCGCGGGGGTCGACCGTTGCGGTGTCGCGGCCATCCCGACGGCCAAGAAGAACAACAAGGTGTCCGGCTTCGCCGCGGCGATGGCGGTGCACCAGGCGCTGATCGAGGGCAAGCTGTCGCCGGTCAGCGGCTACGACATGGCGGTTTCCGGCGGGCCCCTGATCGGACACGGCCGGCTCGGCGAGGACATCATCTTCCCGGCCATGGCCGAGAACGGTGCGCGCGTCGGCACCCAGGCGATGATGGACGCCATGGCCGGCGCCGGCATGAAGCCGCAGCCGCTGGACGCGGCGGTGTTCGGTGCCGCCGCGATCCTCGAGATCATCCATCCCGACGCCGACGTCGCCGAGGAATACGGCCCGCACGGCAAGGTCACCACCGCTTTTCTCGCCGGCAAGACCGCGGCCGAGACCGCCGGGCTGCCGGACAAGCTGACCGTGCGCATCACCGGGCAGGAGTACTCGACCGGCCAGGTCATCGGCGATCTCGGCCTGATCCTCAAGGACATCGGTGGCCCTACGGTGATCGGCATCATGGCGGTGCACGAGATCATGGGCATCTTCGCCGAGGGCATCGCCGGCTCGTCCGCCGGCCCGGTCAACCCGCCGCTGGGGCATGTCTGCACCGACGCCGTGATCGCGATGAAGTGCCTGCTCGAAGACGGCTCGACGCCGGAGTCGGTGGCGGTGCAGCTGCGCGATCGGCGCTACGACCTCGCCTTCGATCCGGAGACCTCGATGGTGGCGATGAACATCGTCGCCAAGAAGGCCGCGCAGCTGCGCAGCGGGCCGGTGACCAACGCCCTGATCCTGTCCTCCGAGCCGGTCCGCGCACAGGCCCTGTACCGGCGTGCGGCCAAGGCCTACGACGACCTGAGTGCGGGCAAGGATCTCGCCAGCGTGGTGCGTGAGCTCGACGATGCGCGCAAGGCGCGCGTCGAACAGCGGGTCGGTGCCTTTCTCAGCCGCATGACGGGCAAGGACGTCAGCATCCGCCTGACGCATGTCGGCCCGGGCGCGCGGCGCACGAGCAAGCTGGCGAAGGAGTGGTTCGCCTTCGACGCGCACATCGACGCCGAGGTCACCGTCGACGGGGTGACCACGCGGCTCGAGCGCTACTCGGATCAGATCATCCCCGACGTCGCCCTTGGCAAGCGCCAGGACATCGCCTGGGCGGTGCCCATGGTGGTGCCGCTGGCGAGCGAGATCCTGCTGGCATCCAACGTCATCATCAACGTCACCGTGCCGGCCGCGGTCGCCGCGGCCATGGGCCTGCACGACCCGGACGAGGCCGGCGCCATCGCCCAGCGTGCCGGCTTCGTGTCCTCCGGCATCCCCGGCTCCAACGTCAATGCCGCGGCCGCGGCGCGCCTCGCGCTACAGGTCATGCAGGTGCCATGAGCACCGCACCCAGGCTGCTGATGGCGCAGGTCGACGACGTGCCGGGCGAGCTGCTCGGTGAGTTCATGCGCCGCGTCGAGGCGCTCGGCGCGCTGAACGTGCAGGCGGTGCCGACGGTGGCCAAGAAGGGGCGGCCGGGCTACCTGCTCTACATCGACGTGCCGGCCGCGCTCGAGCACGAGGTCGGCGTGCTGCTCGCCGCCGAGCTCGGCACCTGGGGCTACCGCGTGCTCGAGGGGCAGCATCGTCACTTCGACATCGCGCGCATCGACGTTACCCTGAGCGTCAGCGTCGGCGGAGACACCCACGCGTTCCAGCTGCGCGCCAAGACCATCTCGGATGCCGGCGTGACCCTCAGGGTGAAGGCCGAGCACGACGACCTCGCCGCGATTGCCGGCCGCCTCGCGGAGGCCGGGCAGCGCGTGCCGCTGGCGGTGCTGAAAGCCGCCGTCGAAAGCCGGCTGCACGCCGACCCCGCACGCACGCGGGTCAGCGTGAGCCTGTAAACTTGCCAACAGCGGAGCGGCAGGCCGCTCCGCACTACCCGGGAGAACGGTCATGATCAGAACAGTTACGGCACTCGTCATCGCGTCGTTCGCGGCGCCTCTCGCGGCCCACGAAGGCATGGCGCCGGGCGCGCTGGCGCATTGTCTGCTGCATGCGGTCAGCCCCGGCGTGCTGCTCGCCGCCGGCATCGTGGTGCTGGCCGCGGTGCTCATGCTGCGTGCGCGGCGCGCTGCCGCCCGGCGCTGAACCCGGCTCCACCACGTGCACTTGCACCTCGACGCGGTGGGCGGCATCGCGGGCGACATGTTCGCCGCCGCGCTGCTCGACGTGCGCCCCGACCTGGCCGGGGAGACCATCGCCGCAATCCGCGCTGCCGGGCTCGGCGAGGATGTCGCGCTGGCGCACGAGCCGTGCAACGACGGCGTGCTCGCGGGCAGCCGCTTTGCCGTCAGCGCGCCGGGCGCGGATGCGCCTGCCGCGCAGCACCACGATCACGTGCACTGGTCGACCTTGCGCAGGCGGCTGGCCGGCAGCGCGCTGGCGCCGCTGGTGCGTGAGCGCGCCATCGACATCTTTGCCGGCCTTGCCGCGGCCGAGGCCGCGGTGCATGGCAAGCCGGTCGACAGCGTCAGCTTCCACGAGGTCGGCGCCTGGGACTCGATTGCCGACATCGTCGCCGCGGCCTTCCTCATCGAGCAGCTCGGCGCGGCGAGCTGGTCGATTGGAGCGATACCGATCGGCAGCGGCCGAGTGAAGACCGCGCACGGTCTGCTGCCGGTACCGGCGCCGGCGACGGTCCTGCTGCTCGAGGGTTACGCCTGCTTTGACGACGGCTTCCCCGGCGAACGGGTGACGCCGACCGGCGCCGCGATCGTGCGCCACCTGGCGCCGACACGCGGTCTCGGCGCGCTGCCGCGACGCCTCCTGCGCAGCGGTCACGGCTTCGGCACGCGGCGCATCGAGGGGCTGCCGAACGTGCTGCGCGTGCTCGAGTTCGCCGCCGCCGACCAGGCTCGCGCGAGTGCCGACGCGGTCACCGTGCTGCGCTTCGAGGTCGACGACCAGACGGCCGAGGATCTCGCGCTCGGACTCGAGCGGCTGCGCGCAGCCGACGGCGTCATCGACGTCACCCAGGTGGCGATGGTCGGCAAGCACGGGCGCCAGGTGGCCGGCATCCAGGTGCTGGCACGGCCCGAGCAGGTCGCCGGCGTGGCCGAAGCCTGTTTCCACGAGACCACCACGCTCGGCCTGCGTCTGCAGCCGGTCGAACGGCTGACCCTGGCGCGGCGCGAAGCCGCGGTCGCCGGCGAGGTGCGCGTCAAGCTCGCCGAGCGCGCGGCCGGCGCCACGGCCAAGGCCGAGCTCGCCGACCTCGCCGCGGCCGACGGCCATGCCGCACGCCAGGCGCGGCGCGCGGCGGCCGAAGCCGCGGCGCTGGACGCCGGCGACGGACATGACTGAGGCCAGCGCACGCGCGCTGCGCGGCCTCACCGAGGTACTGCAGCAGTGCGCACCGGCCTCGCTCGCGGTGTCCGGTGGCGTCGACAGCATGACGCTGGCCAGCGTCGCCGCGCGCGAGCTGGGCGACGCCGTCGTCATGCTGCACGCGGTGTCGCCGGCGGTGCCGCCGGCAGCGACCGCGCGGGTCGAGCGCCAGGCGGAGCTGGAGGGCTGGCAGCTGCGCCTGCTGGACGCCGGCGAATTCACCGATCCGCGCTATCTCGCCAATCCCGCGAACCGCTGCTTCTACTGCAAGCAGAACCTCTATGCCGCGATCGCGGCGAGCGGCGCCCGGCAGATCCTGTCGGGCACCAACCTCGACGATCTCCAGGACTGGCGGCCCGGGCTGGCAGCGGCTGCCGCCGAGCGCGTGCGCCACCCCTTCGTCGAGGCCGGTATCGACAAGGCCGGCGTGCGTGCGATCGCGCGTCACCTCGGACTGGATGCGATCGCCGAGCTGCCGGCGGCGCCCTGCCTGTCGAGCCGGGTCGAGACCGGCATCCCGATCGTGGCCGGCGCACTCGCCTTCGTCGACCAGGCGGAGGCATTGGTGCGCCGCACGCTGGCGCCGGCCACGGTGCGCTGTCGCGTGCGCCGCCAGGGCGTGGTGATCGAGCTCGATCACGCGGCGCACGAGGCGCTGGGCGAGGCCGAACGCGCCGGTCTGCGCGACCAGCTCCGACCCTTGTCGCAGCAGCACGGCCTGGGCGCCGACATTGCCTTCGCGCCCTACGAGCGTGGCAGCGCGTTCCTGCGCGACCCGGCATGAGCGAGCACGAGATCAAGCTCGACCTGGCGCGCGGCGAGCGCCTGGGCCTGGACGAGGCGATCCTGTGCGCGCAGAAGTCCAGCGACCAGATCGAGGTCATTCTCGACCAGGTTCTCGAAGCCGGCCGGCGCTGCCTGCTGACGCGTCTCGACGCGGAGACCTACTCGCGCATCCTCGCGCGCCAGCGCAGCCTGCTCGACTACGACGAGGTGTCGCGTACTGCCTGGTTCAACTGGCAGCCGCAGAGCGCGCCCGCGCCCGAGGTTGCCATCGTGACCGCGGGCAGCTCCGACGTGCCGGTCGCACGCGAGGCGCTGCGTACGCTGAACTATTTCGAGGTCGGCGCGCTGCCGGTGTTCGACGTCGGCGTCGCCGGGCTGTGGCGCCTGCTGGAACGCATCGAGGAGATCCGGCGCTACCCGCTCGCGATCGTCGCGGCCGGCATGGATGCGGCACTGCCGAGCGTGCTGGGCGGCCTGTTTCCCGGTCTCATCGTGGCCGTACCGACGTCGACCGGTTACGGCGTGGCCAGCGGCGGACACACCGCGCTCAACGCCATCCTCGCCTCGTGTGCCTCGGGCATCGTGACGGTCAACATCGACAACGGCTACGGCGCGGCCTGCGCCGCCCTGCGCGCGCTGCGCGTGCGCAGCGTCACACCGGCTCCGGTGACCGCCGACCGTCAGCCGCGCTGAGCATGCCGCGGGGCCGCATCGACCCGTCGCGCGCGCGGCCGCTAAGGGGTATGAGGGAACGCGTTGGCGGAGCACGGCATGAGGGCAACATTCGCGCGCAGCCTGCGTGATCTGGGCCACGGCTGGCGGCATTTCGTGCCGGCCGTGCTGGCCAATGCCCTGATCGCCGGGATCGCTGCGGGCGAGGTGGCGCGGGCGCCGCAGGCGGCGCGGATCGGCCTGCTGCTGGTGCTGGCCCCCCTTTACGTCGCAGCCGCGACCCGTGCCGCGGGCTACGCCGGCGGCAGTGCGCTCGCGCTGGCCGGCGCGCGCAGCGGCGCCTGTATACCACTGCTGTGCGCCGTGCTGCTGGCGTGTGCGGCCAGCGCCGTGCTGACCGGGGTCGGCTGGTTCATCGCCGGCGAGCGCGGCATCGTTGCCGCGCTGGCGCTGAGCGCGGCCCTTTGCATCCTGGCCGGGTGGCGCCTGTGGCCGCTGGCCGCCCTGCCGTTCGTCGGCGATGGTACGGGTTGGGCCTTGGGGGCACGCCGCGCACCGCATTCGGTCGCGCGCCACGCCGATCGGCTCGCGCGTGCCGGGGTGCGGGTCGTATGGCGTGCCGCGGTTAGGGCCTTGTGGCGCTGGCCGGCGGCGGCCCAGGCCTGCCTGGTCACCGCCGGGCTGTGCGGGCTGGCCGCGAGCGCGACATTCGCGCTGGCCGTGCTGCTCGCGCTGGGGCCGCTGGTGGCGTGGTGGTGGCGGCACGGATTCGGTGCCGGCAGCGGCGCGTTGCTGTTCGCCCTGTCACTGCCGTGGCTGGCACTGGTCAACGTTCACCTCACCGCCGGCCGTCTCGGCCGCCTGCACCCGGCGGGCGAGGACACGGCCCCGGCCAGCCCATGACCGCGCTCAGCGCGGCGACTGAGCGCGCGCGGGAACGGCTCAGCACCTCGCTCGCGCGCCTGGAACGGGGTGCGCGCCGCGTGGCCCTGCTACGCGCGGCGCGGTTCGGGATCTCGCGCGCGGTCGTGTTCTTCCATCTCGCGTCGGCAAGGGGCAGACTGGCTCGGCCTGATGGCGGTCCTGCGCAGTGCGGCCCTCCGTGCCGGTGAATGGTGGGCTGCAGGCGCTGGTGATGCCGGAGCGCCGGTGGCAGGCGCGGCTGGTCCGCGCGCGCATCGAAGAGGTCTGCGACGATGGTGCGTGAGATCCAATGGGAGGTTGCCGTGAGCGCACCGCGCGGTGCGCTCGCACGGGCACGCGGCCTGCTTGCGGCCGACAGTATCGCAAGCTGCAGCAGCAAGCCGCGCCGGCGGCACGGCCTGCTCCGCGTCGCGGTCGCCGACGCTGCTCGCGGCCGGGCCCTGATTGACGCGAATTTCGGCACGGACTACGTGGTCAGGGCGAGCGAGGCGGCCTGGTTCCGCTGCCATGCCTGCGGCGCGAACCTTGCCGCCGACGCCCTGCATTGCGCGGCCTGCGCTGCGCGGGTCGGCGATCCGCACGGCGGCTGAAGCAGGGTGCCGGATCTCTACCACGCCCTGCGCTACATCGTGCCGCCACGGGCACCGGCGGCCTTGCGCGAGCGCATGCGTGAACGGATGGACCACTGGCTGCGGCATCCGTGGCTCGCGCTGGAGCGACGCTACGGTGAGACCACCTGGGGCGTGACCGGCGGCGGCGCCACGCCCTCGGCGGCGCTGTGCTCTACCGACGCCTGGCAGGCGCAGAGCCGCAGCCCGGTGGCGCCGCAGCTCATCGTGCGCCAGCAACAGGCCCCCGCCGATCCTCATGCCGTGCGCGGCGATCGCGAGGCGCGCGGCTTTGCGCTGCCGCGGCTGCAAGCGGGCCTGTCACTGGATTTCGTCGTCGAGGACTGGTTCCACTATCCGCGTTCCGGCGCACCTGGCCAGCTGCCGGAGCTACTCGAGCCGATATTGCGCCTGGAGCGCGACGGCGGCGCACAGGCCTGGCGAATGACGCTGCGTGCCTTGCTCTGGCACGAGGACGGCATGTTGTTCGGCATCGATGCCGTCGAACTCGGGCCTGAAACATTGCAGCTGGACGCGATTCGGCAGCGGGCCGCGCTCGAACCGATCTACGATCCCCGCGCCCTCGATAACGGTGCGGCGCTCTCAGACCGCCGCTGACCGGCGGGCGCGGGCGCAATCGCCCCGGAGTGTGTCCGGCGCTGGCGGCGCGCTCAGCCGCAGAGATCGCCCCACGCCACGACCTTGTCCGGACGCAGCCTGATCAGCACTTCGGTGTCCGCCGCATTGCGCTCACCGAACTCCGCGGCACGGCCGGTCGGTACATAGCGCTCGGCGATGGCGGTGGTGAAGGGCAGCTGCTCGGCTGCGCTGATGCGCTCGATGGTCGCGGTCGCCTCGATCATGACGAAATCGTAAGGGAACTGTTCTACGTCGAGCGTCAGCGCGACGCGTGGCTCGTGTTCGATGTTGCGCGTCTTGACGGTGGTCGCGCCGCTGGTGAACACCAGCGTGTCGTTGTCGAGGATGAACCAGATCGGGACGCAGTGCGGGCGACCATCCGGGCGCACGGTGGCGAGCTTCCCGGTGCGTGTCCCGCTGGCGATGAATTCCTTCCATTGCGGCTCGTCCATCACGTACATGGCGACAGTCCTTGGTTGTAAACGGGGAAACGCGGGAGCGGCGAAGCTAGCCGGTGTTGCCGCTTCGGGCAAGCGCCCAGGATACGAAATCCCGGGCGGCCACGGCGGGGTGGAACAGGTAGCCCTGGCCATGCGTGCAGCCGCCGGCGATCAGGAAACGGCGCTGTGCCTCGGTCTCCACGCCTTCGGCGACGACACTCAGCCGCAGGCTGTTGGCGAGTGCAATGACGGCCTCGGTGATCGCCATGTCATCGGCGTCTTCGGGGATATCGCGGACGAAGGAGCGATCGATCTTCAGCTGGTTCACTGGCAGCCGCTTGAGGTAGGACAGCGACGAGTAGCCGGTACCGAAATCGTCGATCGAGAGCCGTACGCCGAGCTTGCGCAGGTCGTCGAGCTGGGTGATGGCATGCTCGGCCTCGCTCATGATGAAGCCCTCGGTGACTTCGAGCTCGAGATACCCGGGAGCGAGGTTCGCATCGGCCAGCGCGCTGCCGGCAATCGCGGCCAGGTTGCTGCGCCGGATCTGGGGCCCGGCGACGTTGACCGCGATGTTGCCGATGGCGAGGCCCTGGTCCAGCCACGCGCGCGCGGTGCGACAAGCCTCGCGCAGTACCCATTCGCCGATCGGAATGATCAGTCCGCTTTCCTCGGCCAGCGGGATGAAGCGGTCCGGGGGAATCAGGCCCTTCTCCGGATGGTTCCAGCGCAGCAGCGCCTCGGCGCCGCTCAGGCGGCCGCTCTCGAGTTCGACCTGCGGCTGGTAGAACACCACCAGCTCGTCCTGCTCCAGCGCTCGGCGCAGGTCGTTCTCCAACTCGACCCGCTCGACCGCGTCATCGGTCATGCGCTGGGTATACATGGCATAGGCATTACGGCCCTGGCCCTTGGCCTCGTACATGGCCGAGTCCGCGTTGCGCAGCAGGCTGTCGATGTCGTCACCGTCGCGCGGAAAGATGCTCACGCCGATACTCGGCGTGACCGTGATGTCGTGACCTTCCATGCTGAACGGTTCGCGAAACGCGTACAGCACCTTCTCGGCAACGGTGATCGCGGTCTGGGTGTTCTCGATGTTCTCGACCAGCAGGGTGAACTCGTCACCGCTGAGGCGGGCGACGGTGTCTTCGTCGCGCACGCAGTTCTTCAGGCGTTCGGCAGCGGTGCGCAGCAGGGAATCACCGACCGGGTGGCCGAGGCTGTCGTTGATGTTCTTGAAGCGGTCGAGATCAATGAACAGCAGCGCGCCGGCGGTCCCTCGTCGCCTGGCCTGGCGCAGCGCGTGCTCCAGGCGCGCGCCCAGCAGCAGGCGGTTGGGCAGGCCGGTGAGCTGATCGTGATGGGCGAGGTACTGCAGCTCGCTTTGTGAGCGCTTGAGCTCGGTGATGTCAGTCGCCATGCCCACGGCTTCGATCAGGTTGCCGTCCTCATCGACGCGGTTGACCGAATGCCAGGACCAGATGCGTTCCTCGCCGGTCGCAGTCTCGATGACCATCTCGTAGTCCCGTACCTGGCCATGGCGCGAGTATTCGCGAAACAGGGCCTCGACCTGGTGGAACTTGTCGCCCGGGCACAGGGTCGGCCACAGCTTGCGGCCCAGGATTTCCTCGCGCCGGTAGCCGAGCACGCGACAGCCGGCGTCATTGATCGCGGTCGTCACGCCGTGCGGGGAAGTTGCCATGATGATCGCCGGCGAGTGCTCCACGACGTGCTCGTGGTAGGCCTTGACGCGTACGGTTTCGTCGAGCGCGCGCTCCAGCCGCTCACGCTGTTCGACGGTGGTGGTCAGGTCCTGGACCGTACCGATCGAGCGCAGCGGTGCGCCGTCTGGGCCATAGGTGTGCCGGCAGCGGCCGTGAATGTGCCTGAGGCTGCCGTCGGGCATGATCAGCCGGTACGTGATCTCGAAAGCGCTGGCGTTCCGCAAGGCGTTCGGATAGGCACTCTTGATTACCGCGCGGTCATCGGGATGGATGCAGGCGAGAAAGCTCTCGAGCGTGCTGCCGAGCTCGTCCGGGTCCAGGCCGAGTACGTGCAGCGCTTCGTCCGACCAGTGCAGCGCGTTGCTGGTGAGATCGAGTTCCCAGCTGCCGAGCCCGGCGATGTCCTGGGCCTCGGCGAGCTGTGCCTGGCTGCGGCGCAGCTCGGTGAGGTCGACGCCGATGCCGATAACCTCGAAAACGTTACCGTCCTCGTCGGTGCGATTGACCGAGGTCCACGCCAGCGTGCGTTCGGTGCCCGCGAACGAGCGCATGGTCATCTCGTGGTCCTTGACCCCGCCGTAACGCTCGAATCGGTCGAAGAGCTCGTGCACCTGGGCGTAGAGCGCGCCGGGGTACATCGCCCGCCACAGATCCGTGCCGAGGATCTCCTCGCGTGTGCACTCCATGAAGCGGCATCCGGCTTCGTTGATCGCGGTGGTGGTGCCGTCCGGTGAAATCGCGACGATGAAGGCGGGAGAGTTCTCCACCACGTGGTCGGTGTACTCGCCGAGCCTGAGCGTCTCCTCGAGCATCTCGCGCATCTTCTCGCGTTGCAGGATGCTCTCGGTGACGTCCTGCACGGTGCCGACCGAGCGCACGGCGCGTCCGTCGTCGTCGAAGTCGTGCTGGCAGCGACCCTGGACGTAGCGGATACCGCCCTCGGGACGGTGTACCCGGTAGACGATGTCGTAGGTTTCCCCGCCGTCCATGGATTCCGTGTAAGCCCGGTCGACCGCTGCGCGGTCGTCCTCGTGAACCAGGGCGATGAACTGCGGATAGCCGATTACCGGCTCGCGATCATCGATGCCGAGAATGACGAGCGCCTGCTCGGACCACCAGTAGCGATCGGCGAGGATGTCGAGCTCCCAGCTGCCGATGCGCGCGACATGCTGTGCCTCCGCGAGGCGGCTCTCAGTGCGCATCAGGGCCTGCGCGTTATCCTCGCCGGCGGTGATGTCGATGCCGGCGCCGATGATCTCGACCACTTCGCCCTGCGCGTCGCGGCGGTTCATGGAGGTCCAGGCAATCACCCGCCGCGTGCCGTCGCGCGTGGCCAGCGTCATCGGGTAATCGCGCACCTGCTGCGTGCGCCGGAACTGCTGCTGCAGTCGCTCGACCTGGGCGGCGAGTTCGCCCGGGTAGGCCAGGCTCCAGAAATTGGCGCCGACCAGGCTCTCGCGGTCGTATCCGGTAAGCCGGCAGCCGGTATCGTTGACCGCGATCACGCGGCCGTCGGGTGCGACCCGGATCAGGAATACCGGCCCGTGCTCCATGACGTAGCCGGACAGCTCCGCCCATCCGCTGTCGGCTGTTTCCGGCACCACGGCGGCGTGTGCGGTGGCATCCGCCTGCGGCGGCGCGGGCAAGGGGAAGGGACGGGCCATGTCGGGGTAGGGGCGCCTGTACTCTTTGCTTGATGGCGGCCGATGGGGCCGAAAATTTAATTCTAAGACGTGCAGGGACGCTTGCCGTAGTGGCGCGCAATAATTTCCTCATCCATTTATGGCATGAGCCCGGGCAGGCCGGGTCATGTCGGCGCATCGGTTAGACTGCGCGCAACATCCCGCCGACAGCCCAGCCCCGCCTTGAACCCCGATCCGGATCACGCCGCGCCCGCCGCCCGGCCGCTGCTGCTCGCCAACCTGCTGGCGGCCGTCGCGTTCGGCCTGGTGACGATGACCCTGTGTCTGCCCTCGATGCAGGAATGGGGGCGCATCTTCGATGCCGGGCAGGCCGAGGTTCAGCTCACTTTCAGCGCGTTCGTCATCGCCTTCGGCAGTGCGCAGGTGATCTACGGTCCGCTGTCCGATCGTTACGGCCGCCGGCGCCTGCTGCTGCTCGGCTACCTGCTCGCCATCGCCGGCTCGGTGGCCGCGGCGCTCGCGCCGCACCTGCAGGCGCTGGTGGCGGCTCGCATGCTGCAGGGCGCCGGCGCCGCGGCGGGCATGGTGATCGGCCGCGCCATGGTGCAGGACTGCTTCGCCGGCCCGGACCGGGCGCGCGTGATGGCCTGGACCGGCATGGTGCTGGGGCTGTGTCCGCCGACCGCCACCATCGTCGGCGGCTACGTCCACGTGCATCTCGGCTGGCGCGCGAACTTCGTGCTCGCGGCCGTGCTCGCGGCCGTGCTGCTGCTCGCCGGGGCACTGGGGCTGCCGGATGCGCGGCCGCAGGACCGGGCCGGCGCGCGCAGTCACTGGCTGGGCGAGATGCTGCGCGCCTACGCGGCGCTGGCGCGGGTTGCCGCGTTTCGCGCCTACGTCGCCATACTCGCGCTGTGCACCGGTGCGTTCTACGCCTTTCTCGGTGCTGCGCCGATCGTGCTGGCGAGCTACGGGGTCGGGCCGGACGCGCTGGGCTGGTACATCATGGTGGTGCCGCTGGCCTACATCGCCGGTAACTTCTTCACCAGCCGGCTGGTGCTGAGCTACAGCGAGGCGCGGCTGATGACGATCGGCCAGGTCTTCACCGTGCTCGGGATCGGCGGTGTCGCGCTGCTCGCCGCGGGCGGCGTGCACAGTGCGCTGGCGGTTGCCGGCCCGCTGATCCTGATGGGGCTGGGGCACGGACTGCTGATGCCCTCGACCCTGGCCGGAACCGTCGGCCTGGTGCCGGCGCTGGCCGGTGCCGCGGCGGCGGTCGCCGGCCTCGCCCAGCAGCTCACCGGGGCGCTCGGTGGTTACGTCGTCGGCCTGGTCGAACACGATGGCGCGCTCAATCTCGCCCTGCTGATGCTGGCCTTTCAGCTGACCTCGCTGACCGCCCTGGTGGTCTTGCTGCGCCTGCCGCGCGCGGACGCCGGCCGCGCCGCGCAGGGCGCCGGAGCGTGATGCAATAATGCCGGGGCCTGCCGGCACCGCACCCACCCGATCGAAACGCGGAGGACGCACCGTGGACAGCAAGACAGAACCCGCCTACATCCGTTACGAGATCCCCGAGCCGCACATCGCGCGCATCGTGCTCGACCGGCCGTCGACCGCGAACGCGCAGGACACACAGTTTCTCTACGAGCTCAACGATGCCTTCGACCGCGCCGCGCACGACGAGGAGGTGCGCGTGATCATCCTTGCCGCCAATGGCAAGCACTTCTCCTCCGGGCACGACCTGGCGGAGAAGGACTGGCACGCCCACATGCACGACTACGACACCGTCGGCACGATGTGCGGCTTCACCTGTGCCGGGGCCGAGGCACAGATGAGCCGCGAGGAAGAGATCTATCTCGGGTTCAGCGAGCGCTGGCGCAACATTCCCAAGCCGACCATCGCCGCGGTGCAGGGCAAGTGCATCGCCGGGGGCTTGATGCTGGCCTGGCCGTGCGATCTCATCATCGCCACCGAGGACGCGAGCTTCAGCGATCCGACGGTGGCTTTCGGCGTCGGCGGCGTCGAGTACTTTCATCACCTGTGGGAGGTGGGTGCGCGCAAGGCCAAGGAAATGCTGTTCACCTCGGACGAGGTTTCTGCGGCCGACGCCCTGCGCCTCGGCATGGTCAACCAGGTCGTGCCGCGCGAGGAGCTGGAGCAGGCGGCGCTGGTGATGGCGCGCAAGATTGCAGCGAAGTCGCGCTTTGCCCTGAAGATGGCGAAGAAGGCCATCAACGGCGCGCAGGACGCACAGGGGCGTGAGCTCGCCATGCAGAACGCGTTTCACCTGCACCAGCTAGCGCATACGCACTGGCTCAAGCTGTACGATTTCCTGATGGACCCCAGCGGGCTGCCCGAGGCGACGCGCAAGGCGCTCGGCATCAGGGAGCAGGGTTAACCCGCGATGCTGTTCGAGGCGCAGCTGGCGGCGGCCGATCGTGCGTTTCTGGCCGAGGTCCGCGCGTTCCTCGACGAGCACCTCGGTGCCGACATCGTTGATGCCGACGACGGCCAGCGTTCGATGGTCGCCGACTTCGACCAGAGCGCGGCCTGGATCGATCGCCTGCGCCCGCGGCTGTGGCACGTCGGCGCGTGGCCGCGGGAGGCCGGCGGCGCCGGCCTGACCCCGGTGCAGAACTACCTGCTGCTCTACGAAATGGGTCTGAGCGGGGCGCCGCACCTGCCGCCGATGGGGTTCAACTACGTCGGTCCGACCCTGATGCGCTTCGGCACCGAGGCGCAGAAGGCGGCTTTCCTGCCGCGCATCGTCGATGGCACGGATTACTGGTGCCAGGGGTTTTCCGAGCCCGGCGCCGGCTCCGATCTCGCCGGCCTCGCGACCTTCGCCGAGCGCCGGGGCGACGCCTATTACGTCAGCGGTTCCAAGATCTGGACCACCGATGCGCACAATGCGAATCGTATTTTCTGCCTGGTGCGCACCCGCCGCGAGCAGACGCGCGACGCGCTCAGCTTCCTGCTCATGGACATGGATGCGCCCGGCATCAGCGTGCGGCCCATCCGGCTCATGACCGGCGACCACGACGTCAACCAGGTCTTCCTCGACGAGGTCGAGGTGCCGGTGGAGAACGTGCTCGGCGGTGAGGGCGAGGGCTGGACGGTCGCCAAATACCTGCTCGACATCGAACGCGGCGCGTTCGTCTTCGGCGGACGGTTGCGGCGACGCCTCGACGGCGTTGCCGAGCGCGCGCGCGGGCATGGCCTGGACGACGCGCGCTTCCGTCACGACTGGCAGCGCCTGGACACCGATCTGCTGGCCTTCGAAACCACCGAGCTGCGCCTCGGGCATGGCAATCCCGATACCAGCAATGCGATGGCGGAGGCCAGCGTGATCAAGATCGAGTTCACCGAGCTGATGCAACGCATCGACGAGCTCGCGCTGAGCATCGCGCGCGACGATGCGCTGTACGCGGGCAGCGACGCCTTCGGTACTTCGACGCGGCGCGAGGGCACGGCCATGCCCGGCTGGCTGGCGAGCTACTTCAACAACCGGGCGGCGACCATTTACGGCGGCAGCAACGAGATCCAGCGCAACCTGGTGTTCCGTGCGCTGGCGCGGCGCCGAGGGCGGTCGATATGACGCCATTCGTGACACCGCAGGAGCACGACGCCCTCGCTGACAGCGCGCGCCGCTTCGTGCGCGAGCACTACGCCTACCCGGAGCTGCACGCCTCGCTCGCGGCCGGAGCGGGCGCGAGCCCGCAACGCTGGCGTGCCATGGCCGAGCTCGGCTGGCTGGGCATCGGCCTCGCCGAAGAGGCCGGCGGCATGGGGCTGGGGCCGCGCCTGGAAGCGCTACTGGTCGAGGAGCTCGGCGCGGCCGGCATGCCGGAGCCGTTGCCGGGGCAGCTCGGCCTTGCCGCGACCCTGCTCGGCGCCGCGCGCGCGGCGGGCGGGCGCGATGAAGTTCTCGCCGGCTGGCTCGCCGGCGAGTGCATCGTCGCGCTCGCTGACGACGACCAGGACGCAGCGCCCGCGGCGCAGTGCCGGGTCGACGGCGATTGCCTGCGGCTGAGCGCGCACAAGCGCGCCGTGCTGGACGCCGGATTTGCGACCCACCTGCTGGTTACGGCGCAATGCGAGCAGGGGCCCGGGGTGCTGCTGGTGCCGGTCGGCGCCAGCGGCGTGCGGGTGCACGCCGTGCCGAGCTTCGACGGCCGTTCCGTTGCCGACGTCGAGCTCGACGCGGTCACGCTGCCGCGCGCGGCCTTACTCGGGCTGGCGGATGCAGCCGGCCTGTTGGCGGCGGCGTACGCGACGCATGCGCTGCTGCTTGCTGCGGAGATCCTGGGCGCGGCGCGGACCCTGTACCGGGTCACCCACGACTACCTCGACGCGCGCGAGCAGTTCGGCGTCCGCCTGGCCTCGTTCCAGGCCCTGCAGCATCGCCTGGTCGACATGCACCTCGCCATCGTGCGCCTGGAGTCACAGGTCCTGCTGGCGGCGATGAAGGCCGAGGAGCTCGGCACGGCCGCGGCCGGCCGGTTCATTGCCGCGGCCAGTGCGCAGGCCGCCGTTGCCGGTCGGCACGTCGGCGAGGAGGCGGTGCAGATGCACGGCGGAATCGGCATGACCGACGAGCTCGTCGTCGGTCACCTGTTCAAGCGCATCACGGCCAACGTCATCATCGGCGGCGAAGCCGTGCGCCGCTGCGGTGCGGCCTGAACCGCGCCGGTTTCAGATGCTGAGGTCGAGCAGGTTGTAGTCGTGCACGTCGGCGCGCGCGGCATCGTTCCAGCGGAACGCATCCTCGCGGCCGGCATGCGGCAGGTAACGGTAAGGCGTCTCGTGCGGATAACGCTGGCGGCGGGCGTCGATGGCGTAGCCGATGAGGCGGGCGCGACGTTCGATGCGTGCGGCATCGTAGGTGGCCGGGGCGTTGTGCACGCCGCCGGCGGTGACGTCGAGGACCGAGGCGCGGCGATGGAAGCCGAAGTTGATCGTAACCCGGGTATCGGGGCTGGTATTGGCGAAGGAGCCGTGCAGGGTCTGGCGGTTGCAGAT
Organism: Gammaproteobacteria bacterium; assembly: GCA_041984235.1. Classification (GTDB taxonomy): domain Bacteria; phylum Pseudomonadota; class Gammaproteobacteria; genus JBHIYN01. The sequence continues at coordinate 182,868 of JBHIYN010000004.1, forward strand.
CGCGACGTCGCCCGGGGCGCAGATCATCGGCACCGCGTCGGGCAGGCGGTCGCTGCCGGCGGCGGCGACGCGCGCACGAATATCGACCGTGCGCTCGCGGTGCGTGCCCGGTACCACCCACACGCCGTTGGCGGCAGTGCAGCCGTAGAGCTGTGCCATGAAATTGAAGCCGTGGCTGCCGGCGTCGAAGTCCGGGCTGTCCCAGTGGGTGAGGCCGTCCCGGTGCCAGGCGACCGAGGCGCCGACCCCGGGTTGCTTGATGAATACGGCCTCGTTGAAGGGGGCGAAGTCGGGCCCGTTGACCGCCGCGGCCACCGCCAGCAGCCCCGGGTGGCCGTAGACGCGCAGGCAGGCCTCGGAGAACTGCAGCGAGCCGAGCAGCAGGTAGACGACCTTGTCCGGCGCGTCCGCCGCCGGGTTCGGTTCGAACATGCGCGCGGGATGGCGGCCACCGGCCAGGTCGGTGCCACCGAAGGGGTCGCTCAGTGGCCGTGCCCAGAACAGGGTCGGTGCTTCGCAGTCGATCGCCAGGGCCGGCCGCCCGTGGGCGTCCAGCGCCGCGCCTTCGTGCACCGGGAAGCGCTCGACCAGGGCGGCAATGTCGTGCTCGAGATCGGCGAGCTCTTCTGCGCCCAGCACGCCGGTGAAGACATAGAAGCCGTGGCGCCAGTAGGCGTCGAGAATGTCCGCGGCGAGCCGGCCGTCGGCGTCGAAGCGAATCGGTCCGCGGTTGTCGAGCGCCAGCGCTCGGCGCTCCCCGTCACGCAGGTAGGCGCGCATGGCCGCTTCCTCGTGACCGTAATCGATGCCGTCGACGGCGGCTCGTGCGCTCAGTCCCATGCCTCGTTCTCCCGGCTTCTGGCCGCCCTCATCTTCTCCAGCGCGGGCCGCCGACGCAAGCCGCCGGGTTACAATCCGGTTTGCCACCCCGCCTTCCCGCTGTCCGCCGCATGACCCTGCTGACCGACATCGACGACCTGGCCGCGCTGCCGGCCGCGTTCTCGCGCGAAGCGCTGTGGGCGCTGTTCGACGGCGACCGCGAGCGCATGAACCTGGCCCACGAATGCCTCGACCGCCACCGCGGCGGTGGCCCCGCAATCAGCGTGAAGCACGCTGACGGCCACCTCGAGCATCTCGACTACGACCAGCTCGCTAACGCCAGCAGCCGCTTCGCGCACTGGCTGGAAGGATGCGGGATCGGCCGCGGCGAACGGGTCGCGATCATGCTCGAGCCCGGGCTTGCTTTCTATGCCAGCCTGTTCGGCGCGATCAAGCGCGGCGCCGTGGCGGTACCGCTGTTCACCCTGTTCGGACCTGACGGCCTGGCGCTGCGCATCGAGGATTGTCAGCCGGCGGTGATCGTGACCGGCGGCGACGCCGCCGCGCTTGGCCGACAGTTCCCGCGCTCGCAGGTGGTCACGGCCGACGCCGAATTCCTGCGCGGCCTGGAATCCCTGCCGGCACACTACGAGTGGTCCACGGCGGCACGGGATCTGTCCGTGTTCCAGTACACCTCCGGCACCACGCGCGCCCTGCCCGAAGCGGTACGGCACACCCAGCGATCGGTGGTCACGCTCATGATCGCCGCGCTCTACGGGGTCGGTCTGCGCCCCGGCGACCGTTACTTCTGCCCGTCGTCGCCGGCCTGGGGGCACGGCCTGTGGCACGGCACCATCGCACCACTCGCGCTCGGTATTCACATCGGCGCCTATGCCGGGCGCTTCGATGCAACGCGCGTTCTCGAAGCGCTGGAGGAGCTCGCGATCGACAATTTCGCGGCCGCTTCCACCGTCTACCGCATGTTGCGCAATGCCGGCCGGCGCGACCACTACGACATCAGGCTGAGGAAGTGCTCGTTCACCGGGGAGCCGCTGGACACGGGGACCTTCGACTGGATCGTGGAAGCTTTCGGCGTCGCGCCGGCGAGCATGTACGGGACCACGGAGGTCGGTGTGATCATGGTCGACTACCCCGGCATGCACGGACACAGCGTGCGCCGCGGCGCACTCGGCAAGCCGGCGCCGGGTAACGAGGTCGCCATACTCGACGCGGACGGCGGCATCGCCGCGGTCGACGAGATTGGTGAGATTGCCGTGCGCCGGGGGGACAGCTGGTTTCGCGTCAAGGATTTCGGGCGGCGTGACGCCGACGGTTACTTCTACCACGCCGGCCGCGCCGACGACGTCATCATTTCGGGTGGCTGGACCATGAGCGCGGTCGAGATCGAGAACACCCTGCTGACCCATCCGGCGGTCGCGGAAGCCGCCGTGATCGGCGTTGCGGACGCGCTGCGCGGCCAGGTCGCGCGCGCCTGCGTAGTGTTGCGTGAGGGTGCCCGGGCGACCGTCAGCGATCTGCAGCAGCACCTGAAGACGCGGCTGTCGCGTCACGAGTACCCGCGCGAGGTCGAATTCCTGCCGGCGTTGCCGAAGACGCCGGCGGGCAAGGTCGACCGCAAGACGCTGCGCGAGCGTGCTGCTTCGACCGCCCATGACACATCCAACACGCACGGAGAACCCGGCGCATGACTGAATCCCTGACCCGCGAGTTCGTCGGCATCACCGACGCCGCGCTCGACGATCTGCGGCGCCGTATCGGCGTCCGTATCACGCATACCCTGGAGCCGTGGTGCCACGAGGCCACGCGCGACAACATTCGCCATTACGCCCACGGCATTGGTGACGACAACCCGCTGTGGTGTGATCCCGACTACGCCCGCACCACGCCCTACGGCGACGTCATCGCGCCGCCGTCGTTCATCTTCGCCTGCAGTCGTATCGTCAGCGGCTACGTCGGCGGCCTGCCCGGCGTGCACGCAATGTTCGCCGGCTGTGACTTCACCTGGATGAAGCCGATCCGCCGCAACGCGGAGATCACGACCGAGGCCTGGCTGAAGGATTTGATCGAACATGAAACGCGCTTCGCAGGGCGCTCGGTACAGCAGGTCTACCACGTCGATTTCTACGACGACAGCGGTGACCAGCTCGCCGCCGCGGACTCCTGGTGCTTCCGCACCGATCGCGACATCGCGCGCGAAGCCGGCACCAAGTACACGGCCCTGAAGAACCGGCCGCCGCGCGTCTACACGGAAGCAGAGCTGGAAGAACATGCCGCGTTGTATGCGGCCGAGCGGATCCGCGGTGCCACGCCGCGCTATTTCGACGAGGTCGAAGTCGGTGAAAAGCTGCCGACCATGGCCAAGGGGCCGATGACGGTAACCGGCTTCATCTGCTATGCGCAGGGCTGGGGCGGCCTCTATATTCGCGCCAACAAGCTCGCCTGGCAGATGCAGTCGCGTCATCCCGCGACCGGCATTCCCAATCGTCACGGCATCCCCGACTGCCCGGAGCGCGTGCACTGGGAGGAGGAGTTCGCGCACAAGGTCGGCGCGCCGGGCGCCTATGACTACGGACCGGAGCGTTGCTCATGGCTGTCGCACCTGGTCACCAACTGGATCGGGGACGCCGGCCAGCTGGTACACCTGTACAGCGAGATCCGGCGCCATAACCCGGCCGGCGACCTGCTCACCATCGACGGCCAGGTCAGCGCCAAGCGCGAGGAGGGCGGCCGCCACCTGGTCGATTTCGAGCTCGAGGCGTACAACCAGGACGGCGAGCTGTCCTGTCGCGGCACGGCCACGGCGGCATTGCCGGCGCGCCGCTGAGCGCCGCCGACACGCCGTTCAGCGACGCAGCGCGGCCAGGCGGGCCAGGTTGTCCGCGTGACGTGCGCGATCGATGCGGTAGAAACACAGCACGCCGATGGCGACGGCGTAGAACAGCCACAGCACCGGTACGAAACCGAGGGCCAGGGCGTCCAGTGCCGCGGCCGGCACTTCGCCGGCCGCGGCCGCCGCGGGGAACTCCGCCCACTTCAGAATTTGCCCGGCGACCAGTACGCCGAGCCCGTTGACCGCTTTCTGCGAGAAGCTGCTGGCGGCGAAGAAGGTGCCCTCGGAACGACGCCCGGTGTCCAGCTCGCTGTCCTCGACCACGTCCGCCATCATCGCCGCGGCGAGGATGGCGGCGCCGATCATGATTGCCACGTCGACCGTGTAGAACGCCATCAGCGTGTAGTAGAGCGCGCTGGTGCCGTTGGCCGGGAACAGGTCGAGCAGGCGCAGCACGATGGGCAGAGGCGTGAGTACCAGCGCGAGCACGCTGAGCGCGATGGTCGCGTGCTTCTTGCCGTAACGCGCAGACAGGCGCGGCGCCAGCAGCAGCGCGGCCAGCGCGGAGAGGAAATAGGGGATCTGCAGCAAGCCGATCTGCTGCGTGGTCAGGGCCCAGAAATGCCGCGCGAAGTAGATACTGAGGCTGGTGTTGACCCCGGCCGCCATGGCCGTGAACAGGGCCGACACGAACAGCGCCAGGAAGGCGCGGTTGGAGAGCGTCTCGCGCAGCTCGCGCACGATGCGGCCCGGCCGCGGCGCGCGCCGTGGCGGGGGCGCACGCAGGCGCGGGATGTGGCGGTGGGTGCCGAGCGCGGAGACGTAGATCGACACCACGATCACGATTGCAGCGGTCAGGCCGTAGCTGCGCCAGCCCTCGGTATAGGCGAGCCCGCCTTTCGCTTCCGGCAGGAACACCAGGTAGACCAGCACCGCCATCACCAGGCCGCCCCACCAGCCGAAGAAGAAGCGCAGGCTCATGAAGCGGGTGCGCTGGTCGTAATCCGCGGTGAGCTCGGCGACCAGCGCGGTCGACGGGATCTCGTAGAAGGTGAGCACGGTACGGATCAGGATGGCCAGGCTCACGAACCAGACGAACAGCGCTTCCTGGCTCCATGCCGGCGGCGCCCACAGGAAGTAGTAGGCGAGCGCCGCGGGCACGCCGGCCGCGTACATCAGCGGGTGGCGGCGCCCCCAGCGCGAGCGCAGGTTGTCGGAGTAATAGCCGACCAGGGGATCGGAGATGGCGTCGACCAGCAGGGCGAGGAAGATGCCGAACGACACCCATTGTGCCGGCAGGCCCACCACCTGGCTGTAGAAGAACAGCAGCAGGTAGTTGAAGCCGTTCTGCTTGGCGCCGTAGGCGACCGCACCGAAGCCGTAGTAGAGGCGGGTGCTGAGAGCGGTCGGGGAGGTCTCGGTCATGGCGCTGCCGGTGTCGCCGCCGCGGGCGGAGCCGCACTATAACCGATGAGCCGAATGGCCCGGATGCAGGGGGGAACGGCACCGCGCCATCCGGCGCGGTGCCGAACGGGGTCTACCAGCGCGAACCGCCGCGCGAGCCGCCACCGCGCGATTCACGCGGCTTGGCCTGGTTGACCTTGATGTTGCGTCCACCCATGGACGTCTCGTTGAGTGCCTTGATCGCGGCGTCTGCCGCCGAGTTCTCGGACATCTCGACGAAGGCAAAGCCCTTCGAGCGGCCGGTGAACTTGTCGGTGATCAGGTCCACGCTGGACACTTCGCCGTAGCTTGAAAAAGTGCTACGAAGCTCTTCTTCGGTAGCGCTGTACGGCAGGTTGCCGACGTAGAGTTTCATCATTGTTTGATCCTCGGGAATCGCGTTGTTCGTGATGCATCGACGCGCGCCAACGCCAACGGCGTGCCGATGATTAGCCAGTGCTGGCGAATACGGGTTTTCAGGACGGGGTGGCCTGGCGGCGCGCGTTGCCGGAACGTCGCCGCTTGCGCGGCCGGCGCCGGCGCGGGGCGTCGGCATCGGCCGTTGCGGCCGGGCGCGTGCGCGGCTGCGCGGCGGCGGATGCCGCTGCGGCGCCCGGGGCAGGCTGCGCGAAGCGTGGCAGCGGCAGCACCGGGACGGACTTCTTCAGCAGGCGTTCGATTTGCTTGAGCAGGCCGGCTTCGTCTGCGCCGACCAGCGAGATCGCCTCGCCTCCGGCACCGGCACGGCCGGTGCGGCCGATGCGGTGCACGTAGTCCTCGGCGACGTTGGGCAGCTCGTAATTGACCACGTGTGGCAGACCGTCGATGTCGAGTCCGCGCGCTGCGATGTCGGTCGCGACGAGCACGCGAACGCTGCCGTCACGGAACCCGGCCAGGGCGCGTGTGCGTGCGTTCTGGCTCTTGTTGCCGTGGATGGCGGCGGCATCGATGCCGCCACGCTGGAGCTGCTCGGCGAGGCGGTTGGCGCCGTGCTTGGTGCGGGTGAAGACCAGCACCTGGAACCACCGGCCTTCCTCGATGAGATGTGCCAGCAGGTGCCGCTTGGCTGCCTTGTCGACGCGGTAGGCGGCCTGCACGACCTTCTCCGCCGCGGTGTTGCGCGGCGCCACGTCGATCAGGGCCGGCTCGTGCAGCAGACCGTCGGCGAGACGCCGGATGTCATCGGAATAGGTCGCCGAGAAGAGCAGGTTCTGGCGCCGCGGCGGGAGTGCGGCGAGGACCTTGCGGATGTCATGGATGAAGCCCATGTCGAGCATGCGATCGGCTTCGTCGAGCACCAGGATCTCGATCGAGCGCGGGTCGAAATTGCCCTGCCCGATATGGTCGAGCAGGCGCCCGGGGGTCGCGACCACGATATCGAGGCCGCGGCGCAGCGCATCGGTTTGTGGCCCCAGGCCGACGCCGCCGAAGATCGCCGCGCTGCGGAGCTCGAGGTGACGGCCGTAATCGAGCATGCTCTGGTTGACCTGGGCGGCCAGCTCGCGCGTCGGCGCCAGTACCAGCGCGCGCGGCCCGCGGCCGGTGCGCCGGCCCGCGGCGAGGCGCTGCAGGATGGGCAGCGCGAAGGCGGCGGTCTTGCCGGTGCCGGTCTGGGCGCCGGCGAGGACGTCGCGGCCTTCGAGTACGGACGGGATGGCCTGGGTCTGGATGGGAGTGGGCTGGGTGTAGCCCTGCGCGCTCACTGCGCGCAGGAGTTCGGCCGAGAGGCCGAGTGCGGAAAAGGGCATGTAGTCTCCAGGGCACCGCCCACCCGCGGGCGCGGGACCGGTCCGGGCAGAGCCGTTCGGGTTAAGCTTTCGGGGAGAGTCTTTCGGGGAGGGAGACGACCGCGAGGCGCGCAGCGCTGACCGGGAAGGGTGCTGCGCGCGGCGAGTATAGTCGCTTGACAAGGACAAAGATAGCGCCTGCTTGCGGCTCGCGGCGCGTGCGCGCCAGAATGGCCGCGGCGCGCTTCCGTCCACCGCCGAGGTCATAACTGTCATGCAACGTCGTTCGTTCAACCTTGCCCTGGGTGCGGTTGCCGCCGCCCCTTTCATTACCGCGCGCGCCGCCGCCGCCCCGCACTGGTCGCTGACTGCCGACGTGGCCGAGTCATGCAGCTGCGAGATCCCCTGCCCGTGCAACTTCGGTCGGCCCACCGACCTCAAGTGCGAGGGCTCGCGCCTGATCCAGATCACCGAGGGCAGCATCGACGGCGCGTCGCTCGCCGGCATCGGTTTCGTCGCCACTTTCGACATGGGCAACTGGGCGCGCATCTACGTCGACGAGAAGCTGGGCGAACGACAACGGGCCGCGTTCGAGGCGGTCTTCCCGCTGGCGTTCGCGGGTTTCCACAAGCTCATGCAGACGCGGCAGTACGTGCCGCTGACGGTCAGCCGCAGTGCGGACACGGTGCGTTTCGAGGTGCCCGAATCGACCGTCGAGATTCGCATGATGCGCGGCCTGCACGACGCGCCGATTCGCATCAACGGTCTGCCGTCACCGGTGTTCCACGATTACACCCAGTACGAGTCCGTGGTGCACGAGCACCACAGCGAGCAGGCCGATTTCTCGCACCGCGAAACCAACGGCTTCACGTCGCGCATGATCGTCGCCGTCTAGCTGGCGGTGCGCGATGTCCATCTCCACGTTGCCGACAGCGCTGATTGCCCCGCTGTTCAACCCGGCCACCTTTGCCGAGCGCGGCCGGGTCGATGAGCTGCTACGCAATGTGCGCGAGCACTACCCGCTCGCGCGCGCCGAAGTGCCGGGCTATGACCCGCACTGGATCGTCAGCCGCAATGCCGACATCCGCGAGGTCAGCCGACAGAACGACGTCTTCCACAATGCCGATCGCTCGGCCACCGTCATCCCGCAGGCCGGCGAGGCCCTGGTGCGCGAGTTCACCGGCGGCGACTACAACCTGTTCCGCTCGCTGGTGCAGCTCGATGGCGAGGAGCACCGGCAGTACCGTCACGTGCTGTTCGAGGCGCTGACCTCGAACAGTGTCGCCTTGCTGGAGACGGGGATTCGCAAGACCGCGCAATCAGCGCTCGACGATCTGCGCGCCGCCGGCGGCGAGATCGACTGGTCCAAGGCGATTTCCTCGCCGTACCCGCTGCACGTGGTGATGGACGTCATCGGTGTGCCGCGCGCCGATCACCTGCGCATGCTGGAGCTGACCCAGTGGCTGTTCAGCTGGGCCGACCCCGATCTCAGGCGCCCGGGTACCGATCCGAGCCGTCCGGACGAGCAGCCGCGCACCTGGAAGCTGGTCTTCGACGAGTTCGACAGCTACTTCAGCGCGCTGATCGAGCAGCGTCGCCGCGCGCCGCGCAACGATCTGGCGAGCATCATCGCCAATGCCGAGATCGATGGTCATCCGATGCAGCACACGCGTGCGATCTCCTACTTCGCCATTCTCGCCACCGCCGGCCACGACTCCACCGCGCACACCACGGCCACCGCGATGTGGGAGCTGGCCGAGAATCCCGCGCTGTTCGCCGCGCTCAAGGCGGACGCGTCGTTGATCCCGAATTTCGTCGAGGAGGCGATCCGCTGGACGACGCCGGTCAAGCATTTCGTTCGTCACGCCACGGTCGACTGCGAACTCGCCGGTCAGCGCATCAGTCGCGGCGATCGCCTGTACCTGTCCTATCCTTCGGGCAACCGCGACGCCGACACCTTCGACGAGCCCTTCACCTTCCGTCTCGACCGCCGGCCCAATCGCCACGTCGGCTTTGGCTACGGCGGCCATGTCTGTCTTGGCCAGCACCTCGCGCGGCTGGAAATGCGCGCGCTGTGGGAGACGCTGTTGCCCCGCCTGCAGTCGGTGGAGATGGCCGGCGCGGGGCAGCTCATCGCCTCGGAGTTCGTGTCCGGGCCCAAGTCGGTGCCGATTCGTTACACGCTGAGCTGAGCCCCGCCGTCGAGGCGGCTTGAGCATCGATTGGCAAGCCCTTGAATCGCGCTTGCCGGTGCGCGCCGTGCGTCCGCAACGCGAGCACGAATAGCGCGCCGATTGATGGGCTTAGCCCGGCTTTCACACCTTTGTGCGCACGAACGCGAGCTAAGCGTTTGAGTCAGAAAGACAGTGCGCGAATGCCAACAATTCCCTGGATCTGCCTTCGTCGCGGGGCTAGCTTGGAGCCACGCGGGCGCAGGCTTGGCGCCCGTGGAGCATGCCTCGAACAGTCCCAGAACAACAGCTCACCCACGGAGGTACGCGTAATGCTATTCAAGAGAAGGGAATACGTAGAGGACGACATCATTAGGGAGGCCCGCATCATGGATCCATCCGAGGACATCACCGAAGTTCGCGACAAGACGATCGACGCCGTGGCTGAACCCGAGATCGTGGCCACGACGGCCGTCATTGGCCCCACGATCGTGATCAAGGGCGAAGTGACCGGTGACGAGGATCTGCTGGTCGAGGGTCGCGTGGAAGGTAACGTCGCGCTGCCCAAGAGTCGTCTCACCGTCGGTAACAGCGGTGACATCACGGCTGACGTCAAGGCCAAGACACTCAACATCCAGGGCAGCCTGAACGGCGATGTGTCCGCGGTGGAAACGGTGGTGCTGAAATCCGGTGGGCGCATGCAGGGCAACATCAAGGCGCCGCGCATCACGCTGGAGGATGGCTGCAAGTTCAACGGCACCATCAACATGGACATGGAGCCGAGCGCGGTGGTGACGGATTTCACCGCGTCCGCCAAGGGCGACGCGGCGCCGTCGGTCAAGAAGCCGTCGGAGCAGCAGGCCGGCTGAGTCCGGGCGCGGGTGCGGACCTGCCGCTACGGCAGGTCCGCACCCGCGTGCCGATCAGAACGGCACGTCGTCGTCGAAAGGTGGCGGCTCCTCGTCGGTCGGCGGCGGTCCGCCGGCGCTGCCGCCCTCGGCCTCGACGCTCCACACGTCGAGCGAGTTGAAGTACTTGACGTCACCCTGCGGGCTGGTCCACTCGCGTCCGCGCAGGGAAAACTCCACGCGCACGCTGTCGCCGACCGAGAACGATTCGATCGCCTCACAGCGATCGCCGGTCAGCTGCAGCAGCACGAACTGCGGATAGCTCGGGTTGTCAGCGGTTTCGAGCACGAACTCCCGCTTCTGGAAGCGCTCGGTGACCTGCTTGGTGTCGAAGATGGCGTGAATACGCCCGTTTACGTGATAGCCCATGGGCGCCAAGCATAGTGAGAAGCGGCGCGGAAGCCAATGCCCCGGCCGACCCAGGTCCCGGCGGCGCCGGGTCGGGGCAGTGATCGGCTTGTACGGGGTCGTGAGTACAATGCCCGAAACCGCCTGACCGTCCCGCATTCCACATTCGCCGCGCAACATGCTTTTTCCACCGCAACTGACCACTCGTCGTGGCGAGCCGCGCCGGGTCGGCGTCGAGATCGAGTTCGCCGGCATCGAGGCCGGCGAGGCCACGACCTGCGTCACGGCGATATTCGGTGGCCGTGCGCAGGTCGAGAACCGCTTTTCGGTGCGCATCGAGGGCACGCCCTTCGGCGAGTTCACGGTCGAGGTCGACCAGCATTTCCTGAGCAATGACAGCTATCGCGAGGCGCTGCAGCGGATCGGCATCGACATCGACGCCCTGGACCTGCGCAAGCCGCTGGAAGAACTGCTGGCGAGCGTGGCCGAGCTGGTGGTGCCGCTGGAGATCTGCGCGCCACCGGTGCCGATGCTGGAGCTGCCGCTGTTCGAGAAGCTGATCGTGGCGCTGCGTGAGCGCGGCGCGCGCGGCACCGGCTACTCGCCGCTGTATGCCTTCGGCATGCAGTTCAATCCCGAGGTCGTGTCGCTGGAGCCGGACTACATCCTGCGCGTGCTGCAGGCCTTCCTGTTGCTGGAGGAGGATATACGCACGCGCTCGGACATCGATCTCACGCGGCGCGTGGTACCTTTCGTACGCCCGTTCGAGCGTCGCTTCGTCGATTTCTTCCTGGATCCCGGTTACGCGCCTGTCATGCCGGCCCTGATCGACGATTACCTGCGCCTCAATCCGACCCGCAACCGGCCACTGGACCTGTTGCCGCTGCTGGCCTGGATCGACGAGGACCGGGTCGCCGCGCGCGCTTCGCAACCGCACCTGGTCAAGCCGCGCCCGACCTTCCACTATCGCCTGCCGGACTGCCGTATCGATCGTGGCGACTGGACCCTGGCGCGCGAGTGGGCGGGCTGGGTCGAGATCGAGCGCCTCGCGGACGATCGGGCGGCCCTGGCGGAGGCCATCGCTGCGCGCAGCCCATGAGCGGGGCGGGCGGGCGAACGATGCGGCCCCGTATCGGGGTCACCGGCCCTGACCGTGGCGGGATGGCCGCGTGGCTGGCGACCCGCTACGCGCTGTGGCGGGCCGGCGCGAAAGCGGTGCGGGTGACGCCCCGCCGCGGCGCCGCACCGCCGGATCTCGACGCCATCGTCATCGGTGGCGGCGCCGACGTCGGCTGGCAGCACTGGGAGAGCGCGCCGCCGCCGCGCGCCGGGGAGCGGCGCCACTGGCTGGACTGGCTGCTGTTCCCGCTGTTCGTGGTGCTGCGCTTCGTGTTCGGCAAGCGCCAGCGTGCGGAGGAGAACCGCGCGCGCGACGCCCTCGAGCTGTCCTGCCTGGAAGAGGCGCGCAGGCGCCGGCTGCCCGTGCTCGGGATCTGCCGCGGCGCGCAGCTGATCAACGTCTTCCTCGATGGCCGCCTGCATCGTGACCTGTCGTCGTTCTACGAGGAGGACCCGGCGGTGAAGAGCATCCTGCCACGCAAGAACGTGCGTCTCGAACATGGCAGCCGCCTTGCCGAGTGGATGGGCGTGACCGCCTGCCGCGTCAATGCCCTGCATCGGCAGGCGGTGGACGAGGCTCACCTGGGCGCCGGGCTGAGCGTGGTTGCGCGCGAGACCACCGGCGTCGTGCAGGCGATCGAGACCGAGGGGCCGTGGGCGGTGCTGGGGGTGCAGTGGCACCCCGAGTACATGCCGCAGCGGCGCGAGCAGGCGCGCCTGTTCGCGCGCTTCGTGGCGCTGGCGCGGCGATTGCACCGCGCGTGAAGGACAGGCCGGGGACGCGCCGCGCATGATCTCCGGCTACCTGGTGCTGTTCGGCGCCGCCTTCCTGGCGGCGACCATCCTGCCGTTCTACTCCGAGGTGGTGCTGTTTGCGCTGCTGCGGGACGGCGGCGATCCGGCGTTGCTGATCGTCATCGCCACGCTCGGCAATACGCTGGGCGCGGTGGTCAACTGGGTCCTCGGCCGTTACCTGCTGCGCTTCCAGGGCCGGCGCTGGTTCTACTTCGACCGCGCCCAGGTCGCCGGAGCGCAGCGCTGGTACCAGCGCTATGGCTACTGGTCGCTGCTGCTGGCGTGGCTGCCGGTCGGCGGCGACGCGCTGACGTTCATCGCCGGCATCATGAAGGTGCGCCTGGACCTGTTCCTCGTGCTGGTGGGTTTCGGCAAGGCAGCCCGCTACGTCTCGGTGTTCCTGTTCGCCGACTGGACGATGTCCTGAGCTAGGCGCGCCACCGCATCAGGTGCCGAGCGCGGCCAGCGCGCGGCGTGTCGCGCTCAGGCGGTCCTCGTCGACCGGACTGACCGCGATCACGGGCTCGTCGACGCCGGCCGCGCGAAACGCCGCGAGCTGCTCGCGGCAGGCGTCCGGCGGGCCGCACACGCAGACCTCGTCGACCAGGGTGTCGGGCACCAGGGCGGCGGCGTCGTGGCGCGAGCCACCCGCCTCCCAGCAGGCCTTGAGCTGGTTGATCGCGTCACCGAAGCCAGCGCGGCGCCATTGACGCCGGTAGTTCGGCAGCCGCGAGAAGAAGGCGAGGTTGTAACGCGCCGCCGAGCGCGCGGCAGCGGCATCGTCGCTGAGGAAAGTCGGCATGCTGAGTATGCAGCCGCGAAACTCGGCCGCGCGGCCGGCCGCGCTCGCCGCGCCACGCGCAGCATCGAGCAACAGCGGCAGGTGCGAGCGTGGCGTGAGGTAGGGCATGAGTCCGTGGCCCACCGCGCCCGCTACCGCGGCGCTCTCCACGGTGTTGCCGGCGACGTAGACCGGTACCGGGAAACGCGCCGGCGGCGGCGCGAGGAAGCCTTCGACGGCGCGCCCGGCCAGTGCCTCGACGACGAAATGCGCGTACTCGCGCAGGTGCGTACGGGCATCGCCCATGTCGATGCCGAGCGCGGCGAGCATCTGGCGGTGACTCATGCCGAGCCCCAGCACCAGCCGACCCTCGCTCAATTCGGCGATGGTACGCGCGGTCTGCGCGGCGAGGTAGGGGTGACGGAAATAGATGTTGGCGATGTTGGTGCCGACACGCACCCGACGCGTGCCGAGTGCAATCGCCTCGGCGCAGGCCAGCGCGTCGCCGCGGCCCTCGTTGACGTAGACCGAGGCGAAGCCGTGGTGCTCGGCGAGACGGCCGATCTCGACCAGCTCCGCGGTCGGGGAATCGGTCACGGTGGAGAGGACGATACCGGTGGCGTTGTCACTCATGGTTGCTGTCTCCGTGCGGGTTGCTGGTTGACCAGGCGTGCGGGCATGGCGAGTACGAGCACGGCACCGATCACCAGCGAGCCTGCGAGCAGGCCGAGGCCGAGACCGGTGGAGCCGGTGGTGTGCCGCAGCCAGCCGATGGCGTAGGGGCCGACGAAGCCCGACAGGTTGCCGATCGAATTGATCAGCGCGATGCCGGCGGCCGCCGCGCCGCCGGTGACCAGCGCGGTGGCCAGGCTCCAGGCCTGGGGAATGGCGGCGAAGATGCCGCAGGCCGCGACGGTCAGCGCGGCGATGGCGAGCACCGGCTGTGCGGCGAGCATGACGCTGGCGACGAGACCGGCCGCGCCCAGCAGCGCCGGGGCCGCGACGTGCCAGCGGCGCTCGCCACGACGGTCCGCGCTGCGCCCGACCAGGACCATGGCCACCGCGGCGGCGCCGAACGGAACCGCGGTGATGAGTCCAATCACGAACAGGTCATCGAAGCCCAGGTCCTGAATGATGGTCGGCAGCCAGAAGTTGAGGCCGTACAGGCCCATCACCAGCGCGAAGTAGATGGCGGCAAGCTGCCAGACGCGGCCCGCGCGCAGGCCGTCGATGATGCGCGAATGGCCAATCCGGCGCCGCTCGGCCTCCAGGTCGCGGGCGATCAGGGCGCGCTCGGCGGGCGACAGCCAGTGCGCTTCGTCGATACCGTCATCCAGCCAGGCGAGTGCCGCCATTCCCATCGCGATCGACGGCAGTCCCTCGAGCAGGAACAGCCATTGCCAGCCATGCCAGCCGCGCACGCCGTCGAGGTGATGCATGATGAGGCCCGAGACCGGCCCGCCGATGACTACCGAAACCGCCACCGCGGTCGCGAACAGCGCGGTCACGCGGCCGCGCCGCGCAGCCGGGTACCACAGCGTCAGGTAGAAGATCACGCCGGGAAAGAAGCCGGCCTCCGCCGCGCCCAGCGCGAAGCGCAGCAGGTAGAACTCCAGCGGCGTCGTGACGAACATCATGGCGCAGGAGATTGCGCCCCAGGCAATCATGATGCGCGCGATGGTGCGCCGCGCGCCGAGCTTGAGCATGAGCAGGTTGCTCGGTACCTCGAACAGGAAGTAGCCGATGAAGAAAACGCCGGCGCCGAAGCCGTACACCGCTTCGCTCAGGCCGAGTTGGTCGAGCATGCGCAGCTTGGCAAAGCCGACGTTGACGCGATCGAGGTAGGCGCAGACGTAGCAGGCGAACAGGAACGGAATGATGCGCCGGGTCACCCGCGCGTAGACGCGATCGGCGTCGGGCGGGGCGCTCGCCGTCATCGCCGTCGCGGCCGCTCAGGACGCGAAGATCTTGCCGGGATTGAGAATGCCCCTGGGATCCAGGGCCTGCTTGACCCGCCGCATGAGATCGATCTCGTTCGCCGTGCGCGAGAGAGGGAGGTACTCGCGCTTCTCGGTGCCGATGCCGTGCTCGGCGGAGACCGAGCCGCCGATCGGCGCCAGTGGCGCGTAGACGCAGTCGTTCACCGCCGCGTGCGACGCGGCGGAGTCGTCGCCGACGGCGATAGCGAAATGGATGTTGCCGTCGCCGATGTGACCGAGCGTGAAGCAGCGGTGGCCGGGAAAGCGTTCGCCGAGACGACGCCTGACCTCGGTGACGTAGTCGTCCATGAAGCGGATCCCCAGGCTGACGTCGTAGAGAAACGCCGGGCCGTAACGGAAGAACTCCTCGACCGAATCGCGAATGCGCCACATCGCGGCGCGATCGGACTCCGAGCGCGCCACGGCGGCGTCGGCGATGAGGCCGCGTTCCAGAGCATCGCCCATCACGCTCTCGAACACCTGGCTGCCGGCCTCGCCGGCCGCGGCGAGCGCTTCGACCAGCACGTAGAGCGGATGCTCCAGCGCGACCGGACGGCTGTTGTTCGCAGGCGGCGTGGTCACCAGCTCGTAGTAGTCGCGCCACATGACCTCGAACGCGCACAGGGCGCCGCCGAGCTCGCGGTCGACGTAACGCAGGAAGTCGGTGAGCTGGCCGAAGCTCTCGAACGCGGCAAAGGCCGTTGGTTGCGCACGCGGCGCCTCGCGCAGACGCAGCACCACCCGCGTGACGATGCCGAGCGTGCCTTCGGTGCCAATGAACAGGTGCTTGAGATCGTAGCCCGCGTTGTTCTTGATCATGGTGTTCAGCGAGCTGATCACGGTGCCGTCGGCGAGCACGGCCTCCAGGCCGAGCACGTTGTCGCGGGTCATGCCGAAACGGATCACGCGGTTGCCGCCGGCATTGGTCGAGACATTGCCGCCGATCTGGCACGAGCCGCGCGCACCCAGATCGAGCGGGAACATGAGCCCGTGTTCTTCGGCGGTCTCCTGCACCACCTGCAGTGGTACCCCGGCCTGCACCGTCATCGTGCGCCCGACCGGGTCGATGTCCTCGACCGCGGTCATGCGCTCCAGCGACAGCACCACGTCTCCCGGCCCGGCGTTGCAGCCCTGCACCAGCCCGGTAAGGCCGCCGTGCGGGATCACCGTCTGTCCGTGTTCATGGCACAGGGCGAGGATCGCCGCGACCTCCCCGGTGGTGCGCGGCCGCACGATACAGCGCGCCTCGATCGGGCGCTGGTACCACACGTGAATCATGCGCGAGCTGACGTCTTCGCCGGTGAGTACGCCAGCGGGGTCGAGCATGTCACGGAAAGTCGCGGTCAAATCACTCATCGGTTCCGATCCTGCCTGGCGATCGCCGTTCGTCGGCGGCGGCTGGCATTATACGGATCCGCGCGGCGTGCATGGGTGCGCTGCCGCCAGCTACCCCGGGAGATGCTGCGATGACGGAGATGACCTGGAGCACGGCACTCAGCCGCCAGGCCGATTTCGAGCGTGCGCTTGACGCGGTCGCGAGCGAGGTGCTCGCCGAGCTCGGTGGCGAGCCCGACCTGGTGTGCGTGTTCGTTTCGCCGCACCACGCTGCGCGTTACGACGCGTTGCCGGCGGCACTCGCTGCCCGCCTGGGACCGGCCGCCGTGCTCGGCTGCTCGGCCAGCGGTGTCATCGGCGGCGGCGCCGAGGTCGAGCAGCAGGCCGCGATCGGGATCACCGCGGCGCGGCTGCCGGGGGTCACGCTCGACGTGTGGCACGTCGAAGCCGACGATCTCGCGCCGGGCAGCGCGCACAGTGCCCGGCTCGCCGCGGCCGCCGGCTCCGCGCCGCGGTTGCTGGTGCTGGCCGAGCCGTTCAGCTTTCCCACCGAGCGCCTGCTGCGCTCGCTGGAGACCGTGGCGCGCGACGGCGCGATTGCCGGCGGGCTTGCCAGCGGCGGCCAGGCGGCGGGCGAGATGGTGCTGTTCGAGCGCGGCGCAACCCGCCGCAGCGGCGCGCTCATTGCCGCTTTCTCGGGCGCGGTGGAGATGCTGACGGCGGTCGCCCAGGGCTGTCGCCCGATCGGCGATCCGATGTTCGTCTCGGCCTGTGCCGGCTCGCGCCTGTCGTTGCTCGACGGGCGCAGACCGCTGGACGCGATCAACGCGCTGTATGCCGCGGCCGACGCACGCGACCGCGAGCTCATGCAGCGCTCGCTGTTCGTCGGTCTCGCCATGCGACCGGGATCCGACCGGTACGGCCAGGGTGATTTCCTGATCCGCAACATCGTCGGCGCCGATCACGCCTCGGGCGCACTGCGCGTGGCGGCCGAGCTGCACGAGCAGCAGGTGATCCAGTTTCACCTGCGCGACGCCGACACCTCGGCGGCGGATCTGCGGCGCGTGCTGGCGCGGCTGGACGCGGTGATCGGTGAACGGCGCCCGGCCGGCGCGTTGCTGTTCTCCTGCACCGGCCGCGGCGCCGGGCTGTACGGGCGCGCGGACCACGATTCGGACGCCTTCCACGACCAGATCGGCGAGCTTCCGCTCGGCGGCTTCTTCTGCAACGGCGAGATTGGCCAGGTCGGCGGACTGCCCTTCGTGCACGGCTACACCAGCGCGTTTGCCGTGTTCAGGCCGCCGGCGCCGGAGTGAGCCGCCTCAGTTAGGGATGACGTGCGGAAAGCGTTGCACGTCACCTTCCACGAACGGGTAGATCGGTTTGCTGAAGGCATACACGCACAGCAATGTCGCGATCGATTCGAGGCTGCTGAGATGCGTACGCTCGTAACCGTGGGTCGCGTCGGTGCCGAAGGTGATGAGCGCGTCGCGCACGTCGTGGCCGGCCTTGACCGCCGAGTTGGCGTCCGAGTAATAGTAGCGGAACACGTCGATCTGGTGCTCGATGGCGTACTTGCGGCACAGCCCCTTGAATTTCTGCAGCATGTGGTAATCGAAGGGGCCGCTGGTGTCCTGTGCGCACAGCGTGACCCCGGTCTCGCGCGCGTTCTGCCCCGGCGCCACGGGGCCGATGTCGATGCCGACGAACTCGACCACTTCTCCGGAGAGGGAGGAGCCGGCGCCGGTGCCGACTTCCTCGGTGATGGTGAAGATCGCCTGCAGGTCGATGGCCGGCCGGCGGCCGCTCTCGCGGATGTACTTGAGCGCGGTGAGCAGGGCGCTGGCGCCGGCCTTGTTGTCGAGGTGACGGGCGGTGATGTAGCCGCTGTCGGAAATCTCGGGATCGGCGTCGAAGGCGACAAAGTCGCCGCTGCGCAGACCCAGTGCGACGAGGTCGGCGCGGTCCGCGCACGCTTCGTTGAGACGTACCTCGACCTGCGGCCAGCCGATCGGCAGCTTGTCGACGCGTTCGTTGAAGGCATGTCCGGATGCGAGCAGGGGCAGCACCTGGCCGCGAAACGCGCGTTCACGCGCGAACACGGTAACGCGCCCGCCTTCGGCAAAACGGCTCGACCAGGTGCCGACCGGGGTCAGCGCGAGGCGGCCGTTGGGCTTGAGGGTCGAGACCACTGCGCCGATGGTGTCGATGTGATTGACCGCGGCGCGCGAGATGGCACGCTCGGCACCGGCGATGCGCGCGATGATGGTGCCGCGCCGGGTCAGCTCGTAGTCGATCCCCAGCGCCGCCAGCTCCGCGCAGACGTAGCGCGAGAGCTCGTTGGTGAAACCGGTCGGGCTCGGGATCGCGAGCATCTCCAGCAGGCGCTGGCGCAGGTACGCACCGTCGATGGTGACGCCGTCGTCGCTCACGCGGTCAGTCGTCGCCCTGGCGCGAGCGCGCGGGGTCCAGCAGCGCGGCCGCGTCCGGCATCGTGGTCGTGCGCCGCGGCAGGCTGGCGCTGTCGATCTGGTGCGAGAACTCGTCGACCGTGGTCAGCTCCGCGTCGCGCGCAAAGGTCGGCTCGCTGGTGGCATAGGCTTCCAGCATGCGCACGACATTGGTCAGGGACTCGATGTGGGTGCGCTCCACGCTGTGCGAGGCGTCGCCGGCGTAGGCGATGACCGCGGTACGCACGTCGTGGCCGGCGACCAGCGCCGCCGCGGCGTCGCTGTGGAACGCCTTGAGGTACTTCTGCTGCAGCGGGATGCCGCCGTCGACCGCGAGGCGGTGCAAATGCTCGGTCAGGTGGTAGTCATACGGTCCGCTGGCGTCACCGCTGGCCAGGGTGACGCGTTTGAACGGGCTCTTCTCGACCGGCGCGACCGACTCGAAGTCCACCGTCAGCAGCTCCGACACCTCCGGCAGAATGGCGCTGCCCATGCCACCGCCGGTGGTCTCGGTCACGGTGAACAGGACGTAGGTGTCATGCGTCGGGCGAATGCCGTCCTCGACCAGGTGACGCAGCAGCTCGAGCACGGCCGCGGTGCCCGCCTTGTTGTCGAGGTTACGGCCGACGATGTAGCCGTTCTCCAGCACTTCCGGATGGCTGTCCAGGGCGATGAAGTTGCCGATCTCGATGCCGAGCCGGTGCACGTCCTCCGCGCTGAAGACGGCTTCTTCCAGCCGCAGCTCGACGTGCTCCCAGTCGAGCGCGACGGCTTCCACGCCCTGGTCGCGTGACACGCCCCAGTCGAGGGTCGGCAGCAGGCACCCGCGATAGGCGCCACTGTCGCTGAACAGGGTGACGCGCGCACCCTCGGCGAAGCGGCTCGACCAGTGACCGATCGGCGCCACCAGCAGGCGCCCGTCGTCGCGCACGTAGCGCACCATCGCGCCGATGGTGTCGACGTGGGTGACCACGGCGCGGGCGGGCCCGCCGTCGCTGCCGGCCAGGCGGGCGCGTATGGTGCCGCGCCGGGTGAGGTCGTACTCGATGCCGATCGCGTCGAGGACGTTGCCGACGTAGTGGACGACTTCGTCGGTGAAGCCGCACGGGCTGGGGATCGCGAGCAGCTCGAGCAGCGTCTGGGTCATGCGGCTGGGATCGATCATGCAGACTCCGGGACTAGTGCGCCTTGCTGTCGGCAGTGTAGTGCGCGCCGGCATCGGTGCGCGCGTAGACCGGGTCGCGGGCGGTGGTCCTGACCGAGAGCGGGAACAGCAGGTCGATGAAACGTTCCGCGGTCGGTTGCGGCTCGTGGTTGGCGAGCCCGACGCGCTCGTTGGCCTCGATGATGACGTAGTCGGGCTTGTCCGGTGCGCGTACCATGAGGTCGAGCCCGACGACCGGGATGTCGAGGCGGCGCGCGGCGCGCACGGAAGCCTCGACCAGCCGCGGATGCAGGATCGAGGTGACGTCGTTGATGGTGCCGCCGGTGTGCAGGTTGGCGGTCTTGCGGACCTCGACGCGTTCGCCGGCCGGCACGATCGAATCCAGGTCGTAGCCATGTTGCTGCAGGCAGCGCTCGGTTTCGGCGTCGATCGGGATCTGGCTCTCGCCCGAGGTGGCCGCAGCGCGCCGCCGGCTCTGCTTCTCGATCAGGGTGCGCGCATCGTGCTTGCCGTCACCGCGGATCTGGGCCGGCTGGCGCACCGCGGCAGCGACCACGCGGGCATTGATCACGACCACGCGCAAATCCTGACCCGGATGGCAGGACTCGAGCAGCACGCGCTCGCCGAACTGCGCGGCATGGTCGATGGCTGTCTCCAGCGCCGACACGTCGCTGACGCCGACCGTGATGCCCTTGCCCTGCTCACCGACCGCGGGTTTGACCACGATCTCGCCGTGCTCGTCGAGAAACGACTGGTTGTCCTCGCGCGAGCCGGCGAGCTGGAATGCCGGGGTGCGCAGCCCGGCCGAGCTCAGCCAGCGGTGCGTGACGTACTTGTCCTGGCAGCGGCTCATGGCGATGGCGGTAGTGAGCTCGCTCAGTGATTCGCGGCAGACCACGCTCTTGCCGCCGAGCGAGAGGCGGAAATAGCCCTCCTTCTCGTCGAGCACGTCGACCGTGATGCCGCGCGTGCGGGCCTCGTCGATGATGATGCGGGCGTAGGGGTTGATCTCCTCTTCCATCTCCGGGCCGATGAACAGCGTCTCGTTGTAGGCGTTCTTGTTCTTGATCGCGAACACCTGCACGGCGTGGAAGCCGATCTTGTCGTAGAGGGCCTTGGCCTGCCGGTTGTCGTGAATGACCGAGAGGTCCATGAAGGCACGGCCGGCACGTTTGAACTCGGCAGCGAGGTGGCGGACCAGCGCTTCGCCGATGCCCGGCACCAGCGCCGTGGGGTCGACCGCCAGGCACCACAGGCTGGACCCGTTCTGGGCGTCGTCGAAGATGGCGGCGTGGTCGAGGCCGGTGACGGTGCCGAGCACCGCGCCGCTGTGGGTGTCGACGGCGACCAGGAAGACGATCTTCTGCGAACGGCGTTCGCGCCAGATGAAATTGGCGTCCGAGGGCACCATGTCGCGCTTGATATAGAGGTCGTTGATGGCCTCGGCTTCGATCTCGCGCTCGACGCGGCGAATCTCGATGTCGTCGCGCGCGACGGAAGGCGGCTCGAAGTCGGGCAGATCGAGCCGCAGCATGTCGGACGGGTCGAGAAAGAGCTGCTGCGGCGCGTAGGACAGCACCACGTGGGGGTTGCGCACGTAGGCGGCGATGTCGCGCTTGCCGGGGCGCTCGTTGAGCATTTCGGCGGCGACCTCACCGGGGTCGTCGAAGGTCTGTGCGAACACTACCCGGCCCCAGCCACAGTACATGGAGATTCGGTCATTCATGACGGCCTCCCTGGCGCGGCGTGCGCACCATGATCTCAGATCCCGTGGGCCTGCAGCCAGTTTTCGAGCAGGCCTAGCTGCCACAGCTTGGACCCGCGCAGCGGCGTGATGTGCGCCTCGGGGTCGTCGAGCAGCGACTCGACGTAAGCGCGGTTGAACAGGCCCCGGTTCACGGCGCGCGTACCGAGCAGGCCGTCGCGCACGTAGTCGAGCACCGAGCCGCGCAGGTACTTCAGCGCCGGCACCGGGAAATAGCCCTTGGGACGGTCGATGACCTCGGCCGGGATGACGCTGCGCGCGGCTTCCTTGAGCAGGTACTTGCCCTCGCCCGAGACCTTGAGCGAGGCCGGCATGGTGGCGGCGAATTCGACCAGCTCGTGGTCGAGAAACGGCACGCGCGCCTCCAGCCCCCAGGCCATGGTCATGTTGTCGACCCGCTTGACCGGGTCGTCGACCAGCATAATCGTGGTGTCGAGACGCAGGGCCTTGTCGACCGGGTCCTCGGCGCCTTCGCGGCGGAACTCGCCGAGCACGAACTCCGAGGCGTGGTCGCGATCGACCAGCCCGGCCGTCACCACCTCGCGGTACTCGTCGAAATCGCGGTCGAAAAAGGCCTTGCGGTAGGTCTCGAAAGGCTGATCGCTGCCGACCAGGGGCGGATACCAGTGGTAGCCGCCGAAGACCTCGTCCGCGCCCTGGCCGCTCTGCACGGCCTTGCAGGTGCGCGCGACCTCGCGCGAGAGCAGGTAGAAGCCGATGCAGTCGTGACTGACCATGGGTTCGGCCATGGCATCGATGGCGCGCGGCAGCTCGTCGAGCAGCTCGGCCGAGGACACCCGGATCTTGTGGTGATCGGTGGAGAAGGCATCGGCGACGATGTCGGAGTACATGAACTCGTCGCCGGCTTCCTCGCCGATGGTCTCGAAGCCGACCGAGTAGGTCTTGAAGCGACTGACACCGGCCTCGGCGATGAGGCCGACGAGCAGGCTGGAGTCGACGCCGCCGGAGAGCAGCACGCCGACGTCGACCGCGGCCACCAGGCGCCGGCGCACGGCGGCGCGCAGCTCGTCGAGCAGGGCATCGCGCCACTCGGCTTCGCTGCGCTCGATCTCGTGGCTGAATTCCAGCGACCAGTAGGCGTGCTCTTCGCTGCGGCCGTCGGCCTCGATGACGCGGTAGTGGGCCGGGCGCAGCTTGCGCACGCCTTCGAGGATGGTGCGCGGCGGCGGCACCACGGCGTGGAAGCTGAGGTAGTGGTTGAGCGCGACCGGGTCGATTCGGGTGTCGATATTTCCCGCCGCGAGCAGCGCCGGCAGGGTCGAGGCAAAGGTGATGCCGGCGGCCTGTTCCGAGAAGTACAGCGGCTTGATGCCGAGGCGATCACGCGCCAGCACGGTGCGGCCGCTGTCGCGCTCCCACAGGGCGAAGGCGAACATGCCCTTGAAGCGTTGCAGGCTATCCGCGCCCCACGCATGCCAGGCCTTGAGCACGACCTCGGTGTCACCCTCGGAGTGGAAGTGGTAACCCAGCCCGCCGAGCTCGCGGCGCAGCTCGGGATGGTTGTAAATGGCGCCGTTGAAGACCACGCCGAGGCCGAGTGCGGCGTCGATCATGGGCTGCTGCGAATGTGCCGAGAGGTCCATCACCATCAGCCGGCGATGGCCGAAGGCGCGGTTGCCGACGGCGAAGGTGCCGCCGTCGTCCGGACCGCGCGGCGCCATCTCGCGCTTCATGGCCTCGATGCGGGCGAGGTCCACCGCCTCGCCGTCGAACCGGATCTCACCGCAGATACCGCACATATTCCCTTCCGTGAATTGAGTCTGGCCGCGCCGTGCCGCGGACGAGCGTGACCACTCCGCACCGGGAGGTGGCGGCTGCGTCGGGACTGGGCGGAAGCTGGCGCGCTGGCACGTGCATTATTGTGCAGCGCAGCGACAGGTTGGTCGAGTTGCCGATGGCGGAGACCAAAAAAATAATACAAACAATGACTTAATGATAGGCCATCGGGCCGCGGCCTGCAAATCGCGGGCGCCGCGGCGGCGCTGCGCCGAGCGCGCCGCGCTGCCGGCGGGTTTACAGGGCGTTGGCGAAAGCGGCCTCGATGCGCTCGGCCCGGCGATGGAAGTACTCGGCCGCTTCCCGGTGCGTGTGGATGTAGAGCTCGTTGCGGCGCATCGCGTCCAGCACCAGCCCGGCGACCGGCGCGGCGTCGAGCAGGCGCCCGTCCAGTGCCGCGCGCTCTTCGTCCGTGTAGGTGCGATTGGCATCCGGCCCGCCGAGCGCCTGCGGCCGGTTGCGCGCGCTGAAGTCGATGCTGCTCGCGACCCGCATCGGGCACAGCACGGAAACCCCGATGCCGTGCTCGCGAACGTCCTTGCGCAGCGATTCGGCGAGCGCCACGACCGCGGCCTTGGTCACGTTGTAGGGGCCGAGGTCGCGGTTGGCGACGAGGCCGGCGAAGCTCGCCGTGAACAGGACGTGGCCGCCGCGGCCCTGCTCGATCATGCGCGGCACGAAGGCCTCGACGCCGTGGATAGGTCCCCACAGGTTGACGTCGACGGTCCATTGCCAGTCGGCATGGGTCATGTCCTGGGTCGGACCGAACACCGCCACGCCGGCGTTGTTCATGACGATGTCGACGCCGCCGAAGCGATCCCAGGCCGCGTCTGCCAGGGCGTGCACGGCGTCGCGGTCACTGACGTCGGTGATCAGGCCGATGGCGGCGCTGCCGCCGGCGTCGAACTCCGCCACGGCCGCGTCCAGCGCCTCGCGTTCGATGTCGGCCAGTACCAGCCGGGCGCCGGAGGCGGCGAGCGCGCGGGCCACGGCGAGTCCGATGCCGCTGGCGCCGCCGGTGATGACGGCGACCTTGTCCTGAAAATCCTGCATGACGTACTCCTCGGTAAGGGCGGCCGCGCGACCTCGCGCGGCTTGCCGTGGTTGGCTCGATGTGACTTACTGCTCGCGCGGTATCCGGTTTCCAGTTTGCGGGGTGGGGACGCTGCGCGATCGACAATCTCTGGCCCGCGCCGCGCGCCTCGCGCTGGCCGGCGCCGTGGCCGTCTACACGGCCGGCTTCCTGCTCTGGTACAGCGCGACGCCGCTCGGGCTGTACCCCGTGCTCGACGGTCGCGAGATGCTCGATCTCGCGCGCCGCATCGCAGGCGGCGCACTGCCGGCCGAGCCATTCTACCGCGCGCCGCTGTACCCCGCGGTGCTCGCGCTGATGCTCGAGCTGGGGTTGCCGCAGGCCGACCTGGCGTTCGCCGCGCGCATGCTGAACGGCGCTCTGCACCTCGCCAGCACGGCGCTGGTGTGGTCGGCTGCACGCGGGCTGTGGGCCAGTGAACGTGGTGCGCTGCTGGCCGCGTCGTTGTTCGGTCTCAATCCGATGGTGCTCCACTTTGCCGCCGATCCGCTGGACATCACGCTCGCCATGACGCTGATGCTGGGCGCGGTGGTCGCGGCCCTGCGCGCAGGCCGCGCGGCAACGCCGGCGGCGCTGGCGACCGCATCGCTGCTGTTCGCCGTCGCTGCGCTGACCCGGCCGCAGCTGATGGCCATGCTGTGCGGCTGGTGGCTGCTGCTCGGCTGGCGTAGCGTTGCCGAGCGGCGTGCCGACATGCGCCATGTCCTGGCGGCGCTGCTGCCGGCGTTGCTCGCCTGTGCCGCGATGGCCGCGGTCAACCTGTCGTTGGGCGGCGAGGCTCGCGTGCTGCCGTGGCAGGGCGCGTTCAACCTGTGGGCGGCCAACCACGCCGGTGCCAACGGGCGCTACTTCGAGCAGTCGCGTCGCCTCGTCTCCTACGACGATGCGACCAATCCCGCACGCCTGGAGGCCGAGCGGCTGTACCGCGAGGCGCGCCCCGGCGCGCCGGCCGGTCCCGCAGAGACTTCGCGTTACTGGCGCGGGCGTGCGCTGGCCGCGATCGGCGCGGACCCTGCCGCATGGCTGCGGCGGGTGGCGGCCAAGGCATGGTACCTGCTGAACAACTTCGAGCAGTACAACAACAAGACCTACGTCGTACACAAGGCGCGCTCACCGTGGCTGGCGCCGAATCCGCTGTGCTGGTCGCTGCTGCTGACGCTGGGCGTGCTGGGCGCGACACTGCGCCGCGGCGGTGCCGGCACACGTCTGCTGGCGGCCCTGGTGCTGAGCTACGTCGCCGCACTGCTGCTGACCTACGTCAGCGCGCGTTTCCGCCTGCCGCTGGTGCCGCTGCTCGCGATCCTGGCTGGCGGCGTGGGCGCGCCGTGGCGGGCGCGCGCGATCGCCGCCGCCGCGCTGGCCGGCGCCGCCAGCCTGCTGCCGCTGCCGGCCGCCGACACCACGCGCACCTTCGTGCAGGACGACCTGCTGCTGTCGCGCGCGGCGTTGCTCGCCGGCGACTCGGCCGCCGCCGAAGCGCACGCCCGGGAAGCCCTGGCGCGCGCGCCGGGTGACGAGGCCGCGCGCGAGCTGCTGTGCGTGGCGCGTTTCAACCACTGGCTGCGCGGGAAACAGGAGAACACCGCACTGGCAGGCGTGGTCCAGGCCTGCGAGCGGGCCGCCGCGACCTCGCCGGTGGCGCGCCGCGCGCTCGCGCTCGCTCACTGGCGCCGTGGCGAGACCGGGGCAGCCGCTGCGCTGCTCGAGGCGCTGGCCGCTGCGGACAGCACTGAGCGCGATGCCGCGCTCGCCGCGCTGCTCATGACCGGCTTGCGCAGTGTGGCGCAGGTCGCGCCCGCGGACGGCACGCTGGCGCAGCGGGACGACGTCTTGTTGCTCGCGCTTGCGCTGCACGGCGACGCGCGCGCTGCGGCGGTGCTGCGTGAACGCATGCCGCCGGAGGAACTCGAGCACCAGGCGCACGAGCTTGCCCGAACGTTCGGGTGGCGTGCCGCGGGCGGTCAGAGTCGCTAGAATCGCCAGCGCCTGCGCATATCGCAACACGGTCGCTGCGAGGTGCGGCGCGAATCGCAAACGGGGGCGCAATGAGCAATCTGAACCTGGGGCTTATCGGCAACTCGACCATCGGTGCGCTGGTCGATGAGCGCGCGTCGGTAGTGTGGTGCTGCATGCCCGGTTTCGACGGCGCGCCGGTGTTCGACGCGCTGTTGCGCGGCGAGCGCGGCGATGATCCCACCGGCACCTTCAGCCTCGAGCTGATCGACTTCGAGCGCTCCGAGCAGGAGTACCTGAAGAACACCGCGGTGCTCGTCACGCGCCTCTACAATCGCGACGGCGGCGCCGTCGAGGTGACCGATTTCGCCCCGCGCTTCAAGCAGTTCGGGCGCATGTACCGGCCGGTCATGCTGGTGCGCACGGTGCGCTCCATTGCCGGCACGCCGCGCGTGCGAGTGCGCCTGCGGCCGCAGGGCGAGCATGGCGCGGTGCCGGTCACCGTCACCCACGGCAGCAACCACATCCGCTACGTGCTGCCGGACCAGGTCGTGCGGCTCACCACCAACGGCTCGATCAGCGCCATCCTCGACGAGATGGCGTGCGTCGTCGACGGTCCGCTGGTCATGGTGCTGGGACCGGACGAGACCATCAAGGACTCGGTCACCCACATCGCCCAGCGCTTCCTCGAAGACACCTGCGGCTACTGGGACGAGTGGGTGCGTTACCTCGGCATCCCGTTCGAGTGGCAGGCCGAGGTCATTCGCGCGGCCATCACGCTCAAGCTCAACGCGTTCGACGATACCGGCGCGGTGATCGCTGCCATCACCAGCTCGATTCCCGAAGCGCCGGACAGTGGCCGCAACTGGGACTACCGTTACTGCTGGCTGCGCGACGCCTACTTCGTGGTTGCCGCGCTCAACCGCCTCGGTGCGACCCAGACCATGGAGCGCTACCTGCGCTACATCATCAATCGCGTGGCCGATTCCCCCGACGGCAGGCTGCAGCCGGTGTACAAGATCAATGGCTCGGCCAGCATCGACGAGACCGTCGTCGACCTCCTGCCCGGCTACCGCGGCATGGGGCCGGTGCGCATGGGTAACCAGGCCCACGAGCAGGTTCAGCACGACGTCTACGGCGCAGCGGTACTGGCCGCCGCGCACGTGTTCTACGACCAGCGCCTGCGCCACCCGGGCGACGAGAGCCTGTTCAACAAGCTCGAGATCCTGGGCGAGCGCGCGGCCGAGAATTTCGATCAGCCGGACGCCGGGCTGTGGGAATACCGCGGCATCGCCAAGGTGCATACCTTCTCCAGTGTCATGTGCTGGGCCGCCTGCGACCGGCTCGCACGCATTGCCGCGCATCTCGGCCTGGAGGAACGTCACCGCGTCTGGCGCGAACGCGCCGATGCCATGCACGCGGTGATCTGTGAGCGCGCCTGGAACCCCGAGGTCGGCGGCTTCGTCGAGAGCTTCGGCGGCCGCGACATGGATGCGAGCCTGCTGCTGCTGGCGCAGCTCAAGTTCGTGCGCGCCGACGACGAGCGTTTTCGCGGCACCGTGCTCGCAGTCGAGCGCGAACTGCGGCGCGGCGATCTCATCATGCGCTACGCCACACAGGATGACTTCGGTTTGCCCGAGGCGGCGTTCACCGTGTGCACCTTCTGGTATATCGATGCGTTACACGACATCGGACGCGAGAGCGAGGCGCGGCGCCTGTTCGAGAACCTGCTGGCACACTGCAACCCGCTCGGCTTGTTGTCCGAGGACATCGATCTGCGCAGCGGCGAGCTGTGGGGTAATTTTCCGCAGACCTACTCCATGGTCGGGCTGATCAACTCGGCCCTGCGCCTGTCGCGGCCGTGGGAGGGCGAGTTTTGAGCCGCCTGGTCGTCGTCTCCAACCGTTGCAACGTGCCGCGGCGCGGCAGCGCGCCGGGCGGGTTGGCGGTCGCGCTCACGTCCGCGCTGAAAGACAGCGGCGGACTGTGGTTCGGTTGGGACGGCAACGTCAGTGACCACACGGCGCGGCGCGCGACCACCGCCGAGGTCGACGGCGTACGCTATGCCACGATCCCGCTCACGCGCGGTGACTACGAGGACTACTACAAGGGCTTCGCCAATCGCGTGCTGTGGCCGCTGTTTCATTTCCGCATCGACGCGATGCAGTACGCGCGCCGCTACCGCGACGGCTACTACCGCACCAACGAGTTTCTCGCGCGCAAGCTGCTGCCGCAGCTCGAGCCGGACGACACCCTGTGGATACACGATTACCACCTGATCCCCATGGGTCACGCGCTGCGCTCGGCCGGCGTCGAGGGACGCATCGGCTTCTTCCTGCACATCCCGTTTCCATCCTTCGACGTGCTGCGCACGCTGCCGGACTACGTTGAGCTGCTGTGGAAATTCGCTGCCTACGATCTGATCGGATTCCAGAGCGACAACGATCTGAGGAATTTCCTCGACTGCATCGTGCGCGGCACCGGGGCCAGGGTCGACGGCAACGGCCGCATCAGCTGGAGCATACGCAAGTCGCGCGCCGGGACTTTCCCGATCAGTATCGATGCCAACGAAGTTCGTGACATGGCGACCAGCGGCCGCGACGTGAAGACCGTGCGCCGCCTCGAGCAGAGCCTGCACGACCGGCCGCTGGTGGTCGGCGTCGATCGCCTCGATTACAGCAAGGGACTGCCGGATCGTTTCCTTGCCTACGAGCAGCTCCTGTCGCGCTACCCGGAGACGCTGGGTGACGTGATCTTCCTGCAGATCGCCCAGCCCTCGCGCGAGGACGTGCCCGAGTACAACGAGCTCAGGCTGCGGCTGGAGGGCATCGTCGGCGAGATCAACGGGCGTTACGCGGAGTTCGACTGGGTGCCGCTGCGCTACGTCAACAAGGGCTACGCGCGGCCGACCATCATGAGCTTCCTGGCCCTCGCCAGCGTCGGGCTGGTGACGCCGCTGCGCGACGGCATGAACCTGGTCGCCAAGGAGTTCATCGCCGCGCAGGACGAGCACGACCCGGGGGTGCTGGTGTTGTCGGAGCTGACCGGTGCCGCGGCCGAGCTCGACAGCGTGGTACGGGTCAATCCCTTCGATCACGACGCAGTGGCCGATGCCATCCTCGGCGCGCTCAAGATGCCGCTGGACGAGCGCATCGAGCGCTGGCGCCAGGCCTTCGTGGTGATTACGGGCAACGACGTGTTCTCCTGGTCCAAGCGTTTTCTCAAGCAGCTCGCGGCAACCCGCCTGCGATGAGTGCACCGTCACGCGTAGTGGGCGACGTCGGTGGCACGCACACGCGACTGGCCTGTGCGCGTGGCGGGCAGGTCGGGCGGGTACGCCGCTACCTCAATGCCGAGGCCGATACGCTGGAGGCGTGCATCGCCGCGTTCATCGAGGAGGAGGGCCTGCGCGCCGACGGTCACGACCTGGTGCTCGCCGTTGCCGGACCGGTCGACGCGGGCGAGGTCGAGCTGACCAACCTCGCCTGGCGGGTGTCGGCCGCCGCACTGGTCGAGCGTTTCGGCTTCGACGCCGCGCACCTGGTCAACGACTTCGAGGCCCTGGCGCACGCGATCCCGGCGTTTGGCGCCGCCGACACCATCGACCTCGGCGGCGGGCCGCTGCGGCGCGGGCAGCCGGCGGTGATCATGGGGCCCGGCACCGGCTTCGGCGCGGGCCTGTGGCTGCCGGGGCAGGGCGCGCTGGCGACCGAGGCCGGGCACGCGCTGATCGCGCCGGTGACCGAGGCCGAAGCCGCGGTCGTGGAGCGGCTGCGTGCCGCCGGGACGCCGCCATCGGTGGAAGACCTGGTGTCCGGGCCGGGGCTGGTGCGCCTCTACGAGCAGTGTGCCGGCGCGGCGCACGCGGCGGTGACGACGCCCGAAGGCGTGGTGCAGCAGGCGCTGCACGAGGGCGCTAGCCCGGCGCGCGAGGCGCTGGCCCTGTTCTTCGCTTTCCTCGGTCTCGCGGCGCGCAACCTGGCCCTGTCGAGCGGCGCCCTGGGCGGCGTCTACCTCGCCGGCGGCATCCTGCCGCGCTACGCCGACGAGCTGTCGCGCTCGGCCTTCCGTGCGCGCTTCGAGACGCCGGCGCCGCTGCCGGGCTACCTGGAGCGCATCGCCACCCGCCTGGTGGTCCACCCGGAGCCGGCGCTGCTCGGTCTCGCCACGCTGTGAGGGCGCGGCGTACTAGTCGAAGGTCAGCACCTTGGCACCGCGCACGCGACCGCGGCGCAGGTCGAGCAGGGCGCGGTTGGCGTCGGCCAGCGGATAGGTCGTGACCCGCGGGCGCAGCGGGATGGCGGCGGCGATCCCGAGAAAGTCGCGGATGTCGTGGTGCGTGATGTTGGCGACCGATTTGATCTCGCGCTCCATCCACAGGTGGTCGTGGTAGGAGAGACGGCCGAGCTCGTCCCTGTCGGCGTCTTCCTTGCGGATGGCGTTGATTACCAGCCGGCCGCCCGGGCGCAGGTTGGCCAGGGCCTCGACGATCGGCTTCCACGCCGGGGTGGTATCGATGATGGCATCCAGTGGCTGCGGCGCGCGCTCGCCGGTGTCGCCGACCCAGTCCGCGCCGAGCGCGGCGGCAAAGCCGCGGACTTCGGGGTCGCGCGCGAACACGCTGATCGAGAGTTCCGGGTACAGGTGGCGCGCGAGCTGCAGGACGAGGTGCGCCGAGCCGCCGAAGCCGCTGAGGCCGAGACGGCCGCCGGCGCGGATGCCGGTCAGCCTGAGCGCGCGATGGCCGATGGCGCCGGCGCACAGCAGCGGTGCCGCCTCCACGTCACTGAAGACGTCCGGTACCGGGTAAGCGTAGTCCTCCGGTACGACCATGTACTCGGCATAGCCGCCGTCGGCGTCGCGGCCGGTGGCGGTAAAGGTCTCTGCGAGGTTCTCGTCGGCGGCGCCGGTCGAGCGGAAGATCCAGCCCACGCCGAGGCGCGCGTCCAGCGCATGGCGCCGGGCGCCGGGACCGCGTGCGTCGACCCGGCCGACGACCTCGTGACCGGGCGTCACCGGCAGGCGGGGCGGCGGCGTGCGGCCCTCGATCTCGTCGAGCTCGGTGTGACACACGCCACAGGCGAGCACCTTCAGGCGCACCTCGCCGGGACCTGGCTCGGGCAGCGGCAGGTCGGTCAGCGCGAGGGGGGCGGGGTTCTCGCTGAGCGGCGCGAGCGCGGTGAGACGCATGGCGCGCATCATCGTGGCTGCGCAAGGCGAGGGTCGGGCGACATGCCCGCATTATCGCCGCGGCGCGGCGCGCGCGTCAGGCGCTGCCGTCGAGCACCGGTGCGGCGGGCAGGTCTTCGGCCTGCATCATCGCCGCGACCTGCTCCAGGGTGGCGACCAGGGCGCGCTGCTCGGCCCGTGGCAGCGCGGCGAAGCGGCGCGTGAACTCTTCCTGCAGCAGCACCGGCGCGGCGGCCAGGGTCTCCCAGCCGCGCGCGGTGAGGCGCGTGTAGACCACCCGGCGGTCCTGCTGGCTGCGATAGCGTTCGACGAAGCCGCGCTCGGAGAGGCGGTCCATGATGGTGGTCACCGTGGCCGGGCTCAAGCTGACTTCGAGCGAGATGCTGCGCGTGGTGACTTCGCCCAGGCGCGCGATGGCGCGCAGCACGATGAGCTGCGCGCTGGTCAGGCCGGTCTGCTTGGCGACCTGGCGGGAGCGCAGGTCGTTGGCGCGGATGATGCGCCGCAGAGCGACCAGCACGGCATCGCTGAGCGCGCTGCCGGCCGGCCGCGCCACGGTGCGGGCGCCACTCACGGCGCCCGCACCCGGTGGCGGGGTGAGCGCGCGGCGGGCGCGCCCTCGCCGTGGTTGCTCATGCAGCGCGCTCGACCGTGGCGCGGGCGAAGTTGTCGGCCACGATCTTCCAGTCGACCAGCTCGAGAAAGCCGTCGAGATACTTGCCGCGGTCGTTACGGTAATCGATGTAGTAGGCGTGCTCCCACACGTCGCAGGTCAGCAGCGGGGTCTGGCCGCGGGTGAGGGGATTGTCGGCGTTGCCGGTGGTGACGATGTCGAGCTCGCGGTCGGCATCGAGTACCAGCCAGGCCCAGCCGGAGCCGAACTGCCCGGCGGCCGCGGCGCTGAATTTCTCGCACAGCTTCTCGAAGCTGCCGAAGCGGCGCGCGATGGCGTCCGCCAGCGGGCCGTCGGCACGCCCCTGCGGCTGCGGCGACAGGGCGTTGAAGTAGAACTCGTGGTTCCAGGCCTGCGCGGCGTTGTTGAACACGCCGTTGTCGTCGGCGCGCAGCATGATGTCGGTCAGCGCCAGGTCGGCCAGCGCGGTGCCGTCGATGGCGGCATTGAGCTTTTTCACATAGCCGGCGTAGTGCTTGCCGTGGTGATACTCCAGCGTCTCGCGCGAGATGTGCGGCTCCAGCGCGGTGAGGTCGTAGGGCAGCTTCTGGGTGGCGATGGCCATGGTTGGACTCCTGGGTATGAATCGTGGGTAAAAGCGACAACGGCAACGGCCCGACGTGGGCCGGCGACCGCAGGATGGACACAGTCTGCGGGATTAATACTTAGAAATCAAATTATTTGATATGAATATATTTCATATCTAAATGCTGCCAGCGCATAGCGGGCAGGCCCGGTGGCAGGACACGAGCGGGAGAGGCGCCGGATAGCGGGGCGGGGCCGCCCCGGCCGCTCTACTCGTCGGCGTTGCAGTCGACCTGGTCGACGGCGAGACCGCCGCGGGTCGCGGCACCCATGACGCGGATCTGCTGCGGCTGGGCGGTCTGGTCGAAGTCGAACACCGTGAGCATGTGAGTGGCGTACCAGATGGCCTTGGCCTCGGCGGCGAGCATGGCGTCGCGACCGTAGAAGGCCTCGTTGGGACCGAACACGCGGTGGCGCAGTCCGAGCTTCCTGGACGCGACGTCGTTGGCGACGATGGCGCGCGCGGTACCCACGCTGACCAGCTCCACCGACGGTGCGTCCCACAACGGGGCGTTGAGCGACAGGTAGCGTTGCAGGCGCTCCTGCCACGCGGCGTCGCGCAGGTGGGCGCCCGGGTCGAAGACCAGCAGGCGCGCCGGCAGGTCGGTATGCAGCAGCCGCTGCCACAGGCCCGGCAGCACGCAGTTTTCGGGCGCGCGGGCGAACAGGCGCGCCATTACCGCGTCACTGTGCCCGTCTTTCTCGCAGCCGAACCGCGCGACGCGGAAGCGCAGCCCGGGGTGTGCCGCGGCGTGCGAGAACAGGGAATCGAGGTAATTGCCGATGACCTCCGGACCGAGCATTTCGCCGCGCGTGTTGCGGCACGGCACGGCATAGGCATGGCCGCTCGCGCCGCTGCCCTTGCCCGGCTCGGCCTGGTGCAGCGCGACGGCGAAGCGCGCGCTCTCGCTCTCGTGGCGCCCGCCGAGATCGGTGCCGAAGACGAACACGTCCTCGCCGGCTTCGGATTGCGGATTGAGCTTCAGGGCCTCCCCGGTCACGGTCAGTTCCTCCTGGTCGAATGCGGCGCGGCAGGGTACGTGCTGCGGACTTCCCCTGTAGCGGCCATTGTGGCGGGAACTGTTGGCCGGGGACGTGACGGCGGCCACGCTTTGGCGGACGCCTGACGGCGCGCGGCGCGGCCGGGTAACATGGGCGGGACCCCCCCGGATCAGGCGATGCTGGAGCTCGAACAAGCGTTTTCCGCAGCCGTCGCGGCGCGTGCCCGCGGCTGGTTGCGACTGTGGAACGTGGAGGGGGTCGGCAGCGAGGTGCGCGTGCGCTTCTCGCGCCGCATGTTCCGCAGCGTGGGACGCTGCTACCCGGCGCGGCGCCTGGTCACGCTGGCCGACGCGGTGCGCGAGATGGCCGAGGCGCGCGTCCTGGACGTGCTTTGCCACGAGCTCGCGCACCTGGCCGCCTACGAGCACTTCGGCCCCCGCATCCGGCCGCACGGCCCGGAATGGCGCCAGCTGGTGCGCACGGCCGGTTTCGAGCCCAGTGTGCGCTTCAGTGACGCCGAGACGATCAACCTGCTCAACGCCCGCGCGCGCCGGCGGCCGCACTACCTGCACGTGTGCCGGGTGTGCGCGGCGAGTCGGCGGGCGGCGCGGCGCATGCCGCGCTGGCGCTGCGGCGCCTGCTACGAGATCGGCTACGACGGTGTACTCGACATCATCCGGGTCGAGCCGCCACGCTGAGCGGGAAGCGGTCGCGGCGGGCGTTCATCGCTCCAGCCCGGCGAGCACGCGCGCGACGATGGGTGCCCGGAAGCTGGCCTTGTTGGCAGCATAGGCGGTGGCATCCAGCGTCGCCATTTCCTGTGCCTTGGTCACGGCCGCCTGGTGCAGCGAGTCGACGCCGACGACCTCGTCGAGAAAACCGACCTCGATGGCCTCCACCGGCGTGTAGAGCTGGGCCGCGATGGCGGCGCTGGTCAGGTGGCGCGGCGACAGCCGTTCGCGCGCCAGCTCGATGCCAAAGGCCGGCAGGGTCAGGCCGATGGCCGTTTCGTTGAGGCCGACCTTGAAGTCGCCGGCGGCGCCGACGCGGTAGTCCGCGGCCAGCAGCATGAACGCGCCCAGCGCTACCGCGTGACCGGGCGCACCGATCACGAGCGGCTGTGGATGGCCGAAGATCTGCATGATCACGCGCACGCCAAGCGTGACCAGGCGTTCGATCTCGGCCGGGTCGCCGCCGCGGATCACCTTGAGATCGAAACCGCCGCTGAGCACCCCGGGGCGGCCGAGCAGGGCGACCGCGCGGGCTTCCTCCTGCGCGCGCTGCAGGGCTTCGCCGAGCGCGCCGAGCAGGGCGAAGCCGGCCGCATTCGCCTTGCCGTCGTCCATGGTGAGCACGGCGACGTCGCCGTCGCGCTCGTAGCGCAGGGCTGCGCTGCTAGTCATGGCGGGCGTCCTGGTCGGGAGCGAATTCGCGCGATGGGTCGTGCATGGCGGGGCGGTGTTTCCGGTCGCGGGCGGATGGGCGGGGTGACCCGAGCAGGTTAGCCGAATCCGGATATAGGGTCACGCCGATGCCGTGCCCGCCGTGTCGTCGCCGACCAGCTCGCGCGCCAGGCGGCAGGCCAGCGCGCATTCGAGCCCGAACGGCAGGTAGCCGGCATAACCCAGCAGCGGCATCTCGAAGATATGGAAACGCTGCACGAAAGGCACGGCGTAGACCCAGCGCGCGGCGCTGAAGGCGTTCCAGGTCTCCCAGGCGATACCACACACCAGGGCAGCCAGTGCCCACGACCACACCTCGCGCCAGTCGCCGCCGGCGACCGGAGCGAACGGGGTGTGCATGCCCGCGCGCGCTTCCAGCGCGCCGAACAGGGCGAGCGGGGCCAGCCACACCAGCGGAAAGGTCCAGTCGGGCCACACGGCGAGTACCGCCAGCCCGGCCACCGCCAGCGCCAGCAAACAGGCGCCGGCGCCGGCCGGCAGCCGCACGGGGCGGGCCGCCTGCAGGCCCGCGGTGAGCCGCGGCCAGGTGCCGAGCAGAGTACGCGTCGCGGCTACCGCCGGTAACACGGTGGAGAAGGCGAGCGTACTCCACAGCACGTATTCGGCCGCGCCCAGCGTATCGATACCGGTGTAGTACCAGTTCTGTACGAAGCGATTGAGGTACTCGAACAACCACCAGAACAGCGCGCTGGCCGGAAACAGCGCGAGGTAGCGACGGGTGTCGTCGAGCAGCGGGCAGTGCCCGGCGCGCCATTGGCAGAGCGCGTTGACAGTCCCGATGTAACCCAGCCACAACGGCGTGAAGGTGTGGATCTGAAGCGGGGCGAACAGCGGCAGCCGGGACCACGCCACGGCCCAGGCGGCGAGCGTGAACGCGAGCGCGGCCCAGCCCCAGGCCGGGAAGCGGCCGCGCGGCGGCGTGCGCGGCGCCGGCGTGCGCGCGACGATAGCCAGCAGCGGCGTGACGCAGGCGACGACGAACGTACCCATCGCGACGAACACCGGCCATGAGAACGCGGCCGGGGCGACGTAACGCGACAACGGCGGAAACTCGAGGTAGGTCGCGGCAGGACGGCCGGCGAGCAGGGCGCCGGCCGCGGGCAGCACGAGCAGCACCATCGCGCCGGCCAGGAAGACCCCAAGCGCCGCGCGGCGACCGCCGGCGCCCGCGGGCGTGGCCTCACAGGCCCTGGGCATCGGCCTGCTGCGCCATCTCCCACGACCAGCGGACTTCCTCTTCCTTGAAGAACAGGGTGTCGCGGAAGGCGCGCGGCAGCTCGGAGCGCAGCGACGTGTAGTGCCCTTCGGCGGCCGTGACCAGCTCGGCGATGACGCCGCGCGCGCCGCGTGGCAGGTCCAGGTAGTCGACCGACACCAGGTAGCGGTGCTCGAGCAGGGCGAGGGCGAAACGTTCGCGCAGACCGGCGCGCTCGGCGGCAGCGCTGCCGGTAATCGCCGCCGCGGCACGCGCGAGGTAGTCGCGGTAGGCCGCGATCGCGGGCGGCGCCGCCTGCGCCTGCTCGCGCCGCACCAGGGCCGCGACTTCGGCCAGCTTCTCGCGCGCGAAGGCGAGGCTGAGATCGAACGCGGCGGCCGGGGTGCCGGCCAGCGCCAGCCGCGCGCGCTCGTCGAGGAGATCCAGGCGATAGGCGAGCTGGTCCGGCGTGCGACCCGGCGCCGGCAGCCATTCGATGTCGTTGAAGGCATTCATGAAGCCATGACCCGCGTCGACCGTTGCGGCATGCATCAGGGCCAGCATCGCGATCAGGCGTGCCCCGCTCATGGCATGCCATGGGCCGCGCGCGTGACCATCGAATCGATGCGCGTCTCCATGCCCTCGCGATAGCGCTCGACCTCTAGCTGGAAGTCGAACACCCGCGGGCTGCCGCCGGGCGCGCACTGCAGGAAAATCGCGTACACGCCGGGCTCCGGGAATACGTGGTGCACCGGGATGCGCGGCCCATGGAAAACCTGTTCGGCCGGCATCCCGGCCATGGCCGCCATCATGCCCGCCATGCGCGCGGCGCGCTCCTCGGCAGCCAGTTCGCGATCGTGCATCTCGGCCATCATCGCGGCCATGTGCGGCGTCCAGGTGTGCGCGTGGCCGAAATGCCGGCCGTCGATCCGCCACAGCGCGACGTGCACTTCGGAGCCAAGGATGAGGGCGAGATCCGTGACCGGCTCGCCGTCGCGAGCGAGCTGCAGGACGAGCTCGGTCTCGAAGCCCGCCACCGGTGTCGGCGGCGAGGTCGACAGGGTCGCGGTATAGGCGCCGAAGCGTTTCTCGCGGGCCGGGTCCAGGGTCACGCGGGGCGTTGGCGCATCGCCGACGTTCACGTCGAAATGCTTGATCCAGCCGCGGTCGCGGTGGGTGAACTCGCTCACCATGCGGTAGTGGCCCGCGCGCGGGAAGGTGTAGGGGAAGCTGAAGGTGGCGGCGCGCAGGTCGTCGTCCCGCAGCGCGTCGAAATCCTCGTGATGAATGTGCGCGAAGCTCGAGAAATCCAGGGCGACGATGAAATTGTGCACCACGCGCTCGTGCACCACCTGCAGGTTCTGTACCGGTGCGCCGCTGGCGGCGCGCGTGAGGCGCGTGGTGAGGCGGGTCTCGCGTCCGGCGGCCGGCGGCGCCGGGTCGAAGGCCAGGGTCATGCGGTAGGGGCCGCCCGGGCGCCCTTCCAGCGGCGCGGGTGCCGAAGGCGTGCAGGCCGTGAGTGCGAGCGCGAGCGTGGCGGCCGGCCACAGGCGCAGCGCGTGGCCGGCCATGTCCACCGCACTACTCGCCGGCGCCGGGCGTCTCGAACACCAGCTTGCCGGCAGCCTCCTGGGCCTGGTAGCGGGCGGCAACGGCCGGCGGCAGGGCCGGGTTGCGGTGTGCCGGGAACTTGTCGGGGTAGAGATGCGGGCGCATGAAGACCTGGTCCGGGGAGGAGACCCGCGCCTGCGTCTTGAGCGGCTCGTAATTCCACTCGCGGCGCATGAACTCGGCGCTGAAGATCATCTCCTTCTCCTCGTCGCTCCACTCGCGCAGGGTGTGGCCGTCGTGCAGGCTGAAGCCGAGCAGGTCGTAGTCGATATTCCAGTAGTTCGACATCAGCGCGGCGTAGCCGCGATCGCCCAGCGCCGGGTTCTCGAGCTTGCTGATGCGCTCCTCGATCATCATGAGATGGCCGTCGGGCGCGTACTTCTCGCGTCGCAGCGGGTAGAAGGTATGTTTCTCGAGCCACACGACGAGGTACTGCTCGGCATAACCCGGCAGCCATTCGGGCTTCGCGGTGGCCTTCAAGACCCAGCACTCGACGCCGCCGTCGGCGCGGTAGTGAGGGAAGTCGTCGCCCATCAGGCGGATCTCGGAGGTCGGCTTCTCGACAAAGCCGCGGCCGACGACGTTGAGTGTCATGGTCGGCCGCGTGTTGGGGAAACGCAGCGTCTCGTAGAGCACGTCGGTGCCGAGCAGCTGCCACTCGAACTCCCAGGGGTCGCGCCCGATGACGTCGTCGAAGGTCTGCGCATTGTCGGGAAAGCGCTGGTCACGGCGCGGCTCGGGCATGCGCCGCACCCGGCGCATCGCCGGCGAGTAGACGAAGAAATCCATCTTGGTGCGGAATTCCTTGTCGGTGCGGAAGGGCGCCCAGTACTGCTGCTCGCCTTCCTGCTCCGGCGGAAAGCTGGCCCAGGTCATCCAGCGCGAATAGGTGTCGCCGCCGGTGACGTCGCGCATGTAACCTTCGAGGCCCGGGCGCGCGTTGAGCGCGGCATAGTTCACCCACTCGCCCTGGCTGATGTAGCCGGACGGGGTGACCACGCCGAAGACGTCGAGCATGACGTGCGGCCAGCGCGAGACATGGATGAACTCGGCCGAGCGGAAGCCCATCTCCTCGGCCGTGTACGGCGCCTCGAACGGGTAGGGCTCGGCCGGGATGTAGGGCAGCGACGCGTCGCGGGGTGTCGACGTGGCCGGGTCGAACAGTGCCTGGTCTTCTGCACTCATGTCCTCGACAGTACGCCAGGTCGGCTCGGCGGCCGGCACCGTAACGGTCACCGTTGCGAGCAGGGTGGCGCAGAGCAGGGACTGCATCCGACGAGCGAAATGGCGCTGAAGCGTCGCGAGCGAAGGCAGGCGGTAAATGAGGATTCCGAGCACCGCACGCGCGCAGTTGGCCGAGCGCATCAGCAACAGGCCAATTTGACGCGCGAAATGGCGCTGAAGCGTCGCGAGCGAAGGCAGGCGGGGCGCGCGCGGCGCGCAGGAACCGGAGTTTACTTGCCGGTCAATGAGGATTCCGAGCACCGCACGCGCCCCGCCTGCCGAGCGCAGCAGCTTCAGCGCCATTTCGTCAGAATTCATAGCTGAGCTCCCAGCCTATATTGTCCCACTTGTTGAACTGGCCATAGAAATCGGTGCGCTCACCGGTGTCATAGCCGTTGTAGACGAGCTGGCCCTTGATGTACTGGGAGAACTTGTAGGCCAGGCGCAGCTTGGTCTTGAGTCCGCCCCAGCCGGTATCGGGCCCGCCGATCAGCGGGAAGGCGGTGAATTCCAGGCTCAGGCGGTCGCGCGTGAAGGCGAACGGCCGCGACAGGAACACGACCGG
Source organism: Gammaproteobacteria bacterium (assembly GCA_041984235.1). Classification (GTDB taxonomy): domain Bacteria; phylum Pseudomonadota; class Gammaproteobacteria; genus JBHIYN01. The sequence continues at coordinate 222,875 of JBHIYN010000004.1, forward strand.
GATGAAGCTCCACTCGTCACCGAAGCCGCCGCCGAAGCCGGCGCCGAGCTCCTCCACGTGATCCAGCGTCTGGTACCAGGACGGCTGGAAGATCAGCGTGGTGCGGCTCGGCAGGCCGAACTCGATCGCGATCGCGGCGCGCAGCGTGTCGCGCTTGGAGGTGCCGTCGGTGGCTACGCCGGCAAGCGCCAGCGCGCGTTTGCGGAAATCGGCGAAGCGTACGCCGTTGGTGTACAGCGCCTCGATGCGGAACACCGTCGGCAGGCTGCCGACCAGCGGCACGTCCTGGAAGGTGGTGGCGTAGTCGGCGGTGATGCCGGCGTGGTGCAGGCGTTCGTGGCGCGGCTGCAGGCGCAGCACGGTCTGGCCGCCGACGTTCTGCGTGCCGAGCACGTGATCGACGGAGAACTTGTCCCAGGCGTACATGTAGATGAAGCCGTAGGTCAGCGCGCCGGCCGCGCGGTCGACGCGGATGCCGTACTGGTGATCGTCGAAGTGGCCGGCATCCGGCCGCTGGGCCGGCAGCACGACGTCGCTGCTCGGCGGGATGTTGGGCGAGAACCACGGTGAGCCCGGCAGCGGCAGGCGATCCTGCTCGAAGTCGAAGATGTAGAGCATCTGCACGCTGGTCGCGCCGAAGTAGAGGGTGGCATTGGCCATCCAGTTCGGCAGCCGGCGGATCTCGTAGTCCTCGGTCTCGAGCTGCGCGAACTCGCGCCGGTCCATGCCGTTGACGATGTCGATGAACTGGCCGTCCATCTTGCCCCACGCCACCTGCTGCTTGCCGATCTTGAGATCGAAGCCGGGCTTGCGGTAGCTCAGGTAGAGCTCGCGCAGCACGCGCTCGCTGGTGTGGTAGAGCTCGGCAGTGCGGCTGACGGAATCGGCAAACAGGCCGTTGCTGTCCTGCCAGTCGTAGACGCCGTCGTAGAGGGCGTGTGCGACGCCGCGGATGTCGAGCCCGGGCCGGATGTGGTAGTTGGTCTCGAGCTCGAACAGGTTCTGCAACTGGGCGAAGCGGAAATCCTTGTTGCGAAAACCGACGCTGTCCTCGTCGTCGAGCAGCACGTCGCCCCAGTTGCGATAGAAGCCGCGGAAGGTCAGGCGCGGAATGGCGCGCTCGATGGGCTGGCGCACGTGGGTGCCGATGGGATCGAAGGTCGCCATGGCGCGGTCGAACTTCGAGAACAGGTCGCGCACGTTGCCGGCCTCGGCGGTGGAGGCGAGGGCGGCGGTGAACAGGATCGACAGGGCGGCGCCCCGGCGGGCGGTCATGGCTGGCATCGGCTCCCCTCCGAGCGCGACGCGGGGACTGCCCCGATGTCGCGGTGCGGTCCGCAGCACAGTTCCGGACCGCATGAATTTTTGAGTGCAAGGTATTGTTAATATTCAGTGTACCCGACAGTACGTTCGACCGGCGCGGGTTGTCAACCGGGCTGCGCGGACGCGCCCGCCGCTATAATCGCGTGCGCCGCCCGCGATCGCAGGTGCGGCCTTCGCGAGCCTCTACCAGGAGAACACCATGTTGCAGGAAGGCGACCTGCTGTGGCAGCCGTCGGCCGCGCGCATCGAGCGCGCCGAGATCACCCGTTTCATGCAGTGGCTGGCGCGCGAGCGCGGCGTCGAGTGTGCGGACTACGAGGCCCTGCGGCGCTGGTCGGTGGAGGCGTTGGAGGATTTCTGGGCCGCGGTGTGGGACTACTTCGGGATCCGCAGCGCGACACCGTGGCGCAAGGTGCTGAACGAACAGGTGATGCCGGGCGCGAAGTGGTTCGCGGGCGCGCAGGTGAATTTCGCCGAGCACGTGCTGCGGCAGGCCCGCGCCGGAGAGCCGGCGCTCATGTTCGCCTCCGAAACCCGCGCGCTGGAGACGATGAGCTGGGACGACCTCGCGGAGCAGGTCGCGCGCGTCGCGCACGGCCTGCGTGCGCGCGGCATTCGGCCGGGGGACCGCGTGGTCGCCTTCATGCCGAACATTCCGCAGACGATGATCGCGTGCCTCGCCGCGACCAGCCTCGGCGCCATCTGGTCGAGCTGCTCGACCGACTTCGGTGCCGCCAGCGTGCTCGATCGGTTCCGGCAGATCGAGCCGAAGGCGATCTTCACCGTCGATGGCTACCACTACGGCGGCAAGGCCTTCGATCGCCGTGCCGAGGCGCGCACCATCATCGACGGTCTGCCGACCCTGGAGCACGTGTTCCACATTCCCTATCGCGATCCCGACGCGACGGCGGCGGTCACGCATGCCGAGTCCTGGGCGAGTCTGCTCGGCGACGGCGAGGCGCCGCCGCTGGAGTTCGCGCCGGTCGACTTCGATCACCCGCTGTGGGTGGTGTACTCCTCCGGCACCACCGGCCTGCCCAAGGCCATCGTCCATGGTCACGGCGGCATCGTGCTCGAGCTGCACAAGATGCTCAACCTGCAGTGCAACCTGCGTCCCGGCGCGCGCATGTTCTTCTACACCACCTCGGGCTGGATTATGTGGAACATCCTCATGAGCTCGATGCTGGTCGGTGCGGCGCCGGTGATCTTCGACGGGCATCCCGCCGCGCCCGAGCCGGACGTGCTGTGGCGCATCGCCGCCGAGTCGCGCGCGACCCAGTTCGGCGCCAGCCCGACCTACGTCGCGATGATGCAGAAGGCCGGCATCGTGCCGCGCGAGCGTTACGACCTGTCGGCCATCGAGGGCGTGCTCCTGACCGGGTCGCCGGCGACCCCCGAGTCGATGCAGTGGCTCTACGAGAACGTGAACACGGACCTGTGGGTGACCTCGCAGAGCGGCGGCACCGACGTCGCCTCCGGCTTCGTCAGCGGCTCGTGCGTGCTGCCGGTCTACGCCGGTGAGATCCAGGCGCGTTCGCTGGCCGTCGACGTGCAGGCCTGGAACGATGCCGGCGAGGCGGTCACCGGCGAGGTCGGCGAACTGGTGGTGACCCGTCCCATGCCCTCCATGCCACTGTATTTCTGGAACGACGAGGGCGGTCGCCGCTACCACGAATCCTACTTCGACACCTACCCCGGGGTGTGGCGGCACGGCGACTTCTTCGAGCTCAACGAGCGCGGCGGCTGCTTCATCAAGGGCCGCTCGGACTCCACCCTGAACCGCTACGGCGTGCGCATCGGCACCGCCGAGATCTATCGCTGCGTGGAAGCGCTGGCGGAGATCGACGACGCGCTGGTGGTCAACCTCGACCTGCCGGACGGTGAATTCTTCATGCCCATGTTCGTGCGCCTGGCCGCGGGTTGCGTGCTCGACGACGCATTGAAGAAGAAGCTCGCCCAGGCACTGAAGACACAGTGCTCGCCGCGTCACGTGCCGGACGAGGTCTACGCGGTCGACGAGATTCCCTACACCCTGACCGGCAAGAAGCTCGAGGTGCCGGTGCGCAAGATCCTGATGGGCGCCGATTTGGAGCACGCGGTCAGTCGCGACGCGATGCAGAACCCCGGCTCCATCGACACCTTCATCCGGTTCGCCGCGGAGCGCGAACGCACCTGAGCCCGGCGCGGCGGCCTATACTCTGGCCGTGCGAGATTCCACTCCCAGCCGCACGGCGCTCGCGACCGCGTTCCTGCGCGCCCTGCATCTCAGCGTCGACGATCCGCCGCCGGTTCTCGACGATCGCCTCGCGGCCGACCTGCTGCCCGGCTACCAGCGGCGCTTCCTGCGCCGGCTGGGCGCGCTGGCGACGCCGTGGCGCGGCCGCTACCGGCAGCTCGGCGGCGCCTTCACCGGCCTGCGTGCGCAGGTCGTGGTGCGGGCGCGCTACGCGGAGGACGCGTTGCGGCAGGCCCGTGCCGAGGGCGTCAATCGCTACGTGGTGCTGGCCGCCGGGCTGGATACGTTCGCTTACCGGCAGCCGGTGCCGGCGCTGCCCGTGGTCGAGATCGATCACCCGGCAACCCAGCGCTGGAAACGCGACCTGCTGCGCGAGCGCGGCGTCGCGATACCCCGCAACGTGAGCTACCTGCCGGTCGATTTCGAGCGCCAGGCGCTCGCCGAGCGCTGGCCGCGGCAGCCAGGGCCCGACTGCGTGTCGTGGCTGGGGGCGACTTACTACCTCACGCAGGGCGCGATTGCCGACACCCTGTCGGCGCTCGCCGGGTGCACCGCGCCCGGCTCGCAGCTGGTGCTGGACTACTGGTGCGAGGCGCCGCCCGGTGAGCCGGACACCCTGCTGCTGTGGAGCACGCGCGCCGCGGTCGCGCTGCAGGACGAGCCCATGCGCACGTTCTTCGCACCGGCTGCGATCGAGCGCCTGGCCGGTGAATGCGGCTGGCGCGTGCGCGAGAACTGCGCACCGCTGGCGCAGGACGTACGCTACCTCGGCGCGCGCAACGATGGCCTCGCGGTGCCGTCGTTCGCCTGGCTGCTGCACCTGGAGCGCTGAGCGGGCCGGGGCGCGGTGGCTGCGGCGCAGGGGCGTGCGTGGCGGCGTGGGCGATGCTACCGTGCGAGACTGCCGGCAGGTAGCGCCGACACCCGGGAGAACCATCATGGCCGCAGTTCCGAAAACCACCCACCACGGCGGCTGTCCGCACGATTGCCCCGACACCTGCGCGATGCTGTTCGAGGTCGAGGACGGACGTCTCACCGGCGTCCGCGGCAACCCCGCACACCCGATGACCCGCGGCGGCCTGTGCGTCAAGCTCAAGGACTACGAGAAGCGCCATTACCATCCGGATCGCCTGCTGCACCCGATGCGGCGTACCGGTGCCAAGGGCAAGGCGCGCTTCGAGCGCATTTCCTGGGACGAGGCGCTCGACGAGATCACCTCGCGCTGGAAGACGATTATCGACGCACACGGGCCGCAGGCGATTGCGCCCTACAGCTACCTCGGACACCAGGGCCTGGTGCACGGCCTCAACGGCGGCGACGCCTTCTTCAACCGCATGGGCGCGACGGTGATGGAGCGCACCTTCTGCGGCGAAGGCTCGGCCACCGCCTGGCTGATGACCTACGGACCGAGCGGCGGCATGGATCCGGAGAGCTTCATCCACTCGAAGCTCATCGTGATCTGGGCCTGTAACAGCGTCAGCACCAACCTGCACCACTGGCACATCGTCAGGGATGCGCAGAAAGCCGGGGCGAAGGTCGTCGTGATCGACGCCTATGCCTCGCGCACCGCCAAGGAGGCCGACTGGCACATCGCGCCGCGCCCGGGCACCGACGGCGCGCTGGCGATGGCGCTGATCAACGTCATCATCGCCGAAGGCCTGGTCGACGAGGCCTACGTCGCCGAGCACACGCTCGGCTTCGAGGAGCTGGCGGAACGCGCCGCGCCGCGTACGCCGGAGTGGGCCGAGTCCGTCACGGGCATTGCGGCCGAAGACATCCGCCGCCTGGCGCGCGAGTACGCCACCACCCAGCCGGCCGGCATGCGCATCGGTGTCGCGCTGGAGCGCCATCACGGTGGCGGCCAGACCATTCGCGCGGTGTGCTGTCTGCCGGCGCTGACCGGCGCCTGGCGCCACGTCGGCGGCGGCATCCTGGCGATGCCGGTATGGGAACATCCCTACCGCTTCGACGCGATCTGCCGGCCGGACTGGATCCCGCAAGGCACGCGCGTGGTCAACAACCTGCAGATCGGGCGCGCGCTGACCGGTGAGATCCCGCTCGACCCGCCGATCCTGTCGATGATGTGCTGGAACTCCAACCCGGTCACCCAGGCGCCGGAAGGCGACAAGATCGTGCGCGGCCTGATGCGCGAGGATCTCTTCCTGGTCGTCGCCGAGCACTTCATCAGCGACGTCGCCGCCTACGCCGACATCGTCCTGCCCGCGGCGATGGGCGCGGAGATGGAGGACATCATCCTCTCGTGGGGGCACAACTACCTGACCTACAACGCGAAGTGCGCCGATGCACCGGGCGAGGCCCTGCCCAACCGCGAGATCTTCCGTCGCCTGGCCGCAGGCATGGGCTACGACGAGCCCGAGTTCCAGTGGTCCGACGGCGAATGCCTGGAGCACTTCGTCGACTGGTCAGCGCCGGCCTGCGACGGCATCGACCTGGCCTACCTGCGTGAGCACGGCTTTGCGCACCTCACCATCGGCGGCGCCGACGATCGCGCACCGCACCGCGACGGCCGCTTCCCGACGCCCTCGGGCAAGTGCGAGTTCAAATCCGGGATCGCCGCGGGCGGCAATTTCGTCGCACCGCCATTCCGGCAGATGTACGAGCACCTGCAGGGCGGCGAGCCGCTGGACGCGCTGCCCGACTACGTGCCGCCGCGCGAGAGCCCGGCCAGCAACCCGGAGCTCGCGGCGCGCTACCCGCTCAACATCGTGTCACCCAAGAGCCACGGTTTTCTCAATTCCTGCTACGCCAACATGGAGCAGAAGATCAGGGGCCAGGGCGAGCAGTTCGTGCTCATCAACCCGGCCGATGCCGCCGACCGTGGCGTGGGCGAGGACGACACGGTGCGCGTGTTCAACGATCGCGGCGCCTTCGAGGGGCAGGCCAGGCTGACCACCGACGTCAATCCCGGCGTCGTGGTGGCGACACTCGGTTACTGGCGGCAGCTGAACCGCGGCACGGTCAACGTCGTCAGCTCGGCCGAGTTCGTCGACATGGGGCATGCACCGACCTTCTCCGACAACCTCGTGGAGGTCGAACGCGCGGGCGCCTGAGGCATGGCAGCGCCTGGCCTCAGGCGGGGTACTCGTCGTGCAGGCGCACCCAGGCCATGGGGTAGTCGAGGCCGTCTTCGTCGCGCCCGCGCGGCGCGAGGTCGAGATGCTGGTAGCCGCTGTTGAGGGCATCCAGGCCGCGGCCGTAGCACGAGTAGGTGTGATAGACGGCGTCGCCATCGCGGCAGAACACGCTCAGCCCCGGCATCTCGCCCGACGGCACCGGACCTGAACGGTAGTTGTACTCGACCGCGCCGGATGCACGCTCCCCGGCGCTGAAGGAGACGCCGAAGTCGCGCCCGAAGGCGTTGCCGGGCGAGCTGACCCAGTCGAAGTCCCAGCCCATGCGCGCACGGAACGCCAGCAGGCGCGCCAGCGGCGCCCTGGAGACGGCCACGAAGGCCACGTCACGCGCGCGCAGGTGGCGCACGATGCCGTTGTAGCTGTCGGCCCAGAACGAGCAGCTCTTGCAGCCGGCCTGCCAGTCGTCGTCGAACATGAAGTGGTAGACCATGAGCTGGCTGGCGCCGTCGAACAGGCCGGTCAGGTCGCGCGGGCCGTGCGGAGTATCGAAGGTGTAGCTGCGCTCGACCCGTACCCAGGGCAGCGCGCGGCGCGCCGCGGCCAGCGCGTCGCGCTCGCGGGTGAAAGCCTTCTCCCGGGCCAGCAGCGCGCGCCGTGCGCTCAGCCAGGCTGCGCGCGACACCACCGGGTGCCCGCCGCTCATCGCTTCGTCTCCGGCGTGGTGCAGGCTGCGGCCAGGCGCTCCAGCGAGCTGGTCCAGCCCGCGCGGTGGCTGGCCAGTGCCGCGGCGTCGGCGAAACGGCTGTGGCGCAGGACCAGGTGCGTGCCCGCCGCGCTCGGCGCCAGGTCGAGCTCGACCAGCGACTCGCGCTCCGGCGTCGACTGCCACGCCCAGGTGAAGACCAGCCGCGCGGGCGCAACGACCTCGCGATAGACCCCGGCAACCCGGTGTTCCTCGCCGTCCGCGGCGCGCAACGCCAGGCGCCAGGCGCCTCCGACGCGCAGGTCGAGCTCGGCGTCCAGCACCTCGCTGCCGTGCGGGCCGAACCAGCGCATCAGCGCCTGCGGCTCGGTCCACGCGCGCCAGACCGCTTGCGGCGGGGCGCTGAGTTGGCGCTCGAGGATGAGCGGGTCCTGCTCCGAGCGGGCTTGGGCTGCGGACATGGGGTTTCCTCCAGGTAGTGCTCGAGACGATCGAGACCGGCGTTCCAGAACTGTTCGTAGCGGGCCAGCCAGGCGCGCGCCTCGCCCAGCCGCTGCGGTTCGAGCCGGCAGTACACCGCGCGGCCGCGCTTTTCGCGCGTGACCAGGCCCGCCGCGTCGAGTATCCCGAGATGTTTGAGGACCGCGGGCAGGGAGATCGGGAACGGCCGCGCCAGTGCGCTCACCGTCAGCTCACCACGGGTGGCGAGCGCGGCGACCATGGCACGCCGCGTACCGTCGGCGAGCGCACTGAACGCGAGGTCGATCGCAGCATCGCTATGGTTAACCATAAAGTTAACTATTAGCTGGCTACGCCGCGGCTGTCAAGGTGCAGCGGCTGGACATGGCGCGAGCCTCGTGGAATAACCGTAGCGGGCATCACCGGGGGAGAAACGCATCATGCTCTACCGCGAGTTCGCCACGCAGGACGCGATCGACGCCGAGTACAACATCGAGCTGCAGGTCGACGATGCGCGCACCTGGTTCGATTTCTTCGTCGGCGAGAGCGCCAGGGCGCGTGCCGAAATGGACTGCCTGCTCGACATCGCCTTCGGTCCGACACGCGCCGAGACGCTGGATATCTTCCCGGCCGACGATCCCGGCGCCCCGATCGTGGTCTTCGTCCATGGCGGTTACTGGCGGCGCCTGAGCGCGAAGGAGTTCAGCTTCGTCGCGCGCGGGCCGGTCGCCCGCGGCATGACCGTGGTGGTGACCAACTACGCGCTGTGCCCGGTAGTGACGATCGCCGAGATCACGCGGCAGAGCCGCGCCGCGGTGGCCTGGCTGTGGCGCAGTGAGGGCGGCTTCAACGGCGACCGCGAGCGCATCTTCGTGTGCGGGCACTCCGCCGGCGGGCACCAGGTCGCGCGCCTGCTCGGTACCGACTGGGCCGGTGACTACGCCCTGCCGGCGGAGACGATCAAGGGCGGTTACGCTCTGAGCGGGCTGTTCGACCTGCGCCCGCTGCGCTATTCATGGCTGCAGCCCATGTTGCAGCTCGATGGCGACATGGTCGAGGCCGAGAGTCCGCTGTTCCACCTGCCGCAATCGGCACCACCGCTGATCGCCGACGTCGGCGCGCTGGAGTCGACCGAATTCCACCGCCAGTCGCGCACCCTGGTCGAGGCGTGGCAGGAACGGGGCCTGGATGCGCGCTATCTTCAGCAGGAAGGACGTCACCATTTCTCGGTGATCGCGGGACTGGCCGAGCGCGACAGCGAGCTCACCACCCGCCTCGCCGACTTCATCGCGCATTGCGAACGCGATGCGCCGGGAGGTGCAGCATGAGCAAGGTGGAATCGCGGCTCGCGGCATTGGAGACCGAGGTCCGCGCGCTGCGCGCGGACCGCGCCCTGCGCCAGTTGTTGTCGCACTACGCCATCGGGGTCGACGAGAAGCGGCCGCACGTGCTGCGCCCGTTGTTCGCGGCCGACGCCGTGCTCGAGGTGCCGGCGTGGGGCATAGAGGTCAGCGGTCTCGATGCCATCATGGCGTTCTTCGAGAACTACTGGGGCCGTTTCGACAATCCGCGCCGTTATTACGCCAACGAGGACATCCGCGTGGAGGGCGACAGCGCCAGTGCTTTCATGTACTGGCACGTGACCCAGGAGGAAGGCGCGGACTCGGTGCTCGGCTGGGGCACCTACGACTGGCGCTTCGTCGAGCGCGATGGACGCTGGCTGATCCTGCGCGAGACGGTCCACATTCGCGCCATGACCACCCTCGAACGCGGCTGGGCCGGCCTAGCCGGACCGATGCAGCTCTGAAAAAGGGGACATCCCACATTTGAAAAAGGGGACATCCCACATTTATAACTCTTTGATTGCACTGTCGCTTAATGCAATCAAAGAGTTATAAATGTGGGATGTCCCCTTTTTCGGAACGACGCGCGCGCTGTAGCAGGCAGGCGGCGAGCAGGGCGGTGAAGAGCATGGTGAACACGCTGGTGACGGCCATGCTGACGAACACGTCGCGCAGGCCCCACGGCGTGCCCGACGGGTCGTGCAACGCGGCGTCGGGCACCAGTACCGCGAGCAGCGGGAACTGCAGCGCGATCAGGGTCCAGTAGACGATAGGCTGCGTCCAGTAGACCGCGCGTGCGTCGATCGCGGCCGGCGGCGCACGCCTCGCGAGGTAGACGGCGAAGAGCTGGAAGATGACCCACATGGTCAGCATCCAGCCGAAGAAGTTGAGCCACGGCACGCCGAACCAGGCGCCGCCGTCGGCCCACACCCAGTCGCGATTGACCGTGCCGCCGATGGCGTCGACGCACAGGTCCCATGAGGTCGTGACGAAGGCCGCGATCAGCGGGCGTGCGCAGGCGATGCCGCGGTGCGCGGCGCCGAACACTTCGCCCAGCACGACACCGGCCAGCGCCCAGGCGAGGTAACCGGCGACGGCGAAGATCGGGCCGACGATGATCGGCACGTGCGCGAGCTTGGGCCCCATCGCGGCGGTGTGATGGTAGCTGCCGAAAGGGAAGCCGGTGACGATGCTGAGGTTCTCGAACAGGTTGGTCACGACCACCGCGATGGCGAAGTACACCGCGATGCCGCCCCAGCCGTAACGACGCGCGCCATGGCCGAGCGTGAACACCGAGAGCAGCACCACGTTGAGGTAGCGTGCGTCGTTGGCCAAGACCACACCGGGCGCGAAGAAGCTGGTCAGCGTGACCACCGCCCACAGCGCGATCACGCCCCACAACGCGCCGTCCGGCAGGCCTGCTGCGCGCCCGTCGCCCATCAGCGCGACCCGCTCAGGCCGACAGCGCGCCGCTGGCGAGCGCGGCGTCGCGATCGGCCGGGTACTGGAACTGCGGCGTGGTGTCGCGCGGCTGGCGCGTGTCCTCGGCGCGGGTCGAGCCGGCCTCGGTCTTCCACGTGTCATCGCCCCAGCGGTTGGGCAGGGTCAGGATGCGGCCGGGCTCACGCAGGGTTTCGAAGCCGGCCAGCGCGCCGCGCACCACGCTCATCTGGTCGTCGCGGTCGAACGGCTTGCCGCTGCTATGCCCCAGCGGGTAGTCGACGAACACCGCGCGCGGCGGACGTCCCGCGCTGAGAATGTCGCGGGCGGCGCCCAGGCACAGGGTCGGAATGCCGTTGGCTTCGAGGTGACGGGCGACCAGACACACGGTCTGGTGGCACACCGGTCACATCGCGACCAGCAACGCGCAGTCGACCTGCTGCTCGCGCAGACCCTCGAGCACCGCCGGGGCGGTTTCCTCGCGCACGCGGCGCTGCGAGTAGACGCCGCCCATGCAGGTGTGAACGGCGTCGGCCAGGGCGCCGATCTCCCCGTTGCGCGCCAGCTCGCGCAGCTGCGCCAGCGGCAGAATGCAGGCCGGGTCGCGCTTCGGATCGACCAGGTAGTTCTCGGTGATGTGCGAGAAGCGGAGATCGCTCGGCGGCGTGCCGGCCGGGATGGCGCGTACCGAGGTGTCGTCGCGGTAATGGTAGGCGACCTGCCCCAGGGCGTAGGCGCCGGAGGTCGAGAGCAGGCCCACGCGCGCCTCGGCGAGCGGCTTGTCCAGCGGCTGCCACGGCGGCTCGTCGTCGGCGACGAACCAGCGATAGGGTGCGTAGCCGAGCTGCTCGTAGCGCTGGCGTATCGCGTCCATGTAATCGACGGTGGCAGTCATGAGGCGTTCTCCCCGGGGTACGCAATCAGTAGTCGGCGACGGTATGACCCATCGCAGCAAGGCGCGCGGCGACGTGCGCGCGCGCGGCGGCAATGTCGGCCGGGCGCGCGCTGCGCAGGGCCTCGACTTCGCGCGCCGAGTAGGGCTCGAAATCGGCCGGCAGGGTGTCTGCGCTGAAGGCCGGCAGCATCCAGTTGACCAGCGCCGCGAGGTCGGCGGCTGGCAGCGGCGCCTGCGCCACGCCGGCGACCTGGATCAGGAACGCGCGGCCGTCCTCGGTGCGCGTGAAGTGCCCGATGCTGCCGCGCATGTCGGGCACGCCGTTGCGCGCACTGCCGGCGCCATCGTCCATGTGACAGCCGGCGCAGTGCTGCAGGTAATCGAGCGCCGGCTCCTGGGCCGGCGCGGCGGCCGCGGCGAGACTCGCGAGTGCGGCCGCGGCCAGGCGTGCGCGCGCGTGCCCGGACACGCTCAGGCCTTGCCGGATACGCCCAGGATGATCGACACCGTGCAGTGGTAGACGCTCGACTCGTTGCCCATGCACCAGTTGATGTCGTTGTGCACGCCCATGCGGTAGCCGGGGCGTTCGCCTTCGTTCTCGTTGCAGAAGCAGCGCCCGCAGGAAGCCACCCCGCAGCAGTCGTTGTAGCTGACGAGGTAGTGCTTGCCGTCCTCGGGATTCTCGCAGGTGCCGATCCAGGTCACCGAGGACGGCTCGGTGCCCGGCGGGCAGGAGGTAATCGAGCCGCCGCAGCAGGTGCACAGGTGGCCGTCGAGCGAGCAGTAGCGCCAGTACTCGCAGCGCTGATCGTCGAGCGGATCGTGCTTGCCGTCGTCAACGGCACCGTGCTGGGCGCGCGGCGAGCGATCGAACGGCAGCACCGGCAGCACGAACGCGGTGCCGACCAGGACCCGCCCGATGCGCAGCAGCGCACTGCGCCGCGAGGTCTTCTGCGCGACCGCGCGCGCCTGCTGTTCGAAGAAATCGTCAAACCATTTCATCGCGGGGTCTCCTGGGGCTCAGGCTTTTTGCAGGTAATCCTGGATGGACTCGACGCCGAGGTCGCGCGCATTGAACAGGCTCTCGAGCTGCTCGCGCGAGTTTATCAGGCCCTTCGCGCGCACCGTGCCGTTGTCGTCGATGAGGACCGCGTAGGGCAGCTTGCCGACGCGGAAAGTGGTGCCCAGATCGTGCGACAGCACGTAGGGAAAATCCTGCAGCCCGGCCTTGTCGTAGAAGGCGCGCTGACGCGTCTCGTCGCCGTCGCTGGCGAGCACGATCTGCAGCCAGTCGGCCTCGGCGCGCGCGATCGAGCGCAGCACCGGGATCAGCTTCTTGCACACCGGGCAGGTCGGCGAAAGGAAGAACAGCAACTCGCCCTTGTCCGAGGGCTTGCCGATATCGATGCGGCCGCCGGCAAGGGTCTGCAGGTTGAAGTGCGGCGCCTGCTCGCCGACGCCCGGACCTTCGTCCAGCATCAGCGCACCCATCGGCGCGACGCGTTCGTAGAGCACGCCGATCTGTCGCGCCAGCGCGAACACCGCCACCACCAGCGCAACGATCACGGCCCATTGCGCGACCAGGGCGACGACCAGGGCCTGGTTCACGCCGCGCGCCTCAGGCGGGCGAGCCGCGGGGCGTTGGCAATGAGCTGGTTGGCGACCACGTAGATCCCGTACAGCGCGAGCGCCCCGGCGGCGATGGTGAGATAGTCGAGCCCGGCCAGGCTGCGCGGGGCCGCCGTGCCGGCCGCGGCCAGTGCGAGTCCGGCGAGCAGGGCGTTGCGTGCCACCAGCACCCACGAAAGCGGCTGTTCGTCCTCCAGTCCGCCGCAGCCGCAGCCGACGTCGGTGCGTCCGCGCAGCAGGTTGACGGCGACCGCACCGGTCACCAGCGCCAGGACGGCCAACGCGAGCGCGGCGCCGACCGCGCGCGTCGGCCCGATCACGAGCAGCACGGCACCCGCGCCTTCGAGCAGCGGCAGCAGCCGCGCCAGCGGGCGCACCAGCGCGGCGGGCAGCAGCTCGTAGGCCTCGACCGCGAGCTCGAAGGCCAGCGGGTCGCGCAGCTTCTGCCACGCGCCGGCAGCGAGCACCAGCGCCACCGTGGTGGCGGCCAGGCTGGTCATCGCGGGGTCCGGCAGCATGCTGTCAATGGGCCTCGACCAGGCCCGCGAATTCGCCGAAGGGCGGGCTGGAGTCGATCGGCTTCAGGGCCGGCAAGGTCGCGTACTTGTGGAATTTCGCTTCCATGCCGTCGTAGAGGTAGAGATGCGGCTCGGGCTCGTTGGTCAGGGTCATGGCGATGGAATTGCCGCCGGGCGCGCGCCCGATGCGTTTGCTGGTCTTCAGGTCGAAGGCCCAGATCTCCTTTGCCGGCCACTTGTGGCTGCCGTCGCGCGCTCCTTCGTGCATGGCCACGTAGAGTCGCTGGTTGGCGCTGTCGACGGCCAGCAGCTGGTAGCCGCCCGGGCGCCAGCCGGCAGCCCGCTCGGCCTCGTCGATCAATGACCAGGTGCCCTTGGCCTGCGCGGTCGCGCCGCCCAGGTCGAGCACGTGCACGTTGCCTTCGTAGGAGACGAAGTAATAGGTGTCGCCGATGTGGTCCGCCTGGACGAACAGGGGGTCCTTCTCGGGATCGAACAGCTTGGCGCTGCGCTGCTGGTCCGCCGGCATGCCGCTCTCGTCCAGGGTCACCGTGAGCAGCGTGCCGTCGCCACACAGCGTGGAGAAGCGCTTGTTGTTGTTTGCCGCCGGCAGGATGATCCAGCAGCCCGGGGTCTGCACCTCGGTGACGTACTTCCCGGCCTTGCGATCGACCACCGCGATCGAGCTGGCCGGGGTCGAGTTCTGGATGAACACGAAGCGATCGTCGTGCGAGGAGATGATGGTGCCCTTGTAGGGCAGGGCCTGCGCATGCTTGGGCGGGATCTCGATCTCGGTGGTCAGCGACAGGTCCTTGGTGCTGTAGGCCTCGAACTGGTCGAAGCGTTTGCCGCGATTGCGCTTGGTGTAGTAGGTCGTGGCGACGTACATCTCGGCGCTGTCGTTCGACAGCGCGGTGATGCCGAACATGCCGGTGCCGATCAGACCGAGGTACTCGTAGGTGTCGCCGTCGATCACGTGCACGCGACCGTCGATGACGTGACCGAGCACGAGATCGGTCAGGTACAGGCGGTGCGGGGTGGCCGGACGCAGGGGCTCCACGGTGAGCTTCTCCGGCGCCAGTTCGGCCGTCGCTGCACCGGCCCACACGAGCAGGGCAACTGTGGCGGTCAACAAGGGTCTCGTACGCATCACGACATTCGCCTCCTGGATGGTGGATCCGCCACGGTGGCCGCCATCCCGCGGGGCGCAGCAACCGTCGCACCGATTCTAGGACGTTTGTCCTCTTTTTGGGAGTCCGGTGTCGGCGTGGCCCGCGCGGTGGTTGATTGGCGGGTACAGCTTTGGTCCAATCGAGCGACCACTGGCACAGTCACGGAGTCGAGATCATGGGCAAGCGAACGTTGACCGCGGCGGACGGCTTCACCCTCGGTGCCTGGGAGGCCCTGCCGGCCACGGCGCCGAAAGGCGGCGTGGTCGTGATCCAGGAGATCTTCGGCGTCAACAAGCATATCCGCGAAGTGGTCGACGGCTACGCCGCGGCCGGCTACGCAGCAATCGCTCCGCAGATCTTCGACCGTGTCGAGCGCGACGTCGAGCTCGGTTACACCGACCAGGCCGAGTTCGACAAGGGCATCAGGCTCGCCTTCCAGGATCTCGACATGCAGAACACGCTGGCCGACGTGCAGGCGGCGATCGACGCCATGGCCGGGCACGGCAAGGTCGGCGTGGTCGGCTACTGCTTCGGTGGTCTGCTCACCTGGCTCGCCGCGTGTGAGCTGAACGGCGTGGCGGCGGCTTCGGCCTACTACGGCGGCGGCATCGCCGGCGAAGCGAAGCGCACCGCGAAATGCCCGGTGATGATGCACTTCGGTGAGAAGGACGCGCACATTCCGATGAGCGACGTGGAAACCGTGCGCAAGGCGCAGCCCGACGTGCAGGTCTTCGTCTACGATGCCGATCACGGCTTCAACTGCGACCACCGTGCGAGCTTCGACGCGACCAGTGCGGCCACGGCGAAGGAGCGCACCCTGGCATTCTTCGACAAGCACCTCATGTCGCAGGACGATTTCGACCAGACGGTGGTGATGTCCAAGGACTGAGGCGGGCGCACCCGCCGGCGCGGTCCCGGGCCGCGCACGTACCGCCCGGCGCTCGCGGGTCGCCTGCGCCGCGGCCCGCGGCAGCGCGCGCCTGCCGGGGCTCGGCGCGCCGTTTCGTGACCTGCCATCATCGAGGCCCGCATATTCTCCTTTCCGGACAGCAGCATGTTCTTCGAGCCCGACCCGTCGCCGCACTATTTCACCGCCGAGCACGTCCAGTTCCGCGACGCGCTGCGCGACTTCGTCACGCACGAGTTGACGCCGCATGTCGCGGAGTGGGACGAGGCCGGGCGCGTGCCGCGCGAGATTTACCGCAAGGCGGCCGAAATCGGACTGCTCGCGGTCGGTTATCCCGAGCAGTACGGTGGCGTGCCCGGCGACGAGTTCCACAAGATCATCGTCAGCGAGGAGATCGCCCGCGCCGGCAGCGGCGGCGTGCAGGCCGCACTCGGCTCGCACGGCATCGCGCTGCCGCCGATCGTCGCCGTCGGCAGCGAGGACCTCAGGCAGCGCGTGCTGCCGCCGGTCATCGCCGGCGAGAAGATTGCCGCGCTGGCCATCACCGAGCCGTCCGGCGGCTCCGACGTCGCCAACCTCAGGACCACCGCCGTGCGAGACGGCGACGTCTACGTCGTCAACGGCGAGAAGACCTTCATCACCTCCGGCATGCGCGCCGATTTCATCACCGTCGCGGTGCGTACAAATCCCCAGGTGAAGGGGCCCGGGGGCGTCTCGCTGCTGCTCGTCGAGGGTGACACGCCGGGTCTCGAGCGCCACGAGCTGAAGAAGATGGGCTGGTGGGCCTCGGATACCGCAACCCTGCGTTTCGACGACTGCCGGGTACCCGCCGGCAACCTGATCGGCGTCGAGAACGACGGCTTCCGTCCGATCATGCTCAACTTCAATTCCGAGCGCCTGACCATGGCGGTGATGGCCTGCGCCTTCGCCCAGGTGTGCCTGGACGAGGCGCTGGAATGGGCGCGCGAGCGCCACACCTTCGGCCTGCCGCTGGCCGAACGCCAGGTCATTCGCCACAAGCTGGTCGACATGGCCGCGCGCATCGACGCCGCGCGCACGCTGGCCTACGAGCTCGCCGACTGCGTGCAGCATGCGCGCGGCCGGCCGGCCGACCTGGTCGCGCGCACCGCCATGCTCAAGGTCACCGCGACCCAGGCGATGCAGTTCTGCGCCGACCAGGCGGTGCAGATCCTGGGCGGCATGGGCTTCATGCGCGGCACGCGCGCGGAGCGCATCTACCGCGAGGTCAAGGTCATGATGATCGGCGGCGGCTCGGAGGAGATCATGAAGGATCTCGCCGCACGTCAGCTCGGCGTCTAGGCGTGCAGCGCCTGGTCCTCAAGCGCGGGCGCGAGAAGTCGTTGCGCCGGCGTCATCCGTGGATCTTCTCGGGCGCCGTCGCCGCCGTCGAGGGCGCGCCGCAGGCGGGCGACACGGTGGCGGTCAGCGCTGCCGACGGCGCCTTTCTCGCGTGGGCGGCGTACAGCCCGCAGTCCCAGATCCGGGCACGCGCCTGGAGCTTCGACGAAGCCGCCAGCATCGATGCCGGTTTCATCGAACGCACGCTGGCCCGCGCCGTCGCCTGGCGTGCGTCACTCCCCGGGCTGCAGGGCGACGCGCTGCGCCTGGTGCACGGCGAGTCGGATGGCCTGCCCGGGCTGGTCGTCGATCGCTACGGCGATACCGCGGTGATGCAGGTCACGAGCGCCGGCGCCGAACGCTTTCGCGAGGTGATCGCCGACACGCTCGCCGCGCTGCCCGGCATGGTACGGGTCTACGAACGTTCCGATGCCGAGGTGCGGGCCCTGGAAGGGCTGGCGCCGCGGGTCGGTGCGCTGCGCGGGGACGCGCCGCCGGCGCTGCTGCGGATCGAGGAGAACGGGCTGCGTTTCGGGGTCGCGGTCGGCGAGGGCCAGAAGACCGGGTTCTTTCTCGACCAGCGCGACAACCGCGCCCTGCTCACGACGCTGGCGGAGGGACGCGAGGTCCTCGATGCGTTCTGCTACACGGGCGGTTTCGGGGTCGCCGCGCTCGCCGGCGGCGCGACACGGCTCAGCCTGCTCGAGAGCTCCGCGCCGGCGCTGGCGCGTGCCCGCGACAACGTCGCCGCCAACGACTTCGATGCCGCGGCCGTCGAGTACCTGGAGCAGGACGCCTTCGCCGGACTGCGCACGCTGGCGCGCGCCGGGCGGCGTTTCGGGCTGGTGGTGCTCGACCCGCCGAAGTTCGCGCCGACCGAGAAGCATGTCAAACGCGCGGCGCGCGCTTACAAGGACATCAACCTGTGGGCGTTGCGCCTGCTCGAGCCGGGCGGCCTGCTGCTCACCTTCTCGTGCTCCGGGGCGGTTGGCGACGGCCTGTTCCAGAGCATCGTGGCCGGGGCCGCGGTCGATGCCGGCTGCGACGCGCGCATCGTGCGTCGCCTCGGCGCGGCGCCCGATCACCCGGTTGCCCTCACGTTCCCCGAGGGCCATTACCTGAAAGGCCTGCTGCTGGCACGCGTCTAGGCACCGCACGTGGGCGGCGTCGCTGTGCGGCGCGCCGGTGCTCTCGTACACTGCGCGCTTGCTCGCCGATGCCTGGCCGCCTTGCACACATCCGTCCCGAACATTCCCGGCGCGCGCGAAACCGCCGTCACCCTCGCCCTGATCGGTACCACGCTCGCGCTGGCCTACGGCATCTGGTACGCCTACAGCGTGTTCCTGGTCGCGCTGCTGGCCGATTTCGGCTGGAGCCGTTCGACCCTGGCCGGTGCGTTCTCGCTGTTCGCCGTCGTGCACGGTGCCTGCAACCCGGTCATCGGCATGCTCTGCGATCGCGTCCCGCCGGCGCTGCTGATGGCGCTGGGGGGCGCCAGCCTGGGGGTGGCCCTGCTCAGCAACAGCCTGGTCAGCGAGCCCTGGCAGCTGTACGCGAGCTTCGGCGGCTTCACGGCCGTGTCCGTCGCGCTGTGCGGCTGGACGCCGTCGGTGGTGCAGGTGCAGCGCCGCTTCCAGCATCGCCTGGGTTTCGCCATCGGCGTGGTCAGCTCGGGCGTGGGCGTGGGCATGCTCGTCATCGTGCCGCTGTGCCAGCTGCTGATCGAGGCGTTCGGCTGGCGCACGGCGTTTCGCCTGCTGGGCGTCGCCAGCGCGCTGATCGTGATCCCGGCCGCGCTCTACCTGTGGGCGCACGCGCCGGAGCGGCGCGCGCGGCGCGCCGGGAACGCGCTTGCCGCCCCGGCAACGGACAGCGACGCCGTCACCCTGCGCCAGGCCCTGCGCACCCTGCCGTTCTGGTTGATGGTGGCGGCGTTCTTCTTCGGCGGCCTGTGCGCCCAGACGCTGCACGTGCACCAGGTCGCCTACCTGGTCGACCATGGCATCGCCGCGCTGGCGGCCGCCTCCGTGGTCGGCGTGGTCGGCATTGCCAGCGTGCTCGGCAAGACCGGCGGCGGCTGGCTCTCCGACCGCCTGGAGCGCGAGCGGGTCTACGTCGCCGGCGTCGCCATCATGGTGGCCAGCGTGGCGGCGCTGTTCGTCGCCGGCGCCGGCGCCTCGCGTGGCCTGGCCTACGTGTACGCGGCGATGCTGGGGATCGGCTACTCGGCGACCGCGGCACTGACCCCGGCGATGGTCAGCGATCGCTTCCGCGGCCCGTATTTCGGGTCCATTCTCGGGATCGGGCTGTGCGGCAGCGCCGCCGGCAGCGCGCTGGGACCGTGGCTGGGCGGCTTCCTGTTCGACCTCACCGGCAGCTACGTGCTGCCGTTCGCCATTGCAGCGGGCAGCGGGGTCGCGGCCGGCATCGCCGCATGGGTCGCGCGCGGCGCCCGGCTGCGTGCGCAGCACGCGAGCGCTGCCGGCGCCTGAGCCGCGGTGGCCGTGCCCCGCCCGGGCGCGCGATAATGCCGGGTCGGGCCGGCCCGACTCGCGGGTCGCCGCCGGGGAGCCGGGCGCCGCGGCCTTCGCCGCAGGGCGCGCCGGGCGGTCCGCTCACACACGATCAAAGGGAGCAAACATGAAACTCGATTCATCCGTGTCCGCCGTCATCACCGGCGGCGCTTCGGGGCTGGGCGCCGCCACCGCCCGCCTGCTGGCCGAGAAAGGCACCAGGGTGGCGTTGATGGACCTCAACGTCGATGCCGGCGAGGCGCTGGCGAAAGAGCTCGGTGGCGTCTTCTGCAAGGTCGACGTGACCAGCCAGGAGCAGTGCGAAGCCGGCTTCGCCAAGGCGCGCGAAGCCATCGGGCAGGAGCGCATCCTGGTCAACTGCGCCGGCACCGGCAACGCCTTCAAGACCGCCGGCCGCGACAAGAAGACCGGCGCCATCAACACCTTCCCCATGGACAAGTTCGAACTGATCATCCAGATCAACCTGATCGGCACCTTCCGCTGCATCGCGCTGTCGGCGGCGGGCATGATGACCCTGGATCCGGTCGACGAGTACGGGGAACGCGGCGCCATCATCAACACCGCGAGCGTGGCCGCCGAGGATGGCCAGATGGGGCAGGCGTCCTATTCCGCGTCCAAGGCCGGCGTGGTCGGCATGACGCTGCCCATCGCGCGCGACCTGATGGCCGAGGGCATTCGCGTCAACACCATCCTGCCCGGCATCTTCGATACCCCGCTGCTGCAGTCGGCGCCGGACAACGTCAAGCAGGCGCTGGCCGCCTCGGTGCCGTTCCCCAAGCGCCTCGGCGTGCCGCCGGAGTTCGCCCACCTCGCACTGACCATGGTCGAGAACGGCTACTTCAACGGCGAGAGCGTGCGCCTGGACGGCGCCATCCGCATGGCGCCGCGCTAGCGCGGACGGGGCATCCGCCGCGGGCCCTGCCCGCGGCGGGCCTGCCTCAGCCGCGCCGCTCGCGGGCGCGCGCGGCGAGGTCGTAGAAGCTGCGGTCGCCGCCCGAGAGCAGGGCCACCAGGGCGTCGACGAGCTTGCGATCGACGGCGTCCACCGGCAGCTCGTAGGTGGTCGAGCCGAGCATGGCGACGTTGTGCATCTGGACGGCGATGGTCTTGCCGTCCGGCTCGCCGCTGATCATGATCCAGGCCGGCACCACCGGGTCGAGCTCGATCTTGTAGGCGGTCATCGACGAGGCACTGCGAAACACCAGGTCGTGGGCGTAGAGCGCCTTGCGCAGCGCCTTGTGCACCGCTTCGGACTCGGTCACGTGCTTCAGGCCTTCGCGCCCCTGCTGCTCGAACGAGACCGTGAAGCCGGTACGGCCACCACCCTTCTCGTCGGACAGCCGGAAATTGCGCAGCACGCCGGTGCGCAGCTTGCCCAGCCCGCTGATCTCGAAGTTGCCGCGCACCTGCAGGGGCGGGTTCTCCGCCGCCGCGACCAGCGAGGCGAAGGCGCGCCGCGCGAGGCCGATGCGCCGATCGACCCCGCCGCTCTTGGCCTGCTTGACGCTTTGTACCGGCATCACCCGGTTGTTGACCTGGGAGATCGGGCTGGTGATCGTGTTCGGTTCGGTTTTCTCGTTGCTCATGGCATGACTCCGGCGGACGGCGCCAGGGCCGTTAGCGGCCGTGAAAAATTGTAACTGAACGGCGCGCGGGCGCGCAGTGCCGGCCGCCGGCGTGCGCATCCCGGCCGGGCCCTCCGCAATGCCGCCGCGAAGTGACCCGTTGCGTCACTTTTTGACGACAGGCGTGCCCCCGGGCGCCGTCGCGCGCATTCCCGGTCGGCACTGCGCGCCCGCGTCAACAGCGTATTCAGTGTGATGTCCTTCACAGCCTGCGGCTGCAAAGTGGCGCCTGGCGGCCGCTACGCAGGGTGTGGGCGGCGCTGCACGATTTCTGGCACAGCACTTGCCTCAGTCCATCACGCCGGCGTCATGTCGCCGGCCTTTTGAAACCCGGAAGAAGAGACGAAGGAAGCAAAGATGGCAGAACAAGTCACGCATCTGGCAGCGAGCGCAGGCGAAGCCTGCACGGCGAGCAGCGAACGTCAGCGTGCCTACAGTGACATGCCGGCACGGCGCAAGGGTGGTCTGGACACCGGCGCGCGCGGCTGGCGCTGGGTGGTCGGCAACGCTGCCGCCCGCCACGGCCACCCGGGTCCGGCAGCACGCTGAGCCCGTCCCGGCGCGCGCCGCGCGCCGACCCGGCGGGTAACTCAGCCGCGGCCGGTGAACTTCGCGGCGAGCCCGCCGAGCCAGTCTTCGACGCGGGCCGGCGAAGCGTCGCCGCCCATGCCATGGCCGACCAGCAGGCGCGAGGCGCCGGCTGCCGCCATCGCCTCGACCAGCGCGGGGTCGTCCTGACCGAGCACGGCAGTGATTTCGATCGCGGCCGGATCCCGTCCCACCTTCGCACACTCCTCGTCCATCACCGCTTTCAGCGCGGCCAGCTCGTCCGGCGTGCCGACGCCGGGGAAGAAGCCGTCGCCGAGTCGCGCCGCGCGCCGCGCCGCGGCCTTGCTGTGCCCGCCGATGATGATGGGCACGCCGCTCGCCTGGACCGGTGTGGGCTGGCATTCGACCGGACCCCAGCCGAAGTACTCGCACTCGAAGGCCTCCGGCTCGCCCTTCCACAGAGAGCGCAGCGCGCGAATGCCGGCGTCGGTGCGCGCGCCGCGCTCGGCAAAGGGTATGCCGAGTGCCGCGAACTCGTCCTCCATCCAGCCGACGCCCACGCCGAGCATGAAGCGGCCGCCGGACAGCACGTCGAGCGTGGCGGCCTCCTTGGCGACGTAGAAGGGGTGGCGCTGCGGCAGGATCAGGATGCCGGTCGCGAGCCTGATGCGGGTGGTGATGGCGGCGGCATAGGCGAGCGGCAGCAGCGGATCGGGCAGCGGCGTGTTCTCCGGCATCGGGATCCGGCCGCTGGGGTCGTAGGGATAGGTCGCCTGGTAGCCGACCGGGATGACGACGTGCTCGACCGTCCACAGCGATTCCATGCCGTACTTCTCGGCGGTCGTCGCGAGGTGGCCGAATGCTTCCGGCGCGGCGAACGGGCCGACGTTGACGAAGAAGATGCCGATGTTCATGCACGCACTCCCGGTTCGCGGCGAGCCTGCAGGCGGCGTGCTCAGGCGTCGTAGGAGCGCAGCACCTGGCCGCTGCGCGCGCCGGTGTCACGGCCGTGCTCGAACAGCACCTCGCCGTTGACGATGGTGTACTCCATGCCGCGTGACGGCACCACCAGGCGTCGCCCGCCGCCGGGCAGGTCGTGGCGCATCTCGCCGGTCTTGTCCGAGCCGACGGTGGCGAGATCGAAGATCGCGAAATCGGCCGCCAGGCCGGGCGCGATGCGCCCGCGCCGGGTGATGCCGAACAGTGCCGCAGGCTCGGTGGTGATGCGCTGCACGGCGCGCTCCAGGCTCATCACCTCCTGGTCGCGCACCCAGGTGCCCAGCAGGTAGGTGCAGTAGCCCGCGTCGCACAGGCTGTCGACGTGTGCACCGCCGTCGGACAGGCCGATCATGGTGCGCGGATCGGTGATCAGCTCGGGGATGCGGCTCTCGTCGGAGTTGAACAGCTCGTAGTTGAACTGCATCGCCAGCCGATCCTCGATGGCGACGTCGAGGAAGGTGTCGACCGGATCGGTGCCGCGCTCGGCCGCGATGTCGGCGATGCTGCGCCCGACTAGGCGCGCACATTCGGCGCTGCCCGCTTCCAGTATCGTCATCACCTCCCAGCGCGAGGAGAAGATCAGCGGACGCTTGAGAGCCTCCTTGAACGCCGCCCGGAAGGTCGCATCGGCGAGGATCTTCATCTGCTCCTCGACCGGCCGGTTGAGCACCGGGTTCCAGCATTCCATGTTGGCGAAGATGAACGGCTTGCTGAGATCGATCTGCACGATGAAGGGTCGGCAGGTGCACTGCGGCACCGAGCCGCGCTCGATGAGGTCGCCGATCTCGGACAGCGTGTTCTGCACCGCGTCCGGATCGTCGTCGCGGTTGAGCAGCGCGAGCCAGGTCACCGGGCGCCCGCTGGATTCGAGCAGCAGGTCGAGCAGGGCACGCTCGGAGGCGTCCACGCGCGAAACCTCGTTGGTCAGTGCGACCTCGATTGCGCCGCGGCCGCATTCCTTCAGCACCGCGCCGTAGGCGCGCAGCTCGTCGTGGCTGGCGAGGCGGCAGGCCAGCGGCCGGCCGTGGTAGCCGACGTGCTGGCCGGCATTGGTGGTGGTGAAGCCGAAGGCGCCGGCCGCCATCGCTTCGCGCAGCAGTCCGGCGATGGTCGCCGTCTCCTCGCCGGTTGCGGCGCGCTGCATCGAATCCTCGCCGAGCACGTAGTGGCGGAACGGTGTGAGCGCACACAAAAATCCCAGGTTGAGACCGGAGCCGCGGCGTGCTGCGGCATCCATGTACTCGGGGAAGGTCTCCCAGTCCCAGGTCACGCCCTTGGCGAGAACGTCGAAGGGGATGGCCTCGACGTTGACGAGATCCCAGGCCGCGACCTCGTGGGTATCGGGGCGGCACGGCGCGAGGCCGACGCCGCAATTGCCCATCATCACGGTGGTGACGCCGTGCCAGCACGACGGCGAGGTGACGTCGTCCCAGCAGATCTGGGCATCGTAATGCGTGTGCGGATCGACGAAGCCGGGGGCGACGACGAGATCGCTGGCATCGATGGTGCGCGCGGCCTTGCCGTCGACCTTGCCGACCTCGGTGATGAGGCCGTCGCTGATCGCGATGTCGGCGTGGAAGCGTGGGGCGCCGGTGCCGTCGACGACGGTGCCGTTGCGGATCACGAGGTCATGGGCCATGCGCGCTGTCTCCCCTTTGACGAGTCATGCAGCATAGCAAGTCCACGCGGCGCGCGGCCATGGTGCCGGCGGCGGCCGGATCAGGCGCCGGCGGGAGCGGCGGATGCGCGCACTCAGTCGTCGAGGTGGCGCCGCGCCTCGGCGCGCAGCTCGACCTTGCGGATCTTGCCGCTGGAGGTCATGGGGAAGGCCTCGACGAAGATCACGTGGCGCGGGATCTTGAAGCTCGCGACGCGCCCTTTCATGCGCTCGGTGAGGGTATCCGCGTCCAGTGCCGCGCCGGGGTTGAGGATGACGAAGGCGACCGGCACCTCGGCCAGGCGCGGATCCGGGTAGGCGACCACGGCGGCGTCCAGGATCTCGTCCATCCCGCGCAGGTAGGCTTCGACCTCGGCCGGCGAGACGTTCTCGCCACCGACCTTGAGCATGTCCTTGTAGCGGCCCATGAACACCAGCATGCCGTCTTCGCGCAGCATCGCCATGTCGCCGGTGTGCAGCCAGCCGTCGGCGTCGAGGGTCTCGGCGGTGGCCTCGGGCTTGTCCCAGTAGCCCTGCATCACGGCGTAGCCGCGCACCTGCAGCTCACCCGGCGCGCCCGGCGGCTGCTCGCGTCCGCTCTCGACGTCGACGATGCGGCAGGCGTAGTCGTTCATCGGGTAGCCGGAGGTGTGCACGCGCTGCTCGCGCGTGTGCGAGGGGTTGGACACCGCGATGAAGGCCCAGGTCTCGCTCATGCCGAAGCCCGACACGGTGGGACAGAACACGTCCTGTACCTTGTCCGCGATCGGCACGGTGCTCTCGACGCCGGAGGGCAGGGTGCCGATGCGCACAGCAAGCTGGCGCGGCCGCGCCGCCTGCGCATTGAGCAGGTCCAGCCAGTGCGCCTCGAAGCCGTGCAGCACGGTCGCGCCTTCGCGCTCGGCGAGCTCCAGCGCGCGGGCGCCGTCGAACACGTCCATCAGTACCTGGCAGGCGCCGGTCAGGGCGCAGGTCATGCTGATCTCGCTGAAGGCGTAGATGTGAAACAGCGGCAGGTAGTTCATGTGCACGTCGGTGCAGGTCAGGCCGATGATCTGCGTACGCTCCATGGTGTTCCGGATCGGCACGTGGGTGTGTACCACGCCCTTGGGATGGCCGGTGGTGCCGGAGGTGTAGCAGATCATCATCATGCCGTCGGGGTCGACCGCGGCGGCGCGCGCGGCGAGCGTGGCGTCGTCGACGTCGGCGCCGGCCTCGATCAGCGCGTCCCAGCCGCGGGCGTGCGCGAGGCGCACGTCGCCGAGCACCACCAGCCGCTTGAGATCGGGATAGCCGTCGATGCGCAGGGTGCCGTCCGGGGCGGTGTCGATGTCGCGCAGGGTCTCCATCAGCATGCCCTGGTAGTCGACCGGACCGGAACGGTCCAGGGTGATCAGGGTTGCGCTGCGCGACTGGCTCACGGTGTAGGCGACGTCGTCGCTGCGATAGCGCGTGTTGAGCGGCACGATGCAGGCGCCGATGCGCGCGATCGCGTACATCGCGAACAGCCACTCGGGGCGATTGGTCATCCACAGGGCGACGTGCTCCCCGGGCTGCACCCCCAGCGCGATCAGGCCCTTCGCGACGCGGTTGGTCTCGGCCTCGAATTCCGCGTAGGTCCAGCGGCGGTCCTCGAACACCAGCGCCTCGCGCGTACCCCAGCGTGCCGCGGCCGCGGCGAGAACGTCACCCAGCGTGCGCTTGCGAAACCAGTCCATGCGTGCCTCCGGTCGTGATCCGGCGGCCATTGTAGTGCCCTGCCGCCGCGGCTTCAGCGCGGCGCGGCGCCCCGCGCTCAGGCCAGGCCGAGGCGCGCCGCTTCGCGGTCCATGACCACGGCCACGCGGCCCAGTGCGCGCCGGCCGAGCACCGCGTCCATCGCCTCGAAGACCTGCTCGAGCGGGAAGGTGAGGCCGGTTACCGGCTTGATGTGACCGGCTTCGAACCAGTCGAACAGCTGCTGCATGTGCGCGCGGATGCGCGGCTCGTAGTGATCGCGCAGGTCGCTCAGGCCCCAGCCGAAATACAGGCCCATGTTGAGCCCGCACACGGTGAGGTTCTTGACCAGCAGCAGGTTGGCCGGGATCTGCGGGATCTCGCCGCCGGCGAAGCCGACCGGCATGATGCGTCCCTCGGGCGCCATCGCGCGCAGCGACTGCATGAACACCTCGCCGCCGACCGGGTCGTAGACGGCGTCGACGCCGCGCCCGTCGGTGAGCTCGAGCACGCGCTCACGGAAGTCCTCTTCGCGGTAGTTGATGGTGTGGTGCGCGCCGTGCTCGGCAGCGAGCGCGAGCTTCTCCGCGCTGCCCGCCGTTGCGATCACGGTGGCGCCGAGCAGGTGCCCGATCTCGACCGCGGCGATGCCGACACCGCCGGCCGCGCCATGCACCAGCAGCCAGTCGCGCGCCTTGACGTTCAGCAGGTGCGGCCAGGTCAGTGCCGCCGAGGAGGTCGCGTAGGAGTTGGTGAAGCCGATCGCGCGCACGAACTCGAGTCCGTCGGGCAGCGCGTAGACGTTGACCTCGCGCGCCACCGCCGCTTCGGCCAGGCCGCCCCAATCGAGCACCGCGCAGACGCGGTCGCCGGGGCGGAAGCGGCTTGCCCGCGGCCCGCAGGCCTCGACGATGCCGGCGACCTCGGTCCCCGGCACGAACGGCCGCGGCGGCTTGCGCTGGTACTTGCCCTGCACTACCAGGCTGGTGGCGAAGCTGACCCCGGCGGCCTGGATGCGGATGCGTACCTGGTCCGCCTCGGGCACCGGCTCCGGCAGCTCCTCCAGCGCCAGCTTGTCGAAGGTGGTCCATTCGTGAACGACGATACCGCGCATGCTGACCGCCCTCAGCCCTGGTCGGCCGCCAGATCGGTGGCGTAGTGGCGCTCGACGTCGATGAAGGCCTGCTCGTCGTCGTCCCAGACCGTCACGTCGCCGGTGCTGATGTCGTAGATCCAGCCGTGCAGTTTGACCTTGCCGGCGGCATAGCGCGCCGCGACGTAGGGGTGGGTGAGCAGGTGGCGCATCTGCAGCAGGACGTTCTGTTCCAGCAACATGTGCATGCGCGCCGCCTCGTCGAGCCCGGCGCCGAGCTCGCGCACCGTCTGCACCGCGGCGCGCGCATAGCCCAGCCAGGCCGTGACGTGCGGCAGCTCGGTGAGGCCGGACGGATCCATGGCGCCGCGCATCGCGCCGCAGCCGGTGTGCCCGCAGATGACGATGTTGGGCACCTCCAGCGCGCCGACCGCGAACTCGATCGAAGCGGTCATCGAGCCGGTGTGATTGGTGTGCGGGGGCACGATGTTGCCGGCATTGCGGCAGATGAACAGCGCCCCCGGCTCGGTCTGGGTCACCAGGCTCGGATCGATGCGCGAGTCCGAGCAGGTGATGAACAGCGCCTCGGGCTCCTGGCCCACCGCGAGCTGCTCGAACAGCGCCTTCTTGGTCGGGTAGACCTCGCGCTTGAAACGTACGACACCGGCGGCAAGGCTGGGCATGTTCGGCGGCTCCCGCGTGCTGAGGCGATGGGCGCGGGGAGCGCCCGCGCCGTTGCGGTATTCTGGCCGAAGCACCACACACAGGACAGCCCCGCCGCGCGGCGGCGGGCAGCATCAAGAGGGGACTCCATGACCACGCCCGCCATCGAATTCGGCACCGCACTGCGTTCACCTTACGACATCGCCGACTCGGCCCGGCGCATCGAGGCGCTCGGCTTCGATGTCCTCGGCTGCGGCGAGCACGTCAGCTTCCACGGCGATACCGCCAACGCCTTCGTCTCGCTGTCGCTCGCCGCCGGCGTCACCGAGCGTATCCGGCTGATGAGTACCATCACCCTGGTGCCGCTGTACCCGGCGGCCCTGCTGGCCAAGCTCGGCGCCGCGCTCGACGTCGCCTCCGGCGGGCGCTTCGAGCTCGGCGTCGGCGTCGGCGGCGAGTTCCCGCGCGAGTTCGTCGCCTGCGGGGTGCCGGTGAAGCAACGCGGCTCACGCACCGACGACGCGCTCGAGGTGGTGACCCGCACCTGGTCCGGGACCGGCATCGACTACCAGGGGCGCTACACCACGCTGGAGGATTTCAGCCTGAAGCCACTGCCGGTGCAGAAGCCGCGCCCGCCGATCTGGGTCTCCGGGCGCAAGGATGCCGCCATGCGCCGCGCCGCGCGCTACGCCGACGGCTGGCTGCCCTACATGTACACGCCGGAGCAGCTCGCCGAGAGCGTCAGCGCGATCCGCGCCCACGCCGCGGATGCCGGCCGCGACCCGGACAGCGTGCGCTGCGGCCTGTACATCTTCACCGCCGTGCACGAGGACAACGACCGCGCGGTGGCCATGGCGGCCGAGCGCCTCGGCACCCAGTACGCCCAGGACTTCAGCCAGCTCGTGCACAAGTACGCGCTGGCCGGTGATCCCGACCGTTGCGCCGCGCGCCTGCGCGAGTACGTCGATGCCGGCGCCAGCTTCCTGTTCACCTCCACCGCCTGCCCGGACGATTACATCGACACCAACCTCGGCCTCATCGCCAGCGAGCTGATGCCGCGGTTCCGCGCCTGAGCGGCCGCACGAGGACTAAAGACGACCGCGCAGCCGGCCGCTAAGCCGGTTGCGGAGCATGTGCCCGCGGCACCAACCCGGGGTGATCGCACATGGTCAATTTCGGCCTCATCTTCTTCACCGTGGCCCTCGCCATCGGCATCAACGCCGACGAGGGCTTCATCGTGCGCCTGGGCTTCGATCCGGACATCCTGCTGATCACCACGGTCGCGTTCGTGATCGCCGGCCTCACCGTGCACCGGCGCCTGACGCTGGTGATCAGCGTGCTCCTGCTGACCGCCGGCGCCAATGCGCCGGCCGAGGCCGCCGCCGAGATGGGCTACGACCCGGACATCGCGCTGGCGGCGCTGTTCGCGCTGGTCTTCATGCCCGTGTTCACGCGTTTCGTACGCATCTGAGCGAGCCGGCCGCGCACCGCCCGAACCCGCAGCGTTCGCGGCCGCACGACTTCGTACTGCAACCGGCCTGCAATACCGGCGCAACAATCTCCCGCTAGCTTTTCCCGCCAGTGCCGTTCGGCGTCGCCCCGCACCAGGCGCAGGGGACCGGGAGCTCGAGATGCGTTGCAAAGTGGCCGTGCGAGATTGCTCGATTGCCGTCGTGCTGGCACTGGCGGCCAGTCCCCCGGCGCATGCCGGTTTGCTGTCGCCGCCCGACCTCGCGCTCAGCATTGGCGTGACGGATGGCGCAAGCTGGAGCGCCACGCAGGGCGAGCTGGGCTTCGTCGATCCCGAGCTCGACAACCTCTGGTATTCCTCGAACGGCCACAGCGAAATCGATTTCGACCTGTCGTGGGCGCTGCTGGTCGATCCCGACCCGCTCATCGACGGCACGTTCACCGTGCGCAACCGCAGCGCGACGTCGCGCTCGTTCCTGGCCAGCGTGGCGCTGACCCTGAACTCACCGCTGGCCGGCACGCTGGCGCATCGCGGCATCTTCGAGTCCGCCACCCTGCACGACGGCATTCTCGCCAATCCCGTCACCGGGCAGCCGGGCCTGGCCGGAGACGGCGTCGCGCTGCTCAGTGACTTCGCCATGAGCACCTACGTGATCGACGGCGCCAGCGTGGCGACCGACACGCTCGACTTCTTCCTCGTCCCCGGCGAGGGCGCCTGCGCAGGCGCGGCCTGTCCGGCAGCGCTCAGCGCAAGCGCGGCTGCCCTGGCTCCCTACGCCGGTCCCCAGCCGCTCATCGGCATGGGCGCCCGGCTCGCGTTCACCCTGTCCGCCGGCGACTCGCTGACCTTCAGGCTGGGCTACGAGATCACCGCGCCGCCGCCGATGAACGCGGTGCCGGCGCCGGCCACGTTGTGGCTGGCCGTGCTCGCCCTCACCGGCGTTGCCGGACACCGCCGGCCGCGTTACGTAGCACGCCGGTCACAACCCTGACACACGTGCCGCCGAGAATCGCTGGCAGCGCACCCCCCGCACCAGGAGCAACCGGACCATGACCGCCACACGCCTGCTGATCACGGTGCTGCTGACGCTGACGGCCTGCTCGGCGTCCGCGGTCGTGGTGCCGCCGGATTTCCGGATGCGGGTGCATGTGCCGGGCAGCATGTCGATGACCATCGACCAGCCGGGGCAGCTCAACCTGTCGGCGAGCGGCGGCGGCGTGTGGTCGACCACCAGCGACGATCTCGGCAGCAACGGCCTCGGTCCGGCAGGTGACTGGTTCTATACCTGGGACATCGACGTCGATCCGGATCCCTTCATCGAGGGCAGCTTCAGCATCACCAACATGAGCGCCGCGCCGCGTGACTTCGTCATCGCGCTGCTGCTGCCGGTCTCGCCGTCGCTCGGCGGCACCCTGCTGCACGCCGGAAGCATGACCGCCGCGATCAGCAGCCCGGATGCGAGCGGCAGCTTCCACGTGCTGGGCGACGCCTACGTCAACGGCACCTTCGCCGACCCGGCCAACCCGCTGGCCGACGGCGCCCTGAGCCTGTTCCTGCTCGACGCCACCGTGCCCTGCGCGTCGGGCGGCGGCGCCGGCTGCGCCGGACTGGTCAGCAGCAGCGTCGCCACCGCTCCCTACGGCGGGCCGCAACCGGTCGACACGCTGGGGATCCGCATCGCCATCTTCGGCCTGACCGCCGGCGACACGGCGACCATCACCGCGCGTTACGCGGTCGCGCCGGTGCCGGTGCCGCCCGCGTTCGTGCTGCTCGCGAGCAGCCTCGGCGGCTTCGTGCTGGTATCGCGTCGACGCAGCGCCACGCGCGCCTGAGTTCCCCCGGCACGCTTACCCGCACCGGGCCTCAGCGCACGGCGCGGAAGCAGGTGCGGATCTCGTCGAGGAACAGCGCCGGCTGCTCGAAGGCGGCGAAATGCCCGCCGCGGTCGAGCTGGTTGTAGTGCACGAGATGGGTGAAGCGCTCCTCGCACCAGCGCCGCGAGGAGCGAAAGATCTCCTTCGGGTAGATGCTGACGCCGGCCGGGATGTGGATCTGCGGCTGCTGCCGCGCAAGGACCGAGAAGCTTTCCCAGTAGATCCGGGCCGACGACGCACCGGCCGCCGGCAGCCAGTACATCATCACGTTGTCGAGCAGCTCGTCGCGGCTGATCACGTTCTCCGGGTGTCCGTTGCAATCGGTCCAGGCCCAGAACTTCTCGATGATCCAGGCCGCCTGCCCCAGCGGCGAGTCGACCAGTGCATAGCCCAGGGTCTGCGGCCGCGTGCTCTGCTGCTTGGAGTAGCCCGAGTCCCAGTCCCAGTAGTGCTGCGCGCCGGCGGCGGCATCCTGCTCGAAGGCGTCGAGGTTCTCGAGCACTGCCGGGCTCGGGCTCAGGATCGGCATGTTGGTGTGCATCGCGAAGCAGTGCGCGCTCTCGCTGACGCCGATCTCGGCCGTCACCGCCGCACCCCAGTCGCCGCCCTGCGCGGCGTAGCGGTCGTAGCCGAGGCGCGCCATGAGCTCGGTCCAGGCGCGCGCAATGCGTTCGATCCCCCAGCCCGGTTCCTGCGGCTTGCCGGAGAAGCCGAAGCCCGGCAGGGTGGGGCACACCACGTGGAAGGCGTCGGCCGCGTCGCCGCCGTGGGCGGTCGGATCGGCGAGCGGGCCGATGACCTTCATGAATTCCAGCACCGAGCCCGGCCAGCCATGGGTCATGACCAGGGGTATGGCATCGGCGTGCGGCGACCGGACGTGGATGAAATGGATGTCGACGCCGTCGATCGCGGTGACGAACTGGGGCAGGGCGTTGAGCGCGGCCTCGCAGCGGCGCCAGTCGTAGTCCGTACGCCAGTACTCGGCCAGCTCGCGCATGTAGGCGAGCGGTGCGCCCTGGCTCCAGTCGTCGGGCGTCTCGCGCTCGGGCCAGCGGGTGGCCGCGAGGCGGCGCGCGAGATCGTCGAGCTCGGCCTGCGGCACGTCGAGGCGGAAGGGGCGTACGTCACTCATGGGAAGGCTCCTGGGTTTGGCGCGGTGGCAGCAGGTGCTCGTAGCGGCGGTCGGTCAGGGTGCGCAGGAAGGCGACCAGCGCCGCGATGCGTTCGTCATCCATCGGGTGTCCGGCGCCGAGCAGCTCGTGCGCGAGGTTGTCACCGACCTCGGGCGGACCCCATGGCCGGCCGGTCTCCGGATTGATGCCGACCTCGGCATTGTCGACGATGTAGTGATTGTAGAACGCGAGCGCGGTTTCCAGGCGCGCGAACACGCCGTTGTGCATGTAGGGGGCGGTGACCGCGACGTTGCGCAGTCCGGGCGTACGGAAACGGCCCGCGCTGGCCGCGCCCGCAGCGCGCGGATTCTCGGCCAGGCCGCGATCGACGCCCACTGCCGCGCCGGCGGCCGGGTTCGCCGGCACCCCGATGTTGTGATAGCGGTGATCGGTGAACGGCTCGCCCGCGGTCTGGCCGTCGCGCCGCAGCAGGTGACAGCTCATGCAGTTGGCGAGGTCGGAGAAGTACAGCCGGCGCCCGAGCTCCTCCTGCTCGCTCAGGCGGACCTCGCCGCGCAGGTAGCGGTCGTAGCGCGAGTCGAAGGGCATGAACGGCGCACCGCTCTGGAACGCGGCCAGTGCCGCGCCGGCGGCGGCCAGTGCCTGCGCCGGGTCGCTCAGCGCATCGCTGCCGAACTCGCGCGCGAAGGCAGCGACGTAGCGCGGCTGCTCGCGCAGGCGGGCGAGCAGCGCGGCGCGGTCGGGCAGGGCCATCTCCAGCGGGTCGAGCAGCGGCCCGGCGGCCTGCTCGGCAAGGTCGCGCGCGCGGCCGTCCAGGAACAGGCCGCCGAGCGCCTCGCCGTCGGCGGCCCGGGCGAACGGCGGTACGCTGGCCGCGTAGGCGATCGAGGGCGTGTTGCGGCGCCCCAGCGAGCGGCCGTCGGCGCCGCGCGAGAAGGCGCCGCCGACACCGTTGTCGCGCGGGTCGGCGAAGGCGTGGGCGGGATCGTGGCAGGTCGCGCAGGATTGCCCGCGCGGCTCGGACAGGTTGGTATCGAAGAACAGCGCGCGCCCCAGCGCCGCCAGGCCGTCGTCGCCGCCGGGCGCGCCCGGCGCGGCCAGCGCCAGCGCCATCAGCACTCCCGCGCGGCATCGCCTCACGGTGCGCGCCCGCTCAGGCGAGTGCGGCAACGGCGTCGTTGACGATGGCCGGATCGGACCGCTGGTAGTAGTGCGCGCTCTGGTCGATCCAGCGCACGATCCCCGCCGCATCGACCAGCAGCGTGGTCGGAACCGGCAGGCCGGGCACGCCCGGCGGGCGCACCGTCACGCCCTGGTTGCGCAGGCCGAAGCGGTCGACGATGACCAGTTCGGGGTCGGCCAGGATCGGCGCGCCGAGCCCGTGCAGGGCGTGGCCGGCGCGGATCAGCGCCGGACCATCGGTGCAGATTGCTAGCATGCGCACGCCGCGCGCTTCGAGCCCGGGCCGCAGTCGTTCCCATCGCCGCAACTCGGCGACACAGTAAGGTCACCAGTGCCCGCGGAAGAACTTGAGCAGCAACGGCTGGCCGGCGTAGTCGGCGCTGTCGACCACGGTGCCGTCACCGGCCTCGGCGCGGAAGGCGGGCATGGCGTCGCCGACGGCGATGGCCTGCGCGGCAGTGCGCTGCGGCGCGCTCGCGTACAGCGCCAGGATCACGCCGCCGAGGATCAGCGCGGTCACCGCCAATCCCGTCCCCGGCGCGCCGTTGACCAGCACGATGGCCGCCAGCAACGTGCCCAGGCTCCAGGCCGCGACGAAGCCGAGGCGGTTGTGCGGGATGCGCACCCGCCACGCGCACCACGACCACGCAACGGTGGCGCCGACGACCAGCAGCAGGGCGAAGAGCGCGAGCATGTGCCAAGACTGCCACGCCCGCCGCGGGCCGGCAATCGCACGGTCGGCTGGGCCGGTCGCGCCGCGCATGGGAGAATCGCCCCGCCATGACCGCTACCACCGACCTGCCGCTCGACGGCATCCGCGTCATCGACCTGACCAGCGTGCTGTTCGGGCCCTATGCGACCCAGGTCCTCGGCGACCTCGGCGCCGAGGTGATCAAGATCGAAGCGCCCGGCGGTGACGCCACGCGCGCCATCGGGCCTGCACGCAACCCGGGCATGGCCGCCGCCTACCTCGGCTGCAACCGCAACAAGCGCAGCGTCCTGCTCGACCTCAAGCGGGCGCCGGCGCGCGATGCCCTGTGGCGCCTGGTCGAGGGGGCCGACGTGTTCGTGCACAACATCCGCCCGCACAAGATTGCCGCGCTCGGCTTCACCCCCGACGCCGTGCTGGCGGCGCGGCCGGGCATCGTCTATGGCGCGCTGCACGGCTACCTCGAGGACGGTCCCTGGGCCGGACGCCCGGCCTACGACGACGTCATCCAGGGCGAGTGCGGCCTCGCCGCGGCGTTCGCCGCGCGCGACGGCGAGCCGGCCTTCGCGCCGACCGTGATCGCCGACAAGAGCGCTGGCCTGATGGCCGCGACCGGCCTGGTGGCGGCGCTGTTCAAGCGCCTGCGCAGCGGGCGCGGCGTGTATATGGAGATCGGCATGTTCGAGGCCATGGCCGCCTACACGCTGGTCGAGCACCAGTTCGGCGCGACCTTCACGCCGCCGGCCGGCACGGCCGGCTACTCGCGCGTGCTGTCGCCGCAGCGCCGGCCCTATCCGACCCGTGACGGCCACCTGTGCATGCTCGCCTACACCGACCGCCAGTGGCGCGCGTTCTGGGCGCTCGCCGGCCGGCCGGAGCTCGCCGACGACCCGCGCTTTGCGAGCATGGCCGAGCGCACGCGCAACGTCGATGCGCTGTACGGCGCGGCCGGCGAAGCCCTTGCCGGGCGCACCACCGGCGAGTGGCTGCAGGCGCTCGCCGCGGCCGAGATCCCGTGCGGACGGGTCAACACCTTCGACGACCTGCGCAGCAACGCCCAGCTCGAAGCGCTGGGGTTCTTCCGCGCACTGGCGCACCCCAGCGAGGGGGCACTGGAGTCACCGGATACCGGCCTGCGTTTCGATCGCCGGCCACTGCCGCTGCGCCGGCACCAGCCGCGCCTCGGTGAGCACGGCGCGGAAGTGCTGGCCGAGGCCGGTCTCGACGCCGCCGCGATCGAGGCCGCACTAGGACGCGACTGACGCCGCCTGCTGCGCGATCTTCTCCAGGTAGGGGCCGAGATCGGCGGCGAAGGCGGGCTCGGCGCAGAGCCGCGCGTAATGCGCCAGCGCGCGCGGAAAGCGCGCCGCCAGCGCCGCGTCGTGCCATGGCGCAAGGTCGTGCCGCGCCAGCGCCGTACCGCGCGTGCACTCGTTGGCGAACAGCGCCAGCTCGGCCGCGAAGCAGATGTCGGCGAGACTGAGGGTGTCGCCGGCAATGAACGCGCCGTGCCGCACGAGTGCACGCTCGATGCCGCCGAGCCAGTGCGCCAGCGCCTCGCCGGTCTGCGCGTGGATCGCCGGCGTCAGCTCGTCGTGCATCAGCGCGAGCAGGTAGACCTGGGAATCACGCGCGAAGACCAGGCTGACGTCGAGAAAGCCGTCGATGCGCGCGGCGCTGTACGGGCCGTCGCCGTACAGGGTGCAGGCTTCGCCGCCCAGGCGTGCGACGGCGCGCATGATGCTGTTCGATTCGAACACGCCGATGCTGCCGTCGGCGCTGAACGCAGCCGGCACCGTGCCCCAGGGGTGAGCCGCGAGAAAGGCATCGGTCTTGTACAGGGTGCCGCCGAAGCCGGTGCGCGCCGTGCGTGCGGCGCCGGCATGGCGGGCGCGCAGGGCATCGTCCAGCGGCTCGGCGTCGAAGTCCCACAGCCAGTCGGCGAGCTCCGGGGCGGGCGCGCCGCGCACTTCGACCGACACCCCGCACAGGCGTGCCGTGATAGTGGCCTTGAAGATGCGCGGATTGGGCAGGTAGGAAAAGATGCGCAGCTGGGGTTCGTGCATGCTCGGGCTCCTTGCCGGTGCCGGCAGCGTCATTGTAAACGGGGTGGCGCGGCGCCCGGCGGATGACCGCGGGCGCGACATGCGCTAGATTGCCCCGCGCACATTTCGTCGCCATTCACGAGCAGGGGGAGAGCATGGCCGCAAGCGGACCACTGGTGGGCTACAAGGTAATCGAGCTGGCGGGCATCGGCCCCAACCCGATGTGCGCGATGATGCTCGCGGACATGGGCGCCGAGGTGGTGCGCATCGATCGCCTCGCCGACGCCGGGCTCGGCGTCAAGATGGATCCCAAGTACAGCCTGCTCGACCGCGGCCGGCGCTCGATCGCGCTGGATCTCAAGCAGCCCGAGGCGATCGAGCTGGTGCTGCGCATGGTCGCCGACGCCGACGCCCTGATCGAGGGCTTCCGTCCGGGCGTGACCGAGCGTCTCGGCATCGGGCCGGACGCCTGCCTGCAGCGCAACCCGAAGCTGGTCTACGGCCGCGTCACCGGCTGGGGCCAGGACGGGCCGCTGGCCAAGGCTGCCGGCCACGACATCAACTACATTTCGCTGACCGGCGCGGCCTACGCCATCGGGCGTGCCGGCGAGCCGCCGGCGCCGCCGCTGAACCTGGTCGGTGATTTTGGCGGCGGCGGCATGCTGCTCGCGCTGGGCGTGGTCGCGGCGCTGCTCGAAGCGCAGAAATCGGGCCAGGGCCAGGTCGTCGACGCGGCCATGACCGACGGCGCCTCGGTGCTCATGACCGCGCTGTACGGCATGCACGCGGCCGGCCTGTGGCGTGACGAGCGCCAGAGCAACATCCTCGACGGCGGTGCGCACTTCTACAACGCCTACGAGACCGCCGATGGCAAGTTCATCTCGATCGCCTCGATCGAAGCGAAGTTCTACGCCGAGCTGCTCGAGCGCACCGGTTTCTCCGATCCCGATCACGCCGCGCACAAGGACCGCACGCAGTGGGCGCCCAACCGCGAGACCATGGCGGCGATGGTGAAGACGAAGACGCGCGACGAGTGGTGTGCCATCCTCGAAGGCACCGACGTCTGCTTCGCGCCGGTGCTGTCGATGAGCGAGGCGCCGGGGCATGCGCACAACGTCGCGCGCCAGACCTTCGTCGACAGCGAAGGCGTGATGCAGCCGGCGCCCGCGCCGCGCTTCAGCCGCACGCCGTCGGCGATTCAGAAGGGGCCGTCCGCGCCCGGTGCCGACACCGCGGCGGTGCTCGCGGACTGGGGCGTGTCGGCGGACGAGCTCGCCGCGTTGCGCGACAAGCAGGTCATCGCCTGAGCGTTCACACCACGCGGTAGCGCGCCACCGCGTCTTCGTCCCAGGCGAGACCGTTGCCGGGCCGCTGCGGCACCAGCGCGTACCCGTTTTCGATCAGCAGCGGTTCGCTGAGCACGGGGTTCGCCCAGTCGACGTACTCCAGCCAGTGCCGGGTCGGCGATGCCGCCAGCAGGTGCACGCTGACCTCGGGAAAGAGATGTGAGGACAGCTCGACGTCGTGCAGTGCCGCCAGCGAGGCCGCGCGCAGCCAGCCGCTGACGCCGCCGATGCGCTGCGCGTCGGGCATGTAGTAATGCGCCGCGCCGGCCGCCAGCGCGGCCTGCATCTCGCCCGTCGAGCGCAGGTTTTCGCCGATTTGCACGGGCGTGTTCAGCGCCGCCGCGACCCGCGCCGTACCGGCATAGTCGTCGTGGCGCACCGGCTCCTCGATCCAGTACAGGCCCTCGTCGTCGAGCGCACGGCCGCGCGCGATCGCCGCGGCCGGGGTCAGCGCCTGGTTGTAATCGCTCATGACCACCACGTCGTCGCCGACCGTCCGGCGCACCGCGCGCACGGTGGCCAGGTCGAGCGCCGCATCGGCGTGGCCGAGGCGCAGCTTGAGGGCCTTGAAGCCGCCTTCGGCGAGCAGCGCCTGCGCGTCGTCGGCGACCGCCGCCGGCTGTCCCAGCCAGCCGCCGTTGCTGTTGTAGGCGGGCACCGGCGCCGGCGTCGCGCCGAGCAGGCAGACCAGCGGCAGGCCGGCGGCTTGCGCGTGCACGTCCCAGGCGGCCATGTCGACGCCGGCGAGGACCTGGCCGAGGATGCCGTGCGTGTCCTGCAGGCGCAGCCGGCGGCGCAGGTCCTCGTCCAGCGCCAGCGGCTCCACCCACGCGTCGCCGAGCAGCGCGGCGACCGCGTCGACGCAGGCCACGACCGGCTTCAGCATGGTCTCGGAGAAGGCGAACAGGTAGGCGCGGCCGGTCAGCCCGGCGTCGGTGTGCAGGTCGAGCAGCACCAGCGCTGCGCCGGGCAGCGCGCCACTGGCGGTGAGCGGTGGGCGCTGCATCGGTACCAGCACGCCGCGCGCCTCGAGCGCGCGTACCCGCGGCGCGTTCACGAGTCCCACCGGTGGAGCCTGCACATGACCGCATCATGACGCACTCCGGCGCCGGCTGTGAACCGGCCCGGCGGTGGCCGGTGGTATTATCCACCGCTGTCTTCCGTCCGAGGCCCGCGATGAACCCTGCCCGCGACCGACTGCGCGCACCGGCCGCCCTGGCACTCGCCGGCCTCCTGCTGGCCGGCGTGCTCGGCGCGTGCGGGCGCGCGATCGGCGACCCGGTGGAGCTGTTCCGCGCCGGCGAATTCGAGCGCGCCTACGACATTTTCAGCGAACGGGCTGCGGGCGGTGACCTGGCCGCGATCAACTTCCTCGGCATCCACTACTACCTCGGCGCCGGCGTCGAGCGTGATCACGAGCGTGCGGCGCGTTATTTCCAGCAGGCGGCGCTGGCCAACGAGCCGGATGCCCAGCGCAATCTCGGCATCATGTACATGCGCGGGCTGGGCGTACCGCAGGACAACCACCGCGCCTATGCCTGGTTCTTCCAGTCCTACAGCGGCGGCAACGCGAATGCGCGCGAGTACCTGCGCATGCTGGCCGACAACGTGACGCCGAACGCCGGCGGCCGGGCGCGCGAGTGGGTGGCCAACCAAATCCGCCAGCACGCCAACAGCACGGACCCGACACCGCCGGCAGCGCCGTGAACGACGCGGGCGAGCTGTGCGAGCGGCCGGCGCTCGACCTGGCCGCCGCCATCGGCGCCGGCGAGCTTGCGCCGAGCGAGGTGCTCGAGGCCTTCCTCGCGCGCATCGCGGCACGCAACCCGGCGCTCAATGCTATCGTCACGCTGTGCGCGGACGAAGCGCGCGCGCTCGCTGCTGCGCAGGACGCAATGCCACCCGACCCGGTCCGCCAGCCGCTGCGCGGGCTGCCCATCGCGATCAAGGATCTCGCGCTGACGCGTGGCCTGCGCACCACCTTCGGCTCGCCCATCTACGCCGATTTCGTGCCCGACACGGACGAGCTGTTCGTCGCGCGGCTGCGCGCGGCCGGCGCCATCATCGTCGGCAAGACCAACACGCCCGAGTTCGGCGCCGGATCGCAGACCTTCAACCCGGTGTTCGGCGCCACGCGCAACCCCTACGACCCCGACCGCACCTGCGGCGGCTCCAGCGGCGGCGCCGCGGTGGCGCTGGCGGCGGGCATGCTGCCGCTGGCCGACGGCAGCGATCTCGGCGGCTCGCTGCGCAACCCGGCCTCGTTCTGCAACGTGGTCGGCTTCCGGCCGTCGCCAGGGCGCGTGCCGTCGTGGCCGAAGCAGTTCTCCAGCGACCCGCTCGCGGTGCACGGCCCGATGGCGCGCTCGGTCGACGACCTGGCCCTGCTGCTGTCGGTCATGGCCGGGCCCGATCCGCGCGTGCCGATCTCGCGACCCGAGCCGGGCCGCACCCTGCGCAAGGTGCCGGCTCTGGAGACGCGCGGCCTGCGCCTGGCTTTCAGTCCCGATCTCGGACGCTACCCGGTGGATGCGGCGGTGAGCACGGTGCTGGAACGCACCCTGCCGGTGTTCGAGGCGCTGGGTTGCTCGGTGACGCGGACGGCGCCCGATCTCGACGGCGCCGACAACGTGTTCCGGACTCTCCGCGCGTGGATGTTCCTGGCCCGCGGCCGTGCCGATTACGAGCAGCACCGGGCGCGTATGAAAGACACCCTGGCGTGGAACATCGAGCAGGGCATGGCTCTCACCGCGAGCGACGTCGCGCAGGCCGAGATCGAGCGCAGCGCACTGATCGCGCGCTGCGCGACGTTCTTCGAGGACCACGATTTCCTGCTGTGCGCGGCGGCGCAGGTGCCGCCGTTTCCGATCGAGCAGGAATGGGTCACGCACATCAACGGCGTGGCGATGGAAACCTATCTCGACTGGATGAGCGTGTGCTGCGCGATCACGGTCACCGGCCTGCCGGCGATCTCGGTGCCGGCCGGCTTCACTGACGACGGCCTGCCGATCGGTTTGCAGATCGTCGGGCGGCGCTGGGACGACGCCGGGGTGCTCGCGCTGGCGCGCGCCTTCGAGCAGCGCACCCGCCACGCCGAGCGGCGGCCGCCGCCGTGAGCGGGATCGACAGTTTGCCGCAGGCAGCCGGCGAGTGCTGCTGGAAGGTCGAGCGCGCCGACCGGGCGGCGGTGCTGATCGACGCGGCGAGCTACTTTCGCGCCGTGCGCCGTGCAATCCTGCAGGCGCAGCGCAGCGTGTGCATCATTGGCTGGGACCTGCACAGCGCCACGCGCCTGGTGCGCGACGACGAGCGCGACGCCGGCGACGATGCCCCCGGCACGCTGCGCGAGGTGCTGGAGCGCGCGGTGCGGGACAACCCGCGGCTGAACATCCACATCCTGCTGTGGGACTGGGCCGTGCTCTACGCCGGCGAGCGCGAGCTGATGCCGCGCATCAACCTCGACTGGCGCCTGCCGCCGTCGGTGCACATGGAGCTCGACGGCGCGGTTCCAATCGGTGCCAGCCAGCACCAGAAGCTGGTCGTGATCGACGACGTGCTGGCGTTCTGCGGCGGCCTCGACCTCACGGTGCGGCGCTGGGACCGGCGCGACCATGCGGTCGAGGAGCCCGAGCGGGTCGATCACGAGGGCGCGCCCTACGGGCCCTACCACGACGCGCAAGTGGCCGTGAGCGGGCCGGCGGCCGGCCGCCTGGCCGAGGAGGCGCGGCGACGCTGGCAGGCCGCGACCGGTGAGTCCCTGCCGCAGGCGGAGCCGTCCGCGGATGGCGCCACGCTGCCCGATCTGCCGGAGGCCGCGGTCGTGTTGCAGGACGTGCGCGCCGCGATCGCGCGCACCGTGCCTGACACCGACGCCGAGCGCGCCGTGACCGAGGTGCGCGACTCGCTGCTGGCGATGATCGCGAACGCCAGCGAGACCATCTACATCGAGAACCAGTTCGTGTGCGCCGACGTCATCGCACACGCCCTGGCCGAGCGTTTGCAGCAGGTACCGCAACTCGAAGTCCTCATCGTCACGCCGGGCGATCACAAGGGCTGGCTGGAATCGCGCAGCATGGGCGCCGGCCGGGTGCGCTTCGTGCAGCAGCTGCAGGAAGCGGGCGTCGCCGACCGTGCGCCGCTGATGACCCCGGTGCGCCGCGGCGACGATGGCGACACGGCGATCTTCGTCCATGCCAAGGTCATGATCGTGGACGGCTGCGTGCTGCGTATCGGCTCGGCCAACCTCAACAACCGCTCGATGGGCTTCGACTCGGAGTGCGACGTCATCGTGCTGGCGGAGAACGACGCGCAGCGCGCGGCGGTCGCCGGGGTGCTGCACGAGCTGCTCGGCGAGCACCTCGGTGCGGCGCCGCAGCGGGTTGCCGCGGCGATCGCCGAGCACGGCCTGCTCGGCGCGGTGGCGGCGCTGAACGACGGCGAGCGCGGCCTGCGGCCGATCGAGGAGAACCCCGACGAGGCGACGGTCGGCAACGATCTCTACGTCACCGTCGCCGACCCGGAGCGGCCGGTCTGCCTGCGCGACTTCCTGCCGTTCGTCGGCGACCAGGGCGACAGCGAGGGCGTCGCCCGGCGCTCGATCATTCCGCTCATTGCGATAGCCCTGGTCTGTGGCGCACTGGCGCTGGTGTGGCGGGTCACGCCGATCTCGGAACTGGCCGAGCCGGGCCGCCTGCAGACCCTGCTCGCCGGCATCCAGGCTTCACCGTGGACGCCGCTGCTGATGCTCGGTGGCTACGTTGCCGGCACCTTCCTGATGCTGCCGGTCACGGCCATGGTGATCGCCACCGGCCTCGCCTTCGACGCGCTCACGGCCTTCGTCTACGCGATCACGGGCTCGCTCGCCGGCGCCATCGCCACCTACCTGGTCGGGCGCTACTTCGACGCCGGCTTTCTCGAACGGCGCGCCGGCACGCGGCTGCGCCCAATCGCGAACGCGGTGCGGCGGCGCGGGATCCTGGCCATGGCGACGGTGCGCGTGATCCCGGTCGCGCCGTTCCCCATCGTCAACGCCATCGCCGGTGCCGCGCGGGTGCGATTTCGCGATTTCGTGATCGGCACCGTGCTCGGCATGGCGCCCGGCATTGCCGTGATCACCGCGCTGGGCGACAGCATGGGCGCCCTGCTCGAGGGCTGGACCTGGACCGACGCGCTTCAGGTGGCGGCGCTGGTCGCGGTCTGGATCGGGCTCGCCTTCGGCGCCCGCCGCCTGCTGCGGGTCGACACGGAGCGGGACAACGACTGAGGCGCCGCCCAGCGAGCCGGCCGGCGTGGTCAGCTACAACCTGCACGGCTGCCGCGGCGGCGACGGTGTGCACGACATCGAGCGCTGCGTCGCCGTGGTCGCGGCCGCGCGGCCGGTCATCGCCGGGCTGCAGGAAGTCGATTCGCGCGACGGCCCGGACGTGTGGCGCGCGTTCGAACGGGCACTGGGATTCGAAGCCGTGCCCGGACCGACCCTCGCCGGTGCGCGCGGCCACTACGGCAACCTGCTGCTGAGCCGCTACCCGG
The DNA here is from genome assembly GCA_041984235.1 of Gammaproteobacteria bacterium. Taxonomy (GTDB): domain Bacteria; phylum Pseudomonadota; class Gammaproteobacteria; genus JBHIYN01. The sequence continues at coordinate 266,079 of JBHIYN010000004.1, forward strand.
TGCGCACGGTGCGCCACCACGACCTCGCCGTCGACGGGCGCGAGCCGCGCCGCGCGATCGACGCCGACCTCGACCTGGACGGCACGCCGTTACGCGTGATCGTGACCCACCTCGGTCTCGCCCGGCGCGAGCGCCGGCTGCAGCTGGCGCGCCTGGCGCGCGCCATCGAGAGCCACTGGCGCGGCCAGGCGACGCTGGTGCTGGGAGACTTCAACCAGTGGTGGCGGCCGGGGCGCGTCGGCGCCGGCCTGCACCCGGCGCTCGCGACCCCGGCGCTGCCGGCGAGCTTCCCGGCGCGCCGGCCGGTCTTCGCCCTGGACCAGATCTGGTGTTACCCGCCGCGCCTGGTGCGCGCGGTGACGGCGCTGAAGACGCCGCCGGCGCACCTCGCCTCCGACCACCTGCCGCTGGCCGGCGTGCTCGACGCCGCCACGGCGGGCGCGGCCTGAACGATGGCCAGGCGTCGTATCGGTTGCCGGGAGGTCGAAACCTCCAACGCAGACAAGGTGCTGTTTCCCGCCGACGGCATCACCAAGGGCGCGGTGATCGACTACTACCTCAAGGTCGCCGCGACCCTGTTGCCGCATCTCGCCGGGCGCCCGCTGACCCTGCAGCGCTTTCCGGACGGCATTGGCACGGACGGCTTCTACCAGAAGGCGGTGCCGGACTACTTTCCCGACTGGGTCAACCGCGTACAGGTCGCCACGGCGACCGAGTCGCAGTGGCAGGTGATCTGCAGCGACGCGGCCACGCTCGCCTACCTCGGGCAGCAGGCGTGCATCACGCCGCACGCGTGGCTGTCACGCCGGGATTGCCTCGATCGGCCCGACCGGCTGGTGTTCGACCTCGATCCGCCGGACGGGGATTTCGCCGCGGTGCGCGCGGCGGCGTTCCGCGTTCGCGCGCTGCTGGAACAGCTCGAGCTGCCGGCCTACGTCATGACCACCGGCTCACGCGGGGTGCACGTGGTGGTGCCGTTGCAGCCTGCGTCCGGCTTCGACGCGGTGCGCGACTTTGCCCGGCGGCTCGCCGCCGAGCTCGCCCGCCGCCATCCGCAATCGCTGACCGTTGCGCAGCGCAAACGCGAACGTGCCGGGCGCGTGTACATCGATACCGGCAACAACGCCTATGGCCAGACCGTGGTCGCGCCCTATGCCCTGCGTGCGCGTGACGGCGCGCCGGTCGCGACACCGCTGACCTGGGAAGAGCTCGCCGATCGCGCCACCCACGCGCGCCGCTGGACGCTGCGCTCGATACCGCGCCGCCTCGGCCAGCGCGAGGATCCGTGGGCGCGCATCGATGCCGACGCGGTGTCGCTGGCCGGCGCCTGCGAGCGTCTCGCCGCGCTCAGCGCGGGGTGACGTGCACGGCCATGCCGAAGCGCGGCTTGAGCGTGACCACTGCCTGCGGCACCACCGGGTGCCCGGCCACGGGGCGCACGCGAAAGCGCTGCAGCAGTTGCGCCAGCACCAGCTGGACCTCGAGCATGGCCATGCCGGCGCCGATGCAGGCGCGCGGGCCGGCGGCGAACGGGATGTAGGCGTAGGAGTGGCGTGACTTGCCGCGCCCGGGCGCGAAGCGCTCCGGGTCGAAGCGCTCCGGCTCGGGCCAGAATTCGGGGTGGCGGTGCAGCACGTACATGGTGATGGCGAGGTAGCTCCCGGCCGGGATGCGGTAGCCGCCGAACTCGCTCTCGACCGTCGCCCGCCGCGCGATGCCCCACACCGGCGGGTACACGCGCATCGATTCCTGCACGACCTGCTTGAGGTAGGGCAGGGCGGGCAGATCGGCGCTGGTCGCGGGGCGGCCGCCGAGTACGCGGTCGAGCTCGTCGAGCAGGCGCGCCTCGACCTCCGGATGCTGCGCGAGCAGGTGGAAGGTCCAGTCCAGCGCGGTCGCCGAGGTCTCATGCCCGGCCAGCATCAGGGTGATGATCTCGTCGCGCATCTGCGCTTCGCTCATGCCCTCGCCGCTGTCCTCGTCGCGCGCCGCGAGCAGGCGGTGCACGATGTCGCCCTCGGCGCCGCCGCCGTTGCGGTGGGCGTCGACCAGGCCGTCGACGATGTCGTCGAGACGCGCCTTGATGCGCGCGAAGCGGCGGTTGCTCGGCACCGGCAGCCACGGCAGCAGGGTCAGCAGCGCGCGCACCCGCAGCGGGTGCTGATTGAGCACGTCCAGATAGCCGGCCATCTCGTCGGCGGCCTCGTCGATGGCGGCGCCGAACAGCGTGCGGCACACGACCTGGAAAGTGACCCGGCTCATGTCGCGGTCCAGCCACACGACCTCGTCCGCCGCGCGCGTCTGCCACTGCGCCGCCAGCGCCGCGGTCATCTCGTTGATGGCGCCGTCGAAGCCATCGATGTTGCGGTTGGCGAACACCGGCTGCATCAGGCGCCGCTGGCGGGCCCAGTCGGGGCCGTCGTTGGTCACCAGCCCCTGGCCCAGGGTGCGCGCGATGACGCGGTAGTCGAGCGTGCCCTTGGTGTACTCCGGCCAGGCCTTGGTCAGCACCTGGCGCACGTAGTCCGGGTGGTTGATGCAGAACACGCTCATCATGCCGCGAAAGCGCAGCACGTCGCCGTACTCGCCGAAGAGCTTCATCAGGTAGTCCGGCGGGCTCATCCGGAACACCTCGAAGGCGCGGTACCACGGCGGCCCCGGCGGCAGGGGCAGGGTGCCGTGCTTCAGGGGGCTGCTGGCTTCCATTGGCGGATCGTCCCGGTGGTCTGCGTCCATGCTACGGGTGACCCGCACAGGGAGCAAAGGTACCCCGACGGCGGCCGCTAAAGCAGGCCTTCGCCACTCAGCCAGGCATGACTGTCGGCGAGCATGTCGCTGAGCGGGCGCGCGTCGTAACCCAGTTCGCGCCGGGCACGGGAATCGTCGCAGCGATAGGTGGCAGCGAAGACGTCCACGATCTCGGGGGTGTACACCGTTGCTTCGCCCAGATGCCCGGCGATCTCACCCTGCACCGCGGCGTAGCGGAGCAGGAGATCGACTGGCAGGCGGCGCGTGGTGAAGGGCACGCCCAGCAGTCCCGCCATGCCTTCCAGTACCGTGTAGAGATCGGCTTCGGCACCGCCGAGGATGTAATTCCCGTGCACACCGGGTCGGGTAGCCGCGGCCTCGTGCGCGGCGACTACATCGCTGACGTGGCTCCAGGTCATCACGCCAGCGTCCGGTGCGTAGGGCATCAGTCCGTCGCGCACGAGAAAGAAGAACAGACCCCAGGTAGTACGGTCGAAGGGACCGAGGATCCCTCCGGAGTTGATAATGCAGGACTCCAGGCCGCGTCCCTGCGCCTCGCGCACGACCTCCTCGGCGGCGAGTTTGCTGCGGGCGTAATTGAGCGCGGACGAGCCAGCGGTCTGCGGCGTCGCCTCGGTGACCACGGTATCGTGCACGCCATAGGTGGCCAGCGTCGAGGTATACACGAAGCGCCCGGCGCCGCGCGCCAGCGCCGCGTCCACCAGGTGGCGCGTGCCGTCGACGTTGACCTGTGTCTGGGCGTCGTTGCCGGCGGCCTGGAAGTTGAGATCGGAAGCGACGTGGAAGACCGCGTCCACGCCCTGCGGCATCGCGGCCAGCAGCGATTGTGGATCGGTCAGGTCGCCGCCGACGAGGGTGGCCGGAAAGCGACCGAGCACGGAAAGATCGGAGCTCTTGCGGTGCAGTGCGGTGACGGCCCAGCCAGAGTCGGTGAGGTGCTTGACGAGGTTGGCGCCGACGAAGCCAGTGCCGCCGGTCACGAATGCAGTCCGGGCCATGGTTCACCTCCGCAGGGGACGGGATCGCAGACCGCCTGCGATCCCGACACCGAATCAACGCCCTGTCAACGCCGGAAGTGCGGCATCACGTCCTTGGCGAACATCTCCATGGAATTACGGATGTGGTGCGGGGCGAGGCCGGACAGGGCCATGCCCATCACCAGGTGGGTGACGCGGCCGCGCTTCATGTAGTCGGCGATCATCTCGCGCACGTCGGCCGGGGTGCCGACCATGGCCTGCTCGCCGAAGACGTCGAAGGACTGCGAGCGGATGATCTCGTCGACCGAGGGAATGCCCTCGATGGCCTTGTCGTCGCCGGGCTTGTCGTTGGCCTCGGCGAACCACTCGGCGTAGCGGCTGGCGGTGTAATGCAGCGACTTCGCCGCCGTCTCCCAGGCCTGCTCGCGGCTCGGTGCGACGTGCACCCAGCGCAGCTGCGCGGTGAAGTACTCCTGCGGGTTGCGGCCGGCGGCCTCGAGGTAGCCATCGTACTGCTCGACCAGCGCCGGCGGGCCGACGACCTGGAAGTGGCAGCCCATCCTGGCCGCGCGCTCGATCGCCTTGGGCGCCAGCGCGCCGATCCAGATCGGCACGTGCGGCTTCTGCAGGCCGGGCGGCACGATCTGGATCTCCTTCAGGTGGTTGTACTCGCCGTCGTAGGTCACGACCTCGTCGGAGAGCAGCTTCTGGATGATCTCCACGCCCTCGCGCAGGCGCTTGCCGCGGGTGGTGGCGGGAATGCCCTGGTCGTCGAATTCCTTGACCCGGTAACCGAGCCCGACGCCGAGGTCGAAGCGTCCGTTGGACATGACATCGACGGTGGCGCTGTCTTCGGCGATGCGGATCGGGTTGTGCAGCGGCAGCAGGACGAGGAAGGTGCCGATGCGGATGCGCGTGGTGCGCTGCGAAACGGCGCCCGCGATCGGCAGCAGCGACGGCGAGTAGCCGTCGTCGACGAAATGGTGCTCGGTCAGCCAGGCATTGTCGTAGCCCATCGCCTCGGACTCGGCGATGAGATCGAGATGGGTACGGTAGAGCTCGGTCCACGGCACGCGGTTGAACTCGGGGTTGCGGAACGGCCACAGCAGGCCAAAGCGTAGGTTCATCGGATCCTCCTCCTCGATGGATGCGCCCGGCGCCGCGCGGCGGGCGTCAGGCACGGTACACGCGGCCCCCGGCGCGGGCAAGGCGCGGCCGGCCGGCCTGCACCCCGGTGCGCAATGTTGAGACAGTGGGTGACGCGGAGTCTGGCAGCGAGCGCCGCGGGCGCGCCTGCGGCACGTCCTGAACGGCCGGCCGCAAGCTTCGCACGGACCCGCAAGCGCCGCGGGAACATGCCATGCTTGACCCGTGCGCCGTGCGGCGCGGCGCTGTGCGGCCCCGGACCGGCCGCGGCAGTCGCGCTGCAGCCGGGTCGCGGCAAGCGCGCCAGGAGACGGGCCCCGCAGGGCCCGCCGCGATGTGGCCGCGGGACAGGCGAAGCCGCCGCATCGCCGTCGAGCATGGTGGCGGTGCGGTATGACCCGGCGATGGCAGGGCGGTGACAGCGCCGCGACATCCGTGCGCGAAGCGTCCCCGGACCCGCATGTGGCTTGTGTAACATGCGCGTCACGCCCGAATGCTACCGTCCGCGCCGCATTCCGCGGAGTCGTCCCCGGCAAAGCCCACGGGGGTGTGGTATATGATGCCGACCCCGGTCGCGTGCCGCCGCGGGCACCAGCGGCAAACCCTGTTCCGATCACTCTTTTCGCGACATGAACATTCCAGGCAAACTCGTGCCACGCTCAGGGTGGCCGCCGCTGGCCGCGCCGCTCGGCGCCCTGGTCGTGCTGGCCGCACTGGTCACCGGCGTCGCCCACGAGGAATACGTTACCGCACGCGCGGCTCACGAGGCCGAGCAGGCGCTGCGGCGCGTGACCGCCGAGTCTGACGCGCTGCCCGCCGGGGCGGCGACCGACCGCGGCGCACGCGACGTGGCGGCACTTCGCGGCAGCCAGCTGTTCGGCGTGCCGGTCGCGCCGCAGGCGGACGCCGCCGCGCAGCCCGAGTCACCCCTCGCCGTCGCTGCCGGGCAGGTCCCGGAGGAACTGCCGGTGGCCACGGCAGGCGTCACGGTCCAGGGTATCGTCTACAGCCCGCTCGAGGGTGAAAGCCGCACCCTGCTGAGCGGTGTCAGCGAAACCGTGCGCAGCTACCGGGTTGGCGACGAACTGCCCGGACGCCTGGTGATCCGCTTCATAGAGAGCGGGCGCGTGGTGGTCGAGCAGGATGGCGAGCTCAAGGCCTTGCCGCTCAGTCAGCCGGGACGCACGGCCGCGCTCGGCGGCGCTGCCACGGGCGACCGCCGCGCGGCACAGCGGGCACGCCTGCGAGACGTTGCCGCCCGCAACGCCGGCGCCCGGGACTGATCGAATCATTGCCGGGTCGGCGCCGCGGCCCTCGCGACCCACGGATCTTCGCTCGTATGCGCTTCCAGGACATGACCCAAGCTATCCGCAGCTGCCGGTGGGCGCCGTTGCAGGTGTGCGGTTTGCTGCGCGCCGCCGGCCTTGCCGCCGTTCTACTCGCGGGCATCGCCGCAGCCTGGGCACAGGCGGCCGACGGCGGTGTCGTGCAGGAGGAGGACGGCACCATCACGCTCAACCTGCGCGACGCCGATATCCGCGCGTTCATTGCCAGCGTCGCCGACATCACCGGGCGAAACTTCGTCGTCGATCCACGGGTCAAGGCCAACGTTACCGTCATCTCCTCCGCACCGACGGGCGCCGACGGTCTCTACGATATCTTTCTTTCGATCCTGAAGGTGCACGGGTTCACCGCGATCCCCAGCGGTGACGTGGTCAAGATCGTGCCCGATGCGGTGGCCAAGCAGGAAGGGCAGGCGCCGACGCCCGCGGCGCTCCGGCGTCGCAACGACGCGCTGGTGACGGCCGTGATCCCGATCGACAACGTCAACGCCACCGAGCTGGTCGCGGTCCTGCGCCCGCTGCTGCCGCAGGAGGCGCACCTGGCCGGCTTTGCCACCGGCAACGCGCTGGTGGTCGCCGATACCGCTGCCAACGTGCAGCGCCTGAGTGACCTGGTCGCGCAGCTCGACGTGCAGCTCGACACCGTGCTCGAGCTGGTACCGCTGGAGTACGCCGAGGCGGAGGACGTCGTCGCCATACTCAATGCCGTGCATGGCGCGCCACAGCACCAGGCCCAGGGCGCGGGCCTGCAGCCGTATATCGCCTATGCCCGGACCAATACCCTCATCGTGCGTGTGCCCCCGGCCGGGATCGAGCGCGTGCGTACGCTGATCGCGGCGCTCGATCGCCCCGACCGCGGACCCGACGACGTCGAGGTCATCACGCTCAAGTTCGCCTCGGCGACCGACCTGGTGCCGGTGCTGCAGGGCGTGCTCGGGGGGGCGGCCGGCGGCGCTGCCACGGGCGGCGGGGGCGCGCAGGGGCGCGCCCGCAACCCGGCCGGCGCGGGCAGCTCCAGTATCCAGGCCGACGAGGCCACCAACACGCTCATCATCCAGGCACCGGCCGCCGATCTCAGGCGCCTCAAGGCGGTCATCGCCAGGCTCGACGTGCGTCGCGCGCAGGTGCTGGTGGAAGGCATCATCGCCGAGCTCACGACCGAGCGTGCGGACGAGCTCGGCGTGCAGTGGCAGACCAACCAGAGCAGTAACGGCTGGGTCGGCGGCACGCTGCTGCCGGGTACGGAGGGCGGTCCGCTGACCGGTGCGCCGCTGGAAGGCGGCGGCGTAAACCTGCTGCAGGGGCTGACCTTCGGCTACCTGCGCAGCACCGGAGACATTCGCGTCCTGCTGCGAGCGCTCAGCAACGATCGCTACACCAACGTCCTCTCGACACCGACCCTGATGACGCTCGATAACACCGAGGCCGAGATCGTCGTCGGCCAGAACGTGCCGTTCGTCACCGGCCAGTTCACCAACCAGGCGACCACGCCGGAGAACCCGTTTCAGACCATCCAGCGCCAGGATGTCGGCGTGGTTCTGCGCGTAAAGCCGCAGATCAATTTCGGCGACACCGTCACCCTCGAGCTCGAACAGGAGGTCTCCAGCGTCGACACCTCGACCAGTGGCGCCGACCTGATCACCAACAAGCGTTCGATCAGCACCACCGTGCTGGTCGACGACAAGGACATCGTCGTACTCGGCGGGCTGATCGAGAACGACCTCAGGGAAAACGCGCAGAAGGTGCCACTGCTCGGTGACATTCCCGTTCTCGGCCAGTTGTTCCGCTCCTCGCGCGGCGACCTGCGCAAGACCAACCTGATGGTGTTCCTGCGGCCGTCGATCGTGCGCGATCCCGAGGCCGGGCGTGCCGAGGCCGAGGCGCGCTACGAGGCCATGCGCGACAAGCAGGAGGCGGCAGAGCCCAAGCGCCGCCACCTGTTGAAGCAGGAGTCGCCGCGCCTGCCGGCCTTCGATGGCCTTTACGAATGAACGTGCCATTCACGTTTGCCCGGCGCCACGGTGTATTCATCAGCTTGGCCGCGGACGACGATGTCGCGGAGATCGTGTTTCGTGCCGGCGCGCCGGTTACCGCCTTGTCCGAAGCCCGCCGCGTGGTCGCCGGAGGCGCGCGCCTGCGCCGCCTGCCCGATGACGAGTTCGAGCAGCAGCTGCAGGCTACCTACGAGCGCGACAGCCGCGACGGCGGCGCCATGGACGCGTTCGACGAGGCGCTCAACCTGGCCGAGGTGGCCGAAGACCTGCGCGAGCCGGCCGACCTGCTCGAGAGTGCCGACGACGCACCGATCATCCGTCTGATCAACGCGGTCATCAGCGAGGCTATCCGCGAGAACGCCTCGGACATCCACATCGAGCCGTTCGAGTCGCGTCTCTCGATCCGGTTGCGCGTGGACGGCGTGCTGCGCCAGGTCATGGAGCCGCCGATCGCGATTGCCGCGCTGCTGGTGTCACGCATCAAGATCATGGCCAAGCTCGACATCGCCGAGAAACGCGTTCCGCAGGACGGGCGTATCTCGCTGCGCATCGCCAACCGGCCGGTCGACGTGCGCGTCTCGACGATTCCGTCCGGCAGCGGCGAGCGCGTGGTGCTGCGCCTGCTCGACAAGCAGGCCGGGCGGCTCCGGCTGGAGCAGATTGGCATGGATGCGCGCACCACGGCTGCGATCGACCGCATCATCCACCTGCCGCACGGCATCTTCCTGGTCACCGGCCCGACCGGCTCGGGCAAGACCACCACGCTGTACGCTGCGCTGTCGCGTATCAACGATCGCAGCCGCAACCTGATGACGGTGGAAGACCCGATCGAGTACTACATCGACGGCATCGCCCAGACCCAGGTCAATACACGCGTAGACATGACCTTCGCGCGCGGTCTGCGCGCGATCCTGCGCCAGGATCCGGATGTCGTCATGGTCGGCGAGATCCGGGACCTGGAGACGGCGTCGATTGCCATCCAGGCCAGCCTCACCGGCCACCTGGTGCTGTCCACCCTGCATACCAACTCCGCGGTCGGCGCCATCGCGCGGCTGCGCGACATGGGCACCGAACCCTTCCTGCTCGCCTCCAGCCTGGTCGGCGTACTCGCCCAGCGCCTGGTGCGCCGCCTGTGCAGCGACTGCCGCCGGCCGGTACGGCCGGACGCGGCGCTAGCCGGGCGCCTGCACATGCCGCTGGAGTCGTTGCAGGCGCACACCGTCTACGAGGCGGTCGGCTGCGCGCGCTGCCTGCAGATCGGCTACCGCGGGCGTACCGCCATCTACGAGCTGGTGCCGGTGGACGCGGGACTGCGGCGCCTGATCCACGATGATGCCGGGGAACCTGCCATTGAGGATTACGTGCGCCGCGAGGCGCCCAGCCTGTTCGACAACGGGCGCGCCCAGGTCCTCGCCGGTGCAACCAGTGCCGAAGAGCTGATCCGCGTGACCACCGCGGGCTGATCCGCGCCGCCCGCGCCGATGCCGGCCTTCGACTATCTCGCCCTCGACGCGGCCGGCGCTCGCCGGCGCGGCGTGACCGAGGCCGAGACCGAGCACCAGGCGCGACAGCGGCTGCGCGACCAGGGGCTGGTGCCGCTGGAGATCCGCGCCGCGCGGCGTGCCGCCGGGGCGCGTGCGCGCGCCGCCTTCGGCCAGCGCGAGCCGCGCCTGGGCGGCGAGCAGACGGTGCTGTTCACCCGCCTGCTCGGGACGCTGCTCAATTCCGGTCTGCCGCTGGACGACGCGCTCACCGGGCTGGCCAGCCAGGCCGGCGACGCGGATTTCAAGCGCATCGCGCTCGAGGTGCGCGCGCGGGTGCTCGAAGGACAGGGACTGGCCGCGGGCCTGGAGCAGTTCCCGCGCACCTTTCCGCGCGTCTACTGCGCGACCGTCGGCGCCGGTGCGCAGACCCGGCATCTGCCGCAGGTGCTGATGCGTCTCGCCGACTTCATGGAGCAGCGCCAGATCATCCGCCAGCGCCTGCGCCTGGCGCTGATCTATCCCACCGTGCTCAGCGTGGTGGCGATCGGCGTGGTCACCGGTCTGCTCGCCTTCGTGGTGCCGGAAGTGGTCAAAGTCTTCGAGCAGATGGAGCGTGAGCTGCCGGCGCTGACCCGCTATCTCATCGGCGCCGCCGATCTCGTGCGCGATTACGGGTTAGTTGCCCTGGCCGTCGCCGCGGCGCTGGTCTACCCCGTGCGCCTGCTGCTGTCTCGGCCGTCGTTGCGCCTGGCACTCGACCGGGCGCTGCTCGGTCTGCCGCTGGCCGGCGCGCTGGTCCGCGATGCCGACGCCGCGCGCTTCGCGCGCACGCTGGCGATCCTGCTCGGCAGCGGGCTGGCCATGATCGAGGCGCTCGGCATCGCCACCGCGGCGATCGGCAACCGCGCCACGCATGGCGAGGTGCGCGAGGCCATCGAGCGCGTGCGGGAAGGCGCGGCGCTGAGCCGTGCCCTGGGCCGGGTTTCGGGCTTCCCGCCGCTGCTCGCCCACCTTGTCGCCAGCGGCGAGCAATCCGGCGAGCTGCCACGCATGCTCGACTCCTCGGCCGAGGCCCACGAGCGCGCCGTACAGGCGCGGCTGGCGGTGGCGATGAACCTGGCCGAGCCGCTGCTGATCCTCGTGATGGGCGCGATCGTGCTCTTCATCGTGGTGGCGATCCTGCTGCCGATCTTCGACATGAACCGCATCGCCTGAAGCGGTCATCGCCGATCGCCTCCGCTGCGTCCGCGGCGGACCCGCCGCCGATCGGTTTTATCTCCAGAAATCAGGCTCCTGGCTCAGGGGCCATCACTCCCTTCAGCGCTGCCGGAGCGGTCCGGCAGGCGGCCCTGCCGACTTTCTTCAACGTGACATACGGCCTTCACAGGCAGGTAACAAATCGCCCCCATCATTCGCCTCGCTGCAGCCGGCATGCGACCCATGGTCACTGCCGCAGCGGGGCGAAACAGCATTTGGGACAGGCAACACGAATGGCAAAGGGAGACCTTTCAGACATGAAAAAACAGCTACTGGCGCTGGGCATGGTGGCCGCGCTCGGAGCACCGCAGGCGTATGCCGCGAACTCCGACGCGCTCACCAAGAACGGCAGCGGCGACGTCATCGTCGTCATGCGTAACTTCGACAATACCGAGTCACTGTTCTGGGACCTGTCGCTCGGCGGCAACGACCTTACCGCCAGTGACTTCTACAACGGGCAGGGATCGTTCGTGACCAGCAACGCCGCGGTCGACGCCTGGGTCGGCGCCAACATCGGTCTCGGCGCACTGACCTTCAACATCTTCGGGCTGTCCAACGAGCTCGCCTTCGACCCCAACCCGTTTCCGCCCAACCCTGGCCATCCCAACGTCGGCGGCGTGGTGACGGTGGCCAACCTGACCCTGCAGGACAGCGGCTCGCAGACGTCGGGAAGCGTGAACGGCCTGCAGTCCTTCATCGGCGACCTCAACGGAGCGGGCTTCCCCGACAATGGCGTGCTGGTGACCAACGACCCGGTCGGCAACGCGTTCTTCGGCGGCGCCGCACACGACGCCAACCTGTTTGGCACCGCGGCCTCGACGGCGATCAATGCCGGCGCGATCGACTTCTTCTACATCCAGATGGACCCGGCGCTGACCGGCGCCAACGACGGTGCTGCCCAGGCCGCTGCGCCGCCGGTGGCGACGCTGCTCGGTGAGTTCAACTTCACCTTCTCCGGCGGCATCGCCAGCCTGGCCTTCAACGCCGCGTCCGCGGCCCCGGTGCCGCTGCCGGCCGGCGTGTGGCTGCTCGGCAGCGCCCTGGTCGGCCTGGTCGGCATTCGCCGGCGCGCCTGAGAGCACCCTCGTTCCTGCGTCGAAACGCGCCTGCCCGTGACTGCGTAAGCCGCACGCGGGCAGGCCGGATTCGCCCTGACGAACCATCCATCGGGAGAGATTCAAAGTCATGAAACGTACTACGCTATCCCTGGCCGTCGCCGCCCTGTGCAGCAACGGTGCCTACGCCATCACGCCAATCGGCGCGACCACTCACCGCGTCGTCATCGGCGGCGCGACCGCCATCCAGACCAGCACGCAGAACGCCGTCATCGACGAGCTGTGCGTCGCCGGCACCATTGATGTCTTCAGTGGTGAGGACCACTGGGACGTACAGTGCACCATCGATCCTGCCTTCGGCGCGCCCGGCGGTACCTCGGTGCGCTTCAGCAAGAACAACGGCGGCTCCGCGCAGGGCGCGACGGCGGTCGAGATTGCCGAGCCGGTCGAAGTACTGTCGGCGTCCTCGACCTGCGTCGCCGCACCGACCCCGGTGCAGTCGACGCCCGGCGGCACCTCCTTCGGCGCCTGGGTCTGCGCCGATGACGGCGCCGGCAACGGCGCCGCCGAGGTGCTCGAGACGGTCGCGCCCGACTGGGGCGTGTCCGACGTCGAGCCGAAGATGTTCCGCGGCGCCCTGTCGGTGCTGGTCGGCGGCCTGCCGGTGCCATTCCCGGCCAATGGCCAGCTCGACAGCCGCACCACGGCCAGCCTGCCCTTCGGCGTGGTCGCCACGGTCAGTCTCTACCAGGCGCTGCAGGCGGTGCAGTTCCCGCTCGCCAGCGACTGCAACCCGGATCCGGCGGGTGGCACCGACGACGGCAGCGTGACCGGGTCGATCGCCGGCAACGGCATCAAGGACGCCTACGAGGCTTACGCCACCGATTCCATCCAGCCGGTTTCCTTCGTCGGCGGAGTGCATGTGCCGGAGACGCCGGACGACAAGGGCTACTCCGACCAGCCGCACCGCGTGGGCGACACCCGCGCCTGCATGCCGACGGTGAGCCTGGCCGAGGCGCGCTCCTTCCTGCGCGGAGACTTCAAGGACTGGACCGAGTTCGGCACCGCCGGCGGCTCCAACCTCTATGCGAGCGCTGCGGGCAAGGCCTGGGAGCCGGATCCCTTCACCTCGAGCTTCGTGCTCTGCCGCCGCACCCAGGGCTCGGGCACGCATGCCACGATCTCCTCGCAGATCCTCGGCACCCAGTGCTCCAAGGCCGAGAGCGCGATGCCGGCCGAGGGCTTCCTCGGCAACCGCATCGTGTTCGAGAACACGGGCTCCTCCAACCTCGGCGAATGTCTCGACGACCTCGAGTACGGCCTGTCCGGCGCGGCGGCCAACGAGCAGGGCTTTGGCGTCAAGGCCTGGGCGGTCGGCTACCAGTCGCTGGAGAAGAACCCCGATCTCGAGGAAGGCTACCGCTTCCTCAAGATCGACGGCCAGTCGCCGGACATGAAGAACTTCGTCGAGGGCGACTACTGGATCTTCGGCACCACCACGGTCAATCGTAACGACGATGACTCCAACGGAGCCGGCGAGTACATCAACCCGGTCGGTATCTTCAGTGCGGTCGACCAGATGTTCGAGGTGCTGGTGACGACGCTCAGCGATCCGTCCAGCCTGATCGACATCAACAAGGGTCTCGCGCATCCGTTCGGTTTCGGCGGCTTCGCCGGCACCGCGATTGCCGGTGTGCCGACCCTGCCGTCGTTCCCGTTCGACCCGGATCCGACGCCGGCCTCGCCGGACCTGCCGCTGGCGACGCTGACCCACCTCAATCCGGACACGGGCGTGGTGGATACCTGCTACGGACCGACCACGCGGGCGGTCGGTGGCACCACGATCTCCGTCAGCGACGAGGAGAACGCGGAGTAAGCGCCCATGGGAGAGGCATGGCCGCCGGCGGCATGCCGGCGGCCATGACCACAGGCTTTCAGCCGGCCCCTCGCGAGAGAGGCCGGCTTCTTTCGTTGTCGGCCCGGTCACCGTCGGCCGCGCAACGCAACCCGGGAACGTTCTGAAACCCAGCCATGTATGAACGGCTCGCCAGATCACTCGTCCTGCTCGCGGTACTGAGCGCGCCGCTGCCGGCAGCGGCGGCCGCCGGCAGTGTGCCAGCGGTGGACGCGGCACCCTCGGTCGAGGAGGCCGTGGCCGAAGAAGTGCGCTTCGACGTCTGGGAGTACCGCGTCAGCGGCGTCAGCCTGGTCGAGGGGCGCGACGTGGAACGCGCGGTCTACCCCTACCTCGGTCCCGAGCGCACGCTCGCCGACGTCGAGGCCGCCGCGCAGGCGGTGGAGGCGCTCTACCGCGAGGCCGGCTACGGCGCGACCATCTACGTCAACATCCCCGAGCAGGATGTCGAGGAAGGCCTGGTGCTGCTCGACGTCGCCGAAGGGCGGGTCGAGCGCCTGCGCGTGACCGGATCACGCTATTTCGATCTCGGACGCATCAAGGAAAAGGTGCCCGCGCTGCAGCCCGGTGCGGTACCGCACCTGCCGTCGATGCAGGAGCAGCTCGCCGCGGTCAACGCGGCGACCGTCAACCGGCGCGTGACCCCGGTGCTGCGCCCGGCACGCAGCCGCGGCATGGTCGACGTCGATCTCGAAGTCGAGGATCGACTGCCCCTGCACGGCGGGCTCGAGTTCTCCAACGAGTACGTGCGCGACACCACGAAAACGCGGCTGGCCGGCGAACTGCGTTACGAGAACCTGTGGCAGCGCGAGCACAGCATCGGCTTCTCGTTCCAGCTCACGCCCGAGGACCCGGACGAAGTACGGGTGTTCTCCGGCACCTACCTGATGCGCCCGGAGGACAGCCCCTGGCTGCTGGCTGCTTACGGCGTCAAGTCCGACAGCGACGTCACCACCGCCGCGGGCGATGCCGGCGGCGGCATCGGCGTGCTCGGCAAGGGCTTCGTCATTGGCGCGCGTGCGATCCGCCCGCTGCCGATGCGCGGCGGCGTGGTGCACAACCTGACCCTGGGCGCGGACTACAAGGACTTCGACGACGAGATCTCCATCGCCGGCAGCGCCGACAGCATTTTCAACCCGATCAGCTTCGTCAAGTTCATCGCCGGCTGGGGCGGCTTCAAGGCCTTCGACCGTGCCGACCTGGAATTCAACGTCGACGCGCACTTCGGCGTGCGCGGGCTGGGCAACGACGAGCGCGTCGACGTCGGCGCTGTCGACATCGACGAATTCTCCAACAAGCGCGCCTTCGCTCGGCCCAACTTCGTCTTTCTGCGCACCGATCTCAGTGGCAGCCGAAGCTGGATTGCCGACAGCAGCCTGAGCTTCGATTTCAGCGGCCAGATTGCCTCGGTGGCCCTGGTCAGCAACGAGCAGTATTCGCTGGGCGGCGTGGATACGGTGCGCGGTTACTTCGAGTCGCAGGCGCTGGCCGACAACGTCGTGCTGCTGTCGCTGGAATGGACCTCGCCGTCGTTTCACCAGGTGCTGTGGGGCGAGCTGCTGCAGGATGTGCGCCTGTTCGTCTTCAGCGACGCCGCGCGCGGCATGCTGATCGACCCGCTGCCGGACAGCGATGCCGCCTTCGGTCTCGCCAGCGTCGGTTTCGGCCTGCAGGCCGCCGGCCACGGTTTCGACTCCGAGCTGGCCTGGGCCTGGCCGCTGATCGACGCCGACGGGCGCGACGCCTACGACCCGCGCTTCCACTTCCAGATGAGCTACGACTTCTGATGCGAATCAAGCCGCTCTCCGTGGCACACGCCCTGGCTGCCCTGGCCGTACTGGCAGTTACGGCCGACGCCCAGGCCGTGCTGCCGGTCCCCTGCAGCCCCTGTTCCTCGGCCGGCGGCAACGTGCCATGGACCAGCGGCGCCGGTCTCGCGCCGCGCCACCTGAGCCCGCAGGTCAGCAACGGCGGGCGTGACATGCTCATCCTGCAGGGACGCCAGCGCCAGGTGTACTCGTGGCAGAGCTTCGACATCGGGCCGCAGAACTCGGTCGAGTTCCGCCAGCCCTCGAGCAGCTCGGTCGCGCTCAACCGCGTGCTCGACCCGGCCCAGCGGATGTCGGTGATCGAGGGTGCGCTGCGCGCCAACGGGCAGGTCTACCTGATCAACCGCAACGGCGTGCTGTTCCGGCGCGGCGCCTCGGTCGACGTCAACACGCTGCTCGCCTCCACGCTCGATCTGAACCAGGACATCGAAGGCCTGTTCGAGGAAATCGGCATCGGCAACGTCCTCGCCGAGCGCATCACCAGCGAGCGCGCCGCGGCGCTGGTCGACGCGCCGGACGGTTTGCCCGGAAACGTGGTGGTCGAGGGTGGCGCCGTGATCGAAGCCGGCCTCAACGGGCGCATCGTGCTGGTCGGTGCCAACGTCGAGAACCGAGGCGTGCTGCGTCTGTCCGGCCCGGGTGGCCAGGCCCTGCTCGTCGCCGGGGAGGATCGCGTGTACTTCTTTCGCGACGAGGACGCCCGCGGGCTGGGGGTCGAGATCGGAGGTAACGGCGGCACCGTCACCAACGTCGGCGAGATCATTGCCGGCAACGGCAACGTCACCCTGGCCGGCCTCACCGTCAACCAGCGCGGTGTGATCCGCGCCACGACCGCGGTCAGCGCCAATGGCACCATCCGGCTGCAGGCACGCGACCGCGCCTTCGGCGCCGGTGCGCAGATCCCGGACGACGTCGACGATCTCAACGTGCAGATCCGCAACGAGAGCATCGCGACCCGTTCGGGCACCGTGACCCTGGGCAGCGGCAGCGTCACCGAGATCCTGCCGCAGTCGGATTCCGCCGATCGCGTGGTCGACGAGCAGGACTTTCTCGCTGCCCGCGTCGAGGTGCGCGCACAGGATATCGTCATGCAGCGCAACGCCCGCATCACGGTGCCGGCGGGCGAGGTGGAGCTGCTGGCCTCGGATGCGCCGCAGGAGGGCAATGCTGCCCGCATCGGCGCCAACCCGGTCAACGCCGGCTCGATTACGCTGGAGCGCGGCGCCGTCATCGACGTGGCCGGATTGCGCGAAGTCCCGTTGTCCGCGGCGCGCAACGTCCTCGAGCTGCAGCTCAGGCGCGCCGAACTCGCGGGCTCCCCGGTCAACCGTGACGGTCCGTTGCTGGGCTCGGTCATCAGCTTCGACCTGCGCAACCCGCCGGCGTTCATCGACGTCTCCGGCGCGATCGAATCGATCGGCCGCGGCATTCTCGAGCGCAGCACCATGGGCGGTCACATCAGCCTGCTGGCGGGCGCGTCGATCACCCTGGCCGCGGGATCGCAGCTCGACGTCTCCGGCGGCTCGATCAGCTACGCCTCGGCGCCGGGCGCCATCACGCGGGTCATTTCCGGCATGCAGGTACTCGATCTTTCCGCGGTCGGTGCCAACACCCGCATCGACGGGGTGCTGGGTACCAGCGAGGCGGCGCACCCGCGCTGGGGCTACAGCAGCTTCTTCGCGTCGCCGGCCCTGGTCGGATCGACCCTGCCCGCATACACCGAAGGCAAGGATGCCGGCACGATCGAGATCGCCTCGCTCAATCTCAAGCGCAACGCACTCAATGCCACGCTCGACCAGCTGCAGATCGACATCGCGCTGAACGGCCGCCTCGTCGCCGAAACCCTGCGCGGGATCTACCAGAACGAGGCGCCCGTCGGCAGCGCGACCGGCTTTGCGCGACCCTACGACCAGGTGCCGCTGGCCGGCGCGCTGTCGCTCGGCGTGCAGCTCGGTGATTTCCGCATGACGGCCGACGCCCTGCTCGACGACGATGGCAACGCGCTCGGTCATGCCGGCGTGGGCCGCTTCGACCTCGACGTGGGGAGCTTCGCCGTCGACGCCGGCAGCGCGATTGCGCTGGGCGGTGGCGGCGCCCTGGAGGTGACTACCCGTACCGGCGGCATCGCGATCGGCGGCAGCGTCGCGGCGCCCGGCGGGAGGGTAACGCTCGACGTCCGCGCGGTCGATGCCGATCTCGTACTCATGCCGGGTGCGCTGCTCGACGTGGCCGGCGTGTGGGTCAACGACGCCGTTCGTGACGGCCCGCGCGCGGCCGCCTTCATCGACGGTGGCAGCGTGGCGCTGAGTGGCGTGCCGGGTGGCGCGCTGACGCTCGCGCGCGGCAGCCGCGTCGACGTGGGCGGTGGCGCCCGCCTGCTCGATGGCGGCGCCCTGGTCGCCGGCGCCGGTGGCGCGCTCAGCGTGGACGACGGCATCACCGCGGTATCGCAGGTGCTGGACCTGGCCCTGGACGGCAGCCTGACCGGCTTCGTGTTCGCCGGCGCGCCGCAGGGCGCATCGTTCCTGCTCGACGTGCGCGGCGTAACGCTGGCGGCCGGCGCGCGCGTGCTCAGCGACGGCGAGCGCCTCACCCTGGGCCCGGATTTCTTCACCGACTCCGGCTTCACCGACTTCACCCTGACCTCCAGCCGCAGCGCGGCCACCGTGGAGCGTGGATTCGATCTCGACCTGGTGCCCGGGTACCGGCTGTTCGTGCCCGGCGCCACGGCCAGCACGGGACAACTGGCATCGGGCACGGGCGCACCGTCCGGCACGCCGCTGGACGAGGTCGCCGCGGTCGGCGAGGTCAGCGACCCGCTGCTGCGCGCGCCCACCTCGCTGACGCTGGTCGCGACGCTGCCGGGCGAGACGGTCGCGAGCTCGGTGGCCAATCCACGTGACATCACGCCCGCCATCTCGGTCGCCGCCGGTGCGCGTATTGCCACCGACGTGGGGGGCGGACTGCGGCTCGCGGCCAACGGCTCGATTGCGCATGCCGGCACGCTGGAGGCACGCGGCGGCAGCGTCACCCTCGACCTCCTGAACGCAACGACCGGCTTCGAGCGCGGGCGCGCGATCTGGTTGCTGGAGGGATCGCTGATCGACGTCTCGGGCGTGGTACTGGACACGTCGCGCAACCCGGTCACCCGGCAGGTAGCACGCACGGCCCTCGACGGCGGCAGCGTAGCTCTGCGTACCGGGGTCACGCTGGCCGGTGGAGCGGCCGCCAGCGGCGGCGGCTTCGTGCTCGCTTTCCCGGGCGCACGCATCGACGTCGGCGGTGCCGTCGGCAGCAGTGATCTGCTGGTCGATCGTGGCGGTGTGCTGCCGGCGGCGGAAGTCGTCCCCATCGCCAGCGACGCCGGGCGGATCGACGTGATCGGCGCCTACGGCGTGCAGTTCTTCGCCGACGTGGACGCGGCCGCGAGCGGCGCGCTCGGAGCGCTCGGCGGGTCACTGTCGATCACGCTGGACGCGGATCGTTATGAAGACAACGACACCCTGGATCCGGACCGGGTGCTGTTCCCGGTGCTGTCGTCGCTCGCGCTGACACTCGACGGCGCGGCGCGCATGCCGGCACTGACTCCGCTGTCGCGCCTCGACCCGGCCTTCTTCGGCAGGGCTGCCTTCGACCTCGCCGGCTATACCAGGGCCGGTTTCGAGTCGCTCTCGCTGACAGTGCGCCCGTCCAGCGCCCAGTTCAATCGCGTCGCGGCAGCGGCGCGCGGACTACCGGTGATGGCGCCATCCATCAATCTCGTCGGCAACCTGCGCTTCGATGCCGGCGGCAGCCTCGAGCTCAACGCGCCGATTATCGCTTCCGACGGCGGGCGCGCCTTGCTCAGCGCGGACTACCTCGCACTCGGCTACGACGATCGCAGGTTCAACGCGATCCCGACCGACGTCACCAACGGGGTCGGCTTCAGCGCAAGCCCGGGTAGTGGCACGGCCGTGCTCAAGGGGGGCTTCGTCGACGTCAACGGTCTGCTCGCACTGCGCGGCTTCGGCGGTACGAACGCGGCGGGGACTGCGTCCAGCGGGCTCTTCGCCCTGCTCAGCGAGGACGACCTGCGCTTCAACGGCATGCTGTTGCCGAACCCCAACCAGACCGATCCGACCCAGGTCGCCTCGCGGCTGCGTACGGTTTCCGGGCGTATCGACGCCGCCGGGGACCTGCTCCTGCAGGGGCAGCGCATTTACACCTCGACCCTGACCGACTTCACCATCGACAACGCCGCGGGCACGGTGCACCTGCTCGATGGCGGGCTCGGGCGCGGCTATCTCCGCGACCACCTGGCGCCACTGCCGGGCGCGGTGACCTCCCTCGCCGGCGCTGCCCTCGGCGGCGGCAGCAGCGGCAGCAACGCCATTCCGCAGTCGGCCGGCGGCTTTTTGCACGTCGAGGCTGACACGATTCACCAGTTCGCGCGCTTGTTCGCACCGTTCGGATCGATCACGCTGGATGCCGACACGCGGGTCGTGCTCGGCAGCGGCAGCCTGACCTCGGTCAGCGGCCTGGGCAACACGACCCTGTTCGGCGAGACCGTGCTCGGCGACTGGGTGTTTCCGTTCAGCGGCAACGACATCACCGATTTCAACCTCGTGCTGGAGCCCGGCGCCGACGATCCCTTCGTGTTCGGGCTACCCGACCGCACCATACGCCTGGTCGCCGACGGGCTCGACGACGGCGGTGGCGCGGCCGGCGTCGTCGACCTGCAGCGCGGCGCGGTACTCGACGTGCGCGGCGGCGGCGAGCTGATCGCCACCGAGTTCGTACAGGGACCGATCGGCAAGGTCGCGATCCTCGACCCGAGGCTGGCGAACGGCTCCTTCGCCCTCGTACCGTTCGGCGGCGCGACGCTGGCGCCGGTCGATCCCCTCGATACGCCGAACTTCGAGTACGCCATCGGCGCCCGCTTCGAGGTGCTCGACAGTGGTGGCAGTGGTATTGCGAAGGGACGTTACGCCGTACTGCCGCCGCGCTACGCGTTGCTGCCCGGGGCCGTGCTGCTGACGCCGGAGCAGGCTGGCTCGGGCGAGATCCTGGGTCGCGCCGGCAGTACCGTGAGCAGTGACGGAGTGCCCCTGCTGAGCGGTGCCCTGACGCGCATCGGGCAGTCCGCGGTCAACCCGCTGGACGCCTCGCAGTACCGCGTCGAATCGGCCGGCGAGCTGCTGGAACGGGCGGAGTACCGCGTCACCACTGCGACGGAGTTCCTGCCGCGCCGGGCGCGCGACAACGACGCCGCGACGCCGCTGCTGCCGCGCGACGCCGGGGCCGTCCAGCTGCTGCCGAACCTGGGCCTCAACCTCGGTGCGACGGTGGCGCGCGGCGGTGTCCCCGGCGGTATTGGCAGCCGCGTCGACATCTCCGCCGAGAACGTGCTCGTGGCCAGCGGCGCCGGCGTCGCCAACCCGGTCGGCGCGGTGCTCCTGCCTGCCGCGGGCCTGCGGGCGCTGAATGCCGACTCGGTGCTGATCGGCGGCACGCGCCGCGTCGAGGGGTCGCGCATCGTGATCGACGACGTGACCGCGGACACGGTCACCGTCGGCAGCGGCGTCGATCTGAGTCTCGCCAACCTCACCCTGGTCGCCGGTGACAGCGTGCGGCTCCGCGCCGGCAGCACGCTGCGAGGCGGTGGCGGTGCGGCAGCCGCCAGCAGCACTGCTGCACTGTCAGTCATTGGCGATGCCGCCGTGGTGCGCGTCGGCACGTCCGGCCTGCCGGCGTTCACGCGCCTTGCTGATGGCGGCGCCGGCGGCCATTCCAGCATTACCCTGGAGGCCGGAGCCCGCCTCGTCGCAAGCGGCTCGCTGCTGCTCGACGCGACCGACGCGATCCATCTCGACGGGGTGCTCGCGCTGGCCGACGGGGGCGACCTGCGGCTCGGTGCGCCCCGCATCGGTGTCGGCGAGGTCGCGCCGGCTTTCGACGGCGCCGCCCTCGACGCGGACATCATCGCGGGGATCGCCCTCGGCACCCTGGAGCTCGCCAGCAGTGATGCCATTCGCCTGTTCGGAACCTTCGACCTGCGCGCGGAACGGGTGCGTTTCGACGCAGCCGGCCTGCGCGGGGAGGGCGCCGCCGGCGATCGTTTCACGGTGAGCGCTGCCGATATCGTGTTCGCCAACAGCTCGGCCGCAACACTGGACGCGGTCGCCCTCGCCGGCGCTGGCAGCGGGCGCCTGCTGGTGCGCGGCCAGTCGGGTGCGCCCTCGCGCCTGACCCTCGCGCACACGGCTGCCGGGGCGGCAGACCCCGGCGGCGATACCACCGACTTCGACATCTTCGGATTCGCCACGGCGGGCGCGCTGCTTGCGGCATTGGAAATCAGCGTGGATGACGTCGTCGCGAGCGCCGATCACAGCCTTGCCGTGGCCGGTGACCTCTCGTTGACGGCGCATCACATCGCACCGGCCGCCGGTGCGCTACTCGACATTGCCGCCACCGGACGCGTGACGACCATCGGACGTGACGGTGAGGCGCCGACGGCGTTCGCCACCCTGGGCGGCGCGGTGCGCCTCAGCGGTACCCGCATCGACAGCGGCAGCGACATCATCGCGCGCAGCGGCGCGATCACGCTCGAGGCGACCGGTACCGCGGCCGCCGACCGGCTCATCGTGCGCGGGCTGCTGGACGCCTCCGGTCTCGACCGGGAAGCGTTTGGTGCGGTTGCGGTGTCGTCTGTTGGCGGCCTGGTCAAGCTCCACGCGCTGGGCAGCGGTGCGACTGCCGCCGACGCGGCCATCACGCTCATGCCGGGCGCCGCGGTGCGCGTCTCCGGCGGCGCCGGCGATGCCGGCCAGGCCGGCGGACGCGTGGCTCTGACCGCCCCGGACGGTGCGCTGCTGGCGGCTGCCGGTAGCACCCTGCAGGGCCGCGCCGGTGCCGGGGCACAGGGTGCCGAGCTGGTCGTCGACGTCGCCGCGGTGAGCGGCGGCGTCGCTGCGCTGATGACCGCGCTGGACAGCGAAGCAGGCGCCTTCGGCGGGCTGCGCGACGTGCGCGTACGCAGCGGGGACATCCGCTTCGACGGCGGACAGACGGTACGTGCCGCGCGCCTGCGTTTTACGGCCGACGACGGCAGCGTCACGGTCGGTGATGCCCTGCTCGACGCGAGCGGCTGGTGGGCCGGCGAGATCACCCTCAACGGCGGTTCTGGCGTTGCGCTGGAGGACGGGGCGCGACTGCGGGCGCGGGCCAGCGGCTGGTTCGCGGGCCGCGCGGTCGCGGTCGAGGATGGCCATGCCGGCGGCATCGTGACGCTGGCGGCACCGCACGGCACGGTCACGCTCGGCGCCGGTTCGAGCATCGACGTCTCCGGCACCGCCGCCAATGCGGCGGGCAACGCTGCACTCGCCGCCGACACCGGGCGCGTTCGTATCATTGCCGCCCGCAGCGGTGATGCCATCGACATCGATGGCGGAATCGGGACCGCGATCGCCGGTGCCGGCGCCGACGCCATCGAGCTCGTCGCCAACCGCAGCTACACGCCGGCCACGGTGGCCGCTGCCGACGACGACGGCGTTGCGCTGACGCTCGCCGCGGCGAGGCTACTCGACGCGCTCGGGGTCGGCGGCGACGCGCGCTTCCGCCTCGCGCCCGGCGTCGAGCTGGTCTTCGCCGGGGGTAATCTTTCCACCAGCGGCCTCGGCAGCACGCTGCTCGCCAGCCTGTTCGATGCCGACACCATCAACGCCGGCGTGCTGACGGTGCGCAGCAGCGGGGATCTGAGCGTCAACCAGCATGTGCGCGACGGGCTCATCGAAGAGCTCACCCCGGAGGACGTCACCAGCCGCATCCCCGGCTTCCCGTTACCGCAGACGCGCTACCTGATCGCGGACGAGAAGGCCTCGTGGACGCTGCAACTCGTTGCCGGCGCCGACGTCTCCAGCGCCGATCTGACGGCGGTCGCCCGCGGTGCCGGTGATTTCGTCCTCGGCACCGGCTTCGACGTCGTCACCGGCTCGGGCGACATCACCATCGCCGCGGCCGGCGACATCACGCTGAACGACAACGCCAACGTCTACATCGCCGGTCGTCATGCGAGCCTGGACACCTACACCGGCACCATCGACGACGCCAACGGGGTGCCGTTCAACCAGGGCTTCTTCTCCGGCTCGCGCACCAACGCCGAGGAGCTGCTCCCGGGCGTGTCACTGCCGGACAGCGGCGGCGATATCCACCTGCGCGCGGGCGGCAATCTCTTCGCCCAGGCCAGCGGTCAGTTCGTCTCGCAGTGGATGACGCGGACCGGCATGCCCGTCGGTGAGACGGCCGCCGATCTCGCCGCGCTGGGCATCGCCGCACGCGAGGTGATGCCCGGTGCCTGGGGCCTGTTCTACGAGCAGGTCGGTCTCGCTGGCAATCCCGACGATCGCGGCTTCAACCAGGGCATCGCGGCTTTTGGTGGCGGTAATATTCGCGCCGACATCGGCGGTGACATCGACAACGCCGCATTCAGCATCGCCACCGCCGGGCGCCAGGTCGGCAACAATACCTTCGGCGATGCCAACCGCAGCGAGGCTGCGCTGGCCGGCTCCTCGCGCCTGCGCTGGCTCGACCTGCTCGACGATCCGGACGATTTCAGCAACGAGGTCGACGTGCTCGGCGGCGGCCAGCTGCGCGTGCGCGCGGGCGGTGCGGTCAGCGGCGTGGACCTGGTCATGTTCCGTGGCGACGCGACGCTGGTCGGGCATGACAGCGTGTCCGTGAACCGCCTCGCTGCCGGCGACGCCGGGATTACCGTCGCGGCGGCGAGCGGGCTGACGATCGGCGGCATCATCGATCCGATGCTGCTCGAGGTCGACGAAAGCGGGGTCGGCAACCCGACCAGGTCCTTCGTCACCGGCCGCGGCGGGCTGACCTTCGAAACCGCATTCTTCAGCTTTGGTCCCGATGCCGGCCTCGATTTCTCCACCGCGGCCGGCGATCTGCGCCTGCGCAACCAGGTCAGCCTGTTCGATGCCGATGTCAGCAGCATTCTCAACGGCAACATCCTGCCCGGCGAGGTGCGCTTCGCGGCGCTGTCAGGCTCGCTGGAGAGCGAGCGGCGCATGGTCTTGTTTCCCGGCGCCTCGAGCACGCTCAGCCTGCTTGCCGGCAACGACATCCGGACCATTCCCGGCAGTCCGAACCAGGCCGGTTACCTGCAATCGGATTACGACGCCGCGCTGCTGCCCTCGCGCGAGCGCCCCGGCAATGCGCCGGACATTTCACTGCTGACCCTGTTCAACAACACCATCCCCGGAACCTTCAGCGAACCCGGTCATGCGCGCACGCCGGTGCATACCGGAGACCGTGTGCCGAACAGCGTGGTCGCCGAGGGCGGCGACCTGGTCAACGTCGCCTTCCGTCTTGCCAAGCGCAGCGTGATCGATGCCAGCGGCGACATCCGCAGCATCGACCTGGTCATCCAGCATCCCAACGAGGGCGATCTCTCGGTGGTCGAGGCCGGCCGCGACATTCGCTTCGACGTCGAACGGCTGCCGACGACCGGTATCATCCAGCTCGACACCGCGCAGCCGGGCGAACCCGGAACCAACGGCGCGAAGATCGCGGTCGGTGGTCCCGGCGCGCTGCAGGTGCTCGCCGGCCGCACGATCAATCTCGGCGCTCTCAACGGCATCCGTTCGTTCGGCGACGAGGACAACCCGGTGCTGCCCGATCTCGGTGCCGACCTGCTGATCTTCGCGGGGCTCGCGGCGGAGCCGGACTATGCCGCCTTCGCGACGCGCTTCCTCGACCCGGACTCCCGCTTCGTGACTACCGGTGAACGTGATGCCGACGACATCGGCACGGCCACGCTGGAACGCATACGCCGCGTTTACGGCGACGCCGACGTGAACGCCGAGGATCTCGCGCTGGATGGCGCCACCCGATCCCGCATCCGCGCGGGGCTGGTGGCGTACCTGCGCGAGCTCGCGCGCAACGGCGAAGTCATGCTCGGTGCGGGCCTCGACCCGGTGGTCCAGTTCAAGACGCAGCTCACGCCGCTGCAGCAACGTTCGTTCCTGCTCGACGTGCTGTTCGACGAGCTCAGGGCATCCAGTCTGGAAGCGGCCGATCCGGCCTCCGGCCGGCTCAACGATTTCACGCGCGGGCGGCACGCCATCGCCACCCTGTTTCCCGCCGACGTCTACGATGGTGACGTGATCAGCGCGCTGAGCGCGGTGCAGACGCTGGACGGCGGCGACATCAAGCTGGTTGCGCCCGGCGGTACCGTGGATGCGGGCACCACGGCGCAGACCACGGTCACCAAGCAACCGCTGAACCTCGGCTACGTCGCGTTTCGCGACGGCGCGATCAACATGTACGTCGGCGAGAGCATCAACGTCAACAGCACGCGCATCTTCACGCAGAAAGGTGGGGACATAACGCTGTGGGCGGACCGCGGCAACATCGACGCCGGCCGCGGCCAGCGTGACGCCGTTACGCTCGCGAGCACGCGGGCGGTGTTCGACGAGTTCCTCAACTTCGTCGACGAGCCCCCGATCTCGGTTTCGGGCAGCGGGATCCGCACGCTGGCGCCGCCCGGCGTAGCCGGCGGCAGCATCTTCCTGGCCGCGCCGGAAGGCATCATCGATGCCGGCGACGCGGGCATCGAATCGGATTCAGGACTGGTGCTGGCCGCGCAGGAAG
Source organism: Gammaproteobacteria bacterium (assembly GCA_041984235.1). Classification (GTDB taxonomy): domain Bacteria; phylum Pseudomonadota; class Gammaproteobacteria; genus JBHIYN01. The sequence goes on from JBHIYN010000004.1 coordinate 292,492, forward strand.
TCGCCAACGCCGACTTCATCTCCGCCGGCGGGCCGACCTTCTCGACGGTGCAGGTAGCGACCTCGGTGGGCGCGTCGCTGGGCAATCTCGGTGACGTGTCGGCGGCCGCCACGGCTTCGGTCGCGGAGGCGACCCAGGCCGCGGCGGCGGCTGCGGCGGAGCAGGCCGCCGCCAGCGCCGCGGAAGACGCCGCGCCCGCGATGCGGGTGACCGTCGACGTCCTCGGCTTCGGTGGCTGAAGGCGGCGCAGCGCACCTCGGCGCGCCGCCCCGTTCGCGCGGCCTGTAACGAAACGGACACACGCGCGTGCTAGCCTGCCCCGCTTCTGGCAGCAGCTAAGTACATGAAGATTCGAGTATTAATCCCGGTTTTGGCGATATTGGCCGGGCTCGCGCCTGTCACAAACTGCGCGGCCTGGTGGAACCCCGACTGGGGCCAGCGCAAGCAGCTGGTGCTGGACACGACGCCGGCCGGCGTCGGCCTGCAGTCCGCGCTGGCCGACGTGCCGCTGCTGGTGCGCCTGCATGCGGGCAACTTCCCGCAGTTCCTCGCCGTGCGCGACGGCGGCGCCGATTTTCGCTTCGTCGCCGGTGACGACCAGACCCCGCTGAAGTTTCACGTCGAGCGCTTCGACCCGATCTCGCAGATCGCGCTGGTGTGGGTCAGATTGCCGTCGGTACGACCGCTCGACACGCAGCAGAAGATCCACCTCTACTTCGGCAATCCGGCCGCCGTTCGCGCCGCGGATGCCGGCGCGACCTTCGACGCCGATACCCTGGCCGCGTTCCACTTCGACGAAGCTGCCGGCCTGCCGGCCGACAGCACCGCCTACGGCACCTCGGTCACGGCCGGCGAATGGTTTCCCAACCCCGCCTCGCTGATCGGCAACGGCGCCATGCTCGCCGGCACTCAGGCGCTGACCATCGCCGACAGCCCGCACCTGGCGCTGGACCCGGCCAAGGGCTTCACCGCCAGCCTGTGGTTGCGTTTCGATCAGCTGCCGGCCGAACGGGTCTACGTACTCGACCGCAACGGTGATGGCCAGCGCCTGTCACTGACGGTGACCGGCGGTGAGCTGGCGGCCAGCTTCGGCAGCGCGGAGGTGACGGCGTTCACGCCGCTCACGGCGGGCCAGTGGCACCACGTCAGTGTCGTGCTCGGCAACGACGGCTTGCAGCTCTACCTCGACGGTGCCCAGGTCGGTGGAGCGCCGGCGACCCTCGTGCCCATGAACGGTGCGATCACCGTCGGTGGCGCGAGCGACGGCAGCGGGCTCGCGACGCTCGCGATCGACGAGCTCAGGATCTCCGGCGTGCCGCGCAGCGCGGATGACATCGCGTTCGCGGCGGCCGTGCAGGGGGAGCGCAACGACGCCGTCATTGCCTACCTTGCCGATGAGGCGTCCGGCGCAGAGGGTGAGCCGGCCGCCGAGGGCGGCGGCCACGGCGGCCATTTCAGCATCATCATCCAGAACGTGTTCGGGCGCAGCGAGGCGATCGTCGAGCAGCTCGTGATCGGGCTGTGCGGCGTGATGGCCGCGGTCGCGATCATGGTGATGTTTCTGAAGGCCGTTTACCTCTCGCGCTGCAAGCGCGCCACGCGCCGATTCCTCGAGGCTTTCGAACGGCCCGGCTCGTCCCCGGCACTGGCCGACGGCGGTCTGCAGGCGTTCTACGAGGACGAAGAGACCTATGGCGACTCGCCGTTGTTCTTCGTCTACCAGAGCGGCGTCGAGCAGGTCCGCGCGCGCCTGTCACCGGCGGTCGGTGCAGGTGTCGCCGGACTCGACGGCAAGGCGCTGGGCAGCATCCAGGCCACGCTGGATGCCGTCATGGTGCGTCAGAACCAGAAGCTGAACAGCCTGCTGGTGCTGCTCACCATCGCCATCTCCGGCGGCCCCTTCATCGGGCTGCTCGGCACCGTGGTCGGGGTGATGGTGACCTTCGCCGCGATCGCGGCCACCGGCGACGTCAACATCGCCGCCATCGCGCCGGGCATGGCCGCCGCGCTGCTCGCCACCGTGGCCGGGCTGGGCGTCGCCATCCCGGCACTGTTTGGCTACAACTACCTCAGTGCCATGGCCAAGGAGGTCACCGCCGACATGCAGGTTTTCGCCGACGAGCTGATGGCGAAAATCAACGAACAGTACGGCCTCTGACGCGGCGGCGCCGCAGGGAATCCCGCAGCGATGGCAGGCGACGTCAAGGGCGACAACGAGCCGTACGACGACATCAACATCACGCCCATGGTCGACCTGACCTTCGTGCTGCTGATCATCTTCATCATCATGACAACGGCCGCGGTGCAGGGGATCCAGGTCAATCTCCCGCAGGCGAGCAACGCACCGGCACTCGAAGAGCCGAAAACCAAGGCCGTCACCATCATGGCGGACGGCACCATCTTTCTCGACACCTACCCGGTCACGATGCAGGAGCTGGAGTCGCGGCTGGCGAACTTCTACGCCGCCGATCCGTCGCTGCCGATCGTGATCAAGGGTGATTCGACCGTGCAGTACCAGCTGGTGGTGGACGTCCTCGACCTGTGCGGGAGGATCGGCATTACGCAGATCGGCCTGGTCACGCAGAAACTCGTCAAGTAACGGCGTCCGGCGGTGCGGCAGCAGACTAGGCTCAAGCGCTACCTGCCCGTGGCAGGCGGAATCGCATTGATCGCCTGCGTGCTCGGCGGCGTCTACCTGTTCGGCAAGAGCCTGGGCGGCGGGCAGCCGCCGCAGGCGCCCGAGATCCAGGAGATTTCCATCGTCGTGCCGCCGCCACCGCCGCCGCCGGAAATGGAGAAGCCGCCGGAACCGGAGATCGAGCAGGTCGACGTGCCGGAGCCCGACCCGGAGCCGGTGGAGGACGTCGCCGAGAGTGACGAGCCCCCGCCGGGTGAGGATCTCGGCCTCGATGCCGATGGTGTTGCCGGCAGTGACGCTTTCGGCCTCAAGGCGAAGAAGGGCGGCCGGGGCCTGATCGGCGGCGGCGGCGATCGCGAGACCTGGTACGCGACGCGCCTCGAAAAGGACATCGAGTCGGTGTTCTCACGAAACCGCGAACTGCGCCGGCGTGAGTTCACGGTCACTTTGAAGTTATGGGTGGCCGACAGCGGCGCCATCGCCGAGAGCGAGCTGGTGCGCGGCACCGGTAACGCCGATCTCGATCGCAGTATCGAGGCGGCGCTGCGCAACGAGGCTCGCGTGCGCGAGGTGCCGCCGCGCGAGATGCAGCCGATCACGCTGCGGATTCGCTCGCGTTCCTGAACATGTTTAAGGTTTTTCGAGGTGATACGACTATGCGCCTGGCACGGGTTATCGGACTGCTGTTGGCGCTGGGCTCGTTCGACGCGGTGGGCGCGGGTCGCGCTGAGCTGCTCGAGCTCAGAAACACCATCGTCAACCTGGTCGATGCGCTCGTCGAGCAAGGCATCCTGACCCAGGAGAAGGCCGAGGCGCTGAAGCGGGAGGCGCGTGCGAAGGCCGCCGCTGACGCGGCTGCGGAAGGTGCGGTGCCGAACGAGGAGGCCGCGGCGCCGGCCTCGGCGCAGGGGCCGGCGAAAGTCGTGCGCGTCCCCTACGTACCGGAGTTCGTCAAGGACGAGATCCGCGCAGAGGTCCGCGAGGAGCTGCGCGAGCAGGTGCTGGCGGACGTCGCCGAGAAGGCCACCGAGGAGCGCTGGGGCACGCCCGACGCCCTGCCCGAATGGGTCAACCGGCTGACCTGGTCGGGCGATTTTCGCCTGCGCCTGGAGTCGACCATGTTCGATGACGACAATCCGCGTCCCGGCGACCCCAACGCACCGCTCGATTTCGCGGCGATCAACGACGACCAGCAGCTCCTGAACAACCCGGACGTCTTTCTCAATTACTCCGAGGATCGCCAGCGGGTGCGGGCGCGCCTGCGCCTCGGCCTGGACGCGAAAGTGCTGGATTCGCTCGATGTCGGTGTGCGCCTTTCCAGTGGCAATCTCAACGAGCCGACCAGCCTGAACGAGACCCTGGGCAACGATTTCGGCCGCAAGACACTGGGCATCGATCGCATGTTCATGCGCTGGCGCCTGGGCGAGGAGGACGCCAGCGCGAACCTGACCCTGCTCGGGGGACGCTTCGAGCGGCCGTTCTGGTCGACCGAGCTGGTGTGGGACAACGACATCGCGTTCGACGGCTTCGCCGGCCAGGCGCGCCTCGCCCTGGACGATGACGGGCGCTACGGCCCGGCGCGCTCCGGCAGTGGGCTGTTCCTCAATCTCGGCGTGTTCCCGATCGATCTCGACGAGACGCTGGAGCACGACGGGTCATCCAACGACAAGTGGCTGTTCGGCGGCCAGCTCGGACTCGACTACCGCGTCCAGCGTGACGTGGCCGTGCGCCTGGCCGCGGCGCTGTACGACTACACCAACATCGTCGGGCGACTGAACCGCGAGACGCTGGTCTTCAATCCCGGCCTGACCCCGGACAACAGTCTCGACTGGACCGCGCCGGGCCGGCTGGGCACCGGCAACACGCTGTTCCCGATCAAGTTCGACAGTACCAACCCGTTTCCGCCACCCATCCTCTTCGGCCTCGCTTCCGACTACACCCTGGTCAACGTGACCGGCGAGCTCAGCCTGAGCTTCTTCGATCCGATCGGGGTGAGCCTCGTCGGTGACGTGGTCAAGAACGTCGGCTTCGATGCCGGCGAAGTCGCGCGCCGTACCGGGTTCAGTGTCGACGACCGGACCATCGGCTATCACGGCCGCGTCGAGCTCGGGCACGCCGCGCTCGAGAAGTTCGGCGACTGGCAGTTCTCCTTCGGCTACAAGCACGTGCAGAGCGATGCCGTGCTCGACGCGTTTACCGATTCAAATTTCCTGCTCGGCGGGACCAATGCCGAGGGCTATATCGTCGTTGGTCACCTCGGTCTGTCACCGCGCACCTACCTGCGCGTTCGTTACTTCTCCGCCGACACCATCGATGGTTACAACGAGAACCTGGTGCCGGGACCGGACGACACCGAAGTCGGTATCGATGTCCTGCAGCTCGATCTGAACGCGGTCTTCTAGGAGGGCGGCACGATGAGAATCCGGACCTGCAAGCTGTTGCTCGTCGTATCGCTGGTCTCCGTCGCGCCCGTCGTGGCAGCACAGCAGGGTATGAGCGCCGAGCAGATGCAGCAGGCGCTGGCGCGCGCCCAGGGGCTGTTGCGTCAGGTGGCGCAGCAGAAGGCGGCGCTGGAGACCGAGGTCGCGGGGCTCCGGGTCAACCAGGCCGGCCTGGAGAAGAAGCTGCGCGTGACCGAGATTCGGCTGGAAGAGCGCGATGGCGACCTGGCGGCCAGCCAGCGCGAGGCACAGCGTACCGGTGCCCGGCTGGAGCGCAGCGAGGCGCGCCTCGAGAAAATCCGCGGGCAGCTCGAAGAGGTGGTGACCAAGTACCGGGAGCTGGCCGCGCTGCAGCGCCAGACACAGGCCGAGAGAGAACGTCTCGACGCGGAGCTGGGTGCCACGCGCCGCGATCTCGCCGACGCCCAGGCGCGCAACCGCGCGCTGTACGAGACCGGTCGCGAATTGCTCGGCCTGTACGATGGCAAGTCCGCCTGGGACAGCCTGCTGCAGCACGAATCGGTTACCGGGCTGAAGAAGGTCGAGATCCAGAACCGGGTGCAGGAGATCGAGTACCGGCTGTACGATGAGCTGACCGATGCCAACGTCTCGGCACTGAGCGGCCGGACGGCTGGCGGCGAAACCAGCACGCAGCCGGCGGCGCCGCAGTAAGGCACCCGGCGGTCGACTAGCGGCCGGTTTCGATGACCTCGGCAGTGACTTCGCCGTCGAGGCAGCGGCGATAGGCGCGTTCGTCGAAGCCGCCGGCGATGCGCCGACCGGCGGCGGCGATGCGCACCCGCGCCGCCTGTCGTGCCTGCGCGCTGCACTCACGTGCGCGGTCAAAGGAGGCTGCCACCTTCTCGCGCCTGTCGAAACCCTCGCGTCGCAGGCATTCGCCGTAGGCGGCATCGTCGAAGCCCGTCGGTAACGTGATGCGCAGCGGTGAGGCGGCGGTGACCTGCTCGTTGTTGACGCCGGTGCCGACGTTGATCTCCTGCGTCAGGCGCGCCTGCCGGGCACAGTTCTCCTGCACAAGCGGATCGGCGCCTGCGGGTGCCAGGTGTGTCAGCGCCGCGAGCAGGGCGATCCGGAACGACGCACGTCGCAAGCTCGTGTCCATGTGACGACGAATAGCAGATCGGGCCGCCGTCCGCCAGTGCGGCCGATGACCGTGCTTCAGTCGGAAGCGTCGTGCAGGTCGCGGCGCAGCGTTGCCAGGGCGGGTGCCCAGCCGCGCGCGGGATCTTCCGGGTAGAGACGAAAGCCGGGGAACCAGCGGGAGCTGCCTGCGTCGGCGCCGCACCAGCGCCATTCGAGCGGACGCTTGACCAGCACCCGTGCCGATCGGCCGACCGCCGCCGACAGGTACATGTTGGTATTGCTCACGCCGACGTACTCGGCACAGCGTTCGAACAGCGCCAGGGCCAGATCGAGGTCGTCGTTGACGTCACCAAAATCATGGATGCGGCAGCCGAGCAGGCGCTCGAGCTCACTCAGCTCGTGTGCTTGCGCCGCGCGCTGCACCGACACCAGGGCGCCCTTCCAGGGTGCGATTGCACGCGCCAGCTCGTGCACCGGCACCTGCTTGCGGCGCGGCCCGTCGCCGGCGAGGCCGGCACGCCAGGTCAGTGCGAGTACCGGTGCGCGGGTCAGCGCTGTGAGGCGTTCCGCGATGGCGGAGCGTGCCCGCGCCGTGGGGCTCAGGGACAGCGGACCGGGCAGCGGATCGCCGTCGCCGTGACCGAGCGCCAGCGGCAGGTCGCTCGCGGACAGGGCGAGATCGAAGCCGGGATCGATCGCCGCGTCCTCGGTAAAGACGGTGTCGACCACACCGCTGGACTGCACCAGGGGGGCCAGGCGGGTTTCCGTGCGGTAGCCGATAAAGGCGCAGCCGCGCGCCCGCAGTGCGCCGACGAAGCGCAGGAAAAAGATCTCCGTACCGAGCCCGCCGCTGCCGATGAGCAACACGCGGCGGCCCCTGAAATCGATCGGCAGCAGCGTCGAAGGACGCGGCAGGAAGCCCTCCCCGCCGCGCGGATCGGGCAGGTAGCGACCCGCGTTAGCGGCGCTGGTGCGCCACTCGAACGCGCGCCAGCCGGCACTGAAATCGCCCCTGGCCAATAACAGCCAGGCGAGGGTGGTGTGGGCCAGGGCGTCGTCGGACCGGATCGCCAGGGCCTCGCGGCAGGCCTGCTCGGCTTCCGCGTCGCGCCCGAGTATGTGCAGCTCCTGGGCGGCATTGACGTGCGCGTCGGCATAGCCCGGGTACTGGTTGACCGCGAAACGATACTGCCTGACGGCCGCCGCGTGCCGGCCGCGAGTGGCGAGGCAGTTACCGAGATTGTTGCGCGCTTCGGGAAAGATCGCCTTGTGCGCGAGGGCCGCCTTGAAGCATTGCTCGGCGGTGTCGATGTCGCCGCGACGGTAGTGAACCAGCCCGAGGGCGTTGTGCGCCTCGGCGAAGTCGCGCCTGGCCGCGATCGCGCGTTCGAGGAATGCGGCGGCCTCGTCCGCACGGCCGGCCCGCAGCAGACTGTTGCCGAGCGCGTAGAGCGCGGGCGCCGACCCGGGATCCACGCGTACCGCGGCGGAAAGCGCGGTGACGGCGCCCTCGAGATCACCCCGGCCCGACAGGCGCATGCCGATGCGCGCGTAGGCCTGAAACGCGCGCTCCCGCTCACCGCGGGCCTCGCACAGCGCGCCGATGCGCATGGCTGGCTCGAGGAAGCTGTCGTTGATGCCGAGGGCAGCGACGTAGGCGTCGATCGCTTGCGCGGGACGTCCGGATTGCTCGCAGGCCACGCCGAGGTTGTAGTGCGTGTCGTCGCGGCGGTCGTTCAGCGCCAGGCAGCGGCGGAAGGCGGTGGCCGCCTCGTCGAAGCGGCGCGCCGCGCTCAGGCAGATCCCCAGGTCGTGCAGCGCGACGTCGGAATCAGGAAAATCGGCGGCCAGTGCTGCAAAGCGTTCGACCGCGGCCGGGGCGTCGCCGTCCGCGGCCACCGTCCAGGCTTCACGCAGGCGCGCGTCGAAGGCATCGCCCGCGGCGTGCGCCAGGGCACCGTCAGCGGCCATGCGCGCCCTCCGGACGCGCGGCCGCCGCGAGCGGTCGCGACGCGTCGCCGTCTGCCGGCACCGCGCCGGCGTGCTGAGCACGTTCATGGTAGTGGCGCCACACCGGCGCGTGCTCGACATCGGCATAAGCTTCGAAGTAGGGCCCGCCGGTGGTGTAGTGGAGTACCGCGATGTCGTCGCGCGGGGCGTCGTAACCGACCAGGTGATTCCAGCGCGCTGGCAGCGCGCCGATCCGGTGGTCGCCGTCCAGCCACCTGAACTGGTGCAGGTCGAGGCCGCTGGCGGCGTTGACGTACTCGCGGGTGAGGGTGCGGCAGGCGGCGTTGTTGAACATCATCACGCTCGACCAGTTCTTCTTCTCGTAGCGCGTCTGCCGCTGGCCGAGGAACTTGGTGTCTTCGCGAGGCCGATGGTCGTGCCTGACGACCTGGACGGCGAAGTGCGCGTCACGCAATGCCCACAGCTCCGCCAGGTCGCCCTGCACGATCATGTCGCAATCCATGAACAGGGCCCAGCCCTCGTAGGCGCACAGGCTCGGCACCAGGAAGCGGGAGAAGGCGAAGTCGGTCGACTGGCGCTGGTCGCGCGGCCGCGTCAGGGCGCCGCGCAGGTGTCCCAGCGCGAGCGGTGTGATCGCGACCGGCACCGAAGTGTTGTCGATGATGCTTTGCACCATCGCGTGGTAGGCAACCGGCTCGCGCCGGTCGTAACCGATGAAGATGCGGATCATGGCCGTGGGCAACGCGTGGGGGGCAGGTCGTGCTGGCTTGCGTGACGACCTCCTATGTTGACGCCCCCATGTTACGACTGCGTAACAATCGGGGCGGCCCGGTCAGCGTTCGGCGCCGTTCCCGCGGCCGTGCAGCGTGAGCTGCGCGTCGACCGTTCCCGGCTGCACCCGTTCGATCCGGGCGCGCTGGACCTCGACGCCGTGTTAGAGGTCCAGCGTAACCAGCCAGTCGGTCAGGCGGTCGAAGGGGACGTCGTCCAGCGACAGCGTCACGCCGCGGGGCCCGAGCGGGGTGATGCGCCGGGTATGTGCCTGCGTGCCGGCGCGTGCGGCGGTAGTGTTGAGCAGCGAAAGGATCGAGGCGCCGGCGTCGAACGGCACGCGGCCGTCGCCGCGCGCGCGCAGTGCCTGCGCTTCGGCGCCGAGCGCCGCAAGCTCGGTATTCAGGGCGCGGGCGGCGGCGAGCCGCGTGAGGTGGCGTGCCCGCGCTTCGCCCAGCGGCTCGACCACGAACACGAAGTAAAGCGCGGTGAAGACGATCAGTGCGCCGCACGCAAGCAGGATGCGCTCCGAGGGGGTGCGTGCGTTCCACCATGAGCGCATCAGGAGGACTCCCGCACCCGCAGCCGCGCCACCACCCCGCTGTCGGTGGATTCGGCCGACAGCATCTCGGCGCCCAGGCCGGCTGCACCGAGCGCGGTGCGCACGCGTTCGAGCTCGGCCATGTCACCGGTCTCCACGCTGATCTCGAGCACACCGTCGCTGTAGGCGATGTTGCGCACCGCGGTGCGCGCGTCGGCGCCGCCGGCGAAGGCCTGCTCGAAATCGTGCAGCAAGTCCAGGAAGCGCGGCGTGGTCACGGACCCGGCGCGCAGCGCCGCCAGCGCCTGTCCGGCCTGCACGCGCGGGTTGACCACGCGGGTGACCTCCGGGAAGGCGGTGCGAAAGAGCTGCGCGTTGGCGTTCTCCAGCGCCTGCTGTGAGCGCGCCAGCCTCGCGTTGCCCAGCACCATTGCCAGCGGGTAGGCGAGGAGGGCGGCAAGCGCCACGACCGCCGCGTAACGCCACAGGCGGCGGGCTCGCGTGCGGCTCTCGCCCGCCGGTGAAGCATCGAACAGCGCGGGCGCGGGTGGCTCGCGCAGCGCGGCGAGCATCGCCGCGGCGTTCAGCGGCGGCTGCCATGACACGTCCAGGCCGTCGAGCTCGCGTTGCGGAAAGCCGGCCAGGCCGCGCTCCGCATGCACGATGACCCGCGCCGTATCCGGGAACTGCTGGCGCAGCTGGGCGAGGATCACCGCGAGGTCGTCCAGTGGCACCCTGGTGCCCGCGCTCGCGCCGTAGCGGATGACGGCCCAGCGTTCGTCGGCGGCGATGCACCACGCGCCATCGCGCCACGGCAGCATGAACGGTTCGGCCGAGACCAGTACGGGACGCAGCCCGCAGCGTTCGATGCGTTCACGCAGGCGCTGCACGGCGTCGCGCCGGCAGGCGACCACGGCGAAGCGGTTGTCGCCGCGCGCGGCAATGGCCAGGTGGGTGTCGTCCAGCGGCAGCGCGAGCTGTTCCTCGACGGCATACGGGGCGGCCCGGCGTGCGGTAGCGAGGTCGCCGACCGGCAGGGCGATCTCGAGCAGGGTGGCACTGGCGCCGTCGATCAGCACCACGCAGGCGCGTTCGCCGACGGCCGCGGCCAGCGCCGAGAAGTCTCCGCTCTGCCACACGCTGTCCGCGGTCCACTGCACGCGCTCGCCATCGGACGCATCGGTTCTGACCACGACCGTGTCAGTCATGGAAGAACCCCCTGGCGCGGGCGATCACGTCGACACGGTCCGGCGCAGCGCGTCCCAGCAGGGCGCGCGCCGACAGCGCGCTGTCGCCCGCACTGGCCTGCATGTCGAGCGCGAACCAGCTGCTTTGCGTGGTCAGGCCGTCAGTGGCCAGGGGACGGCCGACGAGCAGCGGAAAGGCGGCAAAGCCGTCCGGCGTCTGGAACGGCTGCGCGCGGCGCGCCTCGTCCAGCACTTCTGCGGTCGGCCGGTCGATGCCCGGTCCCAGCGCCATCAAGACCTCGATCGGTGCCAGGTTGACGTTGATATCGGTGCGTACCGGCAGCACGGTGACGAAGGGTGCGAGCTTGTCGTAGGTGGCGGCATCGACGCCGCGGACCAGCCGGAGCTCGGAGACGTGTGCGAAGCGGCGGTTGGCCGCGCGGTAGGGCGCGTCCAGGTCCAGGTAGTAATCGTCCTCGGCGCCGCCGGGAAAGCGGGTTTCGCTGTCGGCATCCAGCCAGTCGAGCAGCGCGGGGAGCAGGGAGGGGTCAATGTCGAGGGCACCAAGGAGCAGGGAGAACCTCGCGATCGAGATCTCCCACGGTGACAGCGCCGCCGTCTGGCCGCCCGCGCCGGGCCGGCGCACCGCGGCGAGCGCCGGCAATTCGGCCATGGCGCGTGCCGCCGCCGGCGTGGCCGCTGGCGCGCGGTCGCTGCCGGGTCGCCGGCCCGGGGTGGCCGCCGGCGCGTTCGAGGTTGCCGCTGTGTTCACACCGCCTGCCGCCGGGCCATTCGTGCCGGCGTCGAAGATGCCGCCACTGGCCGTGTCGTCACCCGGCGCACCGCTGCCGGGGATCGCCGGCAGGGCGGCCAGGAACTCGCGGGTCGCGGCCTGCGAGTCGAAGGTAAAACGCGGGGTCACCGAGGGGCCGCCACCGGCGCCGCCGCTGGGGGCGCCGATTTCCGGCGCGGCACCCGGCTTGCTCGCGGGGTCGCCGGCGGCGGCCACCGGTAACGCCGGGTACGCCGGCGGCGACGATGCCGGCAGCGCTTCCACCGTGCCTGGCCCGGCGGCGGCTTCCTGCGCGGGGTCGCTGCCCGAAGGCGCGGCACCGGTGGGCTGTGCGGCGGCCGGCGGCGCTGCGCGCGACGGCACGGCGCCGGCCGCGCTCGGGACCAGGTTGTTCAGATTGAACAGGCCCTGCATGTCGTGCAGCCTGCCGCGACCGCTCGCGGTGTCGGTGTGGCTGGTGAGCGCAACCTCTGCCCAGGCTTCGCCGAAGTGGTCGACGATACCTTCACGACCGTCGGCGAGCAGCGTGCCGCGCGCTTCGTCCTCCAGCGCGGTGAATACCCGGTCCGCGGCGCCGGCCTCGAGCACGCGCGCGGTGGCGGCGATGTCGAAGCGCGACCGTTGCGCGATGCTGGCCGCGATCGCAACCACCAGCGCGGTCACCAGCATGGCCCCGAGCAGGGCAATGCCGCGCTGTCCCGGCGGCCGCCCGGGTGCACGACGTTGCCGGCTCATGAGCGGACCACCACGCGCCGCACGCTGCGCCCGCTGCCGAACTCGACCGCGATCGCGACGCCGCGCGGCAGGGCGTCGGCAGCGGGGCCGGCGTCCGTCCGCGGCCACACCGCGCGCCACTGCGCGTCGTCGAAGAACTCGATGTCGAAGCCGGTGATGCCGTCGAGCAGTCGGCGGCTACGGAAAGGGGTTGTCGGCGCGCGATCGAGTCGCGCCCACACGTCGCGATACAACGCGCCGTCCTCGAGCCGGTAACGCACGCGGCTGAGCGCGGGGCCGGCCGTGGCAAATGCAATGTCCGGGTCGACGCGGGTCAGGGTAAGCAGCTCACCGCCAAGACCGGCGCGCAGCGCCGGTTCGCTGTCGCCGAGCGCGTCGCGGACACCGCGCGGCACCGCGTGCCGAATGTCCTGTTCCAGGATGACCAGCGCGAGCTCGAGTCCCTGGTGGCGCGCGGCCGTGTCGCGCAGTCCGTCGTCCAGCCTGATCACATGCCGCAGCCCGCCGTAGGTGAGCACACTGAGCACGGCGAAAATCGCGATCGCGACGAGCAGCTCGAGCAGGCTGAAGCCGTCGCACCGCCGCCCTCTCACGAGCCGGCTCCGCCCGGCGTCACGACCATTTCGCGCTGCGCCAGTGGTTGATTGGCCGTGTCGTCGGTGACCTCGACAATGATGCGCGCCCGGCGTTCCCAGGTCGTGTCTTCCTCGCCGGGGTCGATGTCCTCGATCTCGAGCGCCCAGGCGAATCGACGCCCCAGTACCTGCTCTTCGCCCTGGCGGTTGCGCGGATCGAAGCGCGCCGGTTCGAGCCGGTAGGAGGCCGCGACATTGTCGGCGACCCATGCGGCGTAAAGGCGTCGCTCCAGGTAGTCGTGGTTTGCCACCGCGCCACGCACGATGGCAAGGGTTCCACCCAGCGTCGTCGCTACCAGGGCGAGCGCGATCAGGACCTCGACCAGGGTGAACCCGTGCATGCCGCGCGCTGCCGTCATGAAGGCGGCCCGACCCAGTTGGCGACGATGGAGCCATGCTCGTCATCGAAGATCTCGAACGAACCGCGCTGGCCGTCATGCGCGATGCTGAGCACGGGCATCAGCGTTTCTCCGCTTGGCAGGCAAACGACTTCCGGCGCGTGGTCGCCGGCGGCGCGGTTCGCCGCTGTGGCCGACAGGGTGAGCTCCGCGGCGAGGCGGTGCGCCGCTGTCGCCTGCCCGCCGGCGGGCTGCCATCCATCGCGATAACGCAACGCCTGGAAATGATTGCGGCCAAGCTGGATGCCGCCGGGTACGCCGGTCAGGATCGCGACGCGCCTGCAGTCCTCGAGGGCCTCGACCAGGCGTTCGGCCTCGTACTGAGCGCGCGTCCGCGCCGAGTCCGGCACGGCGAGTGAGGCAAGCGCCATGATCACCCCGACGACCGTGAGTACGACCACCAGCTCCAGCAGGGTGAAGCCGGCGCCGCGCCCGGCCCGCCTAATCGATCTTCCAGTTTCCGATGTCGGCATTGAACGCGTCTCCGCCGGGAATACCGTCGGCGCCGTGAGAGTAGAGATCGTAAGCGCCGTGCTGGCCGGGTGACAGGTACTGGTACTCGGTGCCCCATGGATCTTCGGGCAACGCGGCGATGTAGCCGTCTTCCTTGTAGCGCGCGCCCGGCGGCAGGTTGGCCGGTTTGCTGACCAGGGCCTGCAGCCCCTGCTCGGTGGTGGGATAGGCGAGATTATCGAGCTTGTAGAGATCCAGCGCCGCGCCGATGGCGCGCAGGTCCTGCCGGGCACGGACGACGCGGGCCTCGTCGGGGCGGCTCATGATGCGGGGTACGACGATCGCGGCGAGGATGCCGAGAATGACGACGACGACCATCACCTCGATGAGGGTAAAACCCGTGTGGCGTGGTGATGCGCGGAGAGCAGTCATAGTGCGGAGTCCTGGGTGCGCGTGGAAAGCGCTGCAGTGTAACCGGCGCGTGTCGCTCCGTCATGACCAAGTCCTTGTCATGAAACGTTAATATGTCTGCGCTGCGCGCGCACCGCACTTGCCGCGGCACCCAGTCGTCGAATTACGGGATCGCTGCCATGCCCCTGAAACCTGTCGAACTATCCGCCTGCCAGGCAGTTGCGCGCGGCGCGCGCCGCCCCGAGGACGTCGTCGTCGGTGGCGACGGCCGCGTGTGGCTGTCCGACAAGGGCAGCGCCTGCGCCGAGCTGATGGAGGACGGCAGCCTGCGCCGCGTCGGCGCGGCGGGCGGCGAGCCCAACGGCATCAACATGGACCGTGATGGGCGCATCGTCATCGCCAATTACGGAGAGCACAGCGGCTACGGGCCGCTGCAACGGCTCGACCCGGCGACCGGGGCGGTCGAAGTGCTGGTCGAATCCATCGACGGTCGCCGCCTGCTGACCTGCAACTACCCCGTCATCGACAGCCGTGGCCGCATCTGGTGCACGCATTCGAGCTGGGCGCCCGATCCGACCTTCGGCGTTGACGCGCCACGCGACGGCTTCGTATTCCGTCACGACCCCGACGGCAGCACCACCGTCGTCGCCGAGGGGCTGAATTTCGCCAACGGCTGCGCGCTGGATGCCGACGAGCGCGCGCTGTACGTGTGCGAGACCATTGGCTGTGATGTCATCCGCTACGACATTGCCGACGACGGCACGCTCGGCGAAGGTGAGCGCTACGGGCCGCTGCTCGGGCTGAGCGCGGCGGAAGTGCAGGGTGAGCGGCCGCTGTCCCCCGAGCGGCGCAGCTGCCTCGGCCTTACCGACGGTTGCGGTTTCGACCAGGCGGGCAACCTGTGGGTGACCCTCGTGATGGCCAACAAGGTGGTCGCGATTACCCCGGCCGGCGAGGTCGTGACCATGCTCTCCGACCCGGGCGGGCGGCTCATGCGCAATCCCACCAACGTCACCTGGGGCGGCGACGATCTGTGCGACCTCTACATCGGCAGCGTGACCACCGATTACGTGATCAGGACGCGCAGTCCGGTCCCCGGCATGCCGCTGGTCCACCAGCGGTGAGTCGGCGTCGCGCATCGCGGGCGCGTGGTCAGCCATGAACGCTACTCGCTGAGACCGCGGCGCCGCCATGGAAACGCTCTTCCTGCGTGAGCTCGTGGTCTTCCTCGCCGCCGCCGGCGTCGTCATTCCGCTCGGTCAGCGCCTGCGCGTCAGCCCCGTGCTGGGCTTTCTGCTGATCGGGCTCGCACTCGGACCGTGGGGATTGGCCCGCCTCACCGGCGAGTGGCCGTGGTTGCGCTGGCTGGTGCTGACCGACATCGACGAGGTGCGCGCGCTGGCCGAGCTGGGCGTGGTGTTCCTGTTGTTCATGATCGGGTTGCAGCTCTCGCTGGAACGCCTGTGGGCGATGCGCCGGCTGGTGTTCGGACTGGGCTCGGCCCAGATCGCGATTTCGGGCGTGATCATCGGCGCCTTCGCGTGGGGATTCGGCAACTCGCTGGAGGCCGCGGTCGTGCTGGGCGCCTGTATGGCACTGTCCTCGACCGCGGTCGTGATCCAGCTCCTGACCGAACAGGGCCGCTTCGGCTCGCGGGTGGGGCGTGGCAGCTTCGCCGTGCTGCTGGCCCAGGATCTGGCGGTGGTACCGGTCCTGTTCGTGGTCAGTGCCCTGGGCGCACAGGGCGACGCGTCGCTGGCGGTCGAGCTGGCGGCAGCGCTGGGGCGCGCGGTGCTCGCCGTCGTGGCCATCCTGGTCGTCGGCCGCCTGCTGCTGCGGCCGCTGTTCCGGCTGGTCGGCGACACCCACAGCCCGGAGCTGTTCATGGCGGCGACCCTGCTCATCATCATTGCCACCGCCGCGCTCACGCACGCCGCCGGCCTGTCGGCGGCGCTGGGCTCGTTCCTCGCCGGGTTGCTGTTCGCCGAGACCGAGTTCCGGCACGAGATCGAGGTCGACATCGAGCCCTTCAAGGGTTTGTTGCTGGGCTTGTTCTTCATGTCGGTAGGCATGGTCATAGACCTCGCCGAGATCGCCACCGAGCCACTGTGGATCGCGCTGTCGGTGATCGGACTGTTCGCGATCAAGACCGCGGTGCTGGGTGTGTGCGCGCGCCTGTTCGGCTACAGTCCCGGCCAGGCCGTGGAGATGGGGCTGCTGCTCGGCCAGGGCGGCGAGTTCGGTTTCGTCGTGATTGGTCTCGCGCTCGGCTACGGTCTGCTGCCCGACGCGACCGCGCAGTTCATGCTCATCGTGGTCGCGGCGACGATGTTTCTCACTCCGCTGGTGGCGCGCCTGGCGCGGGCCGCTGGCCGCGCCATCGATCGGCACGACGGCGACGACGACGAGGCCAACATCGACATCGCCCCCGATCTGCGTGGCCACGTCGTGATTGCGGGTTTCGGCCGCACCGGGCAGCTCCTCGCCCGCGTGCTCGACCGTCAGCACATCGAGCACGTCGCGGTCGATTCCAACGTCCGCCGGGTCGCCGCACGGCATGCGGAGGGCGCACCGGTCTACGTCGGCGATGCCAGCCGCGCGGTCATCCTCGAACGCCTGCGGGTCGGCGAAGCCGCCGCACTGGTGGTGACGATGGACAACGCCGCGGCGGCCGAGCGCGTGGTCCGCGCGGCGCGCGCCCTGGCACCGCAGATCCCCATCATCGTGCGCGCGCGTGACGACTCTCATGCCACCCGGCTGCTCGACCACGGCGCCACGCATGTCGTGCCCGAGGTGCTGGAAGCCGGCCTGGAGATGGGGCGCATGATGATCGAGCAGGTCGGCTTCCCGGCGGACGCCGCGCGCGAACTGGTCGAGATCGTGCGCGCGGAGTCGGAGCCACCGGGCGGCCGGGAGCGCTAGCCGCGGGTCGTAAAGCTTGCCGGGTCAGCGGCCGCTAACCGGCCTATGGCCCGTGTTACACACAACCCGGAACACCGCGCGCGCGTCACGCGCGTGCTGTGCGCGGCGCTGCTGTGCCTGCCGCTGCTGGCCGCAGCGGCGACCGACGTACGCATTCTGATCGACGTCTCGGGCAGCATGAAGCAGAACGATCCGGCCAACCTGCGCGTGCCCGCGCTGCGCCTCGTCAGCGAGCTGTTGCCGCAGGGGGCACGCGCCGGCGTATGGCTGTTTGCCGAGGACGCCACGCCGTTGCTCGCACCGGCCGAGGTCGGCGAGGCCTGGCGCGAGGCCGCCCGCGCGCGCCTGCCCGAGGTGCACTCACGCGGCCTGTATACCGACATCGAGCGCGCGCTGGACGCGGCGACCGCCGACTGGGCGAGTGCTACCGCGGACGGCGAGCGGCATATCGTGCTGCTGACCGATGGCATGGTCGACGTCTCAGCCGATGCCGACGCCAGCGCCGCCTCGCGCGCGCGCATCCTCGCCGGTCAGCTCGAGCGCCTGCGCTCCTACCAGGCGCACGTGCACGCTGTCGCCCTGTCCGACAACGTCGACCACGAGTTGCTCGACGCCCTTACCGCGACCACCGGCGGCCTGCTCGAACGCGCCGACGATGCTGCCCGCCTGCAGCGCATCTTCCTGCACATGCTCGAGCAGACCGCGGCGCCGGTAACGGTGCCGCTGGAAGCGCGCTCCTTCTACGTCGACTCCAGCGTGTCCGAGTTCACCCTGCTGATCTTCCGCGGGCCGGAGGAAACGCTGCGCCTGGTCCCGCCGGTCGGCGAGAGCTTCGACGCGGCCACTGCACCCGGCAAGGTCAACTGGCAGAGCGAGGCGGGTTACGACCTCATCACGGTGGCGACGCCGATTACCGGCAAGTGGCAATTCGAGGGCACCGAGGATCCCGACAACCGTGCCGTGATCGTCACCGACCTCACGCTGGAGATGGACACCGTGCCGGGCACGCTGCTGTCGAGCGAAACGGTCGACCTGGATGCCTGGCTGGTCGAGCAGGGCGAGCACCTGCAGCGCAGCGCGCTGCTCGACGTCGTCACCAGCACCCTGGCGCTGGCCGGCGAGCAGACCGAGCCGGTGTTGGGTGCGATGAAGCTGAACCCGGAGCGCAGCGTGTTCGAGGCGCGCCTCGACGGCCGCGCACTGGCAGCCGGTGACTACCAACTCAGTGTGACGCTCGACGGCGGCACCTTCAAACGCCAGGTCAACCGTCGCCTGCGCTTCCTGGCCGACCCGGTGACGGTGCAGTACGGCGAGCAGGCGGGAGAGATTTCGACCATCGTCGTCGACGTCATCGCGGACACCGAACAGGTCGACCCCGACTCGCTGTCCGGTTTCGTCACGGTGACCGATCTCGACGGACTCGTGCGCGCGTTCCGCCTGCCCGAAGCGGTCGGCGGCGTGGCGCGGGTGGAGATCCCGGCCAGCGCCGCCGGTGCGCACCAGTTCGCGCCCACGGTCTACTTCACCACCCGGCACGGCCGCAGCCTGCGCCTGGATCCTGCGCCGCAGGCCTTCGAGATGCGCTTGGCCACGCCGGAAACCGAGCCGCCTGCCGCGGCCGGGGAGCCGCTGCCCGAGACCGAGCCGGCCTTTGCATGGCTGCCGTTCGCGGCCTGGCTGGGCGGGGGTAACGTGCTGCTGGTGCTCGGCCTGGGCCTGGTGTGGTTCCTGTTCGGACGCGCCCGTACGCCCGACCTGCCGGCCGGAGAGGCGGCATGAGCGCACTCGGACTGGCTGCCCTGATCCTGGCCGGCGAGGCCATGCTGGCGGCGTGGATCGTACCGGCCGTAGTGCTGCGCCGGCGTCGCCGGGTAGCCGTGGTCGAGCAGGCCGATGCGCAGTCGATGATCGAGCAGGTCAGCGAGGCCGAGCCGTCACGCCGCGACGCGCTGGCGACCATATTCAGCTCGACCTACCAGCTCGAAGGCGAGGAGCTGGAGCAGCGCGTCGAGGAATTCATCAGCCGTGAGCAGGCCTTCTACCAGGTCATGACCAGCGTCTACCTGGAACGCGACAGCGCGCGCCTGAAGGAGATCCCCGAGGAGCTGACCAAGGTCATCTCACCCTGGCTGCGCATGACGCCGAGGGCCGGCGCCGATGCCGATTCCCTCGCCGAGCTCGAGAGCGAGAAGGCCGCGCTGAGCGAAGAGCTCGACGAGACCCGCCGTAACATGGACGAGCTGATGGCCGAGTACCGCGCCGCCTTCGACAAGGCCGCCGCGCTGGAGGAGCGCAGCGCTGCCGGCGGCGAAGCGCAGGCCGAAGATTCTCAGGATGACCAGCCCGGGGCGGCCGACGACGCTGTCGCGGCGGACACGGAAGCGCTGGCTGACGGCGCGCCCGCGGCGGAAGCGTCTGCCAGCGACAGTGACAGCGACGCAGACGCCGACGCCGTCCAGGCGGACGATACCGCGGCGCCGTCCGGGCAGGACATCGACCTCGCGGCCGACGACGACGAGTTCGACGCCATTGCCGGTGCGCTCGAAGAGGACGCGCAGGCGTCGGCCGACGACGCGGCGCCCGTCGACGCGTCGGGTGACGAGACTGCCGCCGAAGCGATGGAGCCCGTGGCCGGGGATCAAGCCGACACCGACGCCGGGGACGGCGCGCAGGTTGGGGACGACGCGGCCGCTGGTGACGCGCCGGCCCCGATCGACATTGCCGAGGCCGAGGCCGAGACCGAAGCGGAAGCCGGGAACGACGTCGAAGCCGAGGCCACGCCGGCCGCGGAGGAGACCGCCCCCGGCGCCGACGATGCCCTCACCCAGGACGAGCTGGACAAGCTGTTCGAGGCCGAGATCGAGGAGATGGAGCAGGCCTGACGGCCGGGTCCTCTCTCAGGCCTTCACCGCCCGCGTCATGAGGAAGTCCTGGCGCACGACGTTGTCGTCGAAGTAGCGCTCCACCAGCGCTTCGAGCTCGTGCCGGAAAGCCGCCAGCCGTTCCGGCTCGCCGGCGAGCATCTCCACCAGCTTGCCCACCGGGCCCGCGTTCTGCTCCATGAACAGGCGCATGTGCGCCGGGCTCAGGGTCGGGAAGCGCATGCAGGCGCGATCGAAGATGAGATCCGTCACGAGCCCGGCCATGCGTTCGCGCACCACGTGCGGATCGCCCCACGCGGCCGGCGGCGCCGCGCCCTCCGGCGGCGGTGGCGCGTAGCGCCCGATGAGGCCGAACATCTGCCCCGTATAGAGCTCCGGCGGCCAGGTCGAGAAGGCGATGACGCCGCCCGGCTTGAGTACGCGCAGCATCTCGCCGAGGGTGACGTCCGGACGCGGTCCGAACATGTGGCCGAACTGGCTGAGGACGATGTCGAAGGCGGCATCCTCGAACGGCAGCGCTTCGACGTCCGCTTCCAGGAACTCGATCTCGAGTGCGGCCAGTTGCGCATTCTCGCGCGCCCGCTCGAGCAGGGCCGGGGTCAGGTCGGCGCCGGTGGCGCGCGCGCCGGCGCGTGCCGCGGTCAGTGCGACCACGCCGGTGCCACAGCCGACGTCGAGCACGCGATCGCCGGCGGTAACGCCGGCGAACCGCACCAGCTCCGGTGCGACCGATCCGGTCAGCATTTCGAACGGCGCGAAGCTGGACCAGCCCTCGCGCGCCGCGGCTTTCATCTTCTCGATCGGATCCATACGCGCTCCTGTAAGACCCGGCCGGGCGGTCGGGCGATTCCGGCCGCGATTATACGGCGCGGAGGCGCGGCGCCGTTGGCACCCGCTTATACTGCCTGCCGGCGCCATCGCCGCGTATCCGTGTCCCGGGGAGGGGGCCACTGCCATGCACCTGCCGAAATTCGACCTGTCAGCGCGTCCCGAAGGGGCTGCGCCGTTGATGCTGATTCTCGACGGGTCCGCAGCGGGCCCGCGCCGCGCCGCGCGACCGACATGAGCGCCCATCCCGACGATCTCGCCGCCTGGCGCCGCGAGCACGTGCCGGTGTACAACGCCAACCGGCTCAAGCTCGGCATTTTCGGCGCCAACTGCAGCCACGGCTGCACCATGACCCATGCCGCGACCACCTTCGAGCCGACCTACGAGCACAACGTCGAGATTGCGCGGCGCGCCGACGCGCTCGGCTTCGAGCTGCTGGTGCCGGTCGGGCGCTGGAAGCACTTCGGCGGCAGCACCCTGTTCAACGCACACAACATCGAGGTCTTTACCTGGGCCACGGCGCTGGCCTGCAATACCGAGCACATCATGCTCGCGGCGACCTCGCACACGCCGACCGTGCATCCGCTGTTCGCCGCCAAGCAGGCCGCCAGCATCGATAACATCTCGCATGGCCGCTTCGCACTCAACATCGTGTGCGGCTGGTTCCGCCCGGAGATCGAGATGTTCGGGCGCGAGCAGCTGCCGCACGCCGAGCGCTACGAGATGGCGCGCGACTGGGTGACCTGCGTCAAGCGCGCGTGGACCGAGCAGGATTTCGACCATGCCGGTCCCTACTACACCATCAGGCAGGGCTTCCTCTCGCCGAAGCCGGTGCAACGGCCGCACCCGGTGCTGCTGAACGCGGGCAACTCGGAGGAGGGCCGCGATTTCTCGGCGCGCGAGGTCGATTTCAATTTCATCACCATTGCCACCGCGGCGCAGGCCGGCGAACTGGTCGCCGACATTCACCGCCGCGCGCGGGGCTACGGCCGCGAATGCGGGGTCATGAGCTATGCGCTGGTATGCTGCCGTGACACCGAGGCCGAGGCGAGGGCGCTCTACCAGCGCATCGTCGACGAGGGCGACTGGGAAGCGGCGCGTAACGTGATGGACCTGCTCGGCATCGAAAGCGGCTCGTTTACCGAGCAGATCAGGCAGTTCGGCGAACGTTTCATCGCCGGCTGGGGGGGCTATCCGCTGGTCGGCACGCCCGAGCAGGTCGTCGAGCAGATGGTCGGGCTCAACGCGCAGGGCGTCGAAGGACTGATCCTGGCCTGGCTCGACTACAACGAGGAGCTGAAGTACTTCGGCGAGCGCGTGCTGCCGCTGATGGAGCAGGCCGGCCTGCGCCAGCCGCTGCTGCGCGGCGCCTGACGCATTCACCGGCAATCGAAGGGGAGGAGAACATCGATGGGACGTCTACAGGACAAGGTCGCGATCATCACCGGCGCACTCGGCGGCCAGGGCCAGGTCGCGGTGAGCCGCTTCGTGGCGGAAGGTGCACGCGTCGTCGCCTCGGATCTCGCCGCCGCCGCGCACGGTGACGTCGAGGCCCTGGGGCGCGATCCGCAGCGGCTCGTCTACGTCGGTGGCGACGTGCGCGATACGGCGATCCTGGAGTCGCTGGTGGCAACTGCCCGCGAGCGCTTCGGCGGGCTCGACATCCTCTACAACAACCACGGCATCATGGTCGGCAAGCCGTTCCTGGACACCACCCCGGAAGAGCTCGACGAGCTGCTCGCGATCAACCTGCGCGCCCCGTTCCTGCTCAGCCAGGCGGCCGCGCGCGCCATGGTCGAGCGCGGCGGCGGCTCGATCATCCACAACTCGTCGGTCGGCGGAATCGTCGGCTTCCCGACCATGGCCGCGTACGGCGCGTCCAAGGGCGGTCTCGCCCAGCTCGCGCGCTCCATGGCGACCGATCTCGCCGAGCACCACATCCGCGTCAACGCGATCTGCCCGGGCGTGGTCGATACGCCCATGCCGCGCCGCTACGCCGCCGACATGGAGGACGTGGACGCGGTGTTCCGGCACATGGAATCCATGCACCTCGTCAACCGCCTCGGCCGGCCCGAGGAGATCGTCGCCGTGGCGCTGTTCCTGGCCTCGGACGAGGCCTCTTTCATGACCGGGGCGGTGATCCCGGTCGACGGCGGACTGACCGCCATCTGATCATCGGCCATCCGTTCACATCAAGGAGTCTTTCATGCCCCTCGTTCTGACCAGTGGAAATTTTCGCGAAGGTGAGCTGCTCGACAGCCAGCACGTGCTCTCCGAGGCTTACGGTTTCGGCTGCAGCGGCGGCAATCTCTCGCCGCAGTTGTCCTGGGACGGCGTGCCCGACGGCACGTTGAGCTTCGCGGTCACCTGCTTTGACCCGGATGCGCCCACCGGCAGTGGCTTCTGGCACTGGGTGGTGGCCAACATCCCGGCCAACGTCACCTCGCTGCCACTGGGCGCCGGCGACCCGGCCGCCGGCGCCATGCCGGCCGGCGCGCTGGAGGTGCGGACGGATTTCGGCAAGCCCGGCTACGGCGGCCCGTGTCCGCCCGAGGGCGCCAACATTCACCGTTACTTCTTCAACGTGCACGCCGTGGACCTGAAGGAGCTGCCGGTCACCGCCGACACCTCGGCCGCGATCGTCGGCTTCTACCTCAACTTCCATACCATCGAGAAGGCGAGCCTGATCGGGCTGTACCGCCGCTGAGCAGCCCACGGCGCGACCGTACGAGGGAGCCTGTCATGATTACCTATCTCTACTGGGGGCTGGTCGTGGCCCTGGTCGTCGCCACCATGGCGGTGGTCGCCGGCCGCATGAACGACGTGCGTGCGGCCCTCATCGCATCGGCCGTGATCCTGGTCGCCGGCTGGGCCGCCTACTACTTCCACTTCCAGCAGATCTTCGTCAAACGCTTCGGCGGCGTGATGTCGGTCTCCGTGCCCGACGGGCAGCGCCACATCAGCGCGACCTGGAAGGACGACAATCTCTGGATCGAGAACTACGACCCGAAGACCAACACCTGCATTTTCTCCGAGTACTCGCGCGGCAACCTGCTCGAGGGCCGGGTGCGGATCAAGAACTGCAATCCCCTGCGCGTCGCTCCGCCCGTTTTCGATCAGGCGTCGGCCGCGCGACGGTAAACCACCGGGAAGGCCCGTTCTGCTCGCGCCAGCGGCTCGCCGTCCTCCAGCGGGTCGTCGAGCAGCCGGGTCAGGTCGGGATTGGAGGTCGGTCGTGAGCGGTAGGTCACGCCGTCGCCGGCGAAGACCAGGCTGTAGACCCGCCGCTTGCCGCGCGGCCGCGGCGAGGCCTGCACGCCGTGCAGCATGTTGGCGTTGAAGACCAGGGCGTCGCCCGGCTCGAAGTCCCAGCCGAGGATGTCGAAGCCTTCGCGACACGACTCGATGTCGGGCACCTCGGGCAGGTTCTGGTCGCGCTCGCAGACGAAGTTGTGCGGCCCTTCGTCCGATTTCTCGGTGAGATTGACCGCGCGGTAGGTCACGTTCCACAAGTGTGAGCCGCGCACGATCTCGAGGCTGACTTCGCGGTCAACCGGGTCCAGCGGCATCCACACCCGAACCAGGTTGCGGCCTTCGCACCACCAGTAGCCGGTGTCCTGGTGCCACCCGGTGGCCGAGACCGGGCCCGGCATGCGATAGAAGATCTGGTCTTCGAAGTAGCGCAGCTCGCCGGCGCCGTGCACGTCGGCGGCAATGCGCGCCGCGGGCGAGTGGAACACGCAGTCGCGGGCAAGCGCGGAATGCATGACGTTCACACCGCCGGCGGTGCTTTGCGCGTGACCCGCATCGGTCCAGGCGATGGCGAAATCCCCTGGCCGGCGCTTCCAGTCCTCGATGCACTCGCGCATGCGCTCGACCCAGTCGGGCGCAATGATCCCCGCCAGCTTGACCGCGCCGTCGCGCTGGTAGGCGGCGCGTTCAGCCGCGGTGACGTCGCGCAGCGCGACGCCGGGCCCGTCATCGTCGGGCGGCCATTGGGTTGCCTGCAGAGCGTTTGCGCCTGTCATGTCTGCTCTCCCCGGTTGTGGACACACGGCCAGCATAGGCAGGCGCGGCGCGCCGCCGAATGTGAGATGCGGTCAGGATCTTGTGCGATCCGGCCCCGTAGTTGCCGCCGCGGCGCGCCGGGCGGTATACGATGCCGGGACATCGGGGAGACGGGACGGGAGCGATGCGGGCGCAGCGGGTGTTGTCCACGCACGGGGCCAGGAGTCTCAGGGTCGCGCTCGGACTGCTGCAGCGCCGTGGATTCGAGGCAGTCGATTGTCTGCGCGGCACCGGCGTAAGCCGCGCCGATCTCGACCGCGCGGAGGCGAGGGTGTCACTCGGCCAGGAACTGGTTTTCTACCGCAACGTGCTTGCGCTGACCGGGGATCCCCTGATCGGGTTGCACATTGGTGCCGAGTACCACCTGCCCAACTACGGCATCTGGGGCTACGCGGTCATGAGTGCCGCCAATCTCGGCGAGGCCCTGAGGTTTGCTTTCCGGTTCATCAACCTGACCTACACCTGTCACGACATCACCCTGCACCCCGCGGGCGCGAGCACCACGATGCGGCTGGTACCGCTGCGTGATTTCGAGGACTGTACGGCGGTGATCGCCGACCGTGACACGTCCGCGCTGTTTCTCATTGTGAGCGAGCTCCTTGGGCGCACCCTGCCGCTGCAGAAGGTGGAGCTCGCGCACGGGGAGAACGGTGCGGCCGCCAGCTACGCGGAGCATTTCGGATGCCCGGTCGCCTTTGGTGCGCCCTGCAACGCCCTGCATATCGCGTCCTCGCTGCTCGGGCACGCGTTGCCGCACAGCAATCCGTACACGACACGGATGAGCGAGCAGCAGTGCGAGATGCTGCTGGCCGCGCTCAAACGCGGGCCGGGCATCGTCGAGCGCCTGCGTGAGGCAGTGCTGGAACGACCCGGTCACTTTCCCTCCATCGACGAGGCGGCCGCCAGCCTGCGCATGTCGGCGCGCAGCCTGCGGCGACAATTACGCGACCAGGGAGGCAGCTACAGTGACGTCATTGCCGAGCTGCGATACCAGATGGCACGCGAGTACCTGGAGGTAACCACGCTCGCGGTACAGGAGATCGCCGGGGTGCTCGGCTACAGCGAGCCGGGCAACTTCTCCCACGCCTTCAAGCGCTGGAGCGGGATGTCTCCCAACGCGTACCGCGCGCGTCATCGCGGGGCGGCAGGCCAGGACCGCGCTTCGGTCGATACCTGAGCACTGCCGCCGGTCCCTGCGGGCTGGCCCTGGCAGGCCAGCCGCACGGGGACGGCGCCCTTACACCGGCTCGTGGTGCAGGAAGTGCGCGATGTCGACGTTCTCACCGATGATGAGGTCCTCGCGCGCCATGAACTTCGGCCGGATGAACCACACCAGGGTCGGCAGCAGCACCAGCGACAGCACCATGTTGATCAGCATGATGGCGACCAGCAGCATGCCCATGTCGGCCATGAACTTGAGATCCGACAGGAAGTACCACGGCAGGATGCCAATGAGCATCACCGTCGCGGTGAACATGATGGCCTTGCCGGTGGTGGTCAGCGCTTCGGTCAGGGCCTTGGGCAGGTCATGCTCCTGCGCGGTGTACTCCTCGCAGATGCGCGACAGCAGGTAGATGCCGTAGTCGATGCCGACGCCGATACCCATCACCGCCACGATCACGGCATTGATGTCCATGCCGATGCCGAGCAGATGCATGGAAGCGCCCAGCGCGAAGTTGGCGACGTTGACCGGGATCATCAGGATCGCGGCCGCCATCAGCGAGCGGTAGGCATACCAGGCCATCAGCACGATGGCGCAGTTGAGCAGGCCGAGGATGAACCAGTGGTAGCGTTCCACGACCAGGTTCATGGCCTGCTGCAGCGGGATCACGCCGGTGCCCATGCGGACCCGGAACTGCGCATGCTCCTCGCCCACCGCGTCGACCGCGCGCCGCGCGTCGGCCAGCGCGGTATCGACCGTCTCCTGGATGTTGTCCTTGTACCAGAGCGTGACGGTCGAGTGCTGTACGCTGAAGTCGACCACGTGGCTGAAGTTGATCGGCGAGCTGCCGAACATGGCCGCAAATCCGGCCGCGTTGATCGCCTCCTCGGTCAGGTCGAGCGGCTGCCACTTCGGGTTGCCGCCCGAGAACAGGCGGTTGGTCTCGGCCATGTAGTCGCTGAAAGACAACGTGGCGCGTGGCGGCAGCTCGGAGCCGCCTTCGAGCAGGCGCTGCAACTGGACCGAGGTGGCGACCACCTCCGGGGTACGCGCGACACGGTGGTTCTTGCGCTCCACCGTGGCCTCGAGCACGATCTCGAGCGTATTCATGCCCGGGAAGTGCGCGTTGATCGCGCGCACCGCGGTGTTGAACTCCGAGTCGTGCCACAGCAGGTTGCTGCCCTCGACCGGGTTGCCGATCTTGATCTGCGCGTTGAGATAGATGGCCGCGGCCGAAAACAGCACGATGACGAGCGCGGTCCAGTTCGCGCGGCGGCCGTGGGTGAGGCTGGCGAGGTGCTCCAGGGCTTTCTCTTCGATCAGGTGGATGCCGGCTTCCTTTTCGCTGCCGCCGACGATCTTCTCGATGTTCTTCGGCACCGGCAGGTAGGACAGCAGGATCGCCGCGAGGAAGATCCCGGTCGGGATGATCCACAGTGCCCAGGCACCGCAGAACAGGGCGTGGTTGACCATGGTCTCGATCGGCGCGACCGCGATAAAGGTGATGCCGAAGACGTCGGTGGTGATGCCGAGAATCGACGGCGCCATCATGATGCCCATGGTGATCTCGGCCGACTTGCGGCGGTCCTTCACTTCCATCAGGACTTCGTAGTAGCGCTCCGCGAACTGCACGCAGTGCGAGAACGAGCGTGCCACCAGCAACAGCGGCACGATCATCAGCAGCGGCTCGATCGGGCGGCCGAGCCAGCCGATGAAGCCGAAGCCCCAGATCGCGGCGACCACCGCGCAGGCGATCGGCGTGACCACGCCGGCCACGTTGCGCATGTACAGGGTGAGCGCGATGACCAGCGCGGCGACGGTGACGCCGAAGATGTAGTAGGTCTGCTTCTGCAGGCGATAGACCCAGCCGGTCAGGGCCGGCTGGCCGGCAAGGTAGACGTCGTGGTCGGCGTCGCGGGCGTCCTCGACCAGCTTCTGCGCGTAATCGAAGGCGGCGCCATAGTCGATGGTGTCCTGGAACGAGGCGTTGATCAGGGTCGCCGTCTCGTCGTTGGAGATGAAGAAGGTCTGGGCGTTGGGCGATTTCTCGACCGCGCGCCGGAAGTCGGCAATCTCCTGTGGCGTCTGCGGTGCACGGTCGGACATCAGCGGACGCATGTCGATGCCTTCGGGGGTGGCCTCGGCGTAGCGCAGCTTCTCGGTCGAGATCGAGATGACCTGGTCGTGGTCGACGTAGGGCGCGAGATCGATGTCGCGCGTGAGCTTGTAGACCTTGGCCAGGGTGTCCGCGTTGTAGATGTCGCCGTCCTTGCGCTTGACCATGATCGACATCGTCAGCGGATTGCCGAAGTTGCGATGGTCGAAGTAGACCTGCACGTACGGGTCGTCCTTGGGCAGCAGGTCGTTGAACACCGTGCGGATGTCGACGTGCGGGAAGCCAGCCATGAAGCCCAGCGTGATGAGCAGGAACACGACGCTGACCGCGGCGCGATGGCGCATGATGAACTTGGCGAGCTTGAATCGCATCGATGAACTCCGTGGTTCGGGGGCAGCCCGCCAGGCGCGCAGCCACATCGCCCGCGCGGTGCGGTGTCGTGGCATTGTCCGGGTGCCGGAGACGTTCCGGCGGGGGACGGGCAGTCGCGCGTCGTACGCGACCGCGGCGGGATGGGCGCGGAGCTTAAACCATGCGCCGACCTCGATCCAGTGCGTGCCGGCCGTGCGGCGCCGCAGCGCGTCTCTCAGGCGCCGCCCAGCCGCCGCAGGTCGAGCCACTGCATGAGTGCGATGGCGGTCAGCACCACGGCGCCGCCGGCGGCCTGTGCCGGGCTCAGCAACTCACCGAAGAGCAGCCAGGCCAGGGCAATCGCCGCCACCGGCTGCACGTTGGTGGCCATGCCGGCCTTGAGCGCGCCGACGCGGCCGATGGCATAGAGGTACATCGGCGTACCCAGGGTCTGCAGCACGCCGACGCCAACCACGCCGGCCCAGCCGACGGTCGAGCGCGGCAGGCGCACCTCGGCAGCGAACGCGGCGACCGCGAGCAGCACCACCAGGCCGACGGTGCTGAAGTGCAGGGTCGCGACGAACACGTTGGTGGTGCGGAAGTGCCGTACCACCAGGATGGCATTGAGCGCGGTGGCGAAGGCCGCGACCAGCGCGAAGGCGGTGCCGCGCCAGTCGACCGCACCGACCGAGGCGCCCAGCATCAGGGTCATGCCGGCGAACGCGAGGACCAGGGTGGCGAGCTTGGCCGGGCGCACCTGCTCCATGCCGAGCGCCATGACCAGCACCGCGATGATGATCGGGAAGGTGAAGAACAGCAGTTGCGCGAGCCCGATGGGAATGAACTCGATGGCGCCGATATTGCCGTAGGTCATGGCCGCCATCAGCACGCCGTTGATCAGCGCCACCCCGGCCAGCGCGCGCGGCAGGCGCCACTCGACCCGCGCCGCGGCGAGCCCGATGGCGACGGCCAGCGCCATGATCACGGAGCGTACGACCGCCACCGTGATACCGCTGGCACCATCGTCGTAGGCATAGCGCGAGACCACCGCCGCGGCGCCGAGCACGATGCCCGCGAGCAGGGCGACGGCGAGCGCGGTGTGCGGGTGCTCCCCGGCCGGTGTGGCTGGCATGCCGGGGGTGCGGCGGCGCGCGGCGCTCAGGCCGGCGCCGGCATCCAGTTGCCGTGAAAGCCGAACGGCACGCGCGTCTCCAGCGCGGCGACCGCGAGCGGGCCGGCGCCGACGTTCTCGGCGTCGAGCACGAGGAGGTCGCTGCGCCGCTCGGCGCCGCGGTAGACCACCGCCAGCAGGTAGCCACAGCCCTCGGCCGCGCCGCGCGGCACGAACACCGGCTCGGAGGTGAAGTCGCCGCGCGGCAGCTCGTAATGCGTCAGCGTGCCGCGTTCGAAATCGTAATGGGCGATGCGATCGAACATCGCCGCGCGGCCGAAGGTCGACTGCGTGGTCGCGAACCAGCCGTGGCGATAGGGCAGCCCGGCGCGGCGCTCGTCGAAGCGCGGGTACTCGCTGGCGAGATGGTCGAGCCGCTCGCAGCGGAAGCGCCGCGCGGGATCGCTGCGGTCGATGCGCCAGCGCTCGAGCCGGGCCACCGCCTGCGACGGGTCCGGCGGTGTGCCGTCGGCGTGCGGGAAGCCGGGCGCGGCGTCGTAGCGCAGCATGTCGGTGACCAGCGTGTCGCCGTCCTCGTAGGCATTCATGGGATGGAAGACGAGGCAGGCCTCGCCCTCGTACCAGGTGATGTCCTGCGCCTCGCCGTCGCGCGGCATCACGCCGACGAAGGACGGCCGCCGCGGCTCCCAGGCCAGTGCCGGCGCGCCGCGCCGCGCGCGTTCGGCCGAGGTGGTGAGCGGGAAGATCGGGAACAGCACGTGCTTCGCGGTCACCACGAAGTCGTGCACCATGGCCGCGTAGGGCGCTTCGAAGCGCACGCTGCGGGTGAGCGTGCCCGCGCTGTCGGCGACGTGGTAGGCCATCGCCGCGGAGCCGAGGCCGTCCAGCCCGTAGCCGAAGAAGTGCAGCTCGCCGCTCTCCGCGTCGACCTTGGGGTGCGCCGTCATCGGCCCCTGCAGGCGGCCGTCGAAATCGTGCGGGCCGAGCGTCTCCAGGGTGTCCGGCGCCAGTGCCACCGGCGGGTTGAATTCCTCCAGCGCCAGCAGTCGCCCGCCGTGCCAGATGACGTTGGTGTTGGCGACGTTGTAGCGCTCGCCGGCGACCTGCGGGTCGCTCGTCGCCGGGTTGCCGAAGGTGCCGAACAGGGCGCGGCCGGCGGCGCGTTCGCGTTCGAGCTTGGCGGTACGCACCCAGCGGTTGCGGTAGCTGACCCGGCCGTCGTCGAAACGGAAGGCGTGCACCATGCCGTCGCCGGAGAACATGTGGTAGTCGTCGCGCGGCGGGTACAGCGGGTTGGGCCCGTTGCGCAACAGCGTACCGTTCAGATCACGCGGCAGCTCGCCCGTGACGACCAGGTCCGGCGCATCGCACTCCACGCGCAGCGGTGCGAAGTTACCGCGCAGGAAGCGGTTGTCGGGGAAGGCGTTGGTCACGGCCGCACGCCGTTGCCGCGCGTGGTCACGGCCATGCGATCGCCGA
Organism: Gammaproteobacteria bacterium; assembly: GCA_041984235.1. Classification (GTDB taxonomy): domain Bacteria; phylum Pseudomonadota; class Gammaproteobacteria; genus JBHIYN01. Next base: position 323,510 of record JBHIYN010000004.1, read on the forward strand.
CGAACGATCCCAGGTAGAGCGCGCCGCCGAGCTCGACCGCCACCGTCGCCGCGCCGAACGGCTCGCCGCCGCCTTCGACCACCGTGACGCGATGACCGTTGGCCGGATCGATGGCGACGATGGCGTAGCGCAGCGGGCAGTAGGTCAGCGGTGCCTCGTTGCAGGTGAACACCGCGTGCAGGTCTTCGTGGTGCGAAGCGACCAACAGGCGGCCGTCCGCGCTCCAGCCGGAATTGTCGGGGCCGTCGACCGCGGTCGACCACAGGCGGGTGGCGCTCGCGCGATCGTAGGCGTAGACGCGGTCGCCGAAGTACTCGTTGACGTACAGCGTGGCGCCGTCGGCGGAGACCTCGATGCCGTTGGGCAGTCCGCCGCCGGTATTCGGCAGCTGCCGCCAGCCGCCAGCCGCGGACCATTCGAGGACGTAGCCGATGTCGTCACGCCGGCGCTCGGACTCGAACAGGGCCTCCTCGGCGGTGCCCTTGGCCACCATGTGGGTCACCGCGAGGCCGCCGCCCGGCAGGTTGACCACGTCGTTCATCCATACCCCCTCGGGCGCCGGCACGCAGCCGCGCCAGGCCAGCGCGAAGCTGTCCGCATCGTCGCCGTCGATCACGGCGAACAGCTCGACCGCTTCGCGCCCGCCGTGGTTGACCACCGCAACCCGGTCGCTGCCCGTGGCGTGGTGGATGCCATGCGGCGAGAACTCGGCGCCGGGCGGCCCGGGGCAGTCGGCTGCGCCGGCGCCGCCGCCGGCGTCCGTGCCGGCCGCCGGCCACAGCACACGGCGGCTGCCGTCATCGGGCCGGTACAACAGCAGGCGTCCGGTGCGGGCGCCGGTGAGCGCACCGTACTCGCTGACCAGCAAGGCGCGGCCGCCGGCCACGACCTCGAGATCCTCGGGGCGCTCGAAGCCGCACAGCGGGGTGAAGCCGTTGGCCGGCTCACAGGCATGGTCGGCGGCAGCGACGGTGCCACAGGCAATCGCCAGCAGCACTGCCACAAGGCGGTCATGGGTTCGGTTCATGGGTATCACCTCAGTTCGAATCCTGCGTAGCCATTCTCGGCCACCGCCCGGCATTTGCGCTCGTAGGTCGGGAAGCCGCCGATGTAGGGCATGAACACGCGTGGCTTGCCGGGAATATTGGCGCCCAGGTACCACGAGTTGCAACTCGGGTAGAGGGTCTGCGCGGCGACTTCGTTGACGTGTGCCACCCAGGCCTGCTCGGCGTCGCGTGCAGCCTCGATGCAGGTGTAGCCGTGCGCTTGCATGTGCTCGATGCACCCGGAGATCCACTCGGCGTGGTGCTCGACCCCGACCACCATGTTGGCCAGCACCGAGGGACTGCCGGGGCCGGTGACGATGAACAGGTTGGGGAAGCCGGCAGTGGCGAGGCCGAGGTAGGTCTCGGGTCCGGCCCGCCACTTCTCTTTCAGCGTGCCGCCATTGCGGCCGCGGATGTCGATGCGGTCGAGCGCACCGGTCATGGCGTCGAAGCCGGTGGCGAAGACCACGCTGTCGAGCGCGTAGTCCTGCCGCGCGGTGCGCAGCCCGGTGGCGGTGAAGCCGCTGATCGGGTCCTCGCGTACGTCGACCAGGGTCACGTTGTCACGGTTGAACATCGCGTAGTAGCCGGTGTCCGAGCACGGCCGCTTGCAGCCAACGAAGTGATCGGGGATCAGCTTCTCGGCTACCACGGGGTCGTCGACGATGGCGCGGATCTTGTCGGCGATGAACTGCTGCGCGAAGCGGTTCGCCGCCGCGGTGGTCGGCATGTCGCGGAACGCGCCGAGGAAGGACAGGCCGCCCTTGCGCCACCAGCTCTCCAGCGCCTGCTCGCGTTCCTCCGGCGTGACCTCGAACGCCGACTTGCGGTTCGGCGGGTGATGGCAGGCGGTGGGCAGGGCGCGCTGGCGCGCGCGGAACGCGCGGTAGCCGGCCTTGATACGTGCCTGCTCGGCCGCGCTGAGCGGGGCGTTCTGCGCCGGCACCGACCAGTTGGGCGTGCGCTGGAACAGGTACAGGTGCGCTGCGTCGCGCGCGATCTCGGGCGCGGACTGGATGCCGGAGGAGCCAGTGCCGATGATGCCGACCCGCTGGCCGCTGAAATCGACGCCGTCGTGCGGCCACTGCCCGGTGTGGTAGGTGCTGCCGCGGAAATCGGCCAGGCCCGGGAAGTCGGGCCGGTTGGCCGAGGAGAGGCAGCCGGTCGCCATCACGCAGTAGCGCACGTCGAAGACCTCGCCGCGATCGGTGCTGACCCGCCAGCGTGAGCTGTCCTCGTCGAAATGCGCGCTGACCACGGGGGTCTCGAAGGTGATGTCGCGGTAGAGATCGAAGCGCGCGGCGACGTGCTCCAGGTAGCGCAGGATCTCCGGCTGGGCCGGGAAGCGTTCGGTCCATTCCCACTCCTGCTCCAGTTCCTCGGAGAAGCTGTAGGAGTACTCCAGGCTCTCGACGTCGCAGCGCGCCCCCGGGTAGCGATTCCAGTACCAGGTACCGCCGACGCCGGCGCCGGCCTCCAGCACACGCGCCTGCAGCCCGGCCTCGCGCAGGCGGTGAAGCATGTAGAGGCCGCCGAATCCGGCGCCGACGACGAGGGCGTCGAGCGTGACGGGGGCTGGCGCGGACGGCGTCATGGGCGTTCTCCGGGTACAGGGGCAAGGCAGGACGGCCGGCAGTATAGCGGCGCGCGCCTGTTGCGCCGCGGAGCCGGGGCATTGCGGGGCGTCCCGGCGGGCAGCTCGCGGCGCGTCCGGCCCGTACGGCCAGGGCCGCACCGTCGCGGTGCAAAAAACGTCTCATTCACGCAACAGTGCCTCTTGGTGGAACATTTCTGCTGCGGCGCAGAACAAAATCGCTATTAAGCACCTGAGCCAGTTGGAAGCATTAATTAATTTAAAAACTCAAATTAATTATTTAACTAGCTGATTGTTAATTCGCCCTACAACCATGGCTTCGACACCACAACGTCGTAGCGAATTGGCCGCAAACATGGAACGGCGATTGCAGTGCAAGCCCCAACGTCCGCGCTTTAGCGAGCTATCGACGGTTAACAACCAGCACTTCCCAAGGAGCTTCTCACCCATGAACAAACTGACCACTACCGCGGCCGCCGTGGCCCTCGCCGTTGCCAGCACCGCCAACGTCCATGCGGGCGACTGGACGGCCAACGCGTCGTTCTCCAACAACTACCTGTGGCGCGGCCTGACCCAGAGCGAGAACGAGCCGGCCATCTCGGGTGGTATCGACTACGCCCACGACTCGGGCTTCTACGTCGGCACCTGGGTGTCCAACGTGTCCTACGCCACGCCGGACACCTTCTCTTACGAGCACGACATCTACCTCGGCTACGCCGGCGAGTACAACAACATCAGCTACGACATCGGCTGGCTGTACTACAACTACGACGAGCAGGCTGACTACGACTTCTCCGAGATCTACGGCAGCCTGGGCTACATGGGCTTCAGCGTGACGGCCTACGTCTTCGTTCACGCCGAGACCGACGAGGACATCGGTGTGCCGGTCATCGGCAAGGACTACGACCTCGACTTCGGCAATGCCTTCTACCTCTCCGGTGACTACGCCTACGAGATCAAGGAAGGCCTGGAGCTGGGCCTGCACGTCGGCTACCACGAGGGTGACTTCGTCGACGCGTTCAACTTCCTCAACGGCACCGACGACTACGTCGACTGGAACGTGTCGCTGTCGAAGGGCGGCTTCTCGTTCATGGTCAGCGGTACCGACCTGTCCGATGCCGACGGCGGCGCGGCCGACCTCTACAACGACAGCATCAAGTACGTCGTGTCCTACACCATGGACATCGACCTCTGAGATCGCTGTCGCGCCGGGCCTGCCCGGCGCCATCGCTCAGCAGAGACCCCGCTTCGGCGGGGTCTTTTTTTGCGTGCGCTACGGCCACGGGAGGTGGCGGGACGGTGGCCGCGCAGCCGGCATGAGCGACCGCCTGCGGCGGTCCGGCACGCTCGTGATGCGCGCGGGTGCTCCGTGTACCGGCGTGGCGCCGCCGGTTACTGCTGCTTGAGGCGGCGCAGGCGCTCGTTGCCCGGCTTGAGCTCGCGATCGCGGGTCAGCAGGTCCCACAGGCTCAGGTCGTCGTCGTCCTCTTCGGCATCGCTCTCCGCCTTGCCGGCATCGGCGGCCGCGACGGTGCTCGCCGGCCCCAGACCCTCGCGCGCGGCGCTGCACGCGCGCCGTGCCGCGATCACCGCAGCCTCGACCGCGCCTTCGCCCTGAAGCTCGCCGGAGGCCCGCATCGCGGCGACCACGCCGGCGGCGACTCCGCGGCATTCCGCGCCGACTTCCTCGGCCTGGACGAGGACGGGAAGCAGCACGGCGGCGGCGCCGGAAAGGAGTATGCAGCGGGTCGATTTGGTGGCCAATGTAGGGAGCTCCGATGGCGGCATGGGCGAGACGCGTATCATCCTACGGCAGCCGCCAAATGGCAAAAATCGCGACCCTTCGACAAGCCCCGCCAGAGTCCCCGGCGCTACAGTCCCAGCGCCGGCAGATCGAGGGTCACGGCCTGCAGATCGGCAAGGTCGCGGAAGTAGCGCAGGTGCGCGTCGACGTTGCGCAGCCGCGCGTCGGCGCTGCGCTCCTCGCGCAGGTTGACGAGGAAGAAATCGCTGGCCCCGGCGCTGAAGCGCTTGCGTTCGGCCTGCTCCAGCTCGACCGCGGCGGCGGCCTCCATGTCGGTGATGGCGACGAACTCGCGCGCCGCGTCGATGGCGACGCCGAGCTTGAGCAGCTCGTTGGTGAGGCGTTGCTCGATGAGGGTGCGGTCGAGCTCGAGCTGGCGCAGGCGCGCGCGCGCCGCCGCGACCTGGCCTTCGCCGCGCCGCCGCTCCAGCGGAATCGAGATCTCGAGATCGACCAGGGCCTCGAAGCCGTCGCGTGTGCGGCTGCCGCCGCCGAGGTCGTGTCCCGCTTTCACGCCGAGGTCGACGCGCGGCATGAGCGCGTTCTCGGCCAGCGCCAGGCGCTCGCGTTCTAGGTCGATGCGGTTATCGAGGCTGGCCAGCTCGGGGCGCCGCTCGAGCACGCTGGCAACCAGCGCCGCCGCGTCGCTCACGCCGTCGCCGGCGGACGGAAACCCTTGCGGCAGCTCGGCCTCGTGCGGGCGTCGCGGCGCGCCGCCGGCATCGCGCAGGTAGAGCGAGAGCTCGATCGCGGCGGTCGCGAAATCGCGTTCCGCGTTGGTCAGCAGGGCCTGGCGGCGCAGCAGGTTCTGGCGATTCTCGACCACCGTGATGCTGGCCACGTCACCGGCCTCGGCGCGACGCGTGAGTCCGCTCATGCGATCCGCGGCGAGCTCGGCGAGGTGGCGGTAGATCGCGACCCGCCGGCCGGCGGCGAGCCACGCCCAGTAAGCGCGTGCGGCATTACGTTGCGTGGTCAGGCGTGCGAGCTGCAGGTCGAAGCGGGCCTCGGCGACCTCGCGGCGGGCCTGCTCCAGGTCGAAGCGTCGCTGGTCGATCTCGCGGTCGCGCCACAGCGACAGCACCACGCCGAAATTGAATTCGCCGCCGTCGTTGGTGACCCGCTCCTGCTGGTAGACCGGGAAGTCGTCGTTGCTGACGCGGTAGCCGGCATAGGTCTTGGCGCCGCCCCAGGGCAGTGGTTTGACCAGGCGGTTGTCGACCGTGATGCCGTCGTAGTAGCCGTCGGCCCAGACCAGTGAGCTCTGCTCGAGCGCGAGGTCGAACGCGCCCAGCGCGGCGGTGACCCGGCCTTCGCGCACGAGCTGCTCCTGCACCGCGGACTGGATGCGCGGGAAGTGGGTCAGGGACGAGGCGAGCACGTCGGCCAGGGCGAGCGTGTCAGCGCTCCCGGGGCGCGGCGCGGCGAGCGACGCGCACGCCAGCAGCAGCGCGGGCAGCAGGCGGTGCAGGCGACACGTCATGGCTGTACCAGCGTGGCCTTGTCGACCGCCGGCGGCGGGCGCGGGGGGAAGCGGTTGAGCTGGCGCCACAGCTCGTAGCCGAGGCGCACGGTGCCGAGCCGGATCCAGGCGCGCGCCTGGCTGCCGATGCGCAGGTAGCGATCGTCGGGCCAGGGATCGTCGGCGTCGTCGGCGACGATGACGCGAAAGCGGCCGTTGGCATCGGCCGCCGGGTCGACGTAGGCGACGCGCCCGCCAAAGGTGCCGACGGCCGCCTCGGGCCAGCCGCTGAACTGCACCGCCGGCCAGCCTTCGAACATCACGCGCACGGCGAGGCCCGGCTGCACCAGCGGTGCATCCAGGCCGGAGACGAAGACCTCCACCGCACGCTCGATGTGCTCGGGAGCGAAGGCCGCGATCGGATCGCCGGCCCTGACCACGGTCGCGGTGTTGCCGGCGACGATACTGATGATGCGACCGTCCTCGGGTGCGGTGACGACCTGCGAGGACTGCCGCGAGAGCCCGATGTCGACCTTGCTCAGTTCCGCCCGCGCGGCGGCTTCGCGGGCGAGCGCCTCCTGGTGCTTGATCTTGGCCGCCTCGACCTCCTTGCGTGCGCTCAGGCCTTCCTCCAGCAGGGCCTTCTGCCGGCGGTAGTCGAAGGCCGCGGTCTCGGCCGCGCTACGCGCGGCGTCCAGGCGCCGCGCGACGGCCGCGCGTTCGGCCTGCAGGCGCTCGACCAGGCGCGGGTCGATGTCACGGATCTCGACGATTGGATCGCCGGCGCGCACGACGCTGCCTTCGTCGACGTACCAGCGGTTGATGCGGCCGTCGACCAGGGCACTGATCTGCTGCACGCGGTCGGCCGGGTTGAGCGCGACCACGCGGCCACTGCCGGCGGCCGTCTGCAGCCACGGCACCGTCCACAGCAACGCGCCCGCCGCGACCAGCATCAGCAGCACCATGCCGGCGAAGGCGCGCAATGGCCCGGGCGGCTCGGTGACCAGCGAGCCGATCAGGGCATCGCGGTGGCCAGGCGCGACGAAGTCCTCGAGCGCGCGTACGCTGTCATTGCGGCGTGCGCTCATGCCGGCGACTCCGCGCTGTCGCGGGTCATCGCGTCGCGCCGGGTGCGCTCCTGGGCATCGTCGAGTGCCGCGTGCAGGGCGTCCAGCGAGTCGTGGCTGCGCAGTCCGTCGAAATCGCACAGCACGAAGCGGTCGAACGTGTCCAGGTCACGCCGGTGCGAGAAACACATCACGGTAATGTTGCGCTGCGCGCGCAGGTAGTCGATGGTGCTGACCCGCGCCTCGTGGCTGAGCATGTCGAACAGCGGCGTCAGCACCAGCACCCGGGGCCGCGCCGCCAGCGCGAAGGCAATCTTGAGCTTGATCACGCCGGCCGGCGACAGCGGGTAGCCGGAATGCGTCAGCCGGCGGTCCAGCCCGTCACCGCCGGTGGGCAGGTCGGCGGCGAGTCCGACGGTGTCGAGCAGGGCGCGCATGCGGGCACGCGTCAAGCCCGGCGCGGCGATGTCCAGGAACTCGGCAATGGTGCATTCGGGGAACGTCGTCGAGTCGATCACATGAACCTCGTCGCGCAGGCGCTGCACGTCGAAGTCGTCGATATCGAAGCCGCCGAGCAGCACGCGCCCGGAGCGCGGGCGCTGGAGCCGGCCGAGGACGTCGGTCAGGGCGGTAATCTGCGAGCTCGAACGTGTCTCGAACAGGGTCAGGCTGCCCGGCGCGAGGCGGATGTCGGCGAACAGCTCGCCGTTCTGCAGCGGCATGTGCACCTGGTCGAAGACGATCTCCGCTGACCAGTCGTCGACGCCGTCGTCGATACGGCGGGTTTCCTCTTCGAGCTGAAAGAGCTGCAGCAGCTTGGTCATCGCCGCGTAGAGGTCGTAGTAGAGCTCGAGGTAGTAACCGAGCCGGGTCAGGCCGTAGAAGATGGCGGAGAAGATCAGCTCGGCGGCAACCAGCTGACCGATGGTCAGCTGGCCGAGGATGACCAGCCAGCCGCCGATGCCGAGCAGCGATGCGCTGGCGATGGCATAGAGCAACAGGAAGCCGACGATCTGCGAGAAGGTGAAGCGGAAGTGCCGCCGGTGCTGCTCGACGTAAGCATCGCGCACGTCGCGCGTGCGCGCGATGGCGTAGGCGACGGTGCGACGTGCCTTGAAGAAGGAGTTGGAGCGCGCCAGCTCTTCCAGCCAGCGCGCGGCGTCGTACTTGGCGTCGGAGACTTCGAGCGCGCTGCGCTTGGCGCCGCGCGCGAACACGCGGTAGACCAGGTAGCCGCACAGGATTACCACGCCGTTGTAGATCACGAAGACCGGGTGATAGAAGGAGGTGACCGCGATCCCCACCATCGCCTGCAACAGGGTCGCCAGCGCGCCGGTGAGCAGGGTCGGCAGTGCCTTCTGCACGGTCATGATGTCGAAGTAGCGATTGACCAGCTCGTCGCGGTTGATGCGCGCCATGTAGGCCGGCTCGGCGTAGATCAGGCGTAACGCGACCTCGGACACGATGCGTGAGAAAAAGCGGCGCTCGAAGAGTTCCATCAGGTAGTACTGGATGGCCAGGAACAGGCCCGAGAGCAGCAGCAGGAAGAGCAGGGCGGCGGCGAGCACCAGCACCGGCTGCAGCAGCGCGGCATTGACCACGGTGCTGATCAGCACCTGCACCGACAACGGGATGGACAGGGTCAGCGCGCTGATCGCCAGACCGTAGACCAGCATCAGCCAGTAGAAGCGCCGTTCCGGGCGTAGCACCAGGCGGAAAAGCTGCCAGCCGCTGTAGGCGGGTTTCGGGTTTACGGTCGACATGGTCAGGTGCGGCCTGCGTGGCGGCTGGCGTCTGTTAAACCTGCATAGCTTGACATTTGCATATATTTGAAACTATAAAGCTGGGCAAGTAAAGGGGAACGGGTAGCGGGCCCGTCGAGGAGTGCACAGAAGATGCCGAGCCGAGCGCTGGCGGCTAAGGAACTGTCGAGCATCTTCAAGGTGATCGCGCACCCCGACCGCATCTGCGTGATCGAGGAGCTGGGCGCCGGCGAGCGCGACGTCAACACCCTGGCCGATGCCCTGTCGCTGCCCGCACCGCGCGTGTCCCAGCACCTCGCGCTGCTGCGCGCGCACCGCCTGGTGAGCGAGCGGCGCGACGGGCGCCACCGTTACTACCACCTCGAACAGCCCGATCTCGCGGCCTGGATCGTCGCCGGCCTCGATTTCGTCGAAGGCCGGCTCGGCGGCGTGGACCGGGCCGAGATCCGGGCTGCCCGGCGGCTGTGGAGCGCCGACGGCGGCGATGCCGGCGGCCGGCGCTGAGGCGCGCTGAAGCATGCGTCCACCGCGCCCCACCCTGCGCCAGCTCGAGTACTTCATCGCCGTCGCCGAGAGTGAGAGCTTTCGCCGTGCGGCGGAGAAGCTCGAAGTCAGCCAGCCGACCATCACCGCCCAGATCGCGCAGCTCGAAAAGCAGCTCGAGGTGCAGCTGTTCGAGCGCAGCCGCAGCGGCGCGCTGCTGTCACCCGCCGGGCGCCAGCTCATCGTGCCTGCACGCCGGGTGCTCGAGGAGGTGGGCGGCCTGGTCGATCATGCCGATGCGCTCGCCAACCGGCCCGGCGGCACCTATCGCCTCGGCGTGACGCCGACCCTGGGTCCCTACGTGCTGCCGCACCTGCTGCCCGATCTGCACCGCGCCTACCCGACATTGCGCCTGTACGTACGCGAGCAGGTCCCGGGTCTGCTCGAGGAGGGGCTGGCCGAAGGACGCTACGACCTGGTGCTCTCGACGCTGCCACTGGATGCCCGCGACTTCGCGGTCGAAACCCTGTTCCGCGAAACGGTCAAGCTGGTCATCGCCAACGACCACCCGCTGGCGCGGCGCGAGCACGTCTACGCGAAGGACCTGCTGAACGCCGACATCCTCACCATCGAGGAGAGTCATCGCCTGTTCCGCCAGGTCGACCAGCTGTGCAAGCGCCTCGGTGCGCACCTGCAGCGCGATTACCAGGGCACCAGCCTGGACGCCCTGCGCCACATGGTGACCATGGGCATGGGGCACGCTTTCCTGCCCGATCTCTATGTCCGTTCGGAGATCCACGACAGCAACCAGCTGCGCGTGACCGAGATCGAGGACGAGCCGGTCTATCGCATGCACGCCCTGGCGTGGCGTGCGGCGTCGCCGTCGCGCGCCTTCTTTCAGCGCCTCGCGGGCGACATGCGCGCCGCCCTGCGCGACAACCTCGGCGAGTCGGTGCTGGTCGGCGTGTGAGCCGGCCCGCGCGCTCAGTGCGCGGCGAGCAGCTCGCCGGCAGCGGCGCACTGCGACAGGGCGAGGCGCGGCGGATCGACGTGGAAGGCGAAGGGCGCGGCCCGCGAGAGGGTGTCCAGGCCGAGGATGTTGGCGCTGTCGCTGCCCAGCACCGCGACCTCGGCGCTGCCCAGGTCGCAGTTTTCGCCGATGCGAAAGTGCTCGACGCGGTAGACCGCGACCTTGGTCAGCCCGCCGTCGGCCAGGCGTGCGGCCATGTGCCGCACCAGGGTGACCCGGGTGCGCTCACGCAGGCGGGCGAAGGTCTTCTCGTTGACGGTGGTGAGGCCGGAGCCGGTGTCCACCAGGAAGCGGGTGGCGGTGGTGCTGCCCACGGTGCCGTCGACGTAGAAATTGCCGCTTGCGGCGCGGGTCAGCGGCACGCTGACCCCGAAGTCGTCGGCAGCGCACGGCACCCCTGCCAGGGCCAGGGCGGCCAGGATCGACACGATGGCGGCGCGGCGCGGGAACATGACGGCAGGGTTGACCTCGGTGCTGCGGTGGGAGAGGGCTGCACTCACAGCGCTCGTCCGATTGCGGATACCGTCTACCCAGCAATTATCGTGCCTTCACCTAACCCATTGAAAACAGCGGAATGATCGGTCCGGCGCACCGTCTACGCGCCCGAAGAGGGGGCGGCATGCACCAAACTTGTGCCATGGCCGGGGGGCGGCCGCGGGCATCGCGCGGTCAATCCCCGCTGTGACCATTGATTCGATTAACAGTTCCGTAAAGATTTTGGTGATAACTAAAATCTATATTTAATTATTGGCGTTTTGGTCAAAATTTGGTCGCCGAGCCCCTATTCTCCTTGTACTCCCCGGCGCGCTTCCGCTAGCCGCCGGGGCGCACTTGGAACAGCGGAGTAAAGGAGCATCCTATGCGAGCGACCCTCATTGGCCTCATCCTGGTAGGCACCGGCGCGGGCGCAGGTTCTGCGCTCGCCGGCGACACCATGCCGTCGGCCGGTGCCGAAATGGTCACCATTCACGACGTCGACTTCCGCGGACGACCCCCGTTCCGGCGCAGCATGGAGACGCTGCCGGCGAGCGAGGTTGCACGCCTCGAGCCGCAGAGCGCGGCCGGCGGCGAGACGGTGACCGTACGTACCATCGATTTCAGCGGCAAGCCGCCCTTCCGCCGCGCCACGGAGACCCTGCCGGTCGCCGAGGTCGCGCGCCTGGAGGCGGCCAGCGAAACCAGCCGGCGGCCCAGCCGCTTCCGCGGTTACCCGCCTTTCCACCGCTGACAGCACCCACCGGGGGCGCCTTCGGGGGCGCTCCCGGTCGTTTCTATCTTCCCGTCCGTAACACCCCTTATCACCGGCCCGCGCGGCCACGCAGGAGAAATCGACCATGCCGGCATTCGCTGAAGGCGTCATCCGCTTCCAGGAAGAAGTGTTCCCGCAGAAGAAAGAGCTCTTCGAGCGCCTGAGCCTCGGCCAGTCGCCGGAGGCGCTGTTCGTGACCTGCTCGGATTCGCGCATCGAGACCGCGATGATCACGCAGACCGTGCCCGGCGACCTGTTCGTGTGCCGCAACGCCGGCAACATCGTGCCCCCGCACACCAGCCACACCGGCGGTATCACCGCGTCCATCGAATTCGCCATGGCCGTGCTGAAGATCCCGCACATCGTCATCTGCGGCCACACCGAGTGCGGGGCAATGAAAGGCGCCATGAACCCCGAGAGCCTCGACGGACTGCCGCACGTGCGCGAGTGGCTGGGCTACTCGCGCGCCGCGGTGGAAATCGCCAATCACCTCGGCGAGGGACGCAGCGACGCCGAGCGCATGCGCGCACTGCTGGAGCAGAACGTCATCCTGCAGCTGCAGCACCTGCGCACCCATCCCAGCGTCGCCTCGCGCCTCGCGCGCGGCGAGGTCCAGCTGCACGGCTGGGTCTACGACATCAAGACCGGCGAGGTCGTCGCCTTCGACGAGCAGCGCGGCGCTTTCGTGCCCGTCGCCGAGCGCTACGCGGCGGAGCTCGCGCGGCGCGCGACCGATGGCCATGAGTGCGTTGCCTGAGCGCACCCGAACCGACTGACGAGGACATCCTGTTATGAGTACGCCTGCCGCGGCCGTCGCACGCAAGCCTTACTTCGACTTCTCGAACCTGCGTGGCGACCTGTTCGGCGGACTGACCGCCGGTGTCGTCGCCCTGCCGCTGGCGCTCGCCTTTGGCGAGGCCTCCGGCGCCGGCCCCATCGCCGGCCTGTGGGGGGCGATCTTCGTCGGTTTCTTCGCCGCCCTGTTTGGCGGCACCGGCTCGCAGGTGTCAGGTCCCACCGGCCCCATGGTGGTGGTCTTCGCCGGCGTGTTCGCCAGCCTCAGCGGCAAGCCCGAGCTGGTCTTCGCCGCCGTCGTGCTCGCCGGCCTGCTGCAGATCGCCTTCGGCATCTTCCGCCTCGGCCAGTACATCCGCCTGGTGCCGTACCCGGTCATCTCCGGCTTCATGAGCGGCATCGGTTGCATCATCATCGCGCTGCAGCTATCGCGCCTGTTCGGCCACGAGCCGCAGGAGAGCGGCACCATCCCGGCCCTGTCGGCAGTGCCCGCCGCGATCATGGACCCGGTCTGGCCGGCCCTGATCATCGGCCTGCTGACGCTCGCGATCGTCTTCTACTGGCCGAAGTCGTGGGGCCGTTTCGTGCCCGGGCCGCTCGCCGCGCTGGTCATCGGCACCCTGCTCAGCCTGGTCTACAAAGGCGCCCCGGTGCTCGGTGACATTCCCACCGGACTGCCCTCGTTCGTGCTGCCCCGGTTCACCGGCGACACCTTCCTCATCGTGCTCGAGGCAGCCTTCATCCTCGCCATGCTGGGCGCCATCGACAGCCTGCTGACGTCGCTCGTCGCCGACAACATGACGCGCACGCGTCACAACTCCGATCGCGAGCTGGTCGGCCAGGGCATCGGCAACACCGTCGCCGGCCTGTTCGGCGCCATCCCCGGTGCCGGCGCGACCATGCGCACGGTGGTCAACATCCGTACCGGCGGCAGCACGCGCCTGTCCGGCATGGTGCACGCGCTGCTGCTGTTCGCGGTCGTGATCAGCCTTGCACCGTTGGCGGCCAAGATCCCGCACGCGGTGCTGGCCGGGATCCTGTTCAAGGTCGGCTACGACATCATCGACTTCTCCTACCTGCTGCGTGCCCATCGCGGGCCGCGCTGGGATCTCGCGCTGATGATGCTGGTGCTCGGCATGACGGTCTTCGTCGACCTCATCACCGCGGTCGCAGTCGGCGTGGTGCTCGCCGCGCTGGCCTTCGTCAAGCGCATGGCCGACGAGCAGCTTGCCGCCTTCGGCGAAGAGGCGCCACTGACCACCGCGCCGGAGGAGCGCGCCATCCTGCTCGAGGCGCACGGCCGCATCACGCTGTTCGATTTCGGCGGTCCGCTCAGCTTCGGCGCCGCCGCGGACGTCGGCCACCAGGTGCGCGAGAAGGTCAAGGAGCACACCAGCGCCATCGTGCTCGATTTCTCGCGCGTACCCTTCGTCGACGTCTCGGCCGCGCGCGCGGTCGAGACCATCGCCTGCGACGCACGGCAGGCCGGGCGCACGGTTTACGTCACCGGCATGAACGATCGCGTGCGCAACGTACTCGCCGGGCTCAACGCCGATCACTGCCTGCCCGGCGACACCCGCTACGAGCGCCGTATCGATGCACTGCGTGCAGCGCTGGAGGAAATCGGACGCGAGGACAAGACGCCCGGGCCCCTGCCGCGCGACGGCTCGGAGGCCGCCAACGCCGCCTAGTCCGCGGCGCCGGTGGCGGCGTGCACGCGAAACAGGCGCGCCAGGGGCTCGACCCGCTCGCCACGCCTGAGGCGCTTCTCGTAGAGCAGCTCGAAGCGCGGCGGTAGCGCCGCGCGGGCGCCGAGCAGGGCCTCGCGCAGCCCGACGTTCTGCGCGCAGCCGGGGTGGCAGGAGGATGCCGCGAGCACGTTGTCGTTGCGCCGGACCAGGACGTAACGCACCCACGGCGCGCGCCGTGTCATGTCCTCCGGCGTGGCTGCCAGCAGGGCCTCGGTCAGCGCCAGCTTACGCTCGTGACGGGCGGTGAGAATGAAGTTGTTCGCGATCACCGCGCAGTCCGAATGGTAGGTGATGTAGTGGCCGTCACCGTGTTCGGCGAGCACGATGCCGGGCTCACTCGCACAGGCGCGGCCGAGGGCGACGTACACGTCCCGCAGCAGCATGTACTGGAAATCGCCACCCGCGGGCAGGGTAGCGCCGAGCGCGCGCAGCGCCGGCACGTAGGCCAGCGCGCAGACCAGCGCGAGCCCGGCGACGATGGTGTGCCGCAGGCGCGGCCGCGCATCGGCACAGCGCTGCGCGACCACGCACCACGAGAGCCACAGCGCGAACGCGCCGAAGTACTGCAGGCGAAGCTGCAGCAGCAACAGCGTGCTGCCGAACAGGCAGAAGACGAGGAAGAACAGCGCAGCGTCGTCGTGATGCCGGCGCAGCTGTGCGAGCAGCGCGAGCAGGCCGCATGGCAGCAGCCAGATCAGGCCGGAGTAGAAGCGGCTCAGCGTGCCGGCCTCGCCGGCGGCGATGCGGGCGAACAGGCTGCGCGTCTCGATGAGCTGGTCGAACAGTGGCAGCGCACCGCCGAGAAAGGCGCCGCCGCGCACCGCCTGCGACAGCAGCGGCGCGGCCAGGGCCGCGGCCAGCACTGCCAGCACTACCAGGCCGCGCCGGCCGCGTGGCAGTCGGCTCAGCGCGAGGACGACCAGCGCGCTGGCGCCGGCGACGTAGAGATGGAACCCGGAGTGCAGGTAGAACGTGAAGCGGCCGTCGCGGAACGGCTCCGAGGGCAGCAGGAACAGGCCCGTGGTGACCACCAGCGCCAGCGCGAAGGCGCGCGTGGCGGCCGCGGGCAGCGCGCGGCCGAGCGCGAAACGCAGGACCAGCGTCAGCAGCAGCGGTAGCTGCAGCACGAACAGGCCGTTGTGAAAGGCCGGCGCCGCGCCCAGCACGATGCCGCACAGCACGGCCGCGCCGCGCCCGGCGGGCGCGTCGAGCCAGCGCAGCCCGCTCCACAGCGCGGCGAGGACGAAGCTGTACTCGACGAAGTGATGGTCCAGCATGCCCACGCGGTGCAGCGCGCGGGTCAACGGCGAGAGCGCGAAACACAGCATGGCGAGCGTCAGCAGGGGCAGCCCGAGGGCGAGGCGGCGGCCGATGGCGAGCATCAGGGCGGCGTTCAACAACACCCAGGCCGGCGCCACCAGCGCGAGCATGCGCAGCGGCTCGCCGCTGTCCGACAACGGCATCAACACGCCCGCCAGTGCGGCCATCAACGCGTCGTAGGCCCACGGCCAGGTGACCCAGCTCCCTTCCGGCGCATGGATGTGCGGGTCGAACTGCATCACGCCGAGCGGCTTGCCGAGCGCGGCGAGGATACGGTGCGCGTGGTAGAAGCTGTCGTGATCGGCGGGCACGACGTGACCGTCGACCAGCACCGCGGACAGCGAGTAGCAGCACAGCAGCGCGGCCAGGGCGGCGCAGCCTGCCCACAGGACGAACTGGTGGCGGGCGGGCGGGGGCTGATGCGGCAGGGTTGGGGCGGCGGCGCTCATCGACGGACCGGGAGTCGATGCGCGCCGATTGTAGCGTAGCGAGTAGAGCGGCGGGGTGCCCTCAGATGCCGACGAAGCGTTGCGCCAGGCGCGGCAGCCAGTGGCGGAAACGCAGGCGCCCCTCGGTTACCGCGAGGCAGATACATTCGCCGTCGCGCGTGATCACGGGCTGGTGATCGGTGTGCTCGTCGGCTTCCTCGATGTCACCGGCACGGAAGATCTGCGAGCCACAGAAATAGGCGCCCTTGAGGACCAGGGTCAGCTCGTTGCCGGAGTGGGTGTGCTCGGGCAGCACCGTGCCGGGCTGGCCGCGCAGCATCCACATGCGCGCACCGTCCTGCTCGGCGAGCCGGCACAGCCTGAGTCCCTGGCCGAGGTTCTTCCACGGCAGTGCGTCGAGACTGCTGTCGAGATAGGTGGCGACGAACTGCTCGATGTCGTCCGCGCGTGCCACGTCGTGGGCGCGCGAGACCGGCAGGCTGCCGCCGTCCTGGTCGTAATGATCGCAGATGGCCGCGGCGTCCAGCCGCGTCGTCGCGGTCGGCAGCCCGGCAATCACTTCACCGCCGAGGCGCTCGGCGAACGCGATCGCCGCGCGGCAGTCCTCGCACACGCCGACGTGTGCGCGCACCACGCTGTCGAACAGCTCCGGCAGGTGACCGAGCGCGTAGTCGAGGATCAGCGCCTCGCTGGGATGGTGGACGGCGCTCACTCGGACTCCTCCATCAGCTTGCGCAGGCGCTGGAAGGCGAGCCGCGTGCGCGACTTGACGGTGCCCACCGGCAGGTCGAGCAGCTCGGCTACTTCGCGGTGCGAACGGCCTTCGACGTAGACCAGCAGCAGGATGCGGCGCTGCTCCGGCGGAATGCGTTCGAGCAGCGCGGAGAGGCGGTCGAGGTTGAGGCCACGCTCGGGATCGTCGCCCGGCGGCGGATCGTCCGGCGTCATCAGCGCCAGCTCGTCGTGGGCCCGCGCACGGCGCGAGCCTGCGCGATGCTGGTCGATCATGCGGTTGCGCGCGAGGGTGTAGATCCAGGTGCGCGCGGAGGCCTTGCGCGCGTCGAACAGGCGCGCCCGCGTCCAGGCCGTGATCATGACGTCCTGCACCACGTTCTCCGCGCCGGCCGGATCGCAGCCCTGCGCCGTTACCCACGCCGTGAGGCGCGGCACGAAGGCGGCGAACAATTCGCCGAAGGCGTCGCGGTCACCGTCGTCGCGGACGCGCTCGAGCAGGCGGGTCTCCGCGGCGCGTTCCTGCGCCGCGGCGTCACGCTGCGCGGCGCCGAGGTTGACGACGTTGGCCATGGGGCGATTGTAACGTGGCTGTGCTGCGGACATGCGCTTCATACGCCGGTGCCCGGCCCGGGGATCACGCCGCCGTTACGCCGGTGATCCCCGCGCGCGGCCTCGGCGTACTCAATGCAGCCTTTTCAACGCCGGAAGCACGCCATGACCTCGGACTCTCATTCTCACCGCCGCATTGCGGTCATCGGCGGCGGCATCGCCGGCCTGGGGGCGGCCTGGGCGCTCGGCCGGGTGCACGAAGTCACCCTGTACGACGGCGCCGGCCGTTTCGGCGGCCACGCCAACACGGTGGAGGTGCCGGGCGCCGCCGGGACGACCGCCGTCGACACCGGCTTCATCGTCTACAACGAACGCAACTATCCCAACCTCGTGCGCCTGTTCGACACCCTGGCCGTGCCGACGGCGCCCAGTGACATGTCCTTCGGCGTATCGCTGGACGGCGGCCGGGTGGAGTACTCCGGCAGCGATCTGAATGGCCTCTTCGCGCAACGCCGCAACACCCTGCGGCCGCGCTTCTGGCGCATGCTGAAAGACATCGAACGCTTCTACCGCAAGGCGCCGGCTTACCTGCAGTCACCGGTGGCGCGCGGGTCGATAGGCGAGCTGCTGCGCGACGAGCGCTACTCGCAGGCCTTCGTCGACGACCACCTGGTGCCGATGGCGGCGGCCATCTGGTCGGCCTCCGATCGCGACATCCGCGATTATCCCGCGGATGCCTTCATCCGCTTCTTCGACAACCACGGGCTGCTCAGCGTGTCCGGGCGGCCGCAGTGGCGCACCGTGCGCGGCGGCAGCCGCGAGTACGTCGCCCGCCTGCTGGCGGCGACCCGGGCGACCCTGCGCCCGGATTGCCCGGTGGCGCGCATCGAGCGTCGTGCCGACGGCGTACGGGTCACCGACCGCGCCGGTCATGCCGAGCGTTACGACGAGATCGTCATCGCCACCCACGCCGACCAGGCGCTGGCCCTGCTCGCCGACGCGGACGACGCCGAGCGCGCCGTGCTCGGCGCCGTCGACTACAGCCGCAACGTCGCCTGGCTGCACGAGGATCCTCGCCTCATGCCACGGCGGCGCGCGGCGTGGTCGAGCTGGAACTACCTGCACGAGCGCGAGCGGGACGCCGCTGCGCCGCTCTGCGTCAGCTACTGGATGAACCGCCTGCAGCCGCTGCCGGCGCAGCGCCCGCTGTTCGTGACGCTCAACCCGTTGACGGCGCCGGACGCCGGCCTGACGCACGGCCGCTTCGACTACGAGCATCCCGTGTTCACCCGCGCGACGGCGACGGCGCAGGCGCGCTCTGCGGAGATCCAGGGGGTGCGCCGAACCTGGTTCTGCGGCGCCTGGCTGGGTCACGGCTTCCACGAGGACGGCCTGCAATCCGGCCTGTGGGTGGCCGGCCGGCTGGGCGCGCCGCGACCGTGGCAGGATGCCGGGGCGTTCGATCGGCTGCCGGCGTCGTATCTGGCGCCGTCCGCGGACATTTCCCGTGCCGCCTGAGGCAGGCACCGCATTGCGCTCGGGGATTTACCTCGGGCAGGTCTATCACGCCCGCACCGCGCCGCGCGCCCACGCGCTGCGCTACCCGGTGTTCTACCTGCTGCTGGATCTCGACGAGGCGGCGCGACTGGATCGTGTCTCGCGGCTGTTCGGCTGGAACCGACGCGCGCTGTTCAGCTTCCGCGACGCCGATCACGGTGCCGGCGACGGTACCCCGTTCCGCGTCTGGCTGGACGACGCGCTCGCCACCGCCGGCCTCGGCCGCGCGCGCTGGCGTTACCAGGTGCTGTGCATGCCGCGCGTGCTCGGCCACGTGTTCAACCCGATCACGGTGGTCTGGTGCAGCACGCCGGACGGGCGTCTCGCCGCCATGCTCTACGAGGTCAACAACACCTTCGGCGAACGCATCGCCTACGTCGTGCCGCAGGATGGCGCGCCGCGCGACGGCATCATTCGCCAGCGCTGCGACAAGCGCATGTTCGTCTCGCCGTTCTTCGACATGGCCGGGCACTACGACTTTCGCCTGACCCGTCCGGGCCGTCGCCTCGCGCTCGCCATCGACTACCGCGAGGAGGGCGTGCCCGCGCCGCGGCTGCGGGCCGTGCTGAGCGCCACCCGGCAGCCCTTCGACGCGCGCGGGCTGCGCGCGGTAGCACTGCGTTTTCCGGCCATGACCCTGCGCGTCGTCGCCGCCATCCACTTCGAGGCCCTGCGCCTGTGGCTCAAGGGCGTGCCCCTGGTCCGCCACGCCGCGCTCGGCGAAAGCTCCCCATCCATCGGTACTTCCCTATGAAATCATCGGCTACGCTCGCCGCCGGCGCCCGCCGGCGCAGCCCGTCCCTGCCCGCGCTGCTGCTCGCCCGTATCGGCCGGCGCATCCATCACGGCACGCTGGAGGTGCACACCCCCGGCGGCGAGACGCTGACGTTCCGCGGCGTCGAAGCGCCTTCGCGTCATGCCTGCTGGCAGCTCCACAACTGGAAGCCGCTGACGGCGCTGCTCACGCGCGGTGCGCTGGGCCTCGCCGAGAGCTACCTCGCGGGCGACTGGGACAGCCCCGACCTGCCGGCCTTCCTCGGCGTGGCGGCGGCCAACGAGCGTCACTTCGGCGCCGCCGCCGCGGGCGTCTCCCTGCTGCACGTGGCCGATCGCCTGCGTCACCTGCTGAACGCCAACTCGCGGCGCCAGGCCGCGCGCAACATCGCCTATCACTACGACCTCGGCAACGACTTCTACGCGCACTGGCTGGACCCGAGCATGACCTACTCGGCGGCCCTCTACGACGGTCCCGGGGACACCCTGGAGCAGGCACAGCAGCGCAAGTACGCGCGTCTCGCCGGGCTCGCCGGCATCACGGCCGGCAGCCGCGCACTGGAGATCGGCTGCGGCTGGGGCGGCTTCCTCGAACACGCCGCCGGTACGCTGGGGGCCGACGTCAGCGGTGTCTCGATCTCGCGCGAGCAGTGCGACTATGCTGCCGGGCGGCTCGCACGCGCCGGTCTCGGGGAGCGTGCCCGCGTCGCGTTCCGCGACTACCGCGATCTCGGCGGGCAGTACGATCACATCGTCTCGATCGAGATGTTCGAAGCGGTCGGCGAGGCCTACTGGGACACCTACGCGCGCAAGCTGAAAGCCCTGCTCGCGCCGGGCGGCCGCGCCGCGCTGCAGATCATCACCATCGAGCAGGCGCGCTTCGAGACCTATCGCCGCGGCGCCGATTTCATCCAGCGCTACGTCTTCCCCGGTGGCATGCTGCCGAGCTACGAGGCGCTGGCTGCGACGCTGGGCCGTGCCGGCCTGGCCATTACCGACCGCCTCGATTTCGGCCTCGACTACGCGCGCACCCTGGTCGACTGGCGGGTGCGTTTCGATGCCGCCTGGCCGCAGATCGCCGCGCTCGGCTTCGATGCCCGCTTCCGCCGCCTGTGGCACTACTACCTCGCCTACTGTGAGGCCGGCTTCCGCGAGCACGCCATCGACGTCGTGCAGGTGCGCGTCGAGCACGCCTGATGCCACGCCAGGCGCTGCCGGCGTCGATCATCGCCTGCTACGGGCTGCCGGGCCTCGCGGCGGCGCTGCCCGTGATCCCGGTCGCGGTGCTGCTGCCGGCCTGGTATGCACGCGATCTCGGCCTCGGCTTCGTCGTCACCGGGGTGGTGCTGGCGCTGGCGCGGTTGTTTGACTTCATTACCGATCCGCTGGTCGGCGTGCTCAGCGATCGCTTTGCGATCGGCGGCCTGCACTACAAGCCGTGGGTGCTCGGCGGCGCGCTGGTCGCCGGCGCCGGGCTGGCCCTGCTCGCCACGCCGCCCGAGCCGGCCACGCCGCTCGCGCTGGGCTGTGGCGCGCTGCTGCTCTTCGGCGGCTGGACCGCGTTCATGATCCCGTACACCGCGTGGGGCGCGGATCTCGCCGCTGACCCCCACCAGCGCTCGCTGGTCGCCGCCAGCCGCGAGGTCGCGGGCCTGCTCGGCATGCTCGTCGCGTTGTCGCTGCCGGCCCTGGCCGAGGCACTGCTGGGGACCGCGGCGCCACCGCCGATGACCCTGCTGGCGCTCGCTGCCGCCGTGTTCGGCCTGCCCGCGATCGGACTGCTGCTGGCACGCGTGCCGGAGCCCGCGCGCCTGCACGGCACGGCGCGCGTCAGCGTGCGTGACCTGCGCGAGCTGCTGCGCTTCGCGCCGTGCCGGCGCACGCTGTCGGGCTGGTTCCTGAACGGCATCGCCAACGGGCTGCCGGCGGTGCTGTTCCCGGTCGTGGTCAGCGACTTCTTCGCGCGCGACGACGCCGCGCTCTACCTCCTGCTGGTGTGCTATTTCGGTGCCGCGGTGTGCGCCGCGCCGCTGTGGCTGCACCTCGCGCGGCGTATCGGCAAGGCGTCCGCGTGGCGTACCGCGATCGCGTTCAACATGCTGGTGTTCGCCCAGGTGCTGTGGCTGTCACCGTCGGATTTTGCCTGGTTCGTCGCCGTGTGCCTGCTCTCGGGGGCGACGCTGGGCGCCGATCTCGCCCTGCCGGCCTCGATCCAGGCCGACGTCATGGCGCTGGACCGCGAGCGCGTCGGCCGCAGCCGCACCGCCAGCGCCTTCGCCCTGTGGTCGATGGCGACCAAGCTGGCACTGGCGCTGGCCGTCGCGGTGGCCTTCGTCGGGGTGGGCGCCGGTGGCGGCGATGGCGACGCCCCGGTCGCGCCGCTGCGCCTGATGGCCTGCTACGTGGCGCTGCCGCTGCTGTTCAAGGCCGCGGTGTGGTGGCTCCTGCGCGTGCCGCCGGCCTCAGTCGACGCGCAGGCGCCGGCGCAGGAGACGCAACACCCAACCGAGCAGCGGCAGTCGTTCGTATAGCTGGCCGGCGGCGTCCCAGTAATCGAGGTGGGCGCTGAGCCGGCCCTGCGCATCGAAGTGCAGCTCCGAGCTGCCGCTGACCTGCCACTCGCGACCGTCCAGCGCGCGCAGCCGGGCCTGCAGATCCCAGGCGATGAGCGCGACGCCGCCGTCGCCGTCGCGCCGGCACCAGCCCTGCTGGCGCACGCGGAAACGCAGCCCGTCGAGCTTGTCGAGCATGTCCGCGAACACCGCGCGCAGGGCGTCTGCCCCGTGACAGTCGTTGAAGGGATCGCGGAAGTGCACGTCCGGCGTGGCGAGGTCGGCGAGGCGCTGCAACGCCTCGTGATCGAAACCTTCGAGCAGGGCGACGTAGCGGGTCAGCGGATCGGCGCTCATGAACGCAGCATAGCGCGCGTCAGGCGCGTGGACAGCGCATTCGGCAGCGCCGCGAGCAGGCGCATGGTCAGACTCATGGCGAGCGGGAAGCGGATCTCGAAGCGGCCGCGCGCGAGCTTCCTGCGCACGATGCGGGCGGCCGCGTCGGCCTCGATGAGGAACGGCATCGGGAAATCGTTGCGGTCGGTGAGCGGGGTGCGCACGAAGCCGGGGGCAATCAGTGACAGGGTCAGCCCGGCGCGGTCGAACTCGGGCCGCAGCGACTGGCACAGGCGTTCCAGCGCGGCCTTGCTCGCGCTGTAGGCGCCGGCATAGGGCAGGCCGATGTCGCCGGCGACCGAGCCGACCACGGCAACGTGGCCGCGGCCGGCGCGGCGCAGGTGCGGCGCCAGCAGCTCGATGCCCCGCGCGACCGCGAACACGTTGAGCGCGAACAGGCGCGCTATGGCGTCGCTGTCGAGATCGTCGAGCCCCATGGGCGTGTAGGTACCGGCATTGAAGATGGCGAGGTCGGGCGGCCCGCCGTCGGCGAGGAGGGCGTCGACCGCGGCCGCGAGCTGGTCAGCATCGGTGACATCGGCGGGACACGCGCGCGCAGCCGGCCCGAGCTCGGCGACGATGGCGTCGAGGCGTTCGCTCGGTCGCGCGGTCAGCAGCACCTGCGCACCGTGCTGCGCGTACTCACGCGCCAGCGCCGCACCCAGGCCGCTGCTGGCGCCCGTGATCCACACCCGTTGCGTAGCGGTCACGTCAGGTCTCCGCTCAGATACCGGGTGCGGCGGCGCAGTTGCGGCACACGTAGACGATGTCCGAGCCGTCGCGGCCCTCGAACTCGAGTCCGACCCAGCGCGCCTGCGCGTCGTACCACACCCTGGCCTGCAATTCGCCGCTGTATTCGTAGCAGCGCGCCCCGGCTGGTGCACCCGCTGCGACCAGGGCCGAGCCCTGCGCGCAGGCGCCTATGCTGACCGCATTGACGTTGCCGGTGAGCGTGTTCAGCACCCGCGAGTCGTCCAGCACCCGTGGATTCCAGTGATCGGTGGGAATGAGATCCGGTGCCGCGCGCACCGTGCGGCCGCCGTGGTCTACCACCAGCGCGTCGCCGGCGCGCGCGGCGCGCGTCTCGACGATGTCGCCGTTATCGGACACCGTCGCCGCCAGCTCGACCAGATGCCCCTCGCACCAGCGTGCGCTGGAGGCGTACTCGAAGCGGTACACGGGCACGAACAACACGCGGATGTCGAGCTGCATGCGCGACTCGACGCGCAGGCCGTCGTCGGTCGCACGAAAGGTGGTGACGTGCTCGCCGACCGGCTTGCCGTTGCGCAGCACGTCGAACTCGATGCGTTCGCCGTAGTGCTCGCGCACGAACGCGTCGAGTGCGTCGCCCTGGCCGCAGGCGGCGACCGGGTCGGCCAGCAGCAGCGTCAAGAGGGCCGCCGCGGGGCGCATGCCGTCAGCCGTCCTGCTTCTGCATGAACAGGGTGACCTCGGCCACCGTCAGGCCGAACTTGCGCAGGTAGGAGCGGTTGACCAGCACGCGCTCGTCGAGCTGCCACATCCAGTCGTCGAAACGGACGCGGTAGGTGTTGTCGCCGACGGCGAGATCCATGCTGTAGCGCCAGTACATGCTGTTGCCGGCGCTGGCGCCCTCGGCCGCGTCGACGATGTCGTCGGCGGTGCCGCTGAGCGCGCCGTCGGCGTTGCGGGTGATCTGCCAGCGCCGCGTGCTGCGCTCGCCGTCGGCGTAGCGTAAGGCCTCGTCCAGGGTCAGCGTGCCGTGTTCGACGCGCCCGTTGATGTCGACCTCGAAGCGGCGTACAACGCGCCCGCGCCAGTCCTGCACGATACCCCAGGCGCGGGTCTGCCCGGGGAAGAAGGTGAACGGGTCGAAGTGCGGGGTCGCCTCCGCGTACTGCTCGAGATGCAGACCGCCGCAGCCCGTTGCCAGCAGGGAGGGGAGGAGGAGGGCAAGCGACGGGCCACGGCGGCTTGCAAAGCGGAATCTGCGAACCAGGTTCATGCCGCTGTTACGCGGCCTGACCGGGCGCGGATCACCGCCATGCCGGCGGCCTGCCGACGCCATGGCCCGGACGGCCGGCAGGCCCGGTATCCCCGCCGCCGCGCCCTCAGTCCGCCGGCGGCTTGCTGCCGGTCAGGGAGGTGCGCGCCGAGATCTCGATCCAGTTGCCGTCCGGGTCGAGGACGAAGCCGTAGCGGGCCACGTCGCCGAAGTTGACCGGGGCCGCGCCGAGGCGGCCGCCGCGGGCGACGATCGCGCGGCATTCGGCATCGGCGTCGTAGATCTGCACCGTCAGGTAACGGAAATCGGGCCCGACGAACTCGGCGCTGTCCTGCCCGCCCGACCCCTCGACCACGAACAGCAGGCTGTCGCCACAGCGCGCGACCTGCTCGGCGGCGCGCTCGAACTCCATCGCCTCCAGGTAGAAACGCATCATGGCGTCCGGATCGGGGGTGGAGACGGTGATGCCGATCCCGACCACGCCGTCGGTGCCCGGCGGCACCAGGCGCACCGACTCGCCACCCGGGTGGCGGCCGCGCCAGTCGGCGCCGTCGCGCGCGATGGTCAGGCCGGTGTAGCCGGACGGCGGCTGCGCGGCGAGCTCGCCCGGCACGTGGTTGACCTTGATCACCGAGCCGTGGGCGTCGTAGCGGTGCTGCACCACGCCGCGATCCAGACCCAGGGCGAGCTCGTGATCGAGGCGCAGGCCGACCGTCTCGCCCCAGAAGGTGCGGTGGGCGTCGATGTCGCGGGTAAACAGCCCGATGTCGATGTGGTTCTTGGCGAGACGCATGGGGGGAACTCCGGAGCGGTGCGATCAGTCGGGCAGCAGGTCGGCGGCGTCGTTGTCCAGCGCCTGCCACGCACCGTCGGTGACCATCTTCATGAACAGGCGGTCACCGCGCTCGGTCTTCTTGACGATGACCGTGGCCGCGATCGCCACCACCAGCACGGCGAAGCTGTAATGGCGGTAGTCGTTCATGAGGTCCTCGAAGTCGTAGTCGGTGACGCCCTGCGCGAGCAGGTCGGCGTGGTACTCGGCGAGCAGGTCGCGCTCGACGGCGCGGCGCGTGTCGCGATCGAAAGCGCCGCCGAGGAAGTAGGCGACGTCCATGCCGGTGCCGAGGTAGGCGCTGGTCTGCCAGTCGACCACCGCGATACGCTCACCGCCGAAGAGCATGTTGTCGACGCGGAAGTCGTTGTGCGAGAAGGTGCGGCGCTCGGTGCGCGGCGCGTTCCAGGCGGCGTGATGGCGCACGAACTTGTCGCACAGGCGCATCACCGCCGGATCCATGAGGTGGCTGTAGGTCTTGTCGAAGTACGCCCACGACTCCTCGACCAGCTCGGTGGTGTAGAAACCCTGCGCGCCTTCCGGCTGGTACAGCCAGGGCTGCTGCTCGAGCTCGCGATCGTTCCAGAACGGCGCGTGCAGCAGCGCCGCTTCACGCAGTGCGAGCCGCGCGTCCCCCACCGAGCAGCCGCTCATGTGATCGCCCTGCTCGGCCGGCGCGAGGTCCTCGAACAGCAGCACGAAGTCGTTGTCGTCATCGAGCTCGGCGACGTAGACCGCGGGCGTGTTGATCGCGGTGCGGTGGGCGAGCTCGCGGTAGAACATGAGCTCGGAGCGATAGAAGCCCATTTCGCGGCCGGTGTTGGCCGCGGTCGCATCGTCGGACGGGAACTTGCCGACCAGGGTGCGCGGTGCGTCCGCCGGCGGCGTGCCGGCGTAGTCGAGGTGGTAACGCCGGGTCTCGCCGAGCTGGCCGGTGCCGACGGTGTCTATGCGGACGCCCCTGACGGTGGCGTCGATGCCGCGCGCAGCCAGGGCACGGGTCAGCCACGCCGGGGTCACCGCGTCGGCGCGCACGATCTCGATGCCGTCGCTGTTCGCTGCCGCACTCATGCTGCACCTCCTGCCGCAGCGGCGACCGTAACCGGCACGCCGTTCAGCACCGCGTTGCCGGACGGACCGTCGATGGCGCCGGTGACCAGGTCGTTGGCGCTGACCCCGGCATGCGCCGCGGCGCGCGCCAGGCGCGTGCCCGGGTAGTGATGGCCGTAGCCGTGCGGCAGGCTGACCACGCCGGGGCGCATCTCCGCGTGCACCTCCAGCGGCACTTCGAGCGCGCCCACCGCCGAGCGCACCTCGACCCGCGCGCCGTCGGCGAGACCGAGGCGGCCGGCGTCGTCGGCATGCATGCGCAGGGTGCAGCGCTCGGGGCGCTCGATCAGCGAGGCGATGTTGTGCATCCAGGAATTGTTCGAATGGAACTCGCGCCGGCCGATCAGCAGCAGCGTGTCGTCGACGGCCTCGCCGAGCAGTGCCTGCGCCGCGGCCAGCTCGCCGTCGATGATCGCGCTGTCGAGCTCGATGGTGCCGCTCTCGGTCTGCAGCAGTCCGGGCAGGCGTTCCTGCAGGGGGCCGAGATCGATGCCGTGCGGGTGCGCGCGCAGGGTCGCCAGCGAGAGGCCCTCGACGTCGTCGGCGAAGCCGTCGCCGAAGGGGCCGCTGCGCAGCAGCAAATCGACGATGCGCTCGGCCGCGTTGTCGCCGTCGAGCCGGGCCGCGATCTCGCCCGGGTCGCAGCCGGCAATGGGCGAGGCCGGGTCGTTGACCTCGCGCCGCACCTGGTCGATCACCACGGCCTCGGTGAATGCCGCGACCTCGGCGCCGTCACCGTCGCCGCGCGCGATCAGTGCCAGGCGCAGCAGGATGTCGCCGTCGTCCGGCGCCGTGCTCTCGAACACCGCCGGTGACCAGCGCGCCGTGGTGCGCACCGCGAAGCGCAGGAAGAAGTAGTCGTAGTGGCTGCGCTCCAGTGCCGAGCGCGGCGGCAGGATGACGTCGGCGTGGCGCGTGGTCTCGTTGAGGTAGGGGTCGACGCTGACCATGAAGTCGAGCGTACCCAGCGCGCGGTCGAGGCGCGCGCCGTTGGGGGTCGACAGCACCGGGTTGCCGGCGACGGTCACCAGCGCCCGCACCTGGCCTTCGCCGGCGGTCTCGATCTCCTCGGCGAGGTTCGCCACCGGCAGCTCGCCCATCACTTCCGGGTGGCCGCCGACGCGCGAATGCCAGCGCCCGGTGCGGAAGCCGCGCCCGCCGGGGGTGCCGTCGTCGCGACGGTCGTGGGGTGCGAGCGGGAACATCACGCCACCGGCGCGATCGAGATTCCCCGTGATCACGTTGAGTACGTCGGTGGCCCACGAGGCCAGGGTGCCGAGGCGGTTGGCGTGGGTGCCGATGCGCGCGTAGACCGCGGCGCGTCGGGCGCCGGCCAGCGCGCGCGCGACCGCGCGGGTGGTCTCCGCGTCGATGCCGCTGACCGCGGCCACTGCCTCCGGCGTGAACGCCGCCACGCGCCGGCCGAGGTCGTCCAGCCCGCGGGCAAAGTCGGCCAGGCGCCCGGGCTGCGCGAGGTTCTCGCTGAGGATGACCTGCACCAGCGCCAGCAGCCACGGCGCGTCGCCGCCGGGGCGGATCGCGAGGTGCTGGTCGGCGTGCGCGGCGGTGCGCGTGCGCCGCGGATCGACCACCACCAGGGTGCCGCCGCGCTGGCGCAGGCGCTTGATGCGGCCGGGCAGGTCGGGCGCGGTCCACAGGCTGCCGTTCGACTCCCACGGGTTGGCGCCGAGCATGAGCAGGTAGTCGCAGCGGTCGATGTCCGGCACCGGCACGGCCGCCGGGTTGCCGAACATCAGCCCGCAGGAGACGTGCCGCGGGATCTGGTCGATGGTGGCGGCGGTGTAGACGTGGCGGGTGGCGAGCGCTTTCAGCAGCGGGCGCACGAACAGCGACGCGCCGATGTTGTGCACCGTCGGGTTGCCGACGTAGGCGGCGAGACCGCGGCGGCCGTGCTCGGTGAGATAGGGGGCGAGGCCCGCGGCGACGCGCGCGTAGGCCTCCTCCCAGCCCGCCTCGCGCAGCTCGCCGTCGACGCGCACCAGCGGCGTGCGCAGGCGGTCCGGATCCTCGTGCAGCTCGGCCAGGGCGACGCCCTTGGGGCACAGGTAGCCGCCGGAGAGCACGTCGTCGCGATCGCCGCGCACGCGCACCGCGCGCCCGTCGCTGACCGTGATCGCGAGGCCACAGGTCGCCTCACACAGTGGACAGGTGCGGTATACGGTGTGCTCCGCCGCCACGGCGGCCGCGCTGCTGCTCGGTGGCGGCATGCGATCTCTCCCCTCTCGAAAGCGCTTATCATCGCCCATCGGGCAGCGGGCGGTCCATCGGACGGGCCGCTCAATCCTGATGCGGGAGCAACCATGACCGACGATGCCATCGCGCAACGCGCGCAGGCGCTGTACGACGGGCACCGGGCGGGGCAACCCTTCCAGCCTTTTACCGGTGACGCGGCCATCACCTCGATTGCCGAGGCCTACGCCGTGCAGGCGGCCTACGTCGAGCTCGAGCGTGCCGCGCGCGGCGAAACCATCGCCGGCTACAAGATCGGCCTTACCTCACCGCGCATGCAGGCGCTGCTCGGCATCGGCAGTCCGATCGCGGGCGTGGTCTTCGCCGGGCGCGTGTTCGGCAGCGGCCACGTCGCGCAGCTCTCGGCGCACGGGCAGCTCGGGCTCGAATGCGAGATCGCGGTGCGCCTGGGGCAGGACCTGCCGCCGCACGCCGCACCGTTCGACTTCGCCGCCGTCGCTGCCGCGGTCGAGGCGGTGGCGCCGGCCTTCGAACTGGTCGACGACCGCGCCGCCGACTATGCGCAGACCGACATCGGCTCGCTGATCGCCGACAATTCCTGGAACGCCGGCATCGTGCACGGCGAGTTCGTACGGTCGTGGCCGGATCTCGCGGCGGTCGAGGGCGTCGTCAGCCGCGACGGCGTCGAGCTCGATCGCGGGCGCGGCGCCGACGTGCTCGGCCATCCCTTCGAGCCGCTGGTGTGGCTGGCCAATCACCTCGCGGCGTCGGCGCGCGGGCTGCGCGCGGGCGACATCGTCGCCACCGGCAGCATCGTGCCGACGCGCGCGCCGCAACACCCGGAGCACTGCGTGTTCCGCGTCGACGGCCTCGGCGAGGTCGCCGTCGAGGTGCGCCGCTGAGCGGGTCCGCGCCGATCGACTGCGCGCCGCTGGTCAACCGGCTGCGCAAGAACGCGCGGCATCTCGCGCGCTGGGCGCGGCGCGAGCAGCTCGAGGCGTGGCGCGTCTACGAGCGCGACATCCCCGAGTTTCCCTACGCCGTCGACCGCTACGGCGAGCGCCTGCACGTGCAGCTGTTCGACGGCAAGCGCGAGCTCGGCGACGAGGAGATTGCCGCCCACCTCGACGCCATCGCCGCTGCACTGGAGGTCGCGCCCGCGCACGTCGCGCTCAAGCTGCGCCGTCGCCAGCGCGGCCGCTCGCAGTACGAGAAGCTCGACGAGGCGGCACCCGACTTCGTCGTCCACGAACACGGCCTGGCCTTCGAGGTCAACCTCGGGCGTTACCTCGACACGGGCCTCTTCCTCGACCACCGCGAGACGCGCCGCCGGGTGCGCGAGGTGGCGGCCGGCCGCCGACTGCTCAACCTGTTTGCCTACACCGGCAGTTTCACCGTGCATGCGGCCGCCGGTGGTGCGAGCGCGACCGTGTCGGTCGATCTCTCGCGCACCTACCAGGCGTGGACCGCGCGCAACCTCGCGCTCAACGGCTTCGGCGGCGACGCGCGCCACCGCCTGGTCGCGGCCGACGTGCTGGTGTGGCTGGGTGAAGCGGCCGCCGCGCGCGAACGCTTCGACCTCATCGTGCTCGACCCGCCGAGCTTCTCCAACTCCAAGCGCATGCAGTCGACCTTCGACGTACAGCGCGACCACGGTGCGCTGGTGCGGCGTACGGCCGGCCTGCTGGCGCCCGGTGGTACGCTGTACTTCTCCACCAACCGCCAGGGCTTTCGCCTCGACGCGGCACTGGAGCAGGAGCTTGCCATGACCGAGATCACGCACCTCACGGTGCCGGAGGATTTCCGCCGCCAGCGGCCGCACCGCTGCTGGACGGTGAACGCATGAGCCCGTTCGCAGCGCGCAGCGCGCGGTCCGGCCTGTTGTGGCTGGCGCTGGCCGCGGCGCCGCTCACCGGCACGGGCGCCGGACGCGAGGTCACCGGCATTGCCGACTGGCCGTGCACCGAATGGAGCGCGCGGCGTGCCGAGGACCGGCGCGTCGACGCGCCGCAGATGTGGCTGTCCGGCTTCATGACGGCACTGGCCGCCGCCTACCGCGTCGATGCCCTCGCCATCATCGACGCGCCGACCCTGTTCGCGCGCATGGACGGCTACTGCGCCGAGCACCCCGACGAGCACGTCTCCACCGGCGCCCAGTGGCTGTTCCGCGAGCTACTGCAGGCGCTGCCCAAGGGCCCGCCCCGCCTGCTCTGATAAAGGGGACATGCCACATTTGTAAGTTGTTGAATGGGAAGCATGGCTCCCATTCAACAACTTACAAATGTGGCATGTCCCCTTATTCGTACATCGGGCGGCCGGCGGTGAGGCGTACCCAGCCGAACACCACGCGGTAGAGGATCCAGCACATGTTGGCGAGTAACACTGCGTAGCCGATCAGCACGAGGCTCAGCACCAGCCCGGTGAAGACCCACAGCAGGCCGAACCAGAACGTGCGCAGCTGCCAGCGGAAGTGCGACTCCAGCCAGGTGCCGCGGACGCTGTCACGGTTGATGTAATTGACCACGGCCGCGGCGATGAAGGTGATGCCGACGACCAGCGCCGCGGCCTGCAGCCCGTAGACGATCAGGGTCAGGGTCCTGGCGGACTCCAGCGCCGCCGCGTCGTCGGCGGGCGGGTCCGGCGGATCCGGCGGGGTGGGTCGGGGGATCGGATCGTTCATGGGCGCTCCTCGTGCCGGCCGGCTAATCTCGCATGCTCCGCGCGCGCCGCCAATCGCGCACCGTCACAGCTCCAGGTAGCGGCGCGGGTGACGTGCGGCAATCTGGGCCATCACGATCTCGGGCTCGCGGTAGCGCGCGTGCGCGGCGCGCTCGGCGTCGTCGGCCGGCGGCACGCCGTCGAGGTAGCAGCCGAGGCGGGCGCTGTGCGCGACCGTGGCGCGGCCGTAGGCCAGGCGCTCGTCCGCCCAGCGTGCGAGCGCGGCATCGAAGGCCGCGCCGCGCCGCTCGAACACGCGGGCCAGGGTCGCCGCGTCCTCGGCGGCCTTGGACACGCCCAGGCCGACGTGCGGGCGCGCGGTGAACGCCGCGTCGCCGATCATCATCACCCGGCCGTTGGCGATCTGCGTGCTGGCGAGCTCCTGGATCGGCTGCAGGAAGGGTCGCGGGGTGGCCGCGATCGCGGCCCGCAGCGGTGGCGCCATGAGCCGCTCGGCGTCGGCGCGCATGGCGGTGATGACCTCGTCGCGGATGAGGTGATGCGGAATGCCGCCCGGGTAGAAGGCGCCGTCGCTGCCGGTCAGCAGGTCGCGCAGCACCGTCGCCTCCGGCGCCGGCCGGTACCAGACCCAGTTCAGCCAGCGCTCGCCGGGCGCCACGCTGTCGCCGGGGCCGGCCACCAGGTAGCCCAGCATGTGCTCACCCGGCGGCAGGCAGAGCATGAAGCGGCCCTCGACGAACGCGCGCACGTTCGCCGGCAGGTCGGCCTCGGCGGCCAGGCCGCGCCAGGCGGCATAGCCGGCGTAACGCACCGCTGCCGGCGCCATCACCCGCTCGCGCACGGTGGAGCGCATGCCGTCGGCGCCGATCAGGTAGTCGCCGCGTTCCCGCGCGCCGTCGGCGAAAGCCGCGCTCACGCCTTCGGCGTCCTGCACGACGTCCTCCACGCTGGTGCCGAGGTGGTAATGGGCGTCCGGGAAGCGCTCGCGCAGCAGGCGATAGAGCAGGCCCCAGCTCGTCATGAGTTGCGGCATCGCGTAGCGGCCGAGCACGTTACCGTCGCGGTCGAGGAACACGCGTCCGCGCGCTTCCACCGCCACCTCGTGCTCGAGCTCGATGCCGGCCTGGGCAAAGGCGGCGTAGAGCTCGTCGTGCGTGGTGATGCCGGCGCCGCGGCTGGCCAGTGCTTCGCCGGCGCGCTCGTAGATGTCGACCCGCCAGCCGGCGCGGCTCAGCAGGACACCGGCGAAGAGGCCGGCGATGGAGCCGCCGATGATGAGAATACGGCCGTGCGTTGCGCTCATGAGTCTCGGGATAGCCGTGATGCGGCCGCGTCCGGCCCGTGGCACGCATGCTAACCGATTGCATGCACCGGCTGCGGAGATGCCCCGGGCCGGGTAGACGGCACGCTTCGCCCGGCATTTCCGGGTAGACTACGCGCCAGCGGCTGCGCCGCGCCCGCCGGCCTCACGACGACCGGCAGCCGACGCGAGCCTGCCGTACCCGCGCCCACTGCGCGACCCGGAGACCGAGGCCTGATGATCCCAGTGTGTGCCCGCTACCTGCTGCTGGCCGTGCTCGCCGCACCGCTCGCCGGCGAGGCCGCCATTGTGCTGGCCAACGATCTCGGCCTGCCCGGCTCGGCCGACGGCTTCAATCTCACGCAGGACACCAGCACCGGCCTCGAGTGGCTCGACCTGGATGTCAGCGTCGGTCGCAGCTTTGCCGATCTGAGCGGCGCCGACGGCACTGACGAGTTTGCCCCCGGCGGCGACTTCGAAGGCTTCCGTTACGCCACCCGCCTCGAGCTGACCGGCGCGACGGGCGCCGCGCAGGCCGACAGCCTGTACAAGAGTCTCGGCATTCCGCCGTCCGGTTTTACCTCGCCGAGCGGCTACGCGTTGGCACGCGCGCTGATCACCGTGGCCGGTTGCTTCGGCAGCTGCGCCGAGTACGGTTACAGCAATGGCACCCTGCTCGACGACGACGGCGTGACGCCGGGCCAGGCCTCGATGGAAGCCTTCCTGTTCGGCACCAACTACGGCCAGTCGGTGCCGTTCGGGTCGCCATCGCTGTTCCCGCCCAACGACGCCTTCGCCCTGCTCAGCGGCAACTGGCTGGTGCGCGATATCGCCGCCGTGCCGCTGCCCGCGCCGGCCTGGCTGCTGTTCGCCAGTTGCGCGCTGCTGACCCGGCGCGTCCGCCCCGCCCGCGCGCGCTGAGCCCGCTGCCGGCGCCGCGGCGCGGCGGCGGTCAGGCCAGCAAGCGCGCGCAGTCGTCGAGCGCGTTCAGCACGCTGCGCTCGTCGCCGGGCGGCAGGGCGAGGATGGCGCGCGTGGCGCCGGTGTCGCGCGCCTTCGCGAGGGCTTCGGTGGTGGGCATGTCCGCGCCGAGGAAGAACAGCGAGACGTCCAGCGTCGCCGGATCGCGTCCCAGCGCACGCATGCGCGCATGCACGTCGGCGATGCTGGCGCGGGTCGCGTCGACGTCGAAGGTCAGCGGCAGCCAGCCGTCACCGTCGCGCGCGACCTGGGCCCGTCCGAACGGCGTGTCCAGGGTGCCGAGCACCACCGGCGGGCCCTGCGGCGCCAGCGGCTTGGGATACTGCCAGCTCTCGCCGAACTGCACGAACTCGCCGGCGAAGCTCGCACGGTCCTCGCGCCACAGCGTGCGCACGGCGGCCAGGCGCTCGCGCAGCTCGCGCCAGCGATCGGCGAAGCGCACGCCGTGGTGACCCATCTCGACCACGTGCCAGCCGGCGCCGATGCCGAAGATGAAACGGCCTTCGCTGAGGCGGTCCAGCGTCGCCACGTGCTTGGCCAGCGTGATCGGGTGGTACTGGTTGACCAGGCAGATGCAGGTGCCGAGGCGCAGCCGCGAGGTCACCGCCGCGGCGGCCGCCAGGCTGGTGAAGGGATCCGCCATGTGGCGGTACTCCTCGGGCAGGAAGAAGGTGCCGGTGCCGGCCAGCGGCATGCCGGTCTCCGGGTCTGCCGGCTCGCCCGGCCCGGGTACCGGGATGTGCGAATGCTCCGGCACCCACAGCGATTCGAAGCCGCGTTCCTCGGCGGCGCGGGCGAGTGTGTCGAGGCGCAGGGTGTACTCGGTGTTGAAGGAGAACAGGCCGATGTGCATGGCGGGTCAGGGCTCCGCGGAGGTGGGGTTCGGTGGCCAGCATACGTCGCCTGCGCGCAGCGACCGGAATCGCGTCATGTGCCGGGCCCGCGCCGCAGGCGAAAGCCGAACGGGGCGAGCAGCAGGTAGAGCGCGCTCACGACTGCCGCCGCGTGCGCGGCGAGCATGACGAAGCGGCGTGGTTTGCCCGGCAGATCGGCGAGCAGGCCGGAGAAGATCAGCACCAGGCTCGCGGCCAGCAGCACCGCGGCGAACACGTACGGCCAGCCGACGCGCGTCATTCCGGCTCGTGGCAGGCCACGCACAGCTTGTTGCCGTCCGGGTCACGGAAGTAGGCGCCGTAGTAATGCGCGTGGTAGTGCGGGCGCAGGCCGGGCGCGCCCTCGCAGCGGCCGCCGTGGGCGAGGGCGGCGGCGTGCGCGGCGCGCACCGCCGCGCGCTCCGTCGCCAGCAGCGCGACCATCTGCCCGTTGCCGGCGGCGTGCGGCTGGCCGTCCCATGGCCGGCCGATCACCAGCAGCGGGCGCGTGCCGCCGGCGCTGTGCCAGCCGGCCCAGGGCGTGGCGTCGTCGCGGAAGCGCTGCGCCAGGCCGAGCGTGTCGAGCACTGCACCGTAGAACGCGCAGGCGCGTTCGAAATCGCTCACCCCGATGTAGACGTGCGAGAACACCGAACCTCTAGCAGGCTGATGCGGAACTACTGCGGAGGCCGTGGGCGGCGTTGCGGGTTCGGCGGCACGCCTCATTTGGCAACCTGAACTCCGGTCCTCGCCTCGCCCGCGCCTTGCCCACGACCTTCCTCGCTACGTTCTGCATCACCCTGCTAACGCTCCCCCCGGCGCGCCGGCATTACGCCCAGCCGTTCAATCTGGCGGTCGTGCACGCGCGCCAGGGTGAGCAGCGCGAGCAGGGCGCCGGTCAGCGCCATGAACATGTCCGCCTGGGTGTCCCACGGATCGCCCTGGGTACCGAGGAAGTCCTCCGCGCCCTGCCCCAGCACCAGCGCGCCGGCCCATTCGATCAGCTCGTAGCCGGCGCTGATGGCGAGCGCGATGCACACGACCAGGAAGTGCAGCATCGCGCGGCCGCGCACCCAGGCGCCGCGCAGCAGGATCTCGCGCGCCGCCAGCGCCGGCACGAAGCCCTGGAAGAAATGGCCGATGCGATCGTAGGGATTACGCTCCAGCGCGAGCAGGTCCTGCAGCGCAAAGCCCAGCGGCACCCGCGCGTAGGTGTAGGCGCCGCCCAGGATCAGCACCAGCGCGTGCAGCGCGATGCCGGCGTAGAGCAGCGTCGTCAGCGGCATGCGGCGGTAGGTCGCCCACAGCAGCGGCACCACGATCACGACCGGCAGCACCTCCAGCCACCAGGTCAGGCGGTCGTGCGGCGCGATGCCGGACAGCGCCAGCGCGGCCAGCACCAGCGCGGCGGTGGTGAGCAGCGGCAGCGCGCGCGGATCGCTCATGCCGCGGTGTCGGCGGCGGCGGCCCGGCGCAGCCGTTTCTGCTCGCGGAACCAGGTATGCGTCGGTGGCAGCAGGAGCAGCACGGCGATGGCCGCGCCGAGCACGATCTGCAGCCAGAAGTTCACCGTGACGACGCCGTGGTGCACCACCTCCGGGTTGGGCCCGCCACTGTTCATGACAAGCCCGGCGACCAGCAGCACCACGAACAGGTAGCGTGCCCAGTTGCGGCCTCGATCGATGGCGTAGGCGAAAGCGAGCTGCAGGCCGACGGCAATCAGCATGCCCACCGCGAACGCGCCGCGCGCGAACTCGGGAGGCGCGTGGATGACGTTGACCACGCCGGCGATCAGCGAGAGCACCACGCCGAGCAGGATCAGCAGCAGCGCGGCGACCAGCGTGCGGGGTTTGTTCATCGGCTTCTCTCCGTTGGTTGTCACGCGGTGCAGAGGATCTGCGCCAGTCAGTCGCTGCCGCCGCACGGCCGCACCCAGCGCTGCTCGACCACCTCGCTGCCCCAGCGCGAGCCGCTCGCTTCCCCGGCCAGCGTGAAGCCGGCCTGCTCGTAGAGGTGGCGCGCCTGCTCGAGTCCGCGGAAGGTCCACAGGTAGGTCTGCGGGTAGCGCTGACGGTCGCAGAAAGCGAGTGCGCACGCCAGCAGGCGCCGGCCCGCGCCGCTGCCGCGCAGCGCGTCGGAGGCGATGAACCAGCGCAGGTGGGCGCCGGCGTCCGCCACGGCGATGCCGTCGATGGCGATGGCGGCCTCGATGCGGCCGTCGCGCGCGAGGTGCCACAGCCCGTCCCGGCCGGCGTCGTAGCGGCCGAGGAACTCCGCCATGTCCTGCGCCACGGTGCGTTCGAAGGCCGTACCGAAGCCCCAGTGGCGAGCGTAGTAGTCGGCGTGCAGCTCGGTCACCCGGCCGAGGATCCCGGGCACGTAGCCGCAGGCGGGGGCGTCGCCGGCGTTCGTCACGACCCGGGTGCGCGGCGGCTCACAGCCCGAGCAGGCGCGCGAAGGCGTCGAGATCGGGCATGGTGGCGAAGGCTTCGCAGGCGATGACGGTGTCGTCCCACGACGCGCGCGATTCCGTATAGAGGTGCACCACCGTGTGCGGCGCGAGTTCGCCGTCCAGCCCGCCGAGCGGAATCCACATCCACGACGACGCGCGCAGCGCGTTCGGCACGGTCGTGCCACAGCTCGCGCAGAAATTGGACGAGAAGCCGCTCTCCCGGCGGTAGCGCGTGACCCCGGACTCGCCCGCGAGCCATTCGAAATCGGCCGCGTCGACCAGCGTCGCCAGGTTGGTCGCGGCGCTGCCCTGCTTGCGGCACAGCGAGCAATGGCACTGGTAGGCGCGCTCGATACGCCGCGCAACGCGGTAACACACGTGCCCGCACAGGCAGTTTCCCTCGACCATGCTCGCTCACCCTCCTGGCCAGCCGCGGTACGGCACGGCACCGGCTTTGCCGTGCTCCGATTGCCGCAGATCCGCCGGCCGCGGTCAATGCCGTATCGTTCGATACCGGTACGCCGCCGGGATGCTCACCACCGGCCGCAGCAGGTGTCACGTGAACAACCCGTGCGGCGCCACCGCGCCTCCCCGCGGCACCCGCTCAGCCCAGGCGGCGTTTGATGTCCGCGTAGCGGTCCAGCCAGCGCAGCACGCTGTCCCGGTCCTCGGTCGGGCAGCGCGGGATCGCCCGCGTGATGCCTTCCATGTCGGCGAACTTCTTCAGGTCGTCCTCCGCGGTCGACTCGATGTCGAAGATCGAGATCGAGAAGGTCGCCGGGTCGCGCCCGTACTCGCGCAGCTTCGCCTGCAGCTTGGCGATGTCACCCGGCAGGTTCTCGTGCAGGGCGTTGACCGGGATCCAGCCGTCGGCGTGCTTCGCGGCGCGGTTGATGCCGTAGTCCGAGGCGAACGAGCCCATGATCACCGGCGGGTGCGGCTGCGTCGCCGGCTTGGGATAGGACCACACCTTGTCGAAGTTCACGTACCTGCCGTGGTAGGACGCTTCGTCCTCGGTCCACAGTGCCTTCATCGCGGCGAGGTGTTCGAGCAGCACCTTCCAGCGCTCCGCGTAGGCCACGCCGTGGTTCTCCATCTCGTCCTGGTTCCAGCCGGCGCCGATGCCGAACTGAAAGCGGCCGTTGCTGAGGCGGTCCAGGGTGGCCACCGTCTTGGCCAGCGCCAGCGGCTCGTGCTGCGGGATCAGCGACACGCCGGTGCCGACGATGAGCGTCTTCGTTACCGCGGCGGCGACGCCGCAGCTGACGAAGGGATCGGACATGTGCACGTATTCCTGCGGCAGCTCGCCGCCCGCCGGGTAGGGCGTCCTGCGGCTGGCCGGGATGTGCGTGTGCTCGGGGAACCACACCGAGTCGAAGCCGCGCGCCTCGGCCTCGATGGCCAGCTCGTCGGCACGGATGGTGTACTCGGTGTTGAAGCTGAAAACGCCCATTTCCATCGTGTCGCTCCTCCCCGCGGTCATCGATGTGGTGGGCGCATGTTAGCGAGGCGGTGCGTCACATCGCCAGCGCCACGGCCTTTGATCAGTCAGGCGGTGGCACCTTGCGCGCGACCGTGAACAGCGCCTTGTTGCGGCCCGGCGACCATTGCTCGACGATCTCCAGCCCCGCCGCGCGCAGGCCGTCCTCGAGCTCGGCGGCGGTCATGACGGCGATCGCCGGGATCAGCCGCAGCGCGCTGCCGAGCGGGGCGACGTAGCGCACCCAGCCCATGCCGTCGCCGAGGCAGGCGGTGCTGCTGACGAGCACGCCGCCGGGTTCGAGCAGCGCCGCCAGCCGCGGCAACGTCGCGCGCCACTGCGGCAGCAGGTGCAGGACGTTGAGCGCGAGGATGACGTCATAGCGCTGTGCCGCCGGGTCGAGGTCTTCGAGCGCGCGACATTCGAAGGTGACGTTGTCGATCCCGGCTGCGACCCGCTTGCGCTCGGCGATCTCGATCATGCGGCCCGAGTAGTCGATGGCGTGCAGGTGACGCACGCGGGGCGCGTGTTCGAGCGCGGTAGAGCCGGTGCCGCAGCCGATCTCCAGCACCTCGTGCGCGGGCGCCAGGTAGCGGCGCGTCGCCTCCAGCTTGCGCGCGTAAGTGGCCGGATCCGAGATCGGCGAGCGCGCGTAGCGCGCCGCGATGCGATCCCAGAAGCGCGCCGAGCGGGTCACGCCGCCCGCGTCAGCGGTGCACGGTGACGCCGTTGGCCTGCATCACCGCGATGATCTTCTCCACGTCCGGCGGGCCGGGCGGTACCTCGGCGTCGATGGCGGCGAACATCTGCGCGGAGTGGCTGCCGGCGCCGGTGATCTCGAGCATGGCGCCACCGCCAGGCCCGTACTTGAAGGCGTGGATGGTGCCACCGGGTACGAACACCAGGCTGCCGGTGGGGCACAGGTCGGTGACCCCGTCACAGGTGAACTCCACGCTGCCCCGGGTGACGAAGAAGGCCTCGTCCCAGGCATGGCTGTGCGGCGGCGGCCCGGTGCCCTCGTCGCCGGCCTGGAAGGTGAACTCCTGGCCCTGCGTCCGCTCGTTGGACGCGAGCACGGTGACCGCGGTGCCGACGACGTTGAGGGGAGCGGGTGAGTTCTCCGGGGTGACGATGAGGGGGGCTCGGTCCATGGCATGGCTCCTGCGAGGTTGCGCGCGAACCGATTGTACGCGCGACGCCTGCGCCACGGGTACGGGCGGGAATGCCGGGCGGCGGTGTGTGCGTTTACGCCCACCTGCATGTCGCAGGCTCGTGGTTCGGAGCGGCATGGCGCGCCGTGCGCCGTGTCACCACGCCGCAACCCAGGTCGCCATGAGATCGTTGACCGAAGGATACCAGTTGCGGTCCGGCCCGAAGTACGCGTCGTCCAGGCTGACCACGCCCCACTGCGCCTCGCGGTAGGCGCGCCCGCGATCGCAGTAGGCCGCACCGCGTTTCTGATCCGGCGTCTCGGCGAAGATCCAGGCGACCCAGGTCTCGCGGCTGCTCGCCGCCGGTATGCGCGTGTCGGGCCGCGGCGGGATCAGGGTCGCGCGCGCGACCCGGCGTATGGCTGCGTCCTCGATCACGCTCAGCTCGACCTCGAGCAGCGCGTTGAACACGACCAGGGAGAGGGGCTCGGGTTTCATGGCGGGGGTTGCCGGCGTCGACGCGTTCGCGCAGCCACCCTCAATTCGCCGGGCGCAGGTGGTAGCTGACGTTCTCGGCCTCGATCGAGATATGTCCGCTGTTCAAGAGCTCGTTCACGATCTGATCCAGCTCCGTCTCCTCGAGCGCCTTCATGAACTGCGCGTTGATCGAGTTCCTGAGCGTCTTCACCTTGCGCGGCCTCGACGAACCGCGTGCCACCAGGTTGTCGACGATGGCCGCCGTCTTCTCGGACAGGGTCTTGGCGTTCGAGAGCTTGAGCATGGGGATGTCCGCAATGTCGCGCGAACGGGATACCAGAATGCCGCGGCCTCTCGCATAGGCGATCAGCGGATCGAAGCCCGCGTCTTTCGAGATCACGTGGGAATAGCCCTGCGGGTCGCGCTGCGACAGCTCACCGATGGCGAAGGCGATGTGGAAGTCGAGCGCGTTGCGGCCGCTGCCCGCGATCTGGATGTACTCGGCATCGCTGCCGAGCGACTGCAGCGCCCTGGCGAACGCCACCGGCACCCGGGTCTGGTTGGCGCCGATGAACACCAGCACCCGGAACGGCACGCCGTTCAGCGCGGCGAGACTGCCCGGCTGTACGTTCTCGTAGTCGATCAGCAGGTAGTTCGTCTTCAAGCCCTGGACTCCTTTTCGGGGCCGCGTCGGGTTCGAGTATAGCGGCACGCGACATCGCGTTCGAACGCGCGCCGCGACGTCTCGCCGCGATACCATGCGGCACGACGCCCACGAGGGCAGCAGCAACGAGGTAGACCGTGAGCGAGATCCACATTCGACAAATGGTGCACGCCAACATCTGCGTGCGTGACATGGAACGCAGCGTGCCGTTCTACGAGATGCTCGGCTTCGAGAAGTTCGCCGACCAGGTATTCGGCCCCGGCGCCGGGGTGTGGCAGGGCCTGGGGCTGGACGCGGACCGCGAGTTCCGTGCCGTGTTCATGAAGATCCCCGGCGACAACCCGGTGCCCTTTCTCGACATCATCCAGTTCCTCGACCGGCCGACCGCCGGCGAGGCCTACCCGTCGCTGGACCACGTCGGCATCGCGCGGCTGTGCTTCGAGGTCGCCGACATCGACGGCGTGGCCGCGCACCTCGCCGCCAACGGGGTCGAGTTCGTCGGCCCGGTCTCGCCCTACGAGACGGCGCCCGGCGTCGCGCCCTCGGGCGTGGAAGCGAGATTCCTGTGCGTGAAAGATCCGGACGGCACGGTCATCGAGTACGCGCAGTTCGCGCAGGATGCGCTGGACGTGATCCGCGCCTAGGCGCGTGTGCTGATCGCGGCACGCGCGCGGAGCGGCGCTCAGGCGCTGTCGTCGTGCCCCGCCGCGATGCGTGCGCGGCGCCGGCGCTCGCGCTCCTGCTCGCGGCAGGCGCGGCAGCGCACCGCGGTCGAGAAGAAGTAGCCGCCCGCTTCCTCGCACCACCATTTCTGCTGGTCGGCGGTCCAGGTCTCGGTCACGCCGCAATCGACACAGCTGAACTCGATGTCGTAGTAGAAGAGCGGTGCGCTGCTGTAGGTGTTGCCCATGTTGAGCCGCGACGCGTCCACCGGGCGCCGCCGCGCCGCCTTGTCCTTGCCGCGTTTCAGCCTGCGCACCCTGCACCCGCCGCCTCTGAGCCGGTCACGCGCCGGGCGCCGGGTAGTCCGCGCTGGCGAGCACCACCGAGGTCTCGATCTGCCGCTCGGGAATCGACCAGTAGCGTCGCAGCAGCGCGGCCGTCCGGATTTCCGGCACGACCCGGAAGCCGTGCTTCTGGTAGAACGCGACGGCCCAGCGCGCCGCCTTCCAGGTACCGATCAGAACCGGCTGGTCGCGCCCGCCGAGCAGGTGGCCGAGCAGCGCCGCGCCGATGCCCGAGCGGCGCTGCCGGGTGCGCACGTAGGCGTGCCGGATCAATGCCACCTCGCCCTTGTCCTGCAGGCCCATCACGCCGCTGATGGCGCCATCGTCCAGCGCGCAGGAGAACGCGATGCCGTCTTCGAACTGGCGCACGAGCTCGTCCATCGGCATGTACGGCTCATGCCAGCAGTCGGCCGGTATGACGCCCCGGTAGGCGACCGCCGCGTCGTTGATGACCGCGCCGATCTCCGGGAGGTCCGCCGCGGTGGCGGGGCGGATCGCGAGTGTCTCGCTCATGCTTCCTCCGGCTTCAGGATCGAGAACACCGGGAGGCGGGTTACGAGCCGGTACACGAATCGTTCCGAACGGGCACCCACCGGCGTGCCGTTGCGCGGGTCATCATGACGGTGACCGGGTATCAGTGGGGACCCGCAGGCTGCCCTCACCAACGGGCACGGCAGTGCCACCGACCTGCACATCTTCGCCGTCACCGTCGCGCGCGCGGCGGCGCAGGCGGATGCTCGCGGGGCGCCCCAGGCTCACGCCCTGGCGGTTGAGGTAGGGGCCGTCGCCGCGCAGAACCTGCGGGAAGTAGCGCGCGACGAAGCCCAGCAACGGGCCGCCCGCGCCGCCGGTGGCGGGGTCCTCCGCGATCCCGAAGGCCGGCGCGAACATGCGGCTGTAGGTCAGCGCGCCGTCGTCGCCGGCTTCGAGCGTGAACACGTAGACGGGACATTCCGGCACACCCAGGGTCGACACCAGTTGCACCAGCGCCGAGCGGTCCAGCGCGGCGCGGTCGACCTCGGCGCGCGAGCCCAGGCAGACGAAGAGCAGCGGCACACCGGACGACACCACCTGCACCGGCGCACCGGTCGCCGCCAGCGCCGCCGCTTCCAGGCCCAGCACCCGGCCCAGCAGATCCGTATCCACGCAGGCCGGCCCGAACTCCGGCGCCGGCTGCGTCATCCACGCGCAGGCCAGGGTCTCGCCGTGCCATTCCAGGTCGATGGCGGTCGGGCCGATCCCGAGCTCCAGCCGGATCTGCGCCGTGCCCGGTGCGAACGCGCCGCCCCGCGCCAGCGCGAAGATGGCGCCGATGGTCGGGTGGCCGGCCATCGGCAACTCGCGCCGCGGCGTGAAGATGCGCAGCCGGTGCGTGCAGCCACGCTCCCGCGCCGGCAGCACGAAGACGGTTTCGGGCAGCGCGAACTCGTTCGCGATCTGTTGCATGGACCCGGCAGCGATCGACTCGCCGTGCGCAACCACGGCGAGCTGGTTGCCGGCGAACGGCACGTCGGTGAACACGTCCCAGAGCTGGTAGGCGAGGGTGTTCACGGTGCAGCACCATCGACGCGGCAGCGCCTGGCGGCGCTGGTCAGGCGTCGCTCAGTCCTGGGCCCCGGCCGGATGGTCGATGATGTAGAGCCAGCGGCCATCCGGCTGGCGCCTCAGCACCTCGGAGGTCCTGCCGGTCAGCGTGAACGGCTCACCGGACGCGTCGGTGCCCTGCAGGGTGTACTCGTTGCTGAGCAGCGCGATGTCGCCGTGCTGCACGGCATGGCGCACCCGGAACGCGATCTCGCCCCCGGTGTCCAGGAAACCCTGCAGCGCTTCGCGGATCGCGGCGCGGCCGGAGACCGCATCGCCGGGGCCGCGCACGAACACCGCGTCGTCCTCGTAGAGGTCGAGCAGACCTTCCATGTCCCGGCTGTTGAAGCACCTGGCAAAATCGGCATAGATGCCGGCCGCGATCTCCTCGTTCATGCGCGCGTTCCTCCCCGTCGCTGCGAATCTTCGCTCGCAGTGGTTATAGCAGGTCCGCTCGTAGCGGACCACGCCGCCGCGCACGGCCCGCACAGCACGCGGGCGGCCGGCGGTCAGGCGTCATCGCGCCACTCGCCGAGCAGGTCGAAGCAGCGGAACGACGGCGGCTCCCGCACCAGGCCGCCGACCGTCGCCAGATCCCCGCGCGCTTCGCGCCAGTCGATGTAGCGCTGCCAGTGCGCGCGCGACAGCCATTGCCCGATGACCACGATGCGGGTGGGATCGTCCGTATCCCGCAGCGCCTGGACGGAAACGCAGCCCGCGTAGTCACGCGTATCCGCCAGGTTCGCGGTCAGCCACCCGGTCAGCGCATCCACCGCGTCGGCCCGTGCCTCGAGCTCGA
Organism: Gammaproteobacteria bacterium; assembly: GCA_041984235.1. Lineage (GTDB taxonomy): Bacteria > Pseudomonadota > Gammaproteobacteria > JBHIYN01. The sequence goes on from JBHIYN010000004.1 coordinate 367,469, forward strand.
GGATGACCTCGAAACGTGCGTCACTGCTATGCGTCATAACCCCATCCTGCGCGTTCGACTCGCTATCCGCGGTTCGAGAAAGGGCGCCAACTTGTCAGGCGGTGCACGTATCCAGGAACGGACCCGGAACAGCGTGCTCGCCGTGGCCCGGCGCCGGGTAGGGCTTCTTGAAAGTGAAGGCCCGCGGTGACGGCCCTTCCGTGCGCAACAGCTCGAGCCGGGCGATGGCCGCCTCGATGGTCGGGCGATGCCCCTGCGGCACCCACCACAGCACTATGTAAGCCTCGCGCATGCGCTCGAACCATTCCTTGCGGCGCTTCATGATTTCGATGTGCGCCGAGCGGTAGACGTAGTCGTACAGGGACTCGATGTCCTGCCAGACACTCAGGTTCACGACGTAGTCATCGCCGAGCGGCTTGATCGCGGTGGCGTTGCCATCGTCCGTCTGCAGCCGCCACACGTAGCCGGGCGACGATTCCGCGAGGGCGTTGATCCGATCGAGATTGTCCACGAAGTCCGCGAGCTCGGGCGAATCGATGGGGCTGCTGAGGCGGGCGATGTTGAGCTGGGCGAGTTCGTGGTTGGGCATGATGGGTTCCTTGCACTGAAGGCCAGACTAACCGGGGCGCCTATCATCTCGCTGTAACGCGCCCGACTCCAACCGGGTATCAGATTGCGGTTTCCAGCAGGGCACGTGGGTTCTTATTCGCAATTGCCAGGAGTGTTCGGGCAGGACCGGATGGGGCGCGGCGACCTTGTTCCCATTCCTGCAAGGTGCGAACTGAAACCCCGAGCAACTTCGCGAACTCGGACTGAGACAGGCCGACCTTCTCCCGGATCTTTGAGATTGGCGGAAACTGTGAGATGCGGCCCGTATTTCCGCTCTTGATGTTACGGATGCCCTCGAGGATCTCTTCGCCAATATCACGTTCAGCTTTTCGCTTAGCCATTTTCGATTTCCTCTCGGATCTTTTTCAAAACTTTGACCGGGATGTTTTCGGCGACGTTCTTCGGATATAGGGTTAGCAGCCAAATTTCGTTGCGAGTGTTTCTTAGCTAGTAGATGACGCGCAGACCGCCTCGCTTCCCGCGTCCCGGCATTCTCCATCGCAGTTTCCGGATCCCGCCAGAACCTGGGATGACGTCTCCTGCTTCGGGATTTTCGGTAAGCGTATATTGCAGCTCGAAAAGATCATCGTCGTCGAGATATTCGGATACGAGCTTCGTAAATATCGGCGATTCGATGAATGTATGCACGGCGCTGATTATACGTCATTGACGTATACCTGCCCAGAGCAATCTGGCACTTGATCAGGCAGATTTCGTAAATCTGTAAGCAGTGACCATATCGGTCCGCGCGGTAGCCATATTCGGTGAAGTGTTCATGGTGGTTGCCGCAAAAAGTAGCCACCCCTTCTTCGATTTCTTCCTTGGCACGCGCTTGCGCGGTCCGAGCGGCGTGAGGATGGCTTTCGGAACCAGCCAGGTGCGTTCGTCGGGACGCCAGCGGGCGCTGGCGTTGCGCCTGCGCAGGTCGTGCCGGTAGTAGTACAAGGCGCCCGGCACGCCGTGTTCGGGATGGGCGGTTGGCAGGGCTTCTCGTCGACAATGACGCTGATGGTCTTCAGGCGCCGACCGCGCCCTGAACGGCGCCGGGCTGAAATCACCTTCGGTGGTGGGGGGGACACGGGCGGCCGAGGACGATCTCGAGCCAATCGGACAGGCCTGCACGTAGTGCTTCGAACGCTCCGGACGCTTTCGGAAACGCAAACCCTACCTTAGGCTGGCAGAAGAAGGACTCCATCAACGCCATGTCCCAGCAAGTACCTTTGCAGTTCTTACTCGGCCTGATCCCGGAAGCCGTCAACCGGTGCTGGCGGCTATGGCCGCGATACCGTTCGCCGCAGTCGGCGTCCGGCAGCAGACCGGGCTCGGGACGGCGTTGCTGCCGGGCCGCGCCTGACACTGCAGGATCCAGGGCTCCCGCATGTAAGCATCGAGCGCGAAGCCGACGACGCTCGTTGCCCTTGTCCGTTCGACGCAGGGGTTCTTACAACCCCTTCAGGAACCGCAGGATGAGCGCGGTCGTATCGGCTGGCTGCTCGACCTGCAGCCAGTGGCCGGCGCCTTTCACAATTTCGATGAAGCGCAGGTCGTCGAATGCGCTGGACAGCTTCTCCTTCCAGCTCGGATCGAAATCGAGCCCCACGTCATACTGGCCCGCGGCAAAAGCGGCCGGCTGCGTGAAGCGCGCGGACGCGAGCTCGGGCGTCAGGCCGTTGTTGGTCGGTATGTTCCGATACCAGTTGATGGGGCCCCGGAAGCCACTCGTCTCGTACTGCTCGACGTAATAGGCCAGGTCTTCCTCGGTCAGCCAGTCCGGCAGTTGCTCGGGCGGTACAGGCAGGACCTCCAGCAACCGGCTCGCTCTCGGATGCTCGGTCTGCTTCATGAACGTGCCCGCGGGTGCGTCCGCTGAAACCCAGTGGTAAATCGACCGCAGGCTCAGCGCCACATCCGCTTCCAGCTCGGCCTCGGCGACCCCCGGCTCCTGGAAATAGCGGGCATACCAGAAGCGGTCGTCCATGCCCGGCAGGTCCAGCCCCTCCGGCCCCCAGCGCCAGAACGGAACGGACAGGCCCATCACCGCCTTGCAGGTATCCGCGTGCAACAGCGCCGTGTTCCACGCCACGAGGCATCCCCAGTCGTGCCCGACCAGGAAGAACTCGCTGTAGCCGAGCGCTCGAGCAATGCCGGCGACGTCGGCCGACAGGTCACGAATGTTGTAGTCAGCGATCTCGGGCGGGCGGCTGCTGCCGCCGTAACCGCGCTGGTCCGGAACGGCGACGCGGTAGCCTGCGGCTACGATGGGGTCGATCTGGTGGCGCCACAGGTACCAGCACTGGGGGAAGCCGTGGAGGAGGATGACGAGCGGGCCTTCGCCCTCCACTACGGTGCGCAGGGTGACGCCGTTGGTTTCTATCGATTCAAATTGACGTTCGATCATCTTCTTTGTCGCTCGTTAGGCGCGGGATAGGACACTCCACACACCATGATTCTGTATTGATACTCAACTGGCAGCACTTGAAAATCTTTCGCGATACTTGGTCGGACTAAGGCCAAGATGGCGCTCAAACGCCAGGTGCATGCCACTCATCGTACGATAGCCGCATATCCGTGCAATCTTGGGTAGCGGCAACGAAGACTGCTCAAGCTTCTGCCGCGCCAGCTCGAGCCGACAAAGCTCGACATATTTGCCCGGGGATAAGCCCACTTCATTGCGAAATTTCCTTGAAAAATTCCGCGGGCTCATATTCACATGTTGCGCCAGCTTCTCTACGTGGAGATCTTCTCCAATGTGTTCGTAGATGAAATTTTGCAGTTGAGCGATCTCCGTATTCTCGGGCAAGCCGTGCGCAAGCTGCGTACTGAACTGAGCTTGTCCGCCAGGTCTTTTCAGAAAGAACACCATTGCCTGTGCCGTGCGAAGGGCTACCGAGCTACCAAAATCCTCTTCAACCAACGCCACTATCAGATCTAGTCCGGCAGTCATTCCGGCAGATGTGTAAATATGACCATCCTTGGTAAATATGGGCTTTGGGTCCAGTCGGACATCGGGATAGCGAGCCTTGAAATCTCGCACCAGGTCCCAATGCGTCGACGCACGTTTCCCCGTTAGCACTCCCGCTTCGGCCAGGATGTACGCGCCCGCGCAAATCGATACGAGACGGCGAACTCGCTGGGAGTATTTGGCGACCCAGGCGAGGAAGCGATCCTGCCCGGAGAACAAGACCGCGAAATCCATTGGCGTTAATACCAACGTATCGACTTTTCCGCGAAGGCCGTTGTAAGGGCTATCCGTCAAGAGCTTGAGACCTTTAGTCTCGAAGATGCTGCCGACCTGGCTTGATACGAATTCGAGGTCGTACCCAACTTCCGAGCGGCCTGAGTTAGCGAGCACCAGGTTTGCGACCTGGAAAACAGTCATAGGCCCAATCAGTTCCAGCGGGTCGGAGCACGGACTAGCGACAATTACAACGCGCTTCCGGCGCTTTGCCGGAGTCAGGTCCGGAATAGAGGATATGGGTGGCAGGTCATACTCGGGTAGCTCTGACACGAAAGATTTCCGATGCGTTTGGCAAGATATTTAATGATTATGTCATTGTGCCAAATCGGAAAGCGATGGAGAATCCTCGGCACCTGGCACTACTTGAAGGATGAGAAACATGGCTGCGACTACTCCGGATCCGAAAGAACTCATGGAAATCGAACGCCGAAACAACAGGTATATGCAGGCAGGAGACATTGATTCGTTAATGGAAAGCTTCGCAGATGATGCGCTTCAGGCTTCTCCTGGAGCCGAGATGATCCACGGTAAGGAGAACATTCGAGAATTGTTCACCCATATCGCTACTACTGACGGCTTCGAATTGTCCTGGGAACCAACCGCAGCCGCCGTGAGTGAGTCCAACGACATGGCGTACGTTTATGGTACGACGAGCGTCAAAGAACCTTCGGACGAATCGACACAGCCCGGTAAGTATCTGATCGTTTTCGTAAAGCGGGAAGGGAAGTGGAGGATTGCCATAGACATGTCGAATGCCAATGGCTGACAGCAGGCTTTACCCGGCGCGCAAGAATGTTAAGAGCACTGGAGTTACCCAAAAACCATAGACACGGTTGCGGGATTAGGCAGGTGCGCGTATTGCGCCGGGCTAAGGCAGTCGGGCGCGGAGTGGTGGCGCCGCCGGTTGTAGAAGATCTCGAGGTACTCGAACAGGCCGCCGCGTAGCGCCCCGAAGGTCCGCCAGGCCTCAGGGTAGATGAGCTCGACCTCGAGCCGGCTGAAGAAAGACTCCATCACCGCATCGTCCCAGCAAATCCCTTTGCGACGCATACTCGACCTGAGCCCCACGGTGGTCAACCGGTCCTGGTAGTCGTGGCCACGATATAGGAAACCGCGGTCGGAGTGCAGCAACAGACCCGGGGTGGTTCGGCGTTGCTCCAGGGCTGTCTCCAGCGCTTCGAGGATGAGGGTCCCGCGCATGTGGGTATCGTGCGCCCGGCCGACGACGCGGCGGGACTAGAGGTTCAGCACCATTGCCAGGTACGGTCAGCTCCCCCACGCCTTAATGTAGGCGCTAAATAAATCTGCCCCCTTTTTCCCATAAGGATGAACCCGCTGCAGCGAAGCGCGCGTGATCGCGCCTGCCCCAGTGACGTTCATGCGGTATTCGTTCGCGGGTGCCCGGAAACACCCGAACTGTAACCTCATTCATTCTTGCCCAAGGACTACGATTTTTCCGCCAGCCCGGTTGGCATCCATGAGACGGTGTGCGTCAATCAGCTCCTCGAATCGGAATACGGGCCCGGTCTCGATCTCCAAATCTCCGGTCTCCACGGCGGCAACATACGCCTGGAACTGTTGCAGCGGGAGATCAGCGGCTTCACCGCTGTAGGACGTGAGCTTCACGCCCGTGGGGATATCCCCCATGGGATGAAATTCCGCCAGGGTCCATGCCCCGCCCAGAATCCCGGTCATGCAAACGATGCCGCCGCGCCCCACGCAGCGCAGTGAGTCGAGCAATGTCGTGGTGCCGATCAGCTCGAGCACACGGTCGTAGGGCTTTTCCCTGCGCTCATCGATTTGCCGGTGGATCTTGCCATCATCAACCCAGACTTCATCCGCACCAGCGGCTTCGAGGGCGTCTGTTTTTCCGACGTCACGGGTCGTGGTGCCCACGGTCAGGCCTGCGTATTTCGCCAGGGCCAGCGCGGCCATCCCGACCGAGGACGTGCCGCCCCGGATCAGCAGGGAGTCGGCCCGATCGATTTCGAGCCCGACAGTCAGCGAGCCATGCGTGGTCTGCAGCATTTCCGGTAGCGCGGCAAACTTCTCCCAGGGCAGACGCGTCTTCACAGGGAAGACACTGCCGTGCGGCACCAGGGTGTACTCAGCGTAAGCGCCATCGAAAGCGCGGCCCATGCCGCCCATGAGCGCGGCCACGGTGGTACCAGGTGCCAGCCCGAGCCCGCCCGCATCGACGATTTCACCCACACATTCGATGCCCAGAACGCGCGGAAAGCGGACCATGGGCGACTCTCCAATCCGGGTGAACCACTCGGACCGGTTGAGCCCGAACGCCCGCACCCTGATCAGCGCCCAGCCGGCGCGGGGCGATGGCGTCGGTACCTCTTCCAGCCGGAACTGCTCAGGTCCGCCGGCTGAATGAATGACCCATGCCTTCATGTGCGCATTCCGTGGGTGAGGCTTGTCGCCTGACGTAACGTCGGGCCGCGCGTGACGGCCGCGGGCAGCAGCGAGCGTGAGGGGAAGGTCGCGGGCCGGTGTCTGCCCCCAGCGCCTTGTTGCATTTCACTTGTTAATCTACTCGGACGCAGCGTAAGTGTGCTCGCTGCTCAACCAGTCATTCTCTTGATTAGTTCGTCGACGAGATTCGAGAGTACGTCATAGGCTCTCTCCGTAAACATGCCGACAAGTATTCCGACGAACGCGCTGCTGTAGGGATTGAAATCGATGACGCTTGCGTCTGCACTAATCAGGAATAGGTATCTACCGCCTTTAATAGCTAGAAAGGCAATAAAACCGGCTGCTAATCCGAGAGAGAAAGGCTTCAATGCCAGCCCATTCTCCGCGCGGATGCCGGCGATAACGGCGCCAATTGAACCGCACCCGATCACCACTAAGGCAAGTAAAATGTCGCTGTTCAAAAAAGAAAACGGGCGCAAAATGTAGCTGAGTATTCGGACTCTTGCGCTCTCGAGGAATGCCCTCGATTCTTCGGTCCTATGAACAGATGAGGCGGTAGGCAGTTTTCCGAATACAGCTTCTCGCGCACGTTCTTCGCTTCTGCTCTTTTGGCCTCTAAGGTATTCGAGTGTATAGCCTTCTTGAGAAGCCCCAATAGATACTAGTGACTCTGTTTCGGCACGAATAGTTTTGAGTACATTTACTTGTTGCCGAAGTATATCAATTCGCTCGGATGAATCAGGAGAAGCGCCGCTGTCTACCAATTCCGATTGAATATCGCCTATCTGATTAGTTACGAATGTGAGGAATTGCTGGCGAGCTACTATCTCAGAGATTGAGATTACGACTAACGCGATAATCGATGCGAGGAGAGAGAACTCCACTACCGCATAGATTCTTCCGGTTCTTTTGTCATCCATGATTAATGCTCCAACGTAGAAGGTCCGCCTAACGCCGCAATAACCTGCACTTGACGGCGACCGACCGGAGCGGCAGCGCAGGGAAGGAGCGGTCAAGTGGGGAGTTCCTACGAAAAAGTGGACACCGTTTGGTTAGGCGCATGCCTGCTCGAACTCCATCGGTGAACGGTAACCCAGCGACGAGTGTAGTCTCACCCGATTATAGAAGTCGATGTAGGAGCGCACCGCCTCCCGCAGTTGCTTGCCACTCGTGAACACGCGGCGATGGTACATGTCCGATTTCATCGTCTTGTTCCATGACTCCATGTGCGCGTTGTCGGTCATCCGCCGCCGCCGGTTCATGCTCGGCAGTAGCAGGGCCTTGTTCAGCGCGCCCTGAAACCGGCTACCGACGTATTCGGAGCCCCGATCCGTATGAACGAGCGTGCCAGGGGCCGGGCGTCTCAGCTTCACCGCCTGTTTCAGGGCCCGGTGCGTCAGGGTGGCCGATTTCTCCGCTCCCAGCGACCAGCCCAGCACACGACGAGAATATCGGTCCATCACCACCGACAAGTAGCGCCACGCGTCGTTGACCTTCAGATAGGTCACGTCCGACACCCACACCTGGTCGGGCTTTGTCACCGTCATCGTGTGGACCCGGTTGCCTATCACCCCGAAGAAGCGGTCCAGGCCCGGGGTCCGACGGTACTGGTCGGCTGAGCAGCCCCGAATCCCATTTTCCCGCACAAACGCTCGATTCGACGCCGCCCCACTGGGCGACCCTGTCGCACCAACGCCTCGTGAATGCGCGGACTGCCGTAGGTCTGAAGGCCTTCTCTGTGTGCCTCCCTGATTTCCTTCAGCAACATTTCGTCCTCGAGCGAGCGTTGACTCCGCGGGCGCTTCCGCCAGGCGTAGAAACCACTCGGCTGACACCGTAGAGCGCGCACATCGTGGTCACTTTGAAGCCTTCCCCGGCCTGGTGGTCGATGAAGGCGAAGACATCGCTTTTCGTTTGGAAGTGAACTCGATTGCTTTTTTTAAAAGCTCATGTTCGACCTTCAGGCGCTCGTAGTCCTTCTTGACCTTGCGCAGCTCCTTCAGCTCAGCGGCTACTTCTTTGTCGATCTCCGCACCTTTGCCCATGATTAATCCCTCGCGCACCTGCTTGCGCCAACGAGACAACATGAGCGGATGGATGTAAAGCGACTCGGCGACATCCTGCACGGCAACGCCGGGCAACTCACTCAGCCGGACCGCTGTTGCTTTGAATGCGTCGCTGTATCGATAGGTCGTTCTGGGACCTGGTTTCGGCATCTTGAACACTCCTGAATAGGTAGGTCAGGGTGTCCACTAAACCGTAGGAACTATCGCGTCCGTTTCAGCGACTTGTTATGTGGCGCGGATTCTAGAGGTAAGTGCAACGTTCGATTCTCCTAAGGGAGATGAGCTGGAATACTCAGTCGTTCCTTAATCCTGGCAGAAAAGGGAATGAGCATGAGATATACCCAGCTCACCTCTGAAG
>JBHIYN010000005.1:0-331329 GCA_041984235.1 Gammaproteobacteria bacterium
CAAACTCGCTGCGCGAGTTTGTCGAACGAAGGGTTCTCATCGGCGCTCTCTCTCCGCCAACCAAAAAAAAACGCCCGCTGGGGCGGGCGCTTTTTTTTGGTTGGCGGAGAGAGAGGGATTCGAACCCTCGATGGGCTTTTGACCCATACTCCCTTAGCAGGGGAGCGCCTTCAGCCACTCGGCCATCTCTCCGTGGCTGGCTAGAATACCGGCGGCGGGGACGAGGGTAAAGCCAATCAATCCGAATTCGATGCGAGCTTGTCGTCCGATTCCTGTTGAATGCGCTGGTAGATTTCCTCGCGGTGTACGGCAACCTCCTTGGGCGCGCTGACCCCAAGTCGAACCTGGTTACCCTTGATCCCCAGCACGGTGACATTGACCTCGTCACCAATCATGAGCGCCTCCCCAACCCGTCTGGTCAGAATAAGCATTATGAGCCTCCGTTGATCTGCGCCAGATCTGCGCAGTTATCGAAAATTAGCGGCAATCCGCGGAAGAGGGTCGGACCGACCTGGATCGCCTCGAAACCTGATACGAACATTGTAGCGGCAGGAATCCGGAAAAATGCGGACATTGATCAATAAATGGGGACCAGGCTCACAGAATCAAGCGGTTGCAGCGCCGTTCTCCAGGCCGAACTCGCTGTGCAGGACGCGCACCCCGAGCTCGGAATATTTCTGGTCGACCACCACCGAAATCTTGATCTCTGAAGTCGAGATCATGCGGATGTTGATGTTCTCCGCCGCCAGCGCACGGAACATGCGACTGGCGATACCGGCATGCGAGCGCATGCCGACCCCGACGATGGATACCTTGACGATGGTCTTGTCCCCGTCGAGACCGCGCGCACCCATACGCTGCGCCACGGGCTTCAGGATTTCCAGCGTCCGGTCGTAATCGTTGCGATGGACGGTGAAGGTGAAATCGGTCGCGCCATCGGCGCCACTGTTCTGCACGATCATGTCCACCTCGATGTTGGCGTCTGCCACCGGCCCGAGAATGTCGCTGGCGATACCGGGTCGATCGGGCACACCGATGACCATGATCTGGGCTTCGTCGCGATTCAGGGTAACGCCGGAAATGAGCGCCTGCTCCATGATGTTCTCCTCGGTCGTGATCAGCGTGCCTTCGCCGTCGCTGAACGACGACAGCACGCGCAGGTTGACCTGGTACTTGCTGGCAAACTCGACTGACCGAATCTGCAGAACCTTGGCCCCGAGACTCGCCATTTCGAGCATCTCTTCGTAGGTGATGCGGTCGAGCCGCTGCGCGTCCGGCACGATGCGCGGGTCGGTCGTATACACGCCATCGACATCGGTATAGATCTGGCACTCGTCGGCACTCAGCGCGGCGGCCATGGCGACGGCCGTGGTGTCCGACCCGCCCCGCCCCAGCGTGGTGATGTTGCCGTCCTCGTCGACGCCCTGGAAGCCGGCTACGACGACAACGCGCCCGGCATCGAGGTCACGGCGCACCTTGTCCTGGTCAATCTCCAGGATGCGCGCCTTGTTGTAGGCCTGGTCCGTGAGGATCCGCACCTGGCCACCAGTGTAGGACGCGGCGGCGATGCCGGAGCTTTCCAGCGCCATGCACAACAGCGCGATCGTCACCTGCTCGCCGGTCGCCAGCAGCACGTCGAGCTCCCGGCCGCGCGGCTGCGGGCCGAACGCTCGTGCCAGGCCCATGAGCCGATCGGTTTCTCCGGCCATGGCGGAAACCACGACCACGACCTGGTCGCCGGCCGAGCGGGCACGCGCGACGCGCGCCGCTACCGCAGCGATACGTTCGGGATCGGCGACCGAGGTGCCGCCGTACTTCTGCACAATCAGGGACATGTCTAGTTCACGCTGTGGTTGTACGCGGTCGGCGCGCCGCCGCGGAAACGCGTCCTGCAGGCAGCCATCATCCGCCCTGCTCCGCCACCCATGCGGGCACCGCGGCGAGGGCCTCGTCGAGGGCAGCGGGCTCGTTGCCACCGGCCTGGGCCATGTCCGGACGCCCGCCGCCCTTGCCGCCGACCTTGCCGGCAACGAAATTCACCAGCTTCCCCGCATGCACCGTGCCGGTGTGGTTCCTGGTGACGCCGGCGACCAGCCTGACCTTGTCATCCTGTACCGTACCGAGCACGATGACGGCGCGCTCAAAACGGTCTTTCAGCCGGTCGCAGGCCGCGCGCAGGGACTCCATGTCTGCACCCTCGATATGCTCCGCGATGACCATCGCGCCGCCGATCTCCTGGCCGCTGTCGGCAATGTCGCGACCGGATTGCCCGGCCAGCCGGTTGCGCAGGTCCTGCACCTCCTTCTCCAGCGCGCGGCTGCGCTCGAGGATCTGGCCCAGCTTGTGCTCGATATCGCCACCGCCGGCGCGCACGGTCGCGGCCAGCCGTGCCAGTCGATCCTCGTTCTCCTGCGCGTGGGCAACGGCGGCGGCACCGGTAATCGCTTCAATGCGCCGTACACCTGACGCTACGCCGGATTCCGCCACGACCGTGAATGCGCCGATGTCACCCGTGCGTGCGACATGTGTTCCGCCGCACAGCTCGACCGAGAAATCACCCATGGCCAGAACGCGTACGCTGTCCCCGTACTTCTCACCAAACAAGGCCATCGCGCCCGCTTCGAGCGCCTCCCGGTAAGGCATGATCCGCGCTTCGACCGCCACGTTGCGCCGGATCTCGCGGTTGACCAGGCACTCGACGGCGACGATCTCCTCGCGCGTCATTGCGCGCGGGTGTGAGAAGTCGAAGCGCAGACGCTCGTGGTCGACGAGCGAACCCTTCTGCTCGACGTGCGTACCCAGCACTTCGCGCAGTGCCGCGTGCATCAGGTGCGTCGCCGAATGATTGAGGCGTGTCGCCTCGCGGCGCGGATCGTCGACGGCCGCGGTTACGGCGTCGCCGCTGGCGAGCGACCCTTCCTTCATGTGCCCGACGTGCAGGTGCAGACCGCCCTGCTTGACGGTGTCGGTCACCTCGAACTCGGCCCCGGCCTTGCGGATACGGCCATGATCACCGGCCTGACCGCCGCTCTCGGCATAGAACGGCGTACGATCGAGGATGATGACGCCACGCGCACCAGCAGTCAGCGCACCAACGGCCTGTCCATCGACGAACAGGCCTAGCACTCGCGCGTCGTCGGTCGTCTGTTCATAGCCGGAGAAGACCTGCTCACTGCCCAGCGCGGCCAGCGCTTCGCCACCGATCGCCTGCGCCGTATCCACGTTGGCGAACTGGCTGGCGGCCCGGGCCCGCTGGCGCTGCGCCTGCATCGCGGCTTCGTAGCCTTCGTGATCGATCGCGAGACCGCGCTCGCGCGCGATGTCTGCCGTGAGATCGACCGGGAAGCCGTAAGTGTCGTAGAGCTGGAACACCACCGCTCCGGGGATCGTGGTCCCGTCGAGCTCGCTGATGCTGGTCTCCAGCATGCGCATGCCCTGGTCGAGCGTCTCCGCAAAACGATCTTCCTCCTGGCGCAGGGTGCCGGTGACCGATTCGGTGCGCTCGCGCAGTGCCGGGTAGGCATCACCCATCAGCGCTGCCAGCGGCGCAACCAGGCGATGGAAGAAGGCGTGGTCGATGCCGAGCTTGTGGCCGTGGCGCAGTGCACGGCGAATGATACGGCGCAGGACGTAGCCGCGCCCTTCGTTCGAGGGCGTGACGCCATCGAGCACCAGGAACGCGCACGAGCGAATGTGATCGGCGATCACGCGCAGCGACGCCGGCTCCTCGATTTCGCCCGGCACCTCTGCCCGCACGGCGGCGATCAGATCGCGAAAGAGGTCGATGTCGTAGTTGTCGTGTACGCCCTGCAGTACCGCGGCGATCCGCTCCAGGCCCATGCCGGTGTCGACGGAGGGCTTCGGAATGGGTGTGAGCTGGCCGTCGGCCGAGCGCTCGTACTGCATGAACACGAGATTCCAGATCTCGATGTAGCGATCGCCTTCGGCATCCGGCGAGCCCGGCGGACCGCCGGGGATCTCCGGCCCGTGGTCGAAGAAAATCTCCGAGCACGGTCCGCAGGGGCCGGTCTCGCCCATCATCCAGAAATTGTCCTTCTCGCCGCAACGCGAGAATCGCTGCGGGTCGACGCCAATCTCGTCGAGCCAGATCGCAGCGGCCTCGTCGTCGTCTTCGAACACCGTCACCCACAGCCGCTCCGGCGGCAGGGCGAAGCGTACCGTCAGCAAGTCCCAGGCGAAGCCGATCGCTTCGCGCTTGAAGTACTCTCCGAAGCTGAAATTGCCGAGCATCTCGAAGAACGTGTGGTGCCTCGCGGTATAGCCGACGTTGTCGAGATCGTTGTGCTTGCCCCCGGCGCGCACGCAGCGCTGCGAGGAAGCCGCGCGGCGATACCCGGGATCTTCGAGCCCGAGGAAAGCGTCCTTGAACTGCACCATGCCCGCGTTGGTGAACAGCAGTGACGGGTCGTTGGCCGGAACCAGCGAGCTGCTGTCCACGAGCGTGTGCCCGTGCTCGCGGAAGTAGTCCAGAAAAGCCTGCCGGATGTCAGAGGTCTTCATTGTCGCTCGCCTGGCTCAATGCATGTCGAATCTGTTCGGCGTCGAATCCGCGGTATTCGAGAAAGCGTGATTGTTTCGCGCGCTCCGCGTGCGACTGCGGAGCCGCTCGGAATTTCTTCGCCTGTGCGGCACAGGCGCGCTGCAGCCAGTCCGTGTCGCTTGCCGCCATCGCTTCGGCCGCGATGTCGGGGTCGACGCCGCGCTGCCGCAGCTCCTGCTCGATGCGGCGCGGGCCGTAGCCCCGCTCGCTGCGCTGGTGTACGTAGCTTGCGGCGTAGCGCCGGTCGTCCTGCAAGCCCTGAGCGGCCAGCGCGTCGAGCTCCCCCGCGATGTCTTCGCGGGGGAGCCCGCGCGCCGTCAGTTTTCGCTCGAGCTCGCCCCTGCTGTGCTCGCGCCGCGCAAGCGCCGCGACCGCGAATTCGCGCGCCGACTGGCGGGCATCTTCGCTCAGGCCTCGGCCTCCGCCGGCTGTTCGTCCAGGTCGTCAGCCGCCGGCTCCTCGCCAGGGATGACCAGGGCCCGGATCGCGGACTCCAGCTCGGCCGCCAGCTCCGGGGTGTCCTTGAGCAGCTGCCGGACATTTTCCTTGCCCTGCCCGAGGCGATCGCCCTTGTAGCTGTACCACGCGCCGGTCTTGTCGATCAGGTTGTGCGCGACGCCCAGCTCGATGATCTCGCTCTCGCGCGAAATGCCTTCGTTGTAGAGGATGTCGAAATTGGCCTGGCGGAACGGCGGTGCAACCTTGTTCTTGACCACCTTGACCCGGGTCTCGTTACCGATTACCTCGTCGCCCCGCTTGAGCGAGCCGATGCGACGGATATCGAGTCGCACCGACGAGTAGAACTTGAGCGCGTTGCCGCCGGTCGTGGTCTCCGGGCTGCCGAACATGACGCCGATCTTCATGCGGATCTGGTTGATGAAGATAACCAGCGCATTGGAACGCTTGATATTGGCGGTGAGCTTGCGCAGCGCCTGCGACATCAACCGCGCCTGCAGGCCGACGTGGCTGTCGCCCATCTCGCCCTCGATTTCCGCCTTTGGCGTGAGCGCGGCAACCGAGTCGATGACGATGACGTCAACCGCGCTGGAGCGTACCAGCATGTCGGTGATCTCCAGCGCCTGCTCGCCGGTGTCGGGTTGCGAAACCAGCAGCTCCTCGACGTTTACACCCAGCCGCTCGGCATACTGCGGATCGAGGGCGTGTTCGGCGTCGATGAACGCGCAGGTGCCGCCGGCCTTCTGTGCCTCGGCAACCACATGCAGGGTCAGCGTGGTCTTGCCCGATGATTCGGGCCCGTAGATTTCGACTACCCGCCCGCGCGGCAGACCACCGACACCGAGCGCGATATCCAGGCTCAGCGAGCCGGTCGACACCGCCTTGATGTTGGTCACCGGTCCGCCGTCGCCCATGCGCATGATCGAGCCGGTGCCGAATTGTTTTTCGATTTGGGACAGCGCCGCTCCTAGCGCCTTTTGCTTGTTTTCATCCATTTTTGCGTCCTCTCGTGGGTGATCCGATCGCAGCTTCGCGAAAGCGCTGATTATCGCATAGTTGCACCGTCGGTTTAATCGCCGGCGCCCCCGTCGAGCGCCCAGCGGCGAATCGCAACATAGCGCGCACCGGCGCTTTCGGTGTGCGATTCGACGAGCGCGAAATCGTCGGCCTGCCAGTGAGTTGCGATGCTGCCGCGGGCACGTGGCGCACGCCTGACGGCGCGCGCCACGGTGATGTGGGGACGATAGGCGCGGGGGTCGGGCACGGCGCCGGCGCCGCGCGCGGCATCCAGGATCCGGTCCCGCAGCCGGGTCAGCGCGGGCGGCGGCGTTTCAGGCGCCAGCCACGCGACCCCGGCCCCGCGCCACCAGCCGGTGGCGGTGACGTCCAGCACCACGGGCGCCGGTGCCGGCGAGAAAGACAACCCTGCCAAGCGTGCCGCACAGGCGTCGTCGACCTGCCCCAGGAAGGCCAGGGTCAGGTGCAGATTCTCGTCGCGAACGCGGCGACCGTCACGGATGTCCAGCGCATCCGCCGCGGCCGCCAGCGCCTCACGGGTACGCGGGTCCGGCCACAGCGCGAAAAACAGGCGTGGCACGCCCTCAATCCAGCGACCGGCTGAGCTCGCGCAGGGCGTGGGCAACCGTGGCCGCGCGCACCGCGCGCCGATCGCCGTCGAAATGGCAGGTCTCCGCCGTCGCCGCGGCACCCGCCCGTGCATAGCCGAAGCAGACCATGCCGACCGGCTTGGCCGCGGTGCCGCCATCGGGGCCGGCGACCCCGGTCACCGCCACGGCCAGGTCGGCGCCGGTGGCCGCCAGGGCGCCGCCGGCCATCGCCGCGGCAGTGGCCTCGCTGACCGCGCCATGACGCGCTATGGTCATCGCATCGACCCCCAGCAACGCGACCTTGGCGTCGTTGGAATAGGTCACGAGCCCAGCCTCGAACCAGCCCGAGCTGCCGGCAATGGCGGTTATCGCCTGCGCAATCCAGCCGCCGGTGCACGATTCCGCCGTGGCGACGCGCCAGCCACGCTCGGCCAGGCGTTCACCGAGCTCGCGTGCGAGGCGCTCGAGGTCATCCTGCCCGGGACCGCCTGCGTTCATTCACTGCGCTCGCGACGTGCGCGGAAGAAATCGACCAGCAGGCGCCCACAGTCCTCCGCCGCCACGCCGCCGACGACTTCGGCGCGATGGTTCAGCGCAGCGTGCTGCAGCAGGTTCATGAGACTGCCGGCCGCGCCGGCGCGCGGGTCGGGAGCGCCGAACACGACCCTCGCGACGCGTGCGTGGACGATCGCGCCTGCGCACATCGCGCACGGCTCCAGCGTGACGTAGAGCGTTGCGCCGGCCAGCCGGTAATTGTCGCGCGCCCGCGCCGCGGCGCGCAGCGCGACGACCTCGGCATGCGCGGTCGGATCGCGGTCGACGATGCAGGCGTTGTGGCCGACCCCGATGCAGGCACCGTCGGCGACCACCAGTGCGCCGACCGGAACCTCGCCAGCCGCGGCCGCGCGCCGTGCCAGCTCGAGCGCCTCGCGCATCCAGCGGGCGTCGTCATCGGCGCAGGACGTGCTGGCAACGGGCGCCGGGTTCATTCCCACTCGATCGTCGCCGGCGGCTTGCCCGAGACGTCATAGACCACGCGCGACACGCCGGCGATCTCGTTGATGATGCGGCGCGAGACCAGGTCGAGAAACTCGTACGGCAAGTGTGCCCAGTGCGCGGTCATGAAATCGGTGGTTTCGACAGCGCGCAGGGCAATCACGTACTCGTAGCTGCGCGCGTCGCCCTGCACACCGACCGAGCGCACTGGCAGGAACACCGCGAACGCCTGGCTGACGCGATCGTAGAGATCCGCCTCCCGCAGCTCGTCGATGAAAATGGCGTCGGCGCGGCGCAGGATGTCGGCAAACTCGCGTCGCACCTCGCCGAGGATGCGCACACCGAGACCGGGCCCCGGAAACGGGTGCCGGTAGACCATGTCGTGCGGCAGGCCGAGCTCCAGCCCGACCTTGCGCACCTCGTCCTTGAACAGTTCGCGCAGCGGCTCGACCAGGCCGAAGCGCATCCGTTCCGGCAGGCCGCCGACATTGTGATGAGACTTGATGACGTGCGCCTTGCCGGTGCTGGCGGCGGCGGATTCGATCACATCCGGGTAGATCGTCCCCTGCGCCAGCCAGCGCACCCCTTCGAGCTGGCCGGACTCGGCCTCGAACACCTCGATGAAGGTGCGGCCGATCACCTTGCGCTTGTCCTCGGGATCATCGACCCCGGCGAGCGCACCGAGGAACTGCTCCCCGGCATCGACGTAGCGTACGTCCACGCCCATGTGGGTCTCGAAGGTGGTGCGTACGTCTTGCGCCTCGTTGAGGCGCAGCAGCCCGTTGTCGACGAACACGCAGGTGAGACGCGAACCGATCGCCTCGTGCAGCAGGGCCGCCACCACCGACGAATCAACGCCACCCGAAAGTCCCAGTAGAACGCGATCCTCGCCGACCTGCGCGCGCACGCGCGCAATGCTGTCACTGACGATGTTGGCTGCCGTCCACAGCGAGCCGCAGCCGCAGATCTCGTGGACGAAGCGATCCAGTATCGCCTGCCCCTGTGCGGTGTGCGTGACCTCGGGGTGGAACTGCAGGCCGTAGAAGCCGCGGGCCTCGTCCGCAATCCCGGCAATCGGCGCGCTCTCGGTCGAAGCGATGCGTTTGAAGCCGGGCGGCATGTCGGTGACGTGATCGCCGTGGCTCATCCAGACGTCCAGCAGCCCGTGGCCCTCGGCATTGGTGGCATCCTGGATGTCGCGCAGCAGGTTCGAGTGTCCGCGCGCGCGGACGCGCGCGTAGCCGAACTCGCGCTCGGCCGACGCTTCCACGCGGCCGCCGAGCTGCAGCGCCATGGTCTGCATGCCGTAGCAGATCCCGAGCACCGGCACGCCCAGCCCGAACACCGCCTCCGGCGCGCGGAAATCCGGGTTCGCGTTCACCGACTCGGGACCGCCGGAGAGGATCACGCCGCGCGGTGCGAACGCCGCAAGCTCGTCGTCGCCGATGTCGTACGGGCGAATCTCGCAGTAGACCTGCGCCTCGCGCACGCGACGCGCGATGAGCTGCGTGTACTGGGAACCGAAATCCAGGATCAGGATGCGGTCGGAATGGAGATCGGGAGCCGTCGCCATGGTCGGTTTCGCAGCGATGCGATGAAGCGGCGCCGCGCTCAGTCGAGGCGGTAGTTCGGCGCTTCCTTGGTGATCTGGACATCATGCGCGTGGCTCTCGCGCATGCCCGCGGCCGTCACGCGCAGGAACTTGGGCTTGGTACGGAACTCGCTGACGTCACGCGACCCGGTGTATCCCATCGCGGCGCGCAGGCCACCGATCATCTGGTGCACGACCGCACTCAGCGGCCCCTTGTACGGTACCCGGCCCTCGATGCCTTCCGGGACGAGCTTCTCGATCTCTCCGCTCTCCTGGAAGTAGCGATCCGAAGACCCGTGCTTCTGGGTCATCGCGCCGAGCGACCCCATCCCGCGGTAGGACTTGTAGGATCGGCCCTGGAACAGCTCGACCTCGCCCGGCGCCTCTTCCGTGCCGGCGAACAGTGAGCCGATCATCACGCTGTGCGCACCGGCCACGATAACCTTGGCGATGTCGCCCGAGTAGCGAATGCCGCCGTCCGAGATCACCGGCACACCGCGTTTCTCCAGCCGTTCAGCGACACTGCTTACCGCGGTGATCTGTGGCACGCCAATGCCGGTGACGATACGGGTCGTGCAGATCGAGCCTGGCCCGATACCGACCTTGACCGCGTCGACCCCTGCCTCGACGAGGGCGTCGGCGGCGTCTCCGGTAGCGATGTTGCCGCCGATGATCTGCGTATCGGGATAGGTGCTGCGAATCCAGCGCACCGTGTCCAGTACGCCGCGCGAATGTCCATGGGCGGTATCGACGACGATGACGTCGACCCCGGCCTCCACCAGCGCCGCGACACGCTCGTGCGTGCCCTCGCCGACGCCGACCGCGGCGCCGACACGCAGCCGCTCATCCCCGTCCTTGCAGGCATTCGGGAACTCGTCGGACTTCTGGATATCCTTGACCGTGATCATGCCGCGCAGCTCGAAGGCGTCGTTGACCACCAGCACCTTCTCGATGCGGTGCTTGTGCAGCAGCCCGATGACTTCTTCTTTCTCCGCATTCTCGCCGACGGTCACCAGGCGATCCTGCGGCGTCATGATCTCGCTCACCGGCGCGTCGTAACGCGATTCGAAGCGCAGGTCGCGACTGGTCACGATGCCGACCAGGCGGC
Organism: Gammaproteobacteria bacterium; assembly: GCA_041984235.1. GTDB lineage: Bacteria > Pseudomonadota > Gammaproteobacteria > JBHIYN01. The sequence continues at coordinate 10,320 of JBHIYN010000005.1, forward strand.
CGTCGTCGACCACCGGCACCCCGGAGATGCCCTGCGCCCGCGTCAGCGCGAGTACTTCGCCGATGCTGGTGTCTGGGCGGGTGGTGATGGGATCGCGGATCACGCCGCTCTCGAACTTCTTTACTGCGCGAACCTGCAGCGCCTGCTCGACCGGGCTCATGTTCTTGTGGATGATGCCCATGCCCCCTTCCTGCGCCATGGCAATGGCGAGGCGGCCCTCGGTCACCGTGTCCATGGCAGCCGAAATGAGCGGAATGTTGAGCTCTATGGCCGGCGTCAGGCGGGTGCGCAGGTCGGCTTCCCGCGGCAGCACCTCGGAGTAGTCCGGCAGCAGGAGGACGTCATCGAAGGTGAGTCCGTCGTCGGCGACGCGCATGGGCGGGGTTCGTCCCGTATAGAATGTAAGCGGTCGATTATAGGGTTAGGGCCACTTTCGGTAAATGACGCCGCCGCTCGAAAAACCCGCCGGGGAGCACGATCCGGCGCCGTCCGGCAGCGCCCCGCGCGAGGTCCTGACCATCTCCCGTCTGAACGAGCGCGCGCGGACCGTACTCGAGCGCAACCTCGGCGCGGTGTGGGTCGAGGGCGAGATTTCCAACCTCGCGCGGCCGGCCTCGGGACACCTCTACTTCTCGCTCAAGGACAGCCGCGCCCAGGTGCGTTGCGCGATGTTCCGCAATCGCAACCGGACGCTGGATTTCCGGCCGGAGAACGGTCTCAGCGTGCTCGCCTTCGGTCGGGTCAGCCTGTACACGGCGCGCGGCGATTACCAGCTCATCGTCGAGTCGATCGAGGCGGCCGGTGACGGTCTGCTGCGCCTGCGTTTCGAGCAGCTCAAACGCAAGCTCGACGCCGAAGGCCTGTTCGACCCGGCGCGCAAGCGCCCGCTGCCGCCCTGGCCGGGTGCGATCGGCGTAGTCACCTCGACCAGCGGCGCCGCGGTGCGCGACATCGTCACCGTGCTCGCCAGGCGCTGCCCGGGGATCCCGGTGATCGTCTATCCCACCGCGGTGCAGGGCGACCAGGCCGCCGCTGAGATCGTGGCCGCGATTCGCCGTGCCAACCGGCGCGCCGAGTGCGCAGTGCTGATCGTGGGCCGCGGAGGGGGCTCGCTGGAAGACCTGTGGCCATTCAACGAGGAGAGCGTCGCGCGCGCCATCGTCGCGTCGAACATCCCGGTGGTCAGCGCGGTGGGTCACGAGATCGATTTCACCATAGCCGACCTGGCAGCCGACCTGCGTGCGGCAACCCCCTCCGCGGCAGCCGAGCTGGTCTCGCCTGATACGGTTGCGGCGACGCGCCGCCTGCATGCGCTGCAGCAGCGGCTGCGCGCCAACCTGCGCTATGCGCTCGGCGCGCGCGAGCGCGAGTTGCGGCAGCTGCAGGCCCGTCTCATGTCGCCACGCCGGCGACTCGAGATGGCCAGCCAGCGCGTGGACGAGCTCGGTATGCGTTTGCGCAGCGCGCTGGACGTCGGCCTGCGCCTGCGCCGCGGCCGCCTCGGCGCGCTCGCCAGCGGCGTCAGCGCACGCTCACCGCGGCGCGTGGTGGAGACCATCCGGCGCGAGTTCGAACAGCGCCAGGCACGACTGCGCCAGGCGATGACCCGGGGCCTCACCGAGCGCCGGCAGAACCTGGAGCGCCTCGGCGCCGTGCTGCGGGCTGTCGGGCCGGCCGCCACGCTGGAGCGCGGCTACGCCATCGTGACCGACGACAGCGGGCGGGTGGTGCGGGATGCCGGCGCGGTGAGCGTCGACCAGGAGATCGAGACCCGGCTGGCGCGCGGGCGCCTGCGCAGCCGCGTCAGCGAGAAAGACCCGGGCGAGTAACGACCGTCGCGCCTCAGGGTGCGCCGGACAAGCGGTACCAGGCGGCGCCCAGCCTCTCGTAAAACGCGTAATGGCTCTGGCTCAGGGCCTTCATGCTGGGGACGAAGTCGAACAGCGTCGGCGCCTGTCCCCCTCGCGAGATGAAACCAAGCGGTGCCGGCACCACGCTGAACCCGGCATCCTCGAAGGCGCGCCTGGCCCGCCGCATGTGTATCGCGTGCGTCACCAGTACCACGGTGTCGACCGGCAACGCGGCACGGCTGAGCCGCGCGTTGCTGGCCGTATCGGTGCTCGCATCCTCCAGCCAGGTGACTGCCACGCCGAAATCCTCCTCCAGGGCCTGCCGCATCAGGGCCGCCTCGGAGGATTCCATGTCACGCAGCCTGCCGCCGCTGACCGCGAGTGGCAGCCCGCTCAGCCGATGCAAACGGGCCCCCTGGCGCAGGCGCTCCAGGGTGATGCGCGACACCGTGTCGCGACCGCCGAATTCGGGCGCCGCGCGGTAGGTGCCGCCGCCGAGAACGACGATCGCCCCGGCGCCGCTGGCGCCGAGCCGCGCGGCATCGAGCGGCGCGCTGTTCTCGAGCGGGCGCGCCAGCGCCGCGGCCGTCCACGGCAGCGAAAGCACCGCCAGCAGGGCGAGGGCGAGCAGCATCAGGGCCATGCCGCAGCGCCGCCAGCGCAGCGCTGCCACGGCACCGGCGCCGCCCAGCACCACGAGGCTGGCGGGAGGCAGCGCCAGGGTCTTGAGCAGCAGGTAGACCATCGGGTCCGCGGCGCTGGCGCCGCGCTCAGCTCACGTTGCCGCCCGCGGCCTGTACATCGGCATGGTAGGACGAGCGCACCAGCGGGCCGCTGGCGACGTTGGTGAATCCCAGTTCGCGGCAGTAAGCCGCCAGCTCGTCGAACTCCTGCGGCGTCACGAAGCGCTCGACCGGCAGGTGCGCCCGGCTCGGCTGCAGGTACTGACCGAGGGTGACGATGTCACAGTCGTGGGCGCGCAGGTCGCGCAGCACCGCGCGCACCTGCTCCAGGGTCTCACCGAGTCCCAGCATCAGACCGGACTTGGTCGGCACCGCGGGCTGGGCGCGCTTGTGCGCCTGGATCAGATCGAGTGACCACTGGTAGTCGGAGCCGGGCCGAACCTTGAGGTAGAGCTCCGGCACGGTCTCGAGATTGTGGTTGAACACGTCCGGCGGCGCCGCGCCCAGCGCTTCCAGTGCACGCTCCATGCGGCCACGGAAGTCGGGCACCAGGATCTCGATACGGATGTCGGGAACGCGGGCACGCACCGCGCTCACACAGGCCGCGAAGTGAGCGGCGCCACCGTCGCGCAGATCGTCGCGGTCGACCGACGTGATGACGACGTAGCGCAGGCCCATCTGCTCGACCGCGTTCGCGATGTGTGCGGGCTCGTCCGCGTCCAGCGGCTGCGGGCGTCCGTGCGCAACGTCGCAAAAGGGGCAACGGCGCGTACACAGGTCGCCCATGATCATAAACGTGGCGGTTCCGTGAGCGAAGCATTCACCGAGATTCGGGCACGAGGCTTCCTCGCACACCGTGTGCAGGGACTGCTCGCGCAGGAGCTGCTTGAGCTCGCGCACCCGGGGATCGGTCGGCGCGCGCGCTTTCAGCCACGGCGGTTTGCGCGGCAGGCTGCCGGTCGTCGGCTCGACCTTGACCGGGATGCGCGCGACCTTGTCGGCGCCACGCTGCGCGCGTCGCGGGCGGTTGTCGGAAACTCGTGTCATCAAATCACCATCCTGGCGGACGGTGTCCGCGTTGGCTGCCCGCCGTCGGCAGTGAACTCGATATCGCAGGCGAGGCCGGCATACACCGCGCCGGCCAGCTTCCGCGCCAGCGGCTTGCCGACCGCCTGGCAGTGTGCGGGCCCGCCGAGATCGGCCAGGCGGGTGACCGCCAGCCCGGCATAGCCGCAGGGGTCGATGCGTCCGAACGGCTCCAGGTCCACGCCCACGTTGAGGGCGATGCCATGATAGCTGCATCGCCGCCGGATGCGCAGGCCGAGCGCCGCGATCTTGGCGTCGCCGACGTACACCCCGGGCGCACCGCTGCGCCGCGCCGAGTCGATGCCCTGCGCCGCGAGGTAGTCGATCACGCCCTGCTCCAGCCGCCGCACGAGCTCGCGCGGACCAATCCCCAGGCGCTCGACATCGAGCAGGGTGTAGACCACGAGCTGGCCGGGCCCATGGTAGGTCACCTGGCCGCCACGGTCCGTCTGCACCACGGGGATGTCACCCGTCGCCAGCAGGTGTTCGCGCCGCGCGGCCTTGCCCAGCGTGAACACCGGCGGATGCTGCACCAGCCACAACTCGTCGTCGACGCCCCGTCCGCGCGCATCGGTGAAGGCCTGCATGGCCTGTACCGCCTGTGCGTAGTCCAGGGTGCCGCGGTCGCGCACGATGACTTTCATAGGACCATCAGAATGCGTTCATGTGCACTGAGTTCCCGGTACAGCGCGTCGAGCTGCGCCTTGCTGCGGGCCTCGATGGTGACCGTCACCGAGAGGTAACGGCCGGCCCGGCTGGCACGCGTCGACACCGCCCCCTCGGGCAGGTTCTCGACGTGTCGGCGCACGATTTCCACCACCAGCGCATCGAAATCCTCCGTCGCGTGGCCCATGATCTTGAGCGGAAATTCACACGGGAACTCGAGCAGCGTGTCGGTGCCGGAGGTCATCGGGTGCGCGAATGCAGGCTGCACATCAATAAATTTTAAACCCCGTCGCGCTGGCCGGTTGAGACGCGGCACTCAAGCCGCGCTGCCCGCGGCCGAAAGCACGAGTCAGAGCGCAGCGGGAAACGGACAGCGGTTAGCGCTCAAGGCTCAGAATTCACTTTAATTCAAAGTGCTAATGTGCCAGAATTGAAGCTCAACGAGCGTTTCGAAATCATCCGCGCATAGTATCGGGGGATTGCCGGGATGGAAGACATTCTCATTGCGCTGTACTACGTGGCAGCCATCGCCGTCATCATCCTGCATTACACGGGCTGGCTCGCCGATCGCGGACTGGAATGGATCGTCTACGTCGTTGCCGTGCTGCTGTTCCCCATGCTCTATTTCGCCTACCTGCCCTGAGACGCCCCGTATCAGTCCGATAGCTGCTTGGGGCGCTGGTGTGCAACGACCCGCGCGCCGCCGCGCGCGACCTCGCTGATCGGACCGACCGTGTCCAGTACGTAGACGGCTCCGGTCGGGAACAGCTTGCCGTGGTCGCGCGGTAAATCCGCTGCGGGCACCAGCCAGCGCAGGAATTCCTCCAGCCCCGGGTTGTGCCCCAGGATCATGACCGAGCCCCGCTGCGGGAAGCGGCGCAGGGTATCGCGCAGGGTCTCCAGCGAGCTGTGATACAGCGCGTCGACCCACGTCGTACGACCAGTCAGAGCGACCCCGGCGCCGGCGCCGAGGAGGTCCAGCGTCGCCCGCGTGCGTTGTGACGGCGAACTCAGGATGGCGTCCGGCAGGTAGCCCCCGAGCGCAAACCAACGGCCCATGCGCCGCGCGTCGCGAATCCCGCGTTCGGCCAGGGGGCGCGAGAAATCGTCGTTCGCGCCGCTATACCAATCAGACTTTGCGTGCCGCATGAGTACCAGCCGCGTGCCCGAACCGTCCATAACCGTCATTGGGTGCCTCCCGCACGATCGCGACCGCTGCGCGATCGCGATCCGCCGAAGCCGGAAAACGTGAGCGGGATCGCATCGTGACGCGATCGGGTCGCATTTGCGCGTACAGGTTCCTATATATCACAGCACCTGCCAGAGAGTGCGTCGCCCTGCAGCACGGACAAAACCCATGAACACTGCTCGCATACCCCCGACCGGCACCGCCGCCATCGCCACGGACGAGGCGCCGAGAACGCTGGACCTGGCGGCCCTGGCCGGCGTCCCCCCGGGCGCGGAGATCCGGGTGCGGGGCATGACCAACCGCACCCTGGAACTGTTTGAGCGCACCCAGGACCTGGTGGAAAACACCGGCGCAGCCCGCGAGGCGGGCGCCCCTCCCCCGGACCCGCGCTTCGTGCCCCAGCACGCCGACCTTCGCGCGCGCTTCAAGTTCGCCGAGGTACTGGGCAGCTACGCGACCCTGAATACGCTGGTCGACCAGTACGCCCCGGCCTACGCGCTGAGCCGCGCGGTCGCCGGCAGCAGTCGGGTCGCAGAGCTCAGTGTGCGTGAAGTCACCATGCTCGGGGACTATCGCGACCAGATTCGGATTGCACTGGAGCACGCCAGCGCACACCTCGCGCTGACCAGTGTGTCGAACTTCAGCGATGCCGAGCTGCAGGAACTCAACGACATTCTCAACGAGGCACGCGACCGCTACCAGTCGCTGGAAACCATTCTCGGCATGCGCCTCATCCATGACGTCGAACAGGCGGTAGAGCGCCTGCACCAGCTATGCCTGAAAATCGGACTGGTGCAGCGCTCGATCTCCGGTATCTTCCTCGTCGACAGCGAGATCATGTTCGTTCCCTCGGCCGAGCTCGTGCGCATCGTCGACGATATTTTCAAGGCCATCGGCAACCCGTTCGTGGTCGAGAACATCGACGGCACCATCCTCCTCGCTGCGCGCAACCTGCTCATCCAGGCGATGTCTTTCTACGCCTACTACGGGCGCGAGCAGATCTACCACGTGTTTGGCAACGATCACGGCAAGGCGGGCCGCGGCAAGGTGGCTGCCTACATCAGGCAGGAAATCAAGTCACTGTTCGGTGCCTGCAAGGCCGACAACAAGCTGGTTCTGACCCGGGTCATGGACAGTGCCGAACGGGAGTTCGAGATCTCAGTAGAGGCCATCCAGATCGAGGCAGCCAACCGCGCCATCGCCGAAGTCGACCGCCTGATCCCCGAGAAACCCGTGCTGCCGAAACGCGCACCGCGCGGCCTGCTCGCCCGCATGCGTAACTGGCTGTTCAGACAGGCCGCCTAGGCCGGACCGGCGTACCCGCCCCGCCTGCCGATACCACTTTCGTGTTAGTGTTCGCGTCCGGCGAAGACCGCCGGCAAGCGCGAAACCGAGTTTCCCGCCCCGGTCGGATCCCGTCAGCGTGCATCTCCAAACCATGACCGGACCAGCCACCGCACTTTCCATCTCCGGGCTGCGCAAGACCTACCGCGGCGGTTTCGAAGCCCTGCGTGGCATCGACCTCGAGGTGCGTGCCGGAGACTTCTTTGCCTTGCTGGGGCCCAACGGGGCCGGCAAATCGACAACCATTGGCATCATCAGCTCGCTCGTGCGCAAGAGCGCGGGCAGGGTCGAGGTCTTCGGCATCGACATCGACCATGACTTCCCGCGCGCCAAGCGACAGCTAGGACTCGTGCCGCAGGAAATCAACTTCTCCCAGTTCGAGTCCGTCCTCGAAATCGTTCTCAACCAGGCCGGCTACTACGGCATACCGCGACGTGAGGCGCACCGTCGCGCACAGACCTGCCTGCAACAAATCGGACTGTGGGAACGGCGTGACGAGATCTCGCGCAATCTCTCCGGTGGCATGAAGCGACGCCTGATGATCGCGCGAGCACTCATGCACGAGCCGCGCCTGCTCATCCTCGACGAGCCCACCGCCGGCGTCGACATCGAGATCCGGCGCTCGATGTGGCGTTTCCTGCGCGAGCTCAACCTCGCCGGAACCACGATCATCCTCACCACCCATTACCTCGAGGAAGCGGAACAGCTTTGTCGCAACATCGCCATCATCGACGAGGGGCGCATCATCGAGAATACTTCGATGCGCTCGCTGCTGGCCAAACTGCACTCCGAGAGTTTCATCCTCGATTGCGCCGAACCCATTCGCCACCTGCCGGAGATCGCCCTGGCGAAGCTGGTTGCGATCGACGAGCACAGCTTCGAGATCGTCGTCGACAAGCGCCAGAACCTCAACGACGTGTTCACCGAGCTGACCCGCTCCGGGTTGTCGGTGAAGAGCATGCGCAACAAGAGCAACCGTCTCGAAGAGTTATTCCTCGACCTGGTTCAGACCGATGTCTGAAGGGGCGAATCCCGCGCTGAGCGAGCGCCCGTCGGCCGCGCTCTACCGGGTCGCTTTTCTGACCATCGTAACCAAGGAACTCAATCGTTTCCTGCGCATCTGGTTGCAGACGGTTTTACCGCCAGCGATCACCATGAGTCTCTATTTCGTCATCTTCGGTAACCTGATCGGCCCCAGGGTCGGCAGCATGGCGGGGTTCGATTACATCCAGTACATCGCCCCCGGCATCATCATGATGGCAATCATCACCAATGCCTATTCGAACGTCGTTTCATCGTTCTTCGGCGCCAAGTTCCAGCACCATATCGAGGAGATCCTGGTTGCGCCCGTGCCCAACCCGCTGATCCTGGCGGGCTACGTGTTTGGCGGTGTTTGCCGCGGCATCATCGTCGGTGCGCTGGTCACGGTCGTCGCCCTGTTCTTCACCGAACTGAGCATCCATTCCTACGGCGTGACGATCGCCGTGGTGATCCTGACGTCGACGCTGTTCTCACTCGGCGGCTTCATCAATGCGATTTTCGCCCGCAAGTTCGACGACATCTCCATCGTGCCGACTTTCGTTCTAACCCCGCTGACCTACCTTGGCGGCGTTTTCTATTCGATCGATCTCCTGCCCGAATTCTGGCGGCAACTGTCTCTGCTGAATCCGGTCCTGTACATGGTGAACGCCTTCCGTTACGGAATACTGGGAGTCAGCGACATTGCGCTGGTCGACGCCTTCGTCGTCATCTTTGCGTTCGTGGTGCTGTTGACGCTGTTCAGCCTGGAGCTATTGCGGCGGGGCGTCGGCCTGCGGCAATGAGCAGCGCTGTGCCTTGTAGGCCGCGAATGCGGCCAGGGCACGCTCCGCCACGGGGTAGCTGCGACCGTCCCCGACGGCATGGCCATCGAGCTCGGACACGCACAGCAGGTCCCGACTGGAGCTGGTGATCCAGATCTCGTCGGCGGCGCGCAATTCGCCGGCGGCGATACGGCTTTCGGACATCGGGATCCCTTGCTGGTGCAGGACCGCAATCAGTAGCGCGCGGGTCACGCCGGGCAGGATCGCGCCCGACAGCGGCGGCGTTCTCACCGCGCCCTCGGAGACGACGAATACATTGCTCGCCGCCCCCTCGGTAACCCACCCGTCACGCAGCAGCAGCGCCTCGTAGGCGCCGGCCGCTATCGCCCGATTGCGTAGCAGTACATTGCCGATGAGAGACGTCGACTTGATGTCACACCGCGACCAGCGGCAGTCCTCGAGCGTTATCGCGGTCACCTGCCCGGCGCGGCTGGCCGCGCTGCGCCTGCTGGCCATGGCGAACACGGTAGGTGTGATGTCACGGGGAAAAGCATGGTCACGCGGAGCGACACCTCGGGTGACCTGCACGTAGAGGGAAAGATCGCCGCCATCATTGGCTTGTACCAGCCTGCCAAGCACATCGTGCCATTCCTGCGTGGACAGCGGATTGGCGATCTCGACCTCCGCCAGGTTGCGTTGCAGGCGAGCAACGTGCTCTTCGAGGGCAAACGGCGTTCCCGCATGGACCGGGATGACTTCGTAGACGGCGTCGCCGAAGATGAATCCGCGGTCGAGTACCGAAACCCGGGCTTCGCTCAACGGCAGGAATTCACCGTTGAGGTAACAGACCCCCCTGGCGGCGCTCATTCGAACATCAACATCACGTCGTCCACCAGGCGGGAGAAGAACGAGCCCTCGCCGACTGCCTCCAGCGCGCTGAGCGGCACTTCGGTAATCGCTTCCCCGTCCAGCGACACGCTGATGGCACCGAGTTGCTGACCGGCGCCGAGTGGTGCAACGACGGGCTCGTCGACATGAGCGACGGCCTGGAGCTCCTCGTAGGCGCCACGCGGGATGGTGACGCTGACCGCCTGCGCCGGGCCAATGTCGACCGCATCTGTTTCTCCGCGCCAAACCCTGGTCCGCATCACGACCTCCCGTGCCGCATAGAGCTGACGCGTCTCGTAGAAGCGAAACCCGTAATTGAGCAACTGCCAGCTCGACTCCGTGCGTGCCTTGTCCGACGGCGTTCCCATGATGACCGAGATAAGACGCATGCCATCACGGACTGCCGAAGCAGAAAGACAGTAGCCAGCCGCCTCGGTGTGCCCGGTCTTGATACCGTCCACGCTGGCGTCTCGCGCCAGCAGGCGGTTGCGGTTAGGCTGCCTGATACCGGCATGGGTGTACTCCCGAATCGAGAACCGCGCATAGATATCGGGAAACTCGGCGATCAGTGCCGAAGAGAGAAGCGCAACATCACGGGCCGTGACGAAAGTCTGGGCATCCGGCAAACCGGTGGCGTTCGAGAAGGAGGAATTCTTCATCCCGAGCTTGCGCGCGTGCTCGTTCATCACGCCGGCAAACACATCCTCGGAGCCGGAAATGTGCTCGGCCAGGGCAACCGAGGCGTCATTTCCCGACTGCACCACGATACCGTCCAGCAGCTCGTCGACCGTGACGCGCTCACCGACTTCAATGAACATCCGGGATCCTTCCATCTTCCACGCCTTCTCGCTCACCACGACCTCGTCATCAAGCGAGATGAGCCCCGACTTCAGCGCGTGCCCGGCCACGTAGACGGTCATGATCTTCGTGATGCTGGCCGGGTCGACCCGCTCGTCGGCGTTCTTCTCCGCGATGACCGCTCCGGTTACATGGTCCAGAAGAATGTAGGAACTGGCCTCGACGGCGGGCGCGGGAATGTTTGCGCGGACCTGGGCAGGCACGGGCGAAACGCCATAGACCACGAGCGTCAGCAGGACTGCAGCCAGGCTCGCAAGCGTGCGGGGTGGCTGCAGGGTTCGAACGGGTCGCGCTATCCTCATCGTTGGCAATGTCTCCTTTTCGGTGTTGCGCTCAGTCGGTGACGAAGTAATGCTGTGTGATGCCCAGCAGCTCGAGAGCAGACACGATCGCGTCCGCGGTTTCGACGCTCGCTATCGGACCGAGCTGGACCCGAAACAGCGTTCTGCCGGCGCTGTTGATCTCACGGATGTAGACGGCGCTGCCGGTGGCGCCGGCAATCCGATCGCGTAAGGCCTCTGCATTGGAACGCTGCTGAAAAGCGCCTACCTGCAGGTAGACACCGCGTTCCGGAGCATCGCGGCCCTGCGCGCCCGGGCTGGTTGGCCGCGGTGCGGCAGCGCCGCTGGCGTCGACCACGCGAATCTCGACAAATCCGGTACCCTTGTCGATGATGCCGAGCTTGTTCGCGGCAGCGTATGACAGGTCGATGACGCGGTTCTCGTGGAACGGGCCCCTATCATTGACCTTGACGATCGCCCGCCTGTCGTTGTCCAGGTTGCGTACCTCGACATAAGTCGGTAATGGCAACTGTTTATGTGCCGCGGTCATCTCGTACATATCGTAGACCTCGCCACTGGAGGTCTTGCGTCCGTGGAACTTCTTCCCGTACCACGACGCAATACCCTTTTGCGTGAATCCTCTGGCTGACTTGAGCGTGTAGTAGCGCTTGCCGAAAACCACGTAGGATTCGGGATTGCCGTACTTGCTGCGCGGTTCATCTTTCGGCACCGCATCGGGAATGTCCTGCGGGACCGTGCGACTGCCGGGCCCGTCACGTTCCACGACCGTCCCGCACCCGCTCAGCGCAAGAACCCATGCAAGGACAATCGCGGCGCGGGTGCTCATATCCGCTCGGTTGCCGATGCGGAATCTATGATGAATGCTCGTCGCGGAGATCGCGGATGGCGGCTGCCAGGTGCGCTACCGCCATGGCGTACTTGACGCGCGGGTTATAGCGGCTGATGACGTAGAAATTCGTGAATCCGAGCCAGTATTCCTTGCCATCACGCGCCTGCAGCTCGAACAGGGCTGCGGGCAGTTCGGGGTCCTGCGCCACCATGGGCGTGATCCCGGCAGCGGAAAATTCCGCCACGCGCCGCGTCGGCTTGATCTCGTCCTGCAGCCAGGGTGCGGGATCACCGCGCAGCGCGGCGGGCGAGACGATCGGACCACCGGCCAGCCAGCCGTGCCGATTGAGGTAGTTGGCGACGCTGCCGATCGCATCGCGCGGGTTGCCCCAGATGTCGCGCGCGCCGTCGGCGTCGAAATCGACGGCCAGCTTGCGGTAGTTCTCGGGCATGAACTGGGGCATTCCCATCGCGCCGGCATAGGAGCCGGTCAGGCTGGTCGGGTCCAGTCCGTCCTCCCGGGCAAAGAGCAGGAAATGCTCCAGCTGGGCGCGGAAGAAGCGCGCCCGGCTTTCGTTGCCGCCAGGGTAATGAAACGCCAGCGTGGAGAGCGCATCGAGGACCCGATACCCGCCCGTGATACGGCCGTAGGAGGTCTCGACGCCGATGATGGCGACGATGACCTCCGGCGCAACGCCGTACTCGGCCTGTGCCCGCATCAGGGCATCCTGGTTCTCGTGCCAGAACGCCACGCCGTCGCGAATACGCTTGTCCGAGATGAACAGGTTGCGATATTCCCACCACGGCTTGACCTTTTCGGCCGGGCGCGTCATCAGCTCGAGGATACGTTCCGAACGCTCGGCGCCGGCAAACAGCTCGTTCAGGGACTGCTGATCAAAGCCGTGACTGGCCACCATGTAGGCAATGAAGTCGGAGACGCCGGCCTCGTCCAGCGGCGCTGCGGGGGTCGCTAAGGAGAGGCAGGTGAGAAGCGCGGCAAGCAGGGAGTTCTTGAGGTTCATTGAATGGCTCTGCGGCACCGGTAGTCAGGTTTGGGAGATGAACTTCCGGTGCGTCTGCACCGACATGAGAATACCGAAACCGATCATGATAGTCACCAGAGAGGTCCCGCCGTAGCTGACCAGCGGCAGCGGCACGCCAACCACCGGTAGCTGCCCCGTCACCATCCCCATATTGACCACGATGTAGATGAACAGGGTCAGCGTGAGGGCTGCGGCCACCAACCGGCCGAATGTTTCCTGGGCATCGAGCGCGATGCGGATGCCGCGCACCAGGATCAGGGCGTAGGCGAGCATCAACACGACGACGCCGAACAGACCGAACTCCTCGCAATACACGGCAAAAATGAAATCGGTCGCGCGTTCCGGCAGGAACTCGAGGTGCGACTGGGTACCGTTCAACCAGCCCTTGCCGTAGATTCCGCCCGAGCCGACGGCGATGGTCGACTGGATGATGTGGTAACCGGCGCCCAGCGGATCCTGTTGCGGGTCGAAGAGCGTCAACACCCGCCGCTTCTGGTAGTCGTGCATGGAGAACCACGCCAGCGGTGCGGCGGCAAGGCCGACTATGAGCGCGTTACGCATGAAGCGCCAGCTAATCCCGGCAAAGAACAACACGAAGAATCCGGATGACGCGACCAGGATGGCGGTACCGAGGTCTGGCTGCTTGACGATCAGCGCCGCCGGAATGAGCACCAGCAACAGGGAAACAGCGACGGTACCGCGTCCGGGAGGAAGCACTTTCTCCGACAGAAATCCGGCAAGCGTGAGCGGCACCGCGAGCTTCATCAACTCCGACGGCTGAAAACGTAGCAGGCCGAAATCGAGCCAACGCTGCGCACCGCGCCCGGTCCCCATGAACAGGACGAGCACGAGAAAGGCCAGGCCGGCGAGATAAATGGCCGGGGCCCAGCGGAACAGGCTGCGCGGCGAAACCTGCGCGATAGCGATCATGGCAGTGAAGCCCACGGCAATGCGCAGGATCTGCCGCGCGACCACGTCCGGCGATTGCTCCGATGCACTGTAGAGCACGACCAGGCCCAGAGCGCACATCACCATGACGCCACCGATCAGGGACGGATCGATGTGAAACCGGTACAGGATGCCCTGGGTTCTAACCATTGGCATCCTCTGTGCCGACGGCACCATTGGCGAAGAAGCTGTCAATGAGACGGCGCGCTATAGGGGCGGCCGTGCGGCTGCCGCCGCCGCCGTGCTCGACAATGACCGCGATCGCGATCTGGGGCGACTCGACCGGGGCGAAGGCGATGAACAGGGCATGGTCCTGCAGATGCTCGGGGATCTCCTTGTCCTTGGCGTCCTCGTCCTGGGCGATGCCGAACACCTGCGCGGTGCCGGTCTTGCCGGCGAACTTCACCGGCGCATCGAGACCGCTGCGGCGCGCCGTGCCGGTCGCCCCGTGCACGACCTCGACCATGCCGTCGACGACCGTAGCCCAGTGCTTCTCGTCGCTGATCTCCAGCCGCGGCCGCCGGTAGATGTCGGGCATGGGGGTCGGCCCCGTGTCCGGGCGCTCGATCAGGTCGAGCACATGGGGAATCGCCACTTCGCCACGCATCGCCACGATCGAGACCGCGTGCGCGAGCTGCAACGGCGTGGTCAGCATGAAGCCCTGGCCAATGCCGGCGATGAGGGTTTCACCCGGATACCACGGCAGGTTGCGTGCACGGCGCTTCCATTCGGGCGAAGGCAGCAATCCCGCGCGCTCACCGGGAACGTCAATCCCCGTAATTTCGCCCAGCCCGAAGCGGTGCAGGGCCTCATGGAGACGACGGATGCCGAGTTCGTGCGCGAGCTTGTAGTAGTAGACATCACACGAATGCGCAATGGACAGCTTCAGGTCGACATGGCCATGGCCGCGCTTCAACCAGTCGCGGTAACGGTGGCTGTCGCCGGGCAACGAGAACCAGCCCGGGCACCAGGTGGTCGTATCCGCCTTGCGCACGCCGTACTCGAGCGCGGCGAGCGCCAGCAACGGCTTGATGGTGGAGCCTGGCGGGTACTGCCCCTGCAGCGCACGGTTGAACAGCGGCCGCTCCGAAGAGGTACTCCATTGACGATAGAGCTCGCGGCCGATGCCATTGACGAAGGCGTTGGGGTCATAGGCCGGGGTACTAACCAGGACCAGCACACCGCCGGTCGCCGGGTCGATGGCCACGATCGCGCCTTCCCGTCCCTCGAGCGCGGCGATAGCCTCCGATTGCAGGCGCGAGTCGATGGTGAGGTAGAGATCCGCCCCGGGCGTCGGTGGCGTGCGTTCCACCACCCGCAGGATGCGACCTTGTGCGTTGACCTCGACCGTCTGGTAGCCGACGGTGCCGTGCAGCAGTTCCTCGCGCGCCTTCTCCACACCGATCTTGCCGATATGGGTGGTCGCCGCGTAGTTCGATTGATCGATTACCGCCAGATCGTTCTCACTGATGCGACCGACATAGCCGACCACGTGCGCCATTCCCTCCCGCAGCGGATAGAACCGCGACAAGCCCGCCTCCACGGAGAACCCGGGAAAGCGGAAGCGGTTGACCGAGAATATCGCGAGCTCCTCGTCACTCAGGTCGCTCTTCAGGGTGACGCGCTCGAAACGTCGCGCAATGCGAAGCTGGCGCGAGAACTGCTCGATCTCCTCGTCGCTCAGATCGAGCAGATCAGTCAACTCCCGTACGGCAGGCCCCACTTCGTTGGCCTTCTCCGGCGTGACCACCAGCGCGAACGACGGCCTGTTCTCCGCCAGCACCTCGCCATCCCGGCTGAAGATCATGCCGCGCGGGGGCGGCAGGGGGACCACCTTGAGCCGGTTCTCATGCGACAGCGTGGTGTAGTGGCCGTGGTCGATCACCTGGAGGAAGACGAGCCGCGCCAGGATCAGGCCCGCCGCGAGCACCATCAAACCGCATGCCACCCACACGCGCGCCTGGAAAACGCGCCGCTCGCGGTCGACGTTCTTGAGTGTCGGTAGATGTTTCACACGCTGTCTGATGACGCGCGAGCGCGGCCCGTTCCTATGACAGCCCACCCGGCAACGCCGTTCACCCCCGCAATGGCGACTGTATCAGGCGACGCGCGCACGTCGCCTGATATCGCGCAGGACCACGTAGACCCACGGCCACAACAGAGCCGACGTCGCGGCGCCGAGAAGATAACCGACACCGTAATGCACCGATCCGAGCAGGTTGTACACCTGCAGCATCACGAACTGGTAAAGCAACACGATGCATCCTACGAAGATGGCTTGCTGCACGAGTGGATAGACGCGAATGCGCTGGTGATACTGAATGGAGACGTAGGCAACGAAAGCGAGCCCGAAGGCGTGTTGCCCCAGCACCGAGCCATGCATGACATCGAGTACCAGCCCGATGATCCAGCCACTGATCACGCCGACACGCTGCGGCAACGCAATACACCAGTAGACCAGCACCATCGCGATCCAGGCCGGCCGCCAGGACAGCGCCCACTCGGGCAACGGTGCGGCGGTGAGCATGAACGCGACGACGAAGCTGAGCACGATGACCCAGCCCCGCTGCGGACGGTCGAGATCGCGCATGCTACTCCATCTCTAGCGAAGAAATGCGTTCGTCGCTCATGCCGTCCTGCCGCGGACCGATCAGGAGCACCTCGCGCGAGTGACCGATCTCCGCGCTGGGATCGACGATAACGGTCGAAAACGACTCACCCGGCTCGATGTGGATGTCCTCCACCCGTCCCACCGGGTATCCGGCCGGAAAGCGCTGGCCCAGGCCCGAGGTAACGACGAGATCACCGACCTTGATGTCGGCGTTAGTGGAAACAAACGACAACGTCAGCTTGTCCGGAGCGTCACCGCCGACCGCGATCGCCCGCAGACCGTTGCGATTGACCAGTACCGGCAGCGCATGACGCGCGTCCGTTATCAGCAGGGCGGTGGCAGAGAACGGGCCGACGTGCGCGATCTGTCCGATCACGCCATAGGCGTCGAGCATCGGCTGACCGACGTACACGCCCTGGCTGGCACCCTTGTCGACGACGATCTGCCGCGAGGACGGGGTCGTCTCGATGGCTAGGACGTCGGCCACGATGACCTGCTCGTCGAAGATGACCGAAGAATCGAGCAATTCCCGCAGGCGCTCGTTCTCGCGCTCGAGCGCGGAGTAGCGTTGCGCCCGGGAACGCAGGCGCAGGTTCTCTGCCTTCAGCCGTTCGTTGTCGGTAACGAGATTGCGGCGCGACTGCAGGTTCTCGAACACCGATCCGGCCGCTTCGATCGGCGCATTGACCAGCACCTGCACCGGGTAGACGAACACGGACAGCGCCGAGCGTATGGCTGACAGATGGTCGTTGTTGTGATCAATGGAAATGCACAGGAACGACAGGATCGCGCAGGTCGCGAAGCGCGCCGTGGGCGATGGCCGGTTTGTGAACAGCGGCTTGATGGCTATCTCCCGCTAGGTTCGGTCCGGTAACCGGTTCATTCGAGCGCGAGGATGTCGGGCCCGTGCTCCTCGATCATCTCGAGCACGCGGCCGCCACCCCGCGCCACGCAGGTCAGGGGATCCTCGGCAACTATCACCGGCAGCCCGGTTTCTTCCATCAGCAAGCGGTCCAGGTCCTTCAACAGGGCGCCGCCGCCGGTGAGCACCATGCCACGGTCGGCTACGTCCGAGCCGAGCTCCGGCGGTGTCTTCTCCAGCGCCGTCTTCACCGCCTCGACGATGCCGGCAAGAGGCTCCTGTAACGCCTCCAGAATTTCGTTGCTGTTCAACGTGAAGCTGCGCGGCAGGCCTTCGGCGAGGTTGCGGCCCTTGATCTCGATCTCGCGCACCTCGTTGCCCGGATACGCACAACCGATCTCGTGCTTGATACGCTCTGCGGTTGCGTCGCCGATGAGCGAACCGTAGTTACGGCGTACGTAGTTGACGATGGCGTCGTCGAAGCGGTCACCGCCCACCCGGACCGAGTCCGCGTATACGATGCCGTTCAGCGAGATGACCGCGACTTCCGTGGTGCCGCCGCCGATGTCGAGCACCATCGATCCGCTGGCGTCACTGACCGGCATGCCCGCGCCAATCGCCGCCGCCATCGGCTCTTCGATCAGGTACACCTCGCGCGCGCCTGCGCCTTGCGCGGACTCCTTGATCGCGCGGCGTTCGACCTGGGTGGACCCGCAGGGCACACAGACCAGGACACGGGGACTGGGTTTGAACAGCTGGTTACCATGGACCTTGCGAATGAAGTGCTGAAGCATCTTCTCGGTCACGGTGAAGTCGGCAATGACGCCGTCCTTCAGAGGACGAATCGCCTCGATGTGTCCCGGCGTGCGACCCAGCATGCGCTTGGCTTCGGCACCTACCGCGGCAATTGCCTTGGGGTTATTCGAATCGCGGCCGCGCCGGATCGCGACGACCGAAGGCTCGTTGAGCACAATGCCCTTGCCGCGAACGTAGATCAGGGTATTCGCCGTACCCAAATCGATCGACAGGTCATTGGAGAACATTCCCCGCAGCATGCGAAGCATCAATAGCGATCCTTATAATCTCAGGGTGCGCCCGGCTGCGCCGTACTCGAGCCGGAAACGGGGCGAAAAGCGTGGCGCGGCGAGGCCGTCGGACGGGCCACGGGAAGAGCGATTGCAGGCCGCGCGAATCAAGGCTGCCCGGTACTCTCGCGATTCGCAGTAGAATGGCGCGCACTGTACCAGCGCGGTCCATCTGTAGCAAGGGCGCAACAGAGAAAATTTCTTTCTAATCAACCAACTATTCGAGAATCCCAGGATGGCAATCAATGCCGACGAGGTGCGCACCATGGCCCGGCTGGCGCGCCTCAAGATCGACCAGGCCGACGTGCCCGCCTATGCCGAGCAGCTCTCCCGGATCCTCGAGTTCGTGGCCCGGCTGCAGGCGGTCGACACCACTGGAATCGAGCCCATGGCCCACCCCACCGACATGCCCGCTCGCCTGCGCGAGGATGTCGTCACCGAGAGCGACCAGCGCGAGGAGCTGCAGGACGGGGCACCCGCGCTCAGCGACGGCATGTATCTCGTGCCCCAGGTGATCGAATAAACGATGGCGGCTGACTTCCCGACCGGCGTCGCGGCCTTGTCGGCAGGACTCGAGGCGCGGGAATTCTCCAGCGTCGAGCTCACCGAATCGTGTCTTGCCGCAATCCGGGCGACGGAGCCGGCACTGAACGCTTTCGTCACGGTGTGCGAGGAGTCGGCGCTGGCGCAGGCAGCCACCGCCGATGCCAGGCGGGCCGCCGGCCAGGCCGGCCCGATGACCGGGATCCCGTATGCCAACAAGGACATTTTCTGCACCCGCGGCATCCGCACGACCTGTGCATCGCGCATGCTCGATAACTTCGTCGCGCCCTATGACGCCCACGTGGTCGAGCGCCTGAACGACGCCGGCATGGTCATGCTCGGCAAGACGAGCATGGACGAATTCGCCATGGGCTCGTCGAATGAAACCAGCTATTACGGCGCTGTCCGTAACCCGTGGGACACCAGCCGGGTGCCCGGAGGCTCCTCCGGCGGCTCCGCGGCCGCGGTCGCTGCACGGGTTGCCCCGCTGGCTACCGGGACCGACACCGGCGGGTCGATTCGTCAGCCGGCGGCATTCTGCGGCGTGTCCGGGCTCAAACCGACCTACGGCAGGGTCTCCCGCTACGGCATGATCGCCTTCGCCTCGAGTCTCGACCAGGGCGGACCGATTGCCGCCAGCGCCAGAGACCTGGCGGCGATGATGAACGTCATGGCGGGATTCGATCGCCGTGACTCGACCTCGCTGGACGTGCCACCGGAGGACTTCGGACGCCACCTCGAGGATGGGCTGGAAGGCGTCGCCATCGGGCTGCCGGGCGAGTATTTCAGCGCCGAGCTCGATGCCGCCATGGGCGAGGCGGTGATGTCGGCGGTGGCCGAGCTCGAGAAGCTCGGCGCCACCGTCCGCGAGATATCCCTGCCCCACGCGCAGCTTTCGGTCCCGGCCTACTACGTCATCGCGCCGGCTGAATGCTCGTCCAACCTGTCGCGCTACGACGGGGTGAGGTACGGCTACCGCTGCGCAGATCCCGCCGACCTCACCGATCTCTACGAGCGCTCGCGCGGCGAAGGATTCGGGCTGGAGGTCAAACGGCGCATCCTGGTCGGCACCTACGTCCTTTCCTCGGGTTATTACGACGCCTATTACGCCAAGGCCCAGCGGGTAAGGCGGCTGATCCGGCAGGACTTCGAGCAGGCCTTCGAGCACGTCGACTTCGTGCTCGGACCGACTACCCCGACCACGGCATTCCCGCTCGGCCGGCCGGTAGACGACCCGGTGAGCATGTACCTCAGCGACGTCTATACGATCTCGGCGAACCTCGCCGGCCTGCCGGCCATGTCGGTTCCGGCCGGGATCCTCGACGGCCTGCCCGTCGGCCTGCAGCTCGTCGGCCGATCGATGCAGGAGGCGCGGCTGCTCGGCGTCGGGCACGCCTTCCAGCGCGCGACCGACTGGCACACGCGCCGCCCGCCACAACCGGTCGGGAGTCCTTGAGCATGGGCTGGCAAGCGGTCATCGGCCTGGAAATCCACGCGCAGCTCGCGACCGAGAGCAAGATGTTCTCGGGGGCGGCGACGGCGTACGGCGCCGAGCCCAACGCCCAGGCCTGTGCCGTGGACATCGCCCTGCCCGGCGTGTTGCCGGTCATCAACCAGCAGGCGGTACGCATGGCGATACTTTTCGGCCTCGCCATCGATGCCACCATAGACCGGCGTTCGATATTTGCGCGCAAGAACTATTTCTACCCGGACCTTCCGAAGGGCTACCAGATCAGCCAGTACGAATCGCCCATCGTGGCCGGCGGCAGCCTGACGATTTTCGTCGACGGCGCCTATCGCGAGATTGCCATTACGCGTGCGCACCTGGAAGAAGACGCGGGCAAGTCGATCCACGGGGAGGTCAACGGCATGACCGCCATCGACCTCAATCGTGCCGGAACCCCCCTGCTCGAGATCGTCTCCGAGCCGGTGATGCACAGCGCGTCCGAAGCGGTGAGCTACATGCGCGAAATGCATCGACTGGTGCGTTTCCTGGGGATCTGCGACGGCAACATGCAGGAAGGTTCGTTCCGCTGCGACGCAAACGTGTCGGTACGACGCAGCGCCGAGCACAAGCTCGGCACGCGGGCCGAGATCAAGAATCTCAACTCCTTCCGCTTCGTCGAGCGCGCGATCGAGTTCGAGATCGAACGCCAGATCGAGATCCTCGAAGACGGTGGAGCAATCACGCAGGAGACGCGCCTCTACGATCCGGATGCAGACGAGACCCGCTCCATGCGCGGCAAGGAAGACGCCCACGACTACCGCTACTTTCCCGATCCTGACCTGCTGCCGGTCGAGATCGCGGACTCGACCATCGAATCGATTCGGCAATCGCTGCCCGAAGTTCCGGCGGCCAGGGAGCGCCGCTTCATGGAGCAACTCGGTCTCGGCCACGAGGATGCCGCGGCACTCACGGCAGACCCGCATACAGCCGATTATTTCGAGCAGTGCATTGGCCTGCACAAGGGCGACGCGAAGCCGGTCGCCAACTGGATCGTGGGGGAGCTGTTCGGGGCACTGAACAAGTCCGGCCTGCCGATCGGGCAATCTCCGGTTTCTCCGGCGGCACTTGCCGACATCGTCAGCCGCATAGACGCCGGGGCGATCTCCGGCAAGATCGCCAAGCAGGTGTTCCAGGCGGTGTGGGACGGCGAGGGAACGGTCGAAGAGGTCATCCAGGCCAGAGGACTGGTACAGGTTTCCGACAGCGGCTTCATCGATGCCGCTGTCGCAGAGGTCATCGCGGAGTTCCCGGAGCAGGTCGAGCAGTTCCGGGCAGGCAAGGACAAGGTGCTCGGCTTTCTGGTCGGACAGGTCATGAAGCGCACCGGTGGCAAGGCCAACCCCAAGCTCGTAAACGCGGCCATTCGCGACAAGCTCGCCGGCTGACCGGCCTTGCACCGGGGCCGCGCTGCGCGCTGCATCTGCGGCGCCACCTCTCGGTTACGCAGGTGGCGCGTGTGCCGGTATCACCCCCGATGCGGCAGAACCCAGGCCAGGATAGCGGCCGGTGCCGCCGACGGGGCCTGGCCGCGGGTTCCGCGGTCGCCGCCGCGTCACTCGGGCGCAGCAGCGCGTTACGTCAGACCGGACTGGGTACCTGCAGACCGGGGAGTCCGCGTTCCCGGGCGCAGTGCGCTCAGCTTTCCGCGGTTTCGCTTTCCGCGTCTTCCGGCCGGTCCACCAACTCGACGATTGCCATGGGCGCACGGTCGCCGGGCCGGAAGCCGCACTTGAGGATGCGCAGGTATCCGCCCTGGCGGGCCTCGTAGCGGGGGCCGATCTCGTTGAACAGCTTGGTCACCACTTCGCGGTCACGCAGGCGGTTGAAGGCCAGGCGCCGGTTGGACACGGAATCGGCCTTGGCCATGGTAATGAGAGGCTCGGCCGTGCGGCGCAACTCCTTTGCCTTGGGCAAAGTCGTCCGAATGATCTCGTGGCGGAACAGCGATGCAGCCATGTTGCGGAACATGGCCTTGCGGTGGGCGCTGTTACGGTTGAGCTGACGGCCGCTCTTAAGGTGTCTCATTCCTGCTTGCCTCGTTCGCTATGCTTCAGAGCGCGGCTCTGTCGTTTTCGTACAGCCCGGGCGGCGGCCAGTTCTCCAGGCGCATGCCAAGCGAGAGGCCGCGGGCGGCGAGTACGTCTTTGATTTCGGTCAGCGACTTCTTGCCCAGGTTGGGAGTCTTGAGGAGCTCGACTTCCGTACGCTGGATGAGATCGCCAATGTAGTAAATGCTCTCGGCCTTGAGGCAGTTCGCCGAACGGACCGTGAGCTCGAGGTCGTCTATGGAGCGCAGCAGGATGGGGTCGATCTCGATCGCGTCCGAACCGGATGCCTCCTGGATGTCGTCGGCGCTGATGTCGACGAACACCGCAAGCTGGTTGCGCAGTATCCCTGCCGCTTCCTTGACCGCCTGCTCGGGGTCGATGGTGCCGTTGGTCTCGATCGTCAGGATCAGCTTGTCCAGGTCGGTCTGCTGTTCGACGCGCGCGCTCTGCACCTCGTAGGCGCAGCGCTGCACGGGGCTGAACGAAGCATCCAGCTTGAGCCGGCCGATGGCGTGATCGGTTTCGTCCGGCTGCTCGCGCACCGTCGCCGGCTGGTAGCCACGGCCGCGGGCCACGCGTAACGTCATGTTGAGCTCGCCGTTATCGCTCAGGTGGGCGATGTGGTACTGCGGGTCGACGATCTCGACGTCGTGATCGAGCACGATGTCGCTCGCGGTCACCTCGCCGGGACCCTGCTTGTTGATGGTCAGGGTGGCGTCGTCACGCGCATGCATGTTGATCGCCAGACCCTTCAGGTTCAGCAGGATGTCGGTCACGTCTTCCTGCACGCCTTCGATGGTCGTGTACTCGTGCAGCACGTTCTCGATCTCAACCTCGGTGATGGCGCTACCAGTCATCGACGAAAGGAGTACTCGCCGCAAGGCATTGCCCAGCGTGTGCCCGAATCCGCGATTCAGGGGCTCGATCGTGATCCTGGCGGTCCGCTGATTGACCGATTCGACGTCGACGATCTTGGGCTTCAATAACTCGTTCAAGGCTGACGCCATAGTGGAGTCTCCTGTGACTAGGCTTACTTCGAGTACAACTCGACGACGAGCGACTCATTGATATCGGCCGGCAAATCCGCACGCTCCGGCACCGCTTTGAAGCGCCCTTCCATCTTCTTCGAGTCGACTTCCACCCACTCGGGGAAGCCGAGCTGTTCGGCGATAGCCAGGGAGTCCTGGATGCGTACCTGCTTCTGTGCCTTTTCTCTGACGGATACCACGTCGTCAGGTGAAACCTGGTAGGACGGGATATTTACGATCTGCCCGTTGACCGTAATGGCCTTGTGGCTGACCAGCTGCCGGGCCTCGGAGCGCGTTGCCCCAAAGCCCATGCGGTAGACGACGTTATCGAGGCGGCGCTCGAGCAGCTGCAGCAGGTTCTCGCCGGTTGCGCCCTTGCGACGCGCGGCCTGCTTGTAATAGTTGCGGAACTGACGCTCGAGCACGCCGTAGATGAAGCGCAGCTTCTGCTTCTCGCGGAGCTGCAGCGCGTAGTCCGAGAGCCGGCGTCCGCGGCTGTCGCCGTGCTGGCCGGGCGGCTTCTCGAGCTGGCACTTGGTCTCGATCGGGCGCGCACGGCTCTTCAGGCCGAGGTCCATACCCTGGCGCCGACTGAGCTTGCACTTGGGACCAATATAACGAGCCATGACTTATACCCTTCGCTTCTTCGGCGGCCGACACCCGTTGTGCGGAATCGGCGTGACATCGGTGATGTTGGTGATCTTGAAGCCCGCAGCGTTCAGCGAGCGCACGGCGGACTCACGTCCCGGGCCCGGCCCCTTCACGAACACGTCGAGGTTCTGCATGCCGTAATCGTCGCGCACCGAGCTCAGGCGCTCGGCCGCGACCTGGGCGGCGAATGGCGTACTCTTGCGCGATCCGCGGAAGCCGCTGCCACCAGCCGTCGCCCAGGCGAGCGTATTGCCCTGGCGATCGGTGATCGTGATGATGGTGTTGTTGAACGACGCGTGAATGTGCGCGACGCCGTCCGCAACGGTGCGCTTCGCTTTTTTCTTCGTGCGCGGCGATGAAGTTGCCATAGGTCGAGTTCCTTCCGATTACCGCTTCACGAGGCGACGCGGCCCCTTGCGGGTACGGGCATTGGTTTGAGTGCGCTGGCCGCGGACCGGCAGGCCGCGCCGATGACGCAGTCCGCGGTAGCAACCGAGGTCCATGAGGCGCTTGATATTCATGCTCACCTCGCGGCGCAGGTCGCCTTCGACGGCGAACTTGCCGACCTCGGTGCGCAGCGAATCGAGCTGACCCTCGGTGAGGTCCTTGACCATCGCCGTGCGGGCGATGCCGGTCGCGTCGCAGATCGCCTGCGCGCGGGTCTTGCCGATCCCGAAAATCGAGGTAAGCGCAACGACCGTGTGTTTACGGTCGGGAATGTTTACTCCAGCAACGCGAGCCATAGCCGTGCCTCTACTAGTAAATCTGTGGTGCGTTCAACCCTGGCGCTGCTTGTGGCGCGGGTCCTTGCAGATCACGCGGATGACCCGCTTGCGGCGGATGATCCGGCAGTTGCGGCAGATACGTTTTACCGATGCCTGTACTTTCATCTCTAGACTCCTGGCGGCCGCCTTCAGCGGCGCCCATAACCCTTGAGGTTGGCCTTCTTCATCAGCCCTTCGTACTGGTGCGACATGAGATGCGCCTGCACCTGGGACATGAAATCCATGACCACGACGACGATGATCAGCAGCGACGTGCCGCCGAAGTAGAACGGCACGTTGAGCTGCAGAATGAGGAACTCGGGCAGCAGGCACACGGCCGTGATGTAGATGGCGCCGGCAACGGTCAGCCGGGTCATGACGCCGTCGATGTAACGCGCGGTCTGGTCACCGGGGCGGATACCGGGAATGAAGGCGCCCGACTTCTTGAGGTTGTCGGCCATTTCCTTCGGATTGAAGACCAGCGCGGTATAGAAGAAACAGAAGAAAATGATCGCCGCGGCATAGAGCATGACGTAAAGCGGCTGGCCGGGCGAAAGGGTCGTACTCAGGTCGCGCAACCAGCTCATGCCCTCGGCATTGCCGAACCAGCCGGCGATGGTGGCCGGGAACAGGATGATGCTGGACGCGAAGATCGGCGGGATGACGCCGGCCATGTTGAGCTTGAGCGGCAGGTTGGTCGACTGGCCACCATACATCTGCCGTCCGCGCTGCTGCTTGGCGTAGTTGACGGTGATACGCCGTTGCGCCCGCTCGACGAAGACCACGAAGCCGGTGACCGCAACGGCCAGCACCAGCAGCAGCAGTACCAGGATCAGCGACAACTCGCCGGTGCGCGCGAGCTCGAGGGTGCCGGCGATTGCCGCCGGCAGGCCGGCCACGATACCGGCGAAGATGATCATGGAAATACCGTTGCCGATACCGCGTTCCGTGACCTGCTCGCCGAGCCACATCAGGAACAAGGTACCCGTGACCAGTGTGGCGACGCAGGTCACCTTGAACGACAGGCCCGGGTCGATCACGAGCGTCATGCCGGCGGCGGTCTGCTGCTCCAGCATGATGGCCACGCCGGTCGCCTGGAACAGGCTCAGTACCACCGTGAAGTAGCGCGTGTACTGGTTAATCTTGCGGCGCCCGGCTTCGCCTTCCTTCTTGAGCTGCTCGAGCTTGGGATGCACCACGCTGAGGAGCTGCATGATGATGGAAGCCGAGATGTACGGCATGATGCCGAGTGCAACCACGGAGAACCGTTCCAGCGCGCCGCCGGAGAACATGTTGAACATGTCCAGGATCGAGCCGCGCTGCTGATCGAACAGCGCGTCCAGCGCGACGGGATTGATGCCCGGAACCGGAATGTGCGTGCAAATCCGGAACACGAGCAGCGCGCCGAGCAGGAAGAAGATGCGTTGACGGAGCTCCGTCAGCTTCCCCAGCCCGGCGATACCGCCAGGAATTCTGTTGGCCGCAGTTGCCACGTTTACTCTTCCACGCGGCCTCCGGCCGCTTCGATCTGTTCGCGCGCGCCCCTGGTCGCCGCGATTCCCTTCAGGGTGACCGCTTTGCTGATCTTGCCCGAGGCGACGACCTTGACCTGCTTGACGTCACCGCGGATCAGTCCCGCGCTGCGCAGTGCGAGCAAATCGATGACCTCGGCGTCGATGCCGTTCAGCTCGTGCAGGCGGATCTCGTCGACGAAACGCGCCTGGCGGGAGCGGAAGCCGTACTTCGGCAGGCGGCGTTGCAGCGGCATCTGGCCGCCCTCGAACCCGACCTTGTGGTAGCCGCCCGAGCGCGACTTCTGGCCCTTGTGGCCACGGCCACCGGTCTTGCCGAGCCCGGACCCACCGCCACGGCCGAGCCGCTTGCCGGCCTTGCGTGCGCCGGCGCCGGGTTTGATCGTGTTCAGACGCATGGTTACAGCTCCCGAACCTCGAGCATGTATCGGATCTTGTTGATCATGCCGCGGGTCTCATTGGTGTCGATGACTTCGACTGATTGCCACATCCGGCGCAGCCCGAGTCCACGGGCACAGGCCTTGTGCGCTTCGAGGCGGCCGTTGAGGCTGCGGCAAAGCGTGATATTGAGTTTCTTGTCCGCCACGGAAGTTATCCCCGAATTTCTTCGACCGATTTGCCGCGCTTGGCCGCCATGTGATCCGGCGAAGCCATGGAGCGCAGACCGTTGATGGTGGCGCGCACGACGTTGACCGGGTTGGTCGTACCGATGCACTTCGCGAGCACGTTCTGCACGCCGAGCACCTCGAACACCGCGCGCATCGGACCACCGGCGATGATGCCGGTACCATCGGACGCCGGCTGCATGTAGACCTTGGCCGCACCGTGCTCGCCTACGACCGGGTACTGCAGGGTCGTGCCGTCGAGCGCGATGTCGGACATGTTCTTGCGCGCGTTCTCCATGGCCTTCTGGATCGCAACCGGCACTTCGCGTGCCTTGCCACGCCCGAAACCGACCCGGCCGCCGCCATCGCCGACCACGGTCAGGGCGGAGAAGCCGAAGATGCGACCGCCCTTGACCACCTTGGCCACGCGGTTAACGGTGATCAGCTTCTCGAAGTAGCCTTCGTTGCTTTCCGGGATGTTGCTGTTCGCACTCATGGTCTGAGCTACTCCTAGAATTTGAGCCCGCCTTCACGAGCAGCGTCGGCCAGCGCCTTGACGCGGCCATGGTATTTGAAGCCCGAACGGTCGAAAGCGACCTCGTCGACCCCCGCCGCCAGCGCGCGCGAAGCGATTCGGGTGCCGACGTCGGCCGCCGCTGCGACGTTGCCGCCATGGGCGCCGGCCGCGCGGAATTCTTTCTCCACCGTCGATGCACTGGCGAGCACCTCGTTGCCCTCGGCCGAGATGACCTGGGCGTAGATGTGGCGCGGCGTGCGGTGGATGCACAGTCGCGTCGCGCGCTGATCGCGGATGCGGGAGCGGGTCTTGCGGGCGCGCCGCTGGCGTGAGGTTTTCTTGTCCATGCCCGTACTCAGCTCTTCTTCGCTTCTTTCTTGACGATGCGCTCGCCGGAATAGCGAACGCCCTTGCCCTTGTAAGGTTCGGGTTTGCGGTAGGCGCGGATGTTCGCCGCGACCTGCCCGACCTGCTGCTTGTCGATGCCGCGAATCACGACTTCGGTCTGGCTCGGCGTCTCGATGGCAATGCCTTCGGGGATCTCGTACTCGACCGGGTGCGAGAAGCCGAGCGACAGGTTGAGCTTCTTGCCCTGCACCGCCGCGCGATAACCCACGCCTACGATCTCCAGCTTGCGCTCGAATCCCTCGGCAACGCCGGTCACCATGTTCTGCAGCACGGCACGGGTGGTGCCGGAGAGCGCACGCGCCTGCTGCGACTCGTTGACCGCCTCGATGTTGAGCGTATCGCCGTCCTGGCGGACCGCCACCAGCTCGTGCAGCTCGTGCGCCAGCGCGCCCTTGGAGCCTTTCACATTGACGTTGCTGCCGTTCACGGAAATCTCGACCCCCTTGGGGATCTCGATCGGCATTTTTCCTACACGTGACATTTGGCCGATTCCTAGTAGACGGAACAGAGGACTTCGCCGCCAATGCCCTGCGCCCGCGCCTCGCGGTCGCTCATCAGGCCCTTGGAGGTCGACACGATGGCGACACCGAGGCCGCCGACCACGGAAGGCAGCTCGTCCTTGTTGCGATAGACGCGCAGCCCCGGGCGACTGACCCGCTTGATGTTCTCGATGACGGGCTTGCCCTGGTAGTACTTCAGCTCGATGCGCAGGTCGCGCTTCGGGGCTTCACCCTCGACGCGGTAGTCGACGATGTAACCTTCGTTCTTCAGCACCTCGGCGATGGCCGCCTTCTTGGTCGAAGCGGGCATGACGATCTCACGCTTGGCACGCGCCTGGCCGTTGCGCAGGCGGGTCAGCATGTCGGCGATAGGGTCTTGCATACTCATGATGGAATTCCTTGCCCCTTACCAGCTCGCCTTGACCAGGCCCGGGATGTGACCCTGCATGGCCAGGCGGCGCAGCTCGTTACGGCCGAGGCCGAACTTGCGGTAGTAGCCGTGCGGACGACCGGTGAGGCGGCAGCGGTTGCGCATACGCACCGAACTCGAATCGCGCGGCAGCTTCTGCAGGCGCACGCGGGCGTCTTCGCGCTCGTCGTAAGAACGCTCCTCGTCCTTGATGATGGCCTTGAGCTCGGCGCGCTTGGCGGCGTACTTGCGCGCCAGCTTCGCCCGCTTCACTTCGCGATTGATCATCGATTTCTTCGCCATTTCGCTGCTAGCTCCTGAGCGGGAAACGGAAAGCCTCGAGCAGTGCCCGGCCTTCCTCGTCATTGGGTGCGGTGGTCGAGATGCAGATGTCGAGACCACGCAGTGCATCGATCTTGTCGTAGTCGATTTCCGGGAAGATGATTTGTTCCCGCACACCCATGCTGTAGTTGCCACGCCCGTCGAAAGAGCGCGAGTTGAGGCCGCGAAAATCGCGGATACGCGGGATCGCGACATTGATGAGGCGATCGAGAAACTCGTACATGCGTTCCCGCCGCAGCGTGACCTTGGCGCCGATGGGCCACCCGTCACGAATCTTGAAACCCGCGATGGACTTGCGCGCAAGCGTGACGATGGGCTGCTGGCCCGAGATCAGCTTGAGGTCGTTGACCGCATGCTCGATGACCTTCTTGTCACCCACGGCTTCGCCAAGCCCCATGTTCAGGGTGATCTTGACGATCTTCGGGATCTGCATCGCGCTCTGGTAGCTGAATTTGTCCATCAGCTCCCTGGTCACGGTTTCGCGGTAGTACTGTTCCAGCCTGGCCATTGCTCAATACCCTCGTACTAGGCGTCCACTACTTCGCCGTTGGACTTGAAGTAGCGCACCTTGCGGCCGTCCTCCAGGAAGCGGTATCCCACGCGGTCCGGCTTCTGCGTGACGGGGTTGAACAGCGCCACGTTCGAGACCTGCAGCGGGGCTTCTTTCTCGACGATGCCGCCCGGCGTACCCATCTGCGGATTCGGCTTGGTATGCCGCTTCACCATGTTCACGCCTTCGACGATCACCCGGTCCTCGTCGAGGACGCGCACGACGACACCGCGCTTTCCGCGATCCCGCCCGGTGAGGACGAAGACGTTGTCACCTTTCCTGATCTTGCTCATCTGTGCTCTCTGCGGCCGTGGCCGAATTACAGAACCTCTGGCGCCAGCGAAACGATTCGCATGAACTTCTCGCCGCGCAGTTCACGCGTGACCGGCCCGAAGATACGGGTCCCGACCGGGTTGAGCTGCTTGTCGAGCAGCACGGCGGCGTTGCCGTCGAAACGGATCAGCGAGCCGTCCGCGCGCCGCACACCTTTGCGGGTACGCACGACCACCGCGTTGAACACGTCGCCCTTCTTGACCTTGCCGCGCGGAATCGCTTCCTTGACGGTGACCTTGATCACATCTCCGATGCCCGCGTAACGGCGGCGCGAGCCGCCCAGCACCTTGATGCACATCAGGCGGCGTGCGCCGCTGTTGTCGGCGGCGTCGAGCATGCTTTGCATCTGAATCATTTCTTGCTCCGATCCGGCGGTCTGTTACCGACGGTCAAATGCGCGTGGCGCGTTCAATGACGCGTTGCAGGCGCCAGCTCTTGTTCTTGGAAAGGGGGCGACACTCCTCGATGGCCACGGTGTCGCCTTCGCCACATTCGTTGTTCTCGTCGTGCGCGAGCAGCCGCGTGGACTTGCGCACGTACTTGCGATAGAGCGGATGCTTGACGCGGCGCTCGATGAGCACCGAAATCGTCTTGTCCGCGCGATTGCTAACGACCTGCCCGACCAGCGTGCGGGCTGCCTTGGTTTCTTCACTCATGCCGCGTCACCCTGCCGGCGCTCCCGGATAATGGTCTTGATGCGAGCGATGTCTTTCCTCGTCTCGCGAATTTCGCTCGCGCGCGGCGGCTGGCCCGAGCCCGCCTGCATGCGCATGTTGAACTGCTTGCGGCGCATCTCCAGCAGCAGATCCGCAAGCTCCTGGTCATTCTTGGCCTTCATCTCGCTCGCCTTCATCACAGCACCGTCCTGAACGCAAAGGTGGTCTGAACGGGCAGCTTGGCGGCAGCGAGTCTCATCGCTTCGCGTGCCAGCTCTTCGGAAACGCCTTCCATTTCGTAGAGCACGGTACCCGGCTTGATCTGGGCCACCCAGTACTCGACGTTGCCCTTACCCTTGCCCTGCCGAACCTCCAGCGGCTTCTTCGAAACCGGCTTGTCCGGGAAGACACGGATCCAGACTTTGGCGCCACGCTTGACGTGACGGGTGATGGCGCGTCGTGCGGCTTCGATCTGGCGCGCGGTGACGCGCCCGCCGGTCGTCGCCTTGAGCCCGTACTCGCCAAAGCTGACGCGGTTACCGCGCTGGGCGAGGCCGCGCAGACGGCCCTTCTGCTGTTTGCGGAACTTGGTGTTTTTCGGTTGCAGCATCTCTCGTGCTCCTGAAACGCGTGGTCAGCCTGCTCAGGCTGCGCTCGTGGTTTCGGTCTCCTCCGTTTCCGCCGGCGGCTCTTCCATCTGCGGGACGATCTCGCCCTTGAACACCCACACCTTGACGCCGATGACGCCGTAGGTCGTGTTGGCCTCGGCAAAGCCGTAGTCGATGTCCGCGCGCAGGGTATGCAGCGGCACCCGGCCCTCGCGATACCACTCGGAACGTGCGATCTCCGCGCCGTTCAGACGGCCCGCGACGTTGATCTTGATGCCCTCTGCGCCGAGGCGCATCGAGTTCGAAACGGCGCGCTTCATGGCGCGCCGGAACATGATGCGACGCTCGAGCTGCTGGGCGACCGATTCCGCGACCAGGTAAGCGTCGAGCTCGGGCTTGCGGATCTCCTCGACCGTGATGTGGGCGGGAACGCCCATCAGGCTGGAAACCTGCTTGCGCAGCGACTCGATGTCTTCGCCCTTCTTGCCGATGACGATACCCGGGCGCGCGGTATGAATGACGATACGCGCGTTGTTGGCGGGACGCTCGATCTGGATGCGGCTGACCGATGCGTGCGAAAGCTTCTTGCGCAGAAACTCGCGCACGGCCAGGTCGACGTTGAGATAGTCGGCGTAGCCCTTGGTATCGGTATACCAGGTAGACGTCCAGTCTTTGACGATCCCCAGGCGAATCCCGTACGGATGAACTTTCTGACCCATGGCGCTACTGCCCCGCTTCCTCGACGGCCACGGTGACGTGACTCGTACGTTTCAAAATTTTTGCCGCCCGGCCGCGCGCCCGCGCCCGCCAGCGTTTCATCGTCGGCCCTTCGTCGACGCAGATGCGGCTGACCCGCAGCTCGTCGACGTCCGCGCCATCGTTGTGCTCGGCGTTCGCGATGGCCGATTCGAGCAACTTCTTGATCAGGTGCGCAGCCTTCTTGTCGCTGAACGTGAGTACATTCAGCGCCTGTTCGACCGGCAGACCGCGTACCTGGTCGGCTACCAGGCGCATCTTCTGCGCAGCAATTCGCGCGTTCTTGAGTTTTGCTTCCGTCGCCATCGGCGTGGTTCCCGGTCGTTACTTCGATTTCTTGTCCGCGGCGTGGCCGCGGAAGGTGCGCGTGGGCGCGAACTCGCCGAGCTTGTGGCCGACCATGTTCTCGCTCACGTAAACCGGCATGTGCTGGCGACCGTTGTGTACGGCGATCGTCAGACCGACCATGTCCGGCAGGATCATCGAGCGTCGCGACCAGGTCTTGATCGGGCGCTTGTCGTTCTTCGTCCGCGCTTCCTCCACCTTCTTGGCGAGGTGATGGTCGACGAACGGGCCTTTCTTAATCGAACGCGGCATGCTGTCCTCCGCCCCTAGCGTTTGTTACGGCGACGCACGATGAGGTCGTTCGTGCGCTTGTTCTGACGGGTCTTGTGGCCCTTGGTCGGCTGCCCCCAGGGGCTGACCGGATGACGGCCACCCGAGGTGCGGCCTTCGCCGCCGCCGTGCGGGTGATCGACCGGGTTCATGGCCACGCCGCGAACGGTCGGCCGCACGCCGCGCCAGCGCTTGGCACCGGCCTTGCCGAGCGAACGCAGCGAGTGCTCCTGGTTGCCGACCTCGCCGATGGTCGCGCGGCACTCGATCGGAACCTTGCGCATCTCGCCGGAGCGCAGGCGCAGGGTGGCGTAGCCGCCTTCGCGGGCCACGAACTGGACCGCGGCACCGGCGCTGCGCGCCATCTGCGCGCCCTTGCCGGGCTTGATCTCGACGCAATGCACCAGCGTGCCGACCGGAATGTTGCGCAGAGGCAGGCAGTTGCCGGCCTGGATCGGCGCATCGCTGCCCGAACGCAGGACGGCACCGGCGGCGACACCGCGCGGTGCGATGATGTAGCGGCGCTCGCCGTCCGCGTAGAGCATGAGTGCGATGTGCGCCGAGCGATTGGGATCGTACTCGATACGCTCGACGCGCGCTTCGACACCGTCCTTGTTGCGGCGGAAGTCGATCATACGGTAGCGCTGCTTGTGACCGCCGCCACGGTGACGCACGGTAATGCGGCCATGGTTGTTGCGGCCGGCCTTGCGCGACTGCTTTGCGACCAGCGGCCCGTGCGGCTCGCCCTTGTGCAGGTCCGGCGTCGCGACGGAGACGACGTTGCGGCGTCCCGGCGAGGTCGGTTTTGCTTTCTTAAGTGCCATCGAAGTTCACTCCGCTTCAGTCGCCGACGCCGAAATCAATCTCGAAGCCTTCCCTGAGCTTGACGAAGGCCTTCTTCCACGAGTTCTGCGCGCCCATCTGGTTACGGAAGCTGCGCGTGCGTGCGCGCACGATCGACGTCGTGACGGACTCCACCTCGACCTTGAAAAGCTGCTCGACCGCAGCCTTGATCTCAGGCTTGGTGGCGTCGTTCAGAACCTTGAACATGTACTGGCGGTGAAGCTCCGCGACACGCGCGCTCTTCTCCGACATCTTCGGCTCGACGAGGATCTGGAACAGGCGTTCCTGGTTCATTTGAGCATCTCCTCGAGGTCGCTCAGCGCGGCCTGGGTGACGATGACCTTGTCGTAGGACACCAGCAGCACGGGGTCGATGGCGCCCACCTCGACCAGGCCGACACCCGGAATGTTGCGCGCCGACAGGAACAGGTTGTCGTCGAGCTCCTTGCACACGATGAGCGCATTGGGTGCATCGAGCGCAGCCAGCGCGGCCAGCGCAAGCTTGGTCCTGGGCTCGGCGATGGCGACGTCGTCGACCACCACCAGCCGTTCCTGGCGTACCAGCTCCGACAGGATCGAGCGCAGCGCCGCACGATACATCTTGCGGTTGACCTTCTGCTCGAAGCTGCGCGGACGGGCGGCGAAGGCGCGGCCGCCGCCGCGCCAGATGGGGCTGCGCGAGGTGCCGGCACGCGCCCGGCCGGTGCCTTTCTGGCGCCACGGCTTGGCGCCGCCGCCACGCACCTGCGAGCGCGTCTTCTGCGCCTTGCTGCCACTGCGGGCCCCCGCCAGGTAAGCGGTGACCACCTGGTGAATCAGGGCTTCGTTGTAGTCGCGCGCGAACACCGCGTCGGACACGGTGACCTGTCCGCCGGCGCCGCTGCTGATTGTCTGTAATTGCAGTTCCATGGTCGTTACTGTGCTTTGCGCGCCTTGACGGCGGGACGAATGATGACGTCGCCGCCCTTGGCCCCGGGCACGGCGCCCTTGACCAGCAGGAGATTGCGCTCGAGATCGACGCGGACGATCTCCAGCCCCTGTACCGTGCGGCGCTTGTCGCCCATGTGCCCGGCCATCTTCTTGCCCTTGAATACCCGTCCCGGCGTCTGGCACTGGCCGATCGAGCCCGGCACGCGGTGCGAGATCGAGTTGCCGTGGGTCGCGTCCTGGGCACGGAAGTTGTGCCGCTTGATGGTGCCGGCGAAACCCTTGCCGATGGTGGTACCGGTGACGTCGACCCGCTGGCCGGCCTCGAACAGGTCGACCTTGAGCTCGGAGCCGGTGGCAAGGTCGCCCTCGGCGCCGTCTTCGAGCCGGAACTCCCACAGTCCGCGCCCGGCGCCGACGCCGGACTTCTTGAACTCGCCGGCGAGCGGCTGGTTGATGCGGTTCTGGTGGCGTTCACCGGTCGTTACCTGCACCGCAAGGTAGCCGTCGGAATCGGCGGTTTTGACCCGCGTCACCCGGTTCGGCTGGACCTCGACGACGGTCACGGGGACCGACGCGCCCTCCTCGGAGAACACGCGTGTCATGCCGCGCTTGATACCTACTAATCCAAGGCTCATGCCTGCTCTCCAACCCGCCTAGTTGAGTTTGATCTGGACATCCACGCCGGCGGCCAGGTCGAGCTTCATCAGCGCATCGACCGTCTTGTCGGTCGGGTTGACGATGTCGAGCAGGCGCTTGTGCGTGCGAATCTCGTACTGATCCCGCGCATCCTTGTTGACGTGCGGCGAGATCAGCACCGTGAACCGCTCCTTCTTGGTCGGTAACGGGATGGGACCCTTGATCTGCGCGCCGGTGCGCTTGGCCGTCTCGACGATCTCCTTGGTCGACTGATCGATCAGTCGATGGTCGAACGCCTTGAGCCGGATACGGATGACTTGCTGATTCATGTTGTTTCGGATGCCCTGGTTGCGTGGCCCGCGGTA
Organism: Gammaproteobacteria bacterium; assembly: GCA_041984235.1. Taxonomy (GTDB): domain Bacteria; phylum Pseudomonadota; class Gammaproteobacteria; genus JBHIYN01. The sequence goes on from JBHIYN010000005.1 coordinate 45,510, forward strand.
GTGTTACTCGATGACCTTGGCGACGACGCCGGCGCCGACGGTACGGCCGCCCTCGCGGATGGCGAAGCGCACGCCTTCTTCCATCGCGATCGGCGCAATCAGCTTCACCGTCATCTTCACGTTGTCGCCCGGCATCACCATCTCAACACCTTCCGGAAGCTCCACCGCGCCCGTCACGTCCGTCGTGCGGAAGTAGAACTGCGGACGGTAGTTGCTGAAGAACGGCGTATGACGTCCGCCTTCTTCCTTCGACAGCACGTAGACCTCCGCTTCGAAATGCGTGTGCGGGTTCACCGACCCCGGCTTGCACAGCACCTGGCCGCGCTCCACGTCCTCGCGCTTCGTGCCGCGCAGCAGCACACCAACGTTGTCGCCCGCCTGACCTTCGTCAAGCAGCTTGCGGAACATCTCCACACCCGTGCACGTCGTCTTCTGCGTCGCCCGGATACCCACGATCTCGACCTCGTCGCCGACGTTCACCTTGCCTCGCTCGATACGACCCGTCACCACCGTGCCGCGCCCCGAAATCGAGAACACGTCCTCGATCGGCAGCAGGAACGGCTGGTCTACCGGACGCTCCGGGATCGGAATGAAATCGTCCATCGCCGCCACCAGCTTCTCGATCGACTGCGTGCCAATCTCGCTCTCGTCCCCTTCCACGGCCTTCAGCGCACTGCCGATGATCACCGGCGTGTCGTCGCCCGGGAACTGGTACGAATCCAGAAGCTCGCGCACCTCCATCTCAACCAGCTCCAGAAGCTCCGCGTCGTCGACCATGTCCGCCTTGTTCAGGTAAACCACGATCTTCGGTACGCCTACCTGGCGTGCCAGCAGAATGTGCTCGCGCGTCTGCGGCATCGGACCGTCCGCCGCCGAACACACCAGGATCGCGCCGTCCATCTGCGCCGCACCCGTGATCATGTTCTTCACGTAGTCCGCGTGACCCGGGCAGTCAACGTGCGCGTAGTGACGCGTGTCGCTCTCGTACTCCACGTGCGCCGTCGCAATCGTAATACCGCGCTCTCGCTCTTCCGGCGCATTGTCGATCTGGTCGTAGCCCTTCGTCTCTCCGCCGTACTTCTTCGCCGACACCATCGTCAGCGCCGCCGTCAGCGTCGTCTTACCGTGATCAACATGACCAATCGTCCCCACGTTTACGTGCGGCTTCGACCTTTCAAACTTCTCCTTGGACATGGCTCGATAACCTCTTTCTTGCCTGAGCAATCGCCGGTAAGGCGTTCAACCCTTCTTGATGATGGTGTCAGCTATGTTGCTGGGGGCTTCCATGTAGCGTGAGAACTCCATGGAGTAGGTCGCCCGGCCCTGCGTGGCCGAGCGCAAATCAGTTGCGTAGCCGAACATCTCGGCCAGCGGCACGTCAGCGCGGATGATGACGCCGCCAGGAGATTCCTCGGTACCGACGAGCACGCCGCGGCGGCGGTTAAGGTCGCCGTTGACGGTGCCCATGTACTCGTCCGGGGTCACCACTTCGACGCGCATGATCGGCTCGAGCAGCACCGGCTTGGCCTGGCGCGTGCCTTCCTTGAACGCCATCGAACCGGCGATCTTGAAAGCGACCTCGCTGGAATCGACGTCGTGGTAGGAGCCGTCGTACAGGGTGACGTTGACGTCGACCACCGGGTAGCCGGCGAGCACGCCGTTCTCCAGTGACTCCTCGACGCCCTTCTGCACCGCGGGAATGTAATCCTTAGGGATCACGCCGCCGACGATGGCGTTGTCGAACTTGAAGCCGGCGCCGGCCGCGGCCGGCTCGAGCTTGAGGATGACGTGACCATACTGGCCGCGCCCGCCGGTCTGGCGCACGAACTTGCCCTCGGCCTTCTCCACCACCTTGCGAATGGTTTCGCGGTAGGCGACCTGCGGCTTGCCGACGTTGGCCTCGACCTTGAACTCGCGCTTCATGCGGTCGACGATGATCTCGAGGTGCAGCTCACCCATGCCGGCGATGATGGTCTGGCCGGATTCCTCGTCGGTGGAGACGCGGAACGAAGGGTCTTCGGCGGCCAGCTTCTGCAGCGCGACGCCCATCTTCTCCTGGTCGCTCTTGGTCTTCGGCTCGACCGCGACGGCGATGACCGGGTCCGGGAACTCCATGCGCTCGAGCGTGATGACCTTGGCCGGGTCGCACAGGGTGTCGCCGGTGGTGACGTCCTTCAGGCCGACGGCGGCGGCGATGTCACCGGCGCGGACTTCCTTGATCTCCTCGCGGCTGTTGGCGTGCATCTGCAGGATGCGCCCGAAGCGCTCCTTCTTGCCCTTGACCGGGTTGTAGACGCTGTCGCCGGACTTGACCACGCCAGAGTAGACACGGAAGAAGGACAGCGTGCCGACGAAGGGGTCGGTGGCGATCTTGAACGCCAGCGCGGCGAACGGCTCGTCGTCGGAGGACGAACGCGAGGCTTCGGTCTCGCCGTCTTCGAGGACGCCCTTGATGGCCTTGACGTCGATCGGCGCCGGCAGGTACTCGATGACCGCGTCCAGCAGGGCCTGTACGCCCTTGTTCTTGAACGCCGAGCCGCACAGGACCGGCACGATCTCGTTGGCCAGGGTACGCGCGCGGATGCCGGCGCGTATCTCGAGCTCGGTCAGCTCCGCTTCCTCGAGGTACTTCTCGGTCAGCTCTTCGGTGGCCTCGGCAGCGGTCTCGACCAGCTGCTCGCGCAGCGTACGGCAGATCTCGGTGAGGTCGGCGGGGATCTCGCGCTCGTCGAAGGTGGTGCCCAGGGTGTCATCGTTCCAGTAGATGGCCTTCATCTTGACCAGGTCGACGACACCCTCGAAATCCTCTTCCGCACCAATCGGCATCTGCAGGGGGATGGCGTTGCCGCCGAGCCGGTTCCTGACCTGCTCGACCACGCGCAGAAAATCGGCGCCGGCGCGGTCCATCTTGTTGACGAAAGCCAGCCGCGGAACGTGGTACTTGCTGGCCTGGCGCCACACGGTCTCGGACTGCGGCTCGACCCCGCCGACCGCGCAGAACACGGCCACCGCGCCGTCGAGCACGCGCAGCGAACGCTCGACCTCGATGGTGAAATCGACGTGTCCGGGCGTGTCGATGATGTTGATGCGGTGCTGCGGGAACTGCTTCGCCATGCCCTGCCAGAAGCAGGTGGTGGCAGCGGAGGTGATCGTGATCCCGCGCTCCTGTTCCTGCTCCATCCAGTCCATCACGGCGGCGCCGTCATGGACCTCGCCCATCTTGTGCGAGACACCCGTGTAATACAGGATGCGCTCGGTCGTCGTCGTCTTACCGGCATCAATGTGCGCCATGATGCCGATATTGCGATAACGGTCGATGGGAGTGGTGCGAGGCACGATCACGGTTCCTTGAACTGCCGCTCGCTTACCAGCGGTAGTGCGAGAACGCGCGGTTGGCTTCCGCCATCTTGTGCGTGTCTTCGCGCTTCTTGACCGCGGAGCCGCGGTTCTCGGAGGCTTCGAACATCTCGTTGGCCAGGCGCGCGCCCATCGACTTCTCATTGCGCTTGCGCGCGGCGTCGACGAGCCAGCGCATGGCCAGCGCCATGCGTCGGCTGGGCCGGACTTCGACCGGGACCTGGTAGGTCGCGCCACCGACACGGCGTGATTTCACCTCGACCTTGGGCTCGATGTTCTCCAGGGCCTGCTTGAAAATCTCCAGCGCCGTACCACGGCCGCGCTGCTCGACGTCGGTCAGGGCACCGTAGACGATCTTCTCGGCGACGGCCTTCTTGCCGCGCGACATCACCATGTTGATGAACTTGGCGAGCGTGCGGTCCCCGTACTTCGGGTCCGGCAGGATTTCGCGTTTGGCTGCAACGTGTCTTCTGGACATGACGGCTAGACCTTAGGGACTCAGGCTTTGGGGCGCTTGGCGCCGTACTTGGAACGACCCTGGCGACGCTCGCCGACACCGGAGGTGTCGAGCGTGCCGCGCACGGTGTGGTAGCGGACACCCGGCAGGTCCTTGACGCGGCCGCCACGGATGAGGATGACCGAGTGCTCCTGCAGGTTGTGCCCTTCTCCACCGATATAGGTGGTGACTTCCTGACCGTTGGTCAGCCGGACACGCGCCACCTTGCGTAGCGCCGAGTTCGGTTTCTTGGGAGTCGTCGTGTAAACACGGGTACACACACCGCGCTTCTGAGGACAGGCTTCCAGGGCCGGTACATTGCTCTTCTTGCGCTGCCGCTTCCGCGGCTTGCGCACTAACTGATTAATTGTCGCCATAACTCACGCAGCGCTCGTTCGGTATACCCGGTTGTTAAACAGCGATTTGGACACGCCCGTCGCGGCGCCCCGGTCAACGAACTCCACCCGCAGCGGGGCCACGGGGAGGTTTTACGGGACGGGTCGGAAACGACAGCGCAAAAAAACGACAGGCCGGATTGCTCCAGCCCGTCGTAGAAGCGGAATTATAGGTAGCCCCGCGCTACCGTGTCAACGGGCGCATGGCCCGCCAGAGCGCCGCTTCAGGCGCTCTTGGTGCTCGGCTCGACCTCGTCCGCGGGGGTATCCGCCTCGCGCAGCTCCGCCATCAGCTCGGCGTCCAGATCCGCTGCCGGGGCGCCGTACTCGGCCCCGCCCCGGCGGCGCCGGTCGGCGTGGTAGGCGTAGCCGGTGCCGGCCGGGATCAGGCGCCCGACGATGACGTTCTCCTTCAGCCCGCGCAGTTCGTCGTGCTTGCCGGTGACCGAGGCCTCGGTCAGCACCCGGGTGGTCTCCTGGAAGGAGGCCGCGGAGATGAACGACTCGGTTGCCAGGGAGGCCTTGGTGATGCCCAGCAGAAGCTGCTGCTCGGTGGCTTCCTGCTTGCCCTCGCCCTTGACGCGGTCGTTCTCGTCCATCAGGCGCTCGCGCTCGATCTGCTCACCCTTGAGGAAGCGGGTCTCCCCGGCATCGACGATTTCGACCTTGCGCAGCATCTGCCGCACGATGACCTCGATGTGCTTGTCGTTGATCTTCACGCCCTGCAGACGATAGACCTCCTGCACCTCGTTGACGATGTAGCGGGTCAGCTCGTGCACCCCCTTGAGACGCAGGATGTCGTGCGAATCGGGCGCGCCGTCGCACACCACCTCGCCCTTCTCCACGTGCTCACCCTCGAACACCGTGACGTGCCGCCATTTCGGGATCAGGCTCTCGGTCTGCTCACCCTCGGAATCGGTAATGATCAGCCGCTGCTTGCCCTTGGTGTCCTTGCCGAACGACGCGGTACCGGTCGCTTCGGCGAGGATCGCCGGGTCCTTCGGCCGGCGCGCCTCGAACAGGTCGGCCACGCGCGGCAGACCGCCGGTGATGTCGCGGGTCTTGAGCGATTCCTGCGGGATGCGCGCGAGGACGTCGCCGACCTTCACTTCCTGGCCGTCGGTCACGGTGACGACCGCGTTCGGCGGCAGGAAGTAATGGGCGGGAATGTCGGTGCCCGGGATCTTGAGCTCCTTGCCCTTGCCGTCGACCAGCTTGAGCATGGGTCGCAGGTCCTTGGCCGAGCTGCCGCGCTGCTTGAGGTCCATCACCACCATGCTCGACAGACCGGTGATCTCGTCGGTCTGGCGCGCCACGGTGACGCCTTCCTGCAGGTCCTGGAACACCGCGGTGCCCTCCACCTCGGTAATGATCGGGTGGGTATGCGGGTCCCAGTTAGCCACCGACTGGCCGGCCTTGACCTCGGCACCGTCACCCACGCGCAGAGTCGCACCGTAGGGCACCTTGTAGCGCTCACGGTCGCGGCCGAGCTCGTCGTTGACTACCAGCTCGCCGGAGCGGGACACGGAAACGAAGGTCCCGTCCTCGTGCGCGAGGGTGTTCATGTTGACCAGCTTGATGGTGCCGGCCGCCTTGACCTCGATGCTGTTGACCGCGGCCGCGCGCGAGGCCGCGCCGCCGATGTGGAACGTGCGCATGGTGAGCTGGGTGCCCGGCTCGCCGATCGACTGCGCCGCGATGACGCCGACCGCCTCGCCGACGTTGACCTTGTGGCCGCGAGCGAGGTCGCGGCCGTAACACGCCGCGCAGATCCCGTAGCGCGTCTCGCAGGTAATGGCGGAACGCACCAGCACCTCGTCGACGCCCTGCTCGTCCAGGACCTCGACCCACTTCTCGTCGATCAGCGTACCGGCCGGAGCGATCACCTCGCCGTCGGAGGCGCGGGTGACGTCCTGTGCCACCACGCGGCCGAGGATACGGTCGCCGAGCGGCTCGATGACGTCACCACCCTCGATGATCGGGATCATGACCATGCCTTCGGTGGTGCCGCAGTCGTCCTCGGTGACCACCAGGTCCTGCGCAACGTCGACCAGGCGACGCGTGAGGTATCCCGAGTTGGCGGTCTTGAGCGCGGTGTCGGCGAGACCCTTGCGCGCGCCGTGGGTGGAGATGAAGTACTGCAGCACGTTGAGGCCTTCACGGAAGTTCGCCGTGATCGGCGTTTCGATGATGGAGCCGTCCGGCTTCGCCATCAGTCCACGCATGCCGGCGAGCTGCCGGATCTGGGCCGCGGAGCCACGGGCGCCGGAATCGGCCATCATGAAGATGGAGTTGAACGACGCCTGCCGCACCTCCTCGCCCTCGGCGTTGGTCACGAACTCGGAGCCGAGCTTCTCCATCATCGCCTTGGCCACCTGGTCGTTGGTATGCGACCAGATATCGACCACCTTGTTGTAACGCTCACCGGTGGTAACCAGGCCCGAGCCGTACTGCTCCTCGATCTCCTTCACCTGGCGCTCGGCCTCGTCGATGATGGTGGCCTTCTCGTCGGGCACGACCATGTCGTCGACGCCGATGGACACACCCGCGCGGGTCGCGTGATAGAAGCCGGTGTACATCAGCCGGTCGGCGAAAATGACCGTGTCCTTCAGGCCCACGGTGCGGTAGCAGGTATCGAACAGGCGCGAGATGGAACGCTTGTTGAGCACCTGGTTGATGAGCTTGAACGAGAGCCCACGCGGCAGCAGCGCCGAAAGCAGGGCGCGGCCGACGGTGGTGTCCACGGTGTCGGTGTACTCGATAACCTCGCCGGCTTCGTCGAACTCGGTCAGGTCCATACGCACCTTGCAGCGCGCATGCAGCGACGCGGCGTTGGTCTCGAAAGCGCGGTGCACCTCCGCGATATCGGTGAAGATCATGCCGGAGCCCTTGGCGCCGGCCGACTCGCGCGTCATGTAGTACAGACCGAGCACCACGTCCTGCGTCGGCACGATGATCGGATCGCCGTTGGCCGGTGACAGGATGTTGTTGGTCGACATCATCAGGCTGCGCGCTTCGAGCTGCGCCTCGATCGACAGTGGCACGTGAACCGCCATCTGGTCGCCATCGAAGTCGGCGTTGAAGGCGGTGCAGACCAGCGGATGGAGCTGGATCGCCTTGCCCTCGATCAGCACCGGCTCGAAAGCCTGGATGCCGAGGCGATGCAGGGTCGGCGCACGGTTGAGCATGACCGGGTGCTCGCGGATGACCTCCTCGAGGATGTCCCACACCTCCGGCCCCTCGCGCTCGACGAGCTTCTTGGCGGCCTTGATGGTGGTCGCCATGCCACGGCGCTCGAGCTTGCTGAAGATAAACGGCTTGAACAGCTCCAGCGCCATCTTCTTGGGCAGGCCGCACTGATGCAGCTTGAGGGTCGGGCCGACCACGATCACCGAACGTCCGGAGTAGTCGACGCGCTTGCCGAGCAGGTTCTGGCGGAAGCGACCCTGCTTGCCCTTGATCATGTCGGCGAGCGACTTCAGCGGCAGCTTGTTGGTGCCGGTGATGGCGCGGCCGCGGCGGCCGTTGTCGAGCAGTGCGTCGACCGCCTCCTGCAGCATGCGTTTCTCGTTGCGCACGATGATGTCGGGCGCGTTCAGATCGAGCAGGCGCTTGAGGCGGTTGTTGCGGTTGATCACGCGGCGATAGAGATCGTTGAGATCCGAGGTCGCGAAACGGCCGCCATCCAGCGGCACCAGCGGGCGCAGCTCGGGCGGCAGCACCGGCAGCACCTTCATCACCATCCACTCCGGCTTGTTGCCGGAATGCAGGAAGGCCTCCATCAGCTTGAGCCGCTTGGTCAGCTTCTTGATCTTGGTCTCGGAATTGGTCTTCGGCAGATCCTCGCGAATGGCGTTGACCTCGGTCGCGAGATCGACCGTCTTGAGCAGTTCGTAGACGGCCTCCGCGCCCATGCGCGCATCGAAATCATCGCCGTACTGCTCGATGGCGTCGAGATAGGATTCCTCGGACAGGAGCTGGCCGCGCTCGAGATCGGTCATGCCCGGGTCGATGACGACGTAGGCCTCGAAGTACAGGATGCGTTCGATCTCACGCAGCGTCATGTCCAGCAGCAGGCCCATGCGGGACGGCAGCGACTTCAGGTACCAGATGTGTGCGACCGGGCTGGCCAGGTCGATGTGTCCCATGCGCTCGCGGCGCACCTTGGCCAGCGTAACCTCGACACCGCACTTCTCGCACACCACGCCGCGGTGCTTGAGGCGCTTGTACTTGCCGCACAGGCACTCGTAGTCCTTGATCGGCCCGAAGATCTTCGCGCAGAACAGGCCGTCGCGCTCCGGCTTGAAGGTACGGTAGTTGATCGTCTCCGGCTTCTTCACTTCGCCGTAAGACCACGAACGGATTTTTTCCGGCGAAGCCAGACCGATGCTGATGGCATCGAAGTCTTCCACCTGGCCCTGACTCTTCAGAAGATCGAGTAGGTCTTTCACGTCATATTCTCCTTAGCGCGGATCCCGCGCCGTAAATCCGTATGCGGTCTTACTTGTGCTCGAGCTCGATATCGATTCCGAGCGATCGCATCTCCTTCAAAAGTACGTTGAAGGATTCGGGCATGCCGGCTTCCATCTTGTGGTCGCCGTCGACGATGTTCTTGTACATCTTGGTGCGGCCGTTGACGTCGTCCGACTTGACGGTGAGCATTTCCTGCAGGGTGTAGGAAGCACCGTAGGCCTCCAGCGCCCACACTTCCATCTCACCGAAACGCTGTCCGCCGAATTGCGCCTTGCCGCCCAGCGGCTGCTGGGTGACCAGGCTGTACGGGCCGGTCGAGCGCGCATGCATCTTGTCGTCGACCAGGTGGTTGAGCTTCAGCATGTACATGTAGCCCACCGTGACCGCGCGGTCGAAGGCATCGCCGGTGCGGCCGTCGTAGAGCGTGGTCTGGCCGCTGATCGGGAGCCCGGCCAGCTCCAGCATGGCCTTGATCTCCTCCTCGTGCGCACCGTCGAACACCGGCGTCGCCATGGGCACGCCGTCGGTCAGGTTGCCGCACAGGTTGACGACCTCGTCATCGGTGAGGGAATCGAGATCCTCCTTCTGGCCGCTGGTGTTGTAGACCTTACCGAGGAACTCGCGCAGCTCGGAAGCTGCTGCCGCACGCTCCAGCATCTCGCCGATGCGGTGACCGACGCCCTGCGCAGCCCAGCCGAGGTGCGTTTCCAGCACCTGGCCGACGTTCATGCGCGACGGTACGCCGAGCGGATTGAGCACGATATCGACCGGACGGCCGTCCTCCATGTAGGGCATGTCCTCGATCGGCACGATCATGGACACCACACCCTTGTTGCCGTGGCGGCCGGCCATCTTGTCACCCGGCTGCATGCGGCGCTTCACCGCCAGGTAGACCTTGGCCATCTTGAGCACGCCGGGCGCGAGGTCGTCACCGGAGGTGAGCTTGGACTTCTTCTCCTCGAACTGGTGCCGGAAATCCTCGCGGTAATGCTCGAGCTGAGCGGCGAGACGGTCCAGCGCCTCGTTGGCGACATCGTTCTTGAGACGGATGTCGAACCACTTCATGCGGTCGACCTCGGACAGCATCGGCTTGGTGATCTTGGCGCCGCCCTTCATCTGGCCCGGGCCCTTCTCGGCGTTCTTGCCGCTCACCAGGCGCTCGACGCGCTGGAAGATGTCCTCCTCCAGGATCTGCAGCTGGTCGTCCAGGTCCTTCTTGACCCGCGCAATCTCGGCATTCTCGATCTCCCGCGCGCGCGCATCCTTCTCGATGCCGTCACGGGTGAAGACCTGCACGTCGATGACGGTGCCGCTCATGCCCGAAGGCACGCGCAGCGAGGTGTCCTTCACGTCGGAAGCCTTCTCGCCGAAGATGGCGCGCAGCAGCTTCTCTTCCGGGGTGAGCTGGGTTTCGCCCTTGGGCGTGACCTTGCCGACCAGGATGTCGCCCGGATTCACCTCGGCGCCGATGTAGACGATGCCGGATTCGTCGAGCTTGGCCAGCGCGCTCTCGCTGACGTTGGGAATGTCGCTCGAGATCTCTTCCGGCCCGAGCTTGGTGTCACGCGCGACGCAGGTCAGCTCCTCGATGTGAATCGAGGTGAAGCGATCCTCCTGCACGACGCGCTCGGATATGAGGATGGAGTCCTCGAAGTTGTAGCCGTTCCAGGGCATGAACGCGACCAGCATGTTCTGCCCCAGCGCCAGCTCGCCGAAGTCGGTCGAGGGACCGTCCGCGAGCACGTCGCCGGCGGCGATGCGATCGCCGAGCTTGACCAGCGGCTTCTGGTTGATACAGGTGTTCTGGTTGGAACGCGTGTACTTGGTCAGGTTGTAGATGTCGACGCCGGGCTCACCGACGGCGGTCTCCTCGTCGTCGACGCGCACCACGATGCGCCCGGCGTCCACCGCGTAGACCTCGCCGCCACGGCGGGCGACGACGGTGACGCCGGAATCCTGCGCCACGGTGCGCTCGATGCCGGTGCCGACCAGCGGCTTCTGCGCGCGCAGCGTGGGCACGGCCTGGCGCTGCATATTGGAGCCCATGAGGGCGCGGTTGGCGTCGTCGTGCTCGAGGAACGGAATCAGCGCCGCGGCGACCGACACGATCTGGCGCGGCGAGACGTCCATATACTCCAGACGCTCCGGCGAGGCGAGCATGAACTCATTCTGCAGGCGCGCCGAGACCAGGCTGTCGACGAAGCGGCCTTCCTCGTCGAGCGAGGCGTTGGCCTGGGCAATCGCGTACTGGCCTTCCTCGATGGCGGAGAGGTATTCGATCTTGTCGGTGACGCGACCGTCCTCCACCTTGCGGTAGGGCGTTTCGAGGAAGCCGTACTCGTTGGTCCGCGCGTAGACGGCGAGCGAGTTGATGAGGCCGATGTTGGGACCTTCAGGGGTCTCGATCGGGCATACGCGGCCGTAATGCGTGGGGTGCACGTCGCGCACCTCGAAGCCGGCGCGCTCGCGCGTGAGGCCGCCCGGGCCGAGCGCCGAGACGCGACGCTTGTGGGTGACCTCGGACAGCGGGTTGTTCTGGTCCATGAACTGCGAGAGCTGGCTGGAGCCGAAGAACTCCTTGATCACGGCCGAGACGGGCTTGGCGTTGATCAGCTCCTGCGGCATGTAGCCTTCCGACTCGGCCAGGCTGAGCCGCTCCTTGACGGCGCGTTCGACACGCACCAGGCCGACGCGGAACTGGTTCTCGGCCATCTCGCCGACGCTGCGCACGCGGCGGTTGCCGAGATGGTCGATATCGTCGACGGTGCCCTTGCCGTTGCGGATGTCGATCAGCACGCGCAGTACGTCGATGATGTCCTTGTCATCGAGCACGCCGCTGCCGGTGACCTCGTTACGGCCGACCCGGCGGTTGAACTTCATGCGGCCGACCCCGGACAGGTCGTAGCGCTCCTCGGTGAAGAACAGGTTCTTGAACAGGTTCTCCGCGGCTTCCTTGGTCGGCGGCTCGCCCGGGCGCATCATGCGGTAGATCTCGACCTGCGCCTCCAGCGGGCTGGTGGTCGGGTCGACGCGCAGCGTTTCGGAAACGTAGGCGCCATGGTCGAGGTCGTTGGCGAAAATGGTCTCGATCTCGGCGACGCCCTGCTCGACCAGCTTCTCCAGCAGCTCCTCGGTGATCTCGTCGTTGGCGGCGGCCAGCAGCTCGCCGCTGTCCTTGTCGATGACGTCGCGCGCCAGCGTCTTGCCGAGCAGGAACGAGCGCGGGACGGTGATCTCGGTGATGCCGCGCTCCTGGATTTCGCGCGTGTGGCGGGCCGTAATGCGGCGCTCCGCCTCGACCAGCACGTTGCCGTCGGCGTCGATCAGGTCGAACTCCAGGGTCTCGCCGCGCAGGCGCTCGGGGACCAGGTGCACGCGAACCTCGTCGCCGTCGATGGCGAAGGTGTCACGCTCGAAGAACAGCTCCAGCATCTGCTCGGTGGAGAATCCGAGCGCGCGCAGCAGCACGGTGGCCGGCAGCTTGCGCCGGCGATCGATGCGCACGTAGACGTGGTCCTTGGGATCGAACTCGAAATCCAGCCACGAGCCGCGGTAGGGAATGACCCGGGCCGAGAACAGCAGCTTGCCGGAGGAATGCGTCTTGCCGCGGTCGTGGTCGAAGAACACGCCCGGCGAGCGGTGCAGCTGCGAGACGATGACGCGCTCGGTGCCGTTGATGACGAAGGTGCCGTTGGTCGTCATGAGCGGCAGTTCGCCCATGTAGACTTCCTGCTCGCGCACGTCCTTGATCGCCTTGTCGGCGCCGGATTCCTTGTCATAGATGACCAGCCGCACGGTCACGCGCAGCGAAGCGGCGTAGGTCAGGCCGCGGACCTGGCACTCCTTGACGTCGAACACGGGAGCGCCCAGCCGGTAGCTGACGTACTCGAGCACGGCGTTGCCGGAATAGCTCTCGATCGGGAAAACCGAGCGAAACGCGGCGTGCAGACCGTACTCCTCGCGATTGTCGACGTCGCGGTCTTCCTGCAGGAAGCGGCGATAAGACTCGATCTGCGTCTCCAGCAGGTACGGCACGCCGAGGATCGGCGGCGTCTTGCTGAAGTCTTTGCGGATTCGTTTCTTCTCGGTATAGGTATAGGCCATATTGATCACCGTCCTGTTAGACCGAATGCGAACTCGACGCGGCTGACATCGGAATCGGACCCGCACGCCGGACCGGCGGCGGGAACACTGAACTTGAACGCGCCTCCACGGGCAAAACCGGCGTCTCCGCGAGGGAGACGCCGGTCAGCCCGGGAAGGGCGGTTTGTCGGCGGGTAGTCAAGCAATCGCTTACTTGAGCTCGACCGCCGCGCCTGCTTCTTCCAACTGCTTCTTGATGTCTTCGGCTTCCGCCTTGGGCGCCGCTTCCTTGATGGTGGAAGGCACGCCTTCGACCATGTCCTTGGCTTCCTTCAGACCGAGGCCGGTGATTGCGCGGACGGCCTTGATGACGCCGACCTTGTTCTCACCGAAGCTCGACATGACGACGTCGAACTCGTCCTTGGCCTCTTCGGCCGCACCACCGGCGTCAGCACCACCGGCAACGGCCACCTGGGCCACTGCGGCGGCGGCGGAAACGCCCCACTTCTCTTCCAGCTCGGAAACGAGCTCGGTTACTTCGAGGATGCTCATGTTGCTGAGCGTCTCGACCAGTTCTTCCTTAGAAACTGCCATTTTGATGTTCTCCTGGGAAATTGGATCGTTCGTTGGGTCAGGCCGACTGCTGCTGATCGCGATACGCGGCGAGTACGCGGACGAGTTGTCCGCCCGGCTCGGCCAGCGTGCGTACCAGCTTGGTCTGCGGCGCTTTCAGTACGGACAGGAACTTAGCTCTCGCCTCGTCGAGGGTCGGCATGCTGGCGAGCTTGCCGAGATCCTCGGCGGGTCGGAGCTCTCCGGCGAATGCCACCGCCCGGGTGACGAGCTTCTCGTTGGTCTTCGAGAAATCGCGAACCAGCCGTGCGCCGGCGCCCGGGTCTTCACCCGAGAACACCAGCAGCAGAGGCCCGGTCAGCGTGTCCTTCAGACACTCGAAGTCCGTGCCCTCGACGGCGCGTCGCGCGAGCGTGTTCTTGACCACGCGCAGGTAGACGCCTTGCTCGCGGGCCTTGCTCCGCAATTCGGTCATCTGGGCCACGCTGAGGCCAATGTACTCGGCGGCAACCGCTGTCTGCGCGTTGGCCACCACGTCCCTGACTTCCGAAACGACCGCCTGTTTTTGCTGTAATGTCAAACTCATAAGGTCATTTCTCCCGGTCAGGCCCAAACCAGAGGTCCGGGCCGCACCCTGAATGGCACCCCGTGACGGGGTACCCTGGATTACGGCGCCCTGACCGGACGATGACTCGTCCACAGGGGAACACCGTCTGCGCGGGCCTGCGACGTTTACCCGCATCGGCGATGCGGACCCGCGGTCTTTGACGGCTGCCGGCGTGAACCGGCAACCCAAAGTCCTGCGCTGCTTGGTTCAGCGCGTTGAATACGTTCAAGTCGCTTCCAGCGACGATTTGTCGACGGCGAGGCCCGGCCCCATGGTCGTCGACAGCGTGATCGACTTCATATAGACCCCTTTCGAGGAGCTGGGTTTCGCCTTGCGCAGATCGGCCAGCAATGCCTCGAGATTGGCCTGCAGTGCGCCGGACTCGAAGGACGCCTTGCCGATCGGGCAGTGAATGATGCCCGCCTTGTCGGTGCGGAACTGGATCTGGCCGGCCTTGGCGTTGCGCACCGCGGTCGCGACGTCGGTCGTGACGGTGCCGACCTTGGGGTTCGGCATCAGGCCGCGCGGGCCGAGAATCTGGCCGAGCTGGCCGACCACGCGCATCGAAGCCGGCGTGGCGATGACGACGTCGAAGTCCAGCTTGCCCTGCTTGACCTCGGCCGCGAGGTCGTCCATGCCGACGATGTCGGCGCCGGCTTCGCGGCCGGTATCGGCATCCGCACCGTCGGCGAACAGGGCGACCCTGACGCTCTTGCCGGTGCCGTGCGGCAGCACGGTCGAGCCGCGCACGACCTGGTCGGACTTGCGCGGGTCGACGCCGAGATTGACCGCAACCTCGACCGACTCGTCGAACTTGGCCGAGGCGCACTCCTTGAGCAGGCCGATGACATCGGCAACGGCGCGGGGCGTGTGCACGTCGCCCACCTTTTCACGAATGGCGCGCAGGCGCTTACCCGGTTTCGACATGTCAGACGCCCTCCACTTCGAGGCCCATGCTGCGGGCCGTTCCGGCGATCGTACGCACCGCGGCGTCGAGATCGGCCGAGGTCAGATCGGGTTCCTTGGTCTTGGCGATCTCCTCGAGCTGCGCGCGATTGACCTTGCCGACCTTGTTCGTGTTCGGCGTACCGCTGCCCTTGGGGACGCCCGCTGCCTTGCGCAGCAGGACCGCGGCCGGCGGCGTCTTGGTGATGAAGGTGAAGCTCTTGTCACCGTAGACCGTGATCACGACCGGGATTGGCAGGCCCTGCTCCATGCCCTGCGTCTGGGCATTGAAGGCCTTGCAGAATTCCATGATGTTGACACCGCGCTGGCCCAGCGCGGGCCCCACCGGCGGGCTCGGGTTGGCCTGGCCGGCCGGCACCTGCAGCCTGATGTACGCCTCGATTTTCTTCGCCATTTAGACTCACTCCTCGGGTTCGAACGCCTCACGGCTCCCCGTTGGTTGTGTGCAGAGCGCTACCGCACGGCAGCGCTCCGTTAATCCTTGCTGACCTGCCCGAACTCGAGCTCGACCGGGGTCGAGCGGCCGAAAATGGATACCGCGACCCGCAGTCGGCTCTTCTCGTAGTTGACTTCCTCGACCACGCCGTTGAAGTCGGTGAACGGCCCGTCGATCACGCGCACGACCTCGCCGACCTCGAACAGCACCTTGGGCCGCGGCTTCTCGGCGCCTTCCTGGATGCGGTCCAGGATGACCTGCGCTTCGCGCGAGCTGATCGGCGTCGGCCGGTCGCTGCTGCCGCCGATGAATCCCATGACCTTGGGGCAATCCTTGACCAGGTGCCAGGAGTCGTCGTCCATCTCCATCTCGACCAGCACGTAGCCGGGGAAGAACTTGCGATCACTCTTGCGCTTCTGGCCATCGCGCATCTCCACGACTTCCTCGGTGGGCACCAGGATCTGGCCGAACTTCGCCTCCATGGCAAAGCGCTTGATGCGATCCTCGAGCGATCGCTTGACCTGGTTCTCGAAGCCCGAGTAGGCGTGCACCACGTACCAGTTCATTGTCACATCCGTCTCCGGTTCAGATCAGGGTCTGGATCAGACCGGCAAGCATGAGGTCGAGCAGCCACAGCAGGATGGCGAAAACGATGACCACGATCATGACGAACAGCGTCGTCTGCATGGTTTCCTGCCGCGTCGGCCACACCACCTTGCGCACTTCGATGTGGGCGT
The DNA here is from genome assembly GCA_041984235.1 of Gammaproteobacteria bacterium. Lineage (GTDB taxonomy): Bacteria > Pseudomonadota > Gammaproteobacteria > JBHIYN01. The sequence goes on from JBHIYN010000005.1 coordinate 61,633, forward strand.
CGCGCACGAACCCGGCAACCTGGCGTCCCTTGTCCGTCTGCATGGCGATGGCCGCGGCGATGCCGACCGCCGCCAGCATGCCCACCACGCGAAGAAGCTTGGAAGCGTCTGCGTAGTAGTAGAAGGCGACCAGCGCACCGACCAGCACGAGCAGCGCCGCGGCCAGCTTGGCCGTGTCCCAGGAACTTTGTTCGACTGCTGCTTTGGTACTCATGCCTGCCGTTGCCGGGTGCGGGTCCGTGCCACCGCGCCTGCGCCCCCGGAGCGGGCGAAAAACGCAGGCCGGCAGGGGTTACCTGCCGGCCTCGGGTATCGGTGGCTGCGTCGTTTCGCGACCTGTGTGTTCAGCTTGTCCTGCCTTGAATGGCAGGCCAGGAGGGAATCGAACCCCCAACCTGCGGTTTTGGAGACCGCCGCTCTGCCAATTGAGCTACTGGCCTGTATCGACTTACTCAGTTAAAGAGCCGGCTGCGCAGCCGACTACTCGATGACCTTGGCGACGACGCCGGCGCCGACGGTACGGCCGCCCTCGCGGATGGCGAAGCGCACGCCTTCTTCCATCGCAATCGGCGCAATCAGCTTCACCGTCATCTTCACGTTGTCGCCCGGCATCACCATCTCCACGCCTTCCGGAAGCTCCACCGCGCCCGTCACGTCCGTCGTGCGGAAGTAGAACTGCGGACGGTAGTTGCTGAAGAACGGCGTATGACGTCCGCCTTCTTCCTTCGACAGCACGTAGACCTCCGCCTCGAAATGCGTGTGCGGGTTCACCGACCCCGGCTTGCACAGCACCTGGCCGCGCTCCACGTCCTCGCGCTTCGTGCCGCGCAGCAGCACGCCAACGTTGTCGCCCGCCTGACCTTCGTCAAGCAGCTTGCGGAACATCTCCACACCCGTGCACGTCGTCTTCTGCGTCGCCCGGATACCCACGATCTCGACCTCGTCGCCGACGTTCACCTTGCCCCGCTCGATACGACCCGTCACCACCGTGCCGCGCCCCGAAATCGAGAACACGTCCTCGATCGGCAGCAGGAACGGCTGGTCTACCGGACGCTCCGGGATCGGAATGAAATCGTCCATCGCCGCCACCAGCTTCTCGATCGACTGCGTGCCAATCTCGCTCTCGTCCCCTTCCACGGCCTTCAGCGCACTGCCGATGATCACCGGCGTGTCGTCGCCCGGGAACTGGTACGAATCCAGAAGCTCGCGCACCTCCATCTCAACCAGCTCCAGAAGCTCCGCGTCGTCGACCATGTCCGCCTTGTTCAGGTAAACCACGATCTTCGGTACGCCTACCTGGCGTGCCAGCAGAATGTGCTCGCGCGTCTGCGGCATCGGACCGTCCGCCGCCGAACACACCAGGATCGCGCCGTCCATCTGCGCCGCACCCGTGATCATGTTCTTCACGTAGTCCGCGTGACCCGGGCAGTCAACGTGCGCGTAGTGACGCGTGTCGCTCTCGTACTCCACGTGCGCCGTCGCAATCGTAATACCGCGCTCTCGCTCTTCCGGCGCATTGTCGATCTGGTCGTAGCCCTTCGTCTCTCCGCCGTACTTCTTCGCCGACACCATCGTCAGCGCCGCCGTCAGCGTCGTCTTACCGTGATCAACATGACCAATCGTCCCCACGTTTACGTGCGGCTTCGACCTTTCAAACTTCTCCTTGGACATGTTCGAGTCTCTCCCAAAAAGTACTTACTGACGTTCTCTGAAGACGCGGATTCGCTGTTCCGCCCTGCCCTTTAAATGGAGCCCATAACCGGATTTGAACCGGTGACCTCTTCCTTACCAAGGAAGTGCTCTACCGACTGAGCTATATGGGCCCTGTCACGAACGAGGAGCCGTCGCGGGCGACCGATCGGCTGTTGGAGCGGGCGGTCCGATGGCGCGGCGCCGGTTACGGTGGTTTCTCATGTGTCGCGACTCGTCGTCATCGGCCTGTCTGTGTGGAGCGGGTGATGGGAATCGAACCCACATCATCAGCTTGGAAGGCTGAGGTTCTACCATTGAACTACACCCGCCTGCTGTTTAAGTGGACTGTCCCGGTTACCCCAACACTGCATGCTGCCTGGTGGAGGGGGTAGGATTCGAACCTACGAAGGCTGAGCCGGCAGATTTACAGTCTGCTCCCGTTGACCGCTTGGGTACCCCTCCAAAACGGTAGCCGGAAATTGTCGAAATTTTTGCTACTTATGTCAACACGTTCAGGGCCGTAAAACCTCGCCGGTGAGCCCGTCCCGGATCCGGGACGGGCGCCGCTCGCTGCCGAGGCGGCCGGCCAGGTAGACGTCCACCCCCGCCCCGAAATAGCGCCTGGCCGCCAGCAGCGTGCGCGCCGGCGGGCGCCCGTGGGGGTTCGCGCTGGTCGAGATCAGCGGCCCCGTGCACCGGCATAGTGCAGCCGCCTGGGCATGTCCCGTAACCCGTACCGCGATGCCAGCGGCCCGGTTCTGCAGCCAGGGCGGTGCGCCCGGCGCAGCGGGCACGATCCAGGTATTGGGTCCCGGCCACGAGGCCAGGATCTCCTCGCGCAGCGGCACCTCGAGGCTGACCAGGCCCGCGAGCTGGCCGGCGTCGGCGGCGATCACGAGGAAGCGCTGCGCGCGGCCCCGGCCCTTGAGGGCGGCGACCCGGGCGCACGCCCGGGCGTCGCCGGCCAGCGCGGCGAGGCCGATCACCGCCTCGGTCGGGTGCGCGACGACCCCGCCCGCCGTGAGCGCATGGCTCGCCGCGAGCAGCAGCCAGGGCACCGCGCCGCTACCCTCTCGCGGCCACCGGCGCGTCCCTGCCGGCTTCCCGGGAACGCTCATAATCCTTTGATTCAAAAAAGATTACTGGAGCGCAGGGGATCTCAGGATTTCTTCGCGCGGCCGCCGCGGCGTCCGCCCCGCTTGGCCGGAGCCGCTTCCAGCAGGGCCTGGCACTGCTCCAGGCTGAGGCTGGCGGGGTCGGTGTCTTTCGGCACCCGCGCATTCTTGTTGCCGTCGGTCACGTAGGGTCCGTAACGCCCGTTCAGCACCTTGATGCCTGCGTCGTCGAAGATCTTGATCTGCTTGGCCGCGTCGGCCTTCTTCTTCTCCTCGACCAGCTCGATGGCGCGCTCCAGCGTGACGGTGTAGGGGTCGTCGTCCTTGCCCAGGCTGACGAACTTGTCGGCATACCGCACGTAGGGCCCGAAACGGCCGATGTTGACCGTCAGCGGTACGCCGTCGGGGGTTTCGCCGAGCTCGCGCGGCAGCTTGGTCAGCTCCAGCGCCTCCTCCAGCGTGATGCTGTCCATGCGCTGGCCGGCGCGCAGGCCGTAGAAGCTGGGTTTCTCCTCGTCCTCGACCGAGCCGATGATGACGTAGGGCCCGTAACGGCCCATGCGCACCGCGACCGGCTTGCCGCTCTTGGGATCAGTGCCCAGCTCGCGCGCCTGGTTCGCCTCCTGGCGCGTGACGTTCTCCTCCTTGTCTTTCACGGTCGCCGCGAACGGCTCCCAGAAATCGCGCAGCAGGGGCACCCAGTCCCGCTCGCCGCGCGAGACCGCGTCGAGATCGTCCTCGAGGCGGGCGGTGAACTCGTAGTCGACGTAGCTCGAGAAATGATTGGTCAGGAAGGCGTTCACGATGCGCCCGATGTCGGTCGGCTGGAACCGCTTCTTGTCGATTTCCACGTACTCGCGCTGCAGCAGCGTCGAGATGATCGAGGCGTAGGTCGACGGCCGGCCGATGCCGAACTCCTCCAGCGTCTTGACCAGGCTGGCCTCGGTGTAGCGCGGCGGCGGCTCGGTGAAGTGCTGCTCGTTGCGGATCGCATCCAGTGCGATCTTCTGGCCACTCTCGAGCGGCGGCAGGGCCTTGTCTTCCTGTTCGGGGGCGTCGGAGCCTTCCAGGTAGACGGTCATGAAGCCGGGCTCGGTGATGGTCGAGCCGGTGGCGCGGAAGGTGCCGGCGTCACCCGCGGCGAGGTCGGCGGACACGGTATCGATGGTGGCATGGATCATCTGGCAGGCGACGGTGCGCTTCCAGATGAGATCGTAGAGCTTGAACTGCTCGTCGCTCAGCTTCGACTTGATCTCCGCGGGCACCAGGGCGCACGACGTCGGCCGTATCGCCTCGTGCGCCTCCTGCGCGTTCTTCGACTTGGTCTTGAACACGCGAACGCTCTTCGGCACCTGGTCCTTGCCGTACTTCTCGGCGATGAAGCCGCGCAGCTCGTCGATCGCTTCCTGGGCCAGGTTGAGCGAGTCGGTACGCATGTAGGTGATCAGGCCCACGGTGCCCTGGCCGACGTCGATACCTTCGTAGAGCTGCTGGGCGACGCGCATCGCGCGCTGCGCGGTGAAGCCGAGCTTGCGCACCGCCTCCTGCTGCAGCGTCGAGGTGATGAACGGTGGCGCCGGGTTGCGCTTGCGCTGCTTCTTCTCGACCTTGGCCACGACCAGCTCGCCGCCGGCGGCGGCCAGCAGGCGCTCGCGGATCTCCGCCGCCTGCTCCTCGTTGGTGACCGTGAACTGCTTGACCTTCTCGCCGGCGTACTCGTTCAGCCGCGCCACGAACGCGGCCTTGCCCGATTTCAGGTCGGCCTCGATGGTCCAGTACTCGCGCGGCTTGAACTTCTCGATCTCCTCCTCGCGCTCGCAGATCAGGCGCAGCGCCGGGCTCTGCACGCGGCCCGCGGACAGGCCGCGCTTGATCTTCTTCCACAGCAGCGGGGACAGGTTGAAGCCCACCAGGTAGTCCAGCGCACGGCGCGCCTGCTGCGCGTTGACCAGGTCCATGGAAACGTTGCGCGGCGCGGCGATCGCCTCCTTGATCGCGCGCTCGGTGATCTCGTGGAACACGACGCGGTAGACGTCCTTGTCGTCGAGCACCTTGCGATCGCGCAGCAGCTCGACCAGGTGCCACGATATGGCCTCGCCCTCGCGGTCGAGGTCGGTCGCGAGGTAGAGCGCGTCGGCCTTCTTCATCGCCTTGGCAATCGCCTCGACGTACTTGGAGTTCCGGTCGATGACCTCGTACTTCATGCTGAAGTCGTGCTCCGGGTCGACCGCGCCCTCCTTGGGCAGCAGATCGCGCACGTGCCCGTAGGACGCCAGGACCTCGTAGTCCTTGCCCAGGTACTTCTTGATGGTGCTGGCTTTCGCCGGCGATTCAACGATGACTAGATTGCTTGCCATGTGCGTTCGGGTGATTCGCTGCGCAGCGCGGCTGCGCGGGCTGGTGGCGAGAGCGCGGCGCGCCCTCGCGGGTCAGTGCAGGTTCCCGTACAGCTCGTCCATCACCAGGTCTTCCATCCACACGAAGGCCTGCTCCTGGCCGGGCTGGTTGAACAGGACCATGAGAATGATCCACTTGAGCTGTCCGATGTCGATTTCGTCGGTTTCCAGTGCCAGCACGCGGTCGATGACGAGCTCCCGGCTGGTCCCGTCGAGGACCCCGGATTGCTCGAGGAAATGCAGGAATCCGCGACTTTCGAGATCGAGCCTGCCCTGTTCCTCGGCCGTGTAGATGCGCATCGAGGTCTGTGCCGCGCTCGGCAGACCGTCGGACTGTTCGCGGTTGACGGCCAGCTCCTGCAGCCAGTCGAAGGCCTTGGAGACCTGCAGCGCCTCGAAGCCGGCCTCGCGCAGTTCGACCTTGAGACGGTCCTGGTCGGCATCGAGTTCCAGCTCGTCGTCGATGTAATGCTCGAACAGGTAAATAAGGATGTCGATGACGGTCTGTTTCATGAGTGGGCAGTTTCGGCGTCACTTACCGGCGGCACACCCGTGGGGCGCGTCGTGGCGTGGCGGTGCGGGGATTTTCTCAAGCGCTGCGGGGGGTTAGCGGATGCGCACGTAGGTTCCGTTGGCCCGGCACTCGACCAGTCCGGCGAGCTCGAGCGGAGACAGCATGGAGCAAACCTCCTGGACCGTCAATCCGCTGCGGTGCACCAGACAATCGATGGTGACGGGCTCCCAGCCGCACGCTTCGAGCACCTCTCGGGCAGCCCCCGGCAACGCCTCGCCAGGCTCGCCCGCGCGCGCTCCCGTGGCCTGCGCGGGTGGCTTGCCGGACGCGGCGGCGGCGCCCAGCAGGTCCGGCATTTCCTCGGCAATGTCCTCGATCGAGGTGGTCAGCCGGGCCCCCTGGCGGATCAGCGCATGGCAGCCGGCAGCGAGCGGATTGTGGACGCTGCCCGGTACGGCGAACACCTCGCGGCCCTGTTCGAGGGCATGCAGCGCGGTCGAGATCGAACCGCTGCGCGTCGCCGCCTCGACCACCAGGGTAGCGCGCGCGAGACCGGCGATGAGCCGGTTACGGCGCGGAAAGTGGTGTCTGAGCGGCGCGGCGCCGAGCGGGAATTCGGACACCAGCGCACCGCTGCGCTCGATGCTCGCAGCGAGTTCGAGATGGCGGCGCGGATAGACCCGGTCGATGCCGCAACCGAGTACGGCCAGGGTGGTGCCGCCGGCTGCCAGCGCGCCGCGGTGGGCGGCGCCGTCTATGCCGAGGGCGAGCCCGCTGCCGACCGCCACCCCGCGGCGGACCACCTCACCCGCCAGGTCAGCGGCGAACTCGCGCGCACTGCGCGTCGCGCGGCGTGCACCGACGATGGCGAGCTGGGCTGCGCGCAGGACGCTAAGCTCCCCGGCCACGAACAACAGCGGCGGCGGGGTCGGGATCTCGGCGAGTAACGGCGGGTAGGCGGGCTCACCATGTACGACCAGGTGATGGCGTTCGGCCTCCAGCCAGGCCAGGGCCGCCTCGGCGGCCGCCCAGCGCGGGGCCAGCCCACGGCGCCGCGCCTCGGCGGCCAGCGCCTCGGCCCACGCCTCGCGGCCCCCGGCACAGTCGTGCGCGCGACGCCTGGCGGTGGCAGCGAAGGCGGCCGGCTGCTGGTTGAGCGCGGCATGCCAGGCGAGCAGCGTCCGCTGCGCGGCGATGTCCAGTCCCTTGTCCATCGACGCTCATGCTAAATCAGCGCCGCCGCGGATGCCACGGCGCGCCCCGCCTCGGGGCGCGCCGTCGTTCAGGGGTTACGCACGTTGTCGTTGACGTGCACCGGCCGCTGCGTGTTCATCACCAGGCCGTAGCTGACGTTGTCGAAGGTGCGGAACACCATCAGCTCACCGGCCCGTTCCTCGGGCAGGCGCACCTGCACCGAAGAGCCGCCGGCGACCGGGGTACCGACGAAATCGCGCAGCGCGCGATCGGCGGCGCGCACGTCGTTGATGACGGCCGCCACCATGCGGCCGACCGGATTCGGTTGCTCCTGCTCGGCGCGCAGCATGGCCTGGTCGCGCTCGCGCGCGGCGATGTCGCTGCCAATCACGTCCTCGATGACCTCGCCGTCCTGGTAGATTGCCAGCACGTGGCCCGGCTCGATGCCGTCGGCCACGCCGCGGTTGAGCACCACCACCTGGTGCTGACCGACCTGCGCGACGCCGTTCAGCACCGAGACGATCTTGCCGGTGACCGCACCGTCGGGGGCGTGCGGAATGAACTCGGGGATCTCGTCGCGCTGCTGCGGCATCAGGCGATCACCCTTGAGAATTTCCTTGTTCGCCTTGATCACGTGAACGGTCGCCGGATCGCCGAACTTCTCGGCCACGCCGTCGCCGACGTGCTCGGCTTCGTAGCCCAGCACCTCGCGGGTGTCCGGGTCGAGGTAGGCGGCACCCTCGCGGAAGATCGAGAACTTGTTGGTTGCCGGCTGGCCCAGTCCGCGCACGTAGACGCGGTGTCCGGTGCCGAACGCCAGGTGCTCGTCCTGGCTGCCGACGATGTAGGCGGCGGCGGCCAGCTCGTCCCGGCCTACCACGCGCGGCCGCGAGAGGAATTGCTGGATGGCATCGAGCGGGATCGGCTGAATGGCGTCGTCATGCCGCGTCTCGCGCACCGTGGGCGAGAGCTTGACGTTGCGGCTGCCGAGGCGGGCGCCATCGGCCAGCCCCAGCACCGGGCGGCCATCGACGTAGCGCAGCGCGATGACGTCACCCGGGTAGATCAGGTGCGGATTCGCGATTTGCGGGTTCGCTTCCCAGATGTCCGGCCACTGCCAGGGGCGCGCCAGGAAACGCCCGGCGATGTCCCACAGCGTATCGCCCCGGACCACGGTGTAGGCGTCCGGATGGTCGCCGCGCAGTTCGATCTCGTCGGCGCCGGCGGCGGCGACGATCAGCAGCGCCCCAAGAAAAATAGCAATTTTTCTCGACATGTCAGTACTCTTACGTGGCATCTTTAATGTAGTTTAGCAGAACGTCGACAAAAAGAAACTGCCTGCGAAGTGCCGCCGACAACCGCCGTTCTCAGGGAATCTTGTTGAGCAATCAGTGTCTTATGAGTATTCTCGCGGCAAACTAACAGGACACGCCCGTCGACCATGGCCCTGCGAACCATTCTCCACCACCCCGATCCGCGCCTGCGCATCAAGGCCGCGCCGGTGACCGATTTCGACAGCGCCCTCGCTACGCTCGTCGACGACATGTTCGAGACCATGTACGCAGCACCCGGGATCGGGCTGGCCGCGACCCAGATCGACGTCCACCAGCGGGTCATCGTGATCGACGTCTCGGCTGAGCGCAGCGCGCCCGTGCACCTGGTCAACCCGGTCATCCTGAGCCGCGACGGCGAGGAGGAAATGGAGGAGGGCTGCCTCTCCGTACCCGGGATCTTCGAAACCGTGCGCCGCGCCGACCGCGTCCGGGTGCGCGCCCAGGACCGCGACGGCGAGACCTTCGAACTGGACGCCGACGGTCTGCTCGCGGTGTGCATCCAGCACGAGATGGACCACCTCGAGGGCAAGCTGTTCGTCGACTACCTGTCCAATCTCAAGCAGGGCCGTATCCGCAAGAAGCTCGAGAAGGAGCAGCGCCTCGCCGTCTGAGCGCAGCACCCCGACTCCGCTACCGCCGGCGCGGCGCCGCCCGCGCAACGTCCCGCTCTGCCGCCGTTTCCGCATGCGTCATCACACCGCTCTCCCCGCCCCCGCCGTCCGCGCACGGCTGTCCCGCGCGTGACCCGCTTGCGCACGGTCTTCGCCGGCACGCCCGAGTTCGCGGTGCCCAGCCTGGAGGCTGTGCTCGCGCGCGACGACATCGAGCTGGTCGCGGTCTATACCCAGCCGGACCGGCCGGCCGGGCGCGGCCGTCGCCTGACGCCCTCGCCGGTCAAGGCGCGCGCCGCGCAGGCCGGCACCGAAGTCCTTCAGCCGCAGCGGTTCGCCGCGCCCGAAGTGGACGCTTTCGCGGCGCTCGGCGCCGACTTGCTGGTCGTCGCGGCCTACGGCCTGATCCTGCCGGCGGGCGTGCTGCAGGCGGTGCGCTACCCGCTCAACGTGCACGCTTCGCTGCTGCCGCGGTGGCGCGGCGCGGCCCCGATCCAGCGCGCCATCATGGCCGGCGACGCGGAGACCGGGATCAGCATCATGCGCGTCGTCGAGCGCCTCGACGCCGGGCCGGTGTGGCTGGAACAGCGCTGCCCGATCGACGTGCGCGAAACCGGCGGCTCGTTACACGACAAGCTCGCTGCGCTGGGCGGCGTCGCGCTCGGTGCCGCGCTCGACGCGCTGGCCGCAGGCCGCATCCGGGAAACGCCACAGGACGATGCCCTGGCGACCTACGCGGCGAAGATCGGTGCGGCCGACCAGCAGCTCGAGTGGGCCGACGATGCCGTTGCGCTGGAGCGCCGTATCCGCGCGCTGGCGCCGCGCCCCGGCGCGCGCTGCCGCCTGGGCGGCGTCGAGGTCAAGGTTCTCGCGGCGCGCGTCGCTAATCAGGCCGACCGCGTGTCGCCGGGCACCGTGCAGGCGGACCCCGGCACGCTGCGCGTGGCGGCCGCCGACCGCTGGCTGGAGATCGAGACGCTGCAACCGGCCGGGCGCCAGCGCATGGACGCCGCGGCCTTCGTCAACGGCTACGGGCAGCAACTCTGAACACGCCGGCGGCGCATCCGCGGGCGGTCACGGCGCAAACCCTGAAAGCGGTCCTCTGTGACGGTCGCTCGCTGACCCGCGCCATGGCGGAGTTGCGCGAGCGCATCGACGACGAGCGCGACCGGGCTTTCGCCAGCGCCTGCGTCTACGGTGTCCTGCGCCATCGCTACAGCCTCGGCGCGGCACTCGCGCAGCTCGTGCGCAAGCCGCTGCGGCGCAAGGATGCCGACATCGAGGCGCTGCTACTGGCCGGGCTCTACCAGGTCACCCACATGCAGGTTCCCGCCCATGCAATCGATGCCAGCGTGGAAGCGGCGCGCGGCCTGCGCAAGCGCTGGGCCTGCGGCCTGGTCAACGCCGTGCTGCGCCGCGCCCTCGACGGGCTGCCGGACCCGGCGCCGGATGACGAACAGGCGCGCTACGAACATCCCGCGTGGCTGATCGAGCGCGTGCGCGCCGACTGGCCGCAGGACTGGCAGGGCGTACTGGCCGCCAACAACGCGCAGGCGCCACTGACGCTGCGGGTCAACGCGGCACGCGGCACGCGCGAGGCCTGGCTGGCCGAGCTCGCCGCCGCCGGCCACCCGGCACGGCCGACGCGGCACGCGCCGCACGGCGTGCGGCTCGAGCGCGCGTGCGCGGTCGAAACCCTGCCGGGCTATGCCGATGGCCGCTTCTCGGTGCAGGACGAGGCGGCACAGCTCGCCGCGGGACTGCTGCGGCTGGAGGGCGCGACACGCGTGCTGGACGCCTGCGCCGCGCCGGGCGGCAAGACCGCGCACATCCTCGAGCTGGCCGCGCCCGGCACCGAGGTCGTGGCACTCGACCGCGATGCGCAGCGCATGGCGGACGTCGCAGGCAACCTGGCCCGGCTCGGTCTTGCCTGTACGCAGGTCACGGCCGACGCCGCCGCGACCGACACGTGGTGGGACGGGCGGCCCTTCGAGCGCATTCTGCTCGACGCGCCGTGCTCGGCCACGGGTGTCATCCGCCGCCACCCGGACATTCGCCTGCATCGCCGCGCCGACGACATCACCGCGCTGGCGCAGACCCAGGCGCGGCTGCTGGCCGCACTGTGGCCGCTGCTCGCCGCCGGCGGTAGCCTGCTGTATGCCACGTGCAGCATACTGGCGGCCGAGAACGACGCCTGCATCGCCGCCTTCGTCGCCGCCAACCACGATGCCGCCGTCGATCGCCTGGACGTGCCGTGGGGACGCGCTACCGCGCTGGGTCGCCAGGTCCTTCCCGGCGAGGACGATATGGACGGTTTCTTCTACGCGCGCCTGAGCAAATGCGCCCCCACCCCATGAACCGCGCTTACCGCCGGACGGCGGCGCTGCTCGTCGTGCTGGCGACGCTGCTCGGCGGCCCGGCGCTGCAGGCCGGAGACGTGGCCGTGCGCGAGGCGCGCGCCAGGATCGAGAACGACATCGTGGTACTCGATGCCGACGCCACCATCAGCTTCAGCGAGGATGCCGTCGACGCGCTGCAGAGCGGCATCCGCCTCGAGTTCGAGCTGGGCGTGCGCCTGACCCGCCCGCGCCGCCTGATGTGGGACGCGGAGCTGTTCGCCACGCAGCGCCGCTACTCGATCGAGCGCCATGCGCTCAGCAAGCAGTTCATCATCACCGACCTCGTGACCGGCGAGCGCCGCCTGCACGGATCGCTGGAGCTCGCCATCGACGACCTCGGCCGCATTCGCGACCTGCCGATCGTCGAGCGCGCCGCCCTCGACGCCGCCGATTCCTGTGCCATCGCCATTCGCCTGCGCCTCGACCTCAACGCGTTGCCCGCACCCATGATCCCGCTCGCCTACGTGTCGCCCGGCTGGCGCATGTCGAGCGGCTGGTACCGATGGCAAGTGGACCTCTGAGACGCCGCGCCTCCGCGCTAGGCGCGGTCGCCCTGCTCAGCCTGTCGCTGCTCGGCTCGCTGATCCTGATGAGCGGCGCGATCCAGAACTCCGCCCGTTTCGGCGCGCTGTACTCGATCCTGCTGCTGACCAACACCATCGGTCTGCTCGCGTTCGTCATCCTCATCGGCATCAACGTGCGTCGCCTGGTCGGACAGCTGCGCACGCGCCAGCCGGGCGCACGGCTGACCCTGCGCATGCTGATCATCTTCGTGCTGCTGGCCGTCGCTCCGGTCACGGTGCTGTACGGTTTCTCGCTCGATTTCCTGCGGCGCGGCGTCGACAGCTGGTTCGACGTGCAGATCGGTGATGCGCTGTCCGGATCGCTGGAGCTCGCCCGCGAGGCGCTGGACGTACGCATGCGCCACCTGCTGGCGCAGACCGAGCGCATGGCCGACGAGCTGGAACAGGGGACTTCTGAGCGGACCACCCTGAACCTGGACGCACTGCGCAACCCCAACAGCATCGTCGTCGCGTCGTCGTGGCTGCCGAGCTCCTCGCGCCTCGACGCGATGCGTGACCGCAGCGGGGCCGAAGAGCTGACACTGCTCAGCAGCGACGGTGACCCGCTCGCCTCGAGTAGCCGCATCACCGAGCTCGTTCCGCACCTGCCACCCGACCCAGTGATGATCCAGGTGCGCCAGGGACAGAGCTACATAGGCCTCGACCCGCTGCGCCACGGCGTACTCTCAGTACGTGTCGCGGTCAGCGTCAACATGCCGCAGGGCCGCCGCATCCTGCACGCGCTGTACCCGTTCTCCAATCGCGTCAACGCGCTGGCAGCGGACGTCGAGTCCGCTTACGCCAAGTACAACGAGCTGGCCTACCTGCGCGACAAGCTCAAGCTCAGCTTCGCCATGACGCTGACCCTGGTGCTGCTGTTCAGCATCGTCACGGCGGTATGGGCGGCGTTCTATTCCGCGCGCCGCCTGTCTGCCCCGATTCGCGATCTGGCCGAGGGCACCGCCGCGGTCGCGGCCGGCGACTACACCATGAGTCTGCCGGTGCAGAGCCGCGACGAAATGGGCTTCCTGGTGCGGTCGTTCAACGACATGACACGGCGCATCGCTCAGGCGCGCCGCGAGGTGGAAACCCAGCACGAGTATCTCGATACCGTGCTGCGCCAGCTCTCTTCCGGCGTCGTCGCGCTGTCGCCCGATGCCATCGTCACGACGATCAACGACTCGGCACTGAAACTGCTCGAGTTCGACCGCCCGTGCGGACCGGGGACGTCATTCCTCGAGCTGTGCGCCGCCCACGAGCACCTCGTTCCGCTGCACGACGTCCTCGCGCCGCTCATCAACGAGCGCCTCGAGCACTGGCAGGAGCAGGTCACCATCCTCGCTTCCGACGGCCGCCGCGAGCTGATGTGCCGCGGTACCGCGCTCAACGTCGACGGCGGTGAGGCAGGCGGTTACGTGATCGTGTTCGAGAACATCACCGCCATCATCCAGGGCCAGCGCAACGCGGCCTGGTCCGAGGTCGCGCGGCGGCTGGCGCACGAGATCAAGAATCCGCTGACACCGATCCAGCTGGCCGCCGAGCGCCTGCGCCTGAAGTACCTGCGCAAGCTGGACCCCGACGAGGGCGAGGTGCTGGAACGGCTGACCAACACCATCATCCAGCAGGTCGAGACCATGAAGACCATGGTCAACACCTTCAGCGACTACGCCAAGGCGCCGGTCATGAACAAGGACTCGGTGGACATCAACCAGCTCGTCGGCGGGGTCATCGAGTTGTTCCGCACGGCGCATCCCGCGGCCGTCATCGAGCGCGTCTTCGACGATGCCCTGCCCATGGTCAGCGCCGACCCGACGCGCCTCAGGCAGGTCTTCAACAACCTCATCAAGAATGCCCTGGAGGCGTCGCCTGAGGGCACAAATGCGCATATCATAGTGACGACGTCACAGGTGCAATACGCGCAGGCGGAGCACGTCGAGATCCGCATCGAGGACCACGGCGCCGGCATCCCGGGGGATCTCGTCGCCAACATCTTCGAGCCCTATGTCACCAACAAGGCGCGCGGTACCGGACTGGGACTCGCGATAGTGAAGAAGATCATCGAGGAGCACAATGGCGTCGTCACGCTGCGCAACCGCCGCAGCGGCGGCGCGGTCGCCGTCATCCGTCTTCCGATCGTTGCCGAGACGGCGCCGGGCACGGCCGCACGCGACAGGAACACCGCATGAGCAGCGCACACATACTCGTCGTCGACGATGAACCGGACATCCGCGGCCTGCTGAAAGAGATCCTCGAGGACGAGGGCTTCGACGTGACCGTGGCGGAGAATGCCGAGCAGGCGCGCGAGAGCCGCCGCCACCGCCGGCCGGACCTGGTGCTGCTCGACATCTGGATGCCGGATACCGATGGCATCACCCTGCTCAAGGAATGGTCGGAAGGCAGCGGGCCCGATTCACCCGTGATCATGATGTCCGGTCACGGCACGGTCGAGACCGCGGTCGAGGCGACGCGCCTGGGCGCCTACGACTTCATCGAGAAGCCGCTGTCGATCGCCAAGATCCTGGTCACCGTGCAGCGCGCACTGGAGAACGCGTCGCTGGTATCCGAGAACATCGGCCTCAAGCAGCGCGCCGAGGGTCCGCTGGAGCCGATCGGCTCCAGCGCGGTGATGGAGAAGCTGCGCGCCAGCGCCGAGCGTATCGCTGACCACAAGACCAGCGTCTTCATTACCGGCGAGTCGGGCACCGGCAAGGAGATCCTGGCCCGCTACATCCACGCCCGCAGCGGGCGCGCCGCGCATCGTTTCGTCAACGTCAACGTCGCCGGCCTGGCGCGCGAGAACCCGGAGGCCGAGCTGTTCGGCAGCGAGGACGACGGCAAGGTCGTGTTCGGCTCGCTCGAGATTGCCAACGGCGGCACCCTGTTCCTGAAAGACATCGCCGACATGGATCCCAGCACCCAGGCGCGCCTGCTCAATGCCCTCGAGAACCAGGCTTTTCTCAGGGTCGGTGGCAGGGAACTGGTGTCGGTGGATCTGCGCATCATCGCCGGCACGCGCAAGGATCTGCGCGAGCAGGTCGCTGCCGGGGAGTTCAGGGAAGACCTCTTCTACCACCTCAACGTGCTGCCGCTGACCGTGCCGCCGCTGCGCGAACGGCGCGAGGACATCGACGAGCTCATCGACTATTTCCTCGAGACCTTTGCCGTGCGGGAAGGCCTGCCGCGACGCAACTTCACCGCCGCGGTGCGCAATCGACTCAAGGATTACGACTGGCCGGGGAACATTCGCGAGCTCAAGAATTTCGTGCAGCGCCTGCTGATTCTCGGTGCGACCGAGAACGTCGAGGTGTCGGAGATCAACATGATGCTGGGGCTGCGGCCCGAGGCGCACCCCAACCCGCTGTTCCCGGGCTTCGACCTGCCGCTGCGCGAGGCACGCGAGCAGTTCGAGAAGGCTTATCTCGAGCACCAGCTCAAGGCCTTCAACGGCAGCGTCAGCCGGGTCTCGGAACGGGTCGGCATCGAACGTACCCACCTGTACCGCAAGCTGCGCAGCTTAGGCATCGATCCGAAGCAGATCAAAGAAGCCAGCAAGGAATGAAGATCATCATTCTCGGCGCCGGCCAGGTCGGGTCCTCGGTCGCCGCCAACCTGTGCAGCGAAGCCAACGACATCACGGTCGTCGATCGCAACCCCGCCTGCCTGCAACAGCTCCAGGACCGTTTCGACCTGCGCACCGTGTTCGGCCATGCCTCGCACCCCCAGGTGCTGGGCCGCGCCGGCGCCCAGGACGCGGACATGATCATCGCGGTGACCAACAGTGACGAGACCAACATGGTCGCCTGCCAGGTCGCCTACACCCTGTTCCATACGCCGACCAAGATCGCGCGCATTCGTGAGAACCAATACCAGATCCATCCCGAGCTGTTTGCGCAGGAAGCCCTGCCGATCGACGTGTTGATCAGTCCCGAGCAGGAAGTCACCGATTACACGCGCCGCCTGATCGAGTTTCCCGGCGCACTGCAGGTGCTCGATTTCGCCGGCGGCACGGTGCAGCTGGTCGCCGCGCGTGCCTTCTACGGTGGCCCGCTGGTTGGCCACCGCCTGCGCGAGCTGCCCGAGCAGCTGCCCGGCATCGAGACCCGGGTCACCGCCATCTTCCGCCGTCACGAGGTCATCATTCCTACCGGCGACACCGTCATCGAGGCCGGCGACGACGTCTTCTTCATCGCCGCACCGAAGCACATCCGCGCGGTCATGAGCGAGTTCCGCAAGCTCGACGGCCCGAACCGGCGCGTCGTCATCGCGGGCGGCGGCAATATCGGCAAGCGTCTCGCCATGGGCCTGGAGAAGAGCTGCAACATCAAGATCATCGAAAGCAACGAGGCGCGCGCGCAGGCGATTGCCGAGGACCTCAAGCATGCCTACGTGCTGCTCGGCGACGCCGCCGACGAGGATCTGCTGCTGGAAGAGAACATCGAAAACACCGACGTCTTCTGCGCCCTGACCAATGCCGACGAGGCCAACATCATTTCCTCCATGCTGGCCAAGCGCCTGGGCGCGAAGACGGTGATGGCCCTGATCAACCGCGCGGCCTACGTCGACCTGGTGCAGCGGGACATCATCGATATCGCCATCTCGCCGCAACAGGCAACCATCGGCAGCCTGCTCGCGCACGTTCGCCGCGGCGACGTGGTCAAGGTGCACTCGCTGCGGCGCGGCTCGGCCGAGGCGATCGAGGCGATCGCGCACGGCGATCGCAGCTCCAGCCAGGTCGTGGGCCGCGCCGTCGACGAGGTCAACCTGCCGCCCGGCACCACCATCGGCGCCATCGTGCGCGGCAAGGACGTCATCATGGTGCATCACGACACCGTCATCGAGCCCGAGGACCACGTCATCCTGGTCGTCACCGACAAGCGCCGGGTGAGCGACGTCGAACGCCTGTTCCAGGTCAAGGTCACCTTCCTGTAGTGATGCCTCGCTCCACACGGCTCGCGGCCTACCCCGCCTGAACCATGCGGCTGCGCGCCATCCAGAAGATCCTCGGCCTGTTGCTGTCGGTGTTCAGCCTCACGCTGCTACCGCCGCTGGTGATCTCGATCTTCGCCGACGACGGCGCCACCGGCGCATTCGCCTTCGCCATCGCCGCGACCCTGGTCGCCGGCCTGGCGCTGTTCCTGCCGGTGCGCAAGCTGAAGGGCGACCTCAAGCTGCGCGACGGATTTCTCGTCGTCGTGCTGTTCTGGCTGGTCCTGGGGCTGGGTGGCTCGATCCCGTTCCTGATCGCCGATAATCCGCACATGCCGCCGGCCGACGCGGTGTTCGAATCGCTCTCGGGCCTGACCACCACCGGCGCCACGGTCATCGTCGGCATCGACGACCTGCCCCACTCAATCCTGTTCTACCGCCAGTTGCTGCAGTGGCTGGGCGGCATGGGCATTATCGTACTCGCGGTCGCCATCCTGCCCATGCTCGGCGTCGGCGGCATGCAGCTCTACCGCGCGGAGACGCCGGGGCCGATGAAGGACTCCAAGCTGACGCCGCGGATCACGGAGACGGCCAAGACCCTGTGGTACATCTACCTCAGCCTGACCATCGCCTGCGCGATCGGTTACTACCTTGGCGGGATGTCGGTATTCGACGCCATCGGACACAGCTTTGCGACGGTCGCCATCGGCGGCTTCTCGACCCACGACGCCAGCATCGGCTATTTCGACAGTGTCACGATCGAGCTGGTGGCGACCCTGTTCATGTTCCTCGCCGGCGTCAACTTCTCGCTTCACTTCCTGTCCTGGCGCTACCGCAACCTGAAACCCTATTTCTACGATTCCGAGTTTCGCGTCTACGCCGGCCTGCTGGTCGCGGTGTTCGTGATCTGCACCCTGGGGCTGACCCTGCATGACGGCGAGCGCGACTTCACCGCGGCCCTGCGCGACAGCCTCTTCCAGACTGTCTCCATCGGTACCACCACCGGCTTCACCACCACCACCTTCCAGACCTGGCCCGGCTTCCTGCCCCTGATCCTGTTGTTTCTGAGCTTCGTCGGCGGTTGTGCAGGCTCGACCGGCGGCGGCATCAAGGTCATCCGCGGCCTGCTGCTGTTCAAACAGGGCGCGCGTGAGATCCGGCGCCTGATCCATCCCAATGCGATCATCACCATCCGTATGGGCGACCGCCCGGTGGGTGACCGCGTGGTCGACGCGGTGTGGGGTTTCTTCGCCGCCTACGTAGCGGTGTTCGTGGTGTTGCTGCTCGGCCTGATGGCGACCGGCCTCGACCAGGTCACCGCGTTCTCGGCCGTCGCCGCCTGCCTCAACAATCTCGGCCCTGGCCTCGGCGGGGTAAGCCTGCACTACGGCGAGCTGTCCGCCGTCGCCAAGTACCTGCTGTGCCTGGCCATGCTGCTCGGCCGCCTCGAGATTTTCACCCTGCTGGTGCTGTTCACACCGTCGTTCTGGCGCTCATGATCGAGCGCCTGGAGAAGATGCTCGCCGACGGCCAGGACAGCGCCCTGCTGCGTTTCAGCCTCGGCAACGCCTACCTCGACCGCGATCCCGCAAGCGCGGCCACGCACCTGCGCGTCGCGGTCACGCTGGACCCCGACTATTCCGCGGCGTGGAAGCTGCTTGGCCGTGCGCTCGCCGCCGCCGGCGACAGCGACGGTGCGGAACGGGCCTGGGCCAGCGGCATTACCGTCGCCGAGCGTCGCGGCGACGTACAGGCGGCCAAGGAGATGCGGGTGTTCGCGCGGCGCCTGGCGAAAGCGCGCAAGGACCCGGGTCAGGCCTGATTGAGCGCCAGCGCACCGACCAGCTCGGCGATGGCGCCGGTGCCGTGCCGGTCGAGATAGGCGCCCAGGTCACGGTTGATACGCGCGCACAGCAAGGGATCGTAGAACAGCCCCGTGCCGATGCCGACCGCGGTGGCTCCGGCGAGCATGAACTCCAGGGCATCATCGGCGCCGACGATACCGCCCTGGCCGATGATGGGGATGCCATGGGCGCGCGCCACCGCGCCGACCTGGAACACCTTGAGCAGCGCGATGGGCTTGATCGCGGGCCCGGACAGGCCGCCCTGGTTGTTGCCGATGACCGGGCGCCGGCGCTCGATGTCGATCGCCATGCCCATCAGGGTGTTGATGACGGCAAAACCGTCCGTCCCGGCCTCTATGCACAGGCGCGCATTCTCGGCAATGTCGGTCTGGTTGGGTGACAGCTTGGTGATCAGCGGCTTGTCGGTGACCGCCCGGCACGCGGCGACGACACGCGCGGACATCTGCGGATCGTTACCGAAGGTCACCCCGCCTTCCTTGACGTTGGGACAGGAGATGTTGATCTCGATGGCGTCGATCGGCGAGTCGTCGAAGATCCGCGTGACCGCCTCGTACTCCTCCACCGTGGACCCGGAAACGTTGGCGATGAAACGGGTTTCGCTGAAATCGAGCCGCGGCAGGATGTCGTCGACAACCGCACGCGCGCCGGGATTCTGCAAACCGATCGCGTTCAACATGCCACCCGGGGTCTCGAACACGCGGTGCGCGGGGTTGCCGAGGCGCGGCTCCAGCGTCGTACCTTTCAGGCACACTGCGCCGACGTCGGCATTGGAGAAGCCCTCGACGCGCGTATACTCCTCGCCGAAGCCGACGCAGCCGGACAGCAGGACCAGCGGGGATGACAGATCCAGCCCGCACAGATTGACGCGCAGGCGCGGGTCGCGTTCGGCGTCGCCGGGGCCGCTAGCGAGACGGGTCATGGCAGCGCCGGCAATCTACGAACCTGGCTGCGGCGCGCGTCGTGCCGTGAATCGCCCGAGAACAGCCCGCAGTCCAGTCATGCAAGATTCCGTAATGGTCCCAGTCGCCAGGTGCCGCCCGCCGATCGGGGCCGGGTAGCCCGCAGATGACGCTGGAAGTGGTTCTGTATCAGCCGGAGATCCCGCCCAATACCGGTAACATTATACGCCTGTGTGCCAATACCGGTGCGCGCCTGCACCTGGTCGAGCCGCTGGGCTTCGGTCTCGGCGACCGTGAACTGAAACGCGCGGGCCTCGATTACCACGAATATGCCACGGTCCGCACGCACCCCGATCTCGCGCACTGCCTGGCCGAGCTGGGAGACGTGCCGCTGTTCGCGTTCACCACCCGCGCCCGGCGCCCCATCGATGCCATCGCCTTCCCCC
This sequence comes from Gammaproteobacteria bacterium, assembly GCA_041984235.1. Lineage (GTDB taxonomy): Bacteria > Pseudomonadota > Gammaproteobacteria > JBHIYN01. The sequence continues at coordinate 81,587 of JBHIYN010000005.1, forward strand.
ATCACAGTGCCCTGTTGTTCGGTCCGGAAACGCGCGGTCTGCCCGGGGAGGTCCTCGCCGCCATCGATCCCGCACGGCAGGTGCGGCTGCCGATGCGCGTGGGCGTGCGCAGCCTCAACCTCTCAAACGCGGTCGCGGTGGCGGTCTACGAGGCCTGGCGCCAGCACGGTTATCCCGGTGCAGATCACAAGTCGGTGGCGACCGACGCCGACAGCTCACGTCGAAAGTAGTCGTCGGCCCCCGCGCTGCCAACCTCGGCGACGGCATCGATGTCGAAAATGGAATAGCTCGAGGCGCCCTCGGTGACCTCCGTCTCGAAGCAGGTCACGCGCACCGTGAAACCGCCGCCCGCCGCGCCCGGAATCGCGAAGCTCGCCGGTGACGCGAAGCAATCAGGATTGGCGAGGTTGCCCAGCACCTGGTGCACACCCCATTCGACGCCGCTGCGCGCCGCCTGGTGGGCCCGCATACCGACCACCGCGTAGCTCGACGCAGTGCGTCCGGCCGCGCCGATCCCGGCCATGAAGGCGGCGATCAACGCGACCACCACGACGATGAAGATCGCGCTGATGATGCCGAAGCCCCGTTGCCTGCCGCGCATCACGGTATGTTCGGCACGTGTGCCTGCTGAAACAGCCTGATCACCTCGTCGGGCGCGTCGCTGTCAGCGAGGGCCAGGGTTACCGTGACCAGCGCCGCGCGGGTCGCGCTGCCGGGATCGTAGGAGAAGCTGCACGCAGTCACCTTGTCCGCCAGTACGCGGGGCGCTGTCGCCGGCGGCGCGCCGGCGTTCGGCTGTAGCGCGTCGATGGCGTAGCCGTCGTAGCGCGACAGGGTGCCGGCGGCGAGGTTGCAGACGTAGCTGACCGGGGTGTCGACGACGTAAAAGCGCTGCTGTGGTGAAGCCAGGGGAAAGTTACCGAGGTCGTGCACGAAGCGGATCTCCTTGCCCGCCGCATCGGCGGCCTCGATACCGGCGACATTGTCACCGCAGTAGGCGTTCGTGCGCACGCTGACGCCGGCTGCCGCGCAATCGGCGGGCTGCCCGGTGTTGTAGACCACCAGGCAGTCGATAGTGCCATCCGCCATGCAGGCGGCCGTGCTCGCCGCGCCGCCACCGCAATTGGACGGTACCGCGGTACAGATCTCGCCGAAGGCATCGATGGCGTCGCCATCGAGGACCTGGAAGCTGACGTCGGTGCCGGTGAAGTCGAGGGCATCGCACACGCTGCCGGGACAGGTCGCGCCGGAGGGATCGCTGGCCGCGCGGTAGCGCCCGCCGGTGCGGGTACGCAGGAACTCCAGTGCCGTTCCGCCGGAGATGCGCACGCTGTTGGGCAGCGCCAGGCGCGCTTCGCGCGTCATGCGCGCGAGCGCCGTGCTGCCGGCATCGACCAGTGCGGCGCGCCGGGTAACATCCTCGAACGCGAGCAGCGGCCGGGATATGTTGCGCCCGAGCATGACCGCAACAACAGCACTGACGGCGATCACCACGATCATCTCGATTAACGTGAAGCCCGTATTACCGCGCACGATCTTCACTGGGCGTTGCTGCGAAAGGCGGACAAGGCAATGTCATGCTCGAGTCCACCGTGAGACACCGTCACGTCGACGCGCACCACCTCACCGCTGTCCGCCGCGATCGCGGGGCTGCCGAAGGTGAAGCCGCTGTCGACGACCTCCACTTCCACACGGTAGGCGCCCAGGCCATTGAGGGGGGCGTCGTTGCGATCGCGCGCGCCGGCATCCACGATGCCATCGTAATCGCAGATGTCGTCGTAGACCGCGCGCGAGCTTTCGACCGGCCCCACGCCCGCGCCGCCGCACACCCCGCAGGCGCTGGTCGTACATTTCTGGCGACAGGCCTGCGTCAGCGGCGCCATGTCCGGGTCGCAGAAGCCAGCCTGTACGACCTCCTCCAGGTAGGCTTCGGCAATCGCCGCCGCCTGCTGCTCGATCATGGGATCGGCCGAGCGGCTGACGCCCGCAGAGATGGCCAGCATCAGGCCGAAGGTCGCGATCGAGACGATGACAATCGACGCCACCAGCTCGATCAGCGTGGTGCCGTGCTGCCGCACGGATGGGGCTGCACGGATCACAAGCCACGCACCAGCCCGGTCTCCGGGGTCACCTGCAGCGTGCGGTCGTCGATCGCGATCTGCAGATTGGCGGGCGCGGTGATCAGGGCTCCGGCGAGATCGCGCGGTCGACCGATGCGGTCGAAGTAGAAGGTGAGGTCACCGATCACGTCGACATCGTTCGGCGCATCCAGCGCGAGCAATCCGCCGCCGGGCTGCGCCACCGTCTCCAGCGGCCCGGTGCGCACGGTGCAGTCCGCCCCGCCGGTCCAGCGCGACACGGTGAGGGTGTCGGCGGCACCGGCGAAGCTGACCCGTATGCTGCAGCCGGACGCCACGGCGAGCTTGTGTGCGTAGCGCGTCGCTGCCAGGCATTGCTCGTAGAAGCCGCGCGAGGCGAACACGTCGATGCCCGTGAACCGTGGCAGCAGGGCGATGGCGATGATTCCCATGATCACCATGACCGCGACCAGCTCGACCAGGGTGAAGCCGTTCGCACGAATGCGCCCGTTCATTGCCCGCCCTCGCTCACTATCATCCGCACCCGCGCGATCGCGGCGTCCGCCTCCGCCGCCCCGTATTCATCATGCGCCTGGCGGCGCAGGTCCCGCAACAGGCCGAGGTACTCGATGACCTGGGGATGCCGCGGGAAGACCTCCGCCAGGCCTTCCTCGAGTACCGACCGCGCGCTCGCCGGCCGTCCCGCATCGAGCAGGAAACGCGCCATCTCCAGGCGCACGGGAAAGTAGCGGGGGTCGAGACGCAAAGCCTCATTGTAATGGCGCGCCAGCGCCTGGAGCCGGGCGTTCGGATCGGCCGCGAGGCGACGCTGGTCGAGCAAGAACCTGCTGTACGGGACCAGCGGGCTGAAGGGATTGGCTCGCCGCGCGGCCTCTATGGCATCGTCCGCCGCGGCCAGCAGCGCCGCGCGGCGGGCGGGATCAGCGGCGGCGTCGTAGCCGGCGAGATAGAGGCTCGCCCGTGCGGCAGCGGTCTGCACGTTGGGGTACCAGCGCGCCGCGCGCGACAGCCGCCGCCCCGCCTCCTCCAGGCGACCGGCGGCGAGCGCGGCGACACCGCGCTGCTGCTCGAGCGCCATCAGGTTGGCCGGTACCAGCACCGCGGCCGGCACCAGCACCAGGGCTGCGGCGACCAGGCGCGTGACCCACGCGCCCATGCGCCGGCGCAGGTCGATGTGCGGCGTGCGCGCCGCTCGGGAGATGACGTCGAACCGGGCCATCACGACGCCGAGTACGACCAGGGTAGCCGGCACGTAGTAGTTGTAGGAAAACATGGCGTGGCCGGTGACTGCGGCGATGCCCCAGAAGCAGGCTGCCAGCTGCAGCGCGCGGGGCTGATCGGCAACAGCCACCCGCCGGGCGTGGTGGTAGCGCCGCATCAGCACCGCTCCGAGCACCACGCCCAACGCGATCCCGGGGACGCCCAGCTCGATCGCAATCTGCAGGGGATCGCAGTGCGCGTAGAGGCGATCGGATCGCTCGGCCGGCATCGCCACCTGCGGATAGACGAAACGGAAACTCCCGGGGCCGAAGCCGTGCCACGGCGTCGCCTCGAGCACGCGCGCGCTGCCACGCCAGATCATCAGGCGCTGCATGGCCGACGCCGCTTTCTCCTCCGTCTTGCGCGCCAGGACCACCCCCGTGCCGTCATCATCCGACTCGCCGTAGCTGCCCGCGTCCGCGCCTTCGTCGACCTCGCTGACGAGCGCGTCGCCGACCACGCGCAGGCTGCGCACCGCATCCACAGCCTCGCCGGTCAGCGCGACGTCGGCGGCGAGGAGGGCCCACAACACGAGCGCGAGCGCGGGTTTGCCGCAGCTGCCGCGGGCGCTGCGCGGGAGCGACAGGTAGAAGCCGGCGAAAGCGACGGCCAGCGCCGCCAGCGCGCCGCGGCTGGTGCTGTAGAAGATCGTGTACAGCATGACGAACAGCCCGGCCGTCAGCAGCCGCGCGCGCCACCGTGAGTCGTGCGCGGACCAGGCCGCAGCCGCCAGCGGCAGAGCGGTGAATACCGGCAGTAGCAGGAAGCCGCTGAGCGAGTTGCGCTGGGCGAAGGTGGCACTGAACGTCGGTCGTGGCACGAACAGGACCTCGGCCAGCGCGGCCAGCGCGAGGACGGCACCCAGCAGCACGATGCCGTGGGCCAGCCGCGTCCAGGCGCGCGGGTCGTGCACCACGCTCACGGCGGCGGCGAACGCCAGCATCAGCACCAGCTGCTGGAACAACGCCAGCGAGGCATCGGCCGGCGCAATGCCCAGTGCCGCCGCCAGCACCAGCCACAGGCCGAGCGCCAGCAGCACGCAGGCGATCGCCGAGCGCTGCAGCGTCCCGCCACGGGCACGCGTGTCGAGCAGGGCGACCGCGGCAAGGGTCGCCAGGGCGAGCGTAGTCGCAGCCAGCGACCACAGGGAGAAGCCCTGGATCAGCGCTGCCAGCACCAGCGCCCCGAGCAGGCCTGGCTCGAGAAGATGGCCGCGCTTCACCGTGCTGCCCGGGGCAGCGGTGCCACGGGCGGCCACCTCAGTGGCCGCCCGTCACCGCGGGTCGTAGCAGGGCTAGCAGCCCGTCGTGGTCGAGCTGATGTTGGGCGGTGTGACCGAGGAGTCGTACTCTGCGATGCAGGTCGCCGGATCGTTGGCACCGGTGGCGGCGAACCCCGTGCCCTGCAGCGTGTAGCCGTTGCCGTCCGGCGGCTCCTGCAGCGCGGCGGAGATGTTGACCAGTCCATCCGGGTAACCATCCGAATTGGTGGTCACGTTGGCCCCTTCCATGCTCACCGTCGGCGGGCCGGCGCTGCCGCCCTGCGCCAGCCACACCGCGTGCACCAATGCCGAGGCGCTGCGGATTGCGCCCTCCAGCCCCTGTACCGAGGCGGCACGGGCCTGAACTTCGAGATTGGCGAAGCGCGGGATCGCAAAAGCGGACAGGATGCCGAGGATGACGATCACCGAGATCAGCTCGATCAGGGTAAAACCGGCTTGCTTGTTCATCTGTACTCTCCTATTCCCGGTCGGGTTTCGATGGCGGCCAGCCTGCCGGGAATGCAGTAGCTGGACGTAATGTAAGTGCGAAACGTCGCTCATTCACTCGTTTGCAGCGTATTTTTTCGATACCCGGGGGTCTCCCCGGGCTGCTTTGTGACCTATTCCGCAGTTCATGGTGCCGCTGGCCGCCCCTCTGCCATGCGCACCAGGCGTGCACCGACCACGCGCCGCGCTGCGCCATCCCCGGCCTTTGTGTCGGCAAAATGCGCTTCGAGCTTGAAACGCAGCAGCGGAGGCTCCCCGTGGGCGCCGGGTAATGCGTCGCCCGCAATGCTGCGGTAGGCGACCAGCCCGCTGTCCGCGATGTAGATCCATTCCCCTGGCGCGACCGTGGTCCAGTCGATACGGTGCTCGCGGGTGAAGGTCCGCATCTCGCCGCGGCCGATGTGGCGCACGATCTCCGGTATCGTCATGGGCGCGGCGTCGCCCGACACGAAGCGCGTGCGCAGTGTCATCAGGCGCGCGCGCATGTCCTGCACGCGGGTTGCCACGATGGCCTCCTCGGCCGCCAGCTCCACCGCCTGCATACGTGCCATGAACAACCCGATCAGCACAGCGATCACCACGATCCCCAGCGCCAGCTCCAGGCGGCTCAGGTTGCGTTGCAGCGAAGCGGTCGTACCGGCCATTCATGCGCTCACCGTCATCGTGCTCGTCGTTCAGCTGCGCAGCTTGACGCTGGCCATGTCCCACATCGGCAGGAACACGCCGAGCGCCAGGATCAGGACCAACACGGCCATGATCACGATCAGGATGGGTTCGATCGCCTGCGACAGGTTCTTGATGTCGTAGTCCACTTCGCGCTCGTAGAAACCGGCCACTTCTTCCAGCAGGTCGTCGATCGCGCCTGACTCTTCGCCCACCGACAGCATTTGCAGCACCAGTGGCGAGAACATCTCGGTATGCCCCGCGCTGCGCGTCAGGCTGTCACCGCGTTCGACGCCGACCCGCATTTCGCGGATGCGCGATCCGACGTACTCGTTGTCGATGGCGCGCGAGACCACGGACAAGGCCTGTACCAGCGGCACGCCCGAGCCCAGCGACATGGAGAACGAGCGCGCGAACCGGCCCAGGGTCGCGCGGTAGAGGATGCTGCCGACGATCGGCAGCTTGAGCTTGTAGCGATCCCACAGGAAGCGGCCGCTCTCGGTTTTGACCCATGCTCGCGCGGCGAATACCGCGGCCACGATCCCGGCCAGCAGCGGGATCCAGAACTGCACGAAGAAATCGGAGGTGCCGATGAGGATACGCGTCGCCAGTGGCAGCTCCACCCCGGCGCGCTCGAACACCCGTGCGAACTGCGGTACGACCACGACGTTGATGATGCCGATGGCGAGGCCGATGGCAATGACGACGAAGGTCGGATAGCGCAGGGCACTCTTGATGCGGGCGCGGGTATCGCGCTCGAGCTCGAGATACTCGGACAGGCGCAGCAGCGCCTCGTCGAGGCGGCCGGTATTCTCGCCCACGCGTACCGTGTTGACGAACAGCGAAGAGAAGATGTCCGGATGACGCCCGAGCGCGGTGGAGAAATCACGCCCGCTTTCGAGATCGCGCTGGATGTCGTGCAGCGCCTCGACCAGCACTTCGTTGCGCGTCGATCGCGCCAGGCCCGACATGGCCTGGTTGATCGGCACGCCGGCGCGCATCAGGGTGTACATCTGGCGCGAGAACAGGATGAGGTCCTCGAGCTCCGGCGCACGCTGTGTGAATACGCGCTTGAGCTGGGCCAGCGCATCGCCGCTGGCGGCTGCCGTCTCGGTAATGTCGACCGGCGTGATCCCGCTGCTCATGAGCTGCGCGGCGACGGCATCCATGCTCGCCGCCTCGAGCATGCCTTCGACCATGCCGCCCGCGCCATCGCGCCCGCGGTACCTGAAATTAGCCACCGTGCGTCCCCCGCTCCGCCGCTTCCGACGGCGCCGTGAAGGCGTCGTCCTCGGGTTCCGGGATGGTCGCCACGTCGGCCGAAATGCGCACCACCTCTTCCAGCGTCGTGATGTGCTTGCCGGCGTAGGCCAGGGCCACCCGGTCCAGGGTCATGAAATCCTTCTTCGCGCGTGCGCGCTCGGTGAACGCGGCGTTGTCCTCGCGCGCCAGCGCCTCGCTCAGGGAATCGTCCAGCTCGAGCAGCTCGTAGACACCGATGCGCCCCTGGTAGCCGGTGTTGTTGCAATGGTGGCAGCCGCTGCCGGCGCGGAACTCGATCGCGTCCGCGCGCGCCCCGACCTTCGCCGTCAGCCAGGCGCGTTCCTGCGGACTCGGCTGGTGCGGCGCGATGCAGCTGCGGCAGATCCGGCGCACCAGGCGTTGCGCCAGTACCGCGTGCAGCGACGAGGCGAGCAGGAAACCGGGCGCCCCCATGTCGAGCAGGCGACTGACCGAGCTGACGGCGTCGTTGGTGTGCAGGGTCGAGAGTACCAGGTGTCCGGTCATGGCCGCGCGCAGCCCGATCTCCACGGTTTCCTCGTCACGCATCTCGCCGACCAGGATGACGTCGGGGTCGTGACGCAGGGTGGAACGCAGCACGCGCGCGAACGTCAGGCCGATCTCCGCGTGGACCTGGACCTGGTTGACGCGCGGCAGCCGGTACTCGACCGGGTCCTCCACGGTCACGATCTTGATCTCGGGCTGGTTGCGCTCGCGCAGCGCCCCGTACAGGGTGGTGGTCTTGCCGCTGCCGGTTGGTCCGGTGACGATGACCAGGCCGTGAGGCCGCCGCACCACGCCGCGGAAGCGGTTGAGGATTTGCTTCGGCATGCCCAGCGCGTCGAGCTCGCGCACGCCCTCGGTCTGATCCAGCAGGCGCATCACCACGGCTTCGCCGTAGGCGACCGGCATGGTCGAGATACGCACGTCGATGGCCCGCTCCAGCACGCGCAGCGAGAAACGGCCGTCCTGCGGCAGGCGCTTCTCGGAGATGTCCAGGCTCGCCATCAGCTTGAGGCGCTGCACGAGCGCGGTCGCGATGCGTTTCTCGTTCAGGACCTGCTCCTGCAGCACGCCGTCGACGCGCTGGCGGATGCGCAGCACGGACTCGTCGGGCTCGATGTGGATGTCCGACGCCTTGACCTGGATCGCATCCTGGAACAGCGATTGCAGCAGCTTGACTACCGGCGCGTCGGCAACGTCGGCGGCAACCAGCGCGTCGACATCGAAGTCGCCTGCACCGAGCTCCTCGTTGAGCTCCTCGGCAAAGCCCGAGATCTTCTCGGTGTGCCGGTAGGCAGAATCAATCGCGCCGAGCAGGTCGCGCTCGCGCACCACCGCCATCTCGAGCGGCTTGTGCAGCAGTCGCGAGAGCTCGTCGTAGGCGAAGATGTTGGTCGGATCGGCCATTCCCACCAGCACGCTGTCGCCCTGGTCCTTGAGCGCGATGGCACGGAAGCGGCGCGCGTGGATCTCGGGAATGAGCTTGATCGTGTCCGGCTCGAACTGGTAACGCACCAGGTCGACATAAGGAATTCCGAGCTGGCTGGACAGCAGTTCGAGCAGGGCGTCCTCGCCGACGTAGCCGTTCTCGATCAGTATCGTGCCGAGCTTGAGGCCCGAGGTTTTCTGCTCCGCCAGCGCCTGCTCGAGCTGCTCGGAGGAAATGACCCCGTTGTCGACCAGCAGGTCGCCGAGACGAATCTTGCGTCGCGCGACCATCAGCCCTGGCCGTCGATGCGGCCCAGTTCGCGATTGGCGTAGCGGCGCAGCGTCGCCGACAGGTCGCGGTCACCGAGCGCGCGCCGGAACGCCTCGCTTGCGGCCTCCTGCTCGGCCCGTGCAGCGAGCGAGATGCCCAGTCCCACCCACCACGCGCCACGCCCGGGTGCCGCGCCCAGGGCGCGCCGGTAGGCGGCAATGGCATTGCTATGCCGGCCCAGGCGCTGTTCGAGCGCGGCCGTGAAGGCAAGGTATTCGGCCGGGTCGTCGGCCGGTGGGGTCGCCCCGGCGAGTACGCCCAGCGCCGCCTCCGGATCGCCACGCTCGACCAACAGGTGCGCGAGCATCAGCGCCAAACGCGGCTCGTCCGGCGTGCGCGCCAGGCCTTCGCCGAGCACGCGCTCCGCCGCCGGACGGTCGCCTGAACGGATCAGGTGCGCGGCCAGCGCCGCGCGCGCCGGCGCGAACCCGGGCTCCGCGGCGACCAGTTCCTGCAATGCCTCGCCCGCAGCCGGATCGCGGCGCATGCGGGCGAGGATCCCGGCCAACCGCCGTGCCGGTGTCGGTGTCGCGCTGCTCGGGGCCTTGCTCACGGTGCCGGCCTGTTCGACCGCCGCCGGCTCGCGCGGTGGTGTCGCGGCGACCGCGCCACCCGTGCCATGCTGTAGCTCGCGGTCAGACGGGGCAGCAGCCGCGTCTTCTTCGGCGGCTACCACGCTCACCGTTGTACGCGCGTCCTCGGCCGTTGCCGAGACCGGCGCGGCGCGCGTAGGCAGCGACGTCGGGGACAAGGAGGACGTCGTCGGTACGCTCACTGCCGCGAGGTCGCCGTGCGCTGCGCCCGCGCCGCTCCCAGGCGAGGCCGGCGGGTCCGCTTCGGTCGCGGTCTGCGCGGCCGGTTCCGCGGCCACTTCCATGGCCGGTGCGGACACGGCCGGCGCAGGCGCCGCAAGCGGCACGCCCTCGCCAGGGCCCGCGTGGGCTTTCGCAGTCAGCGGCGCTGCGGCCGCAACGGCCGGCGCCGCGGTCGGCTCGACCCGCGCAGCCGGTGCGGACCCGCCGCTCACCATGCCCAGCGCGTACCAGGCCAGGCAGCCGCCGGCCACGCCCGCGCCCAGCGCGCCCAGCCAGCGCAGTGCCGAACGATCGCGTCGCATCTCGTTCACGCCGACGGCGTGCACACCGTCCAGCAGGTGCCCGGCATCGGGCGCACGCCCGCCGCGCCGTGCCTCGAGGTCGTTCAGCATCTCGTTGATCAGGCTCATGGCAACACCGCCATCACGTTGTCGACGAACAACATCGCCGCGCCCGCAGCGATGCAGCCGAGCGCACCGATACTGCCGAACAGCCAGCGCCAGTACGGTCGGCGCACGGGCTCGTTGCAGCGACGGGCATCTCCGGTATCGGCCACGGCACGGGCGACGTGGCGCGCTTCCACCGTCGCGTCACCGCTGCCATAGGCGGCCAGCAGGGCCTTGTGCATGAGGATGTTGACGAGCCGGGGAATGCCCGCGCTGCCACGATGCAGGGCATCGAGCGCGCGGCGCGAAACCAGGGTCGGCCCGTCGTAGCCGGCAACGGCGAGCCGGTGCTGCACGTAATGCGCCATGGCGATGCGGTTCAGCGGCAGAATCTCGTAGGCGAACGTAATGCGCTGCCGCAACTGCCGGATCGAGGGTTCTTCCAGCACCTGGTCGAGCTCTGGTTGCCCGAACAGCACCACCTGGATGAGCTTGCACCGTTCGGTCTCGAGATTGGTCAGCAGGCGCAGGGTCTCCAGCGTTTCGATCGGGATTGCCTGTGCCTCGTCGAGGCACACCAGCACCTGCCTGCCGCTGGCGTGAAAATCCAGCAGGCCTTTCTGCAGCAGGCGCATGAAGGCATGCTGACCGATGCGCTCGGGGTAGCTGATACCGAGCTCGTCGGCGACGGCCAGCAGCAGCGTGGTCGGCTTGAGATACGGGTTTGGGATATAGGCAGTCGCGAACTCATCCGACAGCCGATTGATCAGCGTTCGGCACAGCATGGTCTTGCCGGTACCGACTTCCCCGGTGACCTTGACGAAACCCTCGCCGCTGCGCAGCGCCACCAGCAACACGTTGAGCGCATCCTGGTAACCGGCGCGGCTCATGAAGAACGCCGTGTTGGGCGTCAGCGTGAAAGGTAACTCCTGGAGTCGGAAGTGGTCGAGATACATCGCAGGTGCCTCCGGATCTGCGGGCGGCCGCGGTCAGGGCGCCGGCTTGGCGTAGCCGATCCCTGAATTGCGTTCGGCTTCCCATTGCTCGAGCTGGCCGCCCAGACGCTCGATGTTGCGTTCGCTCTGGCGGAAGGCTTCCGCCCACTGCTGGTCGCCCTCGATCACGATCGGGCGCAGCAGGATGACCAGCTCGCTCTTGGTCTCCGAAACGCGCTTGTGGCGGAACAGCGCACCAATGCCCGGCAGGTCGCCTAGCCCCGGCGTTTTTGCGTCCTGCTCCTCGTCCTGGTCCTGCATCAGGCCGCCGATGACGACGAGCTGACCGTTTCGGGCGCGCACGATGGAATCGGACTCGCGTACCGTGCTGCGCGCCAGCGGCAGGGTCTGGTTGATGCCGGCGATGGCGATGTTCTTCTGCTGGTCGCGGACCTGGCTGACGGTCGGATGAATGTGCAGCATGACGTCGCCGGATTCGCTGATCTGGGGAGTGACGTCGAGCGCGATGCCGGAGAAGAAAGGGGTCAGCTCGATGTTGGGCGTGGTCTGCGTGGTGTTGCTGGTGATGGTCGTCGTCGAGACGTCGGTGACGAAGAACTCGTCCGTGCCGACCTTGATGATGGCCTTGTGGTTGTTCATGGTCGAGATGCGCGGGCTCGACAGCACCTGCACGTTGCCCTGGCTCTCGAGCAGCTCGATGAAGGCGCTGAAGTCACTGCCGTTGAAAGCCATCGAGAAGACGCCACCGAAAGCGGACGCGGCCACGCCGCGCAGCGAGGTCTCGCCCGGGATCTGCGAAACGTCGGCGCCGGCGATGTCGCTGAGGCCCGATTCGCCGACCAGGTTGGCGCCGCCGCCGGTATGGAAGAGCGAGAAATCGCCCGCCACGGCGGCCCAGTTGATGCCGGACTGGAAACCCTCGGCAAGCTGGACCTCCAGGATCTTGGCTTCCAGGATGACCTGCCGCTGCGCGATGAGCTGCGTCGCGCGCAGGAATGCCTCGACCTCGCGCAGCTCGGTCGGGATGGCGCGCGCGACCACCACGCCCGACTGCGGGTTGACCACCACGCTGCGCCCCTCACCGTTACCGACGATGGCCTCCAGCGAGGACTGCAGCTCGGCCCAGAACGAGGTCTGCGGATGGATGGTGCTGATCTGGGTGCCCACCACCGTGCGCTGGCCTCGACCCACGCCACCGCCGGTATCTGCCACCTGGGTCGTGCCGGGCCCCTCCTGCAAGGTGCCCGAGCTGACGAAGGTCGCCGACGAGCCACTGCGCGAGAGATTGAGGTAATTGATCTGGTACACGCGCGCCTCGAGGCGTGCCGGCAGAACCTGGAAGCCGTACTCGGTCTGCTCGAACTCGAACCCGTAGACGTCGCGCGCGGCTTCGAGGACGGCCGGTACCGTCACGTTCTTGAGGTTCAGGGATATCTCGCCGTGGACTTCGGGATGCACGACCATGTTGTACGGCGTGCCGTCGATGAGACTGAGAAAGAACTGGTCGGCCGGAACGTCGTTGACGGCGATATCGAAACGTTGCTCGTCGGCGATCTCGGGCACCTGGGGAATGTCCAGGCGCAAGGTCGGAATCAGGTCTCCGGCAACCTCCTCCGGCACCCGTGCGTCCTGCTCACGCGCGGCCGCACCGTCGGCGATGACCTCGTTGATCGCCTCCAGCGTGTGCGTGCGCGGCGGCGTGTTCTCGCACGCCGTGAGCAGCGCCAGCAGCAGCGCCGCGCCGCCGCGGCCAAGCACGCCGAGTCCTCGTTGTCGTTCGTTCATGGAGACTTCCTTTGCCTAGCTGCCTGCCACCGGCCGCCGGATGGCGCGCGGTACCAGCGCCACGCGTATGCGCTCGGAGAGGTAATCGAGGACGACCGCCTCGGGCCGGATCTCGATCACGAGCGCCTCGCCCACCCGCTCACCTTCAGCCACCAACCGGCCGTTGATCAGTGCCCAGCGCCGCTCGGCGCCAATCTTGATCGCACTGACCGAGAACTTCTGCAGCGAGCCGCGGTCGAGCCGGCGCAGCGCGCTCTGGTGCAGCGTCGGCGGGCGCGTCGGGTCGGGCAGCTCGGGCGTTTCCGCCGCCATCCCCTGCATCCCGCACAGGCCGATGATCATCGCCGCGGCCAGACGCAGCGCCGGGCGCAAATGGCGGGCGCGCTCAGACACCGATCCACCTGCGATCGAGGCTCAGCGTATACACCACCACGGACACGCGAGCCCGCGGGTGTTGCTCGACCTGGAGATCCACGGCATCCCAGAAGAAGCGCCACGGCAGGCCCTCCAGCGCGCGCAGGTAGGCGATGGTATCGAGGTAGCTGCCGTTGAAGGTGATGCGGAAACCGTGCCGGTAAGCGTTCGCGCCGCCGGCCGGCACGTCCTCGTCCGCCGCCTTTTTCTTCGCGGCCAGTAACGGCTGCGCGCCCAGGCCCTCGAGACGCACGAACTCGAGACCGCGGGTCTGCTCCAGCACCTGGCGCAGAACCCCGGCAATCTCGCGCGGGGCGAGCAATTCGCCGGCGCGCTCGCGGATCTCGGCTTCGAACTCGGCGATAGCGGCCTCCGTGCGCTCCAGGCCGCGCCGCAGCGGCACATCGGGATCACGCTGCGCGGCCTCTACGATGCGCAGTCCGAGCTCGTCCGCTTCGGCGATCCGGGTCTGGGTGCTGGCAATACGGCCGAGCAGCGCGCGGCGCTCGGCGCTCATGGGGTCGAAACCGAACTCCAGCCACAGCATGCCGAGCGCGAGCAGCGCGGCCGCGGTCACCAGCACGCGCTCCTTCGGCTGCAGCGCGTCCAGCCGGGCCAGCCATGCGGCGAGCCGTTCCTTCATCGTTCGCTCTCCTCGGCGAGCCCGGCGGTGCGCATGGTGAAGCCGATTTCCTGCAGTCCGCCGCTGACCGCTTCGAGCTCCAGCGCCTCGAAAGCCTTGCCGCGGAACAGGCTCTCGTTGGACAGCCGGTCGACGTAGGCCGGCACCAGCTCCGCCGCCAGCGCTTTGCCCTCCAGGCCGAGGCTGCGACCACCGCGCACGACGCGCACCCGCGTCAGCCACGTGCCGTCGACGTGCTGGCGCGCGAGACCGGCAAGATAGCCCGACAAGCCATCGATGGCGCCGTAAGCCCCGTTGCGTAACCCGACTGCGATCTCGCGCGTGTGCGCAAGGGTCGCCCGGCGGCGCTCCAGGCGCTTGCGCAGCGCGGCGTCCGCCACGCGCGGCGGGTAGCTCTCGCGCAATTGGTCGACGCGCGCCTCGGCCGCGATGAGCTGTTGCTCGACAGCCGCCGCGCGCTCGCGCAGCGGCAGTAAGCGTGAATAGGTCCAGGCGTGGACCACCGTCAGGGCAAGCGCGAACAAGCCGACGATCAGGACCACCTGCCGCGCCGGCAACACCACGCGGCGCGGTCGCAGCTCGGGCTGGTAGAGATTGACCTGTTGCATCATGCCGCAGCCTCGCGCGCTCGCAGCGCCGCCCCGATCGCGGTCAGGCAGCGCGCCTCGCTGGCGGCGTCCAGCGGTGCCGCGCTGTCGATCGTGCCGGCAAGACTCAGCATCCGTGCCGGGATCCCGAGCTGGCTGGCGAGGTAGTCGTCGATACCCGCGACCGGCTGTCCCAGCGGTGCGATCACCACGCCCTGCACCGGCGGCTGCGCAAACTGGCTCTCGTAGTAATCGAGCGAGCGCTGGATCTCGATGACGATGGCATCGAGCAGGCCCTCGATGTCGGCCGTGATCTCGGGCCCGGCGGCGAGCAGTCGCTGCCGCTGGCTGTCGAAGCGGCGTGACAGGTACAAGGTCTGTTGCCGCGTGATGGTGATGAGCCCGCTGCGATCGTCGAGATAGATGAAGGCAACGCCGCCGACGTCTTCCGGCAGCAGCGCGGTGAGATTGCGCAGCGCGAGTTCCGGGATGTCGACCGTTGCGAGCTCGAGGTCCAGGGCCTCGATCTCGTCGATGACGCCGCGCACCGCGCTGCGGTGGGCGACGACGGCGTAGAGCATGTTGTCGCGCCCGCCTTTCAATGGCGGCACCTCGAATACGTCGACCACCGCTTCCTCGATATTGAAGTCGATCAGGTCACGCACGCGGAAGCGCACCGCCTGGCGCAGCTCCGCGTCGGGCACCGGCGGCGCCTCGATCAGGACGAGGTTGTAGGCCTCCAGCGGCAACAGGCTGGTGGTGACGACGTCGTCGACCGCATGGTCGCGTAGCAGGCGCGCCAGTGCGTCCGCGCGTCCGGCGTCGCGCGCGTCGGCGGCAACGAACTCGGCCCACTCCAGGACCGGCTGCCCGGCGCCCGGATGCGACACCGAGGCGGCCGCAACCCCGCCCGGCGCCGGACACAGGGCCAGCATCGAGCCGTTTCGCTTGCGGCGTTTGAACCAGGCCACCACGCTCCAGATGCTCCTCAGACGATTGCCGGTACCCAGGCGGCACCTGACAGGAAGTATAAGAAACTTCTGAAGCTTTGGCTACTAACTATATAAAAGTCAACAATTTTTTAGATTCATTCTTACGGCCCAGGGTGACCGGCGCCGGCACCCGCAGGCCCGCCTCCCGTGCGCACCCACCATATCTAGCGCAGCGCCGTCGCCGCAGCCACCAGATAACGCGGGCCGCGCCCGCTGCGCGCCGCTCAGCGTGCCTCGGCGACCGGCTCGCGCGCGAGCAGGCGCTCGACCGCGGTCTCCAGCGTATGCCGGCCCTCGAGCACCGCCGCGACTTCGCTGGCAATCGGCATGTCCACCGCCAGCTCGTCGGCGTGACCGGCGAGGGCCTGGGCCGTGGCCACGCCTTCGACCAGCGCACCGACATCGGCCGCCGCGGCCTCGACGTCGCCCAGGCGCGCCAGGGCAAGGCCGAAGCGGCGGTTGCGCGACTGGTCATCGGTGCAGGTGAGCACCAGGTCGCCCATCCCCGACAGGCCCATGAACGTCTCCATGCGTCCGCCGCGCGCGCAGCCGTAGCGCGCGATCTCGGCCAGGCCACGGGTGATCAGCGCGGCGCGCGTGTTGCTGCCGAGTCCGAGACCGTCGGCCATGCCGGCCGCGATGGCGATGACGTTCTTGAGCGCACCACCGATCTCCACGGCGACGACGTCGTCGGTCAGGTAGGGTCGGAAACGCGCGCCGTGCATCGCCCCGGCGAGGGTCTCGCCGAGTGCCGGTGTCGATGCCGCAACGGTAATCGCGGCCGGCGCCTCGCGCATCACCTCGGCCGCGAAGTTCGGCCCGGAGAGCTGCGCGAACGGTACGTCGGCGCCCACCGTGGCCGCCACGATCTCGTGCGCCATCGCCAGCGTACCGCCTTCCAGCCCCTTGCTGGCGCAGGCGATCCCGGCCGCGCGCACGCCGGCCTCGCCGAGCGCGGTCAAGGCGCCGCGCAGCACCTGGAACGGCACCACGAACACCGCGACGTCCACCGACGCCAGTCCGGCCAGCGTCGTGACCGGCTCGATGCCGGACTCGAGCTCGACGTCGGGGACGAAGCGCGGATGCCGGCGCGCGCGCCGCATCTCGCCAATCAGCGCGCTATCGGCGTCCCACAGTGTCACCGTGCAGCCGGCGCGGGCAAAGACCATGGCCAGTGCCGTCCCCCAGGCGCCGGCGCCGACCACCAGGATGCGTGTCGCACTCATCCCGCCGCGACCGCTACCGGCTGGCGCAACGGCGTCATGAGGAGGTCGCGGCCGCCTGGCGTCGCTGCAGCTCCTGCGCGTAGAGGACCTCGAAGTTGACCGGCGCAAGCAGCAGCTGGGGAAAACCGCCGCGCGTCACGACGTCGCAGATCACTTCGCGGGCGAAGGGAAACAGCGCGTTGGGACAGGCGGTGGCCAGAATGGCCGGCATGTGCTGCTCGGGAAACCCGCGCACGGTGAAAATGCCGGCCTGCTGCACCTCGACCAGGTACACGGTCTGATCGTCCTGCTCCACCTTGACCGTGACGGTGAGTACCACCTCGTGGTTGTCAGCGTCGAGTGCGGTCGCCTTGTTGGAGAAATGCACGTCGGCCGAGGGGCTCAGCTCGGAGGTGAAGATGCGCGGCGTGGAAGGCGCCTCGAAGGACAGGTCCTTGACGTAGATCTTCTGGATCCCGAGCTGTCCGGTGACCGGCTCCGCGGTCGCGGCCGGGTTGTTCTGTTCAGCCATTGCTTGAAATGCTCCGATTGACGGGTTGCGGGAAGCGCCGGCTCAGGACGTGGCCAGCGGCAGGTTGTCGTTGCGCCAGGCCTGGATGCCGCCCTTGATCGAATCGACCTGCTCGACTCCGGCGGCCTTGAGCTTGCGCACCGCGGCCGCGCTGCTCGCGCCGCTCTCGCAACACACCAGCACACGTTTGCCGCCATGGCGCCGCAGCTTGGCAGCGGCGCCGTCGAGCTCTGCGGACGGGATGTTCAGCGCATCGATGATGTGCCCCTTGGCGAAGGCCGCGGTGTCACGCACGTCGACGACCACCGCACCCTCACGGTTGATCAGGCCAACCGCCTGTTGCGGGCTGACGCCACCGACCGCGCTGAACAGGCTCGCCAGCAGCAGGCCGAGCACGACCATGAAAGCGGTGACCAGCAGCCAGTGATTGATGACGAATTCGGAGAGCTGTTGCATGGCAGGCGGGGACGTCCCGGGACGTGAAAGTGGCGGTGAAAACTTGTGTCGCGAGCAGGTCGCGAGGGGTCGCTATGATACACTGCGCTCTCGCCCGCGCACCGGCGGCCGAGGCCGCCCAGCGTGTCACCGAAACGTCATCAACACGCCGGCACCCGCATTCCATGGCCAAGTCCAAACATCCCGTCGTGCTCATCGTCCTGGACGGCTGGGGCTACTCCGAGCAGACCGATCACAACGCCATCGCGGCCGCACGCACCCCGGTATGGGAGGATCTCTGGGCGCGCTGCCCGCACACGCTCCTGCGCTGCTCGGGGCACGACGTCGGCCTGCCGGACGGGCAGATGGGCAACTCCGAGGTCGGGCACATGCACCTCGGTGCCGGACGCCTCATCGACCAGGATTTCTCGCGCATCGGCAAGGCCATCGCGAGCGGTGAGTTCATGCGCAACGCGGCCCTGAGCGAGGCCTGCGCCGGCGCCGGCGCGCGCCACGCCGCGGTCCACGTCATGGGCCTGCTCTCGCCGGGCGGGGTACACAGCCACGAGGACCACTTCATCGCCCTGCTCGACCTCGCGCACCGGCACGGCGCCCGGGAGATCTGCGTCCACGCCTTCCTCGACGGCCGCGATACCCCGCCGCAGAGCGCCGCCGCCTCACTGGCGAAAATCGAGGATCACTGTCGCGCGCTGGGCAACGCGCGCATCGTCAGCGTGGTCGGGCGCTACTTCGCCATGGATCGCAACCAGAACTGGGACCGCACCGCGCTCGCCTACGACCTGGTGGTGGACGGCCTGGCCGGGCACGCGGCGCCCGACCCGCAGCGGGCACTGGAGCAGGCCTACGCGCGCGGTGAGACCGACGAATTCGTCGCCGCCACCGTGATCACCGACGGGGGCCGCCGTCATCGCGTCGCAGACGGCGACGTGGTCCTGTTCGCGAATTTCCGCGCCGACCGCGCCCGCCAGCTGACCACGGCGCTGACCGCGGCCGAGTTCGACGGCTTCGAACGACAGCGCGTGCCGGCGCTGGGCGCCTGCGTGACGATGACCGATTACGGTGAACAGTTCGCACTGCCGGTCGCGTTTCCCGCCATCGAGCTGCCGAACACCTTCGGCGCCGTGCTTGCCGGGCATGGCCTGACCCAGCTCAGGCTCGCCGAAACCGAGAAGTACGCGCACGTGACCTTCTTCTTCAATGGCGGCGAAGAGCGCGTGTTTGCCGGCGAGGAACGCATACTCGTCCCCTCCCCCGACGTCGCCACCTATGACCTGGCGCCCGCGATGAGTGCGGCCGAGGTCACCGATCACCTGTGCGAGGCCATCGCCGGCGAGCGCTTCGACGCCATTATCTGCAACTACGCCAATGCCGACATGGTCGGCCATACCGGTGACTTCGACGCCACCGTGCGCTGTATCGAGACCCTGGACGCCTGCCTCGGCCGCGTGATCGCGGCCGCGCGCGAGCATGGCGCCGACGTGCTCATCACCGCCGATCACGGCAACGCCGAGAAAATGCGCGCCGCGGGCGACGACGATACGCCACATACCGCGCACACCAGCAACCTCGTCCCCCTGCTCTATGCCGGGCGGGCGGCGACGATTGCCGGTGACGGTGACCTGGCCGACATCGCGCCCACCCTGCTCACGCTGCTGGACCTGGACATCCCCGCGGAGATGACCGGGCATGCGCTGGTGGTGCCGCGCGACCCGGCGCAAGATGCGGCCTAGTGCCGCGGCTGTAACCCGCCCCTCGCCCCCCCGGCGCCAGCGTCGCGCGCCGCTGGCCCGGCTCGCCGCCGGGCTGCTCGCGCTGGTTGCGTCCGCGCTCGCCGCCGATGACGATGCCAGCCTGAAACAGGTTCGCGATGCGCTCGCCGCGACGCGCGACGCGCTGGCGCGCGACGCGGGGCGCCTCGGGGCCGCACGCGAGCAAGCGTTCGCGCTGGAGCGTGATATTGCCGCCAGCGCCGAAGCGCAGGCCGCGCTTGCCGCGCGCATCGAGCGCAAGCGCGAACGCATCGCCGCACTGCGCCAGGAACGCAAGACCCTGGAGGCCGGCCTGCAGCGCTCGCGCGCGCTGCTCGGCCGCAATGCCGTCGCGCGCTACGCCCTGGCCACCCAGCCGCGGCTCAAGCTGCTGCTGAACCAGGACGAAGCGGCCAGCCTCAGCCGGCGCCTTGCTTACTACGACTATGTCATGAGCGCCTATGACCGCGATCTCGACGCCGGCCGTGCGCGCCTGCGCGAGCTGGCCGACACCGAGGCCGCGCTCAAGCTCGAGAGCAACCGGCTGCGTCGCCTGCGGCACGAGAACGACAGCGAGCTGCGACGTCTCAGGGTGATGCGCGAAGAGCATCGCAGCCTGGTCGCCGCTATCGAGACACGCATGGCCGAGGGCAACAACCGGCTCCAGCAGTTGAGCGAAGACGAACGACGCGTGCTCGAGCTGGTCGAGCGTCTCGCGCCGGCCGCTGCCGCGGCTGCACCGGCGTCACGGCCGTTCGCCACCCTCAAGGGCGCGCTGACATGGCCCGCCGACGGCCGCGTGGCCAAGGCACCGGGCACCGCGATGCGCGCCGGCGGCGCACGCTGGGCGGGTGTGCTGATCGACAGCCCGGCAGGCGACGAGGTACGCGCCGTCGCCGCCGGTGAAGTGGTCTATGCCGACTGGTTTCGTAACCTCGGCAAGCTCGTGATCGTCGATCACGGCGACGGCTACATGACCCTGTACGGCAACAACGCCGAAGTCCGCACGCAGGCCGGCGAGCGGGTCGCGGCCGGTGATACCATAGCCACGGTCGGCGCCGGTGGCGGCGAGATGCCTGCCGGCCTCTACTTCGAGCTGCGTGAGCGCGGCCAGCCGCTCGACCCGCGCCAGTGGTGCGCGCGACGCTGACGTCATGACCTTCACACGAGTGTGATGCCCCTATGCTGAACACCCTTCGCTTCGGTCCGTACCTGGTCGTCATGGTGGCGCTCGGGTTGGCCACCGCCGTCCCGGCAGCCGAGCCCGAACCCGATTCCGCACCCGCCGCAGCGGCAGAAGCCGCGAATGGCACGCCGGAGGAGGAGGCGGCACCCACTGTCGGTCCCGATCCGGTGCCGGTCGACGACATCCGCGTGCTGGTCGAGGTCTTCCACAAGATCAAGAAGGACTACGTGGAGGAGATCGACGACAAGGACCTGCTCGAGAACGCCATGCGCGGCATGCTCGCCGGGCTGGACCCGCATTCCGCCTACCTCGATCCGGACGACTACGTCGACCTGCAGGAAGGCACCTCGGGAGAATTCGGCGGGCTCGGCATCGAGGTCGGCACCGAGGACGGCTTCATCAAGGTCATCTCGCCGATCGACGACACCCCGGCCAAGGAAGCCGGCGTGCTCGCCGGTGACGTCATCGTGCGCCTCGACGACACGCCGGTCAAAGGCATGTCGCTGAACGACGCGGTGAGCAAGATGCGCGGCAAACCGGGCAGCGAGATCAAGCTCACCGTAGTGCGCGACGGCGTCGAGAAGCCGCTGGTGTTCAACATCGTGCGCGCCCTGATCAAGGTGCGCAGCGTGCGCAGCCGCATGCTGGAGCCGGGCTATGGCTACATCCGGGTGTCGCAGTTCCAGGGCCCCAGCGGCGAGGATCTGCGCAAGCATCTGCGCGAGCTCAAGACCGAAGCCGGCGGCGAGCTGCGCGGCCTGGTACTCGACCTGCGCAACAATCCCGGGGGCGTGCTCGGCGCCGCGGTCTCGATCTCCGACGCCTTCCTCGATTCCGGCCTGATCGTCTACACCGAGGGACGCATCAAGGACTCGCAACTGGAGTTCTCGGCCAAGCCGCCCGACCTGCTCGGCGGCGCGCCGCTGATCGTACTCATCAACGAGGGCTCGGCCTCGGCCTCGGAGATTGTCGCCGGCGCGCTGCAGGATCGCGAGCGCGCATTGGTCATGGGCAGCCCGAGCTTTGGCAAGGGCTCGGTACAGACAATCCTGCCGATGAACAACAAGGCGGCGCTGAAGCTGACCACGGCACGCTACTTCACCCCATCGGGGCGCTCGATCCAGGCCGAGGGCATCACGCCCGACATCGTCATCGAGAAGCTCAAGGTGGAGGCGCGCCAGGGCGGCGCGGCGGTGGTCAAGGAGGCCAACCTCGACCGCCACCTCGAGAATCCGAACGGCGAGGAAGACGCCACCGCACGCGAGGCGGCGCAGGAGCCCAAGAGCGAGCCCGAAGCCCTGGCGGAGTCGGACTACGAGCTCTACGAGGCCCTCAACATGCTCAAGGGCATGAACCTGCTGCAGGCGCGCAGCGGAAAACGCTGAGACGGAGCGCGCCGCGATGGGAGTGTTCGCGGCCGCGATTGCTCTGTCGGCCTGTCTGCATGCGGCCGGGCATCCGCCGGCGATCGCCATCATCGTCGACGATCTCGGTAACCGGCCGCGTCACGACTTCGCCCTGCTCGAGAACCCGGCGCCGCTGACCCTGGCCATCCTGCCGTTCTCGCCGCACACGCGGCGGCTGGCCGAGGCGGCGCACCAGGCCGGCCGCGACGTATTGCTGCACCTGCCGATGGAGGCCGAGTCCCACAACCACCTGCTCGGTCCGGGCGCGATCACCAGCAGCATGAGCGAGGCGGAGTTCAGCGCGGCGGTGCAACGGGCGGTCGCGGACGTCCCGCACCTGGTCGGCGTCAACAATCACATGGGCAGCAAGCTCACGCGTGACCGCCAGCGCATGCGCTGGCTGATGCGCGTGCTCAAGGGCGACGGCAGTCTGTTCTTCGTCGACAGCCGCACCACCGCGCACAGCGTTGCCGCGGGCGCGGCCGCCGAGGCCGCGGTGAGCTATCTGGAGCGCGACGTGTTTCTCGACAACCGGCGCGAGGCGCGCTATATCCAGGCACGCTTCGACGAGCTCGTCGAGCAGGCCCTGGTGCGCGGCGACGCGGTCGGTATCGCCCATCCGCATGCCGAGACCCTGGCCGTGCTGCGCCAGCGCCTGGCGCGCCTGCAACGCGTGCGCCTGGTGCCGCTGACCCGCCTGCTCGAGCTGCGCGAGTGCCGCACGGCGAAGGCGGCGCTGGCGCGAACCTCAATCGCGCCCGCGCAGGGCGATGATAGTGGCGACTAAGCCGAGCATACCGGCCAGCCACACGCTGACGGGCAAGGGGCCCAGCATGGCGGTGGCCGGGCCGCGAATACCGAACAGGATGGCCGCCGCGACGATCATGCCGACACCGACCAGCGCTACGACGATGCGCCGCCTGAGATCGCGCACCTCGTCGCGGATCTGCTCGAGCATGGGATCGTCGGTCTGCACCCGCAGGCGTCCGCTGCGCGCCTGATCGAGCAGGTCCAGTGCCAGCGTCGGCACCTCGGGCAGGCGCTCGACCCAGCCCGGCGCGCTCTGCCGGAAAGCACCCAGCATGCGCCGCACGCCGGCGCGCTCCAGCATGAAGCGTTCCAGCGACGGGCGCGCCGCGCGCCACAGGTCGAGCTCGGGATGAAGCTGACGCCCGATACCCTCGATGTTGACCAGCGTCTTCTGCAGCAGCAACAGCTGCGGCAGGATCTCCATGTGAAAGCGCTGCGCGGTCTGGAACAGCCGCAGCAGCAGGTTGCCGACCGAAATGTCCTTCATCGGCCGGTCGAAAATCGGTTCGCACACCGAGCGGATGGCGAACTCGAACTCGTCGACGCGGGTCCCGGCCGGCACCCAGCCCGACTCGACGTGCAGCTCGGCGACGCGCCGGTAGTCGCGATCCAGGAACGCGGAGAAGTTATCGGCCAGGTACCGCTGGTCGAACTCGCTCAACGAGCCCATGATGCCGAAGTCCACCGGCGCGAATCGGGTCGGGTTGATACCGTCTCCGGGCATCACGAACAGGTTGCCGGGATGCACGTCGGCGTGAAAGAAGTGATCGCGAAAGACCTGGGTGAAGAAGATCTCGACGCCTGCTTCGGCGAGGTGCTCCAGGTCGACCCCGGCGGCGACCAGGCCCTCGCGATCGGTGATGCTGAAACCGGACACCCGCTCCATCACCAGCACGTTGGCACGCGTGTAGTCCCAGTAGACTTCGGGCACATACATGATGTCCGAGTCGCGGAAGTTGCGCCGCAGCTGCGAGGCGTTGGCTGCCTCGCGCATCATGTCGAGCTCGTCGAGTATGGTCTTCTCGAACTCCGCAACCACCACGCGCGGCTTGAGCTGCTTGCCGCGTGACCAGTAGCGCTCGGCGAGGTCGGCGATGATGTACATCAAGGAGATGTCCTGCTCGATGGTACGCCGCAGATTCGGCCGCACGACCTTGACGATGACCTCACGCCCGTCGCGCAGGCGCGCTGCGTGGACCTGGGCGATGGAGGCCGAAGCCAGCGGCGTCTCGTCGAACCCGGCGAATACCGTCGCCACCGTCTCGCCGTAGGCCTTCTCCACGATCTCGCGCGCCTGCGCGCCCGGGAACGGCGGCACGTGGTCCTGCAGCTTGGCCAGCTCCTCGGCGATGTCATCGCTAAGCAGATCGCGCCGGGTCGACAGGATCTGTCCGAACTTGACGAACAGCGGCCCGAGGTCCTCTAGCACCGCGCGGATACGCACCGCGCGCGGCTCGTAATCGCGCCGCCCCCAGTTCCATGGCAAGAGGTACAGCAGGAAGCTCACCGAGCTCAGCAGCGGCGTGGAAAACACGATCTCGTCGAAGCCGTGACGGACCAGCACACGCTGGATGGCAAACACGCGCAGGAACTGCCGTGGCCCGATCATCGTTCCCGCCTCCTGCCCGCCAGCCTGCGCAGCCGCGCGTGCGCCCGCTCGACCTGTTCGTCGAGCGCGTAGACTTCGCGCATGAAACGCGTGACCTCGTCGCGCGTCGGCACCGCGCGCAGCTCGTGTCGCAGGTACTCCATCAGGTCCTGCTCGAAACGTTCCGCAGTGCGGCGCGATGTACTGCCCGCGAACCGCGCCGCGCGCCCGATGCGATGCGCGGCGACGTCGCCGACGTAACGGGACAGAAGCTCCTCGGGCTCGACGTCCAGATCGCGCAGCAACGCCTGGACCTCCTGGGCAACGGCCAGGTCGCCGGTGATCTCGATGCGTCCCGCAGCCAGCGACTCACCGCGCTGGTTGGCGCGTACGAGGGCGATGAAATCACCCGGGCGTCCGCTGATGTGAACGTCGATCGCGCCTTCGTGGTGTTCGACAATGGCAATGCGCCCGCCGCTGACGCTCGCGGTCACGCGCCACTCACGGTCTTTCACTGCGAGCGCGATGACCCGCCCCTCGAGGCGCGCCAGCCTGCGTGCAGTGCCCTCGTCCATCTCGAGGATGCGCGACAGCGTGGCGGAGACCAGTCGCTGCAGGGTATCCACGGGAAACTCGCTCACGCCGGGACCTCAGTAGCGGCTCGCGACGTGCACCGCGACCACGCCGCCGAGCAGGTTATGGCAGCGCACCGACTCGAGACCGGCCTTCTGCATCATCACGCGCAGCGCCTCCTGGTCAGGGTGCACCCGGATGGACTCGGCCAGGTAACGATAGCTGTCGGCATCGTCGGCAACCAGTGCGCCGATGCGCGGCAGGACGGCAAAGGAATAGCGATCGTAGAGCGCACCGAGCAGCGCATGCCGTGGATGCGAGAACTCGAGCACCACGACCCTGCCGCCCGGCACCAGCACGCGCGCAAATTCCTCGAGCGCGCGGCTCTTGCGTGTGACGTTACGCAGCCCGAAACCGATGATCACCCGGTCGACGGAGCGGTCCGCGAACGGCAGCGCCTCGGCGTCCGCCTGCACGAATTCGACGCCGCGCGCGATGCCGGCATCGATCACCCGATCGCGGCCCAGGTTGAGCATCTCGGCGTTGATGTCGCAGCACACGACCTGCGCTTCGCCTCGGGTTCGCGTCGCGATCAGGCGGCTCAGATCGCCCGTACCGCCGGCCACGTCGAGCACGCGATGGCCGGGACGCGCGCCGAGCAGGGCGACCGCGTAGCGTTTCCAGGCCCGGTGCAGACCACCGGACATGAGATCGTTCATGAGATCGTAGCGCGCTGCCACCGAGTCGAATACACCACGCACGCGCGCACGCTTCTCGTCCGGCGTTACGCGCGTGTAGCCGAACAGGCTTTCACCCTCGTCGGCCCCACCGTCCGGCGGCGCCGTGTTCCCCGGCCTGCTACTCCCCGCGTCCATGTCCGGCGTCGCGTAGCGCCTCCAGGTAAGCCTGCCAGTAGGCTTCGCGGTTGCGCCCCAGGTCATAGAGGTAATCCCAGGTGTACAACCCGGTGTCATGGCCGTCGTCGAACACCAGCTTGACCGCGTAATTGCCAACCGGCTCTACGGCAGCAATGTTCACTTCCTGCTTGTCGAGCTGCAGCACAGCCTGGTCGGGGCCGTGGCCGCGCACCTCCGCCGAGGGCGAGTAGACACGCAGCATCTCGCAGCTCAGCTCGAAGGCG
This sequence comes from Gammaproteobacteria bacterium, assembly GCA_041984235.1. Lineage (GTDB taxonomy): Bacteria > Pseudomonadota > Gammaproteobacteria > JBHIYN01. The sequence goes on from JBHIYN010000005.1 coordinate 107,643, forward strand.
GCGCCATCGTCGAAGGTCACCTCGAGCTTGCGCGAGCGCTGGTGCAGCTTGATGTCTGTCGGGTAGCGCTGGGCCATGTGCAATCGCTTCCGGGAGGATGGTAGTCCGGCCGCCGTGACCGGGCCGGTGTCAGAGAATGTACCTGGCGAGATCGTCGTCGCCCATCAGGTGGCCGATATGGGTGTCGACGTAGGGCGCGTCGATGACCAGTGACTGTCCCGCCATGGACGGCGCCGTGAACGATACCGCCTCGAGCAGCTTCTCCATCACGGTATGCAGACGCCGCGCGCCGATGTTCTCGCTGCGCTCGTTGATCTCGAACGCACACTCGGCGATGCGGCGCACGCCGTCATCGGTGAACTCGATCTGCAGTCCCTCGGTTGCCAGCAGCGCGACGTATTGCCGGCACAGCGAGGCGTCGGGCTCGGTCAGGATGCGCACGAAGTCGTCGACCGTCAACGGCGCCAGCTCGACCCGGTTCGGCAACCGACCCTGCAGCTCGGGAATGAGATCGGAAGGGCGCGCGAAGTGGAACGCACCGGAAGCGATGAACAGGATGTGGTCGGTACGAATCATGCCGTGCTTGGTCGTCACGGTGCAGCCTTCCACCAGTGGCAGCAGGTCACGCTGCACGCCTTCGCGCGAGACATCGGGGCCGGTGGTATCGGAACGCCGCGCGACCTTGTCGATCTCGTCGAGGAAGACGATGCCGTTCTGCTCGACGTTCTCCAGCGCGCGCGCCTTGACGTCGTCCTCATTGATGAGCTTGGCGGCCTCTTCCTCGATCAGCATCTTGCGTGCGTTGGCAATGGTCAGCCGGCGGCTGCGGGTGCGCTCCTGACCGAGGTTCTGGAACATGCTCTGCAGCTGGCTGGTCATCTCTTCCATGCCGGGCGGCGCCATGATCTCGACGCCGACCCGCGGAGCGCTGACTTCGATGTCGATCTCGCGATCCTCCAGCTGTCCTTCGCGCAGCATCTTGCGAAAACGCTGGCGGGTTTCCGACTCACCGTCCGCGGCACCGCCGCGCGCCTGCGGCAGGAGCACGTCCAGGATGCGTTCCTCGGTGGCGTCCTCGGCGGCGTCGCGCACCTGCGCCATGGCCTGCTCGCGCGTCATGTTAATGGCGATGTCGGCGAGGTCGCGAATGATGGAGTCGACGTCACGCCCGACGTAGCCGACCTCGGTGAACTTGGTCGCCTCGATCTTGACGAAAGGGGCATTGGCGAGGCGTGCGAGGCGCCGTGCGATCTCGGTCTTGCCAACGCCGGTCGGACCGATCATGAGGATGTTCTTGGGCGTGATCTCGTTGCGCAGGCCTTCCTCGAGCTGCGCGCGGCGCCAGCGGTTGCGCAGCGCGATCGCGACCGCGCGCTTGGCATCGTCCTGGCCGACGATGTGCTTGTCGAGCTGCTCGACGATGGCCTCGGGGCTCAGTGGCTGCATGATCGCTCGCGCTCAGTCGGCGCCATTCAGCGCCTCGATAGTGAGGCAGTCGTTGGTGTACACACAGATCTCGCCGGCGATACCGAGGCTGCGCCGCACGATGGCCTCGGGATCGAGCGTGGTCTCCTCGAGCAGGGCGCGCGCCGCGGCACGCGCGTAGGCCCCCCCCGAGCCGATCGCGATGATGTCGTGCTCGGGCTCGATGACGTCACCGGTGCCCGAAATGATCAGTGAATGGGTGCGATCGGCGACCGCCAGCATCGCCTCCAGCCGCCGCAGCATGCGGTCGGTACGCCAGTCCTTGGCCAGCTCGACGGCAGCGCGCAGCAGGTTGCCGCGGTGCTCTTCCAGCTTGCCTTCGAAACGCTCGAACAGGGTGAACGCGTCGGCAGTACCGCCGGCAAAGCCGGCCAGAATGCGATCGTGGTAGAGGCGGCGCACCTTGCGCGCATTGCCCTTGAGGACGGTGTCGCCCATCGAGACCTGGCCGTCACCACCGATGACGACGGCGTCGCCGCGGCGCACCGAGAGTATGGTCGTACCGTGAAACAAGTGAAATTCAGCGTTGCAACGGAGCGCGGATTGTACACCAAGCCCGCGCCACGCCGCGGTCACCAGGCCCGGCGACGGCGCTCGTCGGGCGCGGCCCCCGACACCTCAGTCGCGCCGCCGGCGCGCGCGCGGATGGGCGGCGTCGTAGACGCGCGCAAGGTGCTGAAAATCGAGATGAGTATAGATCTGGGTGGTGCTGATGTCGGCATGGCCGAGCAGCTCCTGCACCGCGCGCAGGTCGCCGGACGATTCCAGCAGGTGACTGGCAAAGGAATGACGCAGCATGTGCGGATGGACCGCGGCATCGATGCCGTGACGTCGCGCCCACGCGCGCAGGCGCTGCTGCACCGTGCGCGTGCCGAGGCGGCCGCCACGGCGGCCCACGAACACGGCCGGCTCGTCGACCGCGGCCAGCGCCACGCGCTGCGTGAGCCAGGCCTGCAACGCTGCCACGGCGTGGCGCCCGACCGGCACCACGCGCTGCTTGCGCCCCTTGCCGAGCACTCGCGCCTCGCGCGCGCGCAGGTCGAGGTCGGTGACGTCCAGTGCCACCAGCTCGGCCACGCGCAGGCCGCTGGAATACAGCAGCTCCCACATCGCACGGTCACGCACGGCGAGCGGCGTGTCCGCGTCGTCGTCGAGCAGTTTCGCCATCTGGTCGACGTCCAGCGCCCGCGGCAGGCGCCGTTTGCTACGCGGCGCGCGTACCGTCTGGGCCGGGTTCGAAGTCACGCGGCCGCGCGCCGCGAGGTAGCGGAACAGGGCGCGCAGCGCCGACAGCGCGCGCGCCAGCGTGCGGGGCTCGGCGCCGGCGCGGTGCCGCTCGGCGATGTAGTGCCGCACCGCGGCGATGTCGACCGCCTCCCACGCGCTGATGCCGTCCGCGGCGAAACAGCGCGCGCAGGCCTCCAGGTCGCGCCGGTAGGCGGCCAGGGTATGCGCGGAGCGCCCCTGCATCGACTGCAGCAGCGCCTCGATGTCGGCGGCCAGGGGCGCCGGCAGGCCGGCCTGGTCCGCCGCCGTGCTCACGTCGCGCGGGGGCGCTTGACCCAGGGATCGACGACCAGCGCCACGACGTCCTTGAGGTAGGTCAGGAACTCGGTACCCATGCCGCTCTCGTAGCGCGTGGCGTCGTCACTCGCAATGACCAGTACGCCGTCCCAGGTCTTGCCGGTCAGCGGCATGATCACCGCCGAGGCGCCGCTGGCGCCGTCGCCGAACAGTGCGCCGGCCTGGCTCGCGTCCAGCGGCCCGCAGCGGGTCTCGCCGGCGCTGAGCGCATCGCTGAACGCCGCGCGTCCCGGCGCCTCGGCGCCGACGAACTGCGGCACGTCCGCGCTGTCGACGAAAGCCGGTTCGGCGTAGACGTTGACGGCGACGTGGTCGGCGCCGAAGTCGGCGCGCAGGCAGCCGTCCAGGCAGTCGAAAATCGACTGCGGGCCGGCGGCGTTCATGAGGGTCAGCGCCAGTGCGTGGATCTTGCCGTTGAGGTGCTCGTTCTGCCGTGCCAGCGAGACCAGTTCGTCGAACTGCCGCTTGAGGCGCGCGTTCTCGTCGCGCAGCAGCGCGACCTGGCGTTCGAGCAGGGAGGCGGCGTCACCGCTCGGATGCGACACCGACAGCTCGCTCAGGAGTTCCGGGTGGTGATCGAGAAACGAGCTGTTGGCGCGCAGGAAGGCGACCACTTCGCCCTCGCTGATGTCTGCGTTGCCGTTCGTTTCCGTCTGTCCGGATGCCGTCATAGCGTTATCGTCCCCTCGAATACGTAGGTTGCCGGACCCGTCATCCACACCGGATCATTGGCGCCGCCCTGCCATTCGATTGACAGCGCGCCACCGGGCAGATCGACTTCGACGCGCGGTCCGAGGCGGCCCCATCTTCGGCCGATAGCCACGGCAGCGCAAGCGCCCGTGCCACAGGCGCGCGTCTCGCCGGCGCCGCGCTCGTAGACTCTCAGGCTGATCGCCTGCGGGTCGCGGATCTGCATGAAGCCGACGTTGACGCCGGCCGGAAACAGGTCGCTGGCCTGCACCGCGGGCCCGATACGCCCGACCTCGGCGTGCGCAGTTGCGGCCACCTCGATCACGGCATGGGGGTTGCCCATGGAGACCGCGCCAAACTCGATCGCCTCGGTCCCGACACGGGTGCGATAGGTATCCTGCTCACGGTCCGCGCGCAGCGGCAGGACCGCGGGCGCGAAGCGCGGTACGCCCATGTCCACACGCACGCGGCCGTCGCTCTCGATGGCCAGCTCGAACACCGCGTCGCCGATCTCGATCCGGACCTGTCGCTCGATCTCGCCGAGACGCTGCAGCAGGCGCGCGATACAGCGAATACCGTTACCGCAGTGCTCGGCCGGCGAGCCATCCGCGTTGGCCACGCGGTAGCGCGCGTGGGCGCGCGGGTCGGCGGCCGGCTCCAGGAACAGGACCTGGTCGCAGCCCACGCCCTCGCGCCGATCGGCGATGTACGCGAGCTGTGCCGGCTGCAGGCCGTAGCTGGCGCGCCGCTCGTCGATGATGACGAAATCGTTGCCCAGTCCGTGCATCTTGACGAACGGCAGGTTCACGTCCCCTCCCCTCCGGCAAAGCGCCTGGCGTCCTCGCTGTCGCGCCCGGCATCCCCGGACCACCCCGCCGGTGGCGCGTCACCGAAATGAATGGTCGAGGTCGGAAACGCGCACTGGGCGCCGTGCGACTCGATGATGTCGATGATACGCAGCATCACGTCCTGCTTGATCTCGTGGTACTTCACCCACTGCGTCGTCTTGGTGAACGTGTAGACGAAGAAATCCAGCGACGAGGCCGCGAAGGCGTTGAAATTGACGATCAGGGTCTGCTCGGTGTCGATCTCGGGGTGTCGCTCGAGCATCGCGCGCACGTCGCCGACCACCTCGGCCATGCGGCCGGCGTCAGCGTAGCGGATGCCTATCGTTTCGTAGATGCGGCGATTGGTCATGCGCGAGGGGTTCTCGACCACGATCTGGTTGAACAGCGAGTTGGGGATGTACAGCGGGCGCTTGTCGAAGGTGCGGATCACGGTCAGGCGCCAGCCGATCATCTCGACCGTGCCCTCGATCTCGCGATCCGGCGAACGCACCCAGTCACCGACGCTGAACGGGCGGTCGAGGTAGATCATCAGCCCGCCGAAGAAATTCGCCAGCAGGTCCTTGGCCGCGAAACCGACCGCGATACCACCGACACCACCGAAAGCGAGCACGCCGGAAATGCTGTAGCCCAGGGTCTGCAGCGCCACCAGCGTGGCGGTGATGATGACCGAGAGGCGCAACAGCTTGGCAATGGCATCCGAGGTCGTGCGATCTATGGTGTCGCCCTGCTCCGCACGATGCGCGACGTAGGACGCCTCGACCCGCTTGATGAACCGCACCAGGAACCAGGCCAGGGACGCGATGACGCCGACGTCGCGGAGCGGCCCGACGGCGTCGAAGATCGCGGCCTGCTGCTCCTGCTGGAGGATGTCGATGGCATAGGAAAGTCCCAGCAGCCAGATCAGCGCGCGCAGCGGCGCGCGCATGGCATCGACCAGGTCGTCGTCCCAGAAATTCGGCGAACGCGAGAGACTGCGATAGATACGCTGCAGCGTGAGCTTCTGCACCAGGTCCAGCGTCAGCGTCAGCAACACCACCACGAACACTTCGACCAGCCAGTGCTCGCGCGTGAAGAAGTTCACGATGTCGGCAAAGGTGATGTCGTTCATGGGCGGATCAATCCGAAGCCGGCGGCGCGTTCAGTACAACGCCTCGAGCACGTAGCCGCGGCGCTCCAGCCCCTGCAGCAGCCCGCGCTCGCCGGGCAGGTGCAGTGCACCGACGGCGATGAAGGCCTCGCCGGCGTCGAGCTCGGCGGTCATGCGCTCCAGCATGAGGGCGTTGCGCTGCCACAGCAGGGCATCGAGGAAGGCTTCGCGATTATGGTCGACGTGTCGGAACGCGAGCGTGACCAGGCCGGCCAGGTCACGTGCCGCGTAGCGTTCGACCAGCTCGTCGATCTCCGCCTGCAACACGTCGTAATGGCAGGCCAGCTCGAGCAGCATGTCGACCTGGCGGGACTCCGGGATCGATTCGAACACGGCGATCTGCTCGGCAACCGTCTCCAGGCCGGCCACCGCTTTCCCCGCCAGCTGCGCTTCCAGCATCAGCATCAGGTCCAGCGGCGCACCCTGCGCACCGGCAGGCGTACCCAGGGTCGTGAACGCGGCCCACGGCTTCATCGTCTCCAGCAACGCGGGCGGTACGCCGTAGCCCTGCATCGCAACGGCGGTGCGTTCGAACAGGTCCGCACCGGCCACCTCGCGCAGGCTGCGCCCGTCCTGGTAGAACATGGCGCCCTGCAGGGCCAGCATCGCCGCACCGTCGAGCACCACCTCCATGACGAACGTGCGACTCGCGGCGAGCTCGCGGCGTGCCGCCGCCATGACGTCGCTGATGCGGTCATCGGATACGTGCATGGTGCCCAGCAGCACGCTGCGCGCGCCGCCCGGCGCGCGCACCTGCCACAGCAGGCCGTGCGGGTGCCGGATCTCGCCCGCCAGGGCGCGCGTCGTACCCGGCAGCGGCGGGCACTCGAGTGCCGGCGCCGGCGTCGCCAGCAGCCAGGCGCAGGCGAACAGGATGAAACGCAGGAGCAGCAGACGGGTCATGGTAGGGGCGGCAATGGCCGGGTAAGTGCGTTCGAGGTGCGCAGTGTACACAGCCGGCGCGCCGGTCGCAGGACCCGCCGCACGCGCTACTCAGGCCAGCAGGTTGTCGTCGCCGAGGTCGAGCTCGGGAAAGCGCGTCAGGCGGGCGAGCCGCGCACTCGCGCTGATCCAGCGCGCGTCGGCGTGCAGCGCCGCCAGGTCGGGGGCCTTGCCGCGTCCGTGCATGCGCATCAGTCTCACCTGGGTCTGCGGATAGCGCCGGTCGCCCAGCGCGCCCATGATTTCAATGACGGCGGCACGGTCGTTACACACCAGCAGCACGTCACAGCCGGCCGCCAGGGCCCGTTCCGCGCGCTCGGCGCGCGAGCCGTCCACCGCCGCGCCCTCCATGCTGAGGTCGTCGCTGAAGACCACCCCCTGGAACTGCATGTCGCCTCGCAGGACGTCCCGGATCCAGATACGCGAGTACCCGGCCGCGATGCTGTCGACGCGCGGGAACAGGACGTGCGCCATCATGATCGCCTCGATGCCGGCGTCGACGACGGCGCGGAAGGGACGCAGATCGGCCTGCTCGATGTCGTAGAAATCGCGCTCGTCGACCGGCAGCTCGTGGTGCGAGTCGGCTGCCACGCAGCCATGCCCCGGAAAATGCTTGGCCACGGCCGCCATCCCGCTCGCGTGCAGGGCAGCGACGTAGGCGTGGCCGAGGCGCGCGACCACGGCGGGATCGGCATGCAGGGCGCGCTCTCCGATCACGCTGGAGTGCGCGGTGCGCAGGTCGAGCACCGGGGCGAAGCTGAAGTCGATGCCGACCGCGCGCAATTCGGCGGCCATCATCCAGGCGTGGTCCGCGGTCGCCTCCAGCGCCGCCTGCGGGTCCTCGTCGTAGCATTCGCCCAGCGCCGACAAGGCGGGCAGCTCGAAGAATTCTCCGCGGAACCGCTGCACACGGCCGCCTTCCTGGTCGACCGCCACCAGCAGCGACGGGCTGCGCGCGGCGCGGATCGCGGCAACCAGGGCGGCCAGCTGGGCCGGCGACTCGTAGTTGCGCGAGAACAGGATGACGCCGCCGATCAGCGGGTGCGCGAGCAGCTCGCGATCCTCGGCTCCGAGCTCGGTGCCTTCGACATCGATCATCAGCGGTCCGAGCATACGGACGGGTTCTCCAGACGTGGGTGCATCGCCGCTCGCGGCAGGCAAGTCCGGCGGCGAGCCGGCTGCACCGGCCGCTGCGGGAATGGCGAGAGTATACGGTTTAGCCGGGCGGCCGGGGCGCGAAGCTCAGGTCCGTGACAGGGTCAGCCGGTCGCGCAGACCATCGCCGAGCAGGTTGATGGCGACGACCACGCTGGCCAGGGCCAGTCCCGGCACCAGCACCAGGTGCGGCGCGGTGAGCATGTAGCGCATGCCGTCGCGGATCAGGCTGCCCCACGACGGCGACGGCGGCTGCACGCCCAGACCGAGAAAAGACAACCCGGCCTCGCCGACGATGACCGCGGCGAGGCCGAATGTCGCTTCGACGATCAGCGGGCCGGCGATCAGCGGCAGCACGTGGCGACGCAGGATCACCGCTGGCGCGGTGCCGAGCGCGCGTGCCACCAGCACGTGATCGCGCTGGCGCACGCTGAGCGTCTGCGCCCGCGCCAGGCGCGCGAAGCCGGTCCAGCCGACCGCGGCAAGCGCAATCACCACGTTGCCGATCCCGGGGCCGAGAATACCGGCCAGGGCAATCGCAAGCAGGATGCCGGGAAAGGCCAGGAAGACATCGACGATGCGCACCAGCAGGCGATCGACCCAGCCGCCGGTCCAGCCGGCGAACAGGCCGACGAGGGTCCCGAAGGTCGCACTCAGCGTGACCACGCTGAGTGCGACCAGCAGCGACAGGCGCGCGCCGGCGGCGAGGCGCACGCCGAGCGGGCGCCCCAGGTCGTCACGCCCCAGCACGCTGTGCACGCCCGGGCGCTCGAACATACGCGGCAGATCGATGGCGTTGGCCCCCGTCAGCGGCAGCAGCGCGGCGAGCAGCCACAGCGCCAGGATCAGGCCGGCCACGCGCAGGGTACTCATCGCGCCGCCGTCCCGATGCGCGGGTCGAGCCGCTCGTAGAGGAGATCGGTCAGTGTATTGATGACGACGTAAGCCACCGCGATGAGCAGCACGCAGGCCTGCACCACCGGGTAGTCACGGCGGTGAATCGACTCCACCACCAGCCGACCGATGCCCGGCCAGCCGAACACCACCTCCGTGATCACCGCACCGCCGAGCAGGGCACCCAGTTGCAGGCCGAGCGTGGTCACCACGGGCAGGGCCGCGTTGCGCAACGCGTGGTGGACGATCACGCGCCGCGGATGCAGCCCGCGCGCACGCGCCGCGACCAGGTAAGGCTCGGCCAGGACCTCGATCAGCGCCGCACGGGTCATACGCGCGAGCACCGCGGCCAGCGACAGGCCCAGCGTCGCGGCAGGCAGCACCAGCGCGGCTGCGCTGCCCGCACCGCCGATTGGAAACCAGCGCAGTTCGACCGCGAATACCAGCAGCAGAACCGGGCCGAGCACGAAATTGGGTAGCGCCATCGCGACCAGCGCAAGGGTCGAGCTCAGCGTGTCACCGATGCCTCCGCGCCGCAGCGCCGCGAATACCCCCAGCGGCACGCCGCTGGCGATGGCGACGCCAAAGCCCGCGGCTGCCAGTACCAGCGTGGCGCGGAAATGCCCGAGCACGACGGCCACCACGGGCTCGCCGGTGGCCAGTGACGCCCCCAGGTCGAGGCGCAGCACGCCGCTGACGAAGTGCAGCCATTGTTCGGCCAGCGGACGATCCAGGCCGAGGCGCGTGCGCAACGCGGCTCGATCACCCACGCTCGCGTACTCGCCCAGCATGACTTCGATCGGATCGCCGGGAATGAGGTGCAGCAACATGAAGACCAGGAAGGTGACGCCGACCACGACCACGGCGGCGGTGGCCAGCCTCTCCAGCAGCGCTCCGATTCCGGTATTCACCCGCGCATACCTCCAGGCCCGTACCGCGTTCACCGTGCGGCACTGGCGTGACCCTGCAGTCGCCGGCCGACGAGGCGCCGCCGCCGTGCTACCGGTGACGCATGCTCGTTGCGGCCCCGGCCAACGTGTAAGATCGCGCCATGCCACGCTTCGAGTTCAGCCAGGATGATACGCCCGACGACTGGGTCGAGCGCAGTTCCCGCCTGCTCGGCCTGGTCGTGCGCGGTATCGGACTGGTACTGCTGGTGGTCGGTTTCGTGGTTGCGCTGGTCGTCATGTCCAACGCGTGGTCACTGTATGACGATCCGACCCGCATCGAGGTCTTTGCACGCGCCGTCGAGCGCGGATCGAACCTCGACCTGACGCTGTCCAGCGCGGCCTCGGTCGGCCGCGGACAGCTCGAGGACACGACCGCGATGGATGCCGATCCGCTGGCGGCAACGGCAACGGCACCGGCACCGGATGCGGCGTCGCGGCCGGCGTTTCGTTTTTCTTATTTCGTCGCCTGGGCGATCGCCGTCGTGCTGCTGCTGCTGATCGGCCGGCTGGCCATCGCCGCGGTGCGCACCGGCGGCGAGCTGGCGCTGTACGACGTGAAGGTGGGAAAGCTGGCGCGCGCGCTCCTGCGGGAGCGCGCGCGCCATTCAGAAGAGCGCGCGCCGCAGCGCTGACTCAGCTCGCGTCCTCGGACTCGGCCGGCTTCACGGTACCGGCATGGCGCACCTGGGGCAGGCCCGGCGCGGCGCATTCACCAGCCAGGGCGACCGCGCGCGAGTAGAGTTCGCCGTAGTAGTTCTTGGTGCCCGAACGCATGACCGGCATGAGACCGATCTTGTAGGACGCCATGAGCACGCCCATACCGTCCTTGAGACCGTCGCCGAACATCAGCTTCATACGCACGTTCGAGTTGAGCACCTGGTCGTACGCGCCCCACAGACGCGGCGCGCTGAACGGCCCGCCGCCGGCGAGCACGTCGAGCACGACCTTGCCGTCTTCACCGTGGTAACCGAGTGCGGCAAAGCTGTCGCCCTCGTAGTAGCTGAACGTCTGCCCGCCGCAGTTGGCCGGCATGGTGTAGTCGTAGCGATCGATGAAGCTGTCGGTATATTCGCTCGGCAGCTGCAGGCCACGCGTGCGTACGCGGTGCTTCTCACCCTTGCCGCGAACCTCGGCGGCGACCCCCAGGATCATCTCGACTTCGCCGTAGGGCTGCGAGATGAAGCGCTTGCCGGCGACGTTGAGGTAGGGACGCTTGTCCGGCTCGCTGCGCTCACCGACGATCTCGATGGTCGGCACCACCGCCTGGCCGTCCTTGATCAGGGTACCGTCGTCGGCGAAGGCCACGTTGCCCATCAGGCCGGCCGCGAACATCAGCACCGGCGCCAGCCGGCGGCGTTCGTCGCGGCAGGCAAGCTCACGCTTGCGGCGGTCCTCCAGCAGCTGGAAGCCGTTGCTGAGGGCGAAGCTCTTGACGCGCTGGAACAGGCTCGGCTGCTCCTGGTTCAGGCCGCGGCGGAACACCAGGGTGCGTACGCCGTTGACGAAGCACGGATGCAGCGTGGTCAGCGCCTGCAACGGGCGCTGCGCGCCGGCGGCACTGACCGCAGCCGCGAGGCGGCTGAGCAGGGGGCCCTGCGGGTTTGAATTCTCGGCGCCGGAATCGGCGTCGGGCAGGGTTTCCATGGGCAAGATGTTGGGCTGCATGAGCTGTCCTCCGACTGCGCAAGGGCTGTTGGGGCGATATCGCTTGAGGGGTTTTTCGGCCGCCCCGACACAAGCTTTATGACGCAGTTGGCAGTTCGGAGAGGCCGACGCACACGCGGCTGCGGCCGGCAGCGCGCCCGCGGTACCGGCCAGATCCGGCGACCGCCGGAAAATACGTCTATGAATCCGTAGGTTGCGCGAAAATGCGCGAAGATCAGGGGCCGATCAGCACCTCGGTGCCGACCGCGACGCGGTCGAACAGGGCGATGACGTCGGCATTGCGCATACGGATGCAGCCACGCGACCCGGGCCGGCCGAGGACGGTCGCGTCCGGCGTGCCGTGGATATAGATGTAGCGCGCGTGGCTGTCCACGCGCCCGCCGGCATTGCGCCCCGGCTCGCAGCCGTCCAGCCACAGGATGCGGGTCAGGATCCAGTCACGCCCGGGGTGCTCGGCGGCGAGCGCCGGCGTCCAGCGCTCGCCGGTCGGGCGGCGGCCGACGAACACCGTGTCGGGCGCGCAGCCGTCGCCGATCTTCTCGCTGATGCGGTGGCGGCCGCGCGGCGTGCATTCGCTGTCCATGACCTCACCGGCACCGTTGAGCGCGGTCGACACCGGGTAGGTAACGATCTCACCGCCGGCGGCAATGAGTCGCAGCTCCTGCCGATCGAGGTCGATCTCCAGGCGTTCAGCGGGCGAGGGTGACATCGGTTCGGTCGGTATGCTCGAGGGCATCGAAGTGGCCGTCGGCGTCCGTGGTGTAGCCGCGGATGGCGGCGCGCCGAACGACTACCTGATCCTCGAACCATAACGGGATCACGGGGAGATCGTCCAGCAGCAGCCGTTGCAGCTCGCGATACAGCGCCGCGCGTTCGGCGCGATCACCGGCGCGTTCGGCACGTTCGATCAGCTCGTCTGCCGACACACTGACGTAGCCGCCGCGGTTGGCACCGGCCGGCGGCCGCGACGTGCTGTGGTAGGCGTAGCGGAAGATGTCGGGCAGCTTGAGCCCGACCCACGACAGGCCGTAGACCTGGAAGCGTCCGTGGCGTACGTCACCGTAGAACGTGCCCCAGTCCAGCGTGCGGATGTCGAGCACCACGCCGATCGCTTCGAGCTGCGCCTTGAGTACCGTCGCGATGCGCAGGCGGAACGGGTCGGCCGAGGTCTTGTACTCGAGCACCAGCGGCTCGTCGGCGTAGCCGGCGTCGGCGAGCAGCGCACGCGCGGCCTGCGGGTCGTAAGGGGGCGGCACCAGCGCGGGCGCAGCGGCCCAGTGCCCGGGCGTGAAGATGGCGGCCGCCGGCCGCGCCTGGCCACGGAACAGGTACTCGATGATGGGCGTGCGATCGATCGCGCTGGCCACGGCGCGCCGTACCTCGCGCTGCGCGCTCGGCCCGGCGCGCAGGTTGAATCCCAGGTAGGCAAAGGTGGTGCCGGCCACGCGCTCGGCGACCAGCCCTTCCCGTTCGGCCAGCCAGGCGACGGTCTGCGGCGGCAGGTTGCCCTGGATGATGTCGAGCTCGCCGCCAATCAGCTTGAGCGCGCGCACGGTGGGATCGGTGACCGTCACGAACTCGAAGCGCGCGCCGTCGCGGCGCCGCTCGAGCAGCACGCCGCCGTCCGCGTCGTGATGCAGGAGCTGGAAGCGGCCCGAGCTCAGCACCGGCGCCGCGCGGGTCGCCCGCATCGTGGCCGCATCCCGCGCTGCCATGATGCCGACCACCAGCGTGCCCGGGAACAGCAGGTCCGCGCGTTTCAGCTCGAAATCGAGCGTGCGCTCGTCGCGTACCGTGATGGCGTCGATGTTGGCGAGCGAGGCGCGGTGCGGCGAGCCGGTCGCGGGGTCGAGTACCGAGCGGTAGGTGGCCGCGACGTCGGCCGCGGTCAACGCTGAGCCATCGCTGAAGTGCGCCGCGCCGCGCAGCGTGAAGCGGTAGCGTGTCGGTGCCACGCGCTGCCACTCGGCAAGCTCGGGCACGGGTAGCGCGCGGTCGTCGAAATCGACCAGTCGCCGGTACAGCAGGCGCACCAGCCGATCGGACACCGCGTCGGTGGCGAAACGCGGATCCAGGGTCACCGGTGCCGTCGGCAGGCCGAAGCGCACGCGTTGCGGCGCCTCGCCGGTACATGCCGCCAACACCACGCACAGCAACAGCGCGGTGCGCCGCATCACGCCCGTTCGAACAGCGAAACCGACTCGACGTGGGCGGTTTGCGGAAACATGTCGGCGATGCCGGTCTCCGCGAGCTCGAAGCCGTGGCGGCGGCACAGCACGCCGGCGTCGCGCGCAAACGTCACCGGGCTGCAGGACACGTAGACCAGGCGCTCGACCGCGCCCAGGTCGAGGGTGTCGAGCAGCACCTGCGCACCGCTGCGGGGCGGGTCCATGAGGACCCGCGTAACCCGGGTGTCCAGCGCCCGCAGCGGGTCGACCTCGTTCAGATCGGCGCTTTCGAAGCGACAATTGGAGAGCTCGTTGGCCGCGGCATTGGCGGCGGCCCGCGCGACCAGGCCGGCATCGCCCTCGACACCCGTGACGTGGCCGGCGCGGCGCGCCAGCGGCAGCGAGAAATTTCCGATCCCGCAGTAGAGGTCGAGCACGGCATCGTTCGCGGTCGGCGCCAGGTGCTCGATGGCGCGCGCAACGATGCGCCGGTTGATGGCGGCGTTGACCTGGGTGAAGTCGTACGGCTCGAAGGCGAAGCGGATGCCCTCGACCTCGTAGCCGAGCGTCTCCGCCGGCGGCGTCAGCGCAGTGACGCTGTCCAGGCCGCCGCTCTGCAGGTAGAGATCGAAGCCGGTGCGCGCGGCGAAGCCGGCCAGGGCATCGCGGTCGGCGGCGCTCAGCGGCTCGAGGTGGCGCACGATGAGCGCAACCCGCTCGTCGCCGGCCGATACTTCAATCTGCGGCACGCGCGCCGCGATCGAGAGCGACTGCACCAGCTCGCGCAATGCACCGAGCTCGCCGGACACGCGTGTATCGAGCACGTCACAGCGGCTGCAATCGGTGACATAGGGCATGGCGCGCTCGCGAAAGCCGATGATGACGCCGCCCTTTTTCGGCACCAGCTTGACGCCCAGGCGCGCCTTGCGCCGGTAGCCCCATTGCGGCCCGCGGATCGGTGCCGCCACGCGCCGCGGTGCGATACCGCCCTGGTGCTCCAGCAGCTCGAGCAGCACGGATTGCTTGTGCTCGAGCTGGTCGTCCTCGGCCATGTGCTGCAGGCTGCAGCCGCCGCACACGCCGAAGTGCGGGCACGGCGGCGCCACCCGGCGCGGGCTGGGCTCGAGCACGCTGACCGTCTCGGCCTCGTCGAAACGCCCGCGGCGGCGCCGAATCCGGGCCGTGACCCGCTCGCCAGGCAGTGCGCCGTCGACGAACACCGTCTTGCCGTCGAGGCGGGCGACGCCGCGCCCTTCGTGGGCGAGGCTCTCGATGGTCAGCTCCACGGGCTCGCGCGGGGCACGCCCGCCGCGCCGGCTCACCGGCCCGACCTCACCCGGCGGCGGCGTCCCAGGCCGCCAGGAACTCCGCGAAGTGCGCTTCCTCGCTCGCGCCCAGGAAGTCGCGCGTGCGCGCCAGCTCCGCGTCCAGGCGGGCCTGCTGCAGGTGGCCGCGCATGAACTCGAAGCGCAGGTAGACCAGCCAGGTGTTGAGCACGTCGGTCTCGCAATAGTCGCGGATCCCCTTGAGGTTGCCGGCGCGGTAGGCATCCCAGACGCCGGCGCCGGTCATGCCGAGCTTGCCCGGGAAACCGAGCAGGCTGGCGATCTCGTCGAGCGGGGCGACGGCACGCCCCTGGTAGGCGGCCAGCACGTCCATGAGATCGACGTGGCGCCAGTGGAAGCGCCCGAGGTAGTTGTTGTAGCGGAACGCGCGATCGTCGTCACCGACGTCCCAGTAGCGCGGCGCCTGGATGCCGTTGAACAGCGCGCGGTAGTGCAGCACGGGCAGATCGAAGCCGCTGCCGTTCCACGACACCAGGGTCGGACTGTAGCGCTCCACGCCCTCGAAAAAACGGTGGATGATCTCGGATTCATCGGCCTGCTCGTCGCCGAGCGACCACACGCTGAGGCGCTCGCCCTCGCGGAACACGGCAGAGATTGCGACCACGCGATGCAGGTGATGGCGCAGGAAATCGCTGCTGCCACCGGTCTGCTGCAAGCGCTTGTTGAACATGACCGCCGCCACGCCCTCGTCGTCCAGATCGCCGAGATCCCACAGGCGGCGGGCGGCGGCCACGTCGGGCACGGTCTCGATGTCGAACACGAATACGTTCATCGCTGTCCTCGCGGCAGCCGGGAGCCCCGCCTCAGGACGGAAACACGCCGGTCGACAGGTAGCGGTCGCCGCGGTCGCAGATGATGACGACGATGACCGCGTTGTCGACCTCGGCGGAGAGCCTCAGCGCCGCCGCCGTCGCACCGCCGGAGGAGATGCCGCAGAACAGGCCTTCCTCCGCGCCCAGCCGGCGCGTCATGTTCTCCGACTCCTCCTGGGTGACGTCGATGATGCGATCGACCGCCGCAGGGTCGTAGATCTTCGGCAGGTAGGCCTCGGGCCAGCGCCGGATCCCCGGGATCTTCGCGCCGTCGGCGGGCTGCACCCCGACGATGCCGATGGCGGGGTTCTTCGACTTGAGATAGCGCGAGGTACCCATGATGGTCCCGGTGGTGCCCATGGAGGAGACGAAATGGGTGACCAGGCCGTGAGTATCGCGCCAGATTTCGGGGCCCGTATCGCCATAGTGCGCGAGCGGGTTGTCCGGGTTGGCGAACTGGTCGAGCACCTTGCCCTCGCCGCGCGCCTGCATGGCCGCGGCCAGGTCGCGCGCCTCCTCCATGCCGCCCTGCTCGGATACCAGCACGAGCTCGGCGCCGTAGGCCTTCATCACCGCGCGCCGTTCGGCGCTCATATGCTCGGGCATGATCAGCACCATGCGATAACCCTTCATCGCCGCGACCATCGCCAGCGCGATGCCGGTGTTGCCACTGGTCGCCTCGATCAGGGTATCGCCGGGTTTGATGTCGCCGCGCTGCTCGGCGTGCCGGATCATGCTCAGCGCCGGCCGGTCCTTGACCGAGCCCGCCGGGTTGTTGCCTTCGAGCTTGCCGAGGATCACGTTGCCGGTGTCGCCCGGCACGCGCTGCAGACGCACCAGCGGCGTATTACCGACGAACTGTTCGAGCGTAGGCCATTCCATGCGTGCAGTTTACCGCACGCACGCACGCCACCGTGCGTTCAGAAATGGTAGCCGAGCTGGATGGCGTGGAAGTTGATGCCCGGGTTGTCGTCGCCAATGCCGGCGTTGGAGAGATGCTGGAAGCGATAGACCAGCTCGTAACGGCCGCCCGCGCCGAAACGCGCGCCGGCGCCGACGTGGGTGCCGAAGGCGAAGGGGATATCGAAATCGCGATCGCCGATGCCGTCTTCGCTGTGCACGTGAGCGCCGACTCCGAACTCGACGAATGGCGCGATGCCGTGCGCGGCGGTGCTCTGGTAGCGCAGCACCGGGGTCAGACCGAAATCGACCAGATCGTTCTCGCCGGTGGTGCCGCGGGTGCCGTCCCAGTACGTCACCGAGGCCTCGAGGTAGGTACCGAGATGCCAGTCACCGGTCTCCAGCCACTTCAGGCCGAGGTCCCAGCGCAACGCGGCCCCGTAGCGCTCGACGTCCTCGTCGCCTTCGTTCATGCCGAGCTCCAGCAACACGCTGTCGAGCGCGGATGCGGGCGTGACGAAAACGAGAATCAGGAGTGCGAGGGCGGCGCGCTGGCCGCTGCGAAAGGCTGCGCTCGGCATGTTCCGGGGTCCGCTTGGAGAGAGTGCGTTATAGCCGGATCCGCAGCGGCGTTCAACTCGCTGCGGTGTCCTCGTCATCGGGATCGAGCGGCGTGGACAGCACGAAGGCGTCCTCGCGCCCGCCACGCGCGGGATAGTAGGCGCGGCGCGTACCGACGTGCCGGAATCCGAGGCTGGAGTAGAGACTGATCGCCGCGTCGTTCGACGGTCGCACCTCGAGGTAGGCGACGCGCGCGCCGTGTCCGCGCGCGGTGTCGATCAGGTGGCGCATGAGACCGCGCGCCAGGCCGCGCCGGCGCGCGCTGCCGTCGACGCAGACATTGAGGATGTGGCTCTCCTCGGCCGCCACCGACATGATGCCGTAACCGGCCAGCGCGTCACCGCCGTCGAGCACCCAGCAGCAATAGCCGACGCGCAGGCAGTCGGCGAAGATCGTCGCCGACCAGGGAAAGTCGTAGCAGCGCCGCTCGATCTCCAGCACCGCCGGGATGTCGTCGTCCTGCATCAGCCGGATGGTGCAGGTTGCCGGCTCCAGCACCGCGCTCATGGCGCTGTGTCCCCGGATACCAGGCGCGCGGCAAGCTGCAGGTCCGTCCACGCCTTGCGCTTCTCTCCCGGCGAACGCAGCAGGTAGGCCGGGTGGTAGGTCACCACGACCGGGATCCGGGTTTCTCCGTACTCGTAGACCTGTCCGCGCATGCGTCCGATCGGGGTGTCGGTGGCGAGCAGATTCTGCGCGGCGATGCGGCCGACCGCAAGGATCACGCGCGGCGCGACGCGCGCGATCTGGCGGCTGAGGAAGCCGCTGCAGGCCACCACCTCGGCCGGCTCGGGATCGCGGTTGCGCGGCGGGCGGCACTTGAGAATGTTGGCGATGTAGACCTGCTCGCGCGCCAGGCCGATCGCGCCGAGCATGGCATTGAGGAGCTGACCGGCACGGCCGACGAAAGGCTCGCCGCGGCGGTCCTCCTCGGCACCGGGCGCCTCGCCGATAATCATGAGCTCGGCGTCCAGGGCGCCTACGCCGAACACCGTCTGCGTGCGCCCGCGATGCAGCTCGCAGGCCGTACAGCCGGCGACCGCGTCGCGCAGCGCCTGCCAGTCGTCCGCGTCCGCGGTCGCGGCTGCCGGTATGCTGGCCGCATCCGCGGCCGGCGCACCGGCATCGCGCGCGTGCCACACGGTGATGCCCATGGCATCGAGCAGCGCGTGGCGGCGAGCGTCGATTACCTGCACGGCCAGGCCCGGCGGGGTGCTCGCACTCGCGTGACCGGTGCGACGGATGATGGGCAGGCAGGCTTCATGCTCGGTTTCGGTAAGGACCGACGGGACGCTTCAACTTCAGCACTGGTCACAAGCTTAGCAGCGCCGGACCCCTCGCCGCTGCACGATTGCGCTAAACCGATCACAGCACGCACAGAACGGCTGCGCTCAGGCGTCGCTATCCGGCGTCGTCTTGGCGCCGCGGCGTTCGGCCTGGCGCCGCCGCCGCTGCCACCAGGTCTCGGCGATGCCGGACAGCGCATAGCTGCCGAACAGGGTCAGCAGCACCGTGGCCGGCTCCAGCGAGACCAGCACGAAGACCATGACCACCGCGAGCACGCTGACGAACGGCACGCGCCCACGCAGGTCGAGGTCCTTGAAGCTGTAGTAGCGCAGGTTGGAGACCATCAACAGTGCCGCCATCACGGTCGCGGCCATGATCGCGCCGGGCACCACCAGCGCGTCGCGCAGCGCGAAGCTCTCGCCGAACCAGACCGCGGCCGCGATGACCGCCGCCGCCGCCGGACTGGGCAGGCCCTGGAAAAAACGCTTGTCGACGGTCTCGGCCTGGGTGTTGAAACGCGCCAGGCGCAGTGCCGCCGCCGCGGTGTAGACGAAAGCGGCGAGCCAGCCGAGCTTGCCGAGGCCGAACAGCGCCCATTCGTAAGCCACCAGCGCCGGCGCGAGGCCGAAGGAGACCATGTCCGAGAGGCTGTCGTACTGGGCGCCGAAGGCGCTCTGGGTGTTGGTCATGCGGGCGATGCGCCCGTCCATGCCGTCGGCCACCATCGCCACCAGGATGGCGATGGCCGCTGCCTCGAAACGGCCGTTGATGGCAGCGACGATGCCGTAGAAGCCGGCGAACAGCGCGCTGGTCGTGAACAGGTTGGGCAGCAGGTAGATGCCGGCACGGCGCCGTCCGTCGCTGCCCGGCGCGGGCGGACGTTCGGGCGGCTCGGGCTGTTCTGAATGGACGACCTGCATGGGGCACTTCCGCTTACCGCGGCCGCGATCCGGCGGCGCACGGGATGGATGGCCTCATGGTACTGCGTCGGCGCTCACGTCGGAACCGCCGCGCGGCGGTCGTCAGGCGCTGCGCTCGCCCTCGTCCCGCGGAATCGCAGATACCGGGGTTTCGTGGACCAGGGTCGCAACCACGGTCGCCGCCGCGGCGACCTGCACCCCGGTGCCGACCTCCAGTGCGGTGCCGGGTGCGGCGTAGACCGTGACCCGGCAGCCGAGCGCGGCGAAACCGATGCGCCGGCCGTGACCCACGCGCTCGCCGGGCTGGTAGTAGATGGCAACCGGCCCGCCGACCGGCCCGCGCGCAATCTCCAGCGTCACGTCGTCGCCTTCGTCGGTACGCAACTGGTAGGCGAACGCGCGCCGCGGCGCGCGCTGGTCGAGCTCGGCGAAACGTGCCTCGCTCCATTGCTCCACGATCTTGCCCTCGGTGGGGCTGAAGATCGAATGCACGTCGAGCACGCTCATGACGACCGATACGCACAGCGCCTCGCGGCCGAGCCAGGGATCGATCGCCGGGCCGGCGTGGATCACCAGGCCGTCCACCGGCGCCACCACGCCCAGCGGCAGTGACGGCGAGTCGCGGTGCGGATCGCGGAAATAGAAGGCCAGCGCCGCGGCCAGCAGCAACACCGGCAGGGCCGCCAGCGCCCCGTGGTAGTAGTAGACGACCAGGCCGCAGAGCAGCACCACGCCGATCGGTCCGCGCCCCTCGCGCGCGACCAGCGGGTGTTGCGCCGAGGGGACCCGGGTCATGGTCGGGCTCCGCGGATCAGTTGCGGCTCTTGTCGACCAGCTTGTTGGCGCCGATCCACGGCATCATGCCGCGCAGCCGGGCGCCGACCTCTTCGATCGGATGCTCCTGCGCGAGCCGGCGCTTGGCCTTGAGCACGGCCACGCCGTTACGGTTCTCGCCGATCCATTCGCGCGCGAACTCGCCATTCTGGATCTCGGAGAGAATCGCCTTCATCTCCTCACGCGTATCGTCGTTGACGATGCGCGGGCCGCGCGTGAAGTCACCGTACTCGGCAGTGTTGGAGATCGAGTAGCGCATGTTGGCGATGCCGCCCTCGTAGATGAGGTCGACGATCAGCTTGACCTCGTGCAGGCACTCAAAATAGGCCATCTCCGGCGCGTAACCGGCCTCCACCAGGGTGTCGAAGCCGGCCTGGATGAGGGCCGTGATGCCGCCGCACAGCACCGACTGCTCGCCGAAGAGATCGGTCTCGGTCTCCTCGCGGAAGCTGGTCTCGATGACGCCGGCGCGGCCACCGCCGTTGGCCGAGGCATACGACAGCGCGATGTCACGCGCCTGGCCGGAGGCGTCCTGGTAGACCGCGATCAGGCTGGGCACGCCGCCGCCCTGCTGGTAGGTCGAACGCACCAGGTGACCCGGCCCCTTGGGTGCAATCATGACAACGTCGAGATCCGCGCGCGGCACGATCTGCCCGAAGTGGATGTTGAAGCCGTGCGCGAACGCGAGCGTCGCGCCCTGGCGGATGCTCGGCTCGACCTCGGCCGAGTAGAGATCGGCCTGGGTCTCGTCGGGCGCGAGGATCATGACCAGGTCCGCGGCAGCCGCCGCTTCCGCGATCGGCGCCACCGCCAGCCCCGAGCTCTCGGCCTTGGCCCACGAGCCCGACCCCTGGCGCAGCCCGACGACGACGTCGACACCGGAGTCCTTGAGATTATTGGCGTGCGCATGCCCCTGCGAGCCGTAGCCGATGATGGCGACCTTCTTCGACTGGATCAGCGAGAGGTCGGCATCTTTGTCGTAGTAGATGTTGAGAGCCATGGTCTGTTCCCCGTGGTTTCGTGCGGTGCCCGGACTGAGGCAGACCGCCGGATTAATGAAAAGATGCGCGCCGTCAGGCTTTCAACGCCTTGCTGCCCTTGAGCAGGCCGAGCACACCGGAACGCGCGAGCTCCATCACGTGCCGGCGGCCGGCGGCCTCGATGAAGTCGTCGAGGCGCTCACGCGATCCGGTCAGCTCGACGGTGTAGCTGACCTCGGTGATGTCGACGATGGCGCCGCCGAAGATGTCCGCCAGGCGCTTGAACTCGGCGCGCTGCTCGGCGTTGGCCGTGCGCAGCTTGACCAGCATCAGCTCGCGCTCGATGTGCGGTCCCTCGTGCAGGTCGACCAGCTTGATCACGTCCACCAGCTTGTTGAGCTGCTTGGTGATCTGCTCGATGATCTCGGGCGACCCGGTGGTCACGACGGTCATGCGTGAAACGGTAGGATCCTCGGTCGGCGCCACCGCCAGTGACTCGATGTTGTAGGCCCGCGCCGAGAACAGGCCGGCCACGCGCGACAGCGCGCCAGCCTCGTTCTCCATCAGGATCGCGATCGTGTGACGCTCGTTCATGCCAGCTCGCGATCGTTGGGCGCCAGGTGCATCTCGTGCTGGCCCTTGCCCGCGGCAATCATCGGGTAGACGTTCTCGGTCTGGTCGGTGATGAAGTCCATCAGCACCAGGCGATCGGTCATCGCGAAGGCCTCCTCCATCGCACCGTCGACGTCGCCCGGCTTCTCGATGCGCATGCCGACGTGCCCGAAGCTCTCGGCAAGCTTGACGAAGTCGGGCAGCGCGTCCATGTAGGAGTGCGAGTAGCGGCGGTCGTAGAAGAACTCCTGCCACTGCCGGACCATGCCCATGTAGCGGTTGTTGAGGCTCACGATCTTGATCGGCAGACCGTACTGCAGACAGGTCGAGAGCTCCTGCACGCACATCACGAAGCTCGCCTCGCCGGTGACACAGGCGACCTTAGCGTCCGGGAAGGCGAGCTGCACGCCCATGGCGGCCGGCAGACCGAAGCCCATCGTGCCCAGGCCGCCGGAGTTGATCCAGCGGCGCGGCTTGTCGAACGGGTAGAACTGCGCCGCCCACATCTGGTGCTGGCCGACGTCCGAGGCGACGTAGGCATCGCCGCCGGTCACCCGGTGCAGCGACTGGATCACGGCCTGCGGCTTGATCTTGTCGCTGGTGGTATCGAAGCGCAGGCAGTCGAGCTTGCGCCACTCGGCAATCTGCTGCCACCAGGGATCGCTGTCGCGATCGACCGGCCGGTGATCGCTGCCCTCGATGATCTCGATGAGGTCGCCGAGCACGTTGGACACGCTGCCGACGATGGGCACGTCGACCGGCACATTCTTCGAGATCGACGACGGGTCGATGTCGATATGCACGATCTTCGCTTCCGGACAGAACTTCTCGAGGTCACCGGTCACGCGGTCGTCGAAGCGCGCGCCGATCGCGATCAGCACGTCGCAGTGGTGCATCGCCATGTTGGCTTCGTAGGTGCCGTGCATGCCGAGCATGCCGACGAACTGCGGATCGCTGCCGGGGTAGGCGCCCAGGCCCATCAGCGTGTTGGTCACCGGGTAGCCGAGCATGCGCGCGAAGCGCGTGAGGTGATCCGAGGCGTTGTCCAGCACGACACCGCCGCCGGTGTAGATCATTGGCTTGCGTGCGGACAGGATGAGCTGCGCGGCGCGCTTGATCTGGCCGGGGTGGCCCTTCACCGTCGGGCGGTAGGACCGCATATCGATGCTGTCGGGGTAGCTGTACTCGGCGACGTTGGCGGTGACGTCCTTGGGAATGTCGACCAGAACCGGCCCGGGCCGGCCGGTAGTCGCCACGTAGAACGCCTTCTTGACCGTCTCGGCGAGGTCCTCGACGCGCTCGACGAGGAAGTTGTGCTTGACGCACGGGCGGGTGATGCCGATGGCGTCGACTTCCTGGAAGGCGTCGTTGCCGATCAGCGCGGTGGCGACCTGGCCGGTGAACACGACCAGCGGAATCGAGTCCATGTAGGCGGTCGCGATGCCGGTCACGCAGTTGGTGGCGCCGGGACCGGAGGTGACCAGCACCACGCCGGGCTTGCCGCTGGCACGCGCGTAGCCGTCGGCGGCATGGGTCGCGCCCTGCTCGTGACGGACGAGAATGTGCTTGACCCGATCCTGCTTGAAGATCTCGTCGTAGATGTGGAGCACGGCCCCGCCCGGATACCCGAAGACGCATTCCACGCCCTCGTCCGCCAGTGCGCGAACGAAAATCTCCGCGCCTCGCAATCGCTCTGTCACGTCGTTCACCCTAGAAACTGTTCGAGAAACTGTTCGGATCGGCGAGGCGCCGGCCGCTGTCGGCCGGTACGCCGCGTGGTCAGACGGCGGCGGTGCCGGGCGTGCGAGCGGCACTTCCGCAGCGGTTGGCCGAAGCGGTTGGCCAAACCGGTAGCAAGGCTTCGCAGATCGGTGCTTCGATGTTGCCGCCGCGCACGCGACCCGTCGTGTACGGCGAACCGGGCAAATTACTGATTTTCCGCAAAACGGTCAAGCAACACGGGCCCGGCGCAGGGCCGCGGCACGCCTCCGCGGGGTGGCCTTGCAGGGGCCTGCCGCTCCGCAGAGAATGCACGC
Organism: Gammaproteobacteria bacterium; assembly: GCA_041984235.1. Classification (GTDB taxonomy): domain Bacteria; phylum Pseudomonadota; class Gammaproteobacteria; genus JBHIYN01. The sequence continues at coordinate 131,519 of JBHIYN010000005.1, forward strand.
GCCGCGCCGCCCGGTGCCGCCAGCGACACGGGAACCCAGCCCACCATGCGAATTTCGAACCTCCTCGTCCCCACCCTGCGCGAGGCTCCGGCCGACGCCGAGATTGCCTCGCACCGCCTCATGGTGCGCGCCGGCATGGTGCGCCAGCTCGCCTCCGGCATCTACACCTGGCTGCCGCTGGGGCTGCGCGTGCTGCGCAAGGTGGAGGCCATCGTGCGCGAGGAGATGAACCGCGCCGGCGCCCAGGAGGTCCTCATGTCCGGCGTGCAGCCGGCCGAGCTGTGGCAGGAATCCGGGCGCTGGGAGGCTTACGGCCCGGAGCTGCTGCGCTTTCACGACCGCCACGAGCGCAGCTTCTGCTTAGGGCCCACCCACGAGGAGATCATCACCGATCTGATCCGCGGCGAGCTGCGCAGCTACAAGCAGCTGCCGGCCAACTTCTACCAGATCCAGACCAAGTTCCGCGACGAGATCCGGCCGCGCTTCGGCATCATGCGCGCGCGCGAATTCCTCATGAAGGACGCCTACTCCTTCCACCTCGACCAGGCCTCGCTGGAAGAGACCTACCAGGACATGTACCGCGCCTACTCGCGCATCTTCGACCGGGTCGGGCTGGAGTACCGCGCGGTCATCGCCGACACCGGCAACATCGGCGGCTCGAAATCGCACGAGTTTCACGTCCTCGCCGAGTCCGGTGAGGACCAGATCGCGTTCTCCTCGGACGGCAGCTTCGCCGCCAACGTCGAGATGGTGCCGGTGACGCTGCCGGACACCACCGCGCCCGCCCCGACGGCCGACATGGCACGGGTCGAAACGCCCGGGCAGCACACCATCGACGAGGTCAGCACCTTCCTCGGTACCACCCCCGCACAATGCGTGAAGACCCTGGTCGTGGAAGGCGCCGAGGGCGGCCTGGTCGCGCTGGTGCTGCGCGGCGACCACGAGCTGAACGCGGTCAAGGCGCAGAACCACCCGCTGGTCGCCGAGCCGCTGCGCTTCGCGCAGGGCGAGGCCATCGCGGCGGCCACCGGCTGTGCGCCGGGCTCGCTGGGGCCGCTGGAGCTGCCCTTTGCGGTGCTGGTCGACCAGGACGCGGCGCGCCTCGCCGACTTCGTGTGCGGCGCCAACCAGGACGGCTGGCATCTCACCGGGGTCAACTGGGGCCGCGATCTGCCGCCGCCCGAGGTCGCCGATCTGCGCAACGCCATCCCCGGCGACGCAAGCCCCGACGGCAGCGGCACGCTGGACATCAAGCGCGGCATCGAGGTCGGGCACATCTTCCAGCTCGGCACCAAGTACAGCGAGGCGATGAAAGCCCGCGTGCTCGACGAGACCGGCAGCGCCGTGACCATGACCATGGGCTGCTACGGCATCGGCGTGTCGCGTATCGTCGCTGCGGCCATCGAACAGAACCACGACGACAGGGGCATCATCTGGCCGGACAGCATCGCGCCGTTCGAGTGCGCGATCGCGCCGATCAACATGCACAAGTCCGAACGCCTGCGCGACGCCGCCGAAGCACTCTATGCCGAGCTCAGCGCCGCCGGCTTCGACGTGCTGCTGCACGATGCGCGCGAACGCCCGGGCGTGATGTTCGCCGACCTCGAGCTGATCGGCATCCCGCACCGCTTCGTAATCAGCGATCGGGGTCTGGATGCCGGCACGCTGGAGTACAAGGCGCGCACCGCGACCGACAGCGAGGAGGTTGCCCTGGCCGACGCGGCGCAGTTCCTCGGCGCGCGCATCGCGCGCGGCTGAGACGCTCAGCGCACCTCGAAGCCGGGCGGCGTCTCGACCTCGACGACCTCGCTGGCGACGCCGCTGACCACGGCCCGCGGCGGACCTTCGGCGAGCCAGGCGGCGAACGCTTCCAGCGCTTCCGCCGGACCGCGCGCAACCGCTGACACGCGCCCGTCGGGCAGGTTCTCGACCCAGCCGCAAAGACCGAGCGCGCGCGCTTTCTCGCGGGCCGAGGCGCGGAAGTACACGCCCTGCACGCGGCCGTTGACCCAGAAACGCCGGCAGGAAGCACCCGTATTCACGCCGCGGGACTCCGGCGGACGCCGCGCTCGCCATCAGCCGGCGGCGGCCCCAGCAGCTGCGCGAGCGGCACCTCCAGGTGCGTCTCGGCCCACTGACCGAGCTCGACCAGCGGCGTCTCCAGGCGCTGATCGGCGCTATCGCCGACCATCGCGCGCACGTTCTCCAGCGGCGTGAAGCTCGGCACCAGGCGCAGCAGGTCGAGCAGCGTGAGACGGTTGAGATCCCGCGTCAGCACCCATTGATAGAGGTCGTTGCGGCTCACCCAGCCGGCACTGTCGAGCGTTTCCAGCGCGCCGTTCAGCGCGGTGTAGCCGAAGTCGGGCTCGAGCGCGAACAGGCCCTTGTCGGACACGCCGTGCCCCTGCTCCTGGGCCTCGTACAGGCGGTAGAGGACGCGGAAGGCGCAGAACATCGGATCGCGGCGCGCGATGGCGCCGTGCCGCGAGGGCCCCTGCACGCGGAAGGTGGTCAGGCACTGCGTGATCTCCGCGCCCAGCAGCACCACCACCCACGACAGGTAGATCCACAGCAGGAAGATCGGCGCGATCGCGAACGCGCCATAGACCGCCTGCTGCGAGGGAAACGCCGTGACGTAGAACGCGAAGGCGCTCTTGGCGAGCTCGAACAGGAGGCTCGCGACCACCCCGCCCACCAGCGCATGGCGCAGCGGTACCGGGCGGTAGGGGATGAGCTTGAAGAACATTACGAACGCCGCCGTGGTCGCGACCAGCGGAAACAGCGAGATGACCTGCGTGCGCAGGCTGCCGCTCATGCCCGCGTCGCTCAGCAGCGGCAGCGAGATCACGTAGGACGTCGCCACCATGCCCGCCCCGATCAGGATAGGGCCCAGCGTCAGCACCGACCAGTAGACCAGGAAGCGCACCATCAGCGGACGCTTGCGGCGGATCCTCCAGATCACGTTGAAGGTCGATTCGATGGTCGACATCATCACCAGCACCGTGATCAGCAGTACGCCGACGCCGGCCGCCTGCAGGCCGCGCGCCTTGTCGGTGAACTGCACCAGGTAGCCGCGCACCTGTTCGCCCAGGGCCGGCACGAAATTGGTGAACACGAAGGTCTCTATGCCTCCGCGCCAGTCGCCGAACGCGGGAAAGGCGGACAGCGTGACGAACACCACGGTGAACAGCGGCACCAGCGCCAGCAGCGAGGTGTAGGCGAGCGCCGCCGCGGCGCGCGTGCATTGGTCCGCCTCGAAACGGTGCCTGAGGTAGACGAGGAACTGGCCCAGCCGCTGCACGCGTTCCAGCCACGCCGCACCACCCTTTGCCGCCGCGCTCACGCGTCGCCCTCGCCGTTGCGTGCGGCTACCATGAGCACCTGTCGAGCCTGATGGAGAGTCGCCTGCATGAGCGTCACTATCTACCACAATCCCCGCTGTTCCAAGTCACGCCGCACACTCGAGCTGATCCGCGAACAGGGCATAGAGCCGCGCATCGTGCACTACCTCGACGAGCCGCCCGATGCGGCCACGCTGCGCGCGTTGCTGGCGCAGCTCGGCCTGTCGGCGCAGGCGCTGGCGCGGCATGGCGAGGCCGCGTGGCAGGCCGCCGGCCTGGACGATGACAGCGACGAGGAGACGGTCATCGCGGCCATGCTGGAGCACCCGATCCTGATCGAACGTCCGATCGTGGTCAGCGACGGACGCGCCGTGCTCGGACGGCCGCCGGAGAACGTGCTCGGACTGCTCGGCGCATGAGCCCGCCCATGGGAGACGTACTCATCCTCTACTACAGCCGCGGCGGGCATACTGCCGTGCTCGCCGACGCCGTACGCCAGGGCGTGATCGCGGAGGGCCGTTGCGGCGCACGCCTGCGCACGGTGCCGGCGCTGGACGCGGATCCCGAAAAGCTGCCGGAACAGGGGCCGCTGTACGCGAGCAAGGACGACCTGCGCGAATGCATCGCGCTGGCGCTGGGTTCACCGACCCGCTTCGGCAACATGGCCGCACCGCTCAAGGCCTTCCTCGACACCACCTCCGACCTGTGGCTCTCAGGCACCCTGATCGATCGGCCCGCGGCCGTGTTCACCTCGACCAGCAGCCTGCATGGGGGCCAGGAAGCAACCCTGCTGTCGATGATGCTGCCGCTGCTGCACCACGGCATGCTGATCGTGGGCGTACCGTACAGCGAGCCGGCCCTGCTCGACACGCGCAGCGGCGGCACGCCCTACGGCGCCAGTCATCACGCCGGCAACGACAACCAGAACGCGATCAGCGATCACGAACGGCGCGTCGCGCACACGCTGGGGCGGCGCCTTGCGGCCACTGCCGTACGCCAGGCCGGCGGCTGATCCCGCGGCGTTCAGCCGCGCGCGTCGCGCTCGGCCAGCACCTCGCGCACGAAGGGGATGGTCAGCAGCCGCCCGCGGCTCAGCGAAACACGGTCGAGCTCGTCGACCAGGTCGACCAGCGTGCGCATGTCGCGGCGCTGCCGGCGCATGATGAAGTCGGTCACCGCGGGTGGCAGGCGCAGGCCACGCGCCGCTGCGCGCTCCTCCAGCAACGCCGCCTTGTCGGCATCATCCAGCTCGTGCAGCGGGTAGGCGAGGCTCGCGGCATGACGCGAGGCGAGATCGGGGAGCGCGAAGAGGCGCGCCGCCGGCGCCTGGCGGCCGGCCCACAGCAGGCGGCCAGCGGCCGCGGTGACCGCGTTGTAGAGGTGGAACAGGCGCTGCTCCCAGGCTGCGCTGCCGGCGACCGCGTCGAGATCGTCGATCGCCAGCACGTCAACCTCGGCGAGGTCGTCGAGTACGGCGGGTCCGGCCGCTGCCAGCTCGGCCAGCGGCAGGTACATCGCACGCGCCGCATCGGCCACACCCAGGGCGGCCTGCAGCAGGTGGCTCTTGCCACTGCCGGCGACACCCCACAGGTAGACCACCGCGGGCCCGTCGCCCCGGCACCAGCGTCTGAGTGCGGCGACTGCCTCACCGTTGACACCGGCGCGGTAAGCCTCGAAGCCGTAAGGTCCGGGCTCGAACAGGCCGAGGGTCAGTTGCGCCGTTGCGTCGGCCATCGGCTCAGGCGCGCTCGTCGTACAGGTTGCTGTTGAGATACTCGTCACGCGAGTGACGCAGCAACACCACGATCACTGCCGCGACCGGCAGCGCCAGCAGGATGCCGAAGAAACCGAACAACTGGCCGCCGGCCATCACCGCGAAGATCACGGCCACCGGGTGCAGCCCGATGCGATCGCCGACCAGCAGCGGTGACAGCACCATGCCCTCCAGCACCTGGCCGATGCCGAACACGCCGGCCACCGCGAGCACGTGCCAGACGTCGTGGAACTGCACGAACGCGGCGAAGCCGGCGACGACGATACCGACGATGACGCCGAGGTAGGGCACGAAGCTGACGACGCCCGCGAGCAGGCCGACGACGAAGGCCAGGTCGAGACCGACCAGCCACAGGCCGGTGGCGTAGACCACCGCCAGGGCCAGCATCACGGTGAGCTGGCCGCGCAGGAACTCGGCCAGCACGGCGTCGATCTCGCGCGCCAGGCGCGCCACCGTGGGCTCGATGCGCTTGGGCAGCAAGCGGTCGATGGCCGCGACCAGGTGGTCCCAGTCGCGCAGCAGGTAGAAGGTCACGACCGGGATCAACAACAGGTAGGTGACCCAGCCGAGCAGGAGCTGACCGGAGCGGCCGAGATGGGAGACCAGGCGCCCGGCGAACGAGCCGACCTGGCGCCAGTGATCGACGATGGCCTTGCGTATGGCGTCGATGTCGACGTCGATGAGACTGATCCCCGCAACCTCCGCCAGCCGTGGAGCGAGTGTCTGCTGCGCCCATTCGAGGACGCGCGGAACCACGTTGACCAGGCTGAGCGCCTGCTTCTGCAGCACCGGCAGCAACACCACCAAGGTGACCACGCCGGCAACCAGCATCAATGCGAACACCATCACCACGCCCAGCGTGCGTCCGGCCCCGGCGCGCTCCAGGCGATCGACCAGCGGGTCGCCGAGGTAGGCCAGCAGCGCGCTGATCAGAAACGGCGTGAGGACCGGCGCCAGCAGGTAGAGCAGCCAGCCACCGAGCACCAGCACGGCGAGCAGCAGCCACTTCTGCGAGTCACTGATGGCCGGCGGCTGCATCGTTCACGCCTGGTCTGCGGCAGGGCAACCCGTGACGGCCCGGCATCACCGTCGCCGCCTCAGGGCAGCAGCCGGTAGACGCCGGGCTGGCCCGCCACCGGACTCAGCACCTGGCCGAAGGCGATGCTCTGCGCGAGCGCCCCGCGCTCACCGCGCGCGGTGACCCGGAACTGTACCCGGTCGCCGGCCAGGCGGCTGACGAACAGATCCTGCACCGTGTCCAGTGCCTCGAGATAACGGGTCAGGCGCGCGTAGTCGGCGGCGCTGCCGACGCCACTGACCTCGAGCTCGATGCGGGTAGCGCCCGCGAGCAGCTGCGGCGCGGCGAAGCGCCGTGCCAGCGCGTCGGCCACGGCATCGACCCCGTCTTCCATCACCAGCTCGACCAGGTCGCCTTCCTGGCGCCACTCGTACTCCTGCTCGCCGACCCGGATGCGCCAGCGCGCCTCCCACAGGCCGGGCGCGCTCTGGCGCAGGTGGCCGACGGCACTCGCCGGCGTGCCGTAACGCTCGGCGAGCGCCAGGGCTGCGGTCGACAGTCCGGCCCAGTCACCGGCGTAGAGCAGGTGCTGGGACTCCTCGATATCCATCAGTGGCAGGAGCACCGGGATGCCGCGCCGCGCGGCGCGCGCCAGCGCCGCGTCGCCATACAGGCCCGGCTCGTCACCACTCACCAGGCGCCGCCCGGCGCCGTCGTCGACCACCAGCCAGAGCACGGTGTCCGGCCGCTCCTTGCCCCACACGGGGACTTCGAGCGCGGCCAGCTCGGCGTCCAGTGCCGCGGCATCGAACTGTGCGGCCAGCAGCAACCCGCCGTCGTCGGGCGCCGGCTTGTAACCGTACTGCAGCAGCAGGCTGGCGGCACGCTGGCGCAGCGCAGCGGCAGCGCCGCCGGCGGCCCTGCGGTCACCGGTGAGCTTGATGAGCACCTCGGCCAGCGCGGCGCCGGCGCCGCGCGCCAGCTCGCCCTGCGACCGGTCGGCGACCGCGACCTCGGCACTGTAGAGGCCGGCCACGTCACGCGCCGCCGACACGCCGGCGGCGGCGGCCAGCACGAGCAGGCACAACAGGCGGAACACCGGGGACAAGGGCACAGACACGGGATGGCAGCTCTGGGGTGCGCCAACGGCGCGCCGGGCAGAGAGTCGTCAATCACACCCGGCAAGTCAAGGCTTACCGCGCCACCGCAATGCCGCTAGACTTCGCGCATGCCGAAGCGCGACCAACCGGGCCTGTCCTACCGCGATGCCGGGGTCGACATCGAACGCGGCGAAGCGCTGGTCGAGCGCATCAAGCCCGGCGCCGCCGCGACCGCGCGGCCCGGCATGCTCGGCGCACTGGGCGGCTTCGCCGGGGTCTTCGACCTCGCCGCGGCCGGCTACCGCGACGGCCTGCTGGTGTCCTCCACCGACGGCGTCGGCACCAAGCTGCTGCTCGCGATCGAGCTCGAGTGTCACGACAGCATCGGCATCGACCTGGTCGCGATGTGCGTCAACGACATCCTCGTGCAGGGCGCCGAGCCGCTGTGGTTCCTCGATTACTTCGCCACCGGCACGCTCAGTGTCGACATTGCCGAGCGCGTCATCGCCGGCATCGCCAGCGGCTGCCGCGAGGCCGGCGCCGCGCTGCTCGGCGGCGAGACCGCCGAGATGCCGGGCATGTACCCGCCCGGCCACTACGACCTGGCCGGCTTCTGCGTCGGCGCGGTCGAGCGCGATCGGCTGATCGACGGCAGCGCCGTCGCGGCCGGCGACGTCATCCTGGGACTCGCCTCCGGCGGCGTGCACTCCAACGGTTATTCGCTGGTGCGGCGCATCGTCGAGCTGAGCGGCGCCGACCTCGCCGAGCGCTTCGGCGAGACCACGCTGGGCGAGGCCCTGCTCGCGCCCACCCGCATCTACGTACGTCCGCTGCTCGACGCCCTGCGCAGCCATCGCATCAACGCCATGGCCCACATCACCGGCGGCGGCCTCAGCGAGAACCTGCCGCGCGTGCTGCCGGCCGGGCTGGGCGCGCGTATCGATCTCGACGCCTGGCCCCTGCCGCCGCTGTTCGCGTGGCTGATGGAGGCCGGCAACGTCGCGCCGCAGGAGATGCTGCGCACCTTCAACTGCGGCATCGGCATGACCGTGATCGCGCCGCCGGCAGCGGCCGGCGCGCTCAGCGCCGCGCTCACCGCGGCCGGCGAAAGCGTGTTGCAGATCGGTACCGTCAGCGCCGACGCCGAGGGCGTCGTCTATCGCGGCACGCTGGCCGACTGACGCCGCTCAGGCGTCGTCGTCGGCGCCAATCCGATTCTCGATCGCGCTGAGGAAGCCGCGCAGGATCTGGGCTTCGCTGTGGCGCAGCTCGGCGCGGCCGAACAGGCGTGCGAGGCGACGCTCGAGCAGCTTGGGTCGCGCCGGGTCGTGGTAGCCGACCCGCGCCATCACGGCCAGGCAGTGCCGGGTGAGATTGTCCAGCGCGACCGCGTCGGCGCGCGGCTCGGCCGCCGGTGTCGTGCCGGGCAGGTTGTCACCGGCATGCGCCAGGCGCAGCTCGTAGGCGCAGATCTGCACCGCCTGGGCGAGGTTGAGCGAGCGGAACGTGTCGGCGGTCGGGATGCAGACCGCGCGCTGGCAACGTTCGAGCTCGGCGTTGGTCAGGCCCGAGCGCTCGCGCCCGAACACCATCGCGACCGGCCCCGGCTCGCCGGCAATGGTGCCTGCCGCGTCGCGCGGGGTGACCGTGGGCCAGTCGATGTGGCGCTCGCGCGCGGTGGTGCCGAACACCAGTGCGCAGCCGGCCACGGCCCCCTCCAGGCTCTCGTGCACCTCGGCACGCGCCAGCAGGTCGTCCGCGCCGGCGGCCATGGCGGTCGCCTCGGCGGCGGGGAAACGCGCCGGCTGCACCAGGTGCAGCTGCTCCAGTCCCATCACCTTCATCGCGCGCGCGGTGGCGCCGATGTTGCCCGGATGCGTGGTACCGACCAGCACCACGCGCACCCGCGCCAGTGCCGGTATCGACGCCGCGGCGCCGTCATTGTCCGCCTGCGCCAAAGCGGGCGCCCTCCGATCGGTTAGAATCCGCGGATTCTAACCGCGGGCTCCGGCCATGCACCCCATGCTCAACATCGCGACCCGCGCCGCGCGCCGCGCCGGCACGATCATCGCACGGGCCCAGCAGCGTCTGCACGAGGTCAAGGTCGACCGCAAAGGCCACCAGGATTACGTCTCCCAGGTCGATCGCGACGCCGAAAACGCGATCATCGAAACCCTGCTCGGCGCCTATCCCGACCACGCCATACGCGCCGAGGAGTCCGGCGAGCGTGGCGAGTCGGAGTTCGTGTGGGTCATCGACCCGCTCGACGGCACCCTGAACTTCCTGCACGGCTACCCGCAGTTCGCGGTCTCCATCGCGCTGCGCGTCAGGGGCCGGCTAGACCAGGCGGTGATTTACGATCCCCTGCGCGACGAGCTGTTCACCGCCTCGCGCGGGGCCGGTGCGCAGCTCAATGGCCACCGCATCCGCGTCGGCCGTTGCCAGCACCTGGAGAACGCGCTGCTGGCGACCGGCTTTCCGGTGCGTCGCGCCGCACAGCTCGAGGCCTACCTGCCCTCCTTCGGCGCGTTGCTGGCGGAGAGCGCGGACGTCAGGCGCGCCGGCGCCGCTGCGCTCGACCTCGCGCACGTTGCCTGCGGGCGACTCGACGGCTTCTGGGAGTTCGGGCTGAAGGAATGGGACGTCGCCGCCGGCGCCCTCATCGTGCAGGAATCCGGCGGGCTGGTCGGCGATCCGCACGGTGGTGAGACGCATCTCGAGACCGGCAGCATCGTCGCCGCCAATCCCAAGGTGTTTCGCCAGGTGCTGGGCGTGCTGGCACGCTTTCGCGCCGGGCTGCCGGACGCGCACGCGGCCCATGCGTGATCGCGGGAGCGCACGGTGAGCGAAATCAGCATCGTCCTGCCGGCGCGCAACGAGGCCCGCAACCTCGAAAACCTGCTGCCCGCGATCCAGGCGCGCCATGCCGACGCCGAGATCCTGGTCGTCGACGACGGCAGCAGCGACGACACCTATGAGCTCTGCCAGCGCCTTGGCGTGCGCTGCGTGCAGCATCCCTACAGCATGGGCAACGGCGCCGCGGTCAAGACCGGTGCGCGGCAGGCCCACCACGACGTGCTGGTGTTCATGGACGCCGACGGCCAGCACGATCCGGAGGTCATCGCGAGCCTGGTCGAGCGCCTCGACCAGGGTTACGAAATGGCCGTGGGCGCGCGCTCCTGGGATACGCATGCCTCGCTGCCGCGCCGCGTCGCGAACTGGATCTACAACCATCTCGCGACCTACATGGCCGGCCACCGCATCGCCGACCTGACCTCCGGCTTCCGCGCCGTGCGGGCCCGCCATTTCCGGCGTTTCCTGTACCTCTTTCCGAACGGCTTCTCCTACCCGACCACCTGCACCATGGCCTTCTTCCGCTCCGGCCTGCCGGTCGCCTACGTGCCGATCAAGGCGCGCCAGCGGGGCGGGCGCAGCCACATCCGGCTGATCGAGGACGGCCTGCGCTTCTTCATGATCATTCTGAAGGTGGGCGCGCTGTTCTCGCCCATGCGCCTGTTCCTGCCGGTCAGCGCGCTGCTGTTCGTGGTCGGCCTGTCGTATTACGGCTGGACCTTCTACCACTACCACCGCTTCACCAACATGTCGGCGCTGCTGTTCACGACCGCGATCCTGACCTTCCTGATCGGCATCCTGGCCGAGCTCGTCTCCGCCCTGCACTACAAGGAAGCGGACCTCGAACGCCGCCGCACGCGCCGCGACCGCGCCGACGAGCGCCGCTGATCCCAGGCGCCGGCCGTGCCGGCCGGCGCTCAGTGCCAGTACTGCGGTGACACCTCGCCCCCGCTGTCGAGCAGCGTGCGTACCCTGCGCAGGAAGGGGCGGTCGCTGACAACCACGTGCCACGGCAGTGCCGCGCTGACCTCGCGCGCCAGCGCGATACCCTCCTCGCGCCGGCCGTTCGCAGCCAGCGCCTCGGCCAGGCGCAGGCGCAGCCGGCTGGAGGACGGCCGCTCGGCGACCAGGTCGCGCAGCAGGCCGATGCCAGCCTCGGCGTCAGCGAGAACGCGCAGGTAATACACCGCCAGCCATTCGCGCACGCGCCGCCGGTGCCAGCGCGACAGGTCGGGATCGTCCAGCGCGCTGCGCGCCAGTTCCAGCACCGGACCCGGCTGCGGCCGACAGTCACCGAAGCCCTGGCACACGACCAGTTCGTGGAAGACCTCGACCAGCACCTTGTCGCGCGGGTCGTTGCGGATGCGCGCCAGGATGCGCTCGCGCGCCGCGGCATCGTCCGCTTCCAGCGCCAGCTTGAGCACGGCCGAGGGCGCGAGGAAGGGCTTGGGGGTTTGCGGGAGCTCCACCGCGCGGCCGACCGCGCGCACCCCGTCGCGGAACAGGTCGTGGTCCCCGCTCTCCTGGCCGCGCCGGATCGCGAGCCGTCCATACTCGTACTGCGTGCGCGAGGAAGCCGGGTGATGACGTACCTCGATCGCCATCTGCAGCAGGTCGTCGACCCAGGCACGGGCGCGTTGGTGGCTGAGCAGGGCCAGCACTGCAATGATCAGCAGCGCGGTGAAGGCGACCGCCCGCACGCCGGCGCGCCGCCGCACCGCGGCGTCGACGGCCACCGCGACCGCCAGCAAGGGACCCAGCGCGGCGAGGTAGTTGCGGTGCTCGTGCATCAGCTCCAGCGGCAGGATGGTCGATTCGAGCAGGTGACCGGCGAGAAACCAGCCGGCGCCGAAGGCGAGCCAGGGTGGCCGGCCGCGCGCGGCCAGTGCGACCAGCAGGCCGACCACCGCGAGCGCGGGGAAGGTGGTGGCCGGCTCGAACAGGCCGCTGGAGAAGGCGACGTCGTCGTGGAACAGGGCGAACTGGGTCGGTTCCGGCAGCAGGATCATGCGCAGGTACAGCGACATCACCCGTGCCTCGGTCAGCAGCCGCTCGGTGAGGGTGAATTCGCGGCTGGCGTAGCGGGCCATCAGCTCGTCCAGTACCACGCTGGCGGCGACCAGCGCAGCAACCGCCACGGCGGCCGCGGCGACGAAGCGCAGTCCCTGCAACCGGGGCAGGCCGCGAAAGCGGAACGCGGCAAGCTCGAGTACCAGCACGAAGGCCGGCAGCAGGGCCGCGGTCTCCTTGCACAGCAGCCCGGCGAAAAAACCCAGGACCAGCAGCGGCAGCGCCGGCCGCGGGCGCGGGCGCCCGGCGATCTGGGCCGTACGCAGCGCGACGTAGGCGAGCAGCGCAACGAGCGTGAACAGCGCCGCCAGCAACGTCATGCGCTGCACGATGTAGAGCACCGCCGAGAGGTTGACCGGGTGCACCGCCCAGGCCAGGGCGACGCAGGCGGCGATCGCGCCATGCGCGGAACCGCCGGTCGACGCCAGCCATGGCATCAGGCGCCGCACGAGCACGAACACCAGCACGGCATTGACCAGGTGCAGGGCGAGGTTGACGGTCTTGAACAGGCGCGGATCGAGTCCGCCCAGGGTGCGGTCCGCGGCAAAGGACAGCATCGCCAGCGGCCGTCGCAGCGGGCCGGTCGCGGTCGAGAAGGCCGCGTCCAGCAGGGCGCCGGGGGTGAGCTCGCCGATGACCAGGGCGGGGTTGGTGACGATCACCGCGTAGTCGTCGAACATGAACCCGCCTGCGAGGCCGGGCCAGTAGACCGCTACCACCAGCAGGCCGGCGAGTACGATGCACAGGAGCAGGCGCGGGTTCATGGGCGGACGGCTCGGGGTCGGGGACCGGACGTCAGGTGGCGGGCGGCAGGACAGCGCAGGTCATGCATCGCGCAGCGGGCTGCGCGAGAGCCGCCAGGGCCACCGGCAGCCCGATCGCGGCGAAGCGACGGGGATCACGATGCGCAGTGCGGTGAGCAAAAAAAAAGCACGCTGCGTTGCCGCAGCGTGCTCTTCCGGTCAGGCCGGATACCGGGTGACGGTATCAGCGGCAGGACGAGGGACGGTACTTGCCGAGCAGGTTACCGCCGCTGGCGCAGTCCCAGACCACCTTGCCACCGGACGCGGCCGGGGTCAGGGCCAGGGTCGAGCCTGCGATCTGGTTGGCCGAGAAGGTCACGGTGATGACGCCGTTGGCAGCCACTTCGACGCTGCTGACGGAGTTACCCGAGATGTCGGTGGAGTCGGCCATGCCGGCAGTGGCGTTGTCGCCCGGCAGGGTGCCGTTGCTGGCGAAGTACTCGGAGACCGCGGTCTTGCCGGCCGAGGCGAGGCTGAGACCCTCGGTGACCTTGGCGCGGATGGTGTAATCCTGGTAGGCCGGGATGGCGACTGCGGCCAGGATGCCGATGATCGCGACCACGATCATGAGTTCGATGAGCGTAAAACCTTGTTGCTTATGCATGTGGATTTCTCCCGTTATGTTTGACTTCCGCCCGGCGCGCTGGGTTGAAGGCCAGGGCGGCGCCGAATTCTCCGGACGTTGCGCCGGGGCGCCGCGTCCAATCGCGGAAAGGGATAGCAGGGACCGTGCCAGATTCCACAATCAGTCCGAAATCCGCGTCCTGCCGGGATTCCTGGCGCGGCCCGGCGATAGGCTGCGGCGCTGGCCGCAGCGCACGGCTGGCCGTGCTGGTCACTATGTGACGCTGCGCGTCACCCGTCGTAGCCCGGACCTGCCCGCCCGGTGACGGGGCCGCGCGGCGCGGCGCCTACTCGATCTCGAGCTTCTGCAGCCGGTAGCGCAGGGCGCGGAAGCTGATCCCGAGCAGCTTGGCTGCCTGGGTCTTGTTCCAGCGGGTCTGTTCCAGTGCCTCGAGGATGCGCGCCCGCTCCACGTCGTCGAGGTAGGACTGCAGCTCGGCGCCGCCGGCCAGCGGCCCGGCGGGCGCCGCGGCAGCGGCCGGGGGCGCAGCCGCGGGGGCACCTTCACCACTGCCCAGGCGCAGGTCGGCGACCCGGATCTCGTCGTTCTCGCACAGCGTCAGCGCCCGCTCGAGGATGTTCTCCAGCTCGCGCACGTTGCCCGGATAGTCGTGGCCGGCCAGCGCGGCGCGCGCCGCCGCGCCCAGCCGCGGCACCCCGACCCCGAACTCGGCCGCCCGCGCGGCGAGGAAATGGTCGGTCAGCAGCGGAATGTCGCTGCGCCGCTCGCGCAGCGGCGGCACCGTAATCTCAATCACGTTGATGCGGTAATAGAGGTCCTGGCGGAAATCGCCGGCCTCGACCAGCGCGGCGAGGTTCTTGTGCGTGGCGGAGAGGATGCGGCAGTCGACCGCGACCTCCTCCTCCGCGCCGACCGGTCGCACGCGCTTCTCCTGGATCGCGCGCAGCAGCTTGACCTGCATGTGCAGCGGCAGCTCGGCCACCTCGTCGAGGAACAGGGTGCCGCCGTCGGCGCTCTGGAACAGGCCCGGCTTGTCGGCCACGGCGCCGGTAAAGCTGCCCTTCTTGTGCCCGAACAGCTCCGATTCCATCAGCTCGCCGGGGATCGCGCCGCAGTTGACCGGCACGAACGGATTCGCCGCGCGGGCACCCTGCTCGTGGATCAGGCGCGCGACCAGTTCCTTGCCGGTACCGGATTCGCCGCTGATGTAGACCGGCGCCTGGCTGCGCGCCAGCTTGTGGACAGTGGCACGCAGCGAATCCATCGCGGCGGATTCGCCAATCAGCGCGTGCTCCGACGGTCCCGGGGTGCCGCGCAGGCTGAGCGCCTGGGATACCAGCTTGCGCAGGTCGGTGAGGTCGACCGGCTTGGTGACGAAATCGAAGGCGCCCGATTTCAGCGCCGAGATCGCCGCCTCCATGTTGCCGTGGGCGGTAATCACGGCGACCGGCATGCGCGGGTAGCGGCGCGCAATGTGCGCGACCAGGTCCAGGCCGTTGCCGTCCGGCAGGCGCATGTCGGTCAGGCACAGGTCGAAGGTCTGCTCGCGCAGCAGGCTCTCGGCCTGGCCGATGTCGGCGGCGGCCTCGCAGTCGACGTCCATGCGGCCGAGCGTGATCGACAGCAGCTCGCGGATGTCCGGCTCGTCGTCGACGATGAGGGCGCGATGCTCGTTCACAGCTCGCCCACGCGCTGCTGACGGTCGGGGTGGGCGAAGGTGATGCGGAAGCGGCAGCCGGCATCGCGCTCGACGAGCTGCAGCGAAGCCTGGTTCGACTCGCACAGCTCGCGCGCGATGTAGAGGCCCAGCCCCGTGCCCTCCGACTCGGTGGTCGCGAACGGCTCGAACAGGCGATCGGCGATGGCGGCGTCCAGCCCGGGACCGGAATCGGCGACGTCGATGAATGGCCGGCCGTTGCTGTCGTTGATGCCGATGTCGAAACGCAGGCGCGGCCTGCCCGCGGCGTAACGCAGGCCGTTCTCGCACAGGTTCCACAACACCTGGTGAAGCTGGGTCTTGTCCATTCTCACCGTGATCTGCGGGTTCAGCCAGTTGATATCGAGGTCGTTATCGGCCAGTTCGTGCCGCTGCTGCAGTTCCGCCACGAAATCCTCCACCCAGGGCCTGAGCGCGAAGCTCTCGGAGACCACCTCCTTGCGCCGGCCGAGCATCATGACGTTCTCGATGATAGTGTTCACGCGCCGCGTGTGCTGCAGGACGATGTCGATCAGGCGGCGATCCTGGTCGGCCAGCTCGGGCGACTCGGACAGCAGCTGGCCGGCATGGCTGATGGCGCCCAGCGGGTTGCGGATCTCGTGCGCGATGCTGGCGGTCAGCCGCCCCAGCGAGGCTAGCTTGAGCTGCTGGGCGCGCTGACGGGTCTCGGCGGCATCTTCGAGGAAGACCAGGGTGCCGGACTGGCCGCGGCCGATGGCGCCGAACTCGGTGAACGAGACCAGCGCGTTGATGCTGTGGCGGCCGGTGATCGTGGTCTCGGGGTTCTCGCCGGTCGTCAGCCAGCGCCGGTAGAGCGCCGACAGGGACTTCGACAGCGATTCCAGGGCCGGCGCGTCGGCACCGGAATCGCGCCCCAGGATCTCCTTCGCCGCCTCGTTCATGAGCACGATGCGCGCGTCACCGTCGAGCACCATGACGCCGGCGCGCATGCGCCGCACGATGGCCTCGTTGAGCTGCGAGAGGTTGTGGATGTCGATCGCGCGCTTCGCCGCCAGGGCCTCGCCCAGGCGTGCGCGCTCGGCCAGCACCGAGGCCAGGATGGCGGTGCCGAAACAGGCTGCCCCCAGCAGCCCGGCCTGGGTGTAGTTGGCGCCGGTGGTGTAGCCGAGATAGATCGTGCCGAACACCGTTTCGGCGAGGAAGGCGATGCTCGCGAGCGCCGCGAAGGCAACGCCGGCGCGCCCCGAGGCGAGCAGGCAGGTGCCGGCGACGGCCACCACCAGCAGCATACCGAGACCGCTGGTCACGCCGCCGGCGGCGTGCATGAGCAGGATGATGCAGACCATGTCGAGCAGGCTGAGCCCGTAGACCTGCAGGCGGTAGGGAAAGGTGCGCTGCTCGATCATGAACTGCGCGAGCACCGCCGCCAGGGCGTAGGTGATGGCGGTGACGGAGAACAGCCGCTGGTCGAGATCGCTCAGGTTGGGCGGCATCTTGCCGGTCGTGTTGAGGACCGCGAACAGGCCGGAGATGACGATGCGATAGAAATTGAAATAGCGCAGCGCGTTCCAGTTGGTTGCCGCGACCCGCTGGCTGATGTCGCCCTCGAGCCGCGCCGGCGCGACCGCGCTCATGCGGGTCCGGCGTCGGCGTGCTCGCGCGAACAGTACGCCTGCCCGCCGCGGGAGACCGCCTCGTCGCGCGGGAAGTACACCGCGCAATGCGCGCAACGCACGGTGCGGGCGTCGATCGCGGCCGGCCGGCGCGGTGCCAGCCCGCCGCGTACGCCGCGCACCAGCGCGATCACCGCGACCAGCACGACCAGTGCGATGAGAGCTCTCAACACCGGCTGACCGGCCTCCGTAACGATGGCCCGCGAACGGCGACACGAACCGCGGGTGCGATGACAAAGCGCGGCGGACACGCCATACTGCCGCCCCTGATTGCAGATCCGAATTCGCGTCTATGTTCGCCCGTAGCTGCGCCCGACTCAAGGCGCCGGTGCGCGCGGCCGGGCGCGCATCTGCGGCCCGGTTGGAGTTCTAAGGGGGAACGATGAACCTGCACGAATATCAGTCCAAACGGCTGTTCGCCGACTACGGCGTTCCGGTCCAGGACGGCGACGTCGCGCACAGCGCGGCCGAGGCGGTGGAATGCGCACGCACGCTCGGCGGTGACGCCTGGCTGGTCAAGGCCCAGGTGCATGCCGGCGGCCGCGGCAAGGCCGGCGGGGTCAGGTTCACGCGCTCGCTGGAAGAGCTCGAGGAAGCGGCCGGGGCGCTGATCGGATCGCAGCTCGTGACCAAGCAGTCGGCGCCCGACGGCCAGCCGGTGAACTGCGTGCTGGTCGCCGCTGCCGCCGATATCGCGCATGAACTCTACCTCGGCGCGGTAGTCGACCGCGGCACCCGGCGCGTCGCCTTCATGGCCTCGCGCGCCGGCGGCATGGACATCGAGGAAGTGGCAGCGACGACGCCGGAGAAGATCGTCACCTTCAGCGTCGACCCGGTGCTCGGGCTGCAGGACTACCAGTGCCGCCAGATGGGCTTCGCGCTGGAGTTGGACGCCGCCCAGCGCAAGCAGCTGCAGGGCATCCTCGGCGGGCTCTACCGCCTGTTCAACGAACGCGACCTGAGCCTGGTCGAGATCAACCCGCTGGCGATCCTGGCCGACGGCTCGCTGTGCGCGCTGGACGCCAAGATCAACCTCGACGACAACGCACTCTACCGCCAGGACATCGCCGACTGGCGCGACGCCAGCCAGGAGGACGAGAAGGAACGCCGCGCCAAGGAGTTCGATCTCAACTACGTCACCCTGGACGGCAACATCGCCTGCATGGTCAACGGCGCCGGGCTGGCCATGGCGACCATGGACATCATCCAGCTCGCCGGCGGCGAACCGGCCAACTTCCTCGATGTCGGCGGCGGCACCACCGCCGAGCGCGTCGCCGAGGCGTTCAAGATCATCGTCTCCGACGGCAAGGTCAGGGCCATCCTGGTCAACATCTTCGGCGGCATCGTGCGCTGCGACCTGATTGCCGAGGGCATCATCACTGCGGTCAGGGAAGTCGGTGTGTCGGTGCCGGTGGTGGTGCGCCTGGAAGGCACCAACGTCGACGAGGGCAAGGCGATGCTCGCCGACAGCGGCCTGGACATCATCAGCGCGGAGAACCTGGCCGATGCGGCCGACAAGGCGGTGGCGGCTGCAGGAGGCAAGAAGTAATGTCGATTCTGGTCAACAAGAACACCCGCGTGCTGGTGCAGGGCTTCACCGGCAAACAGGGCACGTTTCACGCCGAGCAGGCGCTGGCCTACGGCACCCGGGTGGCCGGCGGCATCACCCCGGGCCGCGGCGGCGACAAGCATCTCGACCTGCCGGTCTTCGACACCGTCGCCGACGGCGTCGCCGCGACCGGCGCCGACGCCTCGATGATCTTCGTGCCGCCGCCGTTCGCCGCGGACGCCATCGTCGAAGCCGCCGACGCCGGCATCCGCGTCATCGCCTGCATCACCGAGGGTATCCCGGTGCTCGACATGCTGCGCGTCAAGGCGAGCCTGACCGCACGCGGCGGCATCTACCTGATCGGACCCAACTGCCCCGGCATCATCACCCCGGGCGAATGCAAGATCGGCATCATGCCGGGCGCCATCCACCAGCCCGGCCGCATCGGCATCGTCTCGCGCTCCGGCACGCTGACCTACGAGGCGGTGCACCAGACGACCTCGGCGGGGCTCGGCCAGAGCACCTGCGTCGGCATCGGCGGCGACCCGATTCACGGCATGAACTTCATCGACTGCCTCGGCCTGTTCCAGGACGACCCGCAGACCGAGGGCATCATCATGGTCGGCGAGATCGGTGGCTCGGCCGAGGAAGAGGCCGCCGCGTTCATCGGTGAGCACGTGACCAAGCCGGTGGTCGGCTACATCGCCGGGGTCACCGCGCCACCGGGCAAGCGCATGGGCCATGCCGGCGCGATCATCTCCGGCGGCAAGGGCACGGCGGACGACAAGTTCGCCGCCCTGGAAGCCGCCGGGGTGAAGACCGTACGCTCGCCGGCCGAACTCGGCCCGGCGATGGCCGCTGCGCTGGCGTGAGACACGGGTTAGCGGCGTGAGCCGCCGGCCCGCGCCCCGCACCTGATGTCCGGGTCCTTGCGTCTCGCCCTCGCGCAGGCCAACTTCTGCGTCGGCGACATCAGCGGCAACGCGGCGCGCATCATCGCGCTGGCCGGCGAGGCACGCGAGGCGGGGGCGGCGGTGGTGCTGTTTCCCGAGCTCGCGGTCACCGGCTACCCGCCCGAGGACCTGCTGTTCCGGCCGGGCCTGCACCGGCGCGTGGCGGCGGCACTGGCCGACATCGCCGCCGCCGTGGAAGGCATCGCGATGGTCATCGGCTACCCCGAGGCCGCGGACGGCGTGCTCTACAACAGCGCCGTGGTGCTGCAGGACGGCCAGCGGCTGGCCAGCTACCGCAAGCAGCACCTGCCGAACTACTCGGTGTTCGATGAGAAGCGTTACTTCGCCGCGGGCTCCGAAGCGATGGTGGTCACGCTGCAGGGCTACCGCCTGGGCCTGTCCATCTGCGAGGACATCTGGACTCCGGACACCGCCGTGCAGGCACGCGCGGCGGGCGCCGAGCTGATCCTGAACATCAACGCCTCGCCCTATCATCTCGACAAGGACGCCGAGCGCGTCGCCGCGGTCGCCAGCGCCGCGCGTGCCGGCGGCCTGCCAATCGCCTACGTCAACACGGTCGGCGGCCAGGACGAGCTGATCTTCGACGGCGGCTCCTTCGCGCTCGACGCGAGCGGCCGCCTGGCCGCGCAGGGCCCGGTGTTCGAAGAGCAGCTCGTGATGCTGGAAGCGACGCGCACGGACGACGGCGTGCAGCTTTCCGGCCCGCTGCACGCCCTGCCCGACCGCGAGACCACGGTCTACGAAGCCCTGACGCTGGGGATCCGCGACTACGTGCGCAAGAACCGCTTCGACGGCTGCGTGCTCGGGCTCTCGGGCGGTATCGATTCCGCGCTCACCCTCGCCCTCGCGGTCGACGCGCTGGGTCCGGAAGCGGTGACCGCGGTGTCGATGCCGTCCCGCTACACCGCGGACATGAGCGTCGACGATGCGCGCGAGCAGGCGCAGCGGCTGGGCTGCGCCTTCCACGTGCTCGCGATCGAGGACGTGGTCGCCGGCTTCACCCGCACCCTGCAGCCGGTACTGCCCGACGGCGGCGCCGGCGTCACGGCGGAGAACCTGCAGGCGCGCAGCCGTGGCGTGATCCTGATGGCGATCTCCAACGCGACCGGCAAGATCGTTCTCGCGACCGGCAACAAGAGCGAGATGGCAGTCGGCTACGCGACCCTCTACGGCGACATGGCGGGGGGCTTCGCGCCGCTCAAGGACATTCCGAAGACCCTCGTCTACCGCCTCTCCAACTGGCGCAACACGCGCGCGACAGTGATCCCCGAACGGGTCATCACGCGGCCACCGAGCGCAGAGCTGGCGCCGGACCAGCAGGACTCGGATTCACTGCCGCCCTACGAGGTCCTGGACCCCATCCTCGAGCGCTACATCGAGCGCGACATGACCCCGCGCGAGATCGCCGCCGAAGGCTTCGACATCGCGGTGGTCCGCCGCGTCGCGCTGATGGTCGACCGCAACGAGTACAAACGCCGCCAGGCGGCGCCCGGGGTGCGTATCACGCGCCGCGCCTTCGGCCGTGATCGCCGCTTCCCGATTACCTCGCGCTACGACGAACAGGAGCCGGTCGTCAGGGATCCCGGCTGAGCGCGCTCAGCGCACGCGCGTCTGGCGCACCTCTTCGAGGCCCGGGTGATTGGGGTAGTTGAGCTCCAGCACGCGCAAGGTGTCGGCCGCCAGGTCCTCCAGCTCGAGGACCTTGTAGGATTTCGCCAGCAGCACCAGCGCTTCGGGCATGACCGGGGTCTGCTGGTAGTTCTCGACCACGTAGCGGGCACGGTTGGCCGCCGCCACGAAGGCGCCGCGGCGCATGTAGTAATTGGCCACGTTGACCTCGTGCTGGGCGAGGATGTTGCGCAGGTAGCGCATGCGCAGCTGCGCGTCGTCGACGTAGATGCTGTCCGGGAAGCGCTTGATCAGCTCGCTGAAATCGTTGAAGGCCTGCAGCGAGGCGCCCGGGTCGCGCTGCGACGGGTCCTTCGGCAGGTAACGCTCGGTCAGGCCCCAGCCGCGGCCAAAGTTGATCAGGCCGCGCAGGTAGAAGGCGTACGCCATGTGCGGATGAGAGGGGTAGAGCTTGATGAAGCGATCGATGGTCGCCATCGACGATGCGGGGTCGTCGGTGCGGTAGTAGCAGTAGGCGAGCTCGAGCTGGGATTGCTGGGTATAGACGCCGAAGGGGTAGCGCGCCTGCAGCTTCTCGTAGTACTCGATGGCGCCACCGCAGGCGCCCGAGTCGAGCCGGTCCTTGGCCGCGTTGTAGAGCCGGTCCTCCGGCCATTTCGCTTCTTCGCGGTCCTTGTCGGACTGTGCCTGGAAGTAACCGCAGCCGCCGAGCGCGAGCAATGCGGTGAGGCCGATCGCGCGCAGGACGGCGCGGGCTGAGCAGAATTTCATGGGATGGCTGGGGTTTCCCGGCAACGAGCATGGGCGCGCGGATGGCGCGGGCCGGCTATTTTAGTGGCTGGCAAAAGCGCAAGGCAACGCGCCGGCGAGGCCGCGCCGCGGGTGACGCGCTAACATGCGCCACGGCGGGCGCGATGCCGGTCGCAACGATGAGCAAACCACGCAGCCAACATCACGAACTCACGGTGCCCGAGGAATTCGACGGCGCCCGCCTCGACCAGGCGCTGGCCGGCCTGCTCGCGCAGTATTCGCGCAGCGCACTCAAGCACTGGATCGAAGCCGGCGACGCGGCGCTGAACGGCGCGCCGGCGCGGCCGCGCGCGCGGGTACGCAGCGGCGATCGCGTGAGCGTGACGGCGACGCTGGACGCCGCCGAAGCGCATCTGCCGCAGGCGGTCCGCTACGACGTCCTGCACAGTGACGACGACCTGGTCGTGGTCGACAAGCCGGCCGGGGTGGTCGTTCATCCCGGCGCCGGCAACCGCGACCGCACCCTCGTCAACGGCCTCATCGCGCGTTTTCCGGAATTGTCCGCCCTGCCACGGGCCGGTCTCGTGCACCGCATCGACAAGGACACCTCCGGGGTGTTGCTGGTGGCGCGCAACCCGGCCAGTTACCAGGCCCTGGTGCGCGCCATGGCGGCACGCGAGATCGCGCGCACCTACGACGCCATCGTCACCGGCGTGCTGGTCGCCGGCGGCGTGGTCGACCAGCCGATCGGCCGCGACCCGCGCCAGCGCACCCGCATGCGCGTGGTCGCCGCCGGACGGCCGGCGACCACGCACTACCGTATCGACGCGCGCTATCGAGCCCACACCCGCCTTGCGGTCACCCTGGAGACCGGGCGCACCCACCAGATTCGCGTGCACATGGCGTGGCTGGGCCACCCCCTGGTCGGTGATGCTCGCTACGGCGCACGCCCGCGCCCGCCGCGCGACGCCACCCCGGCGCTGCGCGAGCTGCTGCAGGGCTTCCCGCGCCAGGCCCTGCACGCCGCCCGCCTCGCCCTGCGCCACCCGGTCAGCGGCGCGGCGCTGGCGTTCCGTGCCCCGACCCCTCCCGACCTGGCGGCGCTGGCGGCGGCGCTCGCCGAGGATGCGGAACTGCATGCCGGTGAATGACGCCGAGCGTGCGCTGCTCGCGCCTGAGTGGTCGCCGCCGGAGCGCGTGCGGGCCTGCTTCTCGACCCGCCTTGGCGGCGTCAGCCGGGCTCCCTACGCGAGCCTCAACCTGGGCGACCATGTCGGCGACGACGCCGCCGCGGTAGCGCAGAACCGCGCGCGCTTCGCCGCCGCGGCCGGCCTGCCGCGCGCCCCGCGCTGGCTGCGCCAGGTCCACGGCGCCACGGTCGTGCGCTTCGACGCGACCCCCGGCGACGCCCCGCCGCCACGCGCCGATGCCGCCATCACGCGCACCACGGGCCTGCCCTGCGCGGTGCTCGTCGCCGATTGCGTGCCGGTGCTGATGGCCGCCGCCGACGGCCGCGAGGTCGCCGCCGCGCATGCCGGCTGGCGCGGCCTGGAAGCCGGCGTGCTGCGCGCCACGGTGGCCGCTTTCGACGCGCCCGCGGCGACCCTGAGCGCCTGGATCGGGCCCTGCATCGGCGTCGCGGCCTATCGCGTCGGCGATGACCTGCGCCAGCACCTGCTCGACACCGGCAGCGCCGGGGAGGACGTCTTCACCGCGCACGCCGACGGCTGGCATCTCGACCTCCGGCGGCTGGCGGCCACACAGCTGCGCGACGCCGGCGTGGACGCGATCACGATGAGTTCACACTGCGTCCACGCCGGTCGCGATACCTTCTTCTCGCATCGCCGTGACGGCACCACCGGCCGCATGGCGGCGGTCGTGTGGATCGCGGACTGACATCGACATCACCCGAGGAGCCGACGCCATGGCAACACCCCCCTGGTCCTTCAGCGCAAGCGTGCGCCACATGGCCGACAAGGCCTTCGGCGCGATCGAGCTCGATCCGGGCGTCGCCTCCGCCATCGCCTCCTGCAACGCCACCCTGCAGGTGACCTTCCCGGTCGAGATCCGGGGCCGGGTCGAGAGCTTCACCGGCTGGCGCTCCGTGCACAGCACCCACCGCCTGCCGGCCAAGGGCGGTATCCGCTTCGCGCCCATCGTCAACCAGGACGAGGTCGAAGCGCTGGCGGCACTGATGACCTACAAGTGCGCCATCGTCGACGTGCCGTTCGGCGGCTCCAAGGGCGGCCTGCTGATCGACCCGGCGCAGTACGACCGCGACGAGATGCAGCGCATCACCCGCCGCTTCACCCGCGAGCTCGCCAGGCGCGGCTTCCTCAGCCCCGCCACCAACGTGCCGGCGCCCGACATGGGCACCGGTGAGCGCGAGATGGCGTGGATGATGGACACCTACAAGGTGTTGTTCCCCGAGGACATCAACTATGCCGCCTGCGTGACCGGCAAACCGGTCGCCCACGGCGGCATTCGCGGGCGAAAGGAGGCCACCGGACGCGGCGTGGTGTTCGCGCTGCGCGAGTTCTTCCGGCATCCCGAGGACCTCGCGCGCTGCGGCCTGGACGGCACCCTGGGCGGCAAGTCGATCGTGATCCAGGGCCTCGGCAACGTCGGCTACTACGCCGGCTACATCCTGCAGCACGAGGACGAGGCACGCATCGTCGCCATCATCGAGCGCGACGGCGCACTGGTCGACCCCAGGGGCCTGGACGTGCAGAAGGTGCGCGACTACATCACCGACAACGGCGGCGTCGTCGGCTACCCGGACGCCGACTGCCACGCCGACGGCAGCCGCGTGCTGGAGATGGAGTGCGACGTGCTGATCCCGGCCGCACTGGAAGGCCAGGTACACAGCGGCAACGCCGAGCGCATCAAGGCGCGCCTGGTGTGCGAGGCCGCCAACGGCCCGGTCACCTTCGAGGCCGACGAGGTGCTCAAGAAGCGCGGCATCACCATCCTGCCGGACGCCTGGGTCAATGCCGGCGGCGTGACGGTCTCGTACTTCGAGTGGATCCGCAATCTCGCCCACATCCGCTTCGGCCGCATGGAGCGCCGGATCGACGAGATGCGCGGCCTGCAGCAGGTCGAAGCGCTGGAGCAACTCACCGGCCAGAGCGTGCCGCCGGCGGTGCGCGCCAACCTCGCGCGCGGCGCCGACGAGCTCGACCTGGTGCGTTCCGGGCTGGACGACACCATGCGCCAGGCCTACGCCGAGATTCGCGACGAGTTCTGCAGCAACGAACGCATCGACGACCTGCGCACCGCCGCCTTCGCCATCGCCATTCGCAAGATCTCGCGCTCCTACCTGGATATCGGTATCTACTGATTGCCGATCCCGCGCAGCCGGGCGAGGCTTGATAAAGGCCGCCAGCGGCCCCATTTTCGAGCCATCACCGATTGAAACGGCAGAGGATCGTCCATGCGCGCCGACAAACTGACCCATAAGTTCCAGCTCGCCCTCGGCGAGGCACAGAGCCTCGCCATCGGCCTCGACAACCAGTTCATCGAGCCGCTGCACGTGATGATCGCGCTGCTCGACCAGGAAGGCAGCACGGTGCGCCAGATCCTGCAGACCGCGGGCACCAATGTCTCGCGCCTGCGCTCCCAGCTCGGGCGCGCGGTCGAGGGCCTGCCCAAGGTCTCCGGAGCGGCCGGCGAGGTGCATCCGTCCAACGGGCTGGTCAAGCTGCTCAACATCACTGACAAGCTGGCCCAGGAGCGCAAGGACGCCTACATCGCGAGCGAGCTGTTCGTGCTTGCCGCGTTCGAGGAGAAGGGCGAGCTGGCGCGGCTGCTCGGCGACAACGGTGCCGATGCGGCGCGCGTGAGCGAGACCATCGAGGGTCTGCGCGGCGGCGAAACGGTCGGCGATCCCAACGCCGAGGAGCAGCGCCAGGCGCTCGAGAAGTACACCGTGGACCTGACCGAGCGCGCCGAGCAGGGCAAGCTCGACCCGGTGATCGGCCGCGACGAGGAGATCCGGCGCACCATCCAGGTGCTGCAGCGGCGTACCAAGAACAATCCGGTGCTGATCGGCGAGCCCGGCGTCGGCAAGACCGCCATCGTCGAGGGCCTGGCGCTGCGCATCGTCAACGGCGAAGTACCCGAGGGCCTCAAGCGCCGCCGCGTGCTGGCGCTCGACATGGGCGCGCTGATCGCCGGCGCCAAGTTCCGCGGCGAGTTCGAAGAGCGCCTGAAGGCGGTGCTCAACGATCTCGCCAAGCAGGGCGGCGAGGTCATCCTGTTCATCGACGAGCTGCACACCATGGTCGGCGCCGGCAAGGCGGAGGGCGCGATGGACGCCGGCAACATGCTCAAGCCCGCGCTGGCGCGCGGCGAGCTGCACTGCATCGGCGCGACCACCCTGGACGAGTACCGCCAGTACGTGGAGAAGGACGCCGCGCTCGAGCGCCGCTTCCAGAAGGTGCTGGTCGACGAGCCCTCGATCGAGGACACCATCGCCATCCTGCGTGGTCTCAAGGAGCGCTACGCGGTGCACCACGGCGTCGAGATTACCGATCCGGCGATCGTCGCCGCGGCCAACCTGTCGAGCCGTTACATCACCGACCGCCAGCTGCCGGACAAGGCCATCGACCTGATCGACGAGGCTGCCAGCCGCATCAGCATCGAGATCGACTCCAAGCCCGAGAGCATGGACCGCCTCGACCGGCGCGCCATCCAGCTCAAGATCGAGCGCGAGGCCCTGCGCAAGGAGAAGGACGAGGCCTCCAAGCGACGCCTCGAGGACCTCGAGAAGCAGATCGCCGAGGTCGAGAAGGAGTACGCCGATCTCGAGGAGATCTGGAAGGCCGAGAAAGCCGCGCTGGCCGGCACTCACCACGTGCAGGCCGAGCTCGAGCGCGCGCGCCTGGAGTTCGAGAACGCCAAGCGGGCCAGCGACCTGAACCGCATGTCCGAGCTGCAGTACGGCATCATCCCCGAGCTCGAGAAGCAGCTCGCCGCCGCATCCTCGCAGGAGGAAGGCGGCACGCCGCACCAGCTGCTGCGCAACCGGGTGACCGACGAAGAGGTCGCCGAGGTGGTCTCCAAGTGGACCGGGATCCCGGTCGCCAAGATGCTCGAGGGCGAGCGCGACAAGCTGCTGCGCATGGAAGACGCGCTGCACAACCGCGTGGTCGGCCAGGACGAGGCGGTGACCGCGGTGGCCAACGCCATCCGGCGCTCGCGCGCGGGCCTGTCCGACCCCAATCGTCCGAACGGCTCGTTCCTGTTCCTGGGCCCGACCGGCGTCGGCAAGACCGAGCTCTGCAAGTCCCTGGCCGAGTTCCTGTTCGACACCGAGGACGCGCTGGTCCGCGTCGACATGTCCGAATACATGGAGAAGCACGCGGTGGCGCGACTGATCGGCGCGCCCCCCGGCTACGTCGGCTACGAGGAAGGCGGCCACCTGACCGAGGCCGTGCGCCGCAAGCCGTACTCGGTGCTGCTGCTCGACGAGGTCGAGAAAGCCCACCCGGACGTGTTCAACATCCTGCTCCAGGTGCTCGACGACGGCCGCCTCACCGACGGTCACGGCCGCACGGTCGATTTCCGCAACACGGTCATCGTCATGACCTCCAACCTCGGCTCGGACGCGATTCAGAACATGTCCGACGACGAGCGTTACGAGGAGATGAAAGCGGCCGTGATGGGCGTGGTGGGGGCCCATTTCCGCCCCGAGTTCATCAACCGTATCGACGAGGTGGTGGTGTTCCACGCCCTGCGCAAGGCCCAGATCCGCGCCATCGCGGAGGTCCAGATCGCGCGCCTGGAGGCGCGCCTGGCGGAGCAGGACATGGCCCTGAAAATCACCACCGAGGCGCTCGATCGACTCGGCGAAGCCGGCTTCGATCCGGTCTACGGCGCGCGGCCGCTCAAGCGCGCCATCCAGCAACTGCTGGAGACCCCGCTCGCCGAGGCCATCCTGGGTGGCCGTTACCACCCCGGAGATACCGTCCTGGTCGACGCCCGCGACGGCGAACTGGTGCTCGAAACCGAGCGCGCGGACGCCGCCTGAGCGCGCCCGCCGGCGCCACCCGGCGGACCCTGCAAGGTGCGGGGTCCGCCGCAGAAATCATTTGTCCCGGTAGCTATTTAGCGACGGTTAATCTACCATTTTGTGTGGAATCAACCGACTGAGCGGACGAACCTACAATGGCGGTATCGAGTAACCGGGTGCCCTTGAGCGGCCTCGCACGCAAGCTGGTCGCTGACGGGCTCCTCGCCGAGGATGCCGCGGCCGAGGCCTTCCAGGAGGCCCTGAGCAACAAGATCCCCTTCGTCAAACACCTCGTCGAGACCAATCTCGTCGACGGCAAGTCCATCGCGCATGCCGCCGCCTCGGAGTTCGGCGTGCCGCTGGTCGACATCGACGCGCTCGAGGTCGACAACGACACCGTCAAGCTGGTCAGCCGCGATCTCATCGAGAAGCATGGCGCGCTGCCCATCTACAAGCGCGGCAACCGGGTATTCATCGGCGTCGCCGACCCGACCAACCTGCAGGCGCTGGACGAGATCAAGTTCAACATCGGCGGCGGCACCACCGAGGCGGTGGTGGTCGAGTGGAACAAGCTGTCCAAGGTCATCGAGAAGGCCCTGGAGGACTCCGACACCAGTCTCGGTGACATGGGCGACGACTCCGACCTGGAGGATTTCGACGACGTCGAGGTCGGCAGCGACGAGCCCGACCGCCAGGACGACTCCGAGATCGACGATGCGCCGGTGGTGCGCTTCGTCAACAAGTGTCTGCTCGACGCCATCAAGAAGGGTGCGTCCGACCTCCACTTCGAGCCCTACGAGAAGATCTACCGCGTGCGCTTCCGTGTCGACGGTGTGCTGCAGGAAGTGGCGCGCCCGCCGCTCGCCCTGGCCGGGAAGATCGCCGCGCGTATCAAGGTCATGTCGCGCCTCGACGTGTCCGAGCGCCGCGTGCCGCAGGATGGCCGCATCAAGCTCAAGCTGTCCAAGACCAAGGCCATCGACTTCCGTGTCAGCACCTGCCCGACCCTGTTCGGCGAGAAAGCGGTGCTGCGTATCCTCGATTCCGACGCCGCCAAGCTGCAGATCGACCAGCTCGGGTACGAAGACCACCAGAAAGAGCTGTTCCTCAAGAATCTGGTCAAGCCCTACGGCATGTTCCTGGTCACCGGGCCGACCGGCTCCGGTAAGACCGTCTCGCTCTACACCGGCATCAACATCCTGAACAAGGAAGACGTCAACATCTCGACGGCGGAGGACCCGGTCGAAATCAACCTGCCCGGCGTCAACCAGGTACAGGTCGACGAACGCACCGGCATGACCTTCCCGAAGGCGCTCAAGGCCTTCCTGCGCCAGGACCCGGACATCATCCTGGTCGGCGAGATTCGTGACCTGGAAACGGGCGCCATCGCGGTCAAGGCCGCGCAGACCGGCCACATGGTGATGTCGACCCTGCACACCAACGACGGCCCGCAGACCCTGACCCGCCTGCAGGACATGGGCATCCAGGCCTTCGCCGTGGCGACC
Source organism: Gammaproteobacteria bacterium (assembly GCA_041984235.1). Lineage (GTDB taxonomy): Bacteria > Pseudomonadota > Gammaproteobacteria > JBHIYN01. The sequence goes on from JBHIYN010000005.1 coordinate 160,835, forward strand.
ACCATCAACCTCATCACCGGCCAGCGCCTGTGCCGCCGGCTGCACCCGGACTACAAGGTTCCGGTGGAAATGCCGAAAGAAGCCTTGCTGGAGGAAGGGTTCCCCGAGGAATGGGTGGAAGAAGGTATCAAGTTGTTCGGCCCCGGTGACGGCGGCGCCGACTGCCCGAGCGGCTACAAGGGCCGCGCGGGCATCTACCAGGTCATGCCGATTTCCGACGCCATGAAGCGCCTCATCATCGAAGGCGCGAACGCCGTGCAGCTCGCCGACCAGTCGGACGCCGAGGGTATCTGGGACATCCGCAAGTCGGGTCTTTCCAAGGTTCGCGCGGGCATCACCAGCCTCGCTGAAGTCAACCGCGTCACCGTGGAGTAAATCGAGTCATGGCAGAAGCTGCAGCCAAGTTGGACATGTTCGTCTGGGAAGGCGTCGACAAGCATGGCAAGAAGGTCAAGGGCGAGATGTCGGGGCAGAACGATGCCCTGATCAAGGCTCAGCTCCGGCGCCAGGGCGTCAACCCGCTCAAGGTCAAGAAGAAATCCAAGCCGCTGTTCGGCGGTGGCGGCGGCAAGATCACGACCAAGGACATCACCGTGTTCAGCCGCCAGATGGCGACCATGATGTCCTCCGGCGTGCCCCTGGTGCAGTCGTTCGAGATCGTCGGCCGCGGTCACGAGAACAAGGCCATGCAGGACCTGATCATGACCATCAAGGCGGACGTCGAGGCCGGCGGCTCGCTCAACGAGGCTCTGGGCAAGCACCCCAAGTACTTCAACGAGCTGTTCGTCAACCTCGTCACCGCCGGCGAGCACGCCGGTATCCTCGAGGACATCCTGCACAAGCTCGCGACCTACATGGAGAAGACCGAGGCGCTGAAATCGAAGATCAAGGGCGCCATGTTCTACCCCATCGCGGTCATCGTGGTCGCCTTCATCATCACCTGTATCCTGATGATCTTCGTCATTCCGCAGTTCCAGGACCTGTTCTCCGGGTTCGGCGCCGACCTGCCCGCCCTGACCCTGTTCGTCATCGAGATGTCGAAGTGGTTCCAGGCCAACTGGTACATCCTCATCGGCGGCATCGTCGGCACCATCGTGCTGATCATGCAGGCCATGAAGCGCTCGGTTAAGTTCGCCCACTTCGTCGACCGCCTGCTGCTCAAGATCCCGGTGCTGGGCGACATCCTCGACAAGTCCGCCATCGCGCGCTTCGCGCGCACGCTGTCGACCATGTTCGCGGCCGGCACGCCGCTGGTCGAGGCCATGACCTCGGTCGCCGGCGCCTGCGGCAACATCGTCTACTACGAGGCCGTAATGAAGATGCGCGACGAGGTCGCGACCGGCACCCAGATGCAGGCCGCGATGCGCGACGCCGGCATCTTCCCCAACATGGTCATCCAGATGGTCGCCATCGGCGAGGAATCCGGCGCGCTGGACGCCATGCTCGGCAAGGTCGCCGACTGGTACGAGCAGGAGGTGGACGACGCCGTCGAATCACTGACCAGCCTGCTGGAGCCCCTCATCATGGCCGTGCTCGGCGTGCTCATCGGCGGCCTGGTGGTCGCCATGTACCTGCCGATCTTCAAGATGGGCCAGGTGGTATAGCGCAAACCGGAAACCCGGTCCGGGTCCGCCTCCGGGTGGCGGCGGACCAACCCAGATGACCGGCCCCGAATCCGCCCTCGCCTTCGATTCCGCGACCTTCGCCGCGGCCATGGGCGTGCTCGGTCTGATGATCGGCAGTTTCCTCAACGTGGTCATTCACCGCCTGCCGATCATGATGGAGCGCGAGTGGCGGGCAGAGTGCCGCGCCCTGCTCGACCCGCAGGCAGCCGAGGACACGGCGCCGCGCTTCGACCTGGTCAAGCCCCGATCGCGCTGCCCGTCCTGCCAGACTGCGATCGCGGCACGCGACAATGTCCCGGTACTGAGCTGGCTGCTGCTGCGCGGGCGCTGCCGGCACTGCAAGGCCGGTATCTCGCCCCGCTACCCGCTGGTCGAGCTGTTCACCGGCTGCATCAGCGCCTATGCGGGCTGGCGGTTCGGTGCAGCGGACGGACTCGTCACCGCCGCGACCGCGCTGCACGCGCTGAGCGCGGCGCTGTTCTGCTGGTACCTCATCGCGCTCTCTCTCATCGATTTCGACACCGGCCTGCTGCCGGACAGCCTGACGCTGCCGCTGCTGTGGTTCGGTATCGCCCTGGCGCTCGCCGGCGGCGGCTTCGCCGGCGACCTCGAAAGCGCCGTGGTGGGCGCGATCTTCGGCTACCTCAGCCTGTGGTCGGTGTACTGGGTGTTCAAGCTCGTGACCGGCAAGGAAGGCATGGGCTATGGCGACTTCAAGCTGCTCGCCGCACTGGCGGCGTGGCTCGGCTGGGAGGCGCTGCCGGCCCTGATCCTGGTGTCCTCGGCAGTGGGCGCGGTGATCGGGATCGGGCTGGTCGCCAGCGGACTGGTCAAACGGGCAGAGCCCATTCCCTTCGGACCTTACCTCGCACTGGCCGGGATCATCGCGTTGCTGTGGCGCGCCGAGCTGCTGGGACTGTTGTCGTTCGGGCGCACGCTGTAACGCGACCGGGGCGCGCTTCTCAGCCGGAGACACTCATGCAAGGCGACGGCCCGCATATCTCGACCTTCGTGATCGCGGTCACCGGCGGCATCGGCTCGGGCAAGACCACCGTGTGCCGCCGCTTCGAGGAGCGCTACGGCGTACCGGTCATCGACACCGATATCGTCGCGCGCGAAGTGGTCGAGCCGGGCGAAGCCGGCCTGGAGGCCCTGGTCGACGCGTTCGGGCCGGAGATTCTGAACGCCGACGGCACCCTCGACCGGCGCCGGCTCAAGGGCATCGTCTTCGCCGACGACGCCAGGCGCAAGACGCTGGAAGCCATCCTGCATCCGCGAATCCGGCAGCGTATGGTCGAGCACCTCGCAGCGGTCCGGGCGCCCTACTGCCTGCTGTGCATCCCGCTGCTCGCCGAAGGCGGCGGCAACGGCGTGTTCGACCGCGTGCTGGCCGTCGACTGCCCGGAGGCCCTGCAGATCGCGCGTGTCACGGCGCGTGACGATTTGACAGAACAGGAAGTGATCGCAATCATGCGCACGCAGGCGTCACGCGAGGCCCGAGCCGCCATCGCGGATGACATCATCACCAACGACGGTGACAACGACGCCCTCGAGCGTGCCATCGAAGCACTGCACCAGGCCTATTCCCGAATGGCTGCCCAACACCATGCCCAAGGCAGTTGACATGCCCGCCAACCAAGCCGGATCGCAGCCCAGCCTGTTCCCCGACGACGCCCACTCGGTCGCCTACGAGCAGCCGTTGACCGAGCGGATCCGCACCTGTCTGCGTCTCGAGCACCTGTTCCAGGGCATCGAGACCGGCATCCAGAGCGGCGGGGAATGGAATGCACGGGACGCGCTGCAGCGCATGCTCGAGGTGTGCGATTTTCTCGTTCGCACCGACGTCAAGGCTGAGCTGATCAAGGAGCTCGAACGCAACGTCTCGGTGCTCAACGCGCTGCGAGACAACCCGGGCGTCAACCCCGGCGCCCTCGACGACGTCCTCGAATCCATCGTCCGTATACTCGAACAGCTCAAGCAGCCCTCATACCAGCCCGGTGCGCGCCTGCGTAACGACGAGCTTGCCAGCCAGGTTCGGCAACGCATCTCGATCCCGGGCGGCACCTGCAACTTCGACGTGCCCGCGCTGCATTTCTGGCTGAGCAACGACGGCAGCACGCGCAATGCCCATCTCAACGCCTGGATGCAGGATTTACGCATCGTCGAGAGCGCGACGCGAACCATCCTCAATCTGATCCGCGAAAGCAGCAGCCCGCGTATGGTCACGGCGCCTGCAGGCTTCTACCAGCAGCAGTTGGATGCCAACGCCCAGTGCCAGATCGTGCGCGTGGTGCTGCCGGCCGAAGCCCGCCTGTTCCCGGAGATCAGCGGTGGCAAACACCGCTTTACCGTGCGCTTCTACGGCCAGCGCGACACCGCGACACGACCGGTCCAGGTGACCGAGGACGTGCGCTTCGAGCTGCAGTGCTGCGGCATCTGAACGCTGCCGGGCGGGGTCCAGACGCGCCTCAGCGGCGCACGCGGTAGGCCGCCCCGGAACAGGCATCCGCGCAGGAACGGATCACGGCCGCGGGATCCTGCGCCCACCACAGCCCGCTCTGCATGGCGATCCCCTGACAGCCGGCGCGGCGCGCCATCCGCGTGTCCCGCGACTGCATACCACCCAGCGCGAATACCGGTACGCGTGCGCAGCGTACCAGCCGGCGCAGCCGGTGCCAGCCCAGTGCGGCGTCAGCCATCCCGGCCACGCCCGCGTGCACCGGCGATACGTAGATGAAATCGGCGCCCAGCCGTTGGGCATGCTCGAGCTCGCTGCGGTTGTGACACGATGCGCTGAACAGATGCTCGGCGCCAATCGGCCGCGCGCTCAACTGGCGCATGCGTGCCGCGCCCAGATGCAAGCCGTCGGCGCCACTGGCCAGCACGTCACCGGTCAGAGCGTCCAGCATCAGCACCGCGCCGGCTTCCCGGCACATCGCGGCCGCACGCCGCGCCACGCGGCGGACCCGGGCACGGTCGGGACTCGTGAGCGGCAGGCGCACCAGACGGACGCCGGCATCCAGGCACTGTGCCAGCCGCTCGAGGCAGGTGTCCGCGTCACCTTCGTGCGCCGGCACCACCAGTGACGCGTGCGGCAGCTCGAGCGCAGTGCGGATCGGCAGATTGGCAGCCGGGAAATCGAACCCGCGCAGCTGCTGCGGTTCTACCCAGCGAATAGCCTGTCCCTCGCGCCCGCGCGGCTCACCCTGCCACGCCTCGACCTCCAGCACCTCGAGTGTCACGTGCTTGTCCGGATAGCGGTGATCGATACGGATCAGCGGCACCGCGCGCTCTATGGTGATGCCGAGCTCTTCTTCGAGCTCGCGCGCGAGCCCGTCGACGTGGCGCTCACTCGAATCGACCTTGCCGCCGGGAAACTCCCACAGGCCGCCCTGGTGAACGTGCGGCGAACGCAGGCTGATCAGCACACGCCCGTCGTCGCGGCGAATGACGGCCGCGGCAACCTGTACCGGGTGGTCACGCAGCAGGGGGGGACGCTCGTTCACCGCAGGCGGTAACGGCCGCCCGCACGCCGCTCAACTGCGGTATTCGGCGTTGATCCTGACGTAGTCATACGAGAGGTCGCAGGTCCACACGGTCGCGCTTTGATCGCCCTGGCCGATACGGATGGTGATCTCGATGTCGCTCTCGCGCATGACCGCCGCAGTTGCCGACTCGTCGTAATCGGCCACTGGTCCGCCTGCGCGCACGATGGGACACGGTCCGATGTCGATGTCGACCTCGCCCAGATCGAGGCTGGACAGCCCTGCGCGACCGACCGCGGCCAGGATCCGGCCCCAGTTCGGATCGCTGGCGAACAGCGCGGTCTTGACCAGCGGCGACTCGGCAACGACGTACGCCACGCGCAGGCAATCGCTCTCCTCCCTGCCGCCGTGCACGCGCACGGTCACGAACTTGGTCGCGCCCTCGCCGTCGCGCACGATATCGCGCGCAAGCTCGCCGCAGACCAGCGTGATGGCCTCGCGGACCGCTGCCCAGTCGGGATCCTGTGGGCCACTCAGCGCGGGATTGCCGGCACGACCGGTCGCGATGAGGGCGAAGGCGTCGTTGGTCGAGGTGTCGCCGTCGACGGTTATGCGGTTGAAGCTCGCGTCGGCGGCCTCGCGCGCCATCTTCGCGAGGGCATCCGGTGCGATCGCCGCGTCGGTCGCGACGTAGGCGAGCATGGTCGCCATGTCCGGACGGATCATGCCACTACCCTTGGCCATGCCGGTCACCGAGACCTGCCGCCCGTTGCAGCTGACGCTCGCGCTGCGCACCTTGGCCCGGGTGTCGGTGGTCATGATCGCGGCCGCCGCGCGCGGCCACGCGTCAGCGCCCAGCGTGTCGAACAGGCGTGGCACGCAGGCACCGATCTTCGAGGCGTCCAGCTGCTGGCCGATGACGCCGGTGGAAAAGGGCAGCACGGCCTGCGCTGCGCAGTCCGCCTGCGCGGCGACCGCGGCGCAGACTTCGCGCGCGGCCTTCTCGCCGGCCGGCCCGGTACCGGCATTGGCATTGCCGGCATTGATCACCAGGTAGCGCGGCGTGCCGGCGGCCTGGTGCTCGCGCGCGATGGTCACGGGCGCGGCGCAGAAGCGGTTGCGGGTGAACAGGCAGTGCACCACGCACCCGGGATCGAGCGCGATCAGCGCGACGTCGTCCCGTCCCTTGTAGCGCGCACCGCTGGCCGCGGCGGCCAGCCTGACACCTTCGACCGGCAGCACGCCGTGTGCCAGGACGGCTTGGTGCTGCTCAGTTGAGACGGCCATGGCAGTGCTTGTATTTCTTACCCGATCCGCACGGACATGGCTCGTTGCGACCAATCTTGCGGCCGTCGCGCACGAACGGTGCCTGCTGGCCGGCGGCGCCGGGAGCCTGGCCCGCCGTCGCCTGGGCGGGCGGCGGCGTCGCGGTCTCCTGGGGCGCGTTGTCGGTCGCCGACTGGTACTGGTAGTCCTGCTCGGCACTGCGGCGATTCTGCTCCTCCACCGCCTCGACGTCGTCGTTGGCCTTGACCTCGACCTTGGACAGAATGCCGATGACGTCGCGCGTGATCGCGCCGAGCATGCGCGCGAACATCTCGAAAGCCTCGCGCTTGTATTCCTGCTTGGGGTTCTTCTGTGCAAACCCGCGCAGGTGAATGCCCTGGCGCAGGTGATCCATCGCCGCAAGATGCTCCTTCCAGTGCGTGTCCAGCACCTGCAGCATGATCGCCTTCTCGAAGTTGCGCAGTACCTCGCTGCCGGCGAGTGCCTCTTTCTCCGCGTAGGCCTGCTCAGCCCGCTCCACGATACGCGCGCGGATGGTCTCTTCGGTCAGCTCGTTCTCGTCGTTCAGCCAGCCCTGCACGTCGACCTTGACCGCGAGCTCGTCTTCCACGGCGTGCATCAGCCCGGCCACGTCCCAGGTGTCCTCGAAGCTGCCCGGTGGTATGTAGGTATCGATCAGCTCGTTGATGACGTCGTGCCGGATCCCGCGAATGTTCTCCGAGATGTCGTCCGCCTCCATCAACTCGCGGCGCTGCTCGTAGACGTGCTTGCGCTGGTCGTTGGCGACGTCGTCGAACTCGAGCAGCTGCTTGCGGATGTCGAAGTTGCGCCCCTCGACCTTGCGCTGCGCGTTCTCGATCGCGCGCGTGACCCATGGATGTTCGATGGCCTCGCCTTCCTGCATGCCCAGCTTCTGCATCAGGCCACTGACGCGCTCGGACGCGAAAATGCGCATGAGGTTGTCTTCCAGCGAGAGGTAGAAACGACTGGAGCCGGGGTCTCCCTGGCGGCCGGAACGACCGCGAAGCTGGTTGTCGATGCGGCGGGACTCGTGACGTTCGGTGCCGACGATATGCAGCCCGCCGGCCGCGACGACCTCCTCGTGGCGGCGCTCCCACTCGGCGCGGGCCTGCGCCACGGTCTGCTCGTCGGTATCGCCCAGGGCTTCGAGCTCCGCCTCCAGATTACCACCGAGAACGATGTCGGTACCGCGGCCGGCCATGTTGGTGGCCACGGTCACGCCGCCCGGACGTCCGGCGTTGGCGACGATGTGGGCTTCCTTTTCGTGGAACTTGGCGTTCAGCACCTCGTGCGCGATGTTCTTTTCGCGCAGCAGCCGGGAGAGATACTCCGAGGTCTCGATCGACGTCGTACCCACCAGCACCGGCTGCTTGCGTGTCGCGCAGTCCTGGATGTCCTCGATGATGGCATCGAACTTCTCGCGCGCGGTGAGGAACACGAGGTCGCCGCGATCGTCGCGAATCATCGGCTTGTGGGTCGGTATGACGACGACCTCCAGGCCATAGATCTCCTGGAACTCGTAGGCCTCGGTGTCGGCGGTACCGGTCATGCCCGAGAGCTTGTCGTAGAGACGGAAGTAGTTCTGGTAGGTGATCGAGGCCAGCGTCTGGTTCTCCTGCTGGATTGCAACCCCCTCCTTGGCCTCGACCGCCTGGTGCAGGCCTTCCGACCAGCGGCGGCCGGGCATGGTGCGCCCGGTGAACTCGTCGACGATGACGATCTCACCGTCCTTGACGACGTAGTCCACGTCCACCTTGAACAGGGCATTGGCGCGCAGCGCCGCGTAGACGTGGTGCATGAGCGCGATGTTGCCGGCACTGTAGAGGCTGTCGCCCTCCTCCAGCAGCCCGGCGCCGGCGAGCAGCTGCTCGACGTGCTCGTGGCCTTCCTCGGTGAGATAGACCTGGCGCGCTTTCTCGTCGACGGTGTAATCGCCCGGCCCGTCTTCCTCCTGCTGCCGCGTGAGCTGCGGCACCAGCGCGTTGACGCGCACGTAGAGATCGCTGCGGTCGTCGGTCGGTCCGGAGATGATGAGCGGCGTACGTGCCTCGTCGATGAGAATGGAATCGACTTCGTCGACGATGGCGAAGCTGACGTCGCGCTGCACGCGCTGGTCGGGATGGAACGCCATGTTGTCGCGCAGGTAGTCGAAGCCGTACTCGTTATTGGTGCCGTAGGTGATCGCGCAGGCGTAGGATCGCTGGCGCGCTTCCGAGTTCATCCCGCCCAGCACCACGCCGACCGACATGTCGAGCGCGTTGTAGATCCTGCCCATCCACTCCGCGTCGCGGCGCGCGAGGTAATCGTTGACGGTGACCACGTGCACCGACTTGCCCGACAGCGCGTTCAGGTAGGCCGGCAGCGTCGCCACCAGCGTCTTGCCCTCGCCGGTCCGCATCTCGGCGATGCGGCCCTGGTGCAGGGCGATCCCGCCCAGCAGCTGCTCGTCGAAATGGCGCATGCCGAGAACCCGCTTGCCGGTTTCACGCACCACGGCGAAGGCCTCGGGCAGAAGGTCGTCGAGCGATTCTCCGCCGGCACAGCGCTCACGGAACTCGGTGGTCTTGGCACGCAGCGCGTCGTCGTCGAGCGCGGCCATCTCCGGCTCCAGCGCATTGACGGCGGCGACCGTTTTGCGCATCCGTTTGAGCAGGCGGTCGTTGCGACTGCCGAAAACCGACTGCACGAGCCGGGCAGGAAGGGACTTGGAGCTAGCGGCCATGGACTCTACTGAAGAAGTGGCGGAGCGGTCGCCGCCGGGATGGCGGCGCGGGCGCGGCTATTGTAGCAAACCGGTGTCAACGCCCGTGGGGCGGGGAAAGGCGTGCAGTGGCGCCGGGGTCAGTCCGTGTGGCGGCGGATGAACTTCCAGGGATTGACCGAGCGATCGTTACGCACGACCTCGAAGTGCACGTGGGGGCCGGTCGATCGTCCCGAGGATCCGAGTAACGCGACGGGCTGGTTCTGCTCGACCTTCTCGCCCACCTTGACCAGGTTGGCGCGGTTGTGCGCGTAGCGCGTTACGTAGCCGTTGGCATGACTGAGCTCGACCAGGTTGCCGTAACCCCAGCGTTTGCCCGACCAGGTCACGACGCCGTCGGCCACGGCCCGGACCTCGAGTCCGGCCTTGCCCGCGAAATCGATGCCGCTGTGAAACTCGCGGCGACCGGAGACCGGGTCGGTACGGTAGCCGTAGCCGGAAGAGATCCAGCCATCGTTGACCGGACGGCCGGTCGGCTCCGCAGCAGCGCGCACCTGCTTGTCGAGCAGGAACGACTCGAGCACGGTGAGCCGCGACTGGCGCAACTCGATATCGCTTTCCAGCGCAGTGACGTTGGCGAGCAATGACTCCCAGCGCGGCGGCTCGGACACGCTGACGTGCGGTCCGCCGATCGGAGTCGGGTCGCCGAAGGCGAACTCCTCGGCGTCCAGTCCGCTGGACTCGACCACGCGCTCGGCGGCGGCGTCGAGACGCGCGAGGTATCCCTGCAGGCGGCCGACGGAGCCAGCCAGTGCGCTCAGGTCCGCGTTCATGTCCTGCTGCAGGGACTTCAGGAAGCGGCGCTGCTGGATGATCTCGCGCTGCCACGGGGCGGCCGAATGGCGCGGATCGTTGAGCATCGTCTCGACCATCTCGTCACCGCCGCGGACGTAGCCCCAGTAGGCCGCCGACGCGACACCGCTCGAGATCAGCAGTGCGAAGACGACCAGGCCGAAACCGTTGATACGGATGCGCCCGGCGGTACCCCGCGATTTGGAAAGGATCAGGATTTCCATGACAATCAGGTCAGACAACGCCCCACCTGCGCCGACCCTGCGGCGCCGCGACTGGTGCCCTGATATGAATTCCCCGCAGACGTTTAGCCGTATTGTCACCAGATTCGGACGCCTAAAGCAATTGACGTCGCAGGCCGCGCGCCTGGCCGAGCTGAGCGAACGGGTGACCGCCTGCCTGCCGCCGCGGCTGGCCGCCCACGTCCGGCTGGCGAACATCCGCGACGGCTGCCTGGTTCTGCAGGCCGACAGCTCGGCCTGGGCGACGCAGGTGCGCTACAAGGCGCCCGAGATTCTCGCCGCGTTGGGCGGGGAGCCGGAATTCGCCGGGGTGCGCAGTATTCGCGTGCGCAACGCGCCGCGCGATTACGAGCCGCCGGCAGCCACCCGGCGCGCGACCCTGAGTGCGTCTTCCGCGGCCTCCATCGACGCCCAGGCAGACACCATCACCGACCCGGCACTGCGCGCCGCGCTGCACAGGCTCACGCGCAGGCGTCGCTAGTTGCTGGCGGGCGGCCGGTCCGCGGCCGCGGGATCAGACTGGGGGCGAAACCCGCGCCTCAGCCAGCCGGCATCGGCTGCATGAACACGATGGGTGCGGCGTCCTCGTCCTCGAACGAGACCAGGTCCCAGGCGTCACGCGTTGCCAGGATACGGCGCAGCAAGCGGTTGTTCAGCGCATGACCGGACTTGTACCCGTGGAAGGCGCCAATCAGGCTGTGGCCGAGCAGGTACAGATCGCCGATGGCGTCGAGGATCTTGTGCTTGACGAACTCGTCCTCGTAACGCAGGCCGTCTTCGTTCAGAACGCGGTAGTCGTCGACGACCACGGCGTTGTCCAGGCTGCCACCGAGGGCGAGATTCTGCTCGCGCAGGATCTCGACGTCGCGCATGAAGCCGAAGGTGCGCGCGCGACTGACTTCCTTGACGAAGGAGGTCGTCGAGAAATCGATCTCGGCGTGCTTGCTGTGCTGGTGGAAGAAGGGGTGATCGAACTCGATTGCGAACGACACCTTGAAGCCGTCGAAGGGTTCGAAGCGCGCCCACTTGTCGCCGTCGCTGACCGCGATCTCGCGCTTGATGCGAATGAACTTCTTCGGCCGGTTCTGCTCTTCGAAGCCGGCGGACTGGATAAGGAAGACGAACGGTCCGGCGCTGCCGTCCATGATCGGCACTTCAGCCGCGCTGAGATCGACATAGGCATTGTCGATACCCAGTCCGGCGAAGGCCGACAGCAGGTGTTCCACGGTCGAGATACGCACGTCGTTCTTGACCAGGCTGGTCGAAAGACTGGTGTCGCCGACGTTCTCCGCGCGCGCGAGGATCTCCACCGCGGGATCCAGATCCTCGCGGCGGAAGACGATGCCGGTGTCGGGCGGCGCGGGGCGCAGGGTGAGAAATACCTTGCGGCCGGTATGCAGGCCAACGCCAGTCGCCCGAATGACGTTCTTCAGGGTTCTTTGTCTTATCATTTCCCCCGCTTCCCCAAGCAAGGATGGCTTCCGGGCGGATGATAGCACACGTTCGTATGGCACTGATAACCCTGTTTTTCTTCCCGTTTACCGCGCTGCAGCACCCAACCTAGTCGGCCTGCCGGCGCAGGAACGCCGGAATGTCCAGGTAGTCGGTGTCGGTATCGGTCGCGCCATTCGCAGGCGTATGGTCATCGCGGTTGCGAATCACCGTCGGCCGCTCGTAGCGCTTGTAGTCGACCTCGTCCTCCTCCTTGCGCGCCGCCGCGACGACCGTCGGCGCCTCCTCCTTGCCGCGCTGCTCGCCGCCGATACCGGTAGCGACGACGGTGACCCGGATCTCGTCGTCCATGCTCTGGTCGATGACGGTGCCGACGACCACGGTCGCATTGTCGGAGGCGAACTCCTTGACCGTGTTGCCGACTTCCTCGAACTCGCCCATCTTGATGTCGAGGCCGGAGGTGACATTGACCAGGATGCCCTTGGCGCCGGACAGGTTGACGTCCTCCAGCAACGGGCTGGAGATGGCCGCCTCGGCGGCAACCCGGGCACGATCCTGGCCACGCGCGCTGCCCGAGCCCATCATCGCCATACCCATCTCCGACATCACCGTACGCACGTCGGCGAAGTCGACGTTGATGAGACCGGGGCAGGTGATGAGCTCGGCGATGCCCTGCACGGCGCCGAGCAGCACGTCGTTGGCGGCCTTGAAGGCATCGAGCAGGCTGATGTCGCGGCCGAGCACGCTGAGCAGCTTCTCGTTCGGGATCGTAATCAGCGAGTCGACGTACTGCGACAGCTCCTTGATGCCGTCGGTCGCGATCGCGGCGCGCTTGCGGCCCTCGAACGGGAACGGGCGGGTCACCACGGCAACGGTAAGTATGCCCATCTCGCGCGCGATCTGGGCCACTACTGGCGCCCCGCCGGTGCCGGTGCCACCGCCCATGCCGGCAGTGATGAACACCATGTCCGCGCCTTCCAGCACGTCCCCGATGCGCTCGCGGTCGTCGAGCGCCGCCTGGCGCCCGATCTCCGGGTTAGCGCCGGCGCCCAGCCCCTTGGTGATGTCGCTGCCGAGCTGCAGCGTGGTCTTGACCGAGGAGTTCTTCAGCACCTGCGCATCGGTGTTGGCGCAGATGAACTCGACACCCTCGATCTCCGCACCCAGCATGTGCTCGACCGCGTTACCACCGCCGCCGCCGACACCGACGACCTTGATCACCGCCCTCTGGCTGTATGAGTCCATAAGTTCGAACATCAGATATCCCTCCGTCTACGATTCGCCCTCACGCGGGGCGATTAGCGTGTTGTGGTCCAGCGTGAGTCGCCGCGGCCGAGCCGGCGGTCGACAGGTTCTTTGATTCAGAAATTGCCATGAAACCAGTTCTTCATGCGTTCCCACAGCGAGGCGGGATTGTCGAAACGGCCCGGCTGCGCGAAACCCGGTCCCGACTGGTTGCCGAACAGCAGCAGCCCGACCCCGGTGGCATAGATGGGGTTTCGCACGACGTCGACCAGGCCGGCGACGTATTGCGGTGTGCCCAGACGCACCGGCATGTGGAACACCTCCTCGGCGAGCTCGATGACGCCTTCCATCTTCGCCCCGCCCCCGGTCAGCACGACCCCGGCGGCAACCATCTCCTCGAAGCCGCTGCGCTTGAGCTCGGTCGCGACGAGGTTGAACAGCTCCTCGTAGCGCGGCTCGACGACCTCGGCCAGGGTCTGGCGCACCAGGCGGCGCGGCGGGCGATCGCCGACGCTGGGCACTTCGATGGTCTCTTCCGGGTTGGCGAGCTGGGTCAGCGCGCAGGCATAGCGGATCTTGATGTCTTCGGCGTGATGGGTCGGCGTACGCAGGGCGACGGCGATGTCGTTGGTGACCTGGTCGCCGGCGATCGGGATGACCGCGGAGTGATTGATCGCCCCGTGCACGAACACCGCGATGTCGGTGGTGCCGCCGCCGATGTCGCACAGGCAGACACCGAGCTCCTTCTCGTCGTCGGTGAGCACGGCGTGCGAGGACGCGAGCTGCTGCAGGATGACGTCGTCGACCTCGAGGCCGCAGCGACGCACACACTTGACGATGTTCTGTGCCGCCGATACCGCGCCGGTGACCATGTGCACCCGCGCCTCCAGGCGCACGCCCGACATGCCGATCGGTTCACGGATGCCCTCCTGGCCGTCGATGATGAATTCCTGCGGCAGGATGTGCAGAATTTTCTGGTCGGCGGGGATCGCGACCGCGCGCGCGGCGTCGATGACGCGGTCGACGTCGTTGTGCGTGACCTCGTTGTCACGGATCGCGACGATGCCGTGCGAGTTGAGACTGCGGATGTGGCCGCCGGCGATGCCGGCATAGACCGAGTGAATCTCGCAGCCCGCCATCAGCTCGGCTTCCTCGATCGCGCGCTGGATCGACTGCACGGTGGACTCGATGTTGACCACCACGCCCTTCTTCAGTCCTCGCGACGGATGCGATCCCAGCCCGACGACCTCGATCTCGTTGTCGGCGGAAATCTCGCCCACGATCGCGACCACCTTGGACGTCCCGATATCGAGCCCGACCAGCAGTTTCTTGTCCGCTTTCTTCACCATCTCACCTTGCTCCCGATGCTCGGCAGCCCTATGCCCCCAACCGTTCAGCCATTGACCGGCGCGTTGGCGCCGGCAACCGCGAAGCCGTTCGTGTAACGCAGGTCGACGCGCCCGACCTGCTGCCAGATTTCGTTCAGTCCGCGCCGGTAGCCGAACAGGAACCGCGCCAGGCGCTCCTCCAGCGCGCTGCGGCCCAGCACGAGCTGCTTGCCGTCGGCGGTATCCACGCTCCAGGCATGGCGTGCGGACAGCGTTACCGCGGTGACACCGATGCCGACCTGCGCGAGTTGGCGCGCCACGTAGCGATAGCGGTCGAGCACCTCGACCTCGCTGCCGAGCGGACCATCGAGACGCACCAGCCCGTGCGGGAAGTCGTCCGGCGCGGGCGCGAACACGTCGCCCACCTCGTTCAACATGGCGCTCGCGCCCCAGCGTGCGACCGGCGCCTGCTCGACCACGCTCACGTGCAGCGCATCCGGCCACACGCGGCGGATGGTCGCGCCCCGGATCCAGGGCTCGTCGAGCAGGCGGCTGCGGATCCCGGCAACGTCGACGCCGAAGAAGCCGGCATCGACCGACTCGACCACCGCCTGCTGCAACACCGCTGGGTCGAGGTGCGTGAACTCGCCCTCGACCAGGACCTTGCGAATCGGCAGGGCCGCGGGATCGGACAGCGCCACGGCGGTCCATGCGATACCGCCGACGGTGACGGCCAGCATGACCGCAAACACGAGCATGGTCGGCGAGGGCAGCAGCGGCTGTGCCGGGCCCCGGGTGACGGCCTGCGTCATGGCCTGGCTCATGCCAGCTCCTCCGCGTCCATCGCCGAGGCGAGGATCTCGACCACCAGCTCCTCGAACCCGATACCGGCCTCGGCCGCCGCCATCGGCACCAGCGAATGATCGGTCATCCCCGGTACGGTGTTGAGCTCGATCAGCCACATGCGACCGGCCGCGTCGCGCATGAAATCGACGCGGCCCCAGCCGCTGCCGTCGAGTACCTCGAACGCGCGCAGCGCGAGCGCGGCCGCCTGCGCTTCGTCGTCCGTGTCCAGGCCGCATGGGCACAGGTAACGGGTGTCGTCGGTGACGTACTTGGCCTCGTAATCGTAGAACTCGCGCGGCGTCTCCAGCCGGATCATCGGCAGCGCGCGCGAGCCGAGAATCGAGGCCGTGTATTCACCGCCACCGACGATGCAGCGCTCGGCAATCACGATGGCGTCGAAAGCGCGCGCCGCCGCGATCGCCCCGGGCAGGGCGTCGGCCAGCTTGACCAGGGTCACGCCGAGGCTGGAGCCCTCGCGTGCCGGCTTGATTACCAGCGGCAGGCCCAGCCGCGCGACCAGCGCGGCGACGTCGGCGCGCTCGTCGACGATCTCGAACGGCGGCGTCGGCAGGCCGGCGCCCAGCCAGGCGAGCTTGGCCCGGGACTTGTCCATCGCCAGTGCGCAGCCGAGCACGCCGCTGCCGGTGTACCGCCGGCCGGCCAACTCCAGCGCCGCCTGCAGCTTGCCGTCCTCGCCACCGCGGCCGTGCACGGCGATGAAGTAGCGATCGTAGGCAGAGTCGCCGAGCGCGCCCGCCAGGCTGCCGTCCCAGTCGACGGCCGTCGCATCGACCCCGGCGCGCTGCAGCGCCGTGGTCACCGCGGCTCCGCTCCTGAGCGAGATCTCGCGCTCGGCCGACGCGCCGCCCATGAGCACGGCGACGCGCCCGGCGCGTTCGACCACGCGGGCAAGGTGCTCGGTGCGTGCCGCGCTCATGCGTCCGCCTCCGCGCCGTGGCGCCCGACCACGTGCACCTCGCTGACGAGCTCGACCCCGGTGCGCTGCCGTACCGTCTCGCGGATACGTTCGATCAGCGCTTCGATGTCGGCGGCGCTGGCACTGCCGTCGTTGACGATGAAGTTGGCGTGCAGGGTGGAGACCTCGGCGCCGCCGACCCGCAGGCCCTTCAGCCCGCACGCCTCGACCAGGCGACCCGCGTAGTCGCCGGGCGGGTTCATGAATACCGAGCCGCAGGTTGCCTTGCCGGTCGGCTGGGTCGCACTGCGTCGCGCCAGCACCTCGCGGATGCGGCGTGCGCCGTCGGCGGCGGCGAGCGTCTGCGGCAGACGCAGCCAGGCGGCGAGAAACCATCCTGCCGGTCCCTCGACGCCGCGATAGTGCGGCTGATATTCCGCGGCGGCGCGCCGCTGCACGCGCCCGTCGCCGTCGACCGTCTCCACCGCCTCGACGTGGCACCAGGTCTCGCTGCCGAGCGCGCCGGCATTCATCGCCAGGGCGCCGCCGAGGGTGCCCGGTATGCCGGCCAGGAACTCCAGGCCGCCGCGACCGCGGGCGGCCGCCTCGCGCGCGAGCTTGGCGCAGGCCACGCCGCATTCCGCGTAGAGCAGGTCGGGCGCCTCCCAGGCCAGCGACGAGAGGCCGGGCGCGGTCGCGATCACGGTCTCCTCCAGGCCGCCGTCGCGCACCAGCAGGTTGCTGCCGAAGCCGATCCACAGCAGAGCCTGGCCGGCGACGCGCTGGCGCAGGAAATCGACCAGGTCATCGCGATCGGCCGGCTCGAAGTAGTGTGCCGCCGTGCCGCCACAGCGCCACGTCGAATGGCGCGCCATGGGCTCGGCATCGCGCCAGGTGCCGCGTACCCGCGGCGCTGTCGGGTCCAGGCGTTCGGCCATCATGCGACCAGAGCCTCCGCCAGCTGGCCGATGTTACCGGCGCCGAGCATGGCAACCACGTCGTCGTCGTGCACCAGGCCTTCGAGCACGCCGCGCAGCGCATCCGGGCGTTCGACGAAGATCGGCTCGACCTGCCCGCGGGTGCGAATGGCGCGCGCCAGCGAGCGGCCGTCAGCGCCGCTGATTGGCGCCTCGCCGGCGGCGTAGACTTCGAGCAGCAGCAGCACGTCGACCTGCGACAGCACGCTGACGAAGTCGTCCATCAGGTCCCGGGTACGCGAGTAACGGTGCGGCTGGAACACCACCACCAGGCGGCGGCCCGGCCAGCGCCGCCGGATCGTCTTCAGCACCGCCTCCAGCTCGCGCGGATGGTGGCCATAGTCGTCGACCACCGTGACCCGGCACGCCCCGAGGTTCACCTGCGGGTGAATCTGGCAGCGCCGGGCGATGCCTTCGAAAGCGGCCAGTGCGCGCTTGATGGCATCGACCTCGATACCGAGCTCGAGGGCGACGGCGATCGCGGCCAGGGCGTTCTGCACGTTGTGCTCGCCGGGCATGTTGAGCACGAACTCGCCCTCGCAGTCGGCCAGCTCGCTGCTCACGCGGAAATGCTCGCGCCCCTCCACGTGACGCAGGTCGTAACCGCGTACGTCGGCATCGGCATGCATGCCATAGGTCAGGACCCGCGTGCGGATGTCCGGGATCAGGCTGGCGGCACGCGGGTCGTCCAGGCACACGCAGGCCACGCCGTAGAACGGCAGCCGACGGAAGAAGTCGACGAAGGCCGCGGTCAGGACCGAGAAGTCACCATCGTAGGTCTCCATGTGATCCGCATCGACGTTGGTGAGCACGGCGATCAGGGGATTGAGCAGCAGGAACGAAGCGTCGCTCTCGTCCGCCTCGGCCACCAGGTAGCGGCCGGCGCCGAGGCGCGCATGCGAGTTGATGCTCTTGACCAGGCCACCGACGACGAAGGTCGGGTCGAGCCCGGCCTCGCCGAGGACGGTGGCGATGAGGCTGGTGGTGGTGGTCTTGCCGTGGGTCCCGGCGACCGCGATACCGTGGCGGAAACGCATCAGCTCGGCCAGCATCTCGGCCCGCGGCACGGTCGGGATGCGCCATTCGCGCGCCGCCGCCAGCTCGACGTTGTCCGCCGCCACCGCGCTCGACACGACGACGACGTCGGCACCGGCGACGTGCGCGGGATCGTGCTGCTCCATGACCTGCACGCCGACCGCACGCAGGTGCTCGGTGACGCGCGAACGCGCAACGTCCGAGCCGGATACCTGGTAGCCCAGGTTGCACAGCACCTCGGCGATGCCGCTCATGCCGGCACCGCCGACGCCAATGAAGTGAATGCGGTCGACGCGGTGCATGAGCTGCTGCTTGTCGTCATGCATCGGCCAGCTCCAGGCAGTGGCGCATGACCGCCTCGGTGGCGCCGCCGGCGGCGCACTCGCGTGCGCGCTCCGCCATCGCCCGCAGCCGCCCCGGCTCGGCGAAGAGATCGGCCACGGCACCGGCCAGGCCATCGATCCCGAGTTCGGATTCGGGCATCAGCAGGGCGGCCTCGCGATCGACCAGGTGGCGCGCGTTGGCGGTCTGGTGATCGTCGACCGCGTGCGGATAGGGCACCAGGACGGCGGCAATGCCGGCGGCGGCAATCTCGAACACGGTCAGCGCGCCGGCGCGGGCGATGACGAGATCGGCCGCGGCATAGGCGGCGGCCATGTCCTCGATGTAGGCCACGACCTCGCACTGCATGCCGTCCGGCGCTGCGGCGTAGCGTGCGCGCGTGGCCTCGACGTCCGCGGCGCCGCACTGGTGCAGCACCTGCAGGTCGGGCACGGCGCCGGCGATCAGCGCCGCGGGCACGATCTCGTTCAGCGCGCGCGCACCGCGACTGCCGCCGAAGACCAGCACCGCGGGCCGTCGGCGTGCGGCCGCCCGCGCCGCCGGCGGTGCCAGCCCGGCGATCGCCTCGCGCACCGGGTTGCCGACCGCGATCGCGTGCACCTCGGGTGCGAACGATCCGGGAAACGCTTCGAGCACGCGCGCCGCCAGCCGGCTCAGCAGCCGGTTGGTCAGCCCCGGCACGGCGTTCTGCTCGTGGATCAGCAGCGGCCGGCGGCACAGCCAGGCGGCGACGCCCCCCGGGCCGCTGACGAAGCCGCCCATGCCGAGCACCACGCCCGGGCGTACCCGCACCATGGCCGCTATCGCGCACACCACGCCGGCAAGGACGGTGACCGGCGCGCCCAGCCAGCGCAACCAGCCGGCCCGGCGCAGGCCACTGACCGGAATGGTGGTCAGCGGAAAGCCCTGCGCGGGTACCACGCGTGCCTCGATGCCGCGTCGCGTGCCCATCCAGTGCAGCTCGACGCCACGCCGGCGCAGTGCCTCCGCGACGGCGAGCCCGGGATAGACGTGGCCGCCGGTGCCGCCGGCGACGATCATGACCGGACGGCTCATGCGCCGCCCTCCTCGCGCGCCGTCACCGCCGGCGGGCGCCGCGCCTCGTAGCCGGCGCGTAGCACCAGCGCGATCGCGGCCAGCGTCACTACGAGGTTGTTGCTGGCATAGCTCAGGAACGGCAGCGGCAGGCCCTTGGTCGGCAGCAGCCCCATGTTGACGCCGATGTTGACGAAGGCCTGGATGCCGATCAGCAGGCCGATGCCGTAGGTGAGGTAGGCCGCGAACAGGTGATTGGCGCGCTCGGCAACCCCGCCCAGGTAGAACACCCGCCAGACCAGGAAGGTGAACAGCGCGATGACGCCGATCGTGCCCAGCATGCCGACTTCCTCGCCGATCACGGCGAACACGAAATCGGTGTGCACCTCCGGCAGGTAATAGAGCTTCTGCACGCTGTTGCCCAGCCCCACCCCGGTCCATTCGCCGCGGCCGAAGGCGATCAACGCCTGGGTCAGCTGGAAGCCGCTGTTGTAAGGATCGGACCACGGGTCCATGAACGTCATCAGGCGCTGCAGCCGGTAGGGCGCGAGCATCGACAATGCCGCCAGCGCGGTGAGCGCGGCGACGCCCCAGAACAGGAAGCGCAGCATTGGCACGCCGGCCAGGAACAGCATGCCCAGGCCGGTCGTGAACAGCACCACGGCGGCGCCGAAATCCGGCTCGATCAGGAACAGGCCCGCGATCACGGTGAGCACGCCGACCGGCTTGATGAAACCGATGAAGTCCGACCGGACCTGGCTGTTGTGCCGCACGAGGTAGGCGGCGAGGTAGATCACGACCGCGAGCTTGGCCGGCTCGGAGGCCTGCAGCGCGAACCCGCCCAGACCCAGCCAGCGCATGCTGCCGTTCACCTCGCGCCCCAGGCCCGGCACCAGCACCGCGATCAGCAGCGCGATCGAGACGAACAGGAGCAGGGTGCTGAGCATGGCGAAGCGTTCGAGCTCGATGCGCAGGATCGCTCCCGCCACCGCCAGGCCAACCCCGGCGGCGATCAGCTGGCGCCAGAAATAATGCAGCGCGCCGAGCTCGCGGCGCTCGGCGATCGGCACCGAGGTCGACACCACCATGATCAGGCCCAGGCACAGCAGGGTCAGCGCGGCGCCCAGCAGCCACAGATCGTAGGCGCTGCCACGGCGCGGCGCGCGCGCCGCGAGCGGTACCGCCTGGCCCGTGAGCACGGCATCCATCAGTCACCTCCAAGGGCGCTGACGGCGGCACGAAAGGCCTCGCCGCGGGCCGCATAATTGTCGAACATGTCGAAGCTGGCGCAGGCCGGCGCCAGCAGCACGGTTTCGCCGTCCTCGGCCGCGCGGGACGCGGCGCGTACCGCGCCGGCCATGTCGGCGGCACGCACGCACTCGACGCGGCCCGCCAGCGCTCGCTCGATGGCATCGGCGGCCTGCCCGATCAACACCGCGCTGTGCGCAGTGGCGACGATGGCGTCGGCCAGGTCGTCGAACGCGACGCCCTTGGGCTCGCCGCCGGCGATGACCACACCACCGCTCTCCGCCAGTATGCCGAGGAGGCTGGCACAGGCTGCGCCCGGGTTGGTCGCCTTGGAATCGTTGACGTAACGTACCCCGCGCACGGTGGCGACGGTTTCGCAGCGATGCGGGAGTCCGCGGAAGTCGCGCACCGTGCGAATGATGGCGCTGCGCTCGGTCCCCCGCGTATCGCAAATCGCGATCGCCGCGAGCACGTTGGCGACGTTGTGCGTGCCCGCCAGTGCGAGATCGGCGCGGGCGACGAAGTCGAACGCGCCGCTCGCCAGCACCGCACCCGCCGGGGTGTCGCGCATTCCGTAGCGGCCGGGGCCGGGTGCGCCGAACGTGAACAGGACCCGGCGTGCGCTGCACGGCAACGCCGCCACGACCGGGTCGTCGGCATTGAGCACAGCGACTTCGGCGTGCGCGAGGATGCGCGCTTTGGCAGCCGTGTACCGTTCCAGGCTGCCGTGGCGATCGATGTGATCCGGCGCGATATTGAGCACGGCGGCGACCTGCGGTGCGAGGCTCTCGCACAGTTCGAGCTGGAAGCTCGACAGCTCGAGCACGTAGCAGTCCGGCTCCCCGTCAGTCAGCAAGTCGAGCGCCGGCGTGCCGAGGTTGGCGCCACGCCGCACCGCGAGACCACTGGCAGCGAGGATCTCCGCGACCAGCGTGGTGACGGTGCTCTTGCCGTTGGTGCCGGTGATCGCCACCACCGGCGCCGTGGCGTAGAGCGCGAACAGCTCGATGTCACCGATCACCCGGCAGCCGGCCGCACGCGCGGCAACCAGCGCCGGCTGGTCCAGGGCCACGCCCGGGCTGACGACGACGACCGGGCAGCACGCCAGGGCGTCCGCATCCAGGCCGCCGGTGACGACGTCGAGCGCCGGATGACGCGCCCGCACCTCGCCCAGTGCCGGCGGCGCGTCGCGGGTGTCCATGGCCAGCGTCTCGACGCCGCGGCGGGCGAGGAAGTCGACCACCGAGCGGCCGGTCGCGCCCAGGCCGACCACGGCATGGCGCCGCCCCGGCATGCCAGGCTTCCATACCTCGTGTGTCATCACCGCCGCCATCACCGGATCTTGAGCGTGGCCAGCGCGGCCAGCACCAGCACCACGGTGATGATCCAGAAGCGCACGATGACGCGCGGCTCGGGCCAGCCCTTGAGCTCGAAATGATGGTGAATCGGCGCCATGCGAAAGATGCGGCGCCCGGTCAGCTTGAACGACACCACTTGCAGAATGACCGACACCGTTTCCATGACGAACACGCCGCCCATGATCAGCAGCACCAGCTCCTGGCGCACGACGATGGCGACGGTGCCGATGGCGGCGCCCAGCGCGAGTGCACCGATGTCGCCCATGAAGACCATTGCCGGGTAGGTGTTGAACCACAGGAAACCCAGCCCGGCGCCGACGATCGCGCCGCAGAACACGCACACCTCGCCGACCCCGAACACGTAGGGCACGGCGAGGTAGCGCGCAAAGTTGACGTTGCCGGCGACGTAGGCGAATACGATCAAGGCCGCCGCCACCATCACCGTCGGCAACACCGCGAGGCCGTCGAGACCATCGGTCAGGTTGACCGCGTTGCTGGTGCCGACGATGACGAAATAGGCGAGCACCACGTACAGCCAGCCGAGATCGATGGCCACGCTCTTGACCAGCGGCACGATGAGCTGGGTTTCGGTCGGGGTCTGCGCGGTCAGGTAGAGCGTAAATGCGGTGCCCAGCGCAGCCGCCGACTGCCAGAAGATCTTGTACGGCGCACGCAGGCCGCGCGCGTCACGGCGCACCAGCTTGAGGTAGTCGTCGTAGAAGCCAATCGCCCCGAACAGCAACGTGGTGATCAGGACCACCCACACGAAGCGATTGCTGAGATCGCTCCACAGCAGCGTGCTGGCCGCGATCGAAACCAGGATCAGCAGACCGCCCATGGTCGGCGTGCCGGCCTTGGAGAGATGGCTTTGCGGGCCGTCGTCACGCACCGTCTGACCGATCTGGAAGCGTACCAGGTGCCGGATCATGCCGGGGCCGATCAGCAGCGCGATGAACAGCGCCGTGAGCACGCCGAGAATGGTGCGCAGGGTCAGGTACTGGAAGACGTTGAAGCCCGAGTAGTACTGCGCAAGATAGTCGGTCAGGTGCATCAGCATGGCTGCGGCTCCTCCGCGGTCAGGGATTCGACGACGGCCTCCAGCGCCATCATGCGTGAGCCCTTGACCAGGATGGTGACGGTGCCGTCAGCACGATCGAGTGCAGCACCGACGGCGTCGATCAGCGCCGCGCGCTCCTCGAAATGAGCGCCGCCGGGTCCGAACTCGTCAACCGCGCTGCGGCTCAGCGGCCCCAGCGCAAACAGGTGCGAGACACCGGCTGCGCGCGCCGCACGGCCCGCCGCGCGATGATGCTCCACGGCACCGTCGCCCAGCTCGCCCATGTCACCAAGCACCAGCCAGCGCGCGGTGTCCGCGGTGGCGAGCACCTCCAGCGCGGCGCCCAGCGAGGCCGGGTTGGCGTTGTAACAGTCGTCGATGACGCGCGTGCCGCGCCGTGCGCGCAGCATGCGCAGGCGCCCGCGCAGCGGCCGGGCGCGCGCCAGACCGCGCGCGATCTCCTCGAGGCTCGCGTCCGCGGCGAGGGCTGCCGCGGACGCCGCCAGCGCATTGTCGACGTTGTGCCGGCCGCGGTAAGCGAGCCGTACGCCGATCTCGCCGGCCGGACAGCACAGCGTGAAGGTCGTTTCGTCCTCGCCGTCGACCACGTTGCGCGCCCTCACCTCGGCGGAACGGCCGAACCGGATGCAGCGGCGGGACCCGGCCAGCCCGGCCCACAGCGGCGCGAACGCGTCGTCGGCGTTGTAGACCGCAACACCGTCCTCACCCAGACCGGCGAGCATGTCGCCCTTGGTCCGCGCCACCGTCTCCACGTCACCCAGACCTTCCAGGTGCGATGCGGCGGCCAGGGTGACGACGCCGATGGTCGGCCGTGCGATATCGACCAGCACCGCGATGTCGCCGGGCTGACTCGCGCCCATCTCGATGACGGCGGCAGCGTGATCCGGTCCGAGCCGGAACAGGGTCTGCGGCACTCCGATGTCGTTGTTGAGATTTCCCGCGGTGATCAATGCCGGGCCGCGCTCGAGCATGATTGCCCCGAGCATTTCCTTGACCGTGGTCTTGCCGGCGCTGCCGGTGATCCCGATCACGGGGATCGCAAAGCGCGCGCGCCAGTCGCGCGCCAGCACAGCGAGCCCGCGACGCGTGTCGGCGACCTCGATGCGGGCCAGCGCCGCTGCACCGGCATGCTCGACCACCGCGCCGGCCGCACCGGCGGTGGCGGCCGCGGCCAGCATGTCGTGTCCGTCGAAGCGCGGTCCGCGCAGCGCGAAGAACAACTCGTCCGCCGCGAGGCTGCGGGTGTCGGTGCTGACGCCACGGAACGCGCGCGAGGATCCGTGCAGAAGACCGCCCAGCACGCGCGCTGCCTCGGACAGGGTGCCGGCGATCACGGGGCGTCCTCCGCCAGCAGCCGCGCGATCGTTTCGCGATCGTCGAAATGGTCGAAACGCCCCGCCCGCTCCTGCGTGGTCTCGTGTCCCTTGCCGGCAACCAGCACCACGTCGCCGCGCGCGGCACCGTGCAGTGCCAGCGCGATGGCCGCGCCGCGGTCGAGCACGACCGTCGCGGCGTGCGGCGCCGGCATGCCGCCCAGGATCGCTTCGGCGATAGCCTGCTCGTCCTCGTCACGCGGGTTGTCGGAGGTGATCACCACGCGGTCGGCGAGCGCGGCCGCGGCCGCGCCCATCGCCGCGCGCTTGCTGCGATCGCGATTGCCGCCGCAGCCGAACACTACGTGCAGGCGTGCCGGCGTGAGCTCACGCAGCGCTGTCAGGGCGGCGGCCAGGCTGTCCGGGCCGTGGGCATAGTCGACGAAGACCTGCGCCCCGCGCGGCGTGCGGCCGCATCGTTGCATGCGCCCAGGCGCGGCCTCCAGTCGTTCCAGCGCCGCGGCCACGCGAGCGAAGGGATGACCGGCGGCGAGCAGCATGGCGGCCGTCAGCAAGAGGTTGTCGACGTTGAAGCGACCGACCAGGCGCGAGCGCACCGTCGCGCGCTGACCGTCCGCAGCGAGATCGAAGCTGATACCGGATGCGGCGGGGCGAATGTCCGCCGCGGTGACCCGCGCGAGCCCGGCGTCGGCGCCCGCACCAGCGCCGGAGGAGCACGTCCACAGGTCGAGATCGTCGGCCAGCGAAGCGGCCAGTGCGGCGCCGGTCGCGTCGTCGACGTTGATCACCGCCGCCGACAGCGGGCGCTGCACGAACAGGCGCCGCTTGGCGGCCGCGTAGGCTTCCAGATCACCGTGATAGTCGAGGTGATCGTGGCCAAGATTGGTGAACGCCGCCGCGGCCAGGCGTACACCGGCCAGGCGCTGCTGGTCGAGCGCGTGGGACGAAGCTTCCAGCGCGGCGGCAGCGCAGCCCGCGGCGCGAAAGCGGGCCAGCCAGCGGTGCACGGAAATCACGTCCGGCGTGGTGTTGGCGACGGTTTCCAGCTCGCCCGGGCAGCCGCCACCGAGAGTGCCAAGGTAACCGCAGGGCGCCGCTATGTGACCGATCGCCTGGGCCACCAGGTAGGCGACGGTGGTCTTGCCGTTGGTGCCGGTAACGGCGAACACGGCCAGCGCAGCCGAGGGATGATCGAAGAAACGGTCGGCGATGCCGCCCAGCCGTTCGCGCAGACGCGGTACGACGATCACGGGCACGCCATCGTCGGCGGGCGCGTCGCGCTCGGCAAGGATCGCCGCGGCACCGCGCGCGCGGGCCTCGCCCGCGAACGCGAGACCATCGACGCGCGTGCCGCCGAGCGCGACGAAGCAGGCGCCCGGCTGCACCGTGCGGCTGTCCAGGGTGAGGTCACTGACTTCACGATCGTCGCCGGGCCCGATCTCGGCGAAGCCGTCGAGCAGCGCGGACAGGGTCACGCCCTCGTGTACACAGGTCGCGCTCATTGCGGACCACGCTCGGCGTCGCCGGGCGCCGCGTGCCCGGCCAGCCAGACCCGTGGCGCGCTCGGCTCGGCGACGCGATCCGGTGGAATGTTGAGCACGCGCGTCGCCTCCGCCATCACGGCGGAGAAGATCGGTGCCGCCACGCGCCCGCCGAAATGCTCGCCGCCCTTGGGCTCGTCGATCACGACGATCGCGACCAGGCGCGGCTGCGCCGCGGGGATCATGCCGGCGAACAGCGACAGGTAGCGGTTCTCGGCGTAGCCGTCGACGGTGGACTTGTGCACCGTGCCGGTCTTGCCGGCCACGCTGTAGCCGTCGACCCTGGCCTGCTGCCCGGTGCCGTGATTGACCGCGCGGGACAGCATCTCGCGCAGCGCCGCCGCGGTCGACGCCTGCATCGCCCGTTCGCGCCTCGGCGGCGCGTCGCTACGCACCACGCGCAGCGGCAGCAGCCAGCCGCCGTTGGCGATCGCCGCATAGGCGCGGGCCAGCTGTACCGCGGTCACCGACATGCCATAGCCGAAGGCCAGCGTCGCGTGCTCAATCTCGCGCCAGTTGGCGAAGTCGTTGAGACGGCCGTAGCCCTCTCCCGGCAACGACACCTCGGTCAGCGAGCCGATGCCGACGGCGCGCAGCTGGCGCCACAGCACTTCCGGCTCCATCGACAGCGCCAGCTTGCTGGCGCCGACGTTGCTCGACTTCTCGATGATTCCGGCGACGTCCAGCGCGCCGAAGTTGCGCACGTCGCGCACCGTGTGGCGTCCCACCTTGAAGAAGCCCGGCGCCGTGTCGATCGGCGTGTGCGGCTCGTAGGCGCCCGACTCCAGCGCGGCGGCGATAGTAAACGGCTTCACGGTGGAGCCGGGCTCGAACAGGTCGGTGACCGCCCGGTTGCGGTAGTGCTCGCCCTTGAGCTCGCTGCGGTTATTGGGATTGAACGACGGCTGGTTGACCAGCGCGACGATCTCGCCGTTGTGCACGTCGACCACGACCAGCGAGCCGGCACGGGCGCGGTTCGCATGCACCGCGCTCTTGAGCGCGCGGTAGGCGGCGTACTGCACGCGCTCGTCGATGCTGAGCGGGATGTCTCGGCCGGGCCGGATCGGCTGCAGGCGCTCGACGTCTTCGACGACGCGTCCCAGCCGGTCCTTGATCACCCGGCGCAGGCCAGGCGTGCCCTTGAGCGCACCGTCGAAGGCCAGCTCGATTCCTTCCTGTCCGCGATCGTCGACGTTGGTGAAGCCGATGACGTGCGCAGTGACCTCGGCCGCCGGGTAATAGCGGCGATACTCGCGTTGCAGGCCGACGCCACGCAGACCGAGACGACGGATCGCGGCGCCTTCGTCGGGCGTCAGGTGGCGGCGCAGGTAGACGAACTGGCGCTCCATGCGCGGCAGCACCAGCGTCTCCAGGTGCTCGACGGTGGTTTCCAGGGTCGCCGCCAGCTGTGGCCAGCGCTGGCGCTCGGTGACGAACTCGACGGGCTTGATCCAGGCCGACTCGGTCGGCGTGCTGATGGCCAGCGGCTCGCCGTTCCGATCGGTGATCATGCCGCGGTTGGCATGCATTTCGTCGACCCGCAGGTAACGGGCATCGCCATGGCTCTGCAGGAACTCGCGTTCGTGCAGCTGCAGATCGACGGTGCGCCAGACCAGCGCGGCGGCGGCGCCGATGAATACGCTGACCACCAGTCGCCGGCGCAGCTTGAGTTCGCGGCTGACCCGTGCCGGCGCTGTCATCGCAGCTCGACCACCCGCGCTGCGCGCGGCGAGACCATGCCCAGTGCGTCGTGCGCAATCTCTTCCACCCGCGCGTGGGTCGCCCACGTGGCCTGCTCCAGCAGCAGCTGTCCCCATTGCTGGTCGAGCTCCTGCTTGGTCAGGCGCAGGGTCTGCAGCTCGACGAACAGGCGCCGGCTGTCGTGGCGGTTGAGGACCAGCTCGACCGCGGAGGCAAAGGCGCAGACCCCGGCCAGCAACGCAATGGCCATCATCTTCATGCGACCCGCTCCAGCACGCGCAGGCGCGCGCTGCGGGCGCGCGGGTTGGCGCGCCGCTCGTCTGCACCGGCCATCAGCGGCTTGCGCATGGGGGTACGGAACGCCGGTGCCAGTGGCGTGCCGTGCTTGACGCTGTCACGATGCGCGCGGTCGAGGTCGCGAAAGCAGTTCTTGACGATGCGATCCTCGAGCGAGTGAAAAGCGATCACCAGCAGCCGCCCGCCGACCGCAAGCAGATCGATGGCGGCATCGAGCACGCGCTCGAGCTCACCGAGCTCGTCGTTGATGCGCATGCGCACCGCCTGGAACGTACGCGTCGCGGGATCGATGCGCGAGCCGCCGCCGCGCACGCAGGCACGCACCAGCGCCGCCAGCTCGAAGGTCGTGGCCAGCGGCGCGGTGCGCCTGACTTCGACGATACGCCGTGCGATCTGGCGTGAACGGCGTTCCTCGCCGTAACGCCACAGCACGTCGCTGATCTCGCGCTCGTCAGCACTGTTCAGCCACTCGGCGGCACTCGGCGAGGCGTCCGGGTCCATGCGCATGTCGAGCGGACCGTCGAAGCGGAAGCTGAAGCCGCGCGCGGCATCGTCGACCTGCGGCGAGGAGATGCCGAGATCGATGAGGATGCCGTCGACCGCACCGCGCAGCTCGCGCGCAATCGCGGCAAGACGCGAAAAGGGTGCGCGCACCACCTGCAGCCGCGCGTCCTCGCGCGCGAGGTGCTCGGCACAGGCGATCGCGGCCGGGTCGCGATCGATGGCGAGCACGCGGCCGTCCGCACCCAGCGCCGCGAGCAGGGCGCGCGTGTGGCCGCCGCGCCCGAAGGTCGCGTCGATGTAGGTGCCCGCCGGCCGCACGTTCATCTGTTCGACAACCTCTGACAGCAGGACCGGGACGTGATCCGGGCTTGCGTCGCTCACAGTGACAGCGAATCCAGTGCCGCGGACGGCGTCTGCGCGCCGCCGCCCACCTCGTTCAGCCAGCCATCGCGTTCGCTGCGCCAGGCGGCCTCGTCCCAGATCTCGAGCTTGTTGCCCTGGCCCAGGAGCACGACCTGTTTGCCGAGCCCCGCGATCTCGCGCAACTCCTGCGGCAGCAGCACGCGCCCCTGCGCGTCGCAGCGGCAGTCGGTGGCATAGCCGCGCATGATCTGCTTGGTGCGGCGGCTCTGCTTGTCGAAGTCGGAGAGGCCGGAAAGCTTGAGCTCGATCGCTTCCCACTCAGCCAGCGGGTACAGCCACAGCGAGCGGTCCCAGGGATTGAGCGTCAGGACCAGGGCCGGACTGTCGATGCGTGCGAGGACCTCGCGTGCCCGCGCAGGGATGGCCAGACGTCCCTTGACGTCGACACTGACCGTATTGAGCCCGCGAAACATGCTGGCGCGTGGGATCCGTCGCGGTGCCTCGACAACGCCGACCGCCACGGGCCGTGCGCGGGGCTACCGAAATCGCTGGGATCCACTTTTCCCCACTATTCACCACCGATGGTGCACTATAAGGAGCGCGTCGGAAAAGTGTCAAGAAAAATACGGCGATTGCGTCACGGTTTCTTGCTTATACAACAAATACTTACGGGGTGCGCCACAATTTTGCTGCTTTGCAGCGCAAAAACCAACAATCAAAGAGTTAGGAAAATCATGACGATGCCTGATCAAGCTCACTTTGATTATCAGCGTGAAACATGACGCCGCGGCAGCGGCCCGGAGGGAACAAGTCGGCCTGTAAGCCGGGTTCTGTCGCGCTGCAATGCAGCACGGGTGATCATTCATCTGCGACACGCGTCACCGCGCCCCTGTAGCGACCTACCCGGAAACTCGTGCGGACAACACTTCCCGCTCGCGCGGTACGTTTCCCTATTTGGTCTTGCTCCGGGTGGGGTTTACCCTGCCACCGGCGTTGGCCGGCGCGGTGCGCTCTTACCGCACCTTTTCACCCTTACCGCACCTCGCGGCGCGGCGGTATCTTTTCTGTGGCACTTTCCGTAGGCTCGCGCCTCCCAGGCGTTACCTGGCACCCCGTCCTGTGGAGCCCGGACTTTCCTCCGTCGCCGCCCGGCCGAAGCAGGATGCGGCGCCAGCGATCACCCGGCCGACTTGCCGGGGAAGTGTGTGAGTTCGCGGCGCGTTTTTCAATGGTCGCGGTCGTCGCGCGCCAGCACCCGCCGGTAGATCTCGTTGCGGCCACGGCCGGTCAGGGCGACGGCGATGCGGACCGCCTGCCTGGGGCTTAACTCGCCGAGCAGGACGTCGAGCACGCGGTCGACCTCAGCGTCGTCAGCGGCGCTGACCGGCGCGCCGGCAACGAGAATGACGAGCTCGCCGCGCGCGGCGTTGGGCTCGGCGGCAACCACCTGCTGCAGCGCGTCCAGGCTTCCGCGGTAGACCGATTCGTGGCGCTTGGTCAGCTCGCGGGCGACGACCGCCGCGCGCTCGCCGCCGAAGGCCTCGGCCATCGCTGCCAGGCTGCGTGCGAGACGATGCGGTGCCTCGTAGAACACCAGCGTGCGCGGATCGTGCGCGAGCTCTCCCAGCCGCCGCCCGCGCTGCGCCGCCGCCGCCGGCAGGAAGCCCTCGAACGCGAAGCGATCGGTGGCCAGTCCGCCGATGCTGAGCGCCGCGACCAGCGCCGAGGGACCGGGCACGGTGATCACCGGCACGCCGGCTTCGATGGCGGCGCGCACCAGGACAAAGCCCGGGTCGGAGACCAGTGGCGTGCCGGCGTCGCTGATCAGCGCGCACGCTTCCGGCCCTCGCACCAGGCGCTCGATCGTCTCGGCGGCGACGCGTTGCTCGTTGTGCTCGTGGCAGGCGGACAGCGGTGTCGTGACGGCGCAGGCATCGAGCAGGCGGCGGCTGTGCCGCGTGTCTTCGGCGAGGATGTGATCCACGGCGCCGAGCACGGCCACGGCGCGGGCGCCGATGTCGCCCAGGTTGCCAATCGGCGTGGCCACGACATACAGCGCCGGACGCTCGATTGACAGCCCTGCGGTGCGCAAAGATACTGCCTCGGTGTCCATCCTGCCGTCCGTTTCGCTCACCGCACCATTACCCTGGATCGCGCTGTTCGCCCTGCTCGCCATTACAAGCGGCTGCGGCACACAAGGCAACGTCACCCCGGTGGCGCCGGCGCCGAGCCCGGTCGACATCGCCAACGGGCTGCTCAATCGCGGTGACTACGCGGCCGCGGCCGACGCCTACCTCGGACTCGCGGCGGAAACCGGTGGCAGCAGCGCGGTACGTTACGAGGCCCTCGCCGCCCTGGCGCTGCAGGATGCGGGTGATTTTACGCAGGCCGATACGCTGCTCGCACGCATCGACGAGTCCGACGGCGTACCGCCGGCGCTGGCCACGGCCAAGGCCTGCTCGATGCTGGCCAGCGGCTTCGCCGAGGACGCCTACGCGATCGCCAGCGAGGTCGACAGCGCCCCGCTGAGTCCCTACCAGCGCGGCCGCCTCGCACGCTGCCTGGGCGGCGCGGCCTTCGCCACCGGGCATGTCGAACAGGCCGCGGCCGCCTGGGTCGCGAGCTGGCGTTACCCGATGGCGGCGGCGGCGACCGACGAAGCCGCCGCGGATACCTGGCGCGCGGTTTCGCGACTCAGCCCGACCCAGCTCGCCGCCCTCACTGCCGAGGCCGATCGCCCGGGCAGCGGCTGGTATGCACTCGGCGCCCTCACCTCGCGCGCCATGTTCGACCCTCAAGAGCTCGCTGCTGGCACTGCCGCGTGGCAGCAGGCGCATCCGGGCCACCCGGGCGCCCGCGTCATCGACGCGCTGCTGGAACGTGCCGAGACGCTGTCGACCCGGCCGCGCAAGCTCGCGTTGCTGCTGCCGTTCGACGATACCCTGGGCGGCGCGGCAAGCGCCGTGCGTGACGGCTTCGTCACCGCCTGGTACCGCGATGGCGCACAAGGCGGACGGCCCGAGATCGCGGTCTACTCGACCACCGACGGCGACTTCGCGGCGCTCGCCGCGCGCGCCGTGGCCGAGGGCGCGGAAGCGATCGTCGGGCCGCTGCGCAAGTCCCTGGTCGACACCCTGCGCGCCGACGCCGCGATCGAAACCACCGTACTCGCCCTCAATACCAGCGACAGCGGCGGACCGTCGCGTCCCGGATTCTTCCAGTTCGCGCTGAACCCGGAAGACGAGGCCGCGCAGGTCGCCGCACGCGCGCGCGCTGGCGGCAAGCGTGCCCTGCTACTGGCACCGGACACCGCCTGGGGCAATCGCGTCATGGCGGCCTACCGCGAAGCCTGGCGCGGCGCCGGCGGCGAGATCGTCGCCGAGGTCCCCTACCGCGAGACCACCAGCGCCTACATCGACGCGGTCAAGCACAGCCTCAACGTCGATCGCAGCGAAGCGCGTACGGCCGAGCTGCGCCGCACGCTCAACCTGCCGCTGCACGGCGAACCGCGCCGCCGGCACGACGTCGACGTCATCCTGCTCGCCGGCTTTCCAGCCAACGCCCGCCAGATCATGCCCCAGCTGCGCTACTTCCGCGCCGAGGCCATTCCGGTCTTCGCGACCTCGCACGTCTATGGTGGCGGCACCACCATGCAGAACGATCCCGACCTCGACGGCATCACCTTCGGTGACATGCCATGGTTGTTCGGACTCGCCGATCGCGACTCGTTCAACCTCGTGCGCCGCTCGTTCGCCGAGCGCAGCGAAGGCTACGCGCGCCTCTACGGCCTCGGCATCGACGCCTACCGCCTGCTGCCGCACCTCGGACGCATGAGCTACCAGCCCGGATTGCGCGTGCCCGGGGTCACCGGCGAGCTGTGGATGGACGGCAACGGCGTGGTGCACCGCGCCCTGGCATGGCTGCGATTCGTCGACGGCCTGCCGACCCTGATCGACCACGCCGGCGCCATGCCCGGTGCGCGCCGCTGACGACCGACCGGGACGCGACGCGCGCCGTCGCGGCAGCGCCATCGAGGCACGCGCGGAAACCTGGCTGAGCCGCCACGGACTGACCCCGCTGAGCCGCAATTACACCTGCCGGGGTGGCGAGATCGACCTGGTCATGGAAGACGGTGACACGCTGGTGTTCGTGGAAGTCCGCTACCGGGCCTCTTCGCGCTACGGCTCCGCCGCCGAAAGCATCGACGCACGCAAGCGTGCCCGCATCGTGCGCGCCGCGCGTGAGTACGTCGCGCGTCATCGCGGCGCCGAGGATCGCGCCTGTCGTTTCGACGTCGTCGCCGTGGACGGTGACGGCGATGCGCTGCGCGCGGACTGGATTGCAGGGGCGTTTTCTGCATAATGCTCAGCCGTTCCGCCGCCCGGCGCCGCCGCAGCAGAGGCCGTTCTCTTGGACCCCAGTGACAGAATCCGGTCGATATTCGCCGACAGCGTCGCGGTCAAGACACGCTGCGCGGAGACGCTCGCGGCGCCCATCGCCGAGGCCGGCTTCGCCATCGCCGAGTGCCTGCTCGCGAGTGGCAAGGTACTGAGTTGCGGCAACGGCGGCTCGGCCGCGGATGCCCAGCACTTCTCCTCGGAGATGCTCAATCGCTTCGAACGCGAACGGCCCGGGCTGCCCGCGCTGGCGCTGACCACCGACGCCTCGACCGTGACCTCGATCGCCAACGACTACCAGTTCGCGGATATTTTCGCCAAGCAGATCCGCGCACTGGGGCAACCGGGAGACGTGCTGCTCGCCTTCACCACCAGCGGCAATTCGCACAACATCCTCAACGCCATCGACGCCGCGCACGACAAGAACATGCGCGTCATACTCTTGTCAGGCAAGGACGGCGGGCCGGCGGCCAGCAGCCTGGCCGGCAGCGATCTCGAGCTGCGCGTGCCCAGCGACTCGACCGCGCGTATCCAGGAATCGCACCTGACCGTCATCCATTGCCTGTGTGACCTGATTGACAACCATCTGCTCGGGCAGGAGACCTAGATAGATGAAAGCAGCACCGATCGCGTCCTCCGCACGCCGCGTGGCGTGCGCCCTCGCAGCGACCCTGGGCCTCACCCTGGTCAGCGGCTGCGCCGGCATCGTCGTCGGTGGCGCCGCCACCAGCGCGGTGGTCGCCAACGATCCACGCACCACCGGCACCGTGGTCGAGGACCAGTCGATCGAGCTCAAGGCGAGTCGCGCCCTGCAGGAGGTCGCCGAGATCAAGGAGCAGACCAACGTCAGCGTCACCAGCTACAACCAGGTCGTGCTGCTGACCGGGCAGGCGCCGACCGAGGCACTGCGCAAGCGGGTCGCGGACGTCGTCGCCGGCGTGGAGAAGGTGCGCCACATCCACAACGAGGTGGTTGTCGCCGCACCCAGCTCGATGATGTCGCGCACCAACGACGCCGTGCTCACGACCAAGGTCAAGACGCGCCTGTTCGCCAACAGCGACCTCAGCGCCGGCCGCATCAAGGTCGTCAGCGAGGCGGGAACGGTCTACCTGATGGGCCTGGTGAGTACCGGGCAGGGGGACCTGGCGGCCGAGATCGCGAGCACCACGGCGGGCGTACAGAAAGTCGTCAAGCTGTTCGAGCCGGCGCCGTAACGCCGCCGCGCGTTACTTGACGACGGTCAGGTGCGGCGCGCGGGCGGCGGGCGACCGGGCGCCCTCGCCTGCGCTGTCGGTGTCGTCGGCGGCTTCGGCACCCTCCGCGGCAGGCGCAGGCTCGACCTCGCTGTCGCCGAGGAAGATGCCCTGCCCGTTCTCGCGCGCGTAGACCGCCTGCACCGCTTCCAGCGGCACTACCAGGTAGTGCGGGGTGCCCGCGAAGCGCGCGCTGAAGGTGACGCGCTCGTTGCCGAGGTCGAGATCGCGCACGGCACTTGGTGACACGTTGAGCACGATGACACCGTTCTCGACGTACTGCAGCGGCACATCCACGCCTTCGCGCCCGGCTTCGACCAGCAGGTGCGGGGTCATGCCGTTGTCCACGATCCACTCGTAGATCGCGCGCAGCAGGTAAGGGCGGGTCGAGGTCACGGTCTCACAGCCGGCAGTACGACGCCGTCGCGCTCAGCGAATTTCCTGCTCGAACGGCGACAGGCTGTTCTGGAAGGCGCGGCGATCGAAGAGCTTGTCGCCATACTGCACCAGCGGCTTGGCCGGCGCGCCGAGCTTGAGCCCGTAGCGCGGCAGGCGCCACAGCAGCGGCGCCATCGCGAGATCAACCAGCGAGAACTCGTCGGACATGAAGAACGGGAACTGCGAGAACACCGGCGCGATGGCGAGCAGGTTGTCGCGCAGGGACTTGCGCGCATTGGCCGCGGCGATGTCATTGTCGCCCTCGATCTCCCCGGCGAGCGTATAGAGATCGCGCACGATGCGGTAGCGAAACTGGCGGTTGTTGGCGCGCGAGACCGGGTCGACGGGCATCAGCGGCGGATGCGGGTAACGCTCGTCGAGGTACTCCATCATGATCTGGGCGTCGTAGAGGACGAGGTCGCGATCGACCAGCGTCAGCAACGTCCCGTACGGGTTCAGATCGTTGAGATCCTCGGGCTTGTTGTCCTCGTCGATGAAGTTGATGTCGACGTTGATATCCTTCTCGGTCAGCACCAGGCGCACGCTATGGCCCAGCGGATCGGTGGCGTCAGCATACAGCGTCATCACCGACCGCCGGTTAGCGAGGGCGGTCATATCAATGAACATCCTTCCAGTATTCCCGCTTCATCAGGTAGGTCGCACCCAGCAGTACGAACAGGAAAGCGATGACCCAGAAACCGATGCGGTAGCGCACGAGCTTGGCCGGCTCGCCCATGTAGACGAGGAACGCGGTCAGGTCGCGGGTCGCCTTGCGGTACCCGGCCTCGCTCAGCTTGCCGGCCACGACCTGCTCGAAGTGCGGGCCGGCGTCATGGCCGTCGTGCTCGTCACCCGCCTGCTCGACCAGGCGATTCACGCCCTGCAGTTCCCACAGCACGTGCGGCATCGCCGTTTCGGCGAAGTAGAGATTGTTGACCCCGGTCGGGCGCGAGTCGTCGACGTAGAAGCCGTTCAGGAACGAGTACAGCCAGTCGGCGCCGCGCGCGCGAGCGATGACGCTGAGATCGGGCGGGGCGACACCGAACCAGGTCTCGGCGTCGCCGGCCGGCATCGCCACCGTCATGGTGTCGCCGACCTTGTCCGATGCGAACATGAGGTTGTCCTTGACCGCGTCTTCACTGAGACCGAGGTCTTCGGCCATGCGGTTGTAGCGCATGTACTTCGCCGAGTGGCAGCTCAGGCAGTAATTGACGAACAGGCGCGCGCCGCGCTGCAGGGCAACCTTGTTGCTGAGGTTGACGTCGGCGGAGAGCAACTCGGGCCCATGCCCGCCGGCCGCCGTCGCCGTGCCTGCCGCGCCGGCCAGGAAAGCCGCAAGTACGATTCGCTTGATCATCCCGTCACCCTCTCCGGAACCGGCTTGGTCTTGTCCCACTTCGAGTAAAACGGCATCAGGAGGAAGAACGCGAAGTAGAGAATCGTGCATACCTGGGCCACCGCCGTACGTCCGTCGGTGGGCGGCAGCAGGCCGAGATAGCCCAGGATCAGGAACGCGATCACGAACACCGTCAGCGCGATCTTGTGCAGCGGGCCGCGGTAGCGGATCGACTTCACCGGCGAGCGGTCCAGCCACGGCAGCAGGAAGAAGATCATCGTGCCGAGACCCATGAAGATCACGCCCCACAGCTTGGCCGGTACGCCGAAGAAGTTGACCGTGTTGGCGCGAAGGATCGAGTAGAACGGCGTGAAGTACCACACCGGCGCGATGTGCTCCGGCGTCTTCAGCGGGTCGGCCGGCACGAAGTTGTTGTGCTCGAGGAAGTAGCCGCCCATCTCCGGCGCAAAGAAGACCACGCCGGCAAAGACGATCAGGAACACCACCAGGCCGAAGGAATCCTTCACGGTGTAGTAAGGATGGAACGGGATGCCGTCCAGCGGCTTGCCGTCCGGTCCCTTGACCGCCTTGATCTCGACGCCGTCGGGGTTGTTGGAGCCGACTTCGTGCAGGGCGATGATGTGCAGCGCGACCAGTCCCGCGATGGCGAACGGCAGGGCGATGACGTGGAAGGAGAAGAAGCGGTTCAGGGTGATGTCCGAGACCACGTAATCGCCGCGAATCCACAGCGAGAGCGTCTCGCCGACGAACGGTATCGCACCGAACAGCGAGATGATGACCTGCGCCCCCCAGTACGACATCTGCCCCCACGGCAGCAGGTAGCCGAAGAAGGCCTCGGCCATCAGCGAGAGGTAGATGAACATGCCCAGGATCCAGATCAGCTCGCGCGGCTTCTTGTAGGAGCCGTAGAGCAATGCCCGGAACATGTGCAGGTAGACGACGATGAAGAAGAACGAGGCGCCGGTGGAGTGCATGTAGCGGATCAGCCAGCCCCAGTCGACGTCACGCATGATGTACTCGACCGATCCGAAGGCGAGGGTGGCATCCGGCTTGTAGTTCATCACCAGCCAGATGCCGGTGATGATCTGGATCGCCAGCACGACCAGCGAGAGCGCGCCGAAGTAGTACCAGAAGTTGAAGTTCTTGGGCGCGTAATAGGCGCCCATGTGGTCGTTCCACAGCTGCATCAGCGGGAAACGATCGTCGACCCAGTCTCGCAGGCCGGTCAGTCCTTTCACGATGGCGTTCATGCTGCGCCGTCCTCCAGCTCACCGATCATGATGTGCCCCTCGTCGAGGTAGCGATACGGCGGCACCTCCATGTTGGTCGGCGCGGGAACGCCGGCGTAGACCCGTCCGGAGAGGTCGAATTTCGAGCCGTGGCAGGGGCAGTAGAAGCCACCCTTCCAGTCGCTGCCCATGCCCTCGGCGTCCGCGCTGGGGAAGAAGTTGGGCGAACAGCCGAGATGGGTGCAGATGCCGACGAGAACGAGGTACTCGGGCTTGGCGGCACGAAACGGGTTCTGCGCAAACTCCGGCTGTTGCGATTCGCTCGATTCCGGGTCGCGCAGCACACCATCGGTCATGCTCTCCAGCGCGGCCAGTTGCTCCTCGGTGCGGCGCACGATCCACACCGGTTTGCCGCGCCACTTGTAGATGATGCGCTGGCCCGGCTCGATGTTGCTGATGTCGGCCTCGACCGGCGCGCCGATGGCCTTGGCGCGCGCACTGGGCTGAAAGGTCGCGACGAACGGGATCGCGGCGACTGCCGCCCCGATACCGCCAATGACGGTTGCCGTGCCGGTGAGAAAACGGCGTCGATCCGGATCGACAGCAGTCTCGCTCATGCTCTGCTTGCTCCTAATCGTGATGGTGATGGCAGGCGTGGCCGGCGCGCGTCCGCGGGCGGCGCCGTGCGCACGGCTGCAATCAATCCGAGTATGCTGCACACCCCGTGCCGCCTTGACCTGCCCCGCGAGCGCTGGATGGGGCGCGGGGCCATGCGATTCGATGTCGACTTATCAGGGTGTTGCGGTAGATTATACCACCAATTATTTGCCTGCTGCGGCGCCGCTGCAGCGTCCCGGGCAGCGACTCCGCAGTGCTCGCCGCGCATGAAATTCGTCCTCTTTGCGATCCAGTGGATACTCGTTGGTCTCGGCGCGGCAGTGCTGCTGCTCGCCGGCCGGGCGCTTCTGGACGGCGGCCTCGCCGCCCTGCCGGGGTCACCCTTCGGCACCAGCGCGGCGAGCGGCTATGCCGCGGCGGTGACGCGCGCGGCGCCGGCCGTGGTCAGCGTGCACGCGGTCAGCCGCACGGCAGCGGCGCACAACCGGCTGACCGACGATCCGCTGTTCCGCGAGTTCTTCGGCAACACCGATGCGGGCACCGCGACGCGCCAGGAGACCAGTCTCGGCTCCGGCGTCATCCTCGATGCTTCGGGCATCGTGCTCACCAACTACCACGTGGTGCGCGGGGCGCAGGCGATACGCGTCTCGCTGCGCGACGGGCGCTCGCACCTCGGCCACATCGTCGGCACCGATCCGGACACCGATCTCGCGGTGCTGCGCATCGACCTGCAGGGGCTGCCGAGCATTGCCCTCGGCGATTCGGACGCCCTGCGCGTCGGCGACGTGGTCCTCGCCATCGGCAACCCCCTCGGCATCGGCCAGACCGTGACCCAGGGCATCGTCAGCGCCACCGGCCGCAACCGGGTCGGCATCAATACCTTCGAGAACTTCATCCAGACCGATGCCGCGATCAACTTCGGCAATTCCGGCGGCGCGCTGGTCAACAGCCGCGGCGAGCTGGTCGGCATCAATTCGGTTCGCGTCGACTCCGAAGGCATCGGGTTCGCCATCCCGACCAGCATCGCGATCGACGTCGCGCGCCAGATCCTGGCGACCGGCGGCGTTGCCCGCGGCTGGCTCGGCATCGATGCACGCGATCTCACCGCCAGCCTGCGCGAGATGCTCGGCGTCGACAGCGGCATCCTGGTGCTGGGCGTGCTCCCGGGCGGGCCGGCCGATCGGGCCGGCCTGCGCACCGGCGACGTCATCACGGCGCTGGGTGCGCAGCCGATCGCCGACTCGCGCATGGCGATAGAACACATCGCCGCCTTCGCTCCGGGTACACGCATTGCGCTCGAAGCCGTACGCGAGGGCACGGCGTTCTCCACCGAGGTGACCGTGTCGCGGCGTCCCGTGCCGCGCGGCTGAATTCGAGCGGCGCCTAGCCGCCGCGCGTACGGTAGGCGGCGGAGCGAGCGTGCGCGTCCAGGCCCTCGGACTCGGCCAGGGTCGCGGCGACCCGGCCCAGTGCGGCCGCGCCGCCGGCCGAGCACTCGATGATCGAGGAGCGCTTCTGGAAATCGTAGACGCCGAGCGGCGAGGAGAAGCGCGCGGTGCCCGAGGTCGGCAGCACGTGGTTGGGTCCGGCGCAGTAATCGCCCAGCGCCTCCGGCGTATAGCGGCCGAGGAAGATCGCCCCGGCATGGCGGATCTGCGGCAACAACGCGCGCGCATCGCCGACCGAAAGCTCCAGGTGCTCGGGCGCGATGCGGTTGGCGAGGGCTACCGCGGCGGCCATGTCGGGCACCTCGATGAGCGCGCCGCGCGCGGCCAGCGCGCGGCGGATGATCGCTGCGCGCGGCATTTCCGGCAGCAGGCGCTCGATGCTGGCGGCGACGGCGTCGATGAACGCACGCTCGGGCGAGACCAGGATCGCCTGGGCCTGCTCGTCGTGCTCGGCCTGCGAGAAGAGGTCCATCGCGATCCAGTCCGGATTGCTGCCACCGTCGCTGATGACGAGGATCTCCGAAGGGCCGGCGATCATGTCGATACCGACACGGCCGAACACCATCGACTTCGCCGTTGCCACGTAGACATTGCCGGGCCCGACGATCTTGTCCACCGCCGGCACCGTGGCAGTGCCGTAGGCGAGCGCCGCCACCGCCTGCGCACCGCCCACGGTGAACACGCGATCGACGCCGGCGATGGCCGCCGCGGCCAGCACCACCTCCTCGATCTCACCGTCCGGCGCCGGCACGGTCATGACGATCTCGCCGACTCCCGCGACGCGTGCCGGGATCGCGTTCATCAGCACCGAGGACGGGTAGGCGGCCTTGCCGCCGGGCACGTAGATGCCGACGCGGTCGAGCGGGGTGACCTGTTGCCCGAGCACGGTGCCGTCGTCCTCGCGGTAGTCCCAGGAGCCGCTCTTCTGCTTCTCGTGGTAGGCGCGCACGCGCGCCGCCGCCGCCTCCAGGGCTTCGCGCAGCGCGGGGGCGATGCGTGTGCGGCGATCCGCGAAGTCGCGCACTTCCAGCGCCTCGGCGCGGGTCACGTCGCGGCGGTCGAAGCGGTTGGTGAACTCGATCAGCGCGGCGTCACCCTCGCGGCGCACGCGCGCGATGATCTCGCGCACGGCCTCGAAGACCTCCGGCTGCTCCGCCTCGTCGAAGGCCAGCAGGGCCTCGAGCTCACGCTCGAAACCGTCGCTGCTCGCGTCCAGGCGCCGAATCGACTCAGTCATCGTCGCGCCTCGTCGCGTCGCGCAGCGCGGCGACGATCTCGCTGACCTGCGCGTGCTTGGTCTTCAATGCGGCCTTGTTCACGATCAGGCGCGAGCTGATCTCGCAGATCGTCTCCAGCGCGACCAGGCCATTGGCCTTGAGGGTATTGCCGGTGTCGACCAGGTCGACGATGCGGTCGGCCAGCCCGACCAGCGGTGCGAGCTCCATCGAGCCGTACAGCTTGATGATCTCAGCCTGCACGCCCTGGCGGGCGAAGTACTCGCGCGCGGTGCGTTCGTACTTGGTGGCGATGCGCGGGCGGCTGCCGTAGTCGCCGGCATCGCGCAGCCCGGCGACCATCAGGCGGCAGCGCGCAATACCGAGGTCCAGTGGCTCGTAGTAGTCGCGGCCGGGGTACTCCATCAGCACGTCCTTGCCGGCGATGCCCAGATCGGCCGCACCGTACTCGACGTAGGTGGGCACGTCGGTGGCGCGGATAACTAGCAGGCGTACGCCCTCGCGGGTGGTGTCCAGGACCAGCTTGCGCGAGGTCTCGGGGTCGTCCGTGGGACGGATGCCGATGCGCTCGAGCAAGGGCATGGCCTGCTCGAAGATGCGCCCTTTCGACACCGCGATGACGATGCCCCCGGGGTGCCTGTTCATGTTCCCGGCCATGCTCGCGCTCGCAGGCTCAGCTCGGCACGCGCTTGATCTGCGCACCGAGATTGGAGAGCTTCTCCTCGATGGTCTCGTAACCGCGATCGATGTGGTAGATGCGATCGACCTCGGTCAGCCCCTCGGCGACCAGCCCCGCCAGCACCAGGCTGGCCGACGCGCGCAGGTCGGTCGCCATCAGCGGCGCGCTGGTCAGGCGCGGCACCCCGGTGGTGATCGCGGTATTGCCCTCGAGCTTGACCTGCGCACCCATGCGCTGCAGCTCCAGCACGTGCATGAAGCGGTTCTCGAACACCGACTCGGTGATGGTGGCAATGCCGTTGGCGACGCAGTTCAGTGCCGTGAACTGTGCCTGCATGTCGGTCGGGAACCCCGGGTAGGGCGAGGTGTGGATGTCGACCGCGCGCAGCGGTGCGCCGGCCATGTCGAGCTCGATCCAGTCCTCGCCGGTGGTGACCCGGGCACCCGCTTCGGACAGCTTGGCGAGCACCGATTCGAGCAGGTCCGGGCGCGTGTTCTTGAGCTTGACGCGGCCGCCCGTCATGGCCGCGGCGGTGAGGTAGGTGCCGGTCTCGATGCGGTCGGGCAGGATCTCGTAGCGCGTGCCGTGCAGGCGCTCGACGCCCTCGATGCGGATGGTATCGGTGCCGGCGCCCTCGATGCTGGCGCCCATGCTGATCAGGCACTGCGCGAGGTCGACCACCTCGGGCTCGCGCGCGGCGTTGCGCAGCGTGGTCACGCCGTCGGCCAGCGTCGCCGCCATCAGCAGGTTCTCGGTGCCGGTCACGGTCACCATGTCGAGCACGATGTCGACGCCCTTCAGGCGTTTGGCCTTGGCGCGGATGTAACCGCCCTCGACGCTGAGCTCGGCGCCCATCTGCGCGAGGCCCTGCAGGTGCAGGTTGACCGGTCGCGAGCCGATCGCGCAGCCGCCCGGCAGCGAGACGTCGGCGACGCCGAACCGCGCCAGCAGCGGACCCAGCACGAGGATCGACGCGCGCATGGTCTTGACCAGCTCGTAGGGCGCGAAGAAGTCCTTGATCGTGCTGCTGTCGACCTCGATGTTCATGCGCTCGTCGACCGTCAGCGTCAGCCCCATGCGCCCGAGCAGCTCCATGGTCGTCGTGATGTCGTGCAGGTGCGGCACGTTGGCGACCGTGACCGGCCCCTCGGCGAGCAGGGTCGCGGCGAGGATCGGCAGGGCCGCGTTCTTGGCGCCGGAAATGCGTATCTCGCCGTTCAGCGGGATCCCGCCCTGGATGATCAGCTTATCCATAGGTCGTGACAGGTTGGGGCACGGGATCCTCGATCGCGGTCCGCGCGCCCGGTGCGTCACCGGAAGCGGACGGTCGACGCGGGAACGGGCGCTGCCGCTCCGCCTCAAAGGGTCTGGAACTTGCGCGCCTTTTCCCAGGCCTCGCGGGTATAGGTCTGGATGGACAGCGCGTGGATCGCGCTTTCCATGCTGTCGCCGAGCGTGGCGTAGACCATCTTGTGCTGCTTGATCATCGGCAGCCCGGCGAACTGGTCGCTGATGACGCGGGCGACGAAATGCGAGCCGTCACCGTCGACGTACGCCTCGGCGCCGTCGATGCCGGCCTCGATCATCTGCTTGATGTTACTTGGGTCCATGGTGCCAGGCCGGTCAGTGGGGGAGCGTCGCCGCTTCAGTTGTCATACTGCGCGTTCTTGCTCGACAGCGAGGCGATCAGGCCGTCCAGGCCGCCGTCGCGGATCATCGAGCCGAACGAGGCGCGGTAGGTCTTGACCAGGCTGACGCCGTCGACCGAGACGTCGAACACCTTCCACTCGCCGCTCTTGTTGTGCAGGCGGTAGACGATGGGAATGCCGCCGCCGCCCGGCTGCGCAATGTGCTGGCGCACCATCGCCGTCCTGGCGTTGGGCTTCTGCTCGACCGGGGGATAGGTGATTTCCTGGTCCGAAAACTCGAGCAGCGCGGTGGCGTAGGTGCGCACCAGCAGGCGCCGGAACTGCTCGACGAAATCGCCGCGCAGGGTCTCGTCGGCGTTGTTCCAGTGCTCGCCCAGCACCCACTGCGACATGATGCCGAAGTCGAAGTGCGGGAAGATCAGCTCGGAGACCAGCTTGAACATCTTCGCCGGATCGGCGCGCAGCGCGTCCTTCTCGCTCTGCACGCGCTCCAGCACCTGGTCGGTGGTGGTCTGCACGATCACGGTCGCGTCGTCGGCGGCGACGGCCGGTCCTGCCGCGAACCACAGCGCGAGCGCCATCGGCAGTGCCAGAAATCGTTTCATTCTCGAGGTCCTCATCAGCGGGTTCCAGCGTCGGCGGAAGTGGCTGCGTACCGCGTATTATCGCGCCTCGCGCCGCCGCCCCGGCGGCGCTCGAAGCGGCGCGCGCGGGGTGGCGTAATGTAGCACAAAGTGCCCGCGCGGCGCTCAGTCGCGGGTCTCGACCAGCTCCACCTTGTAGCCGTCCGGATCCTCGACGAAAGCGATCACCGTGGAGCCGCCTTTCATCGGCCCGGCGTCGCGCACGACCTTGCCGCCGCGCGAGCGGATCTCCTCGCAGGCGGCGTAGACGTCACCGACCCCGAGCGCGATATGGCCATAGGCATCGCCCAGGTCGTAGCGCTCGGTGTCCCAGTTGTGGGTCAGCTCGAGCACGGTGTGGTCGGACTCGTCGCCATAGCCGACGAAGGCCAGCGTGAAGCGACCCGAGGGATAGTCCTTGCGCCGCAGCAGGCGCATGCCGAGCACCTCGGTGTAGAACGCGATGGAGGCATCCAGGTCGGTGACCCGGAGCATGGTGTGGAGCATTCGCATGGTGTTGCCCTCCCGGCCCGCAGCGGGCCTAGTCCGAGTGCCCGCCGCGCGGCGGCGCACGATCAGTCGATGGTAATCGTTATCCCTGCCGCAGCGCTGCGCGCCAGGGCGCGCGCCGACTCGACGTCCCCGGCGC
The DNA here is from genome assembly GCA_041984235.1 of Gammaproteobacteria bacterium. Lineage (GTDB taxonomy): Bacteria > Pseudomonadota > Gammaproteobacteria > JBHIYN01. The sequence goes on from JBHIYN010000005.1 coordinate 205,223, forward strand.
GCGCCAGGGTCACCGCCAGGCGGCGCTTGCCGGCGACCTCCGGCTTGCCGAACACGCGCACCTCGACCCCCGGCGTGTTCATGGCCTCGACCACGCCGGCGTAGCGGATGTCGCGGCCGTGTCCGCTGCCGAGCACCGCGCAGCTCGCCGACGGGCCGAGCAGCTCGATCGGCGGTACCTTCACGCCAAGCAGCGCACGCACGTGCAGGGCGAATTCGGACACCGTCTGCGACACCAGGGTCACCATGCCGGTGTCGTGGGGACGCGGCGAGACCTCGCTGAACCAGACCTCGTCACCGCGCACGAACAGCTCGACGCCGAACAGGCCGTGACCGCCGAGCGCGTCGGTGATGGTGCGCGCGATGTCGCAGGCACGCCGCCGCGCGGTCTCGCTCATCGCCTGTGGCTGCCACGACTCGCGGTAGTCGCCGTCGACCTGCAGATGCCCGATCGGCGCACAGAAATCGGTGCCCCCGGCATGGCGCACGGTGAGCAGGGTGATCTCGTAGTCGAACTCGACGAAACCCTCGACGATGACCCGCGCGCGGCCGGCGCGCCCACCGCTGACCGCAGCCTGCCAGGCGGCCGCGGCTTCCGCCGGCCCGCGCACCGTGACCTGCCCCTTGCCCGAGGAGCTCATCACCGGCTTGACGATGCACGGCACCCCGACCGTAGCGACCGCCTCGATGCATTCCGCCTCGCTGCCGGCGAAGCGGTAGGCCGACGTCGCCAATCCCAGCTCTTCGGCCGCCAGGCGCCGGATGCCCTCGCGATCCATGGTCAGGCGGGTGGCGGTCGCGGTCGGCACCACGTTGAGGCCGGCGGCCTCGAGCTCGACCAGGGTCTCGGTCGCGATCGCCTCGACCTCGGGCACCACGTAGTGTGGCCGTTCCTGCTCGATCACCGCGCGCAGCGCGGCGCCGTCGAGCATGTCGATGACGTGCGCACGGTGCGCGAACTGCATCGCCGGCGCGCCGGCGTAGCGATCGACGGCGATCACCTCCAGCCCCAGTCGCATCGCCTCCAGCGCCACCTCGCGGCCCAGCTCACCGGATCCCAGCAGCAGCAGACGGGTCGCGCCGGCAGTGAGCGGGGTTCCGATCGCAGGCGTGCTCATGGAATGCAGTGTCTTCGTGTCATGCGGCGGCCGGCACGGTGAATCCGAGCGCGGCGAGTTCGGCGACAGTATCGGCGGCGAGTCCGGCAGGCGCAACGGTGTAGCTCGCGAACTCGCGGCGCAGGCCGTGCCGGCGCCGGATGGCATCGAATTCGGCGCCGCGTGCGGCCTCGTCCAGGCCGGCGAGATCGCGCATGCGCGCGGTGTGGGCGGCGAGCGGGTGCACCGCGCCGAGGATCTCCGTGACACCCTGGCCGCTGCCACCCAGCACTTCCGGGTTCGGCGGCAGCAGCGCAGGCAGCACGGCGCTGACGTCCAGGTGGCGTGCCAGCGCGGCATGCAGCAGGGCACTGGCGTTGGCGCGCGCTTCGCGGCTGTGGCCGGCGATGTGCGGGCTGGCCTGCCAGGCCCGGCGCACGAGTCCGGCGTCGATCGCCGGCTCGCCGGCCCAGCAGTCGAGGGCAACCTGCAGCGCGTCGCCGTCGGCGAGACGCGCGGCCAGGGCGCGCTCGTCGACCACGCCGCCGCGCGCGGCGTTGATCAGCAGCGCCCCGGGACGCAGCCGTGCCAGGCGCGCGGCATCGATGAGTTTCAGCGTCGGCCACGCGCCTCCGGCGACCAGCGGCACGTGCAGCGATACCACGTCGCGCTCGAGCACCTCGTCCAGCGTCGCGCTGGTCACCCCGGGCAGGTCGCCGCCCAGGGGTGGATCGTTGGCGACGCAGCGCACGCCGATGCCGTCGAGCAGGCGCGCCAGCGCGCGCCCGACGTTGCCGTAGCCGACGATGCCGACTTCCAGCGCGGACACCGGCACGCCGCGCGTCGCGGCATGCGCGTAAAGGCAGCAGGCGACGTGCTCGGCCACCGCGCGTGCGTTGCACCCTGTGGCATCCGCGAAGTGAATACCCACTTCGCGCAGCCAGGCCTGGTCGACGTGATCGGCGCCCGCCGTCGCGGTACCCACGAAGCGCACCCGGCTGCCGCCGAGCAGGCCGGCATCGACCCGCGTCACCGAGCGCACCAGCAGCACCTCGGCATGGCCGATGTCGGCGGCGGTCAGCGCACGACCGTCGAACAGCCGCACCGTGCCGAACGCGCCGAACGCCTCCCGCGCGCCGCTGATCTCGCGGTCTACGAGCAGTTCCAGCGGGTCAGGCCCCGTTCCCGCGGCGAGCCTAGGGCCGGTCGTCGACCGTCACGCCCTCTTTCTGCACCGGCATGAGGTCGACCTTCTCGACGCCGAGACGTACCAGCATCGCGCTGGCGACGTAGATCGAGGAGTAGGTGCCGACCAGGATGCCGATGATGAGCGCCGTGGCGAAGGCATGGATCAGCTCGCCGCCGAGCACGAACAGTGCGACCACCACGATCAAGGTCGTGCCCGAGGTCACCAGGGTGCGCGACAGGGTCTGGTTGAGCGAGCGATTGATGACGACGACCGGTGAGTCCTTGCGGTAGCGGCGGAAATTCTCACGAATCCGGTCGAAGACCACGATGGTGTCGTTCAGCGAGTAGCCGACCACCGCGAGCACCGCGGCGAGCACGGTGAGGTCGAACTCCATGCGCGAGATCGAGAAGAAGCCGAGCACCATGATGACGTCGTGCACGGTGGCGACGATGGCGCCGAGCGAGAACTTGAGCGTGAAGCGCACCATGACGTAGAGCAGGATGCCGCCGAGCGCGTATATCAGGGCCAGCAGCCCGTCCTCGGTCAGCTCCTCGCCGACCTGCGGGCCGACGAACTCGATGCGCCGCATCTCCGCGCCCGGCAGCAGGGCGAGGATGCGGCTGCCGAGATCGGCCGCGGCGCGATCGCCGGAGGGCGGCAGGCGCACCAGGATGTCCTGCTCGGAGCCGAAGCGCTGCACGCTGGCGCCGTCGAACTCCGAGCCGCGCAGCGCCTCGCGCACCGCGCCGACGTCCGCCGCCTCGGCGTAACCGAGCTCGACCAGCGTGCCGCCGGTGAAGTCGATGCCGAAGTTGAGCCCGCGCGTCACCAGCGAGCCGATCGCGACCAGCGACAGCAGCACGGTCAGGATGACCGCGATGCGGGTCTTGCCCATGAAATCGATATTGAGTTCCTTGCGCTTCGCCTCGGCCATGTCGTCGGTCCCTAGATCGAGAGTTTCTTGAGGCGGCGGCCGCCGTAGATGAGATTGACCACGGCGCGGGTGCCCGCGATCGCGGTGAACATGGAGGTCGCGATGCCGAGCGAGAGCGTCACCGCGAAGCCCTTGATCGGGCCGGTGCCGAAGCTGAACAGCACGATGGCTGCGATCAGCGTGGTGATGTTGGCGTCGGCAATCGTCGAGAAAGCCTTGTCGTAACCCGAGTTGATGCTCATCTGCGGCGAGTTGCCGTTGGCCAGCTCCTCGCGGATGCGCTGGAAGATGAGCACGTTGGCGTCGACCGCCATGCCGATGGTGAGCACGATGCCGGCGATACCCGGCAGGGTCAGGGTCGCCTGCAGCATCGACAGCAGCGACACGATCAGCACCAGGTTGAGCAGCAGTGCGAGATTGGCGACCAGCCCGAACACCTTGTAGTACAGCGCCATGAACAGCAGCACCGCGGCCATGCCGATGATCACCGACTTCAGGCCCTGGTCGATGTTGTCCTGGCCCAGCGAGGGGCCGACGGTACGCTCCTCGATGATCTCGATCGGCGCGGCCAGCGCGCCGGCGCGCAGCAGCAGCGCCAGCGTGCGCGCTTCCTCGGTGCTGTCGAGCCCGGTGATCTGGAAGCGCTTGGAGAGCTCGTCGCGGATGGTGGCGACGTTGATCACCTCCTGCACCGGGCGGCCCTTGCGCTGCTCGATGTAGACCACGCCCATCGGCTTGCCGATCTGCTCGCGCGTGGCACGGCTGAAGATGCGCGCGCCCTTGCCGTCAAGGGTGATGAACACCGCCGGGCTGCCGGTCTGCTGCTCGATACCGGAGGCGGCATCGATGATGTACTCGCCGGTCAGCATGACGCGCTTGTCGAGCAGGATGGGCGCGCCGTTGCGCTCGTAGAAAAGCTTGGCGTCGATCGGCACGCGACCCTCGACGGCGGCCTCGACGTCACCCTCGATGTCGACCATGCGGAACTCCAGCGTGGCCGTCGCGCCGAGAATCTTCTTGGCCTCGGCGGTGTCCTCGACGCCCGGCAGCTGCACCACGATGCGGCTGTCGCCCTGCTGCTGGATGACCGGCTCGGCAACGCCGAACTCGTTGACCCGGTTGCGCAGGGTGGTCAGGTTCTGCTTGAGCGCGGTGCGCCGCGTCTCCTGCATCAGCTCCTCGCTGACGGTCAGGCGCACATCGGTCGCGGAGTCGGTGTCGCTGGCCGAGAGATCGCTGAACTCGGTGCCGATCACGACCGAGCCGCGCTCGGCCATCTCCTCGTTCAGGAAGCTGATGCGGATGCCGCCGCCGGACTCGCGCGTGATCGAGCGGTAGCGCACCTTGGCCTCGCGCAGGGCGGCGCGCAGTTCGGAGACGAAGCGCTCGTCGGTCTGCACGCGCACGGCGTCCATGTCGACTTCCATCAGGAAGTGCACGCCGCCGCGCAGGTCCAGGCCCATGTACATCGGCTTGCCGCCGATCGCGCGCAGCCACTCGGGCGTACCGGAGGCGCGGTTGAGCGCGACCACGTAGCGCTCGTCGCCGACCGCCTCGGCCACCACCGGCCGCGCACGGCTGCGGCTGTCGTTGTCCGCGAAACGCAGCAGCAGACGGCCAGGGGCGAGCTCGATGCGCTTGGGCTCGATGCCGGCAGCGGTCAGCGCGGTGGCGACCTGCGAGCGCAGCGCCTCGTCGACCGGCGCCGCGCGCCGCGCCGAGATCTGCAGCGAGGGGTCGTCACCATAGAGATTGGGCAACGCGTAGAGCACGCCGACGGCGATCACGACGGCGATGAGCAGGTAGCGCCACAGCGGGTATTGATTCATGACTGGATCCGGATGAAACGGGTTCGGCGCGGCGCGATTGCCACGCCGGGAGACGCCACTACATGGTCTTGGTCGTGCCCTTGGGCATGACCTGGGCGACGGCCTGCTTCTGCACCTTGACCTCGGTGCCCTGCGCGACTTCGAGCTTGACGAAGTTGTCGCCGACCTCGGTGATGCGCCCGAGCAGGCCACCGTTGGTGACCGCCTCGTCGCCCTTGGCCAGCTCGCGCACCATCTTCGCGTGCTCCTTCTGGCGCTTCATCTGCGGCCGGATCAGAAAGAGGTAGAACACGACGAACAGGATGACCAGCGGCAGGAACCCGGCCAGGCCCGGCTCCTGCGCCGCGGGCGCGCCCTGCGCCCAGGCATTGGAAATCAGAAGATCCATGGAAATCCCCGAAAAATGGCCGCGTATTATGCCACACGGGTGTGGCGCGGTGTCAGCCTCCGGCGGCGCCCTGCGCGGCCTCGAATTCGGCCCGGAAGGCGGCGAAACGACCTGCCCTGACGGCGGCGCGGGCGTCCCGCATCAGGGCCAGGTAGAAGGCCAGGTTGTGAATGGTGTTCAGCCGCGAGCCGAGGATCTCGTTGCTGCGCTCCAGGTGGTGCAGGTAGGCGCGCGAGTAGTTGCAGCAGGTATAACAGGCGCAGGCCGGGTCGAGCGGCGCGGTCGAGCTGCGGTGCACGGCGTTGCGGATGCGCACCACCCCGGCCGAGGTGTACAGGTGCCCGTTGCGCGCGTTACGCGTCGGCAGCACGCAGTCGAACATGTCGATGCCCTCGGCGATGCCGGAGAGGAGATCCGACGGCGTGCCGACGCCCATGAGATAGCGCGGCCGTGCCGGCGGCAGCAGCGCGGCGGTATGCCGCACGATGCGCGCCATCTCCGCCTTGGGCTCGCCGACCGAGAGCCCGCCAATGGCATAGCCATCGAAACCGATCGCCATGAGCGCGGCGGCCGATTCCTCGCGCAGGTGCTCGAACATGCCGCCCTGCACGATGCCGAACAGCGCCGCCGGGTTGTCGCCGTGGGCCGCGCGGCTGCGCTCGGCCCAGCGCAGCGAGAGCGCCATGGAGTCCCGCACCGCGGCCTCCTCGGCCGGGTAGGGCGTGCACTCGTCGAAGATCATGACGATGTCCGAGCCCAGCGCGCGCTGCACCTGCATCGAGATCTCGGGCGAGAGAAAGATGCGGTCGCCGTTCAGCGGCGAGCGGAAGGTCACCCCCTCCTCCGCGATGCTGCGCAGATCGCCCAGGCTGAACACCTGGTAGCCACCGGAGTCAGTCAGGATCGGGCCGGACCAGTGCATGAAGTCGTGCAGGTCGCCGTGGGCGGCGATGATTTCCGTGCCCGGCCGCAGCATCAGGTGGTAGGTGTTGCCGAGCACGATGGACGCGCCCAGGTCGACCAGCTCCTCCGGGGTCATCGCCTTGACCGTGCCGTAGGTGCCGACCGGCATGAAGACCGGGGTCTCGACCTCGCCGCGCGCGAAGCGCAGGCGGCCGGCGCGCGCGGCGCCGTCGCTGGCCTCCAGGCTGAACTCAAGCGCCACCGGCGACCTCCCGTTCGAGGAACATCGCGTCCCCGTAGCTGAAGAAACGGTAGCCGGCAGCGACCGCGTGGCGGTAGGCCGTCATGACCCGCGCGTGCCCGCCGAAGGCGCTGACCAGCATCAGCAGGGTCGAGCGCGGCAGGTGGAAGTTGGTCAGCAGCGCATCGACCACCGAGAAGGCGAAGCCGGGGGTGATGAAGAGCCGCGTCTCGCCGCTGAACGGCGCCAGCTCTCCCGTGGCCTGTGCCGCGCTCTCCAGGGCGCGGGTCACCGTGGTGCCGATGGCGACCACGCGCCCGCCGCGGGCACGCGCCGCGGCGACCTGGTCGACCAGCGCGGCCGGCACCTCGATGCGCTCGGCATGCATGACGTGCGCGGCCAGCGTCTCCGCGCGCACCGGCTGGAAGGTGCCGGCGCCGACGTGCAGGGTCAGGGTGCCGAGCTCGATGCCGCCCGCCTGCAGCGCGTCGAGCAGCGCCTGGTCGAGATGCAGGCCGGCAGTCGGCGCCGCCACCGCGCCCGGCCGGCGCGCGAACACGGTCTGGTAGCGCTCGCGATCGGCGTCCTCGTCGCCGCGTTCGATGTAAGGCGGCAGGGGGACATGCCCGACGCGCTCCAGCAGCTCGGCCAGGTTCTCGCCGGGATCCGTCTCGACCACGAAGAACTCGCCCTCCCGCCCGCACACCGTCAGCGCGCCGGCCGGCTGCAGCGCGATGCGGGTCCCGGCGCGCGGCGACTTGCTGGCGCGGATCATGGCGCGCGCCCGGCGCGCGTCCAGCACGCGCTCGACCCGCACCTCGACCGCCCCCCCGCTGTCCTTGTGCCCGGTGAGGCGCGCCGGGATCACGCGCGTGTCGTTCAGCACCACCAGATCGCCCGCGCGCAGCAGGCGCGGCAGGTCGGCGATGCCGAGATCCTCCAGCGCGCCCGGCGCTGCGCCCAGGCGCAACAGGCGGGCATCACGCCGCGCCGGCGGCGGGCGCTGCGCGATCAGGGATTCGGGCAGGGAATAATCGAAATCGGAGAGCTGCACCGCGCGATCCTAGCAAACACGCGGCCCCTGCCCGCCCGGCCCGGCGGTCGCTTCCGGCCGGGGCATTCTCTATACTCCGGCGCCTTCCGAGTCCGTGCCGGGATGGCGGAACTGGTAGACGCGCCAGACTCAAAATCTGGTATCCGTAAGGATGTGCGGGTTCGATTCCCGCTCCCGGTACCAAGCATAGAATGCCACTGATTCATTCAGGCCACGCTCGCCGTAGCCGCGATGAACGCCAGGAGGAACGACCGCCGCACCGGCTGGCTGTTCTTCCTTCCCGCACGCCGGCGAACCCGACGTCGGGCTAACTGTGCATCATCGATGGACGCGCTCAACAGCCCTCTGAAAGTCACCGTCGTCCTCGCCTTGCTGGTCGCAGCGCTGTACGGCGTCAGCTATCAACAGTTCCGTCATTTCGACGTCGATGACCCGCGCGGCCTGAGCGATTCGTGGAGCTACCTGCGCATGGCGCGCGGCGATTACGACGTATCAGCCACTCACCGCTATCGCTTCATCGTGCCGACCCTCGCCGGCTGGCTCGATGCGCACCTGCAGCCGCTCGTGCACGACGACGATGAACGACTCAGGCTTTCTTTCTACGTCATCAACTTCCTGTTGATTCTCGGCGCGGCCGTACTGCTGCTGCGCGTGCTGCAGCTCCTGGGATTCGACACGGCACTCAGCATCATTGGCGCCCTGCTGTTCATGTCCTCGCGAACCGTCGCCTACAGTGTCGGAACGCCTATTGTCGACGCCGCTTACTACTTTGGTATTGCCGCCGTACTGTTCTGTACCGTTGCAGCCCGTGGCCGGCTGCTCGTGCCGGCATGCGTCTTCGCCGTATTCGCCAAGGAGACCGCATTGCCGCTCATTCTCATCCCCTGGCTTGAGCCCAGGTTGCCGAAGCGCTTTGCGTTGTTCGCCTCGATCTCGGCGCTGCTCTCGATGGCAGTGGCACGCATGCTCGTCCACAGGCACTTCCTGCGCTCCGGGCAGAACGAAAGTGCGGACGGCCTGATCGACGTCTTTGTTCGCCATGCCGCCGGATGGGCCGAAAACTACGGGGGCCTGGCGACGCCCGCTGGCCTGCATGATCTCCAGCACTCGTTCGGATTACTACTGCCGGTAGCCTTTCTCGGCGCGTACCTGCATTTCAAACACCGCGTTTTTGCGATCCCGTTCTATTTCTTCCTGTTGCTCCCCATCAGCGCCCTGTATCTCGGCTTGAGCTCGAACGCGGGTCGCATGCTGTTCACGATGTTCCCGCTCGTAGTGCCCCTCGCCCTTGTCGCGCTGGCTCACGCTCTCGGCAGGCCGGGAAGCAGGCAGGTCGAACAACCGCCTGTATGACCCGCCCATCGGGGCCGCGGCGTGGATCTGCCGTCAACGCGAGCGGGCAAGGCCGCGGGCAGGACACCCGTAAAGGGAGGGGGGAGAAAGGGAACATTCCTGATCTCGCGAACCAGAATCCAGGGTCCGTACCGACGTGCGGGTTCGATTCCCGCTCGCGGTACCAAGGCCTGGGTGATGCAGCCCTACCCGTCCGGTAGCGCCCGGCATGACGGCGATCACTACACGATACCGGCCGGGCGCCTCCATATCTGGTCAGCTGCTTCCTTCAGCACGGTCGTCCTATGAGTGCGCTTCCGGGCACCGCTGCACCTCCACGGTCGCGTGCACGATACCGATCTCGGCTGGAATCATTGCGCGGTACTCGTCAGGGCTTCTCGGCGCATCGCTGACCACCGTCACCGTCGCGGCGCGACAACCGTGGCCGATCTGCCACACGTGCAGATCGACGATGCGATCCGCGCTGTCGCCCTCGATGGCCCGACGCACCCGCTCGAGCGTGCGCGGGTCGGCCTGGCCGTCGAGGAGCACCGCGCCAGAGTCGCGGATCAGCGTCCACGACCAGTGCGTGACCAGCCCGGCGCCGACCAGGCCCATGACCGCGTCCAGCCACACGATGGCGAGATACTTCGCGGCCAGGAGCGCGACGATTGCCAGCACCGACGTCAGCGCGTCGGCGAGCACGTGCAGGTAAGCCGCACGCAGGTTGTGGTCCTGATGCGCTTGGCGCCCGTGGCTGCCCTCCCCGTGCACGTGCGGCGTCTCGAGCAGCAGCCATGCGCTGAGGCCGTTGACTGCAAGCCCAAGCGCCGCGACCAGCAACGCATTGTCATAAGCGATAACGACCGGATTGAACAAACGCACTCCACTTTCCACCGCCATACCGATGGCGAACCCGAGCAGCAGGACAGCACTCGCGAACCCGGCGAGGCTGTCGAGCTTCCCGGTGCCGAAGGCGAAGCGCCGATCACCGGCTAACCGGCGCGACAGGACATAGGCAATCACCGCGATACCCAGCGCCGCGGTGTGAGAGGCCATGTGCAGCCCGTCGGCGAGCAGCGCCATCGAGCCGAAGGTCAGGCCTGCAGCGATCTCGACCACCATCATCGCGGCGGTCAGGGTTACGACGAAGAGAGTTCGCCTCTCGCCCGGTCTGCGGCGATCCTGGGCGAAGACATGGTCGTGACGCCACCTGTCGAGTGAGTGTGTATGCATGGGTTACTCCGTGGAAGCGGGCTCGGCCCGTCATGGGTTTATCGGGTTCCGGGACCATGCCGCCCCTGATCGGTCATGCGCTGCGCTGAGCCAGCGTGAGCCCGCTACCCAGCGTAGGCGGCACACCGCAGGCCGGGCCGAATCTCACGCGAACCTGCAGTTGACCTGTGTGCTGGACACAGGATCTAGGATCGTTTGACCGACGCTGGGGCTTTGGGGTGCGGTCCGTTCACCCAAGCCGTCCGGGCCTGCGACAGATTTTACGCCGGCGCCGAGCGGAGCCCACGCCTGCGCGAGTCGCCGACCTCGATCATGTGAAACCGTGATCGTCGACACCTCGGGCACGGTGGGCATTCAGGCCGCGGCAATGCGGCATCTATCGTCTTGTCCACGCAACATTTTGAGGATCTGCTCATGAACCAGAAACCGAACACCTTCCCCGTGGTGCTGCTCGGCTTCACGTTAGGCCTCGCTGCGGATGACCTCCTCGCCAAAGCGCCCGAGCCCTCCGCCCGCCCCGAGCTCCGCGCGGAGGCGACCAGTACGCAGCACGACCACCGCAAGCAGAAGGGTGTCGCTGTGCCGACAGACGAAGAAGGACAGGTTCCTGCACCCGCGGCGCATGCCCACGATCATCGGGACCAGAAAGGCATGGCTGGCGGGGGTGACGGCACCATGTCCCCGGACGACGACGGCGACGTAGGCGGTCACGACCATAAGAAAGCCCACAAGTAACGCCGCGGGCAATCCGTCCCACTGCTGCGGCCGGGTCGGTCCCCGGGCCAATGCGGCGCATCTGCGGGCGGGTTCCGGCCATAGACAGAGAGAACCGGACGATGCGACGCGCATGTAGCACGATCGTCATCGGGTGGTCCGTCAGGCTGATCGTTCCTCGTGAGACGGCGCGCTGGCGCATGGCGTGCTCGTCTCACGGCAGGAGCAGGTCGAGCCGCCGGTGCGGCCCCGTGAGCCTGGCACTCGTGCGGGCCGCCTGCGGCACCGTAGTGCTCGGCATGCTGTGCGTGCCGCCGGCCGACGCGAAAGATGACGAATCGGCCGGGATCCTCTCCGTAGACGACGCCGTTTCAGTGGCAGTGCGAGACAACCCGGATCTCGCGCAGACGCGCAGTCGGTACGAGGCACTGAGAGAGATCCCGTCCCAGGTCGGTACGTTACCGGACCCGACCGTCAGCTTCGGCGCAATGAACTTTCCCACGGACACGTTCCGACGCGCCCAGGAGCCGATGACGCAGCTCCAGTTCGGTGTCCGCCAGGAGATCCCGTTTCCCGGCAAGCTGGGGCTCCGGGAAGAGGCCGCCGAATTCGAGGCGATCGCCGCCGCACGAACCGTCGAGGAGGCCCGCCTGCAACTCGTCAGCAGTGTGCGTTCGGGTTGGTGGCGAACCCTGTACCTCGACCGCGCGCTGGATACGGTGGCGAGCAACCAACGCCTGCTGCGGCAGTTCGTTACCGTCGCAACCGCGAAATACGAAACGGGGATGGGCCTGCAGCAGGACGTTCTACTGGCTCAACTCGAGCTCTCCCGGCTCCTCGATCAGGAAATCCAACTCGAAGCCATGCGCGCGACGCAGGCCATCCAGCTCAACATCCTCATGGATCGTCTACCGCACGAACCGGTGCGATTGCCGTCGGGGGTATCCACCGAGATGGGCGATTTACCGCCGCCTGCGACGCTGTACGAGAAAGCTGCGGAAGCTCGTCCCCTGCTTGCAAAGATGCACGCACGGATCGACGCGGCCCGGAGCCGGCTTCGACTGGCCGAACGCGAGTTCTACCCGGACTTCGGTGTCGCCATGACCTTTGGGGAGCGTACCGGGGACAACCCGCCGTTCATGGGAGGAGACCGGGCGGATCTCCTGTCGTTGATGGTGAGCGCGCGCGTCCCGCTGTACGCCGGCAGAAAACAGAGCAGAGGCGTCGCGCAGCGGAGCAGTGAGCTGCGAGCCGATGAATACGCACTGCAGGACGAACTGGCCCGGGTCCGGGAACAGATCGCTCAGGCAGTTACGGATTACGAGGAGGCGCGTCAGCGGCACCGCCTCTACGGTACTGGAATCATTCCGCAGGCGCGCCAGACGGTGGAGTCGATGCTTGCCGGTTACCAGGTGGGCGAAGTCGATTTCCTCAACCTGGTGCGCAGCCAGATCACGTTGCTCAACTACGAACTCGACTATTGGAAGAGCCTCGTGGAAGCCCGCGTTGCCCGCGCACGCCTGGCCGCCGGGGTGGGCGAGGACGGGCTCTATGAGTAGGACAGGTGTCGTGACGGCGATCGCCATGCTGCTCATCGGGGTTGCCGGCGGATATACCTACTCGCTGTACTTTCCCCCGACTCTCGACGGCGTGAAGCCCGAAGCACCGGCGCGCACGCCTTTGTTCTATCGCAATCCGATGGACCCGTCCGTGACGTCGCCGGTTCCGGCGAAGGATGGCATGGGCATGGACTACGTGCCCGTGTATGCAGACGCGGACAACCCGCCGGAAGAACGCAAAATCCTGTTCTATCGAAACCCGATGAATCCGGCCGTTACCTCGCCCGTGCCGGCCACGGACGCCATGGGCATGGACTATGTCCCCGTCTACGCCGACGGGGACAGGGGCGATGCACCGGCCGGCACCGTTTCGATCGATCCCGTCGTGGTACAGAACATCGGGGTACGCACCGCCGTCGCCCGACAGGATAGCCTGAGTCGTTCGGTGCGCACGGTAGGACGGATCGCCTTCGACGAGGAACGCCTGTTCCGCCTTCATCCCAAGGTCGAGGGCTGGATCGAGGAGATTCGCGTCGACAAGACGGGGCAGACCGTGCGCCAGGACGAGATACTGCTGAGCATCTACGCGCCCAAGCTGGTGACCGCTCAGCAGGAATACCTGCTGGCGCTGAACAGTCTCGAGGTGCTGCGTGACAGTCCGTTCGAGGATATCCGGCGGGGCGCCGAGGAGCTCGCAGAAAGCTCGCGTTACCGCCTGACGCTGCTCGATGTGCCCGAGCACCAGATCAGGGAACTCGAGGCCGACCGCAGGATCAAGAAGCGCCTTCATATTCACGCGCCACAGCGGGGAACGGTCATCTCGATCGGGGCTCGGGCCGGGCAGCACGTAACCCCCGGCACCGAGCTATACACGCTGGTCGATCTCAGTCAGGTCTGGGTTTATGCCGATATCTATGACTACGAAATGCCCTGGGTGCAGGTCGGTGATGCGGTCGCAATGACCCTGGCGAGTGTTCCCGGTCGAACGTTCGAAGGCTCAGTCTCGTATATTTACCCCTACGCGGAATCCCGGACACGCACGACGAAGGTCCGGCTGGTCTTCGATAACAACCGGCTCCTGCTGCGCCCGGACATGTTGGCCGACGTTGTCATCAAGTCCGATCGGCGAGAGAACGCCATCGTCATCCCCGCCGAAGCCATCGTCCGCTCGGGTGAGCGCACGCTGGTCTTCGTCCAGCGAGCGCCTGGCAAGTTCGAGCCGCGCGAGATCACGCCCGGCATGGAGGCGGACGGCTTGGTAGCGGTGTCGAGTGGCGTGGCCGCGGGAGAAGAGGTCGTAACCTCAGCGCAGTTCCTCCTCGATTCGGAATCGAAGTTGCGCGAAGCCACAGCAAAGATGCTGGAAACCCAGGCAGCAGGAGAGGACTCCATCGAGGGAGAAGTGAGCATGCCCTCAAATAGTGAAACTACGACAAGCGACTCGACTTCCCCAAGCCACGACAGCACGCACGTGCATGATTGAGGGCATCATCAATGCGTCCCTGCGCGATCGGCTCATGGTGCTGATCGCGGCCGGCATCATCGCAGTGGCCGGCTTCTACGCATACCAGAGCACCCCGCTCGATGCCATTCCGGACCTGTCGGACGTGCAGGTCATCGTGTTCACCAAATACCCCGGGCAGTCGCCGCAGGTCGTCGAGGACCAGGTCACCTACCCGCTCACCACCTCCATGCTCGCGGTGCCCCGTACCAAGGTGGTCAGGGGCTATTCGTTCTTCGGCCTGTCGTTCGTCTACGTCATCTTCGAGGACGGCACGGACATGTACTGGGCCCGTTCGCGGGTGCTCGAGTCGCTCAACTATGTCAGCGGTCGGCTGCCCTCCGGGGTAACGCCGACGCTGGGCCCGGATGCAACGGGTGTCGGCTGGATTTACGAGTACGCGCTCGTCGATCGCAGCGGTAAACACGACCTCGCGCAGCTGCGCTCGATCCAGGACTGGTACCTGCGCTATCCGCTGCAGACGGTACAGGGAGTTGCCGAGGTCGCGTCGATCGGCGGCTACGTCAAGCAGTACCAGGTGGAGGTCGATCCGAACGCCCTGCTGCGATTCAACATCCCCCTCAGCACCGTCAGGATGGCCATCAGCATGTCCAACCAGGACGTCGGCGGGCGCCTGGTGGAGATCTCCGAGACGGAGTACATGGTGCGAGGTCTGGGGTATATCGAGGGTCTGCAGGACCTGAGGCAGGTGCCGGTCGCAGTCGACGACGAAGGTACACCGGTGCGGCTCGAGGACGTGGCAAACGTGCAGATCGGACCGGAGCTGCGCCGCGGTCTGGCCGATCTGAACGGCGAAGGCGAGGTCGCTGGCGGCGTCGTGATCATGCGCTTCGGCGACAATGCGCTGGCAACGATCCGCGCCGTCAGAACCAAGCTGGACGAACTGCGCGACGGGCTGCCCGCCGGGGTCGAGATCGTGCCTGTCTATGACCGCGGCGATCTGATCGAGCGCGCCGTGGACAGCCTCACGACCTCGCTGATCCAGGAGCTGGTCATAGTCAGCGTCGTGGTGATCGTGTTCCTGGTGCACGTCCGATCGGCGTTGGTCGCGATTCTGACCTTGCCGCTCGGAATTCTGATGGCTTTCATCATCATGCGCCTCCAGGGCCTGAATGCCAACATCATGTCCCTCGGCGGAATTGCGATCACGATCGGGACGATGGTCGACGGTGCCATCGTCATGGTCGAGAACGGCCACAGCCGGCTGGCCGAGGCCCGAGAACGCGCAGGCCGGGACCTCGAGGGCGAGGAACGCTGGAAAGTGATCGGGTCCTCGTGCCGCGAGGTGGGCCCTGCGCTGTTTTTCTCCCTGCTCGTGATCACGATATCGTTTCTACCCATCTTCACGATGCAGGCCCAGGAAGGTCGCCTGTTCAAGCCGCTGGCCTTCACCGCTACCTACGCCATGGCGGCATCCGCGATCCTGGCGGTGAGCCTGGTTCCGGTAATGATGGGCTACTTCGTGCGCGGCCGGATCGTCTCGGAGCAGGCGAATCCGATTAATCGGCTGCTTCATCTTCTGCATCGCCCGGTCCTGAGCCTTGCGATGCGTTGGCGACTCGCCACGATCGTTCTGGCGACATTGGTCCTGGCGGGGACGTATTACCCCTATTCGAGACTCGGCAGCGAGTTCATGCCCCCGCTGGATGAGGGCGACATCCTCTACATGCCGACGACATTTCCCGGCATTTCGATTACCAAGGCCAGGGAGCTGCTGCAGCAGACGGACAGGATCCTGTCCACCTTCCCGGAGGTACACCACGTGTTCGGCAAGGTCGGGCGAGCCGAGTCCGCGACCGATGCGGCGCCGCTCGCAATGATCGAGACCACCGTGCGACTGCGTCCCAGGGAGCAATGGCCTGACCCGGACAAGTCGACACGTGGGCTCATGAACGAGATGGACCGGGCCCTTCAGTTTCCGGGCCTGGCAAACGCCTGGACGATGCCCATCAAGACGCGCATCGACATGCTCTCGACCGGCATCAAGACACCGATCGGCATCAAGGTGTCCGGACCTGACCTGGCGGTGCTGCAGGCAGTCTCGCAGGACATCGAGCAGGCCATGAAGACGCTGCCCGAGACCACCTCGGCATTCGGTGATCGTGCAGTCGGAGGGTACTACCTCGACTTCGACATCGATCGCGAAGCCGCGGCGCGCTATGGCCTCACGGTCGGCGCCGTGCAGGACGTCATTCAGACCGCCATCGGCGGCATGAACATCACGGAAACTGTCGAGGGCCTCGAACGCTACCCCGTGAATCTGCGCTACCCGCGCGAGCTTCGCGACAACCTGGAAGCGCTCAAGCGGGTCCTGGTCCCCACTCCGATCGGCGCCCAGATCCCGATGGCCTTGCTCGCCGATATTCGCTACGAGCGCGGCCCACCGGTGATCAAGAGCGAAGGCGCTCGCCCGAATGCCTGGATCTACGTCGACATTTCCACTTCCGACATCGGCGGATTCGTCGCGCGAGCGAAGGAGGCAGTGGAGCGCCAGGTGACGATACCCCCAGGGTACACACTCGCCTGGTCGGGTCAGTTCGAGTACATGGAGCGCGCAGCGGCTCGGCTGAGAATCGTGGCGCCGGCCACTTTGCTGATCATCTTCCTGCTCCTGTACATCAACTTTCGTAACCTGTACGAGCCCTTGATCGTGATGCTGTCGATTCCGTTCGCCCTGGTCGGAGGAATCTGGTTCGTGTATCTGAACGACTACAACCTGTCGGTGGCGGTAGCGGTCGGATTCATCGCCCTGGCCGGGATGGCAGCCGAGATTGGCGTGCTCGTGCTGAGCTTCATCGACGTCGAGATTGCTGCGCGCCGGTCCGATCGGAGCGCGCCGCTCAGTGTCGGAACGATTCGTGAGGCCGTTGTGGCAGCAACCGCCCAGCGCGTCCGGCCCGTCGCCATGACGGCCATCTCGACGATGGCGGGACTCGTTCCCATCATGGTCAGCGACGCAACCGGATCCGACGTCACCCATCGCATCGCCGCACCGATGTTGGGCGGCATGGTGACGGTCATGGTCCTCAACCTCCTCGTGCTTCCGGTCATCTACAGTTTCGTGCTGCAGGCGCGGGAACGTCCGGGCTCCTCCCGGCAGGCAGGCGAGGCGTCGGGGTCGCGCGCCGAGGATCCCATGGCCTGATCCGCGGCCGGACCCGGCCTTGCCCGCGCACGGACTGCGCACACCGGAGGACGCTGGTTACCGCGCCCGCTTTCGCCCTGGTGAGCGATGAACACACCGATCATGGGCGAACGTTCATGCATTCCTCGGGAAAAGCCGGGCTCGACGTCTGGTACGACTGGTATTGGAAAGGATGCGCGGGTTCGGCTACCGCTACAGGCACCGGCTTCCCGGCTCCCCGCGTCTGCTGCCGTAACCGGCGGGCTCGTCGGCAGGTGCTCGTCTTCGGGATCGCAGCGCGGGCCGACCGCAGCCGGTGCCCGGGACATTCCGCCCGCCGGAGCGATGGCAGATCTTTCTCTGGCCGTGACTTTCCTGCACATGCCAATCCGGAGCCGCCAGGCATACCTCGCGCAGACGCGTCCCGATACACCGGTACGCATCTTGCTTGTCGAGTGACTGAACACTGAATACACGTAGCGCAGCCGAACGTGGCTGCGGAGGAGCACCAATGAACGCGACCGCAATTCTGTATCGCATGGTTACCGACGAGCACGTCTGCCCATATGGCCTCAAGGCCAGGCACCTGCTGCGCAGAAACGGATACGAGGTCGACGACAGGAAGCTGACCTCGCGCGAGGAGGCCGAGTCGTTCAAGCGCCGCGAGGGCGTCGATACCACGCCCCAGGCGTTCGTGGATGGCGAGCGTATCGGCGGCTACGAGGACGTCCGGCGATTTCTCGACCAGGGCGGCGAAGTGGCCGAGGACGACGAGACGACCTATCAGCCCGTCGTTGCCGTTTTCGCCACCACCTTCCTCATGGCCCTGGCGGCAGCCTGGGCCATGACCGGCGAGGTCTGGACGATGAAGGCGGCGGAATGGTTCGTGGCGTTCTCGATGTGCGTGCTCGCCATCCTGAAGCTCCGCGATCTCGAGAGCTTCTCCCTGCAGTTCCTGAACTATGACCTGCTCGCGCAGCGATACGTGCCTTACGCGTACTTCTATCCGTTTGCCGAGGCCGCGGCCGGCGTGCTGATGATCGCCGGTGCCGTTATCGCGGTGGCGGCGCCGCTGGCCCTTTTCATCGGCACGGTGGGCGCCGTTTCGGTGGCGAAGGCGGTCTACGTGGACAAGCGCGAGCTGCGCTGCGCGTGCGTCGGCGGAAACTCCAACGTCCCGCTGGGCGCGATTTCGCTGACCGAGAACCTCATGATGATGGCCATGGGCACGTGGATGCTGGCCTCGCGCGTCGTTGCCTAGCGGCGCGCGCGGAGCCGGGCCCTTCCCGGCTCGGGCCCGGTGCACAGCCGGGCGGAACGCCGGCCGACCGTCGGACCGGGCGCTGGCACCGCGAGGACCGGGCCGTCAGAACCAGAACCGCACGCCGGCGACGACGGCGGTAATCGACGCCGGCTCCCCGGCCCGGCGCGCGATGTCCCGCGTCTCGCCGTGCAGGCGCTCCCACGAAATACCGATATAAGGCGCGAACTCGCGGCGGACCTGGTAGCGCAGGCGCAGCCCGAGTTCGGTCGCGTTGAGACCGCTGCCGCGGTCCACCTGCGGGATGTCGGAGAAGGCCGCGTTGAGCTCCAGGCGCGGCTGCAGCACGAGGCGCTGGGTAATGTTGACGTTGTACTCGACCTCCAGTCGTGCCGTGACCTCGCCGTCCTCGTCGATGAACAGTGCGCTGTCGAGCTCGAACTCGTAGGGAACCACGCCCTGGATGCCGAGCACCGCGTGCGTCAGCTCGGGGTTCGGGCTGAAGTCGTGACGCAATCCCACCTGCCAGTCCCAGAACGGCGCGATCAACCGGCTGTAGAGCAGCTGCAGCTCGGCGCTCTCGGGCGTGTGCCCGAACTCGCCTTCGCCCTCCGTCTTGACCCAGGCCCGGTTGCGCCCGCTGCCATACCAGCCCTGCACGTCCCACACGTAGCCATCGACCTCGTCGGCGAAGCGCGTCTCGACCCGATCGCCGAGCAACATGCCGTAATGGGTGTGGTGCATGGGGGACGGCCAGTCGTCCGGCGTTCCGGCCGGGTCGTAGGCGGGCGCCTGAAGTGCGGCGGTCAGCGCGGCGAGCCCCGCAAGATAATGCACGGACTTCATGCGGAGCCCTCCTGATTGACCCGCACGACCCGGAACATGCCCATCTCCATGTGGTAGAGCAGGTGGCAGTGGAACGCCCAGCGGCCTGGCGCATCGGCCGTGATCAGGGCGGATACCCGCGCCGCGGGCATCACGTTGATGGTGTGCTTGCGCGGGATACGCCGGCCGTGTCCGTTCTCCAGCTCCATCCACATGCCGTGCAGGTGTATGGGGTGGTTCATCATCGTGTCGTTGACCAGGATGAGGCGCAGGCGCTCCTGGTGGTAGAACTCGATCGGGCCGTCGACCTCGTGGAACTGCTTGCCGTCGAACGACCACATGTAGCGCTCCATGTGCCCGGTCAGGTGCAGCTCGATCTCCCGGCCCGGTTCGCGGTCGTCGAAGCGGTCGTCGCGGCGGACGAGGTCGCGGTACACGAGTACGCGGTGCGGCACGCCGACGAGACCGGTGCCACGCTCGCCCAGCCGGTCGCGCTGGAGCTGCGCGACACTGATGTTGCCGGGGCCGTGGTCATCCTCGTCGTGGCGCGCGACGACCGGCCCGAACCCGTTCATGTCAGCCATCGCCATGCCGGCATGACCGCCATGGCCGGCGTGCCCTGCGTGGGCGCCCGCACCGCCAGCGGTGCCGCCAGCCGCGTCGTGCCCGCCTTCTCCGCCGCCGTGCATCTGCATGTCCATGCCCATGTCGACCATGTCCAGCAACGGGCGCGGCCTGAGCGGGGGGATTGGCGCCGACAGGCCCGGCGCGGTGGCGAGGGTACCGGCAGCATAGCCGCTGCGATCCATGCTCTCGGCCATCACCGTGTAGGCGACCTCACCGCGCGGCTCGACGACGACGTCGTAGGTCTCGGCAACGCCGATCTGGAATTCGTCGGTCTCGACCGGCTCGACCGGCTGGCCGTCCGCCGCGACCACCGTCATCGCCAGCCCCGGAATGCGCACGTTGAAGAACGACATCGCCGAGCCGTTGATGAAGCGCAGGCGCACGCGCTCGCCCGGGGCGAACAGGCCGGTCCAGTTACCGGCCGGGTGCAGGCCGTTCATGAGGTAGGTGTAGGTAGCACCGGTCACGTCGGCGATGTCGGTTGGCATCATGCGCATGCGATCCCACGCCAGCTTGGTCTGCCACGCTTCGCGCGCCGTCATGTCGCCGGTCGCGAACAGGGAGCTCGCCGTGAACTGCTGGAAGTTGTAGTAGTCGCTCATCTTCTTGAGCTTGGCCAGCACCCGGTACGGGTCCTCGAAAGTCCAGTCCGTCAGCATGACGACGTAATCCCGATCACAGGCGACGGGATCGGGCTCGCGCGGGTGCACGACGAGCGGGCCGTACACGCCGGATTGCTCCTGCAGGCCGGAGTGGCTGTGGTACCAGTAGGTGCCGCTCTGGACGACGGGGAAACGGTAGCGAAACGTCTCTCCGGGGGCGATACCGTGGAAGGTGACGCCGGGAACGCCGTCCATCTCGAACGGCAGCAGGATGCCGTGCCAGTGGATCGAGGTGGACTCGCCGAGGTGGTTGGTCACGTCGAGGATGACTTCACGCCCTTCCTGCCACTCGAGCAGGGGCCCGGGGACTGAGTCGTTGATCGTCATCGCCTGCCCGATACCGCCTGCGATATCGAGACGCTGCCCGCGTATTGCCAGCTCGAACCGGAGCGGCCCCGACGACGCGCGAAGGCCCCCTCGTGAAACCGGTGCGCCGTGGACCCAGCCCGGCAGCATATTGCCCACGCCGAAGGCCGCAGTGCCCGCCAGAGCCTGCCGGACGAAACGGCGCCGGCTTTCGAGTGTTGCACCGGGCTGATGAGAACGTGACATGAGCGCTCCTCGTGAATTTTTCGCCGCGCGGCAGAACATTGGCGGCGGATCGATGATGTTGAACAGGTTACGCGCCGTGCGGCTCAGCGGCTTTCCTGCGACGGTCCGCGTGCTGCTGCCAGCCGAATAGCCGCGAGCGTCCTGCCGACGATGAATCACGCGACGATTCGTTCTGCGATTCGTTCTGCGATGCGTTCATGGCGCCTTGCCCGCGCAATCCCTCCGGCACATCGCGGTCACTAAACGGGGCTGCGTTTTCGGCTCCTGGTCGAAGTCGAAGGTATCGTTGAGGAAAGTTGGCGGTGCCATCCCGGATCTGGGGGTCCGCTGGCCCCCGGCCCGGTCAGGGACGGCGGCAACCGCGTCGGCGCGCGCACGGACTCCGGCGAGACCGGGCTTCCCGCGCAAACCGCCGCGACGGCGACATCCAGCCTCAGCGCGTGCGGCGATGTGGGCGGCGATGCCGGGCCCGCCTGCACGACCGCCGCCCGCGACAGCGACCTGCGGGGCAAGCGCGCGATCATTTCCAGGCAGCCCCACACGCGCCGCGATCCCGTGACTGATGCGTGGCAGGCACCCCATTGCGGATCACCGGACACTGCGCGGACTCGTCACGGCCGCACCCGGATTGGTCCCAGCCCGCGACGAGACGCTCCATGCACCGGGCCATTTCCTCGAGCGCGGTAATCTCACGGCGTATATCTGCGAGACGTGCCCGAACGCTCTGCCGCAGACGCGCGCAGCATTGCGAGGTCCCGGCACGCTGGCGGTCGAGCATGTCACGGATGTCGGTGAGCCTCAGTCCGCACGCCTGTGCATCACGGATGAAACCGATTCTTTCCACCTCACGGGATTCGAAGCGACGATAGCCGTTCGGTTCGCGTGTCACCGGGCGCACGAGCCCGATACGGGCGTAGTAGCGCACCACCTCGGGCTTCTCCCCGGCAGCGCGCGCGAGATCCTTGAGCAACATATGGCACCTCCACGACGAGAAAGTCCCGGCCGCGGCGGACGCCGCGCCGGCCAGTCACGTGAGGTGTCTGCTTATAAGCGGAGTCGCTGGGTGAGCCGGTAGACGTCCGCTGGTCGCGTTCCGTCTGCCCATAGACGAGGCCTGGGAACGACCGGCCCCAGGCCGGCCGATATCAGATCCGCGTAGCCGATTCCGGCGCAAACGCGGTGGTCATGACCGTTGCTGCCATCGGCAGGCGGCCCGTCGGCACTGCCGAGATGTGCATCAGGCTCACAGTCGAGCGCCGAAGCCGGCCCGGACAGGTCGTCGACCTTTGCCGCGTGGCGCGAAGCGCAGTCGTGGCGAGCGGGCTCCTGCCGGGTCTCGGCGGCTTCTGCGAAAGCGATACAGCACGGCTGGAACGCGCCGAGCAGCAGACTCAGGCACCACAGCGAGAGCAACGTCCGTGCACGGCGACGCCGCGACGCGGTGCGGCGGCCAGGGCGGCTGTGCTCGGTAAACGGTCTCATGCGGCGACCCGCTGTGTGGTGCAACGCTGTCCAGTCTAGAACGCATCCGGTGCTCTGACTACCCGTGTCCTGCACCCACGTTGCCGACCACGCTCCGAGGCCGATAATGACTCCGGGCAGGGCGGCGGCGCCCCGATCTCAGGTAGCCGCTGGCCAGATGCGGGAGACAGCCGGAGCTGACCATGAGCGGATACAAGCACGAACTGCGCCGACTCCAGATTGGCCTGGTGCGCTTCCAACGCCACCTCATCGAGCACGGGCACCGCGCGCTGGTGATCCTGGAGGGCCGCGACGCGGCCGGCAAGGACGGGGTAGTCAAACGCTTCACGGCCCACCTCAGCCCGCGCGAGACGCGTACCCTCGCCCTCGGCCGCCCCTCCAGCCACGATCGCGACGCCTGGTACTTCCAGCGTTTCGTGCCACACCTGCCGGTGCGCGGCGAGACCGTGTTGTTCAACCGCAGCTGGTACAACCGCGCCGGGGTCGAACGCGTCATGGGCTTCTGCAGCGACGACGAGTACGCCGCGTTCATGGCCCACGTGGTGACCTTCGAAACGCTGCTGGTCGACGCCGGCATCCAGATCTTCAAGTTCTACCTCGACATTTCCCGTTCGGAGCAGGCGCGGCGCCTCGCCGATCGCCGCAGGGATCCGCTCAAGCAATGGAAGTCGAGCCCGGTGGACGCCGTCGCGCTCGACCACTGGACCGACTACGGCGCCGCGCGCGACGCGATGCTGACAACGACCGACCACGAACGTGCACCCTGGATCGTGGTCTCGGCGAACGACAAGAAGCAGGCGCGCCTGAACGTGATCCGCTGGTTCCTGGCCAACGTCGAGTGCCCGGACCGCGACGAGCACGAGGCCGTTCCGGACCGTAACGTCGTCGCGCGCTTCGCCGACCCGGACCGCCGCTTCGAACTCGCGCCATGATTCAGATGGCCAGGCCCCGCTTCGTCGCGGGCATGCACGCGGAGCGCTGAGATCGTGTCCACTCTGCCGGCAACAGCCGCGATCATCGGTGCCGGCCTGACCGGCCTCATGCTCGCTATGCGGAACGTGCGCACCAGCCCTGGGTGGCGCGCGACGGTGACTCCGCTGGCCTCGATCATCGGCAGCGGATTCCTGATCATCGCGCCGATGCTGCACGCGCTGACCGGACGCTGGTCGCTGCTCGCCATAGCGGGCCTGTCCGCGCTAGCGTAT
The DNA here is from genome assembly GCA_041984235.1 of Gammaproteobacteria bacterium. Lineage (GTDB taxonomy): Bacteria > Pseudomonadota > Gammaproteobacteria > JBHIYN01. The sequence continues at coordinate 228,958 of JBHIYN010000005.1, forward strand.
GCCATTGGCAGCGTAATGCGCTTCAACGTCGCTGTCGCCGAGCCGCGCCTGCAGGCGCGCCATGATACCATGCTGAATCGCGTTGACCGCGTCTCGCAGCTCGTGCTCGGCGCGACCTACGCCGTGTCTGTTGCGTTCTATACCAGTCTCTTCGTGGCTTTCCTGGCCCAGCGCGTACCCGCGCTCGAGCTGTCGCAGGCGGCCGTGACCAGCGTCGTGCTGATCGCGATCACGGCAGTTGCCTGGCGGCGGGGCACGCGGGGACTCGAGTCGATCGAGGTCACGGCGGTCACCGTCAAGCTCGCCATTATCGCCGGCGTCCTGGCCGGGCTCGCGCTGTACGACGCGCAGCGCGCGATGCCGTGGTTCGAACATGCACCAATCGCCGACTTCTCGGCCTGGGACACGGCGGCCGCGCTCGCCGGCATGCTGATGGTGGCGCAGGGCTTCGAGACCACCCGCTTCACCGGCCACCTCTACCCACGACAGGTGCGCGTGCGCGCCGCGCGGCGCGCGCAGCTCGTCGCCGCCGGGATCTACGTCCTGTTCGTCGGGCTGACCTGTCCGCTGTACCTCGAGTTTCCCATCGCCGTGCTGACCGAGACGACGGTAAGCGAGACCCTCGGCCACGTGGCGCTGGTATTTCCGTCGATGCTGTTCGTCGCCGCGGCGGCCAGCCAGCTCAGCGCGGCGCTTGCCGATACCATCGGCGGCGCCGGACTGATCACGGAGGCGGCGCCGGTTCCGCTGGGTGACACCGCAGGCTGCATGCTCATGGTCACCACGGCTCTGGCGATCGTCTGGACCACGGATGTCTTCGGCATCATCAACGTCGCCTCGAAAGGCTTCGCGCTCTACTACCTGCTACAGGTGCTGGTTACCGTTCGCGTGCTGCTGGGCGATCCGCACCGCGCCCGCCGTCGTCGCGTCGCCGGGCTCGCCGGCTGCGGCCTGCTGGCGGCGGCGTTGTTGTTCGTGGTCGTCTTCTCGCGCGCCGCGCCGCATGCATGACACCCAGGAGAACGTGACATGAGCAGACTCCCCGTCGATCTCGTCTGGCTGTGCTGGTCGCTGGCCTTCCTGCTGGCGTGGCTGGCGCTCTACGTCCGGTTCGAGCGACACCGCGATGCGATGCTGCGGGTGAGCCTGTTCACCCTGCCTTTCGGCCTCACCGAGCCGCTGTTCGTGCCCGAGTACTGGTCGCCGCCGAGCCTGTTCGACCTCGCGCGGCGCACCGGCTTCGACATCGAGAGCCTCATCTTCTGCTTCGGCATTGGCGGCGTGGGCGCGGTGCTCTACAACCTGGTCAGCGGTACCCGCCTGGTGCCGGTATCGCCGGACTGCCGCGCACGTCCCCTGCACCGTTATCACCGTCTCGCCATCGCGTCGCCGTTCCTGGCCTTTCTGCCGCTCTACTTCCTGCCCTGGAACGTCATCTACGCCGCCATCGCGGCGATGGCGATCGGTGGCGCGGCAACCCTGCTGTGCCGGCCCGACCTGCGCGCGACGACCTGGCTCGGCGCGCTGCTGTTCACCGGCTACTACTGGATCTTCATGCAGGGGCTGGACTGGCTCCACCCGGGCTACATCGACGCGGTATGGAACCACGCGGCGCTGAGCGGCTGGCGCGTGTACGACGTGCCGGTCGAGGAGCTCCTGTTCGCCGCCGGCTTCGGCTGGTACTGGGCCGGAGTCTACGGGCACTACACCTGGCAGCGCCCCGAGCCGCTGCCGCCGCCGGGCTGAACGGGGCGCACCGGACGGGCAACGTTCATGGGTCCGCAACGGGCTGGTAGTGTCCCGGATCCTCGACGAAGCGCTCGAGGCAGCGCCGCGAGCAGAAGACGTGGCGCTCACCGTCGTGGCGATAGGTGAACGGCGCACTCCACGTGTCGACGCGCATGCCGCAGACCGGGTCGCGCCGCCACGCGTGCGCCTCGCTGCGCCGGTCGTGCAGGCGGCCGTCCTCGATCCACAGGATGCGATCGGCGACCTCCTCGACCCGAGGGTCGTGAGTGACGATGACCACCGCGCAGCCGTGATCGCGCGCGACGTCGTGCAGGATCATCATCACCTCCTGCCCGCGATGGGAATCCAGGTTACCGGTGGGCTCGTCCGCGATCACGATTGGCGGCTCGTTGATCAGCGCGCGCGCGATCGCGACGCGCTGCTGCTCGCCGCCGGAAAGCGTACGCGGGTAGGCGCGCACCCGCGCCTCGAGCCCGAGCCGCCCGAGCAGGTCGTACGCGCGCAGCCGCGCGGCCTTCATGTCCTGGCCCGCGAGGGCAGCGGGCAGCAGCACGTTGTCGATCACGTTCAGTGGCGCGAGCAGATTGAAGGCCTGGAACACGAAGCCGATGCGGTGCGCGCGCAGGCGTGCGAGACCGGCACGACCAGAGAACGACACGGGCTCGCCGAGAACGCGCACCTCGCCCGCACTCGGCGTCAGCAGGCAGCCGAGCATTGAGACCAGGGTGGTCTTGCCCGAGCCCGACGGCCCCGTGATCATGACCAACTCACCCCCACGTACCGCGAGCGAGACTTCGTCGACCGCGACCACCCGCGCCGGTCCGACGCCGAAGTGGCGCGACAGCCCGCGCGCCTCGAGCACGATCGCGTTCGGACCAGGCGTACTCACGCGGCAAACGCCCGCGCGGGGTCGACGGCGGCGAGACGGGCGGCGGCCAGCCCGCCCGCGACCAGCGCCCCGACCGACGCGATGACCGCCAGATCGAGCACCATGCCAGGCTCGAGCGCGAGGCTGACGGCGGGCAACACCAGGGCGCTCAGGTGTGTCAGCGCGGCGCCGGCCAGCACCGCGCCGGCGACCCCGGCGCCGCCGAGGGCGAACGCGAGTGCCAGCGCGCTCAGGGCGAGCCGGCCGGTGCCGGCCCCGAGCGCCTTGCACACCACCAGCTCGGGCAGTCGCCGCGCGATGAACGCCTGCACCGAGAAGGCGCTGAGCACGGTGGCGAGCAGCGTGCCGACGAGGGTCATGAGCCCGATCAGCTCGACCCCCATGCGCAGGGCCATCCCGCGATCGCTCGCGATGAACGCCGCCGACGGCATCGCGTGCACGCCATCGACCTCGGCTTCGATGCGATCGGCCGCCCATCCCGGGTCGAATCCGTGCTCGAGGTCGACCAGCAGGTAGCTATAGGACGACATCGCGCCGGTGATCTCGCGTAGGGTAGCCAGGGTCACGAACACGACCGAGTTGGCCATCGAGAAGGTGCCCCGGCTCGCGCCGACGATGGTCAGCTCGCGGTCGGACAAGCGCGCGTGCCCGCCGGTCTCGAGGCGCGTGAGATCCATGATGACGTCCGGCAGCACGACCTCATCTCGGGCCCGCGGCAGCCGCCCGGCTGAAAGCGCCCACGGGCCGGCGCGCGCGTCGTCCGGCTCCGTGCCGACCACGTAGGCGAAAAAGCGCCGGCCGCCGGCGACGACCGAGGTGTTGAGGTACAGGATCGGGGTCACCCGGGCGACCCCGTCCACGTGGGCGACCTCGTCACGCTTCGAGTCCCAGATGAGCGAGCTCGCCATGTGCATGTTCGCGATGCCCCGCTGCATGATCCACACGTCCGCCCCCATGCGCTCGGGGTAGGCGACGATGCGCGCCGCCTCGCCGGCGAACACTGCCTTGAACAGCAGCACCAGCAGCAACGCCGCGGCGATGCCGCCCGCGCCGAGCAGGAAGGCCGCGCGGTCGTCGGCGATGCTGCGCACGAGCCAGCGGCCCACCGTCAGCGCCTCAGTGCCGCGGCGGGATCGATGCCCCGGATCAGGCGCAGCGGCGCCAGTCCGCCGAGCACGGCGGCCGCGATCGCCCCGGCCAGCAGGCGGGTGACCGTGGCCGGCTCGAGCGGCGCGACCCGGTAGAGCGGCGCCAGCACCTGCACGATCTCCGCCGTGGCGATCGCCAGCAGGAAGCCCGGCGGCACCGCCAGCAGCGTGCGCAGCACGCCTTCGCCGATCAGCATCGCCGTCGCGGTGCGGCGCGGGCAGCCGAGCGCGTCCAGCACCACGTGCTCGCGCAGCCGCCCCTGGACCGTGGTGAACATGACGATGCCGACGACCAGCAGCGAGGCGGCCCAGGCCACGCCCAGCAGTACCCCCAGGATCGGATCGAGCAGGTCACGGCCTAGCGCGGCGTCGTTGGCGGCCAGCGCCGGGGCCGCGAACACGTCGACCGCGGGCACCGCCGTCTCGATACGCGCGGCGAGGGCCGCGGGCGCCTCCCCGGCGGCAGGCTCGATCAGCAGCGACGACATCAGCGGGAAGCTCGTGATGTCGGCGCCGACGTCGAGCGCCCAGAACCAGTCGATGAGGTCGCCGTAATCCATGAAGGCGAACGGAGTGAAGAACGCGGCCGCACCGCGCGCGATGCCCGAGACCTCGAACCGGTAGCCGCTCAGCGCAACGCCGTCGCCGGGCGCGATGCCGAACGCCACTGCGAGCGATTCGTCGAGCACGATCCGCCCCCCCCCGAGCCCCGGGTCACCGGCGACCAGGTGTCGTGGCCCACCGGCGCCGTCCGTCACCATCACGATGATCGGCATGGTGCCCCCGTCGCGCTCGAACACCACCGGCACCAGGGTCATAGGTGCGGCACCGGCGACGCCCGGCACGGCTTCGATCTGCAGGCGCGCCTGCTGCGGAATGCTCGAGCGCACGGCGAGGAAGTTGTCGAGACCGGCCTGCAGTGCGATCAGCGGCGCGCCGCGGTCGAGCACGGTCTCGCGCAGCTGCTGGTCGAGCCCGTTGCGGAAGCCCTCCAGCACCAGCACGACGGCGAGCACCGCGGCCAGCGCGAAGAGCATCGCCATCTCGCGCCCCGGTCGTTGTAGCAGGCGGCGGGTCAGCAGCTTCGGATAGAGATGGGCCATGGCGCTAGAAGGCATGAACGCGCTAAGCCGTAGACGCCGCATGCTTCGGTCAGGACGCCCCATCGTGCCCGCCGGAGCCGCCTCGATGCGTGCGCAGGTACCATGCCTCGAAGACGAAGACCGCCACCATGCCCACGAGGGCAACACCAATGACGAACGGATCGCTGCGCCACTTCACCACGACGAATGCACCGAGCGCCGCAACATCGAGAACCATCGCGGCTACCAGCACCGCCGGTTGCGCCTGCACGTCCTCGCGCAGGTGCCGCAGGACACCCCAGTGGATGGCGATGTCCATCACGAGATAGAAAACCGCACCGAGCGCGGCGATGCGCGACAGGTCGAAGAAGACGGCCAGGACCCCCGCGACCACGACGGTGTAGACCAGCGTGTGCTGCTGGATCGTGCCCGGCATACCGAAGTGCCGATGCGGGATGATCGACATGTCGGTCAGCATGGCCAGCATGCGCGAAACGGCGAATATGCTCGCGAGGATCCCGGATGCAGTCGCGATGATCGCGATTGCGACGGTGAACCAGGTGCCGTAGATGCCGAGGGCGGGCCGCGAGGCCTCCGCGAGCGAGTAATCCCGGGCCGCGACGATCTCGTCGATGCTCAGCGAGGACCCAACGGCCAAACACACGGCCAGGTATACGAGCGTGCACACCGCCAGGGACAGGGTGATTGCCCGGCCTACGTTGCGGTGCGGATCCTCCACCTCGTCGCCACTGTTGGTGATGGTCGTGAAGCCCTTGTAGGCAAGGACCGCAAGTGCGGTGGCCGCCCAGAACGAGGCCAGGGTGGGCGTCTGCGCGCCACCCGCCCCGGCCGCGCCGAAGCGCCATCCTCCTGCCCACAGGGCCGCGCCCGCAAACGCGAGGATACCGAGGACCTTGAACACCGCCGTGATCTTCGAGACAACCCCGACGACGCGGTTGCCGGCCAGGTTCACCAGGAAGGCCGCGACGATCAGCCCGAGCGCGAGGAGCGGCAACGCGTAAGCCGGGGGCTCGGTATCGAATAATTGCAGGGTGTAGGTCGCGAAGGTTCGTGCCACCAGGCTCTCGTTGATGATCATCGAGAAGGCCATCAACAGAGCGCAGCCTCCGGTCATCACACCGGGACCGTATGCCTTGTTCAGAATCATCGCGATTCCGCCGCTGGACGGATACCGGCTCGTGACGCGCACGTAGGTGTAGGCGCTGAAGGCGCTGACCACCGCCGCGAGGAGAAAGGCAAGAGGAAAGAATGCACCGGCCAGCTCCGCGACCTGCCCGGTCAGGGCAAAGATCCCGGCGCCGATCATGACCCCGGTACCCATGGCAACCGTGCCCGAGAGGCTCAGGCTGCCGGCGCGATATTCAGCTTCTCGCATCGAATCGGAAGACGCGGCATGTACGAGCGTCCACTACCTAATCACCCGGCATCAGGGCGGCCATCGCCATACAGAATACGCCTCGGGTGCGGCACGAACCGCGGCGTTCGCGCCGCGTATTGCCGCCAGGCGTCATCGAACTCGCGCTCCGCCTCGCGTTCCTCGTGCAGCGCGAGGCGCACGTACATGAATACCAGCAGTGGGTACATCGCGAGCGTGAGCAGGGTCGGCCACTGCAGCAGGAAGCCGGTCATGATGACGACGAAGCCGACATACTGCGGATGTCTGAGATACCGATAGATGCCGCCCGTCGCGAGCCGCCGTGCGCGCTGCGCCAGGTAGAGCTCGCGCCAGCCGACCGAGATGAGCCAGAAGCCGCCGAAGATGAGCACGATGCTGAGCACGTGGAACGGCCCGAAATGCGGGTTGCCACGCCAGCCGAATATCATCTCGAGCAGGTGACCCGAGTCATGGGCGAGCCAGTCGACCCCGGGATAGTGCGACTGCAGCCAGCCCGAGAGCAGGAAGATGGTCAGCGGGAAGCCGTACATCTCGGCGAAGAGCGCCACGACGAAGGCGCTGAAGGCGCTGAAGGAGCGCCAATCGCGGCGGGTCGCCGGCTTGAAGAAGCTGAAGGCAAAGATGATGAACACGGCGGAGTTGACCACCACCATGCCCCACAGGCCGTAGGAGGGGAGTGCCTCATGACCCATGGCGATCACCCTCGTCGCGGTCGTGGCCGTGCTCGCCGTGGTGCCCGCCGTGGCCATGGTGCAGGAGGTGCATGAGCGGGCAGGCAGCAAGAATGAGATAGGGCAGCGCACCCATGATGTGCAGCTTGTGCTCCTCCCACAGCACCGCGATTGCGAGCACGGCGAAGCCGCCAAACGCTAGCCAGAATCGCCGCGGCGAGGTCGCCTGCGGGTGCGCCGGCGCGCGTCTCGTGGTCTGGTCGTCGCCCATGAGTAACCTCCTCTGCCGCCTACAGGCGAACGGTGCGCAGCCGCAGCGCGTTGCCGACCACCGAGACCGAGCTCAGGCTCATCGCGGCCGCGGCCAGCATGGGGCTGAGCAGAATGCCGGTGAACGGGTACAGCACGCCGGCCGCGACCGGGATCCCGGCGGCGTTATAGACGAAGGCGAAGAACAGGTTCTGGCGGATGTTGCGCATGGTCGCGCGCGACAGGTGCCGCGCACGGGCGATGCCACGCAGATCGCCTTTGACCAGCGTGACCCCGGCGCTCTCCATCGCGACGTCGGTACCGGTGCCCATGGCGATGCCGACCTCGGCCTGGGCCAGCGCGGGGGCGTCGTTGATGCCGTCACCGGCCATGGCGACGACGTGGCCCTGCGCCTGCAGCTTCTTCACCGCCGCGGCCTTCTGCTCGGGCAGGACCTCGGCGAACACCTCGTCGATGCCGAGGCGCGCCGCCACCGCGCGCGCGGTGGTGGCGCTGTCGCCGGTCAGCATGACGATACTCAATCCCTCCGCGTGGAGGGCCTCTATGGCCTCCGGGGTGGAGTCCTTGATCGGGTCGGCGACCCCGACGATGCCGGCCGCACGGCCGTCGATGGCGACCAACATCGCGGTCTGTCCCTCGCCGCGCAGGCGTTCGGCGTCGCCGTCGAGCGCTGCGGTGACGATGCCGAGATCGTCCAGCAGCGCGCGGTTGCCGAGCGCGATCTTGCGGCCCGAGACCACACCCTTGACCCCTTTGCCGGTGACCGACTCGAAGCCCTCGCTGCGCGCGAGGGTGATGCCGCGCGCCTCCGCGCCGGCGACGATCGCCGCGGCGAGCGGGTGCTCGCTGCCACGCTCGAGCGCCGCGGCGAGCGCGAGCACCTCGTCCTCCGCGAAGCCGGTCGCCGCGACGACTGCGCGCAGCTTCGGTTTACCCTCGGTCAGGGTGCCGGTCTTGTCGACGACCAGCGTGTCCACCTGGCGCAGCACCTCGATCGCCTCCGCGTCCTTGAACAGCACGCCGAGGGTGGCGCCCTTGCCGGTCGCGACCATGATCGACATCGGCGTCGCCAGGCCGAGCGCGCACGGGCAAGCGATGATCAGCACGGCGACCGCGTTGACGATGGCGTAGGTGAAACGCGGCTCGGGTCCGGCCAGCGCCCACACCAGAAAGGTTGCGACCGCGATGGCGACGACCGCCGGCACGAACCACGCCGACACCACGTCGACCAGCTTCTGGATCGGCGCGCGAGAGCGCTGCGCCTCGGCCACCATGTGCACGATCTGCGCGAGCAGGGTATCGCTGCCGACGCGCTCGGCCGCCATCACCAGGCTGCCGGTGCCGTTGACGGTCGCACCGATCACGCGGTCCCCGGGCCCCTTGGTGACCGGGATCGGTTCGCCCGTGATCATCGATTCGTCGACCGCGCTCTCGCCCTCCAGCACGCTGCCGTCGACCGGGACCTTCTCGCCCGGCCGCACGCGCAGGTGGTCGCCGACCTCGATGGTGTCGAGCGGCACGTCCGCCTCGCTGCCATCCGCCGCGATACGGCGCGCGGTCTTCGGTGCGAGGCCGAGCAGCGCGCGGATGGCGGCGTTGGTGTTGCTGCGCGCGCGCAGCTCCAGCACCTGGCCGAGCAGGATCAGGGTCACGATCACGGCCGCCGCCTCGAAGTAAAGGCCGACCTCGCCCGACTCCCCGCGGAACGACGGCGGGAAGACGTGCGGGAAGATCAGCGCGACCAGGCTGAACAGGTAGGCCACACCGACCCCCAGCGCGATCAGCGAGAACATGTTGAGACTGCGGTTGACCACAGAACGCCAGCCGCGTACGAAGAACGGCCACCCGCTCCACAGTACCACCGGGGTGGCGAGCACGCCCTCGGCCCAGGCGCCGATCCGGCGCGGCACCATCGCCCCGATCGGATCCCCCGGCAGCAGGTGCGCCATCGCCAGCGCGACCACGGGCAAGGTCAGCACTGCGCTCACCACGAAGCGGCGTGTCATGTCGCGCAGCTCGGCGTCGTCGGCCTCGCCGCCGCCGACCGGCTCCAGCGCCATGCCGCAGATCGGGCAGTCGCCGGGCGCGTCGCGCACGATCTCCGGATGCATCGGGCAGGTCCAGCGGGTGGCCACCGGCACACCAGTCGGCTCGAGGGCCATGCCGCAGCGCGGGCAGTCGCCGGGCTCCGACGCCCGGACCTCCGGGTGCATGGGGCAGGTGTAGGCCGGCTGCGCTGCGTTCATTGCGGCGGTGTGACACTCTCGATGAGATAACAAATGGAATCGCCGACCGGGATCCCGTCCGGCAGCTCGCGCCAGGCGCGCAGTGCGTGCTCGATGCGCTGCTGCAGCGCGCTGGCCTCGTCCAGCGCTTCGCGGTTCTCGCGCACCCGCCGCGCCAGGATCTCGCGCGCACGGGGGCACGGCGAGCGGCCGCGCTCGCTGGTGGCGAGCAGCTCGGCGATCTCGTCGAGGCGGTAGCCAAGCAACCGGGCCCTGCGGATGAAGGTGACGCGGACCAGATCGGCGTGGCCGAAGCGGCGGTATCCGTTGTGCGGGTCGCGCGCGGGATGCAGCATGCCCATGCGCACGTAGTAGCGCACGGCATCCGCCGTCACCCCGGCCGCGCGGGCGAGCTCGGTCACGGTCATGTTCGCCCGGGTTTGGCTCTGGCGCCTGTTTCGTCCATGCAAGCAGTCTAAAACATCGGTGCGGGACACAGGTCAAGCGCGAACCGTGTCGGGTATCGGGATTCGGAGCGATTCCGGAATCAGCGCGGAAACCCGGGCTCACGGTGCGACTGCGCAGCGCGTGGCGCGTCTTGGGTCGAACCAAAACCGAGACGCGGCCGGCCGGAGAAGAGGACAACATAGATGCAGCGGCAGGCCCGGCGAACGTCTGGCGCGTCCCGTCGGGCCCTCGTCCCGCAGCGTATGGATGCCCGGGAATCCGCTGGCGTGCGTCGCCCACCAGACTGGTTGTACCGCTTTCCGACATCGCGGATGCGACCGTCAGGCCTGCGCCAACCCGGAATCGGGGTATGCTGCGGCCCCGGGCGCAAACCCTCGCCCGGTTTCTTTTAAGGGGGAGGATTCGAAGATGGGGAATGCATTACCGGCCGGCGATTACGTCCAGCACGACGCCACCGAGCTCGCGGCGATGATCGCGCGCGGCGACGTCAGCGCCACCGAGGTCATCGCCACGGCGCAGGCGCTGATGCGCGAGATGAACGGCGAGCTCAACGTCGCCGTCGAGCAGTTCGAGCAGCCGCTCGCGCATGCCGACGACGGGCCGTTCGCGGGCGTGCCGTTCGTGATCAAGGATCTCGTGTGCCACGCCGAGGGCGTGCTGAGCGAGGCCGGCAGCCGGCTGTGCAAGGGCCTGCGTGCGCCGGCCGACACGGCGCTGATGCAGCGCTGGCGCAAGGCCGGTCTCGCGACCATCGCACGCGTCGCCACCCCGGAGTTCGGTTACTGCGCCACCACCGAGTCGCTGGCCACCGGGCGTTCGCACAATCCCTGGGATCTCACGCGCAGCCCGGGCGGCTCCAGTGGCGCCTCCGGCGCCTCGGTCGCCGCCGGTATCGTGCCAATGGCGCACGCCAACGACGGCGGCGGCTCGATTCGCATTCCCGCCGCGGTCAACGGACTGGTCGGTTTGAAGCCGACGCGCGGACGCGTCTCGCTGGGGCCGGACATGGGCGAGGCGCTGCAGGGCATGGCCATCGAGTTCGCGGTCACGCGCACGGTACGCGATGCGGCGCGCCTGCTCGACGCGGTCGCCGGCGCTGAGACCGGCGATCCCTTCATTCTGCCGCCGCCGCCGGTGCCCTACGCCGAAGCCATCGCGCAGCCGCCCAAAGGCCTGCGCGTCGCCGTGATGACCGAGGCCTGGTCAGGCGTACCGGTCGCACCGGAGATGAAGGAAGGCGTGGAGAAGACCGCGGCGCTGCTGGAGTCGCTGGGCCATCGCGTCGAGGAGGCCATGCCGAAGCTCGACAACGCGCAGTTCATGGCCGCCACCCACGTGCACTGGATCGCGTTCGTGTATTACTCCATCCGCCATGCCGAGAAGCTGACCGGGCGCAAGGCCGGGCCGGACACGCTGGAAGCGACCACCCTCAAGTGCTACGAGGAAGGCGGCAAGGTCAGTGCCGAGACCCTGCTCGACGCGATTAGCGTCAGTAACCACGTGACGCGCGATTTCGCCCATTTCCTCACCGGCTACGACATCCTGCTGACCCCGACCACCGCGACCCCGGCGCTGCCGCTCGGCACCATCGACGCCAGCGCGGAGAACGTCAGCGCGCGCGAGTGGACCGAGCAGCAGTTCACCTTCGCGCCCTTCACCCCGCAGTTCAACATGACCGGGCAGCCGGCCATCTCCCTGCCCATGCACCGCAACGACGCGGGCCTGCCGTGCGGCGTGCAGTGCGTCGCGCGGCACAACGAGGAGCACCTGCTGCTCGCCCTCGCCGCGCAACTCGAGCAGGCCGATCCGTGGCCGCGGCTGGCGCCGATGGCGACCGCGCGGGGCGGCTGAATATCCGTGCCGCGGCGGCCGGCCGCCGCGGCACTGGACCGCCGGACAAGACGGCATGAAGATGGGCGCCCGCACGACGGGAGTTCAGACCATGAACAATATCGACTCGGCGCAGGCACTGCGCGAGCGCTACGGCACGCCGGGCGCCCTGGCAGTCGCCTGCATGAAGGAGGCCCTGGACGACTACCACCGGCAGTTCATCGCCCTGTCGCCGTTCATCTGCCTCGCCACCGCCAGCGCCGACGGTCAGCCCTTCGTCTCGCCCAAGGGCGACGCACCCGGGTTCGTGCACATCGTCGATGAACGCCGTCTCGCCATTCCCGATCGGCGCGGCAACAACAAGGTCGAGTCGTTCACCAACGTGGTCGAGAATCCGAAAGCGTCGATCATCTTCTTCGTGCCGGGCCTGCCGGAGACCCTGCGCGTGCGCGGCACGGCCGCGCTGTCGACCGACGCGGCGACCCTGCAGCGTCACGCCGTCAACGGCAAGCCCGCTGAGCTCGTGTTGCTGTTCGACATCGATACCGTCTACTTCCACTGCGGCAAGGCGGTGGTGCGCTCGAAGCTGTGGGACGCCGGGCATCAGGTTGCGCGCGATGCCTTTCCACCCTTCGGGCGCGTGATCAGGGAGCAGGCGAAGCTCGCGGCGAGCGAGGACGAAGCGCAGGCGCTGGTCGACGACATGTATACGAATGGCCTGTACTGACCCCCCGCATCCGCGCGACTGCCGCACGGCATGACCGCTAACGGACGGATAGCGCCGTGATCTGCCACTGGCCCGCGCCGGGCTGGTCAGGACGCGCCGGGCGTCACCGGGGAGGCGGCAGCGGCGGGCGTACGCCGCTTGATGACCAGCAGGCAGGCCGCACTCAGCAGCATCCATAGCGAGGCCGGCAACGGCACCGCCGCGGCAACGAGCCGGATGTCCGTGCCGTCGTTGAGCAGCGCCAGGCTCAGCCCGCTGACCGTCGGCAGGTTGATCTCGAAGAACGAGCCGCTGATCAGCGCCGCCGAGATAAGGTGGAAGACGTCGCCCGCCTGCGGCACGAAGCCGTCATAGAGCACGACATCCATGGTGCCGCCCATGATGTCCAGTGCACCGCCCACGTCGACCGCGTCGTAGCCGTCGGGCGGCGCGCCTGCCAGTTCGCCGCGGTCGTAACCGCCGATCTCGAACAGGGAATCGAGAGCGACGCCGAACACCGCGTCGCCGGCGATGTTGACGTAACCGGGGCTGTTGCCGGGGCGCAGGTCGCCTTCGAAGTGCACCGTGCCCGACCCGGTGTAGCTGCCGCTGCCACTGGCCGCGCCGAGGATCACGGTGCGCGCGCCGGCGGAGGTGCGGATCTCGGTGCCGTTGTGCACCAGGTCGTCGAAGATCGTGGTGGTGCCGCCGCCGGAGGTGATGATGCGACCGGTACCCTGGTTGTCGATGTCGCCGAACAGGTTGGCGCCGCCGCCACTGAAGGCCATGACGCCCTGGTTGACGACGTTTGCCGCGATCAGGGTGCCGTGCCCGGCGATGAAGGCACCGGCCTCGTTGTCGAGCGCGGCGGTGAACTCGGCGACGCCGCCGAACAGGTGCAGGTCGCCCTGGTTGACGGCACCGGCCGCATTGACCTGCAGGGTCTCGCCGGCGTTCTGACGGATCTCGCCGTTGGGGCCGTTGACGAACTGGCCGGCGACGTCGATCCGGCCACTGCCGGTGACCAGGCCCTCGTGGTTGTCGAAGCTCTGCGCCTGCAGCCGCGCGCGACCGAAGTCGCTCATCACCAGCGTACCGCCGTTGGTCACCGCGCCGGTGGTGAAGACCCCGCGCTCGACGGCAACCACCCCTCCGTTGTCGATGTCCAGCGATGCGGAACGCGCCACCCCGCCGCTGACGCTGAGATCACCGCCACCGAAGACCCGCAGGGCGTTGTCGACCTCCAGGGTGCGCGTGGCTGAGACGTCGAGCACGCTGAAGGCCGGGCTGGTACTGGCGATCGTGAGCCCGGCGGCGCCGGTCACGCGCAGCTTGCCGGCACGCCAGTCGAAAATGCCGTCCACGTCCAGGGCGCCGGTGCGCAGCACGCCCTGGTCCAGCGTCAGGATGTTGAACGGCGCAATGGTCGTCGTGGCGGCAACCTCGAGCAGCTTGAACCCATCCACGGTCAGGGCGCTGCCGAACAGGCCGGAACCGTCGAGCGCAAAACCGGTGGGCCCGGTGATCGCGAGGTGACCGCTGGTCCAGTTGAAGGTGCCATCGCCGGCCGTGCCACCGGGCGCGGTCGCGGTCTTGCCGATGGCACGGACGCTGAAGAAGCCGCTCTCGAAGTTGACCGTGCCGCCGGCGAAGACGTCGAGTTCCGCCGTCGAGTGCACTTGTGCATCGTCGAGGATGTCGAGCGTGCCACTGCCACCGTCGCGTCCCAGCGAGAGCGTGTCCACCCACAGCGTCATGCCGCTGCCGGTTCCCTCGACCGTCACCCGACCAAAGCCGCCGGCGGCGACACCGATGGCGGTTTCTCCGTCCGGGTCGAGGATGTCGCCGATCACGATGTCACCGCCGCCGTCGATACGCAGGGTGCCGGAGCCGGCGTCACCGACCGTGAGCGCGGCGGCCGACGCGAAGCTGCTGCTGCCGTGGATGCCGACGTGACCCGTAGCGCCGTCGAATGCACCGATCCTGATCAGCCCGGCGTCCTCGACGCGCGCCCACGCGCTGACGTCCACCGTCCCCGTTCCGAAGAAGCCGACATCGATAGCGCCGCCGCCGGCGCTCCAGGTCGTGCCGCCGCCACTCAGCGCGACCAGGCCGGTGGCGTCGGCGCCGGCGCCGATGCGGAACACGCCCTCCGTGGTGAGCCCGGCGCCGCCCGTGATCACGGCCTCGGCCCGGCCCAGGTGTCCCAGCAGCACGGTGTCGGTGATGCGCAGGGACGAGCCCTGGTCCACCGTGAGCGCGGCCCGGCTCGCTGCGTCGGTGTGCGCAAACCAGACCTGTCCGGACCAGGTCACGTCGCTTGCGGAGAGGATTTCGACCAGGTTGCCGCTGTCGTCGCTGCGCCCGAATTTACTCTGCCCGGTCGCCACCCAGGTCGAGGCTTCCTCGATCCGGATGCGGCCGCTGTGCACGTTCGCCCCGCCGCTGACGACCGACGAAGCGCCGCGGACGTAAAGATAGCCCCGGCCATCGTTCGAGGGTGTCGCGCTGCTGCGCGCCGGGCTGCCCATCGCGAGTGTGCCGCTACTCGTCCAGGTGCTGCCGTTGTCGACGATCACGGTGCTCTGAGCGGTGACGTTGGGGGCCATCGACGTCGCACCGTTGGTCAGCGTGGCACCGTGGTCGACCACCAGTTGACCGAAAGCCCGGTTGCCGATCGTCAGGTTCTGGTCGATGTCCAGCCGACTGCCGGCGCCGTCGACCCGCACTTCGCCGCTCGCGTTGGCGCTGCTGCCGTTGAGCTGGTCGCCGAGTGTCAGGTCGCTGGCGCTGACCACGCCACCGGCGAGCACGTCGAGAGTGCCCTGGCCGTTGTCGCCCACGGTGAGAGCGCCGCTCAGCGTCCACCTGCTGCCGGCGCCGCGCACCGTCGCCGCGCTCTTGTCACCGAACACGCCATCGTCGGCGATGATCCCAATGGAGCTGTCGAGCAGCGCGCCGTCGCTGACGATGAGCGTGCCGAAGTGCCCGTCGCCGACATGTACGCGGCCGGTATCGAACACCGTGCCGTTGCCGGCAACCTCGAGACGGCCACGGGCCTGGTGGCCGACGTAGACCGTGCCGGCCAGCGCATCGCTGCCGCCACCAACCGTCAGCAGCGCCTCGCCGCCGGACGCCGTCGCACCGATCCGCACGTCACCGGCGTCGAGCACCGACGCCGGCCCGGACACGCTAACGCTGCCGTTGCCGTTGATGCGCGTGCCGCCGCGCGCGACGCTGGCACCGTTGTCGATCTGGAACGCAGTGCTGCCCGACGCCGTGCCAACGATGAGATCGCGCCCGTCCAGGCCGCTCACGAATGCACCGTTGGTCAGCGTCACGGCGCCGCCCTCGAAGACGAGATCGCTGTTGTCCAGCGTTTTCACCTCGCCGCTGCCGGAGCGGCCGCCGTCGACGACGATGGCGGACGCGGCCGGCATCGACTGCGGATCGAAGTGCAAGCCGCCAAGCAGGAGATCGGTGGAGGTCATCGCGCCGAGCGGCGCCGAGCCGCGGACGATCATGTCGCCGGCCACGTCGACATCGGCGAAGGCCAGGGTTTGCAGACCATGCGAGACGATGTAGTCACCGCCGACGTTGAGCATGCCCCTGAAGCGCAGCTCGGCGCCCTCACCGATCTCGACGTCGCCGGTGACGTCGACGACCACGCCCGTGTTGCTCGTGCTCTCGAGCAGCGCGGTGGGGCCATCGGTTCCGGAGACGTTGCCCAGCGTGATCGCGCTCGCCGACAGCGAGCCGCCCGATTCCAGCGTGATGGTGCCGTCGCCACCGCTGTTGCCGCCCGGCGCGACCGACGTGCCGCGACCGACCAGGACGTCGCCGGCGAGAACCTGCGCGCCGTCGCTGATGGTCAGCGCCGCGCTGCCGAAGCCGGCTACGGTGAGCTCACCGACGTCGAGCAGCGTCCCGGCACCCGAGACCGACACGCTGGCGCTGCTGCCGGCCTGCTCGGCCAGCATCGTGTCCCCGGCCTCGATGAGCGCGCCGGAGGACAGTGAAACAGTGGCGCTGCCCGCGCGTGCCAGGGTCAGGTTCGCATCACCCGTCGTGCCCACGGTCCAGCGCGTGCTGCTGCCGCCGAGCGCGACGGTGCCGACGCCCGAGCCCTGGTCGCCGACCACGGCCAGGCCGGTGCTCTCGATCACGCTGCCCTTGTAGGCCTGCACGTGCGCGGTGCCCGAAGTGCCGAGGTATAGGCTGCCGTCATTGCTCCAGGTACCACCGCTGCTCGCGCCGGCGCCGAAACCGAGAAAGACCCAGCCGGTACTGCCGTTGGCGAAGCCGACGCGCCCGGTCGTGTTGCTGACGCTGCCGCCGTCCTTGATCACCAGCGTGCCGTTGCTGCCGTTGTTGTGACCGACGTAGAGGAAGCTGCTGCCGGTCATGACGGCGCCGTCATCGACCTCCAGGCGCCCGCTGCCGCAGCGGCCGACGTCGACGATGCCGGTGTCGAGCCGGCTGCCAGCGCCGGTGACGACGATCTCGCCGCTGGATCCGCCGGCGTAACCGATGTTGACGCGCCCGCTGCCGTTCCTGAGCACGCGCGCGCCATTGGCGATCGTGAGCTCGCCATCGCCGTTGTAGCCGCTGTTCAGGGCGGTGAAGAAGATCTGCGACGCGCTGCCCGTGACCAGCCCGGTGCCGCTGCCGTTGCTGCCGAAGCCGAAATTGAGGTCGACGTTGGTGTTGATGGTTCCGCTGTTGATCGTGAGACCGCCGATGCCGTTGTCACCGACGTTCAGGTTGTTCTCGAATATGACCCGGGCGGTGGAACGATCGACGGTGAACGAACCGCCGTTGTCCAGCGTGACCAGCGCATAGGCCTGGATCACGTTCAGCGACAGGTCGAGGACCAGGTCGTCGCTGGCCAGCGGCACCCCGTTGGGGCTCCAGTTGGCAGCCGTGAACCAGTCGATGTCGGCGCCACCGTTGTCCCAGTGGCGGGTGAGGGCGTGGGCCGGCGCCGTCAGCAGCAAAGCCGCGGCCGCAAACCAGTTAGCGGATCTCATCATCTCAGGCCTCCCCGTCATCGGCCGGCGGCGGGCCCGGCTCGTCGTCACCCTGGCGACTCAGGAGCTCGAGCAGCTCGGTGACGCTGCGAAAGGCGCGCGCGGTGCCGCGCACCGGGTCCTCGACAATGCCGGCAGCGGCGGCGCCATCGCTGCCGCGCCGGTAAACGCGCACCACCATGCTGTCGCGGCATGCCGACAAGGCCGTGGATTTCGCCATGTGGAACCTCCCTGCACCGCCCGCCGGTGCACCGCACCTACGCTAGGGGAGGCGTGTCACCGATGGGTCACCGATTGGCGATCGGGGCGGAGGCGGGTCAGTGGCGGCGGGACAATGCCGCGTAGATTTCGCGTGTCGGTGGCGACGGCTGCAGACCGAAGGCGGTCGCCAGGACGCGCTCGCAGGCGCGGTAGAAGCCGGCCGCCTCGCCGAACTGCTGCATCGCCACAGCGGCGCGCATCGCGCCCTGGTAGAACGACTCGGCGAGCGGGTCGAGCTCGATCCCGCGCCGGTACACCGCGAGCGCGCGGTCCGCTGCACCGGTATCTTCGAGATGCGCGCCGTGACCATTGACCAGGCGCAGCACGCGCGAGCGCAGGCGCTCGCGCGTGCTGAGCAGCCAGGGCTCGGCGCTGTCGGCCTCGAGGAAATGCCCCTGGTACAGCGCGATCAGGACGTCCGGCGCGAACGGCTCGTCCAGGGTCGGCAGGCGGCGGGTCGCCTCGTCGAAGACCAGCGCATCGACCCAGCACCGGCGCGGGTCCAGCGAGACGGTCTGCTCCTCGGTGACCAGGTTGGTCTCGCCCAGCAGCTTGCGCAGGCGGTACAGCGCGGTGCGGTACGCACGCTGCGCGGCATCGGCATCGGCATCGGCATCGTAATCACCCCACAGCGCCTCGACCAGCCGATGCTGGGACACGCGCGAACCGCCGAACGCGATGATCGCCTTGAGCAGTTGCAGCGAGCGGCGTGGCGCCTTGCGCCCGAACTGGAGCGGCTGGCCGTCACGCAGGATCTCGAACCCGCCCAGCGTGCGTACCGTGACCTCGTACGGCCATGCCAACGGGTCGACCTGTGCGTGCGGCGGCGCAAGCCCGAGCACGCGAATCGTTTGCCGGGCATAGGCCGGCTCGATGTCATGGCGCAGGGCGCACGCCAGCACTCGCGCCAGGCCGGCCGCACTGAAGAACAGCGTGCGGCGCAGCGAGAGGCGCGCGGCAAGACCGAGCACCCCTTCCAGGACGCGCCGCGCATGAGCCTCTCTGCCCCGTCGCAGGGCGAGCTCCGCACCCAGCAACCCGGCCATCACCACGATCGGCGTGCAACCTTCACGATGCGCCGTGCGGCGCGCGCGGGCGAGCGCGCGTAGCGCTGAGGCGGCGTCGTCGCCATCGATGTCGATGCGCGCGATGCCGAGCAACGCGTACATGTGCAGCAGGCTGGTCGCGGACTCCTGCGGCAGGGCCAGCGCCGTGTCGAGTGCCGCGCGCGCGGCGAGCGGCTGCCCGCGCAACCATTCGAACCAGGCGGTCTCCAGGTGGAAGCGCGCCGTATGGTAGCCCCCGCGCGGCGGCGCGACGTCACGCAGGCGAGCGGCAGCCGCAGCGCCGGCGGCGACGTCACCCGCCGCGAAGGCGGCCAGGTTGGTCGCCGTCGCTATCAGGTGATCCAGCGTATGCAGACCGCGCTCGCGTGACTCGGACCAGCAGTCACTGACGGCGCGGTCGATCCAGTTGCTGTCGTCGCCGTAGAAGAACTCGAACTGCGCGCGCAGCATTTCCCACATGATGCGGGCGAAGGGAATGCGCGCAGTTTCCTCCAGGTCGGCGCCACGCGCAGCGATGAGTGCTCGTGCGGCGGGCGTCTCACCCCGGATCGTGTGCGCGAACAGGATCTCGGCGGCGACCATCACGCGGCGATGCCGGGAAGTTTCCGTCGTCAGCAGCGTACAAGCCTGCCCCAGCCATTCATCGAGGCGCGGGTGCCCCGGGAAACACAGCGCCATGGTGCCGAGCACCCCGGGCACCGCAATGCCACGCAGCGACGGCGCAGCCGGCCCCCCCTGCTCGTCTTGCAGGGCGAGGAGTTCTGCGAGGTCAGTGCCGATCCCCGCGAACTCGTGGGCCATGACGCGACTTTCCAGGATCGCGACCAGCGCCTGGAAGTGCCCGGGCACGTTGCCCTGCCGCGCATATGCCTCACGCGCCGCCTGCAGGCGCGCGATTCCGGTGGCCGGCTGCGTGATGACGTCGACAAGCCCGAGCCACAGGGACAGCGTCGCATCCTCGTTCACGATCGCGGGCGGGATCCGCTCCAGCCAGTTCTTCATGCGCGGGTGGCGCCCCCCGCGCAGCAGCTCCGGGCCCACCGCCGCACACAGCCGCGACACGCCCGCCCAGTCCGCGACGCGAACGCGGACATCGATGGCGGCTTCGGTGTCCCCCGCGACCTCGAGCATCGCGGCGGCCTTCTCGTGCAGGTCACGCCAGGCATCGGGCCCGAACGAGGCATCCCCTTGGCCACGCAGGAATTCACGGAACAGCGGGTGCAGCACGTAAGTGGTCTCGCCGCGCGCTAGGTGAGCGGTGGTGAAGAAGTTGCGCCGCGCGAGATCGGGCAGGATGCGACTCGCCTGCTCCTGCTCCGCGAGGCGATCACCGAGCGCCGGCACGATGCGATCCCAGATCGCATTGGCAACGAGGTAGCGCTGCGTTGCTTGCGGCATGCGGCGATAGATTTCGCCGGCGAAGTAGTCGAACACCTCGTGCAGCGGTAATGACACGGCGCGGTCCCGCGCGTCGCCACCGAGCGCGGCCAGCTCGGTCGCCAGCACGAGGCCCGCGATCCAGCCGTCGAAACGAGCCAGCTCGGCGGGCTCGACGGCCACCTTGCGGCGGCGTGCGGCAGCGCGCAGTTCGTCCTCGCTCAGCCTCAACTGCGGCCAGCCGATGACCGCCATGCGGCCGTTGGCCAGCAGTGCGGCCATGGACTCGAACGGCTGCTCCCTGCTGACCATGAACAGGTTCGGATCCCCGGACAATTCCCCGGCCGCGGCACCGAGCAAGGCCTCGACGCCCGGTACGTCCGCGATCGCGTCGACGTTGTCGAAGACGAGCACGAAGTCGCCGGGCAGGGCGGCGTACAACGTGCGGAAGTAGCTGCGTGCGAAGCTCGGTACCGCAGCGAGATACTCGACCGTCAGTTGTGGCAGATCGAGCCGGCGGCGCGGGAAACGCCGCCTGACCGCCCGGCTCAGCTGCTCGAAAAAGCGCGACGGATCGCGATCGTCCTCGTCGAACGCGTACCACACGACCCTGCGCTTGCTCACGCGCGCGTACTCCGCGACCAGCGTGGTCTTGCCGCAGCCCGCGGGCCCGCCGATCCAGACCAGCGGGCGCATGGCGGCTTCGCCGATCAGTTCGACGAGTCGTTGCGGCACCGCCAGCCCCTGCGTGCGCGGCGGCGTGTACTTGGCGAGATTGCCGGACATCGTCAGGTTCGCGCGGTCAGCCAGCGGAGGTCGGCAGAGACTGCTACTGCCCTGCTCTCAATCCGGACCGCTTTCTGCTGCGCGCGCCACCGGCTCCGTTACGGCCAGATCACCCGCGTCTCCTCGGCGAGGAACGCGGTGCAGTTGGCGGCATCGAGGAAGCGTGGCGCGTCGGCGGCGAAGATGGCCTGGATGCGTTCGCTCGACCAGTAGGCGTCGAAGGCCGCGAAATCGGCGAAGGACAGCTCGGCGACGCCGTCGTAGGCCGGCGTGCCGTCGGCATAGGTCTCCGGCGCCTGGTGGCATTGCACGTAGCGCAGGATGCCGGCGTCGCGCGGGATCTGCGGGGCATGACCGTTGATCCAGTAGTCCTGGAATTCGGCGACGGACATGTCCGCGCGCCGTTTGAGCAGGAACACCGCCTTGATCAGCGGCGTGTCTTTCTCGATCGGCGGCCCTTCGATAAACACGTGCTCGCGGGTGGCGAGGAACACCAGCTTGCCGGTGTCGATGAAGTTCGGCTCGTCGGCCTGCGCGCCGCTGACGTAGGCGGGGTCGTTCGGCAGGTTGGCGAGGACGTCGAGATCGTCGAACCAGAGCTCGGCGACGCCGTCGTAGGGACATTCGAAGCCGGGGAACGCGTGCGCGCTGCGGTGGCTCTGCACGTAGCGCCTGAGACCCGTGATCGAGGTCGCGATCGGTCCGTGGACCTCGCGCCAGTAACGGTGAAACGCGTCGTCCGGCATGCCGGGCTTGCGGGTAACGAGCGCGATGCCCTTGATCATGGTCCTGCTCCTCGCAAGTGATGGTGAGGCCGCATGTTAGCGTCACGGGCGCGCGACAGTCAGCGGCGCGGCCGCGGAGATTGTCAGGACCGCGGCGCTGCGCGCTGCTAGACTCGGGCGCTCGGCACGCCGCACGTCACCCCCAGGAGGTCCCCATGTCCGCCACGCTCTACGGCGCCAACGTCTCACCCTTCGTGCGCAAGGTGCGCGTCTACTGCGCGGAGCGCGGTATCGACTACGCCTACGAGCCGGTCAGTCCCTTCGACCCGCCGCCCGATTACCGCAAGATCAGCCCGCTCGGCAAGATCCCGGCGTGGCAGGACGGCGATAAATCGCTGGCCGACTCTTCCGTCATCTGCCTCTATCTCGAACGTACCCGGCCCGGCCCGGCGCTGTACCCGGCCGACGACTACGCCTGGGCGCGTGCGCTGTGGTTCGAGGAGTACATCGACTCGGGCTTCACCCCGATCGCCGGCGGCAAGGTATTCCGCCCGCTGGTACTCGGTCCGATGATGAAGCAACCGGTCACCGACGAGGTGCGCGCGGCGGTCGAGCAGACGCTCACCGAGGAGGTCGCGCCGATGTGGGACTACCTCGAGGGCGAGATCGCGGGCCGCGAGTTCTTCGCCGGCGACGCGCTCAGCATCGGCGACATCATGGTCGCCAGCGTGCACGTCAACCTGCTGCATGCCGGCATCGACGTCGATGCCGGGCGCTATCCCGGTCTCGCCGCCTTCCTCGGACGCATGTTCGCGCGACCGTCGTTCGCCGCGCTGATCGAGGAGGAGACGCCGACCTGGAGCCGGCGCGACGCCTGAACGATGTGCAGCGGGCGCGCGCCCGCATTCCCAGGGGAGAAACACCATGGCCGTCGACTGCGGTTTCCTGTTCCCGTTTCGCAATCCGGGCTTCAACCGGCGGCCGTGGCGCGAGGTCTACCGCGAAGACCTCGATCTCGCGGTGCACTGCGAGTCACTCGGCTACGATCACGTGTGGCTGACCGAGCACCACTTCGTCGACGACGGTTACTCGCCCGCACTGCTGCCGATTGCCGGCGCCATCGCGGGGCGCACCTCGCGCATCCGCATCGGCACCTTCGTGCTGCTGCTGCCGCTGCACGACACCGTGCGCGTGGCCGAGGATGCCGCCACCGTCGACCTGATCTCCGACGGCCGCCTCGACCTGGGCCTCGGTCTCGGCTACCGCGTCGGCGAGTTCGCCGGCATGGGGCGCTCGCCGCGCGAGCGCGGCGCGCGCTTCGCCGAGCAGCTACCCCTGCTGCGCCGCCTGCTCGACGGCGAGACGGTCGATCTCGACGGCCGCTTCCACCAGCTTGCCGGCACCCGCATCATGCCGCCGGCGCTGCAGCAGCCGCTGCCGCTGTGGGTCGGCGCGCGCGGCGACAAGGCGCTGGACCGCGCCGCGCGGCTCGGCTGCCACCTCGCCGGCGTCTCCACCGAGCACCGCAGCCGCTACCGCGAGGCGCTGGCGCGCCACGAGCGCAATCCGGACGACTACCACGTCAGCCAGATGGTGCTGGTGTACGTCGCCGACAGCCGCGAGCAGGCCTGGGCCGAGGCTGCGCAGCCGGTCCATCACATGCTGACCCTGTACCGCGACTGGGCCGCCGAGGCCGGTGACGACAACAACGACGACCAGGCCAGCCGCGCCATTCCCACGCCCGAACAGATGCAGCGCGAGCAGGCCGGCGACTTCTTCGGCGAGCCGGCCTACATCGGCACACCCGAGTTCGTCTGCGCTGGACTCAAAGACCTGCTGCAGCGCTCGCCCTGCACCCACCTCGTGCTGATGGGCGTCCTGCCCGGCGCACCGGTGGCCGGCACGCGGCGCAGCGTCGAGCTCTTCGCGCGCGAGGTCATGCCCGAGCTGAAAGCGGCGACAGCCTGAGCGCGCCGGGGGCCAGCGCCGCGCCGGCTTGACGCCGGCGCCGGGACTGCCCACAGTCGCTGCGTCAGCCCGACACCCGGAGATCTCCCGCATGCGCATCGGACTCATGCTCGGCGCCGACCGCGGCGCGGCCACGGTCGCCGGCGTCACCGCGATGGCCGAGCGCGCCGAGGCGGCCGGACTCGACAGCCTGTGGATGGCGCACATCCGCTCGCTGGACGCGATCAGCGCGCTCACCGTCGCCGCCACCCGTACCAAACGGATCGAGCTGGGTCCGGCGGTGACGCCGGTCTACCCGCGTCACCCGGTGGCGCTCGCGCAACAGGCGCTGACGGCGAACCAGGCCGCCGGCGGCCGCTTCACGCTCGGCATCGGCGTCTCTCACAAGATCGTGGTCGAGGGCATGCTCGGGATGTCCTACGCGCGACCTGCCGCTTACATGCGTGACTACCTCGGCGCGCTGCTGCCGCTGCTGCGCGGCGAGTCGGTCGATTACGCCGGCGAGCGCTTCACCCTGAGGGGCATGCAGATCGACGTCGCGGACGCGCCGCCGGTATCGACCGTGATTGCCGCGCTGGGCCCGGTCATGCTGAAGCTCGCCGGCACCCTGGCCGATGGCACCAACACCTGGATGGTGGGGCCGAAGACCATCGCGTCGCACATCGCGCAGCACCTCAATACGGCTGCCGACGCGGCCGGCCGGCCGGCACCGCGCATCGTCGCCGGCTTTCCGCTCGTCGTGACCGATGACGTCGCCGCCGCGCGTGCGCGCCTGGCCGAGGCGCTCGCCATCTACGGGCAGCTTCCGAGCTACCGCGCCATGCTCGACCGCGAGGGGCTGGACGGCCCGGCCGACCTCGCGCTGATCGGCAACGAAGCGACGCTGCGCACGGAGATCGAGCGCATCGCGGCGGCCGGCGTGACCGACTTCAGCGCCGCCATCATGGCCGACGACGAGGAAGGCCACGAGCGGGCCTTCGCGTTTCTCGCCACACTGAAACGCTGAGCGGGCCGGCCCGGCCCCACACGCCTGCCTGACCAGACCGGAAACTGCATCATGAAAGCTCTGCACAAAGCCGCCGCGCTGCTTCTCGCCGCTCTCGCCGCCGGCGCCGGCGCGGCCGAGACCTGCCCCGATCCCTCGGCCCCCCGCGGCGCGGTCATGGCCTACCTGCGCGCCATGCACGAGAACCGCTTCGAGGACGCCTACGATTACGTCACGGAAAACATGACCGACGGCCGCTCGCGCACGGCCTGGGCCGAACTGCAGCGCTCGCTCTACCTGCCAGGGGCGGTGGACATCTACGGGGTCGACATCCGTAACGCCTATGCGCCCGCTGACGACCCGCAGTGCAGCGCCGGCGCGACGGTCGCCAACGTGCTGTCCTCGCGCGACCGGCTGAACGAGGCGGGCAACGTCGAGTTCGAGATCTACCGCGTGGTCGCTGCTGACGCCCGGTGGCGCATCGACAGCCAGGAAACCCTGTTCGACGATACCGCCATCCGCCGCTGGTTCCCGGCCGCCGGCAGCTACGAGACCTCGCCGCAATGAAACTCGGCCTGATCTTCACCGGCGGCAGCGAGAGCGTGTCCGACCTCGCCGCGCTCGCCGTGCGCGCCGAGCAAGCCGGCTTCTCCACGCTCGCCATGGCCGAAGCCTGGCGCAGCGCCTGGGTGCCGCTGACCGCGATGGCGGCCGCCACCCGCCGTATCCGGCTCGCCCCCTACGTGCTCAACGCCTATGGCCACAGCGCATTGATGAGCGGGATGGCGGCGATCGATTTCAACGGCTTCAGCGGCGGGCGCCTGACGCTCGGCGTCGGCGGCGGCAATCGCATCATCAACGAGCAGTGGCAGGGCATCGCGCATGCGCGCGTGCTGACCCGGATGCGCGAGTACGTCACCGTGCTGAAGCGCATGGCGCGCACCCGCCTCGGCGAGCGCCTGGTGTTCGAAGGCGACATTCACCGCATGGACTGGTCGCCGGCGGTCGATCCCGGTGAGGCGCCCTTCCCGGTGGTGCTGGCCGCGGTCTTTCCGCGCATGATGCGGGTCGCCGCGCAGGTCGCCGACGGCATCGGCGGCGGCGCCACGCTGTCGGTCGATTACCTGCGCGAGACGCTCAGGCCGGCGGCGGCGGAGCACGCCGCGGCCGCCGGTCGCGATGCGCGGGAACTGTCGTGGCACGCGGTCGGCGTCACCGCCGTCGATGCCGACCGCGAGCGCGCACGGCGCGCCGCGCGCGAGGCGATCTGCCATTTCTACGCGCCGCTGCCCCACCCCTACTACGAGTACACCATGCGTGAGCAGGGCTTCGGTGCGGTGGCCGATGCCCTGCTCGAGCTGGTGCCGTCCGGGCGCATGGAAGCTGCTATCGACGCCATCCCCGACGCGTGCATCGATCGCCTGGTCATCGCCGGCACCCCGCAGGAATGCCGCGCGCGCCTCGCCGCCTACGACGGGCTGGTGGACGAAATGCTGCTGCTGAACGTGATGCCGCCGCCGGCCGGCGCTGGCGACGCCTACGCCGCGCTGCTCCAGCTGCCGCGCGGCTGAGCGGCCCGCGCGGCACCGCAACGCGGTCCCGGAAATGAAACGGGGCGCCTTGGGCGCCCCGCGGTGAAGAAGGTGACGGCGGCCGTTCAGCCGCGGCGCGTCACGCCTGCTTCGGCTTGCCGATGACGATGTGCTTGGTGCCCTTGAGGCCACGGCGGGCATTCATCTCCTTGACCAGTGCCGAGGCGTGCTTGTGCACGTTGTCCTTGGTGCCGGTGCGAAAACCGGTGATCGGGGCATAACCCCCTTCGATGACGTAGCGGTACCCGCTGGGGCCGTTCTGGTCCAGCTTGCACTTCTCGAGCTTGGTGACGTGATAGATGGGGCGGGTGCCCGGGTTCTGCGACTCCGGGTTGAGGGAGTCCTTGGTCTTCGGTACGGCGCTCATTGCATTCTCTCCGGTCGATCCACGAAAGGCGTTCGGGCGCGCGGCGCACGACGCCTGGCCGGAACGGCTCCGGCTCCCGTGGCGCGTGTGCGGTGTCCACGAACGACGGCTCTGCGGCCGCGTACTGCTCAGCGAGGGGATGGCGAAATATGCGTCAAGGAGGCAAGACTCAGCCAGGTGAGTTTGGGCACTTGTTCTATTTCTGACTTCACCCCTGTGTGGATAACTTACCACGGACGGCCTCCCGCGGCCACCCGTCAGCGGCTGGCACCGGCTCAGATCCCGGGCAGAAGTTGCTCCAGGCGGCGGCTGGCGGCCTCGCAGGCCGGGACTGCGCGGGGCAGCTCGAGCTTGTGGAAAAAGCCGATTTCGCGGCCTTCGAGGCGCGCCGCCACGGCCGTGTTCAGGGCCTGGCAGGCGGCGGCCATGTCGCGTTCGGCGCGCATCAGGGCGGCGTCCTCCAGCGCGGCGGGATCGGGCGAGAGACTGGTCGCGACGATGAGATCGTTGACCACCCGGTTCTGGTAGCGGAACACCGCTTCGACGTAGCTGGCGAAGGCTTCGCGGCTGTGCCGCTCGGTGCGGCCGTCGGGGTAATGCACCTGCACCGTGGCGCAGGCGGCCAGTGCCAGCGCCAGCGCCGGGGGCAGCGCGTCGCGCACCCTGCGCCGCGGGCCGGCGGCGCCCGCGGCCGACCCGTTCGGCGACCCTGCAGCTACGCGCATCGCTCCCGCTCCTGTTCCCGCGGCAACTATAGCCGATGCGCCGCGGCGTCCGCGGCGGACGCCAGGCACGCCTCGGCCGCGGTGTACTGCGCGGCCAGGCTGTGCGCGGTGGCGAGCTGGGCCCGGGTGCGGGCGAGGTTGTGCGCGCTGCGATCCGGATAACGGGTGGCATCCCAGGCGAAGTAGCGCTCCTCCAGCGCGTCGGCCAGGAAGCGCATGGCGAGTTCGAGCTGGATGAGGCGGGTCGCGGGGAGCACCGCCGCGCGCTCGGTGGCGTCGAAGGCGCTGCCCGCGGCGGCACAGTAGCCGGCCATCGCCGCCGCGAACAGGTCGAGGTCGAAGTAAGCGTCAGGCGCGTCCTCGCCGCGCGGGTTGCACCACGACCGCATCGCGTCGCCGAGCTCCAGAGCGAGCGGCATGCGCGCCAGGGTGTCGAGATCGATGAGACAGATCGCGGCCTCGCCGGCCGGCTCGAACAGCAGGTTGGAGATCTTGGGGTCGCCGTGTACCACCCGTGGCGGTCCGGGCTCGAACGCGGGAACCGCGGCCAGCGCGCGCTCGATCGCCGCCCCCAGCTCGAGCGCCTCGGCATGTGCCGGATGCGCCCGGGTGTCCTCGAGCACCGCGGTGAGATGGGTGCGATGCCGGGCCACATCGTGCACCGGCGGCCGCTCCGCGGCGAGCGGCTCGTCGAAATCCTGCAGCGCAGCGTGAAAACGCGCCAGCAGCGCGCCGGCCGCACGCGCCTCGCCGGTCCCGCCGAGCCGGTCGACGGCGCGTCCGGGTACGTAGGTCAGCAGGCGCCACCAGCCGTCGTCGAGGCGTACCGAGTGTGCGCCGGTGCGCGTCGGCACCAGGCGCGGGGTAAGCAGTCCGCGACGCGCCAGGTGCGCGGTCACGCGTGCGAGGTTGAGATTGACGCTGTCGGCGAACACCGGGTGCAGGCGTTGCAGCACGAACCGCTCGCCGCCGTCCGCCGTGACCAGCACGGTGAGGTTGATCAGCCCCTGCGGAATGCGTTCCAGCCGCGTGGCCGCAAGTGCGTAATGGGCGAGCGCCGCGCTCGCCGCCACGTGCCACCGTTCTGCCTGTGCCTCACCCATGGCCCGCCTCCGTCAGGGTGGCATTATAGGTTCCGCGATGTGCAGGATGCGCCGATGATCGATCCCCTCACCCTGCGCCGGGCGCTGGCGCTGCTGCTGGCCGTGCTCGCGGGCTGCAGCACGGCGCCGCGCCTGCCGCTGCCCGCGGACGCAGGGTTCGAGGCCTGTCACGCCCGTTTCTCCGCCAGCGATCGTGCCATCGCCGCGGCCACGGTCCGCGATGCCGGGGCGGCGCGCATCCCGGGCGCGCCGTTCCTGCGCGTCGATCGCTTCCTCGCGGCACGCGCCGCGGAGGTGCAGGACGCGGCGCAGCGCAGCGCGTGGCTGACGCGGGCCGCGGCGCTCGACGCCACCGCCCGCGCCGGCGAGCTGGCCCGCCTCGGCGCCGCTGCCGGTGAGCGCGAGGCGCTGAACGCCTGCCGCTCACGGCTGGTCGCGGCACTTGCCGCGGACGACGCGGCCTGGGACGCGCTGCGCGCGCGGATCGCGGTGCCGGACGCCTACGCCACCTGGCAGCGGGTGCTCGGTCTCTACCCGCTCAGCGCACGCCTCGTACTCGCCGGCGTGCGCCGCCTGCAGGCGCGGGAGACGGTCTCCGCCGTGCCACCGGACGCGGCCGCCGTCCGCAGCTACGCGCTGCCGCGCCCGGTCACGCCCGGCGTAGCGCTGCCCGCGCGCGACGCGCTGGGCATGGCCGTACCCGGAACACCGGCCCTGGCGGCGCTGTTCGCCCGGCACGCACCGCAATTCCACGTCGCCACGGCGAGTGCCGCCGATCACATTGGCCGCGTCGGCTTCGACGGCGCTGGCGCGCCAACGGTCGACCCTGCCGTGCCCACCGTCTACACCGCGCTGTCGCATACCCGCTTCGAGGGCGAGACCCTGCTGCAGCTCAGCTACTCGGTGTGGTTCCCGGCGCGCCCGCGCCGCCACCCGCTGGACCTGCTCGGCGGCGAGCTCGACGCCGTGACCTGGCGCGTCACGCTGGACCGCGACGGCGAGCCGCTGGCCTACGACACCATGCACAACTGCGGCTGTTACCACATGTTCTTCCCCGGACCGCGGCTCGCCGCGCGACCGCCCGCGGATGCGCTGGAGGAGCCGCCCTGGATCCCGTTCACCCTCGCCGTCGACGGCAGCGCGCCGCCCGCGATCCATCTCGCCGCGGGCACACACTACGTGACGGCCGTGGTCGCCGGCGCCGACGCGCCTGCCGGGCAGGTCCTCAGGTCGGTGCCGCTATCCGAACTGCGGCAGCTGCCGCTGTCGGGCGGCACGGTCACCAGTCTCTACGACGAACGCGGGCTGGTGCCGGCCAGCCGACGCCTGGAACGTTTCGTGCTGTGGCCCATGGGCATTGCCTCGGCCGGCGCCATGCGCCAGTGGGGCCACCATGCCACGGCCTTCGTCGGTCGCCGCCATTTCGACGACCCCGACCTGCTGCAGCGTTACTTCAGGCGCCGCCCGGTAACGCCTCAGGGTCCGAGTACGCCGTCGAAGAGATCGAGCGTGAACGGCAGCACGCCGTCGGCGACCGGTGCCTCCTCCGCCGCGGCGGCCTCGATCGCGGCACCCTGACGCTCGAGCTTCGCGCGCAGGCGCGCATGCTGAGCACTCACCGAGTAGGGGTGGTAGCCCTCGCGCAGGCCACCGTCGATGCGCACACCGGACGGGGCAACGTTGCTGATCCGCCGGCGCCCTTCGGCATCGGTCCAGGCATGGAACTCGGCCGCCGCGGGTAGCGCGACGGCCACCAAGACGGCCGCCGCCAGCACCCGGTGCCAGCACGCCGTCACGAGGCGCCGCCTGCGTCCGCCGCGAGCCGGGCCTCCAGCTCGCGCACGCGGGCCAGCGCTTCGTCGCGCTCGCGTGCCGCACGTGCGGTCTCTGCGAGGGCCTCGAACGCCGAGCGCTCGGCGCGCTCGGCGCGCTCCAGCGCGGCGCTGCGCTGGGCGCTCAGCATCTGCTCGCGGCGCGAGGGGCCGAACCAACGCCGCCACAGGCTGTCGCCAGCGGGGTCGGCCTGCGCCTCCGCCTCTCGCTCCGCACGCGCGCTGAGATGCGCGAACTCGGGTCGCGCCAGGTGCGCCTCGCTGGCCACGCGCAGGGTGTCGAGGAGCTGGATGGCATCGCTGTCGACCGGGTCCAGGTCCTGCGCCTGGCGCACCAGGCGGTGGAAGGTGAGCGCCTCGCGGAAGCCGCTGGCGTCATCGCCGAACCTGATCTCCATGCGCGCCTCCCGTCAGCCCTGCGTCAGGCATTGGAGACTGGATCAGGCGGCCGGGCATTGCAATCCCGGGCCGCTTACAGGCGCGCCGCGCTGAGCCCGCAGGCGGCCAGCGCATCGGCGGCGGCGCTGCCGGCGAGGGCCGAACGCACGCCGCGCGCCGGCTGCAGGTGACGCTCGGCGGCGGCGGCCAGGCGCGCGTGAGTGAGTGCGAGCACGTCGGCGCGATACGCCTGGCGGAAGGCGTCGTCGCGGCCGCACAGGCGTGCGAGGAAGGCGCGCTCGGCTTCGCCGGCCGGCGGCCGCGGCTGGTCGAGGGCGCGGATCGCACCCAGAATGGCCTCCTCCAGGCGTTGCGCATCGCGCTCGCCGGAGAACCATTCGAGGGCCCGGTCGAAATCGCCGAAGGTGTCGGCCAGGCGCGGATCGCGGTAGGAGAAGAAGCGGAAGGTCTGGCTGTCGGCATCGTAACCGGCGCCGGAGCCGTAGGCGCCGCCGTGCTCGCGGATCTCGCGGTGCAGGAAGCCGTCCTGCAGGTAGCGCCCGAGCACGTTGAGCGCGGCGGCATCCGCATCGGCCTCGGCGCAGGCGGGATAGGCCTTGGCGCAGAAGTTGACCTGCGCGTTGATCAGCCAGGCCTGGGCCGCCTCGGCCTGCTGCGTGTCGATCACGAAGGGTTCAGCAGCCCCTCCCGCGCGTGGCGCCGGCACCACGGGGTCGACCGCGGCCAGCACGTCCTCGTCGCCGATCAGGGCCAGCTCGCGCGGCGCGCCGGCGAGCTTGTCGCGGATCGCGGCGAAATGCCCGGCCAGCGTTTCGCGCGCGGCGGCGTCACCGGCGAGCGCTTCGAGGCGGCGGATCGAGCTCGGCCCGTCCCACAGCTCGTCGAGCGCGGCGCTGGCACTCAGGCTGCGTGCCGCGGCCAGCACCGCGAGGCGATGCCCGCGATCGGTGATGCCCTGCACTTCCTCGGCCCGCGATTGCTGCAGCAGCTCGCGCAGTCGCTCGCTCTCGTCGAAGCGCGCGCCCTCGATGATCTCGGCGGTGGTGCCGAGGATGGCGTCACGCTTGCGTGCCAGGCCCTTGCCGTTGACCACCAGCCACGCGTGCAGGGTGCCGGCGTCGGCGACGTCGGGACGCACCAGGGCGTAGACCGAGAAGCTGCCGGTCAGCGCGCGGCGCGTCTGCACCGCCAGGTAATCGTCGCTACCGTGGCCGAGCTCGGTGACGTAGTCGCAGAACAGCGGCAGCGCGGCCAGCTCCGCCGGCGTCAGCCGCGGCAGGCGATAGGCGATGCGCGCGCGTAACACGCCGTTGGCGGCACAGGCATAGGCGCTGAGCGGGACCGCGCCCGGCTGCGCCGCCGAAGCGGCCATCAGCGGCTGCGCCGGCGGTACGTCGGCGAGGGTCACGCGCGGCAGGATGCTGTCGTCATCGACCTCCGCTTGCCGCGCGCGCAGTGCCTGCGCCTGCTCGGCGAGCGCCACCACGCCGTCCGCGCCCAGTGACGCCTGCAGCGCGCCCAGGCGCGCGGCCTCCTCGGCGGCGTCGCGCGCTGCCTTGGCAGCGTCGGGCCGCATCACCACCCGCGCGCGGTGCGGGTTGTCGAGCAGCAGGCGCCGCACCAGGCCGGCGACGTAGCCGGGCTCGGCCATGCGCGAGCGCAGCCGCTCGAGCACCGGGTCGAGGTCGAGCAGGCGCCGCGGCTCGCCGCGGTACATCGCTGCCGGCAGCACCCGCCCCATCAACTGCAGGCCGAAGGGATAGCCGTTGCCGCCGAGGTCACGCTGCGCGAGCTCGATGCGGTCGACCGCGGCGAGCAGCTCCGCGTGCTCTATGCCACGCTTGGCGACGCCTTCGAGCACGTCCAGCACGCCCAGCTCCAGTGCCGTGGCATGCGCGGGATCGCTGCCCTCGACGCCACACATGAACACGACCTGGCGCGCCGAGTCGTCGATCCCGCAGAGTTCCGAGGGCGCATTGGCGCGCTCGGTGGTCTCGAGGTAGTGGCGCAGCGGCGACGCGCCGTGCTCGAGCAGCAGCGACGACAGCAGGTGGGCCTCGATCAGGGCCTCGACGTCGGTCGCCTCGGCCAGCACCCAGCCCCACACGATGTGCGTGGTGCGCTCCGGCTCCTCGCACTGGTAGACCACCTCGCTCGCGCGCGGCGCGTCGAACGGTGCCTGCAGCGGACTGACCAGCTCGTCGCGGCGGTCGTCGTAACGCGCCAGGGCAAGCTCCTCGAAACGCGCCTGGTGGGCGCCCGGGTCGAAGCTGCCGTAGGTCATGAACACCGCGTTCGAGGGATGATAGTGGCGGGCGTGGAAGGCGGTCAGGTAGTCGTGCGTCAGCGCCGGGATCGCGAGCGGCTCGCCGCCGCTGTTGTGCGCGTAGACGGTATCCGGAAACAGCGCGGCGTGCAGGTGCTGCCAGAGCTGGGACAGCTCCGAGCTCATCGCGCCCTTCATCTCGTTGTAGACCACCCCGTGATAGGCGAGCCCGCCGTTCTCCGGCTCCACGCGCCAGCCCTCCTGGGCGAAATCCAGCGGGTGCAGGCGCGGGAAGAACACCGCGTCGAGGTAGACCCCGAGCAGGTTGTCGAAATCCTTGCGGTTCTGCGTCGCGAACGGGTAGGCGGTGCTGTCGCCGCTGGTGAAGGCGTTCATGTAGGTATTGAGCGAACGCCGCAGCATCATGAAGAAGGGATCGCGCACCGGGTAGCGCTGACTGCCGCACAGCGTGGTGTGCTCGAGGATGTGGGCGACGCCGCTGGAATCCTCGGGCAGGGTGGGGAAAGCAACCATGAAGGCGTTGTTGCTGTCGTCGCTCGCCAGGTGGTAGTGGCGTGCGCCGGTTGCACGGTGGCGGTACTCGCTGAACTCGATGCCGAGCGAGGCGACGGGTATGGATTCGACGAGGTCGAAGGTGTTTCGGGACATGGTGTAAACGGGAGCGTGCTGCGTGGCCGGAGAAGGACGGAGAGTACGGGAATTTCAATGGGTCCTCGCCGCGCGTGTTTCAAGGTGCGGCGGGCGCCGCCCGCGGGCGACGGGCGCGGGCGATATACTGTACACCCTAGCCTGATACGTGCCGATCGCGGCGACGGTTCGCCGCGGCCGCGCACGGCCGGAGATCGGCATGCCCTCCTTCGACATCGTTTCCGAGATCGACCAGCACGAGCTGACCAATGCCGTCGACCAGGCCGTGCGCGAGCTCGCCCGGCGCTTCGATTTCAAAGGCACCGACGCGCGCATCGAGCGCGACGGCAACCGCCTGACCCTGGTCGCCGAAGCCGAGTTCCAGACCCGCCAGATGCTCGACATCGTGCAGGACAAGCTCGCGGCCCGCGGCATCGACATCGAGTGCCTGGAAGTGGGCGAGCCGAGCGCCAACATCGCCGAAACGCGGCTGCCGGCGACCGTGCGCGAGGGCATAGACCGCGACCTCGCGCGCAAGCTGGTGAAGCTGGTCAAGGACGCCGGTCTGAAGAAGGTGCAGGCCCAGGCGCAGCAGGAGCAGGTGCGGGTGACCGGCAAGAGCCGCGACGACCTGCAACGCGTCATCGCGCTGGTCAAGGACGCGAAGCTCGGCTACCCCCTGCAATTCCGCAACTTCCGCGACTGAGTCCGTGTTGCAGAGCGAGGAGCACTTCGCGTGCCCGTACTGCGGTGAGCGCATCAGCATGCTGATCGACCACAGCGTGCCGCAGCAGACCTACATCGAGGACTGCGAGGTGTGCTGCCGCCCGATCGTCGTGACCGCCACGGTGGCCGACGACGGCGCCCGCGTCGACGTCGCCCGCGGCGATGAGTGAGCCGCGCGAGCCGCGGCGCGCCTGAGCAGCCACCGGGAATCACCCTCGTGCACGCGGAGCTGTCGGCCCTGCTGGCGTTCGGCGCGGTGATTGCGCTGTGGAGCTGGGCCGGGCGCGGGCGTGAGCTGGTCGACCGGCTCTCCAGCCGCGTCTGCCGCGACCTCGACCTGCAGCGGCTCGACCAGTCGA
This sequence comes from Gammaproteobacteria bacterium, assembly GCA_041984235.1. GTDB lineage: Bacteria > Pseudomonadota > Gammaproteobacteria > JBHIYN01. The sequence continues at coordinate 263,629 of JBHIYN010000005.1, forward strand.
TCAGGCTGAGCCGGGTACGGCTCTCGCGCAGCGGTGGCGGCGTGGCGCTGGAACGGGTCTACAGCTTCGAGTTCAGCGTCACCGGCGCCGACCGTCACCGCGGCGACATCAGCCTGCTCGGCGGCCGCCCGCGCTGGGCGCACCTCGAACACCCCGACGGCGCGGTGCACCTCGACCTCGGCTGAGGCCGCGCGCCGCTCAGTCGGCGTTCGATTCGTGGAAGTGCGCAGCGAGTTCGTCGATGAGTGCCTGGTCGTGCGCCTTGGCGGCGTGGCGTGCGGCCTCGGCGCGCTGCTTGATGCGCTCGATGTGGGCTTTCTGGTTGGCCAGCACGGCGCGTTGCACGTCGCTGTTCTCCAGCGCCTTCTGCTCGTCCAGCCACTGGTCGAGCTCTTCGGCGAGGTCGTTGCGTACCTGCTGCTCGTGCACCTTGTGCGCGGCGAGATCGCCGGCCGACGCCACGGCCGCGGCCTGGGCATCGGCTCGCGCCTGCTCGGTCTTTTCGACCTCGGCGGCCGCGGCGGCGGCTTCGGCACGCAGTGATTCGAGATTGTTGTCGACGTCCGGCGCCTGGGCCGGCGATTCGCGCAGGGCCTGCATTTCTTCCTCGATGCGGCGCTGGTGGTCGAGCGCGGCATCCTTCTCGCGCTGGGCCAGCTCGAGTGCCAGGCGCAGGCGCCTGGAGTCCGCCTCCAGCCGCTCGCGCTCGACCTGCATCTCGGCCTCTTCCTGCATGCGCTTGCGGGCATGGGCCTGCTTGAACTCGGCAATGATCTCCTGCGCTTCGTCGGCCGCCGCCGCGCGCGCCGCTTCGGCCGCCTGGCGCTCGTCGATTGCGCGCTTGAGCTCGGCCGCGTTGCGCGCCAGCTCCTGCTCGAGCTTGCTGCGCTCGGACTGCACCTTGTGCTTGAGCTCCTCGCGCAGGCGCTGCTCCAGCGCCAGCCGCTCCTGCTCGCGCTGCGCGGCCTCGGCCGCGCTTGCCTGCTGCACCTCTTCCAGGCGTTTCTGCCATTCACGCGCCTGCGCCAGGCGGGCGCGGGCTTCCTTGGACTGCGCCTGCACCCGCTGCTGCTCTTCCGCCAGGCGCGCCTCGGCGGTGCGTTTCTGTTCCTGCAGGCGCTTGAGCTCGTCGGCCTGCCACTGGTAGCTCTCCTTCAGCTTGCGCTCTTCGTCACGCAGGCGCCGCTCCATTTCCGCGCGCACCTGCTCGACCCGCGAGGCCTGTTCGCGCCGCTCCTGCTCGACGCGCGCCTCGGCATCGGCGCGCGCACGCTCGAGGTCCTGCTTGACCCGCCGTGCCTCGTCGAGCTCGCGCCGCGCGAGCTGCGCCTGCCGTTCGAGCTTGTGGCGCTCCGCCTTGAGTCGCAGCGCCGCCTCCTGCTCGGCCTTGCGCCGTGCCGCGTCGAGCTCCGCCTGGGCGCGCTCGCGCTCCGCTGCAACGCGCTCCTCGGCTTCGCGGTGCGCGGCCTCGCGCGCCTCCTCCACCGCGCGCTCGAGCTCCGCGGCGCGCTCGGCGGCGGCCCGTGCCTGCGCCTCGTCATCGGCCGCCGCGGCACTGGCCCGTTCGCTGCGCGCGGCCAGCTCGAGGTCACTGACCTCGACCTCCACGCTGAGAGCGGCGGCAGCGACCACGGCATCGGGCTCGCACTCGCTGTCGCTGCGGTGCGAGGTGGGAACCGGTGCCACGGCCGGCGCTGCCGGTTCGCTGCTCTCGTCGTCGTGCAGGGTGAGATCGACTGACGAGGTGGCGGCGTCCGGCGCGGGCCCGTAGGCTTGGAGGCCACCTTCGAGGAAGTGCACGTCGAAGCCGCGCTCGGCGAGCAGGAAGGCCGCGATCGCGCTGCGCCGCCCGTTGTCACAGTAGACGATGTAGGTGCGGTCGGCGGCCAGGCGGCCGCTGTGCATGCGCAGGGTATTCAGCGGGTGATTGATGCTGTCCGGCAGCGCGCCGGCCGCGTGCTCTTCCGGAAAGCGCACGTCCAGCCACTGCGCGCCACGCGCGGCGGCGACGTCGCGCGCCTCGTCCAGCGTGATGGCGCTGAGCAGCGGCTTCTTGATCAGGTCGACGAAGTGCGCCTTCTCCAGGCGCACCAGCTCGCCGTCGGTGATCATCTGCACCGAGGCGTTACGCCGCGCGTCGCCGACCAGCGCCTCCTCGCCGAAGGCGTCACCCGGTCCGATCAGCGCGAGGCGGTAGCCCGGGGCGCCAGGCGCTGCCGCGCGGGTGATCTCGGCGCGGCCATTGACGATCACGTAGTAGTAATCGCCGGCGTCGTCCTGGCGCACGATGACGTCGCCGGCGGCGACGGCAACCGTCTCGAGCATGCTGAAGATGCGATGGATATTGGATGCCGGCAGGTTGGCGAACAGCTTCGACTGCAGCATCCGCGTCATCCAGTCATCGTTGGCCTCGGTCTCGATTTCGGCCACTTCGAAGGCATCGCCTGCGTCGCCGATGTCGGCAGCGACCAGCTTCTCGAGCAGGCGCCGGTCGACCTTCAGGACCGCGACCTCGGACTCGGCGCGTGCCGACATCTTGCGCGGTTGCAGCTGCGCCAGCGGGTGCACGGCATCGGCGCCGCCGCCGCTCAGGCGGCGGATGGTCTGGCCATCGCTGACCAGCTCCAGCGCGCCTTCGAGCAGGTAGAACGACCAGGGATCGCTGTCGCCCTCGCGGAACACGAAGGCGTCGGGCGGAAAACGCAGGATCTCGGCCGCGTTGAGGATCTGCGCCTGGCTGCCGGGCGAGAGTTGACGCAGCGGCATCAACTCGCTGACAAGTCCCTCATAATCGGGTTCCACTGCCGCCATCATTCTCTCGCATGGGTTCATAGCACTCCACAATTCTTGCTGCTGTGGTCGGGCTGCGGGATTCGCGCCCTGTCGAGGGCAGCGGCCGCTGCCGCGAATATATGAGTAAAGTCTTACCGCTGCATGAAGGCCCACGCGCAAGTGTGAAAGCGGTCACGGTGAAATTTCCCGACGGCGGGAAAACTGTGAACGGCTTCACCGCGGAGCTGCCCGCATGACCGGACCATTCCAACCCTGCCCGACCGTCCGGCAAGGTCGGCTGCGCCCCCGCGGGGCCGCGCGGCACGGGCACCTGGCGAGTCGTGCCGGCGGTCCGCGCCCGGTGCGGTAGAGCGGACGGAAACGGCGTAGAATGGCGCCTTTCTTCCAGCGAAAGTGGTTCGACGTGTCGGGTGACGAAAACAAGTCGATTCAGCGCCGCATTCTCGAACTGCAGACCGAGCACCGCGATCTCGACGAGGTGGTGACCGCGCTCTCCAACGACCTCAACGTCGACCAGTTGCTGCTCAAACGCATGAAGAAGCGCAAGCTTCAGCTCAAGGACCAGATCTCGCGCCTGAAGAGCAAGCTGATCCCCGATCTCGACGCGTGAGCGCGCCGCAGGCAGGCCCAAGGAGGTTGGCCGCATGAGCGACCCCGACGACATACTCGAATCACGCGTCGGCTACCTGGTTCCGCTGAACAAGCTGCCGGCAGAGCGCCTGGCGCGACTGCTAGCCCAGTCCGAGGTCCTCTCGCTGCGCAAGAAGGAGACCCTGTTCAAGCAGGGCGAGCGCGACGATTACACCTTCTACGTGCTCGAAGGCGACATCGAGATGTACGCCGACGACTCGCTGATCAAACGCGTCACCGGGGGCGATGGCGCCTCCTTCCAGCCGCTGGCCCAGCTCCAGCCGCGCCAGATGTCCGCGATCGCCAAGACCCGATCGCGCGTGCTGCGGCTCAACCGCGGCCTGCTCGACCAGCTGCTGAGCATGGACGCCGCGGCCGCCGAGCCGGCGACCGGCGTCGAGGTCGAGGAAGTCGAGACCGAGCAGGCCGGCGACTGGCTGATGGCCCTGCTGCAGTCGGAGCTGTTCACACGCATTCCGCCCTCCAACATCCAGGACCTGCTCGACACCCTCGAGAGCGTCTCGCTGGACGCCGGCGAAGACGTCGTGCGCCAGGGCGATCCCGGCGACTACTACTATGTCATCCAGAACGGCCGCTGCGAGGTCGTGCGGCGCGGCGCGAGGCAACAGGAGATTCGGCTCGCCGAGCTCAGTACCGGCGACACCTTCGGCGAGGAAGCGCTGGTCTCCGGCGCCAGGCGCAACGCTACCGTGCGCATGCTGGAGGCCGGCGAGCTGGCACGGCTGACCAAGGAAGACTTCACCCGGTTGATCAAGGCGCCGCTGCTGGACGCCGTCTCGATCGCTGAAGCCCGCAAGCAGGTCGAGGCGGGCGCCGTCTGGCTCGACGTGCGTTTCGCGGACGAGCATTCTCACAACGGCCTGCCGGATAGTCTCAACATCCCGGTCGGCACGCTGCGCGGGCGCCTCGATGAGCTCGACCCGCAGACCAGCTACGTCGTCTACTGCGATACCGGTGGCCGCAGCTCGGCGGCAGCCTTCCTGCTCGCCGAACGCGGCCTCTCGGTGTGTTACGTCAAGGGCGGCGCGGTCGCCGAGCAGGTTCCGGAGAAGGCGCCGGCGGCCGAAACACCGGCGGCCAGCGGCAACAGCGAGGTGCTCGAGGCCAATGCGCTCGCCTCCACCCTCGGCACGGATCTCGAGAAGGCACGCCTCACCATCGAGAAAGCGCAGGCGATGATGGCCGAGGCCGAGGCCATGAAGCGCGAATCGGAACGCATCGTCGCCGAGAAGCTCGCCAGCGAGCGCGCCCGGCTGGACGCCGAGACGCGCGCCCTGCAGGCGAAGCTGGAAGCGGCGGAGAAGCTGCGCAACCAGCTCACCGAGCGCCACCAGGCCGCCCAGGCCGAGGTCACGCGGCGCGAGCAGGAGGTCGATGAACGCGTCAGCAAGCTCGAGGACGAGGCGCGCCGCCGCCTCGAAGCCGAGGAGCGGCGCCTCGAAGCGTACTACCAGAAGCAGGCCGATCAGATCGAGTCGCTGCAGGCCGACCGCGAAGCCGAGCTGCGTGCCAGGCTGAGCAAGGAACTGGCCGCGGAGCGCAAGAAATTCGAGCAGGAATTCCTGCGCACCACGCAGGAGCTCGAACAGGCGCAGGAAGAGCGGCGGCGCGCGCTCGCCGCCAAGGAAGCAGCGACCGCCGAGGCGCAGTCACTGATCGCCGAGTTCAAGCAGCAACAACAGGCCCTGCTCAACGAGCAGCGCGCCGCGTTCGACGCCGAGCGCAAACGCCTGACCGCGGAAGCAGCCCGTATCGAGAAGCTGCGCCAGGAAGCAAGCCAGGCGCGCGAAGCGGCGGAAGCCGCCAAGGCTGCCACCGAGCGCGAGCTGCGCGAGGCGCTGGCGCGCCAGTCCGCCGCGCCCGACGAGAAGGCCCCCGCAGCCGACATCAGCGCCATCGAACAGCGCGCGAGCGCGGCCGATCTCGAGCTGCAACAGGCGGTGGAAGCCGAGACCGCGGTGGTCAGCGCCGCGCGCGACAACGAAGACGAGCTCGAGCGGACTTACGACACCGCCAACGAGATCAACGCGCTGCTGCAGAAGGAGCTCGACGAGTGGATCGGCGAGCAGGACAAGCTGCAGGAATCGACCCTGCAGCAAGCGGTCCTGTCACGCCAGAAGGAGATGGTCGAGCGCATCCGCGAGCGCGCCGCCCAGGCGCGCAGCGAGACCGAAGAGCGCAACCAGAGCCTGCTCGACGAGATTGCGTCCCAGCTGCGCGACGACTGAACGGACGCCCGCTTTCAGGCCGCGATGGTCGCGTCCTCCATCTGGCTGAGCTGATCGGCGAAGAAGCGGCTGAGTACGCGCTCGGCGTCTGCATCGAGCCGCTCGAAGCGCAGTCCGAGCACGTAGCGCGGCTCACTGTCGACCATGGTCAGGTAGAGCAGGCGGCAGCGCGCGTGGAGAGTCGCGTCGCCGGCGTCCAGCGGCAGGTCCAGGGCCACCTCGACCAACGGCGGGCTGGCCGGGTCGATGCGGCCGCCACCGGGATGCGCGAGCGTCGCGCTCGCCACATCACTGCGCAGTTGCAGGCCGTCGGGTGACAGGTTGACGACCTGCATGCGGCAGCGCGTGTCACCCGCACAGTGCAACGCCGCCTGCAGGGCCAGGGGCACGCGCGGATAGCGGCGCTGCTCGTCGAGCTTCTCGACCAGTTGCCAGACCAGGCTGGCGCGTCCGGCGCTCTTGTCATTCATGGCGATACCCTCGCTTCGATTTCCGTTGCCGCGAAATCTAGGCGCAGGGCGCGCCAGGTGCCGGACCCCGGTCACACTTTGCGCGCCGCCGGCGTCACCGGCGGCGCGCAAGCGGACGCCCGTCACCCCGTCGAGCTTTTTTACACTTGTCACATTTGTTCATCTTCGGCCCCGGCATCCACGGCGCCGGCGATGCGCGCGGTGAGACTGGCCAGACGCTGCCGGGCATGCGCGAGAGCGCCTTCGTCGAGGCGTTGCTCGACCATGTTCGCATTGAGCTCGGCGACATCCAGCCCGCCGCTCGCGGCGAGGCGGAACCAGGCCCAGGCCTCACGCAGATCGGGGGCCACGCCGGTGCCGTTGAGGTAGGCCATGCCGAGTGCGTTCTGTGCCTCGGCCAGGCCACCGTCGGCCGCACGCTGCCACAGCGCAATGGCATCGGTGGTGCTGCGCGGCATGCCCAGGCCGCGCCAGGCGAGGATGCCGAGGTTGAACTGCGACTCGGCATCGCCGAGCTCGGCGCCGCGCTGCCACCAGGTACGCGCGGCCTCGAAATCACGCGCCACCGCGCGTCCGCGGAAATACTGCAGCCCGAGCTGGTGCGCGGCGCGACCGTCACCGCGCTGCGCGGCGCGCATCAGCCAGTCGCGCGCGCGCGCCGGATCGGCGGCGACCCCGCTGCCGCGCTGGTAGGCAAGCGCGAGATTGACCTGTGCCTTGGTGTAGCCCTGCTCGGCGGCGCGCGTGTACCACGCTACCGCGCGTTCGGCGTCGGCGATCACGCCCCAGCCGCGCGCGTAGGCAAGACCCAGGTAGAACTGGGCGGCCGCGTTGCCGGCCTCCGCCGGCGCGCGCAGCTCGGCCACGCCGCGGCCGTGATCGCCGGCGACGAAAGCCGCGATGGCGGCGTCGACGTCAGACTCCCGCGCGCCCGCGGCCGGCCCCTGAAAGGCCGCAATCGAGGCCACCAGCAGCAGCACGCGGGCGGTTTGAACGCGGCACCCGGCCATGCTTTACAATGCCTTTCGGAAATTTTCAGCTGTAATCATCATGACCAACGAACGCTTCTCGGGCACCGACACCTACATCGTAACCGAAGACCTGATGATGGCCGTCAATGCCGCCATCACGCTGCAGCGGCCGCTGCTGGTCAAGGGCGAGCCGGGTACCGGCAAGACCATGCTGGCCGAGGAGGTTGCGCGCGCGCTCGACCGCCCGCTGATCCAGTGGCACATCAAGTCCACCACCAAGGCCGCGCAGGGCCTCTACGAGTACGACGCCGTCGCCCGCCTGCGCGACTCGCAGCTCGGCGACGAGAAGGTCCACGACATCTCCAACTACATCGTGCGCGGCAAGCTGTGGGAGGCGTTCGAGACCGACGTGCAGCCGGTGCTGCTGATCGACGAGATCGACAAGGCCGACATCGAGTTTCCGAACGATCTCCTGCAGGAGCTCGATCGCATGGAGTTCTTCGTCTACGAGACCAAGAAGACCGTCAGCGCACGGCACCGGCCGATCATCATCATCACTTCGAACAACGAAAAGGAGCTGCCCGACGCCTTCCTGCGGCGCTGCTTCTTCCACTACATCGCCTTTCCGGATCGCGAGACGATGGATTCGATCATTCGCGTGCACTACCCGGACATCAAGAAGCACCTGCTGGCCGAAGCGATGGAATGCTTCTTCGAGCTGCGCGACATCCCCGGCCTCAAGAAGCGCCCCTCCACCTCCGAGCTGCTCGACTGGATCAAGCTGCTGGTAGCCGAGGACATCCCGCCGGATGCCCTGCGCGAAAAGGACTCGCGCAAGGCCATCCCCAAGCTCTACGGCGCACTGCTGAAGAACGAGCAGGACATGCACCTGTTCGAGCGGCTGGTGTTCATGTCGAGACGGACCGGTGCTAACTGAGCTCTTCTACAAGCTGCGCAAGGTTCAGATCCCGGTCTCGATTACCGAGTACCTGACCCTGATGGCGGCGATGGAAGCGCGCGTTGCGGGCTTCAGCATCGACGACTTCTACTACCTGGCGCGCGCCGCGCTGGTCAAGGACGAGCGCTTCTTCGACCGCTTCGACCAGGTCTTCGGCGAGCACTTCCGCGGCCAGGAGGCGCTGTTCGACGAGATCCTCGGCGAGATCCCGATGGAGTGGCTGCAGGCCCAGAAGCAGCTCAACCTGACCGACGAGGAGAAGGCGCAGATCGAGGCCCTGGGCGGCTGGGACAAGCTGATGGAGACTCTGCGCCAGCGCCTCGAGGAGCAGAAGAAGGCGCACCACGGCGGTAACAAGATGATCGGCACCGGCGGCACCTCGCCGTTCGGCGCCGAGGGATACAACCCGGAAGGCATACGCATCGGCCAGGAAGAAGGCCGCGAGGGTCGCGCGGTCAAGGTCTGGGACCGGCGCGAGTTCCGTAATCTCGACGACCAGGTCGAGCTCGGCACCCGTAACGTCAAGCTGGCGCTGCGCCAGCTGCGCCGCTTCGCGCGTGAGGGTGCACAGGAAGAGCTCGACCTCGACGACACCATCCGCTCGACCGCGCGCAACGCGGGCCTGCTCGACATCAAGATGGTCCCCGAGCGACACAATGCCATCAAGGTGCTGCTGTTCCTTGACGTCGGCGGCTCCATGGATCCTTACGTCAAGGTGTGCGAAGAGCTCTTCTCCGCGGCGCGCGCCGAGTTCAAGCACCTCGAGCACTACTACTTCCACAACTTCCTCTACGAGTCGGTCTGGCGTGACAACAACATGCGCGCCAACGTACGTATCCCGACCAGCCAGGTGATGCACACCTACGGCGCCGATCACAAGATCGTGTTCGTCGGCGACGCCACCATGAGCCCTTACGAGATCATGGCCGTCGGCGGCAGCGTCGAGCACTGGAACGAGGAAGCCGGGGCCACCTGGATGGCGCGCCTGATGGCGATCTTCCCCTTCGCGGTCTGGCTCAATCCGCAGCCGGAAGAGTACTGGGGCCACATCCCGTCCATAGGCATGGTCAAGGAGCTGATGTCCGAGCGCATGTTCCCGTTGACCATCGATGGTCTGGAGCGGGCCATGAAGGCACTCAAGAAAGCGCACTGACGGCAGCCCGCCGTGCTGCGCGCTCTGCTCCTGCTGGGCCTCGCCGTGGCCGCCGCGCCGGCCGGCGCGGTCATCGCGCCCGGCGACGTCGCAGTCATCTACAACCGGAATTCCCTCACCAGCACCGAGCTCGCGCACGACTACGCCGGGCGTCGCGGGGTGCCGGCGGCGCAGGTTCTCGGCATCGCCCTGGAAGCCAACCAGCCGGCCATTCCGGCCGCCGTGTTCACGCCGCTCTACGACCGCCTGCTGCAGCGCGTGCCGTCGCACGTGCAGGCCTTCGTCCTGGTCTGGTCACGCCCCTACCGCGTCGATTGCATGTCCGTCACCAGCGCCTTCGCCTTCGGTTTCGATCGCCGTTACTGCGCCGAGGGCTGTCACCCGACCGCCGAGAATCCCTACCACGGCGCATCCTCCGATCGACCCTTCGACGATTTCGGCATACGCCCGGCGATGCTGCTCACCGCGGGAAGCGCCGAGGCGACCCGGCAGCTCATCGCGCGCGGCGTGCACGCCGACTACTCGCGCCCGCGCGGCAGCGCCTACCTGGTGGTCACGCCCGATCGTCACCGCAACACGCGGATTCCGCGCTTCGCCGTGGCCGAGCGCCTGTTCCGCGAGCGCCTGCCGGTGCGCTTCGTGCAGGGCAACGGGCTGGTCGGACGTACCGACGTCATGTTCTACTTCGTCGGTGCCAGGACGGTGCCGCACATCGCCACCAATACCTTTCTCGACGGCGCCATCGCCGATCACCTGACCTCCACCGGGGGCGTGCTCGGCGGCAGCTCGCAGATGGACGTGCTGTCCTGGATCGCCGGCGGCGCCACCGGCAGCTACGGCACCGTGGTCGAGCCGTGCAACTTTCCGCAGAAGTTTCCCGATCCACCGATAGTGATGGGCCAGTACCTCAACGGCGACACCCTGCTCGAAGCCTACTGGAAGAGCGTGCTGTGGCCCGGCCAGGGGCTGTTCGTTGGCGAACCGCTGGCGCGGCCCTACGCCTACGCGCAGCGGACGCCCGGGGGTGCCGGCCGGCAATGAGAGGCCACCTGGCGCCACTGCTCTACCTGTTGCTGCTGGCCGGCGCGGTGCCGTGGTACTGGCCGGCGGACCACCGCGTGCTGTGGTTCGGCCTGCCGGCCTGGGTGGTGGTCGCGATTGGCGTGTCCTGCGCGGCCTCGATCCTGACCGCGGCCCTGCTCGCGCGGCGCTGGCCCGGGGAGGACGGCGGCGATGACTGACCTGGTGCCACTGGGCGCCGGCGCGTGGGCCTTCATCGGCGCCTACCTGCTGTCACTGATCGGGATCGGCTGGCTGGCCAAGCGCGCCCGGCGCGCGGACACCCTGAAAGATTTCTACCTCGCCGGCCAGGGCTTCGGATTCGTGGTGCTGTTCTTCACGCTTTTCGCCACCCAGTACTCGGGCAACACCTTCTTTGCCTTCACCGGCGCGACCTACCGCATCGGCTTCGCCTGGATCCTGAGCCTGCACTTCATGACCGCGGTGGTCATCGCCTACCTGCTGTTCGCGCCGCGCCTGCACGCGCTGGCGCGCGAACGCGACTATCTCACGCCGGCGGACTTCATCCAGGATCGCTACGGCAACCGCCTGCTGACGCTGTTGGTCACCATCATCATGATCGTGGTGCTGTGCAACTTCCTGCTCGCGCAGCTGATGGCGATGGGTCGTGCCATGCAGGGGCTGGCACACGACAGCGGGGTGACCGCGTATGCCGGTGGCGTTGTCGTGCTGGCCCTGATCATGGTCATCTACGGCACCCTCGGCGGCTTGCGCGCGGTGGCCTGGACCGATGCCCTGCAGGGCGCCATTCTCGCGGTCGGCTTCGTCTTCCTGATCGGCCTGCTGCTCGATCGCTTCGGTCCGCTGGAGCAGGCCACGCGCATCATCCTCGAACGCGACCTTGCCAACGGTACGCGCAAGGCGTTGCCGCCCGACGCCGCGCGATGCCGCGAATGGCTGAGCTACATCCTCACCGTCGGCTTCGGCATCTGCCTCTACCCGCAGGCCATCCAGCGCATCTACGCCGCGCGCTCGGCGCGCGTGCTGCGCCAGTCGCTGGCGGTGATGGCGTTCATGCCGCTGCCGACGATGATCATCGCGCTGATCGCCGGCATCATGGCGCTGGCCTACATCCCCGGCCTCGAAGGTGCCTCGGCCGACCAGATCTTCGGCCGCGTGCTGCGCGAGATCCAGAACCACTCGACGCTCGGCTACGGGCTGGTGGTGGTGACGCTGTCGGCGGTGCTGGCAGCGATGATGTCGACCGCGGATTCGGCCCTGCTCTCGATCTCCTCGATGCTGACCAAGGATGTGTGCGCCGCGCACCTGCTGCCGGGCGCCAGCCAGGCGCGCCTGACGCGCATCGGCAAGGTCTCCTCGTGGACCCTGATCGCGGTGCTCATCGCGCTGGCCCTGGTGCTGCGCGAGAAATCGTCGCTGGTGACCCTGATGGACCGCAAGCTGGACCTGCTGATCCAGCTCCTGCCCGCGTTCATCATCGGCATTCGCTGGCCCGGGCTGCGCGGCGGCGCGGTGGCGCTCGGCATCGTCGTCGGCGTGGCCCTCGCGCTGACCCTGGCCTTCGCTGACTTCTCCTTCGCCGCGCGCGGCAAGGTGCAGGGCTTTCATCCCGGCCTGGTCGCACTGCTGCCCAATCTCGCGATCGCCATCGGCGGCTCGCTGCTCGCGGGCCGGGCGCGGCCGGCGTCGCCTGCGGGTGACACCCGCGCGGCGGCGTAGCGGCAGGGCGTGGCCGGGAGTTGCCAACCGCGTCACAGTCGCGACGGCAAAACCTCGACTGGTTGGCAGTGGAATCGGGTACTTAGCGCGATCTGCCTGGGCTGGAACGGTTGTTGCTTATTCCCTGCCAAACGCATTCAGGCACGGAGAGAACAACCATGAACGCCATGCACCAGTACTGTGAATCGGCCCGATTTACCGGCTACAACGACCTCAACGGCCAGTACATCCCGTTCGCGACCGCGGACGAGGTGTTCAGCCGCGCGCGCGCCATCGGCGCCCGCGTGCTGCTGCGCCTGGAGCTGAACGAACGCCAGGAGCTGCAGGGGATCTTCTACACCAACGACCAGAGCCTCTGCAGCTAGCCGACCCGTCAGGCGCAATCCGACGCTATCGCTACGAAGGCGACGGAACGCGCTGGCCAGGGACGGCCACCTTGACGCAAGCTTGGGGTTCCCGGTCAACGGAACTCCGAGCCTTGCCGTATCCAGTCCTGCGCCGCGCCGGCGCCATTGCCCTCCTCGCCTGCAGCGCGTGCACGCCGGGTGGCGCAGACTACCTGCCGCTCGACACGTCGCGCTGGTGGTATTACGAGATCGCCGAAACCATCCTCGATGAGCCGCGCGAGCGGCGCTACGTGGTGAGCAATGGCGGGCGCATCGGGCTCGACGGCGAAGCAGTGCAGGTACAGCGCGCACAAACCGCTTCGCGTGACTTCCTGCGCCGCAACGGCAACGCCGTCGAACGCGTCGCGCACACGCGCCCGGGACTGCCGGCCCTGGTCTACGACCAGCCCCCGCGCACGATCGTGCCCGATCCGGCGAGTAAGCCCGACGACACCTGGTCGGTGGAGAGTACGCTGGCCCTGATCGAAAGCCGCACCTTCGCGCGCTCCGATCGCGTCATCGTGCGGCGCTACCCGGTCACCCTGGAGAAGCATCTCGCTGCCACCGACAGCGTGGTCGAGGTGCCGGCCGGACGCTTCGAGCACTGCCTGGAGATCGCCGCGCAGGGCCGTGCCTTCGTGCGCACCGATCGCGGCAACAGCGAAGCCGAGGTGCAGGTGGCAGTGCGCGAGTGGTATGCGCCGGGTGTCGGCCTGGTCCGCCTCGAGCGCAGCGAGACGTCCTCCAGCCCGTTTCTGAAACCGGGCCGACAGGTCTGGGCGCTGGCTGACTACGGCGAGTGAGTCGCGTCCGCGGGCGCCTTGTTGGCGCCTGGCCAATCGATTAGTCTGAGCGCCCGCCGCGGGTCGCCTGCGTTCGCGCGGCCCTTCCGACCGAAGCCGGTAACGACGTGACTGCCCAACCGATCCCGCGCGAAGACGCCGCTCCGCGGCGCGTGGCGCTGACGCGCCGCGTGCTGGCGGATCTCGATACGCCGCTGAGCGTCTACGCACGCCTTGCCGGCGGCCGCAATTCCTTCCTGCTCGAATCGGTCGAAGGCGGCGAGAAGTGGGGGCGCTACTCGATCATCGGCCTGCCCGCCAAACGCACGCTGGTGGCACGCGGCAATGTGATCGAAGTGCGCGACCACGACGCCGTCGTCGAGCGCCACGAAGTCGCCGACCCGCTGGCCTTCGTCGAGGATTACCAGCGCCGCGCGGCGCCGCCCTCGGTGGACGGCCTGCCGCGCTTCTGCGGCGGCCTGGTCGGCTATTTCGGCTTCGACACGGTGCGCTACGTCGAGCCCCGGCTGGCCACCTCCGGACCGCCCGATCCGCTCGGCATGCCCGACATCTACCTCATGCAGGTGGACGATTTCGTGGTCTTCGACAACCTGCGCGGCGAGCTGCTGCTGGTCAAGTTCGTCGACGACGAGCCGGCCGCGCGCGAGCGCGGCGAACGTGAGCTCGACCAGCTCGGCGAGCGCCTCGACGAGCCGCTGCCACGACTGCCGGCGAGCGCGGTAGCGACACCACACGGCGAGATGGACTTCCACTCCGAGTTCGGTGAACAGGCTTTCCTCGACGCGGTCGAGCGCATCAAGCAGTACATCATCGACGGCGACGTGATGCAGGTGGTGCTGGCACAGCGCATGTCGGTGGATCTCGACATCGCGCCGCTCAACGTCTACCGCGCGCTGCGTCACCTCAACCCGTCCCCCTACCTCTATTTTCTCGACCTCGGCGATTTCCAGGTGGTCGGCTCGTCGCCCGAGATCCTGGTGCGCGTCGAGGACGGTACGGTCACCACGCGCCCACTCGCCGGCACCCGTCCGCGCGGCGCGACGCCGGAGCAGGACGCGGCGCTGGAGCGCGAGCTGCTCGCCGATCCCAAGGAGCTGGCCGAGCACCTCATGCTGATCGACCTCGGGCGCAACGACATCGGCCGCGTCGCCGAGGTCGGCAGCGTGCGCGTGACCGAGAAGATGGTCATCGAACGCTACTCGCACGTCATGCACATCTCGTCCAACGTCGAGGGTCGCCTGCGCGCCGACAAGAGCGCACTCGACGTGCTGCGCGCGACGCTGCCGGTCGGGACCCTCTCCGGCGCGCCGAAGATCCGCGCCATCGAGATCATCGACGAGCTCGAGCCGGTGCGCCGCGGCGTCTACGGCGGCGCGGTCGGCTACCTCGCCTGGAACGGCAACATGGACACCGCGATCGCGATCCGCACCGCGGTGATCAAGGACGACCGCCTGTACATCCAGGCCGGCGGCGGCGTGGTTGCCGACTCGGTGCCGCAAATGGAGTGGCAGGAGACGATGAACAAGGGCCGTGCGATCTTCCGCGCGGTGGCGATGGCGCAGGGCGGACTCAAGCTGCGCTGAGCCGCCGGCCGCTCAGGCGCCCTGCTCGATGACGACCGCGAGGGTGCCCGCCTCCAGTCCCTCGCTGCCCTCTTCGACATGCACCGAGTGCACCACACCGTCACTCGGCGCAGTGTGCGGCACCTCCATCTTCATCACCTCCATGATGAACAGGACCTCGCCGGCGGCGACCCGCGCGCCCGGCGCCACCAGCATCTTCCACAGGTTGCCGGACATCTCCAGCCGCACCTCGATCGCGTCCGCGCTCACGACTCGATGCTCGATTCCGTGCACAGCGCGGTGATCGCGGCGGCGCGCGCCTGCGCCTCGGCCACGGACACCGCCTCGAAATTGAGGATCTCGCCGGGGCGTGCCTGGCCCAGCTTCCAGAACGCACACTGCGGCACCGTGTAGGGATTGATGAAACCACCCATGCTGGGCGCATCGTTGACCAGGATGATGGGCGTCTGGCCGGCGAGGTTGATGGCGCCGAGCGGATAGCCCTGGTCGATGATGTTGGCCGGCTCGGAGCCGTGCTCGGGCAGCTTGTCGTGGGCCTTGTCGGTGAACGTCCAGTCCGGCCCTTCGAGGCGGAAGCCCATGCGGTTGCTCTTCGCCGAGAGCACCCAGTCGCTGGCCAGGAAGCGGGCGTGGCCGGCGGCATCGATCCAGTCGTCGTTGGGTCCCGCGACCGCCTCCACGCTCCAGCGCCGCGAGTCACCGATCGGCGGCCGCGCCGACTCGCGCACGCGGCGCCCGGCGACCCCGGTGCCGGCCGCGACCGGCACTACCTGTCCGGCGCTCAGGGCATGACCGTCGATGCCGCCGACCCCGGCCTGGTGGAAGGTCGCGCGTGAGCCGAGCATCGGCGGGTTGTCGATGCCGCCGGCAACGGCGAGGTAGGCACGCGCGCCGTGTACCGCGTAGGCGAGCTCCAGCGTCTGGCCGGCGCGGACCGCGAGCGAGGTCCACAGCTCGCACGGCTCGCCATCGAGACTGGCCTGCATGTCGGCGCCGGTCAGCGCGATCACCGTGTCCGCGGCAAAGCGCAGGGTCGGCCCCATGAACTGGCACTCGAGCGCGGCGTCGCCCGGCGCGTTGCCGACCAGCACGTTGGCGAGGCGGAACGACCAGGCATCCATCGGCCCGGAGGGCGGAAAGCCCTGGTTCCAGTAACCGACGCGCCCCGGCCAGTCCTGGATGGCGGTTTCGAGACCGGGCTTGATGACTTCGATCATGGCGGCGCCCTCAGAAGCGGACGCTGAGGTCGAGCTTCGACACCCAGGCCTTGTAATTGCCGACCGAGAACCGCTGGTACTCGACGATGTTGTAGCGATAGCTGCCATCGGCGATGCGGCGCTCCGCGTCCTCGTACTCCTCCATCGTGCACGGTACGAACTTGATGCGATCACCGGGCCGGAACAGGCACAGCTCGCCGCCGAACTCCTCGAAGCGGCCATCACGATCCCAGATCGGCAGCGGCGTGCGCCCGAACAGCTGGTAACCGCCCGGGCTCGCGACCGGGTAGATCGCGGTCGACATGCCGCCCATCGACAGCGTGCCCTGCGGCGTCCACGTCCGCGGCGGGTTGTACTTGGGCGCGGTCAGGCGGCAGCGCGGGTCCAGCGGCATCAGGAACGCGAGTCCCGGCCAGAAGCCGAGGCTCGCTGCCCAGTACTCGGTGCCCGAGTGCACGCGCACGAACTGGGCCACGTCCCGCAGCCCGTTGATGCGCGCCACGAACTCCGGGTCGTGCTCCTTGTCCGGGTTGATCTTCTGGCGATAGTCGTCGATGCACTCGCGCGACCACGGGTCCAGGTAGAGCGTGGGGAAGTAGAACAAGCGGCTGTCCATCTCGATGTCGTCGCTCGGTCCCTGCGCAGCGATGAGACGGCCCAACTCGCGCTCGAGGTCGTCGTAGCCGATGCGTTCGGGCTCGTAATGCACCAGGATGGATGCGAACGCCGGCGCGGTTTCGATGATGCCGTCGATCGGATCGTCGTCCAGCGCCGCGGCAAGGCCCTGCGCCATGAAATTGAGATCGAGGTTCATCTCGTCGCCGAACTCGATCAGCAGGTAGCGATCGCCGCCGGGACTGAACCTGGGTTGTTCGTAGATCATCGCCTGTCCGTCATCGTAGCGTTCGGTGGCGGGCACCAAGACAGCACCGCCGGTATGCAGCCAGCAGTCATCTTAACCCGACCGCCTCCCACGGTGGCCGCCGGGCAGCGATGGCTGTACTTGCGCGCGCGCGGCGTGTAACGTTCGCGCTCGATTCCGGAACGCTTCCTGGTCTGATGCCCCGACTACTCGAGCAGCGGCTGCGCCGCCTGATCAATTCCGGCAACGCCAGGCTGCTGACCGGCGGCCGCAAGGGATTGGAGAAAGAAAGCCTGCGCATCGACCGTAACGGGTCCATTGCGCAGACCCCGCACCCGCACGCCTGGGGTGCGCCGCTGACCCACCCGCATATCACGACCGACTACTCCGAGGCCCTGCCGGAGTTCGTCACGCCGGCCTTCACCGACGTCGGCGAAACGGTCGCCTTCCTCGACGACATCCATCGATTTCTCTACCGCCACCTGAGCGAGCAGGAGCTGCTGTGGGCGGCGAGCATGCCGTGTGCCGTGGCCGACGACAGCGCCATTCCGATCGCGCGTTACGGCTCGTCCGACATCGGCCGCCTCAAGCACATCTACCGCGTCGGGCTGGACTATCGCTACGGGCGTCGCATGCAGGCCATCGCCGGCGTGCACTTCAACTACTCCCTGCCCGAGGCCTTCTGGCCCGGCTACCAGGATGACGAGGGTGGCGGCGAAGCCCTGCAGACGTTCATCGACCGCAGCTATTTCTCGCTGATCCGCAACTTCCGTCGTCTCGGCTGGCTGATACCGTTCCTGTTCGGCAATTCGCCGGCCGTATGCAAGTCGTTCCTGGCCGGACGCACGACGCGCTTCCGCGAGCTGATGCGCGGGACTTACTACCTGCCGCACGCGACCAGCCTGCGCATGAGCGACATCGGTTACAAGAACAAGAACCAGTCGGCACTCACGGTGTCCTACGACAGCCTGGCGGACTACGTCGCCAGTCTCAACCGCGCGCTGCACACGCCCTACCCGGAGTACGAGGCCATCGGCCTGTACGATGGCGACGAACGCATTCAGCTCAGCACCAACGTGCTGCAGATCGAGAACGAGTACTACAGCTTCATTCGCCCCAAGCGCACCACGCGCCCGGGCGAGCGCCCGAACAAGGCGCTCAGCGAGCGCGGCGTGGAATATGTCGAGATCCGCGCCCTGGACGTCAACTGCCTGAGCCCGCTGGGGGTCGAGCCCGAGCAGCTCTACTTCATCGAGGCCTTCCTCATCTTCTGTCTGCTCGAGGACAGTCCCAACCTGACTGCCGAAGAGCTGCGCGCCATCGAGTACAACGAGCTCACCGTGGCGCTGCGCGGGCGCGCGCCCGGGCTGGAGCTGATCGAGAACGGCGCGCGGCGCGCGATCCGCGCCTGGAGCCTCGAGATCTGCGACCGCATGCACGTGATCTGCGAGTACCTCGACGCCGGTAACGATGCCGCCCCGTACAGCCGCGCGCTCAAGCACCAGATCGAGACCATCCGTCACCCCGAGTCCCTGCCCGCGGCGCGTATCCTCGATACGCTCGCGAGCCGTTCACTGCAGTTCCACGCCTACGCCATGGAGCTCTCGCAACAGCATGCGCAATCCCTGCGCGAGCGCCCGCCGGATGCCGCGGTGGAAGAGAAGTTCAGCGCACTGGCCACCGCCTCGCATGCCGAGCAGCGCGAACTGGAAGCGACCGCGTCGGGCGCGCTCGAGGACTTCATCACCGCCTACCTGTCGAGCTGAGCGGCGCCGGCACGGAACTATCCGTGCGGCGCAAGCTCTCAAGCAGACACCCGCAGCAGGAGGCGGCGATGAACCGCAGAACGCTACTCGGCGCGACCGGCGCCGGGCTGGTCGCGACCCTCGTCGGTGGCGGCCGCACTTTCGCCGTCGGCGAGGCGCCGGACAAGGCCATCGCGGCGATGCACGCGCGCTGGCGCGAGTTCGTCGCGGACGGTCTGCCGGAGGTAACCCCGGCGCCGGCACTGAAACGGCCTGACGAGGACTGGCGCGCCAGCCTGCCGCGTGACGCCTACGACGTGCTGTTCGAGGAAGACACCGAGCGTCCGTACTCGAGTCCGCTGAACGACGAGAAGCGTGCCGGCCTCTACCTTTGCCGCGCCTGCGACCTGCCGCTGTTCACGTCCGAAATGAAATTCGACAGTGGCACCGGGTGGCCGAGCTTCTTTACCGCCATCCCCGGCCACCTCGCCACCAAGACCGATTACAGGCTGATCTGGCCGCGTACCGAGTACCACTGCATAAAGTGCGGCGGACACCAGGGCCACGTGTTCGACGACGGTCCGGCGCCGACCCGCGAACGCTGGTGCAACAACGGCGTGGCGCTCAGGTTCGCGGCGAAAGGCTGACGGCCCTACGACGCCTCCAGCGCGTAGAGCACGACGTCGGCGTCGCGCCGGATGTACAGCCCGCCGCCCGCATTGCGGAAGGTGTCGCGCAGATGACGACGGTACCAGCTCGCACGGCGGCGGAAGACGTCGCCGTCGGTCAGGGTCTGGTCGCAGTTCTGCTCCCAGTCCTCGCGCGTGAGCACACCGAAGAACAGCGCGCAGTGCGTCCAGCGCGCCAGCTTGGCCATGACGGCCGCCGCCTCACGATGTCCGAGGTACTGCACCACGTCGTGACAGATGACGAGATCGTAGGACTGGTCAGTGTCGAAGTCCTGCAGCCGCGCGTGCTCCCAGCCGTACTCGGCGCAGGCATGGGCGCTCGCGTCGACGCCGGTAATCGACACCCCGGGCCACGCCTCGCGCAGGCCGACGTGCATCAGGCCCGGACCACAGCCCGCATCCAGAACCCGCTCGACGCGACAGCCGAGCATGTCCAGGTAGGCGGCGACGAAGCGCCCGAGACGGGCGAAATAGTCCGGCTCGGCGACCCGCGTGGCGGCGCTGAAGTAGTAGCGCTGGAAATAGGCCGCGTCGAAGCGCTGCTCGCTCAAGCGCAAGCAACCTCATGCAGATGAGCGGGAGGAGGCTGCAAGATCTGGATTTTTCGGCAAGATTTCACAGAAAATGACGTCAGGCTTCAGTTCCGGCCACGATACAACGCTAAGCTCTCGGGGTCGACGGCGAATGTGCCGCCCGGCCGCGCCGAGGAGAAATAAAACCATGCACCTGCCCGTTATCATCGGCGCCTTGCTGGCGCTGCTCGTGTCCGGCAACGCCGTCGCCCTGCACGTCGGCCAGCTCGAGACCCGTTCACGCCTGGGCGAGCCGTTGCGCGCCGAAGTCGCCCTGTACGGGGTCGCGGCAACGCGCGCCGCCACGCTCGACGTCGAAGTCAAACCCGAACTCACCGTGCCGCGCGGCGCGCCGGAACGCCGTGCCGCGGAAAGCCTCTCCGCGGTGCTGGCCACGCGCGCCGACGGCTCGCCGATCGTCCGCCTCGAATCCTCGGCGCCGATTGCCGAGCCGGTGGTGCGTTTCCGCCTGCGCCTGGGCGACGCCGCCGGCGCCGCGATTGGCCATTTCACGCTCGCCCTGGACCCGCCCGCCGCGCCCCGCGCGCGCAGCGTGCCGCCGCTGACCGGCGACGTCCGCGCCGGCGACTACGGCCCGGTGCGGCCGGGACAGACGCTGTGGCGCATTCTGAACGAACGCGGACTCACCGGCGGGGACAGCACACAGACCATCGCGCGGGTGGTCGCGATGAACCCGCACGCCTTCGTCGGCGGTGACGCGAACCGTCTCAGGGTCGGCGTGACACTGACACTGCCCGCAGCCGGCACCACGCTTGCAGCGCGGCCGCAGCCGGCTGCGACAACGCCGCGGTCCGCCGCGCCCGCAGCCACTACCGCACCGGTCGCGCCGGCGGCGCAGGTGACGCCGGTCGCCCCGACCGCTCCGGCCGCAGCAGTTAACGCGACCCCGGTGTCCGCACCGCGCACAGCCGTCACCCCAGCCGAGCTGCCCGACGACATCACGAGCACCGCGGCCCGCCTGCAGGCCGTGAGCGAGAAGTTCGCCGCGATTCGCGCGCGCTACGAACGCCAGCGCGCGGCAGCCGTACCCGCCGCTGCCCCGCCCGACGCTGCCGCGGACACCGTGACGCAGGCGCCCGCGATGGCGTCGTCCGGCGTGGCTGCCGCGTCGGCGCCCGCCGTCACGTCCCCGGATACGGATGCAGCGCCTGCGGATAACGCAACGCCCGTTGCCGCACCTCCGGTAGTGGTGCGGCCGGCGGTGGAACGCGCCGCGCTCGCGCCGGCGGGCGACGGCGGCCCGTCTCTCGCGCGGTTGATCATGCTCGGCGCGGCGGCCGTGATCAGCGCGATGGCGCTGATCGGCGGTGGCCTGTTCGCCTATCGCACCTGGCGCCGCAATCGCGAACACGGACACGCTGCCGCCGCCGATCGCAACCTCGTCGAGGAAGTCGCGCGCAAGGCCGAGCAGCGGCTCAGGCTCGAGGGCGAGCTGCGCCAGCGCCTGGCCGAGAAGCGCGAGGCGCGGGACGCGGCACCGAGCGCACGACCTGCCGCGCAAGGCACCATCGAACGCAGCATCGAGCAGGGCGACGCGCTCGCCTCCCTGGACGAAATCGAGAACCGCATCGCACACGGCCAGTATGCCGAGGCCGAGGCGATGCTGAACGACGTCATCGAACGCACCCCGGCCAATCATCGCGCCAAGCTGCGCCTCGCCGAGATCTACTATCTCAACGAGCGCACCGACGAGTTCGTCGCACTCGCGCGCGAGCTGCACGACCAGCATCGCGCCGACATCGGTGACGAGGGCTGGCAGCGCGTGATGCGCATGGGCAAGGTCATGGCACCCGACCGGCCGCCGTTCAGCGGGCCGGTTGCAGTCGAGCGGCCGGCCTGAGCGCCGTATCCCGCCGCCTGCCGCTGGCGCTGCTCGTGGCGGCGCTAGTGCTGCTGCAGGCCTGCGCAGAACCGCTGGGACCACAGGAAGTCGCCGACCGTTTCTGGCGCGCGGTGGTCACCCAGCATCCGGGCAAGATCAAGCGTTACGTGCTGGCCCGTCAGCGTGCCGCGCTGGACGGCGAACCCGAGCTCCTGGCCATTGCCGAGTACGGCCTGGGGCGCGCCATTATCGATGGCGACCGCGCCAGCATCGAGACCCGCGTGGTGCTTGCCGGTGACACGCCGGTTCCGGTCACTATTGACACGCGTCTCGAACGCGAGGACGAAACGTGGCGGGTGGATTACGAGTCCACGGTCGACGAAATATCGCGACAGGGCGATCTGGCGCGCGTCATCGAACAGATCGGCGTCATTGGCAATGCGCTCAAGGACGGCGTCGAGCAATCGGTCGACGAGATGTCACGCGCGCTGCCCGCCCTGGAGCAGGAGCTGTCGCGCCTGGAAAGCGAGATCCGGCAACGCATGCCGGAGCTGCGCGAAAAGGTCGAGGACTTTGCCCGGCGCCTGGAGGACGCGCTGCGGTCACCGCCGCCGGACCGGCCGCGCGAGCCGCCCGCCGCGCCGCCCGCTGCGGACGACACCATCGCGCTGTGAATCGCCGGCGCCGCGCGGGCGGCGCCACGCCTCAGCCGCCGGGCGCCAGCGTGGTCAGATCCGCGCGCGCCTCGGGATGCCCCTGGGCTGCCGCCAGGCGATACCAGCGGATGGCCTCGTCGAGGTTGCGTGCGACGCCCTTGCCTGAGCGGTACATGTAGCCAAGGCTGTACTGGGCGGACGCATGCCCGTTCTGCGCTGCCTGCAGGAACCAGCGTAACGCCTGCTCGTCGCTCTGATCCGTGCCCTTGCCGGCGCGGTACATGTAGGCCAGGTTGTACTGCGCGGCCGGGTAACCCTGCTCGGCGGCCGCGCGATACCAGCGCACCGCCTCGGCGTCGCTTTGCGCCACGCCTTCGCCCAGCGCGTAGGAAACGCCGAGGCTGTACTGCGCGATCGCGCTGCCCTGCTCCGCCGCGCGCCGGTACCACACCACCGCCTCGCCATCGTCCTGCGGTACGCCCTCGCCGAACGCGTAGGCGACGGCCAGGTTGTACTGCGCGTCACGATTACCCTGCACGGCCGCGCGCCGATACCAGCCGACCGCCGCCGCGCGATCGCGCGCCACGCCTTCGCCCTGGTAGGTCATGTACCCGAGGTGGGCCTGCGCCTCCGGGTCGCCGGCTTCGGCGCGCTGGCGAAAGAGGCCCGCTGCCGTCGCGTAGTCGCCGGCGTTGAGTGCGGCCTTGGCCTCGTCGATCGACGGCAGGGTCTGCGCGGCCGGCACCGGCGTTGCCGCGGGCGCCGGGTCGGCGAGCGCGAGCTTGATGTCCTCGTCGGCGCTGGCCGCCGCAGCCGGCTGTGCGCTCGCGCCCGGCGCGCGGCTGACGAAGCCCGGGTCCTCGTCGCTGCCGCTGAACGCATCGCGCAGCCGGCCGAGCAGGCCGCGCTGTTCCTGCGGCGCGGGCGCGCCGGTGGTGTCAGCAACGTCGCCGACTGCGGAATCGACCGTCGCGGTGACCGCGTCGGCCACCGCTGCGTCGCCGCCCGTGGCGGCAGCCGGCGCGCTGCGCTCGAGGTTGCCGATACCGGCGCGCGGCGCGGCGGCTGCCGGCGCCGTGTTCACTGCCGCCTGCACCACCGCAGCCGTCGCTTCAGCGGTGCGTGCCGTCGCAGCGGTAGCGGCAGGGGTTGCGACGGCCGCAGCAGTGCTCGTGGCAGCCGGAGCAGCGGAAACCGTGGCGGAGGCAGCGGGGGTGGGAGCCGCGGGGGCAGCGGCGGCGGTAACGGCCGTGGCCGCGGTGGCGGTCGTGGTCGCAGGCACCGCGGCGGTCACGGGTGCCGCCGGCGCAGCCGGTGGTACCGCTGCCTGAGCCAGCGCGCCGCCCGCGATGACCTGGTGCGCCGCCGGCCTGGGCGGATCGATCTCTGCCGCCGACGCACGCGGCAATGCGGACGCGTCGTGATTGATCACGGCGTACTGGTAGGTTTCGGCGACATAGGGGGCGGATTGTTCGACGTTCTCCGCGACCGCATCGTCAACAACGGCTTCGCTGGTCGCCGTTTCGGTAATGATGGCTTCAGTCGCCGATGCCTCAGGAGTGGCGGCCGTGGTGCGGACCGGCTCGCGGGTAGCCGGCGCTTCCACCGTCGCCCGCGCCATGCGCGCTTCGGGCATGGTTGGTGTCGCAGCCGGTGCGGGCGGTGCGGGCGTTGCCGGCGTCGCCACCTCCTGCGCTGCCGGGGCCACGGCGCGTGCTGCTGGTGCTGCCGCGACCGGGCCGGGCGTGGCAGCAGACTCCGCGGGCGCGCTGGCGCTCACCGCAGCGGCCGGCGCAATCGCTTCGCGCGGTCGCGCGAGTTGCGGCATCGGCAGGCCGGCGGCATCGTAAATCGCGCTCAGGCGCTCGCGCGCGCCGCCGTGACCGCTGCGCGCGGCGTTACGGTAGAGCGTGATCGCCATGGCGTCGTCCGGCTCGACCCCGGCGCCGATCTCGAAACGCCGCGCGAGATCGTACTGCGCCTGCGGGTGCCCCTGGTCAGCGGCGTCGCGCAGCAACACCAACGCCGTATCGACGTCCTGCGGCATGCCGATGCCAGCGAGATGCCGGCGCGACAGCTCGTAGGTCGCAGCCGCGTCAGCGCTGGCCGCCGGCGGCGCGGGCGCGACCGGCGCGGGCACCGTGGGCGGCGGCGGATCCGGGACCGGCATGGCCGGCTGCGCTTCGACCCTGTCGCTCTCCGCGACCTGCTGTGCGGGCGCCGCGCCGGCGGACCGCGCCGTGAGGTCCGCTTCGGCTTCGGCGTCGGTGTCGTCGGCAGCGGCGGCCAGCCGTTCGTCGGCGGGCGGCGTGTCGTCGGCCACCGCCGGCACCTCGGCCACCGGTGCGGAAGTCTCCGGTGGTGCAGGAGCGGGCTCCAGCTCGACTTCCACGCCCGCCTCGCGCGCCAGGCGCAGGGCCTCGCGCTCGTCCTCGCTGACCGCGTCGTCCACCGCCGGCGCCGGGCCGGCCACCGGCGTGCGCGCCGCGGCGGGTACTTCGGCGGCGGCGGCCTCGTCCGTGCCCAGGCGCGTGGTCGGCGCCAGCTCGTCGTCGGGGACGGCCTCGACGGCGACCACGGCGGGTTCCTCGCCGGGTACCGCCGCGGGCGTGTCGGCGGCTGCCGGCGGCTCCAGGCCGGCGGCGCGGTAGAGCTGGTTCATGTTGCGCCGGGCCAGCGCGTGGCCCTGGCCGGCAGCCTCCCGGTACCAGGTCAGCGCCCAGGCCTCGTCCGCCTCCAGTCCTTCACCGAGCAGGTACATGTTTCCGAGGTTGAACTGCGCCTCGGCATCGCCGGCTTCGGCTGCCCGGCGGTACAGGTCGATGGCACGCGCGGTGTTCTTCGGCACCCCCTCGCCGCGCTGGTAGAGCGCGGCGAGCAGCGACATGGCGCGCGGTTGTCCGGCTTCCGCCGCCTGCTCCAGCTCCGGCAGTACGGCGGCTGAGCGGCCCGCCTCGATCGCCGCGGCGATGGCGTCGAGATCGGCGGCGACCGAAACGCCGGCGCCACAGGCAAACAACAGGAGTGCGAACGGAACGTGGCGCATCGGAGTCCTCCGTTGCTCGGGGCATATGGCGCGGCCGGGACCCGCGGGTGCGCAGCCGGCGCGACCGCGATGAAACATGCACCACAGTATATTGTGGAGGCTGACGACACACCACCTAGATACGGGGTGCGATTCGGGCGTCATTCCGGCCGCGGCCGATGTCACCGCGCTGTCAGATTCGGGTCCGATACTGCGCGGGCCCAAACGAGCGACGGAGAATGTGCGCGATGCGAACCGAACCCCCCCGGATTCAAGGTGACGCGTTCGAAACCTGCTGGCCTGCGCGCCTGGTGATGACCGACGCGCCGGAGGACTGGAGCGTGCTGGTCGAGCAGATCGCCGAGCTGGAAGAGCTGCTCGCGGAGGCCGTGGACGGCGTCGACGCCGGTACTGCCGGCGCTGCCGTACGCATCAGGGAGTTGCTGGAGAACCGGCGCCGCCTCCTGCACGCCATCGACGTCGGCTGAGGCCGGTCGTCGCGTTCAGCTGCCCGGCGCGCGCGCCGCGCCGGACGCGGCCGGTCGCTTCGGGCGCACGCCGAGCACGACGATGTTCTTGCCGCTGGCGGTGATGTGCTTCTGCTCTTCCATGTCCTTGAGCACCTTGCCGACCATCTCGCGCGAGCAGCCGACCAGGCGCGACAGCTCCTGGCGCGTGACACGCACCTGCATGCCGTCCGGATGGGTCATGGCATCGGGTTGCTCGCACAGGTCGAGCAGGGTGCGCGCGACCCGTCCGTAGACGTCCATGAAGGCGAGGTCACCCAGCTTGCGGTTGGTGTTGCGCAGGCGGCGCGCGAGCTGCGAGGTCATTGCGACGATCAGATCGGGATAGATCTCGGTCAGGCCCTTGAGCTTCTTGTAACCGATCTGGGCAATCTCGGTCTCGTTGCGCGCACGCACCAGCGCGGTACGGCTGGCGTCCTCGTTGAACAGACCGATCTCGCCGAAGAAATCCCCGGGATTCAGGTAGGCCAGTACGATCTCGTGGCCCTTGTCGTCTTCCAGCAGCACGGTGACCGAGCCACTGATGATGTAGTAGAGCTCTCCGGCCGGATCGCCCTGGCGGATGATCGCCGCCTTCGGCGCGAACGTGCGCCGGTGGCAGTGGGACAGCAACTGCTCGATCGATTCGCGCACGTCGATCGTCATCAGAGACATCCGTCTTTGCTCCTGGTGGCGAAAGGCGCGGCGTGGGGTGTGCGCTCGTGCGCACGGTGCTCGGGCGACTTCGGCGGGCTGGCGGTGAGAACCATGACCGTTCAGCGCGCGAGCCAGCGCCGCTCTTGTAAAGAATAGCGCAAGCGGCGCTGGCGCGCAGTCGGCACCCAGGTGTCGCCACTGGCCTCGTAGATCTGGAAGATGCGAACCAGCTCGCCGTTGTCCACCGCGTACTGGTCGTCGCCGCGGTAACCCTCGGCCTGCGCGGCGTCCAGCGCGGCGATGGCCAGCGGCTGCAGGTGGTGGTCCTTCCACGTGTAGAGATGTACGCCGCTGGCGCGGCCCTGGTCGTGGCTGAACGTGACCACGACCTCGAAGGCGCCGTCGTGGTCGAGATCGGCGACGAAGCTGTTCGACAGGGTGCCCTGGTAGGGCGCGGTCAGTCGGGCCAGCAGCAGGGCGTCCTGCTCGACCAGGATCTGGTAGTCGGACGCGCTCAGGATGGCACTGGTGTCGTCCTCGACCGCAACGTGGAAGCTGCCGTACTCGTGCTGGGCCGCGGCGGCCGGTGCGCAGGACAGGGCGAGACCAAGGGCGGCGGCGAGGAGGCGCGGAATCACGGTGGACGACATCGCAGGCGCTGCGTAAAGGGGGCTGAACAGTCTCGATTCTAACCGCGCCGCGGCACGAGGTCATGACGCGTTACCGTCCGGGCGCCGCCTTGACTTTTCGCCGGGCGCCGCTATATTTCTGGCACTACTCGCCGGAGAGTGCTAATACTAGCCCTCCATTTTCATATAAATCATAGGCTTAAGCGCGTTTGAGGAGAAGTCATCAATGAAGATCAGGCCTTTACACGATCGGGTCATCGTCAAGCGCTGGGAAGAGGAGAAGACCTCGCCCGGCGGTATCGTCATTCCGGATTCGGCCACCGAGAAGCCGGTCAAGGGTGAAGTCGTGGCCGTGGGTAACGGCAAGATTCTCGAGAACGGCGAGGTTCGCGCGCTCGACCTCAAGGCCGGGGACAAGATCCTGTTCGGCAAGTACTCGGGCACCGAGGTCAAGGTCGACGGCGAGGACCTGCTGGTCATGCGCGAAGACGACATCATGGCGGTTTTCGACTGATACGCACCTGCCTCACGAACTGACAACATTCTGGAGATCAACTGAAAATGGCTGCTAAAGAAGTCAAGTTTTCCGATGACGCCCGCCATCGCATGGCCGCCGGCGTCAACATCCTCGCCAACGCCGTCAAGCAGACGCTGGGCCCGAAAGGCCGCAACGTGGTGCTCGAGAAGAGCTTCGGCGCGCCGACCGTGACCAAGGACGGCGTGTCCGTCGCCAAGGAAATCGAGCTCGCCGACAAGTTCGAGAACATGGGCGCGCAGATGGTCAAGGAAGTCGCTTCCAAGACCTCCGACGTCGCCGGCGACGGCACCACCACCGCCACCGTGCTGGCCCAGGCGATCGTTCGCGAAGGCCTCAAGGCGGTCGCGGCCGGCGTCAACCCGATGGACCTCAAGCGCGGCATCGACCGTGCCGTGATGGCTGCCGTCGAAGACCTGCAGACCCTGTCGACGCCGTGCACCGAGCACAAGTCGATCGCCCAGGTCGGCACCATCTCCGCCAACTCCGACGCTGCCATCGGCGACATCATCGCCGAGGCCATGGACAAGGTCGGCAAGGAAGGCGTGATCACCGTGGAAGAGGGCTCCGGCCTCGAGAACGAGCTCGACATCGTCGAGGGTATGCAGTTCGACCGCGGCTACCTGTCGCCCTACTTCATCAACAACCAGGAAGCGATGAACGTCGAGCTCGAAGAGCCGCTGGTGCTCCTGCACGACAAGAAGATCTCGAACATCCGCGACATGCTGCCGGTGCTCGAGAACGTCGCCAAGGCCGGCCGTCCGCTGCTGATCATTGCCGAGGACGTCGAGGGCGAGGCGCTGGCGACCCTGGTCGTCAACAACATGCGCGGCATCGTCAAGGTCGCCGCGGTCAAGGCGCCGGGCTTCGGCGATCGCCGCAAGGCCATGCTCGAGGACATCGCCGTGCTGACCGGCGGTACCGTGATCTCCGAGGAAGTCGGACTGGCCCTGGACAAGGCTACCCTGGACGACCTGGGCAGCGCCAAGAAGGTCCAGATCAACAAGGAAAACACCACCGTCATCGACGGTGCCGGTGACCAGAAGGCGATCGAGGCGCGTGTCAACCAGATCCGCACCCAGATCGAGGAGACCACCTCCGACTACGATCGCGAGAAGCTGCACGAGCGCGTGGCCAAGCTGGCCGGCGGCGTGGCCGTGATCAAGGTCGGTGCCGCGACCGAGGTCGAGATGAAGGAGAAGAAGGCCCGCGTCGAGGACGCGCTGCATTCGACCCGCGCCGCGGTCGAGGAAGGCGTGGTGCCCGGCGGTGGCGTGGCGCTGCTGCGCGTGCAGAGCAAGGCGCGCGACACTGCTGCCGACAACGAGGACCAGCGCATCGGTGTGAACATCCTGGTGCGTGCCCTCGAGGAGCCGATTCGCCAGATCGTGGCCAACGCCGGCGAAGAGCCGTCGGTGGTCTGCGCCAAGGTTGCCGAGGGCAAGGGTAACTTCGGTTACAACGCCCAGACCGGCGAGTTCGGTGACATGCTCGAGATGGGCATCATCGACCCGACCAAGGTCGCGCGTTCCGCGCTGCAGAACGCGTCTTCGGTCGCTTCGCTCATTCTGACCACCGAGGCGATGGTCGCCGATGCGCCGAAGGAAGAAGGCGCCGCGGCTCCGGCCATGCCCGACATGGGCGGCATG
The DNA here is from genome assembly GCA_041984235.1 of Gammaproteobacteria bacterium. Taxonomy (GTDB): domain Bacteria; phylum Pseudomonadota; class Gammaproteobacteria; genus JBHIYN01. Next base: position 292,970 of record JBHIYN010000005.1, read on the forward strand.
GGCGGCATGGGCGGCATGATGTAAGTCACGCCCACCCGCGTCCCCGAGAACCCCGCCCCGTGCGGGGTTCTTTTTTTGTGCGCGGCGCAACCGCGCCACGACGACAATCACCCGCCCCCTTCACGTGCGTGGCCGCACCAGCGCTGCGCACGCGTGTCGCCCGAGACCTCCGGAAACCTGGCAGCCGTCATCGAGAGTGCTGCATACCCCTCGTTCTTTCAGCATGTTGCAGGTTCTATTTGATTAGAAATCTGATGGCATGATATTTGAAATGCGTGTCTTCACAGCGCGCGTTCAGGAATTGCCGCGCGCACGCCGCTACCTGAAACAGGGACCAGGAAATCGAAACCGGAGGACCGTGATGAACACCCTCGATTCGAACCTCATTACCACCAGCGCCAGCGTTCGCGAGTACTTCCACGACGCCTTCGCCACGGCGACGCGCAACCAGGACGTCGACGTCCAGGAGATGACCTCGGCCTACGTCATCAACCTGCTGACGAGTTACTGCCACGCGACGGCACTCAGGCCGGTCAGCGACGACGGCAAGCATCACCGGCCGCTGGCCACGATGTACGCCGAGGCGCTCGCCGCCGACGGCCCCGAACAGCGCAACCAGGCTCTGCAACGACTCGGTGACATCGCCTTGTTCATCGCCGGCGTGTTCACCGACAGTCTCAACCGCAAGCTGGTCGACGTCGATTACTACATCGGCATGGGCGAGGCCGCGTACTGCCACCTGCACGACTCGCTGCAGTTGCGTACCGACCGCTTCGCGCGCACGGAGCTGTTCGCAGAGCTCGGCGAGAAATTCGCCCTGCTGGTCGACGTGCTGGCCGAGATCAGCGAAATGAGCGGCATGAAGTCGAACGGCGACGTGCTCAGAACCTACGAGATCTGGCTGCGCACCGGCAGCGAACGCGCGCGCCGCCAGCTCGAACGTTCCGGCATCCACCCGATGTCCGGGCTCGGCACCAGCGCCCGGCACTGAGCGCGGGCTGCGCCATGCTGCTTGCTGAACTGCAGAACGGCCTCGCGGCGTTGTACGAGACGCCGATCGAGCATTGCGTAACGGACTTCCTGGTCACCGACGCGCGCCTCGCCGCCGCGCTCGACGACGCGCGAACGCCTCAAACCAACGCCGAGCGCCTGCTGCTGCGGCAGAGCGACGACTGTCTCGACATCTCGCTGTACATCGACGCCAGGGTCCTCGCCGCGCTCGCCGACAGTGACCCCTACGAACACCTCGGCGGTGACAACCTGAACGATTTCCTCATCGCGCTGGAAGGCGTCAGCCACTTCAACTACGTGATCTGGAATGCCCGGCACCAGCGCCAGGTCACGCAGCTCGAGCTCGAGCTGCAGGCCGAGGTAGACAAGTACGTCACCGCGCTGATGCTGCTCGACGAGCAGGGCACGGTGCCCGACGCGGACGCCTTCCACGGCACCTTGTTCGAGGCCGTGGTGTTCGATACCGGCGGTGACGCCGACAGCGAACAGCGCTACCGCGAAGCCAATCGCTACGCGGGCAAGTACTGCCACGGTCTCAGCCGGCGGTTTCCCGGCCAGCACCGCGAGCCCTCCTTCATCAACGAGCTGCGACGCTTCTATCGCCTGCCGCAGAACGAGAAGATACGACGCATCGAACAACGCCACTAGCAGGATGCAGCAGAACTACTGCGGAGGCCGTGGGCGGCGTTGCGGACTCGGCTGCGGTCCTCATTTAGCCACCTAAACTCCGGTCCTCGCCTCGCCCGCGCCTTGCCCACGACCTTCCTCGCTACGTTCTGCTGCACCCTGCCCGCAATGCCAAGCGACTGCGGACAATCGTGGGCGGCGTTGCGAACTCGGCTTGCCGACGGCCGGGAAGCTGCTGCGCTTGGCATCTCGCGTCGCGACGGTGCTCGGAATCCTCACGTATTGCCCCATACGCTGCGGTTCCTGCGCGCCGCCGCGACGCGACCTGCCGGCGCTCGCGACGCTTCCCGGCCGTCGGCTCATCAAACTGCGCTGCGTCGCCGCAACGTGGGCCAGTGTCCCGCGCTAGTCTTCGATCTTCTTGTGCAGGTGCGGGCGGCTCTCGGGCTTGCCGGCGACCATGTAGCGGTGCTCGTCGCCGGTCGCGGTGACGTTCTCGTAAACGCCCTCGTCGCGGCGCACGAGCTTGGTGAAGCCCTGGTTCTTGAGCGTCGAATTGCCGACCGGGGTCGCGATGGCGGCGGCCGTCATGCGCTTGCGCACGGGCGCCTCGAAATCGGTGTCGCCGAGCGGCCGCTGCGCGGCGAAGCAAAGCTCGCCCCAGTTGCGGATGACGAGGTCCATCCTGTGCCGCACCTCGACCACCTCGTCGTTGGCAGCGCATTCGTAAACGTAAGTCGGCATGGTCGCGATCCGGTGCCTCAGGACACGCCGGCGCCGCTCCCGGCGGCGCGCACCGCGCTGACTGCGGCGTAGGTCGACACGCAGTAGGGGACGCAGTAGGTGAGGACCATCTTGACGCCGTCACCGACGCTGATGGCACCGTCGAGCACCCGGTCGCCGTAGTTGATCACCACCAGGATGGTGCCGACCAGCAGCGCGACCTTGCGCGATCGGCGCACGATGTCTTCGCGCAGGGCGAGTTTCAGCCACTCCGTCATGGCGCGAGGGTAACGCGTTCTCCCGCGCCGCGCATCAGCCTGACCACGGCCGGCGTGACGACGGTGATAGCATGACCGGGGCCGCGCCCGCGGCCGCAACCGGCGCCTGCGTCACGTGAGTGCATCCAGCAACGAAGCGATCATCGAGGTCGCCGATCTCAGCTACGAGTACCCAGGGCTGCGCGCGCTCGACGGCGTCGGCTTCGCCGTGCAGCGCGGCTCCATCACCGCCCTGGTCGGTCCGAACGGCGCCGGCAAGACCACGCTCATGCGCTGTCTCGCCGGCATCGATCGCCCACTCGGTGGCAGCATCCGCGTCAACGGCGTCGATGTCGTCGAGGAGCCGCGCCGCAGCCATCGCGGCATCGGCTACCTGTCCGACTTCTTCGGCCTCTACGGCGAGCTCAGCGTGCGCCGCTGCCTCGGCTATGTCGCCGCGGCCAACGGCATCGAGCCGGCGCGGGTGACCGAAGCGGTTGCGCGCACCGCGGACGCACTCGGCCTCGGCGAGCGTCTCGACCAGCGCGCCGGCGATCTCTCGCGCGGCCTGCGCCAGCGCGTCGCCATCGCCCAGGCCATCATCCACGAACCGAGCGTGGTCCTGCTCGACGAGCCGGCCTCCGGTCTCGATCCCGAGGCCCGTTACCAGCTCGGCGAGTTGTTCGTAGCACTCGGCCGCCGCGGCATGACACTGCTGGTGTCCTCGCACATCCTGGCCGAGCTCGAAGCCTATTCGACCGACATGCTGGTCCTGCGCGCCGGCCGCCTGCTCGAACACCGCCGTCTCGGCGACGCGGCCGGCCCGACCTGCGAGCTGCTGCTGGAGCTGACCACCCCACCCGCGCAGGCGCTGGAACGGCTCGCCACCGAGACGCGCGTGAGCGCGGCCGCGGCGACGGACAGCGGCGTGCGCCTGCGCTTCGAGGGCGATGCCGAAGCGCGCGCCGGGCTGCTCGCGCGCCTGGTCGAACACGGTACGGGCGTGGCCCAGTTCACGCTGGTGTCCGAAGACCTGCAGCAATCCTACCTGCGCAGCATCGCGGCGCGCGGTGACGACGATGAATCCTGAGCTGGTACGGACCCTGTGGCTGGAAGCCACCCCGCAACGCCTGTGGCTGATCCCGGCGACCCTCCTCGGCAGTGCGCTGATCATCGCGCGTACGCTGCCCGCCGCGCTGCCGGCGCTCGCACTGACCGCCTTCGTCGCGCTCACCGCGGTGTGGGGCGCGCGCCAGGCCGCCAACGCCGTGCTCGACGAGGTACGCGAGCATACCTGGGACATCCAGCGCATGGCGGCGCTGTCGGCCTGGCGCATGACCTGGGGCAAGCTGGTCGGCGCCTGCGCCATGCCGTGGTACGCGGGCGTGATCTGCCTCGGCCTGTATGCCGCCTACCGCCCCCCCGAGCTCGGCGCCGAGACGGCCTGGCGCATGGCCTTCGCCGCGCTCCTCGCGCTGGCCGCCCAGGGCCTGGCCCTGACCGCGGCGATTACCGCGGTCAACGCCGAACGCCACGCCCGTGGACGCGTGAACCTGCTGCTGGTGCTGTTCCTGCTGAGCCTGCTGCTGCCCGCGCTGGGAACGCTGAGCCTGCCCGACGTTGCCGATGTCGCCGGCATCCGCGGCAGCGTGTCCTGGTACGGTCGCGTGTGGCCGGCGCCGCTGCTGGCCGTGGTCGCGCTCGCCGCACTCGCGGCGTGGATGGTGTTCGCGGCCTGGCGCAGCATGTGCATAGAGCTGCAATCGCGCACCCTGCCCTGGGCCTGGCTGGCCTTCATCGTCTGCGTCGCGAGCTTCGTGTGCGGGCTGCAGCCGGAGCCACCGCTTCCCGCTGCAGGGCGTCGCTGGTTCTCCACGGCCGCGGTCATCGCCTGCGCGCTCGGCTACGTCGCCGCATTCGCGCTCGCGCGCGATCCCCTGCAGTACCGGCGCGTGCTGCAGGCACTCGCCGAACGCCGCTACCGCCGTGCGCTGGAGGACATGCCGCTCGCCGTCACTGCGGCGGCCTTCGCCGTGGCACTGGCGCTGCCGGCGGCGCTGCTGGGATCCGACCCCGGGATCAGCAACGAACGTATCGACAATGCCGGCGCCGTCACGCTCGGCCTCGCCCTGCTGCTGGTGCGCGATCTCGGCCTGCTGCTGTTCACGAGCTTCCGCGAGCGTTCGCGCCGTGGCGCGATCACGGCGCTGATCTACATCGCCGTGCTCAACCGCATCCTGCCCGGCTTGCTCGCGGTGGCGGGCCTGGCACCGCTGGCCGGCTTCGTCGCCCCGCCGCTGTTCACGGCACCCGCCGGCGCGCTCGCCGTGTGCGCGGTGCATGCCGTCGCCGGCACGGCGCTGGCGGTGGCGGCGTGGCGCCGCGCCATGCGCCCACTCACCCCACCAGGTGATCGAAGATCCTGAAGCCCGCGACGTAGGTCCCGATCGCCGAGCCCAGGGTGCTCAGGAAGAACACCAGCAGGGTGCGCGCGACGCGATTGTGGCGCCAGCCGGACAGCGTGGTGGTATCGCTGCGCAGCCGCCCGAAGTCGGCTACGGTCGGCTTGCGGATCCAGGCCTCGACCAGGGCCGTCACCATGCCGGCGCCGATGGTCGGGTTGAGCGAGGTCAGCGGCGCGGCGACGAAGGCGCTGACCAGCGTCACCACGTGGCCGCCGGCCAGCGCCACGCCGAGCGACGCCAGGCTGCCGTTGATCAGCACCCATTCCAGCACCAGCGTCATGCCGAGCTCGGTGCTGCGCGAGAAGCCGACGCCGAACCCGGCCAGCACCAGCGCCACGATCAGCCATGGCACGAAACGCAGCCAGCGGCGCGCCGGCGGCAGCGTCTCGAGCTCGGCCAGGCGCGCCTCGCGATCGGCGAAGCCCTCCTCGAGATGCCGCTTCAGGCCCTTCAGATGACCCGCGCCCACCACCGCCAGGATGCGCCGCGGCGTGTCGTCGACCTGCTGCAGCAGCTTTGCCGCCATGTACTCGTCGCGTTCGTCGATGAGCGGGGTGTAAATGGGTCCGGCAGCGTCGGCGAACTGGGCGAAGGTGCTCTCCAGTACGTCACCTTCCTTGAGCGCCTCGATCTCCTCTTCCGGGATCTCGTCGTTGGCGACCACGCTCGCGAACAGGCCAGAGAACAGGTAGAGGCGCTTCCACCACGGCACGTTGCGGTAGATCCGCCGCAGCGTGGTGCCGACGTCGCGATCGATGAGGTGCAGCGGCAGGCCGCGCTCGTGCGCACCGTCGATCGCGGCGCGCATCTCGGCGCCGGGCTCGATGCCGAACTGCTCGGCGATGCGCTGCTGGAAAGCGCCCATCGCGAGCATGGCGGTGACCATGGGCGCCTTGCCCGCGCGAATCACCTCGAACAGGTCCATGCGACCGAGCGCGTCGGGGTCGATCATGGAGCCGTGGCGGTTGGGGCACAGCTCGACCGCGATCTCGTCCCACTCGCCGCCGGCGATCTCCGCGCGCACCGCCTCCGCGCTCGCGCGCGAGACGTGGGCGGTGCCGAGCAGGCGGATGCGGGTCGCGCCGAAGGCGAGATCCTCGTGCGGCTGCGGCGCCGGCGTACTCATATCTCGCGCTCGCGTACCGGCGCGACCGCGTAGCCGTGGCGCAGGAAATTGCGCCCTAGCAAGAGCTTGTCACCGGCGCGGCTGCGGTCGTTGAGGTTGGTCAGGATGCGGTGGTCGCGGCCGCGGAAACGCAGGGTCAGGTAGACGTGGTAACGCACCTCGCGGCAATCGGCGGTGCGGATGCCGCGCACCTGCTCGACGCGCGCACTGAGCGTCCGCTCGGCGCCGTCGTCATTGACCAGCGTGAACCGGATCATGCGTCCGACGTCGCTGCGGGAAGGGCGGCCGCTGCCGCCGACGACCTCGAGATCGCGCGCGTTGATCGACGACACCACGGCGCCGGTGTCGAGACGTGCCCTGAAACCGAGCCCGGCCTCGACGACGTCAACGCGCTGCTGCGGCGCGAGGATATTCGCGCTGACTGCACTGCGCCCGGCGACGAAGCCGCACACGACACCGGCCAGGACCAGCGACACGCTTGTGGCGACACGATTCATCGACGCGGGGAACTCCAGGGACGGCAGCGGGCGCGAACGCGCGGCCGCCATTGTACGCGCGAACGCCGAGCTACGGCCAAGCCGCAGCCCGCGTTCAGGGCGGATTCAGCGTCGCGACACTAGGCTGAACGCCACACCCTGACCGGAGACCGGTTATGCGCATTCCGTGCTACCGCCCGCTGCTCGTCGCGGCCTCCCTGTGGCTGCTGGCCGCGTCCGCCAGCGCGCATTCCTCGCGCCCGCACCTGCTCACACCGGGCGCGTCCTACTTCTCGTTCGGCTACTCGAGCCCGATCATCCATCGTCGCGGCTACCATCACCGGCCGTCGTACGGACGGCGCGACATCGTCGCCCCGCGCCGCTACTACAACACGCCGCACTACGCACCGCGGTTCGGCTACCAGCATCGCCACAGGCCGTACTTCAGGCGCCACTCCTTCGGTCATCGCTTCGGCGCTCCCGGGCTGCAGTTCTACTATCGCCACTGAGGGGCCCGTACGCAGGGCCGGGCGATGCCGCCGGCTGGCGTCGGGCCGGCCGCTTGATTAGAATCGTCGGCGCCCGCGGTGCCGTTCCGGCGCCGTCGCGATCCGGCCGACACCCCGACCCTTGCAACACCTCAATCCGCGCCAACGCGAAGCCGTTCGCTACAACGATGGCCCGTTGCTGGTGCTGGCCGGGGCCGGCAGCGGCAAGACCGGCGTCATCGCGCACAAGATTGCCTACCTGATCGACCGTTGCGAGGTCGCCCCCGAACGCATTGCCGCGATCACGTTTACCAACAAGGCCGCTCGCGAGATGCGCGAACGGGTGCGCGGCCTGATTGGCAAGCGCAAGTCCGGTCCCTGGATCTCGACCTTTCACACGCTCGGTCTGCGCATCCTCCGCGCCGAGTACGAGGCCCTCGGTTACCGCCCCGGGTTCTCCATTTTCGACGCCGGCGACTGCGCCGGCGTGCTCGCCGATCTCATGCGACGCGACAGCCCGGGCACGGACATCGCCGTCAACCAGGTGCAGCAGGCCATCTCCGCGTTCAAGTACGCGCTGACGCCGCCCGACGCGGTACCGACCGACGCGCTGACCCCCGCCGCGGCCCTCGCGGCACGCTGTTACCGGAGCTATTGCGAAACGCTGACGACCTACAACGCGGTCGACTTCGACGATCTCATCATCGGCCCGGTGCGCCTGCTGCGTGACGACCCGGAAACGCTGCAGCGCTGGCGCGAACGCATCGACTACCTGCTGGTCGATGAATACCAGGACACCAATACCTCGCAGTACGAGCTGGTACGCCTGCTTGCCGGCCACCACCGCCGCCTCACCGCGGTCGGCGACGACGACCAGTCGATCTATGCCTGGCGCGGCGCGCGTCCCGAGAATCTCGCCCAGCTCGCCGACGACTTCGAGGATCTCAAGGTCATCAAGCTGGAGCAGAACTACCGTTCCAGCGGCATCATCCTCAAGGCCGCCAATGCCCTGATCGCCAACAATCCGCACGTCTACGAGAAGAAGCTGTGGTCCGAACACGGCTTCGGCGACAAGGTGCGGGTCTTCTCGACCGCCAGCGAGCACGACGAGACCGAACGCATCGCCAACGACATCCTGCACCGGCGCCTGATGCACGGCACCGGTTTCGCCGACTTTGCCGTCCTGCTACGGTCCAATTTCCAGGCTCGCCTGTTCGAACGGGCTTTTCGCGAGCGCGAGATCCCCTACGTGTTGTCGGGGGGCCGTTCGTTCTTCGATTACACGGAGATCAAGGACTGCGTGTGCTACCTGCGCCTGCTCGCCAACCCGGACGACAACAACGCCCTGCTGCGCATCATCAACACGCCGCGGCGGGCGATCGGCACGCAGAGCGTGAAGACCCTGGTCGACACCGCCGCGGTGACCGGTGAGCCGCTGCTCGCGACGGCCGGCTCGGCGGCCTTTCGTGAACGCGTCTCGGCGCAGGTCGCGCGCCGCGTCGGCGAGTTCGCCGACTGGATGGAGGGGTTCCGGCGCGAGTACGCGGAGGCGCCGCCCGGCGCCGCCTTCTCCCGCCTGCTCGCCGACATCGGCTATCACGACTGGCTCGAGCAGACCGCCGAGAACGAGCAGCAGGCCGAGCGGCGCAAGGACAACGTTGCCGAGCTCGAGCGCTGGATTGCGCGCATCCACGCTGCCGACGAGTCACGCACCGCGGCCGACGTCGTCGCCGCGCTGACGCTGTTCGACATCGCCGAACGGCAGGACAGCGAGGACGGACCGGACGGTGTCGCGTTGACCACGCTGCACGCGGCCAAGGGCCTGGAGTATCCGCACGTCTACCTGGCCGGCTTCGAGGAGAACCTCTTGCCGCATCGCTCCAGCATCGAGCAGGACACGGTCGAGGAGGAACGCCGGCTGGCCTACGTCGGTATCACCCGCGCCAAGCGCAGCCTGACCCTGACCTTCAGCCGCACGCGCCGCCGCTTCGGCGAGAACCTGACCTGCGAACCCAGCCGCTTCCTCGCCGAGCTGCCCGCCGACGAGCTCGCCTGGGACGGTGTGCAGAGCGATCCCGAAGAGAACCGCGCCGCCGGTCGCGGCACCCTGGACAACCTGAGACGGATGCTCGAATCATGACCTTTCCCTCCATGCCCCGCATCGCGGCCGCCGTCGCCGGCGCCCTGCTCTCCGGCGGCATCGCCGCGGCACCGGCTCACGAGACGCCCGACAGCGTTGCCACGGCGGACATCGTGCCGCAGCGCTTCGTGCGTTCGGCACATTTCGAGCTCGCGCCCGCGGCACGCGCGCGGGACAACTTCTACCGCTTCACCGTCGCCACCGACGAGCTCACCTACGAGGTGACCTCGCTGGCCATGTTGCGCGTGCGGCTGCACGAGATCGCGACGATTGCCGAAGTCACGCCGCGGCTCGGCAAGTCGAACATCACGCTCGACCGCTCGCCCGGCGGGCGCCGCGGGGTCGGCTCCGATCGCGTGGTCGACATCCTGGCCGACCCGGTCGGTACGGCCTCGCAGCTGCTCGGCAACATCCAGTACAACGTCGAACAGACCTTCGGTGAGCGCGACCAGGCCGACACGCAGACGCCGGCAGCGCAGGCGGGCCGTGACCTCAACCCGGGACCGCACAAGCGCAGCGCGGCGGCGCAGCTCGGGGTCGACGTCTACAGCACCAATCCGGCGCTGCAGCGCCTGCTCGGCGCGGTCGCCGACGCGCGCAGCGCGGGCAAGACCGCGTCCTCGTTCTCGCCACTGGTGCGCAACGTCTACGCGGCGGACCCCTTCGGCAGCGGCGCGCTCGACGCGCGCCTCGACTCCGAGGTCAAGAACCTGCCGGCCGAGGAGCTGCACGCGCGCGTCGATGCCGCCCTCGCGCGGCTCGGCATCGCGCCCGCCCTGCGCATCGCGTTGCTCACCCATCCGGCCTACTCGCCGCGCACCCGGCTGACGCTCACCGCCTATCTGGACATCCTGCAGGACGTCGCTGGCCTGGCACGCATCGTCGCCGCCGCAGGCACGGCCGAAACCGAGGCCGACGCCCTCGCCTACGTCGGTTATGCGCGCATGCTGGCGTTCAACCAGCTCAACGGCGGCGGCCTGGTCGAAGTGGTGACCGAGACGCGCTTCCCGACCCTGGCCACCGCCGGCGGCGACGCGGTGCTCGCCCTGCCGCTCGACTACCTGGCGTGGACGCCGGCGGTGGAAGCCGCCGCGGACAGCCTCGACGCCCTGCGCGAGGAGCGCGGACTGGCGACGTTCGCGGTACTGCTCGCCGGCGCGCCGACCGAGCGCGCCGCGGCAGCGCTGGCCGAGCGCGGCGTCGAGGTCCGGCCCCACTACTCGTTCTGAGTGAGCCCTGAGCGTCACCTGCAGGCGACAGCGAACGCCGCGCGTCACCCCGGACGCGCCCCACGGGCATTGCCGCACAGCCGCCGGCCAAGCCGTAAGCCAAGCTAAAACAGGCGGTTACGTTTTTTTCGGCGATCGGGCGCGGGGCTGGCATGGAAGCTGCTACGTCCCCGGGCATGAAGGAGACGCACATGCCTCATACGACCCTGCAGACTCTCACTGCCGACCCGGCTCCGCGCCAGGCGCTGGGCGCGCTCGTCGCCGCCTACGACGCCGAACTCAGCGCGCGCCGCTCGCACCTGCTCGACGACCTGGCCATCTATCGCGACAAGCTGCGCGACCTGGAACGGCTGGACCCGCTCGACTTCACCGGGCTGCAGGAGCTCTACCGCGCCCACGCGCGTCACATCGAGCAACTCCTCACCGAATTCGACGGCACCGGACACCACCCTTCTTCGGCGTCGTCGTCTACGCCATAGTTCCCTTCTCTACGTGGCTAGTGCCCGCTCTTCGGAGCGGGCTTTTTTATGCGTGCCCGGCGGCCGCCACACGGCACGCACGCCCTATCGACAGCCTGCAGCAGGCGGTGTAGGGTCTGCGCGCTCCGGCACCGGCGCACAGCGTGGAAAAAATCTGGCTCAAGTCCTATCCGGACACGGTTCCGCATACCGTCGACCCGTCGCAGCACGCCTCGCTGGTCGCCCTGGTCGACCTCGCCTGCCGCGAGTTCGCGGAACGCCCGGCGTTCGCCAACTTCGGCGTGAGCATGAGCTTCGCCGAGCTCGATCGCGCCGCGGAGGGGTTCGCTGCCTACCTGCAGAGCTTCGCCGGGGTCGAACCCGGTGCGCGCGTGGCACTGATGATGCCGAACATGCTCGCCTATCCGGTGGCCCTGATCGGCGTCCTGCGCGCCGGCGGTGTCGTCGTCAACACCAACCCCCAGTACACCGCCCGCGAGCTCGCCACCCAGCTCGCCGATTCCGGTGCGCACGTACTGGTCGTGTTCGAGAACGCGCTCGACACCGTCGCCGGGATCATCGAGGACTTCCCCGACCTGCGCATCGTGGTAACCCGCATCGGCGACTTCATGCCCTGGGCGAAGGGCATGCTCATCAACCGCATGGCGCGGCGCCGGGCAGAGCGCAAGGTACCGGCGCTGCCGGCCAGCGTGCCGATGATCGAAGCGGTCGAGCGCGGACTTGCCGCACGGCTGACACGGCCCGCGCTCGGCGGCGACGACCTCGCCTTCCTCCAGTACACCGGTGGCACCACTGGCCGCGCCAAGGGTGCGATGCTCACACACCGGAACATCGTCGCCAACATCCTGCAGGTGAATGCCTGGTTCGGACCGCACACCGCTCGCGGCGAGGAGATCATCATCACGGCGCTGCCGCTCTACCATATCTATGCGTTGACGGCGAACTGCTTCGCCTTCCTCAGCCAGGGCGGACTCAATTACCTGATCACCGATCCGCGCAATCTCAAGACATTCATCAAGGAGATGAAGCGGGTACGCTTCACCAGCATCACCGGGGTCAACACGCTGTTCAATGCCCTGCTGCAGCATCCCGACTTCGCTGGCATCGACTTCTCCGCGCTGAAGTTCTCCAGCGGCGGCGGCATGGCAGTGCAGCGGGCGGTGGCCGAGCAGTGGCAGGCGCTGACCGGCAACGTGCTCGCCGAAGGTTACGGCCTGACCGAGTCCTCGCCGGTGGTGACGGTCAACCGCTTCGACGTCGACACCTTCACCGGCTGCATCGGCCTGCCGGTGCCGTCGACCGAGATCCGCCTGCTCGACGAACACGGCCGTCCCCTGGGCATCGACGAGCCGGGTGAGCTGTGCGTGCGCGGCCCGCAGGTCATGCAGGGCTACTGGAACAACGCCGAGGAAACCGCGCGCGTGCTCGATGACGAGGGCTGGCTGCGCACCGGGGATATCGCGGTGATGCGCGACGACGGCTACCTGCGCATCGTCGATCGCAAGAAGGATCTGATCATCGTCTCCGGCTTCAACGTCTATCCCAACGAGATCGAGGACGTCGCCGTTGCGCATCCGGGTGTCAGCGAGGCCGCGGCGATCGGCGTGGACGACGAGAAATCGGGTGAAGCGGTGCGGCTGGTGGTGGTGCGCGCGGACGACGACCTCACCCGCGACGACCTCCTCACCTGGTGCCGCGAGCGCCTGACGGGTTACAAGGTGCCGCGCTCGGTGGTCTTCGTCGACGCCCTGCCGAAATCGACCATCGGCAAGATCCTGCGCCGGGAAGTCAGGGAACGCTACGGCGACTGAGACCGGCGCGGTCGCGGCCAGCGCTCGGCACGGACGACGAAATGCTCGCTGAGCGGCGTGTAAGGCTCGCCGCGAAAGCCGCCTTCCAGCGCGACCATGACTAGGCGTGCCCGCGCGAGCAGTTGCGGCAGGGTCTCGACCGTCAGCCAGCGCTGGCGGATGGTCGCGCTGACCGGCGCGCCGCCGTCGTCGGGGACGTGCTCGTAGCTGGCATCGATGCGACAGCGCGCAGGCCACAGGCGGGAACGCTCGTAGACCGTCCAGTGGCGCCCGTCGGCATCGATGGCGGCAATCTCCTCGGGCTCGGTCTCGTAGGGTCCCTCGAGGTCGAAGTCGCCGAGCGCGGCGACGTAGCCGTCGAACACGATCTGTCCGCCGGGCGCGAGATGGCGGCGCGCGCAGTCGAGGCAGGCGACGACCTGGTCGTCGCTGAGCAGGCAGTAGAGCGTGTTGTAGGGGATGATGACGCGGTGGAAGCGCCGCCGCAGCGCGAAGCGCGTCATGTCGGCGCACACCGAGACCAGCCCGGCACGACTGGCGGCGGCAGCGGCCGACGGGCTAATCTCGACGCCGACGACATCGAAGCCGGCCGCCGCCAGCGCCAGGCCGACGCGGCCGGACCCGCTGCCGAGCTCGAGAACCGTGCGCGCACCGGCGCAGGCCGCACGGTAAAACTCGACGTCACCCGGGTTGCCGTCGTGAAGTGCGGCATAGAGTGCGGCCGGGTAGTCGCCTTCGACCGAATTCCCGCTCACGGCAACTGAGAGCGAATTCGCGCATGTCGGAGTCGCAATCCGTCTATACTTGCGCCGCCAGTCACGTCTAGGAGCTAACTCGAATGAACAACAATCTCACCCGTTTCGCCACCGCGTTCGCGCTCGCCTTTTCCTTCGCGCTGCCCGCAGTCGCCGAGGAAGGCGTCGACCGTGCTGTCGAAGGCGCCAAGGACACGGTGACCTCGCCGGGCAAGATCGTCGAGGGTATCGATGAGGAGACCAAGGAGCACGGTGCCGTCGGTGTCGTTACCGGCAGCATCAAGGGTGGCGCCAATGCCGCCGGCAAGGCGGTCAAGGGCGCCGCGGACATCGGCGTCGGCGTGATCGAGGCGGTCACCGAGCCGCTGCGCGACTGACGCGCTGCACCGCCCGCCGCACCCGCGGCGGGCGGTGTCATCGACCGAGCAGCTCGGCGGCCAGCACGTCGAGCTCACCGCGCATGCCGTCGGCGTCGCGCGCGGTCAGCCACACCACCACCTGCTCGACCCCGACCTCCGCAAACGCCTCGACCTCGTCGCGCCGCCGCCACTGGCCCTCGCCGCCGAGCACGGTGATGCGGAAACGGCGATCCGCGCAGCCCTCGGCCGCGGCAACCTCCTCGAGCTGGCGCATGCCGTCGACGACCTGCGCGACCGAGCGCACCACCGGCAGCCAGCCGTCGCCCCAGCGCACGATGCGCCGGAAGACACGCTCCGACCACGCCTCGCCGAACATGATGCTGGGCAGGTAGATGGGCGGATGCGGGCGCTGCAGCGGTTTTGGATAGCAGCGCAGCGGCGCGAAATCGTAGTACTTGCCGTGGAACTCCGATTCCTGGTCGACCCAGCACGACTTCATCGCCGCGATGGCCTCGCGCACCTGGCTCCAGCGATGCGGAAAATCGCCGCCGAACAACTCGCACTCCTCCTTGTTCCAGCCGGCACCGATGCCGAAGTGGAAGCGTCCGCCGCTGAAGGCGTCGAGCGAGGCGATCTCCTTGGCCAGGTGCAGCGGGTGACGCTCCGGCACCAGCAATACCGCGGTACCGATCTCCAGCGTGGTGGTCGCGGTCGCCGCGCGCATCAGCGCAATCAGCGGATCCGGCATCTGCCACAGGTAATCCGGATCCGGTCCGCCGCCCGGGTTGCCCGGGTAGGGCGTGGAGTAGCTCACCGGCAGCACGACGTGATCGGGAACCCAGTACGAGGCGAAGCCGAGTCCCTCGGCGTGCGCCGCGACGACGGCGGGATCGGCAGCGGCATCCGGCAGGATGGAGAACACACCAACTTTCATCGCACGACCTCCCCGTAGTGCGTTGCGGCGGGCGCGCCGGCTACAGCGGCGCCCAGGTCACGATCACCCCGGTATAGGCGGTGACCCACAGAAACGGTATCACCAGGTAGCCCATCACGTCGCGCGCCTGGATGCGCACGCCGACGCCCATCACCGGCAGGATGGCAAGCAGGAAGAACGGTTGCAGCAGGTTGCTCGAGGTCTCGCCGTAAGCGACCGCCATCGCCGCGCGCGCGATGAACTCCTCCGCCTGCGCCGCCGGCAGCCCGGCGGCCAGCGCCTTCGCGCTCTCGGTAATCGAGGGTCCCAGCACCGCCCACTCGCCGCCGGCCGAGGGGATGGCCATGTTGACCAGCGCGCCGGAGAGCTGGGCGACGAAGGGAAACGTCGCCAGGGTCGCACTGCCCGCGAGCCAGGCGGCGGCCGCCTGCGCCAGCCCCGTGTACATCATGATGCCCATGATGCCGGCATAGAACGGGTACTGGAAAATGATCCCGGAGACGTTGGCGCAGGCACGTTTCATGGCGATGACGTAGCGCATCGGCGTCACGTGCAGCAGCAGGCCGACGTTGACGAAGACGAAGATCATGACGTTCAGGTTGAGATCGAAACCGCGCTCGGCGAACCATGCCGCCAGGTACCACAGCCCGGCGCCGGCAATCAGCCAAACCAGCACGCGGCTGCGGTTGAGCCGGTCGGAGAGCGCGCGGCCGTCGAGCTCCAGCCGGCGCGCCTCTTCGGCGATGCCGATGGTGTGGGTGGCATCGGCTTCGCGCAGGTCGTCGATGGTCGGCGGGTTCGGATCGCGCGGGCGCAGCAGGTAGAACAGGGCCGGCACCGTGAGGAAGAAGGCCGCGATCTGGAGCAGGTTCATGGTGCTGCCGAGGGTCAGCGATACCGGTACGGTGGCATCGAGAATGCCGGCCTCGATGAGAAAGTTGTTCTCGGTGTTCAGCACCAGCGGGATCGAGCTCGACAGGCCGCACACCCACACGATACCGGCGCCGTAGGCGCACGCGGTGAGGTAGGCATAGTCGACCCCGCGCACGCGGCTCGCCAGCTCGCGCGCGAGCACCGCCGTCAGTACCGCCCAGCCCCAGCTCACCAGGCCGAACAGGCCGCCGACTACGCCGACGATGAAGTAGACGCTGCCGGGACCGCGCGCGAAGCGCGCGACGCGATCGATGAGCCGGCCGATCGCCGGCGATAGTGCGATGGCGAAGCCGGTCGTCAGCAGCAGCACCACCTGCATGCCGAATTCCAGCAGCAGCCAGAAGCCCTGGTACCAGGCATCGACGATGGCCTTCGGCGAGGCCGGTGTGAACACCCCGGCCAGCAGTGCCACCAGCACGGTCAGAAGCAGGGCGAAGACGAACGAGTCGGGGATGAAGCGACGCAGGTAGCGTGCGAGCACGGCGCCCAGTTGTTGCAGCACGATGAGGGGTTCCCGCGGTCCGTGGGGCAGCGGACAGTCTAGTCCGAATCCCCTCCCGGCAGCAGCCAGTCGCGGGCGCTCACCGGCTCTCCGGCGCCGAGTGCCGTGAAATCGAACAGGTTTGTATCCGCCAGGTGCGACGGCACGACCGCCTGCAGGCTGCGAAACACGTTCTCCACGCGCCCCGGCTGCTCGCGCTCCCACTGCGCCAGCATGGCCTTGATCTTGACCCGCTGGAGCTGATCCTGGCTGCCGCAGAGATTGCACGGAATGATGGGATAGTCCTGTGCCGCGGCGTAGCGCTCGATGTCCGCCTCGCGGCAGTAGGCGAGCGGCCGGATGACGACGTGGCGGCCGTCGTCACTCACCAGCTTGGGCGGCATCGCCTTCATCTTCGAGCCGAAGAACATGTTGAGGAACAGCGTTTCGACGATGTCGTCACGGTGATGGCCGAGCGCGATGCGGGTCATGCCATGCTCTTCGGCGAAGCGGTAGAGGATGCCGCGGCGCAGGCGCGAGCACAGGCCGCACAGGGTGTTGCCCTCGGGGATCACGCGCTTGACCACCGAGTAGGTGTCCTGCTCGATGATGTGCCAGGGGATACCGAGCGCGCGCAGGTAATCGGCCATGACGTCGGGCGGATAGCCTGGCTGCTTCTGGTCGAGATGCACGGCCACGATCTCGAAATCGACCGGCGCGCGCTCGCGCAGGCGCAGCAGCAGGTCGAGCAGGGTGTAGGAATCCTTGCCGCCGGAGAGGCACACCATGACGCGGTCGCCGGCGCCGATCATGCCGAAATCGCCGATCGCGCGCCCGGCCTGGCGGCGCAGGCGCTGCTGCAGCTTGCCGCGCTCGTGACGCGCCTTGCGCGGATCACGAAACACGACGGGAGAGGGCGCACTCACGGGCGGGAGACTCCGGATGGCGGACAGGAGACCGGCATTCTAGGTCCGCCGCCGAAATTATTCATGACGGGGCCGGCTTACCCCCGCCCCGTCATGTTCTCAAGCGACGCTCTGTATGACGCGGCTCGGCACGGTGCCGCGCTTGAACAGCTGGCTCTCGACGTGGCCGGGACGAAACGCGCGTTCCAGCACCGGCAGGGTCAGGTTCGGGTCGCAGTCGCCGCACATGAACACGTCGATCGCGGCATAGCCACGCTCCGGCCAGGTATGAATCGAGATGTGGCTCTCGGCGAGGATGGTCACGCCACTCACGCCCTGGCCTTCGCCGAACGGATGGTAGTAGGAATGCAGCACGGTCGCCGCCGCGGCACGCGCGGCCTCTTCCAGGGTGCGCTCGATGAGCTCGGCATCGCTCAGGCCGTGCGCTTCCCACAGTTCGACCAGCAGGTGATCGCCGGCATAGGCATTGCCGCCCGCGTCGGCCTTGAAATGATCGGGCTGCTGTTGCGTCATTGTTTGTTCCCCTCGACGGCTGCGGCGATCCACGGCGGCAGCACGAAGCTGGCCGCATGGACCTCCGGCGAGTAGTGGCGGGTCGTGCCGCGCAAGGCGCCGAAGCGCTCGCGCAGCGTGGCGACGTCCGGCGTCAGCACCGCGGCTTCGCGCCCGGCAATGCCGAAAGTCATCTCGCCGCCGTAGTACATCGGTACCGCGGCGATGTAGGCGCCGGCATGCAGACCGAGACCACGCAGCGCGGCAACCGTGCGTGCGGCTTCGTCGCGCTGGAAGAAGACCACGCCGTCCTGTGCACTGAGCGCCCCCACCGGTGACAGCGAGTCGCGGCACAGGCGGTAGAACTCGTCGGAGTACAGGGCCTCCGCGGCACCCACCGGATCGGTGGAATCGACCAGGATGGCGTCGTATTCGCCGGTATGCTCCTTGAGATACGCGAACGCGTCCTCGACCACCACGCTGACACGCGGATCGTCGAAGCAGCGGCCGCCATCGTTCAGGAACGGCAGGTGCTCGCGCGCACTGTCGATCACCTCGCGGTCGATCTCGACCAGGTCGACGTGCTCGACCGGGTGACGCAGCACCTCGCGCAGGGTACCGCCGTCACCGCCACCGACGATCATCACCTTGCGCGGCGCCTCGACCGACATCAGCGGCACGTGGGTGAGCATCTCGTGGTAGATGAACTCGTCCGCCTCGGTGGTCTGGATGATGCCGTCCAGGACCAGCACGCGGCCGAGGCCGCGTGCCCGGTAGATGGTGATCGACTGGTACTCGGTCTTCGTCTCGAACAGGATTTCGTCGTAATGGAAACCCTGGAAAGCCTGTCCGTTGTACAGGCTTTCTACGAACTGCCCGGCCACCCTCAGCTCGCCTTGAGCAGGGATGCCCGGAACGCGCCGCGCTCGATGACGTGCTGTTCGACGGTCTCCGGCGCGAAGTACTTCGCGCAGCAGGCCACCGCGTCCTCGTTACTGAACGACTTGCACGAGAAGATGTCGATGTAGACCTGGCCCAGGTTCTCCGCGAAGTGCGCGCAGATGTTGGACGTCTCGATGAGCTGCAGCAGGGTGAAGCCGGCCGCATCGTAGGAATGCGTGGCAAAGTGTTCGAGCTGCGGCTCGCCGTAGGCTTTCATCTTGATGGTGTCGACGAGATCCTTGACCCACGCGCGCAGGTTGTCGGCATCGACGAGACGTTCGCGCGGGCAGCCCGCGAGATCGAGTATGAGGTGTTGCCCCCAGACAGGTTGATGATTGGACATCGGTTTTAACCCCCATCCAGCAAGGTCTTGCGTTTCGCAGCGTTCCGCGTGGCGGAGCCCTGCGCCCAGTCGGCCCGGATTGACTCCGAACCTGGCCGAGGTCATGAAACGGCTTGGTGCACCTCCTTACAGTACTTTTCGGGCCGCCAGTCACACACGGAGACGGCGCAATGTATAGATCCGCGAAAAATTTGCAAGCGAAAACTGCACCGCTTCTGAGCCCGCTCAGCAGCGGTGCAGGCGCTCGGCGGCAGCGCCTAGAAACGCGGCCAGGCGGGTCGCCCAGGCGCGCTGTCCGCCGGCGTCGGTGACGAGGTCCTGGCGCAGCTCGAGCAGGACGTTGGGCAGGCCGCGCGCGAGCGGGTGCGCCGGCAGGGTGTGGTCCAGTTCGTCGACCTGGTAGGGCTGGTTGTCGCCGACGCAGAAGTCGGCGTCGCGCGCCAGCACCGCGAGCAGCGCGCGCGCCAGGCGCGTGTCGGCCCCGTACATCACGCCCAGCGCCCACGGACGGGACACACCGTGGTAGACCGGGGTGAAGCTGTGCACGGCGACGAACAGGGTTTCGCGCGCGGCACGCATGTCCAGTAGCCCGGCGATGGTGTCGTGGTAGGGATCGAACAATGCCGCGCGGCGCGCCGCACGGGCGGCGGCGTCGAGGCCGTGGTTGCCCGGAACGTCGGTCGCCTCGCTGCGCTCGATGATCGATTCGACGCTGTGTGGCGGCCGGTTGCAGTCGATCACCAGGCGCGAATAGTTCTGCCACACGAGGGTTGCGTCGAGCGCTTCGGAGAGGTGCTCGGCGACCGCCAGCGCACCGATGTCCCAGGCAATGTGGCGCGCGCGCTCTGCCGCGGAGACGCCCAGGTCGCCAAGCGCGCGCGGTATGCGCGCCGCGGCATGGTCACAGACCAGGAAGAACGGCGACGTGCCGTGCGGGCGCCGGCAGCCGACCGCGGCCGGCTCGTCCGCGGC
Organism: Gammaproteobacteria bacterium; assembly: GCA_041984235.1. Lineage (GTDB taxonomy): Bacteria > Pseudomonadota > Gammaproteobacteria > JBHIYN01. The sequence continues at coordinate 312,939 of JBHIYN010000005.1, forward strand.
CAGCAGGGGCGTCACGGCCGCGGCCGGCCGTCGCGGCCGATGCGTTGCATGAGGTAGCCGAGGCAATCCAGGCGCACCGCGTTGACGTCCAGCGTCAGCATCGACGGCATGGCCGGGCGCGCCAGCGTGATGCTGCCGTCGTGGTAGTCGAAGACTTCGTCGATGGCGCCGCCGCCGCCGTCCTTCACCTCGAGGCGGTGCGTGCGGTCGCGTCCCAGGCGCCCGAGCGGGGTGCCGGCCGGCAGCTCGCTGAAGTTCAGGTGATCGAGGTCGGCACGCAGCTCGAAGTCAGCCGGCGTACCGTCGAAGGAGAGACTGGCGCCGTCCGGCACGCGCACGACCCAGCCGGTGCGCAGCAGGTCGAGATCGTGCTCGGCCACCGGCGGCTCAGGGAACGCGTGCAGGTGCAGGCAGGCCTCGACGAACTCGATCGCATGCGCCGTGTTGGCGGCGACACCGGCCTTGCCGCACTCCACCGTCACCGACGGGCACAGCGCCGCCATCGCCATCGACTGCACCCCGGTCGGCTCGGTGAAGTAGACCACGGTGCGGCTGAACAGGCGCGCGAGGTGGAAGTAGCGCTCGTCCAGCCGGTTGACGCAGCCGTAATGCGGATTCAGCCCGGTGTTGTTGTGGATGTCGAGGCTGGCGAACGGTGCGCGCGCGGCGACGTAGTCGTGCACTTCGCGCATCAGCGCCGCTTCCGGTACGTGGGCGAGCCCGGTACCCGGCCACACGCGGTTGTAGTCGTGCTGGCCGGGCAGCGTACGCAGCCCGGCGCGGGCGGCGGCGACATTGCCGACGAACAGCAGCAGCGGGCGCGGCAGGCCGCCGTCGCGATGGCGGGCGAGCACCGCCTTGATGGCCTCGAAACCGGTGTCCTCGTTGCCATGCAGCAGGACCGAGACGAACAACGGGGCGCCGTCACCGCCCGGCAGGTCGAACAGGGTCGGACCGGTCAGCAGCGTGGCCAGCTCCTGCGCGCGGCAGGCGTGCAGCGCGGCCGGAAAGTCGCGGCGGATGGCCAGCCCGCTCATCGCGGCCACGGCCATTGGTGCACGGGCAGGCCGCTGCGCTGGTGCTCGCAGTACGCCGCCATCAGCTTGTGCGCGTGCCGGCCCTGCGCGAGGTAGGTGGCGCGCTGCCAGGCGGCGCCGGTGAGGCCGCCGGCGCCGCGTGCGGCAATGACGCCGAGGTAGCGCTCGCGCTCCTCAGTGGCGATACCGAAGCGCGCAAGCCCGGCGTCGGCATCGTCGATGAGCGCGTCCAGCAGCCAGTCGCGCGCGTTCGCACGGCGCCCGCGATGGACCAGCTCCGCGTCGAGACCGTCGCGTGCGGCAGCGTAGAAGTTGGCGCGCGCGACCGCCGGCTCGTTGCCGAGATCGACGTCGCGCATGACCCACTCGTGGACGAGCCCGAGATAGAGTGCCGCGTTGGCGATCATGTCCGTGTGACTCGGCCCGGCCGGCAGCGCACGGTGCTCCAGGCGCACGTGGAGACCGTCCCCGCCCTCGCCGACCAGCGGCCGGTTCCAGCGCCACACCGTGCCGTTGTGCAGGCGCAGGTGGCGCAGCGCCGCTGGCGGCGCGTCGAACAGCATCGGCAGGAGCACCGGGTAGTCGCGCCGGTTGTGTTCGAAACATTCCATCAGCGAACGCTCGAGGAAGGTGTCTTCGAAGACCACGCGCGGACGGTTCGCGGCCGCGCCGCTGACCCCGGCAATGGACTGCTCGAACAACGGGATGCGCGTCTCGTCCCACAGCAGCCGATCGAACAGCAGCGGCGCATTCACGCTCGCCGCCAGCACCGGCGCGGACAGCACCATGGACGCGTTGAAGTAACGGTGCGCGAGCGAGGCGGGCACCTTGAGATGGACCTGGAAGGAGGTCGCCGCGGCTTCCAGCATGACGTCCGCATGGCGTACCGCGAGGTGCTCGCGGCCGCGGATGTCGATGTCCAGCGGACGGCCGCGGTTGGCGCGCAGGAGCTCGTGGTTGAGGGCGTAGTAGCGCTTCAGCGGCGAGATGTTGGCCAGCGAGAGATCGGCATCGCGGATGGTCGGCAGGGTACCGATCATGACCAGGTGGGTGTCGAGCGCGTGGGCGGTGGCATTGCAGCGATCCCACAAGCGGGCGAGACCCTGCTCGGCTTCGCTGAACGTGGCCGGCGTAAAGTGGCGCACCGGCGTGTTCAGCTCGACGTTGAAACGCGACAGCTCGGGCACCACGTCGTCGTCGTCCAGCGCCGCCAGCAGCGCCTCGTTGACCGGGTTGGGCCACAGCCCGTGGTCGAGCAGCCAGGCCTCGAGCTCGAAGCCCCAGGTGTAGCCCTGCTCGGACAGCGCGCCGTCGGCAAAGAGCCCGGCGAGGAGATCGGTTTCGGCGTCCAGGCGCGCGGAGAAGGCCGCGAAGTCATCCGGCCCGAATTCGCTCCTGGAGATTTCTTCGCCCATCGGCGCAACCCGCGGTGGTCGGCGCGACAAAGGCCGCGCGGTCAGCAAAGCGGGCGATTATACGCAGCCGGCGGGACCCCCCGGGCGGACTTGCGGGGCCATCGAACCTGCAATATAGTGCATTATCTGCCATCAACAAATACTGCACTATCGTGCATGAGCCAGCCCCCATGCCGCAACCCTCGCCGCTTGCCGACGCCCCGGGTGACGCCTACCTCGCCGAGCTCGGTCGGCGTGTGCGACAGGTGCGCGCGCGACGCGGCATGTCACGGCGCATCCTGGCGGCCGCATCGGGCATCTCCGAGCGCTACCTCGCGCAGCTCGAGGGCGGCAAGGCCAACCCCACCGTGATGGTGCTGGGCGCGGTCGCGAGCGCCATGCATATGGCGATCGACGATCTCGTCGACCCGGTGGCGGCACCCTCGTCCGACTACCTGCTGCTGCGCGAGCGCCTGCGGCATGCCGACGCCGACACGCTCGCCGCCCTGCGCGAGGCGCTGGAGCGTGACGAGGACGCGCACGGCGCACGCACCCATGTCGCCCTCATCGGCCTGCGCGGCGCCGGCAAGAGCACGCTGGGCGAAGCGCTGGCCCGCGAGCTCGGCCTGCCGTTCGTCGAGCTGGGCGAGGCGATCGAGCGCGAGGCCGGGATGGCGATCGGCGAGATCTTCTCGCTCGGCGGCCAGACCACCTACCGCCGCCTCGAGCGCGAGGCCCTGCGGGCCTGCCTGCAGCGCTTCGAGCGCGCCGTGATCGCGGTCGGCGGCAGCCTGGTTTCCGAGCCGGAAACCTACGACCTCCTGCTCTCCCGCTGCTTCACCGTGTGGCTGAGAGCGGCGCCGCACGAGCACATGGCCCGCGTCGTGGCCCAGGGCGATCACCGGCCGATGGCCGATCACCGCCATGCCATGGCCGACCTCAAGCGCATCCTCGCCGAGCGCCAGGCGCTCTACGCGCGTGCCGACGCCACCGTCGACACTACCGACCAGACCCCGCAGCAGTCGCTTGGTGCACTGCTCGAACTCGATGCCGTGCGCACGCTCGCGCCGGCCTGATCAACGGAGCGATCATGTCCACCGCAGCCCTGACCACTGACGATGCCGTCACCGCGCCGGCACCCGCCCCCGCCATCGACTTCCGCACCCATCCGGATCGCTATCGCCACTGGCGCCTGCGTATCGAGGACGGGGTTGCCTGGCTCGGTCTCGACGTCGACGAGCAGGCCACCCTCGGCGACGGCTACGAGCTCAAGCTCAACTCCTACGACCTCGGCGTCGACATCGAGCTGGCCGACGCCGTCGAACGCCTGCGCTTCGAGCACCCGGAGGTCGGCAGCGTGGTGCTGCATTCGCTCAAGGAGCGCGTATTCTGCGCCGGCGCCAACATCAAAATGCTCGGCCGTGCGACGCACGCGCACAAGGTCAATTTCTGCAAGTTCACCAACGAGACCCGCAACGGCATCGAGAATGCCACCCGCGAGTCGCGGCAGACCTGGCTGTGCGCGGTGCGCGGCTCCTGTGCCGGTGGCGGCTACGAGCTGGCGCTGGCCTGCGACGAGATCATCCTCGCCGACGACGGTGCGAGCGCGGTGTCGCTGCCCGAGCTGCCGCTGCTCGCGGTGCTGCCGGGTACCGGCGGCCTCACGCGCCTGGTCGACAAGCGCGGCGTGCGCCGCGACCGCGCGGATTTCTTCTGCACCACCGAGGAAGGCGTGCGCGGCAAGCGTGCGCTGCAGTGGGGCCTGGTCGATCGCGTGGTGCCGTCCTCGGCGTTCGACGATGCCGTCGCCGAGCGCGCCGCCGAGCTCGCTGCGGCCAGCGATCGGCCGCGTCATGCGCGCGGCGTCGAGCTGACCCCGATCGCGCGCCGCTTCAGCGCCGACGGTATCCGTTACGACAACCTCGAGGTCAGCATCGATCGCGAGCGGCGCACCGCGACCTTCCTGGTGCGCGGCCCGCTCGACGCGGTACCCGACAGCGTCGAAGGCATCCTCGCCGAGGGCGCCGCGTTCTGGCCGCTGGCGGTGATGCGTGAGCTCGACGACGCCATTCTCCACCTGCGCTTCAACGAGGAGGAGATCGGCACCTGGATCTTCACCAGCAACGGCGACGCCGATCACGTGCTGGCCGCCGATGCCGTGCTCGAACGCCACGCCGATCACTGGTTCGTGCGCGAGGTGGCGCTGTTCGCCGAGCGCGTGCTGAAGCGCATCGACGTGTCCGCGCGCAGCCTGCTCGCGGTCGTCGAGCCCGGCAGCTGCTTCGCCGGCACCCTGCTCGAACTGGTCCTTGCCGCCGACCAGAGCTACATGCTGAGCGGGCAGTTCGAGGACGACGACACCCCGCCGGCGACGATCGCGATGAGTGCGCTCAACTTCGGGCGCCTGCGCATGGTCAACGGCATCACCCGCCTCGAGGCGCGCTTCATCCACGCGCCCGAGGCCGTGCAGACGCTGGCTGCACGTACGGGTGAGCCGATGGCGGCCGAAGACGCCGAGGCCGCCGGGCTGGTGACCTTCATCCCCGACGACATCGACTGGGAGGACGAGCTGCGCATCGTCATCGAGGCACGCGCCGGCTTCTCGCCGGACGCGCTCACCGGCATGGAAGCCAACCTGCGCTTCGTCGGGCCGGAAACCATGGAATCGAAGATCTTCTCGCGCCTGTCGGCGTGGCAGAACTGGATCTTCCAGCGCCCCAACGCGGTCGGCGAGCAAGGCGCCCTGGTGCTCTACGGCAGCGGCGAGCGCCCCCAATTTCACACCCGCCGCGTCTGACGGCGAAGGAAACGAAGCATGTCCGCACACGTCGATTACAGCGAGCTGATCCCGAACAACGTCGACCTCGCCTCCGACCGCCGCCTGAAACGCGCGCTCGAATCGTGGCACCCGAAGTTCATGGACTGGTGGTGCACCTACGGCCCCGACCGCTACCAGGACAAGGCCGTCTACCTGCGCACCGCGGTCAGCGTCGACAAGGACGGCTGGGCGCAGTTCGGTCACGTCAGGATGCCGGAGTACCGTTGGGGCATCTTCCTCGCCGAGAACGCTGCCGAAGACAAGCGCATCAGCTTCGGCGACCACAAGGGCGAGAAGGTGTGGCAGGAGGTGCCGGGCGAGTACCGCGGCCCGCTGCGCCGCCTGATCGTAACGCAAGGCGACACCGAGCCGGCCTCGGTCGAGCAGCAGCGCATCCTCGCCGCTACCGCGCCGTCGCTGGTCGACATGCGCAACCTGTTCCAGGTCAACGTCGAGGAGGCGCGCCACCTGTGGGCCATGGTCTACCTGCTGATGGCGCACTTCGGCCGTGACGGGCGCGAGGAAGCCGAAGAGCTGCTCGAGCGGCGCTCGGGCGATCCGGACAAGCCGCGCATCCTCGGCGCCTTCAACGAGCGCACCCCGGACTGGCTGTCGTTCTTCATGTTCACCTACTTCACCGACCGCGACGGCAAGTACCAGCTCGCCTCGCTCGCCGAGTCGGCCTTCGATCCGCTCGCGCGCACCTGCCAGTTCATGCTGACCGAGGAAGCGCACCACATGTACGTCGGCGAGACCGGCGTTGCGCGCGTCATCCAGAAGGCCTGCGAGGTGATGCGCGAGAAGCGCACCGACGACGTGCGCCGGCATGGCGCGATCGACCTGCCGACGCTGCAGAAGTACGTCAATTTCCACTTCAGCGTGTCCGAGGACCTGTTCGGCGCGGAGCAGTCGACCAACGCTGCCAACTACTTCACCCAGGGCCTCAAGGGCCGCTACCAGGAGGCGCGCCTGGCCGACGACCACCAGCTCAAGGACGATCCCTACACCGTCACCCAGTACAACGACGGCGCCCTGCAGCAGGTCGAGGTGCCAGCGCTGACCTCGATCAACGAGCGCCTGCGCGACGACTACATCGCCGACTGCCAGCGCGGCGTCGACCGCTGGAACAAGATCATCGCCGCTGCCGGCATCGATTTCGAGATCAGGCTGCCGCACCGTGCCTTCCATCGCCAGATCGGCGCCTTTGCCGAAGCCCCGGTCACCCCCGCGGGCGAGATCGTCGACCCCGACACCTGGCAGGCGCGCCGCGACGAATGGCTGCCCAACGAGCGCGACCACGAGTACGTGCAATCGCTCATGCAGCAGGTCACCGCGCCGGGCGAGTTCGCGCCGTGGATTGCGCCTCCGCGCATCGGCATCAATAATCAGCCGCTCGATTTCCCCTACGTGAAGCTGTGAGCATGGGCACCGTTATCGCCACCGACCGCGACGGCCGCGAGCACCGCCTCGAGGCGTCGCCCGGCTACACCCTGATGGAGATCCTGCGCGACGCCGGCCTGCCGGTGGAGGCGATCTGCGGCGGGCAGTGCATCTGCTCGACCTGCCATGTCTACGTCGACCCGGAATGGGCCGAACGGCTCGCGCCGCGCGCCGCCGACGAGCAGGTCATGGTGGAAGACTCCGGCCACTTCCAGGAAAACTCCCGCCTCGCCTGCCAGGTCCCGTACGTCGAGACGCTCGACGGCATCCGCCTCACGCTCGCGCCCGAATACTGATGACGGCGCCGGTCGCCGCTGACGGCCGCGCCGTCTACAACGCCGCGGTCGACCTGCTCGACGGCAACCTCGACGCCGGGCGTGGTCGCAAGCTCGCCTACATCGACGACGCCGGTGGACATACCTACGCGGAGCTGGAACGCGCGGTGCGCCGGGCCGCCGGCTTCCTGCGCGCGGCCGGCGTCGGCCGCGAGCAGCGCGTGCTGCTGGCGATGCACGACTGCTTCGCGCTGCCGGCGATGTTCCTCGGCGCGATCCGCGCCGGCGCGGTGCCGGTACTCGCCAACACCCTGCTGACCGCGGACGACTACGCCTACCTGCTGGCCGACAGCCGCGCCGCGCTGGCCGTGGTCTCCGCGCCGCTGGCGGCGACCTTCGCACCGCTGCTCGAAACCGTGGCGGGCTTGCGCCGCCTGGTCGTCGCCGGCGGCGAGGACGACGAGCTCGCCGCGCTGCTCGAAGCCGCCGACACCGATACGGCGGTCGCCGAGACCTGCGCCGACGAGCCCTGTTTCTGGCTCTACTCCTCCGGCTCCACCGGCCGCCCCAAGGGCACCGTGCACGTGCACGGCAGCCTGCGCGCGACGGCCGATCTGTACGCCGGGCCGGTGCTCGGCATCGGAGCCGACGACGTGGTGTTCTCGGCAGCCAAGCTGTTCTTCGCCTACGGCCTCGGCAACGCGCTCAGCTTTCCCCTCAGCGTCGGTGCCACCGCCGTCCTGATGGCCGAACGGCCGACGCCGGCGGCGGTATTCGAACGCCTGATTCGTCACCAACCGACCATCTTCTACGGCGTACCCACACTGTACGCCGCGCTGCTCGCCGACCCCGGGCTGCCGGCCGCGGACCAGCTCGCCCTGCGCCGCTGCACCTCGGCCGGCGAAGCGCTGCCCGAGGATGTCGGCCGGCGCTGGCGGGCCCATTTCGGCCTCGACATCCTCGACGGCATCGGCTCGACCGAGATGCTGCACATCTTCCTCTCCAACCGGCCGGGCGACGTGCGCTACGGCACCACCGGCAAGGCGGTGCCCGGTTACGAGCTGCGCCTGGTCGGCGACGACGGCGCCCCGGTGGCCGACGGCGAGCTCGGCGAGCTGCAGGTCCGGGGTCCGACGGCGGCGGCCATGTACTGGAACAACCGCGCACGTTCGCGCAGCACCTTCCTCGGCGAGTGGACACGCACCGGCGACAAGTACCGTATCGACGACGCCGGCTATTACGTCTACTGCGGGCGCAGCGACGACATGCTCAAGGTCGGCGGCATCTACGTCTCACCGGCCGAGGTCGAGGCCGCGCTGAGCGCCCACCCGGCGGTACTCGAAGCCGCCGTGGTCGGTCATCGCGACGCGGCCGGGCTGGTCAAGCCGCGCGCCTTCGTGGTGCCGGCTCCGGGGCACGCGTCCGGCGACGCGCTGGCCGCCGAGCTGCGCGAGCATGTAAAGAAATGTCTCGCGCCGTACAAATACCCGCGCTGGATCGAATTCGTCGATACACTGCCGAAAACGGCAACCGGCAAAATCCAGCGATTCAGGCTGCGCGAAGCCGGGGAGCCGCCTGCTGCACCGCAATAGCTTGTGCTTTGACAGGGGAAACAACACAATGACGCGCATAGCGCCGATGGGCGCGGCAAACCAGCCGCAGCCGCGCGGAACCGGGTCGGGGAGGCTCGCCGCACGGCATAACTAAACCCACGGCGAAGGCCGCACGCTGACCGGGCCTCATTCATCGCTACGTGACCCGATGCTGGTAACTGACTCACCCACGATCGTGCGCGCGTTCGCCGCGCACGCGCCGATCCGCCGCGCGCCGCCGCGGTATGGCGGCGCGCGCCCGCGCTGACGCGGCACCGCGATGACGAGCTCACTGCGCTTCCTCCTGGTCGACGCCGACGGCAGTGATCTCGAACTCGCCCGGCTCATGCTGGAACGCGAGTTTCCCGGTGCGGGCATCGACTGCGTCGCGAATGCCGCCACCCTGGCCACCACCGTGGCCGGCGCGCCGGCGCCCGCGCTGACCGTGCTCGCGGCGGATCCCGGCTGGGCCCCGGCCGGCGAAATTCGCGCCCTGCTCTCCACGCACCTGCCGCGCATACCCGTGGTGCTGCTCGGCACGACCGAAGAGCTCGCCCGCGAGGCGCTGAACCCGGGCATCGCCGCGGCCGGTATCGTGAGCAAGACCACTGCCGGCTACCTCGCGCTGGGCGGCATCGTGCGCAGCGCGCTGGATGCGGCCGGGGCGGCGCCGGCCGAGTCCACCGTCGCCCTGGACGAGTGGCCGCTGCCCGCCTGCCTGCTTACGGACGATGGCCGCGTGCAGGCCGCCAACACCGCTTTCGCCACCCTGCTCGGCCGCGCCCCGGCAGCCCTGGGCGAGGAGCGCTTCGAACACTGGCTGGCCGATCCCGCGGACGTTGCCGCGTGGCGCAGCCGGCGCGAGGCGGCGGCGCCCGGCGAGGCCCTGGAAGTCTCCGTTCACGGCGCCGACGGCGCGCCGCGCCGCTGCCTGCTCACCCCGCGCAGCGGCGGTTACCTCGCCACCAGCAGCGGCGGCGCGTCGATCAACGTGGTCAACACCGCCGGCCGCGAGCAGTCCAGCCGCGAGATCCACGACATCGCGATGGTCTTCTCGCACGACCTCAAGGAACCGCTGCACCAGATCTCGCGCCTCGCCCAGCGCCTCGGCGACGGCGCCGGCGGTGCCGATGCCGCCAAGCTGACCGAGCAACTGCAAACCTGCTCACGCCGCGCGAGCGCCATGCTCAGCGGGGTGCTCGAGTACCTGGCGGTGTCCTCGCGCGAGGAACGCCCGGGCCTGGTCGATCTGAATCGCTGCCTGGAAGAGGCGCTGGACAACCTGCGCGTGGCGATCGACGACAGCGCGGCCCATATCGTCTCCGACCAGTTGCCCTCGGTGGCCGGCGATCCCTACCAGCTCATGCACCTGCTGCAGAACGTGCTCGCCAACGCGATCAAGTTCCGCGGCCGCGAGCGGCCCGAGATCCGTATTACCGCCGGCGGCGACGCGGAAACCTGCCGCATCGCGGTGCAGGACAACGGCATCGGGATCTCCGAGAGCTTCCGTGAACGGGTCTTCGACATGGGCAAACGGCTGCATACGCGCGACGAGTACCCCGGCGCCGGCATCGGCCTGACGCTGTGCCGGCGCATCGTAGAGCGCCACGGCGGCTCGATTGGCATAGAATCGGCCGAGGGAGGCGGCACACGCGTGGTCATCGAACTGCCGCGCGCGCCCGAGCACGTCTCCCGGCTCGCCTGACCCGGGGGACCCCCGACTCATGAGCTCAATGACGGACAGCCTGCGCATCCTCATGGTCGAGGACGATGCCATCGAGGCCGACCTCATCCGCGACCAGCTCGCGGCCTCACCCTTCGCCGGCGCCACCGTCAACCACGTCGACCGGGTGGCGCGGGGCATCGAGGCCCTCACCGCCGAACCCTGGGACGTGGTGCTGCTGGACCTCAACCTGCCGGACGGCAACGGCGTGGAGAACCTGCGCCGCATCAAGGCCGCCAGTGAAACCACGCCGGTCATCGTGCTGACCAACGTCGAGGACGAACAGTTCGCCATCGACAGCGTCAGCGGCGGCGCGCAGGACTACCTGCTCAAGCGCACCCTGTGCGCGGAGAACCTCGGCCGCGCGATCCGTTACGCGCTGGCGCGGCACGACGTCGAGATGTCGCTGCGCGAGAGCGAGCAGCGCTTCGCGCTGGCCGTGGCGGGTGCGCGCGACGGCATCTGGGACTGGGACCTGGACGCCGACACGATGTACTTCTCGCCGCGCTGGTACGCCATGCTGGGGCTGGACGCGCGTCTGCATCCGCCGGTCCCGCAGACCTGGTTCGAGCGCGTGCACGACGAAGACCGCACCGGTCTGCACAAGGCGCTGGACGCCCACCTGCAGGGCGTGACCCCGCACTTCGAGTACGAGTTCCGGCTGCGCACCGCGGCCAACCGCCTCATCTGGACCCTGGCGCGCGGCGTGGCCGTGCGCGACACGGACGGCCGCGCGCTGCGCATCGCCGGCTCGCTCAGCGACATCACCGATCGCAAGAACACCGAGGCGATGCTGGTCCACGAGGCCCTGCACGATGCCCTCACCGGACTGCCCAACCGCAACCTGTTCCTCGATCGGCTTGACCTCGCGCTCAAGCAGCACCGTCGCGATCAGCGGCGCAAGTTCGCCGTGCTGTTCCTCGATCTCGATCGCTTCAAGTCGATCAACGACAGCCTCGGCCACGCCGCCGGCGACGAGCTGCTGATCGAGCTCGGCAAGCGGCTGTCGATGTTCCTGCGGCCGGGTGATTCCGTGGCCCGCCTCGGTGGCGACGAATTCGCGATCCTGCTGATGGAGATTGCCGATCTCACCGAGGCCACCCGCGTCGCCGAGCGCGTACACGAGCTGCTGGCGCAGAAGTTCGTCATTCAGGGCAAGGAGATCTTTGCCACCGCGAGCATCGGCATCGCGCTGAGTGACGCCAAGTACGAGCGTTCAGCGGACATGCTGCGCGACGCCGATCTCGCCATGTACCGCACCAAGCGGCGCCAGGGCGGATCGTACGCGGTGTTCGATCACCTCATGCACGAGACCGCGCTGCAGCGCCTGGAGCTGGAGACCGACCTGCGCTCGGCGCTGGAGCGCAACGAGATTGCCGTCTACTACCAGCCGATCGTGTCGCTGGAGCACATGCGCATCACCGGCTTCGAGGCGCTGATGCGCTGGTTCCACCCCAGCCGCGGCCTGATCGGGCCGGAGGATTTCATCCCGCTGGCCGAGGAATCGGGCACCATCAGCGCGCTGACCTGGTGGATCATGGACGAGGCCTGCCGCCAGACCCGTGCCTGGCAGGGCAGCAGCCCGGCACTGACCGACCTGTCGATCAGCGTCAACGTGTCGACACGGCTGTTCTCGGAGCCGGACTTCGCCGCGCGCACCCTCGAAGTGCTGGACCGCAGCGAGCTCGCGCCACAGTCGCTACACCTGGAGATCACCGAGAACGCCCTGCTCGAGCACGAGACCGAGACCATCCGCGCGCTGTCCATGCTGCAGGAGCGCGGCGTGAAGCTGCATCTCGACGATTTCGGCACCGGGTACGCCTCACTCAGCTATCTCAACCTGTTTACCTACGACACCATCAAGATCGACCGCAGCTTCGTCGCTGCCTCGGGCAACGTGAGCCGCGACCGGCGCATCGTCGATGCCCTCATCAACCTCGGCCGCGTGCTCGAGATCGGGGTCATCGCGGAGGGCGTGGAAACGCAGGAGCAGGCGCAGAAGCTGCGCGAGCTGGACTGTCGCATGGCACAGGGGTTCTGGTTCTCCAAGCCGCTGCCCTCCGATTCCGCGCACGCACTGCTGCAGCGTGAGCAGGACGTCGCCCAGAGCTCGATCCGTACCGTCTCGCGGCACTGAGCGAAGGCGACCACGGCGCGGACGACGACCCGCCGGATGGACGCGCGCATGATCGCAGGCTGCACGGCGCTGGCGAGGTAGAGCATGGCGGAGCGTGCGCGCGAACTGGTCAGGCAGGCCATGGCCCTGCAGCTCGACGGCCGCGCCGACGAGGCCGCCCGGCTGTACCGTGCGGTGCTCGCGCGCGAGCCGCTGAACCCCGATGCCAACCACCTGCTCGGCCTGATCGCGCACAAGCGCGACGAGCCGGAGCAGGCCGCTGCGCTGATCGAGAAAGCGATCGCCGCCAAGCCGGATTTCGCACCGTTTCACCACAACGTGGCCGGCGTTTACCGCGCACTCGGGCGCCTGGCCGAGGCCGAGGCGGCCTATCGCCGCGCCATCGCGCTGGAGCCGGACTACGGCGAGGCCTACCAGGGACTGGCCGAGACGGTGCGCTTCGCGCCGGGCGATGCGTTCATCGAACGCGTAGAGGCGGCGCTGCGGCAACCCGGGCTGACGCCGCTGGCACGCGCCTACCTGCACTTCGCGGCGGGCAAGTACGGCGACGATGTCGGCAGCTGGGACGACGCTTTCGCGCATTACCGCGAGGCCAACGCGCTGGCGGCGCGGCCGTTCGACGCGGCGGCGTTCACGCGCCAGGTCAGGGACATCATCTACCATTACGCCGAGCCGCTACCGGCGCCCCACGGCACGGCCGCGGCCTTCTCGCCGCTGTTCGTGGTCGGCATGCCGCGCAGTGGCACCAGCCTGGCCGAGCAGATCCTGGCCTCGCACCCGGACGTGTTCGGCGCCGGCGAAGTCCACGACATCGACGCGCTGGTCAACGAGGCCGGCCGCATGACGCGGGCCGACGCGCCGTTTCCCGCCGCCGTCGCCGGCCTCGACGGCGCTCAGCGCAACGCCCTCGCGACCGGTTACCAGGCCCGCATCGAGGCCCGCATGGGTGCCGACCGCCGTCGCCACGTCGACAAGCTGCCGCTCAACTTTGTCTACCTCGGGTTCATCTTCACGCTGTTTCCCGATGCGCGCGTGGTGCACACGGTGCGCCATCCGCTGGACACCTGCCTGTCGTGCTATTTCCAGCACTTCACCAACGGACAGAACTACAGCTTCGCGCTCGACACGCTGGCGTCGTTCTACCGCGACTACCGCCGCCTCATGCAGCACTGGGCGATGCTCTATCCCGGCCGCATTCTCGAGCTGCGCTACGAGAACCTGGTCGAGCAGCCGCGCCGGCACATCGAGCGGCTGCTCGCGCATTGCGGCCTCACCTTCGATCCCGCCTGCCTGCAGTTCCACGAGAACCGGCGCAGCGTGACCACGGCGAGCTTCGGCCAGGTGCGCCAGCCGATCTACACCTCCTCGGTCGGACGCTGGCGACACTATGCGCGACATCTCGAACCGCTGGCGCGCGTGCTCGGCGTCGCGCCGGACTGAGTCCGCGCCGCCGCGCAAGGCGCCGCGCGGGGTAACATGCGGCCTGCGATCACCCGCATCCTGCGCGGAGGAAATTGATGAGAATCGGCGTGTCCCTGCCGGTGCGCGAGCTGCAGAACGACCTTGGCGCGATCCGTGATTTCGCCCTGCTCGCCGAAGAGCTGGCGTTTACCCACCTGCGGGTCCCGGACCTGGTGCTGCGCCCCGACGGGGGGCACCTGCATGAGCCGCTGACCCTGTTGTCCTGGATCACAGCCCATACCACGCGCATCGAGCTGGTGCCGTCGGTGATCGTGCTGCCGTCACGGCAGACCGTGCTGCTCGCCAAGCAGGCAGCTACCCTCGACGTGCTCTCGGGCGGGCGCCTGCGGCTGGGCGTCGGGGTCGGCGGCAGCGCCGAGGAGTACCGCAGCATGGGGCAGGACTTCACCACCCGCGGCGCGCGCTGCGACGAGCAGCTGCGACTGCTGAAACGCCTGTGGACCGAGTCCGCGGTCGAGTTCGCGGGCCGCTTCGACACCGTCAGCGCAGCCGGCCTCGACCCGCTGCCGGTGCAGCGCCCGATCCCGATCTGGATCGGCGCGCTCGCAACGCCGCCGGCGGCCGCCATCCGCCGCATCGGGACACTTGCCGACGGCTGGTTCGTGCTGTGTACGCCGGAGGACTATCCGCGTATCAGCGGCGCCATCGCCGACGCCGCGCGCAGTGCCGGTCGCGATGCCGCCGCGATCGGCAGCGAGGCGGGCGTCGCCGTGGTCGGGCCGCGCGAGGCGGAGTGGCGCGACCGCGTGCGCGGCTGGCAGGCGGCGGGACTCACCCACCTGTGCCTGCGCACGCTCGGCGGCGGGCTCGAAGGGCGCCAGCATCACGATCGCCTGCGCGCCATCGCCGACCACGTCCCGCGTCCCTGAGACGGCCGCGGGCGGCGTGCCGACGACGCCGCCGCACGCCTATAATCGGTCGGCCACGGGCAGCGCGGCAGCCGTGCTGCCAGCCCGCCCCGACCGCATCGACACGACGGAGAGCCCCATGCCCCTTGACGCTACCACCGACGCCCTGCTGAAGAACCTCGCCGAACAGAACGGCCCCGCGATCCACGAAATGGACGTGCCCACGGCGCGCGCCGTGTTCGGCCAGCTGGTACAGGCCCTGCAGGGCGAACAGGTGCCGATTCACGCCAGCGAGGATCGCACCATCGACGGCCCCAACGGCCCGATCCCGATCCGTATCTTCACCCCGCGCGAGAGCAGCGAGGCGCTGCCCGTGCTGGTGCAGTTCCACGGCGGCGGCTGGGTCATCGGCGATCTCGACACGCACGACAACATGTGCCGCTACTTCGCCAACGAGGCCGACGTCATCGTGGTCGCGGTCGACTACCGCCTGGCACCGGAGCACAAGTTCCCGGCCGGGGTCGAGGACTGCGTCGCGGCCACCGCCTGGGTGCATGCCAATGCCGCAGGCATCGGCGCCAACCCGGACAAGCTCGCCGTCACCGGCGACAGCGCCGGCGGCAACATGGCCGCGGTCGTCGCCCAGCAGATGCCGGACAAGGTCGCCTTCCAACTCCTCATCTACCCGGCCACGGACTTCTCCGACACCGCCTACCCCTCGCGCCAGAACTTCGGCAGCGGCGAGTACTTCCTGTCCGGCGAGGACATGGCCTGGTTCGGCGGCCACCTGACCGATGACCCGCAGGCGCTGCTCGGTCCCAAGGGTTCGCCGCTGGCGGCGAAGGATCTGTCGGGCCTGCCGCCGGCGCTGACCGTGACCGCCGGCTACGACCCGCTGTGCGACGAAGGCAAGGCCTATGCCGAGGCGCTCGCCGCGGCCGGCGTCGCGTCCGAGTACAAGTGCTACCCGGGCACCATCCACGGCTTCGTCTCCTTCCCCGGCGTGCTCGAGGCGGGGCGCGACGGCCTCGCGCTCATGGCCGCGAAGCTGAAGGCGGCGCTGGCCTGAAGCGCCGCGGAGACAGCGCCGGCTGAGCCGGCTGCCGGGTGCCGGTGAACGACGCGCAGGCCACCACGGCGCCGCGCAAGATCGTCCATGTCGACATGGACGCGTTCTACGCTTCGGTCGAGCAGCGCGACGACCCGCAATTGCGCGAACGGCCGGTGATCGTCGCCTGGCAGGGCCGGCGCTCGGTGGTCTGCGCGGCTTCCTACGAGGCGCGGCGCTTCGGCGTGCACTCGGCCATGCCGGCGGCGCGCGCACGACGCCTGTGCCCACAGGGTGTGTTCGTGGCACCGGACTTCACCCGTTACCGGGCGGTGTCGCAGCAGGTACGGGAAGTGTTCCGGCGTTACACGGACCTGATCGAGCCGCTGTCACTGGACGAAGCCTACCTCGACGTGACCGAGAACAAGGCCGGTCTCGCCCGCGCGACCGAGGTGGCACGCCGCATCCGCGCCGAGATCAGGGCCGACACCGAGCTCAACGCCTCGGCCGGGGTCGCACCCAACAAGTTCCTGGCCAAGATTGCCTCGGACTGGCGCAAGCCCAACGGCCTGTTCGTCATCCAGCCGCACGAGGCGCTGGACTTCCTCACCCCGCTGCCGGTGCGCAAGCTGCCCGGGGTCGGGCGCGCCACCGGTGCCAGCCTCGAAGCGCTGGGGATCTATACCGTCGGCGAGCTGCGCCAGCGGGCGCGCGAAGAGCTCGAGATCCGCTTCGGCAAGTTTGGCCGGCGGCTGTGGAACCTGGCACGCGGCATCGACCACAACCCGATGCGTCCGCACCAGCCGCGCAAGTCACTGTCGGCGGAAACGACTTTCGAGGACGATCGCGCGCTGGCCGAGCTCGACGGCGTGTTCGCCGATCTCGCCGAGCGCGTGTGGCGTCAGCTCGACCAGCACGGGCGCGAGCCGCGCACGGTGTTCGTCAAGCTCAAGACGCAGGACTTCCGCATCGTCACGCGCAGCCTGACACCACCCTTCCCGCCGGCCTCGGCCACCGAGCTGTGCGCGGCCGCGCGAGTGCTGCTGGGCAAGGTCGATCTGCCGCGCGAGACGCGCTACCGCCTGGCCGGCATCGGGCTGTCGAACTTTACCGAGCGCGAGAGCGACGCCCAGGCCGAGCTGTTCTGAGCCGGGCTCAGGTGTCGCCGGGCGCGGCCGGCGCCGGCGGGCCGCTGTGCAGGCAGGGATTCTCCTCGCACAGCTTGTCGACGTCCGCGTACTTGCCGGCGCAACCGTTCTCGAACATCGCGCGCTGGTCCGGCTCCATGCCGATCAGGGCCTGCGCATAGCGATTGAGGGTCTGGTCGAGCTGCTCGGCGCTCATCGGCTCGCCGGTGGCATCATTCCAGAAGCGCGCGGCGAGCATGCCGAAGGCGAAGGAACGGTTGTCCCAGCGCCAGCGCTCGGCATCGGCGACCTCCTCGGCGCCCAGCGCGGCCACCGCCGAGCAGGTCATGGCGCCGTCGAAGGCCTGCTGCAGCAGGTCCGGCTGGGCGGCGTCCTGGGCGTGAAGCGGGGTAACCGCGAGCAGCAGCGCGGCGCAGGCAAATCGAACCATGAGGGACTCCGTGGGGTCGTGAAAACGGTCCGGACGAACCGTGTGCGCATTGTGGACGCCGCCACGGACCGCGTAAACCGCCACGCCCTTGCATGTCGCGCGCGGCGCTTGCACGATGGCACGCCCGCAACCGCCCAGGCCCCTCCGTATGACCGATCCCAATCCCTCCGCGCCGTTCGTCGGCACCTGGCAGCTCGCCGACAGCTACTCGCAGAAGCCCTCGGGGCGTACCGCCTTCCCGCTCGGCGAGAAGGTCATCGGACGCATCAACTACGACGCTGCCGGCAACATGGCCGCACAGCTCATGGCCGAGGGCCGTGCGCCGTTCAGCTCGCGCGATCCGCGCGAGGTGGCCGACAGCGAGTACCGCGCCGCCTACCAGAGCTACACCGGTTATTTCGGCACCTACACGGTGGACCCGCAGGCCGGCACGGTGACCCACCACGTGCTCGGCGCGTCGGTGCCAGGCTGGCCGGGACACGACCAGGTGCGCTTTTACGAGTTCGGTGACGACACCCTGACCCTGCGCACCCCGCCGATGCGCGGCAACGACGGCGAGAAGGCGGTGCACACCCTAGTCTGGCAACGCACGGCGTAAAAGCGGCGCAGGGCCGGCTGCGCTGCCCGCGGGCGGCGTTGCGCGGGGCGCTGCGCTGCTCACGTACTGATGTACGCTGCGCTGCTCGCTTTCCGCGCGCCTTGCCAGCGGGCATGCTCGCTCGACCCTGCGCCGCTTTTATCCACCCCCAGAAACACGTTGGCCTTGCCCCGCGAGCGGCGTGGCGCGGCGCGCTGCGCTGCTCACCTGCTGATGGTCGCTGCGCTGCTCGCTTTCCGCGCGCCTTGCCAGCGACCTTGCTCGCTCGCTGCTGACAAGCCGGCGACCCCGTGGTGCGGCGTTGCGCGGGGCGCTGCGCTGCTCACGTACTGATGTACGCTGCGCTGCTCGCTTTCCGCGCGCCTTGCCAGCGGGCATGCTCGCTCGACCCTGCGCCGCTTTTATCCACCCCCAGAAACAC